>JAEEQS010000006.1 GCA_016285455.1 Bacteroidales bacterium
AACCCCGGGAGGCTTTCACCTCAACAGTTTTCAAGACTGCCGCAATCGACCACTCTGCCATCTCTCCAATTGGGCTGCAAATATAAGCGATTTAATCAAAACCGCAAAAAGATTTTCAGCCCTGCTTTTTCTCTTCATCTTTTCCGGCGAAATATTTCCGCTGGAAAAGAATCATATAAATCACTCCGCAGGTTATGCAGGAATCGGCGAAGTTGAAAATCGGGCGGAAGAATTCAAACTCGTTTCCCCCTACCCAAGGCATCCATTCTGGCCAAGTCCAGTGCATCATAGGGAAGTAGAACATATCCACTACCTTGCCCTGAAGGAAAGGAGCATAGCCTTCTCCAAAAGGCACCAGGGTTGCAATTGTGCCGTAGGAAGACTCGCTGAAGATCAGGCCATAGAAGGCGCTGTCTATCATATTCCCGACAGCTCCTACAAGAACCATAGTCATTCCTATGACAACTCCCCACGGAGCCTTTCCCCTGTTTATGAGGCGGTTGATGTACCAGATGAGAACGCCGATCAGGACAACCCTCAGGCCGGAAAGCAGAATCTTGCCCCAGACTCCTCCCAACTGCATCCCGAAAGCCATGCCGTTGTTCTCTATGAACAGCAGCTGCGCCCACTTGCTGTGGCCGAACATCTCAAATCCCTGCCCGTACGAGTAGTGCAGCTTGACATAGAACTTGATAGCCTGGTCTATGACAAGCAGAACTATCGCGACAAGAACAATTGTCCACTTCTTGCCCCTGGTACTCATAGTCTTATCTGCTCTCCTTGTCCTCTACGTTAAGCGTTGCGTGAGGAACCAGAAGAAGCCTTGCCTTAGGAATAAGCTTGCCGGTCTTGCGGCTGATGCCGTAGGTCTTGTTCTCGATTCTGACCAGAGCCGCCTCGAGGTTCTGGATGAACTTGTACTGGCGGTTTGCAAGCTGGCTGCTTTCTTCCTTAGACAGGGAGAAGGCGCCCTCCTCAATTACCTGGAAAGAAGGAGAAGTATCTTCTACATCGTTGCTGGTGCGATGGGTAATCGCTGAGCGAAGCATCTCGTAATCGTCTTTTGCCTTGGCGAGCTTCTCTAGTATGATCTTCTTGAATTCCTGAAGATCGGCATCGCTGTAGCGAACCTTAGGAACTTGCGGCTCTTCCTTTACCGGAGCTGCAGGCTTTACCTCAGGAACTTTTACGGGAGCTTTCTTTACTTCTTCAACTTTCTTTGCCGGAGCCTTTGCAACTGGCTTCTTGGCTGGAGCAGCTTTCTTTGCTACAACCTTCTTTACAGGAGCCTTGGCTACAACTTTCTTAGCCGGAGCTTTTGCTACAACTTTTTTTGCTGGAGCCTTTGCTGCTGGCTTCTTGGCTGGAGCGGCTTTCTTTGCCACAACCTTCTTTACAGGAGCCTTGGCTATGGCTTTCTTAGCCGGAGCTTTTGCTACGACCTTCTTTGCTGGGGCCTTTGCAACTGGCTTCTTGGCTGGAGCAGCTTTCTTTGCTACAACCTTCTTTACAGGAGCTTTGGCTACGGCTTTCTTTACCGGGGCCTTCTTTACGGGAGCCTTGGCTGCAACTTTCTTTGCAGCCGCCTTTGCAGGCTTCTTGGCAACAGCTTTTGCCACAGGCTTCTTAGGCTCTGCTTTTTTCACAACGGCTTTCTTTGCTGCCGGTTTTGGGGCAGTCTTTTTTGGAGCCACTTTGGCTGCCTTCTTCACTTTTGTTGCCATAATCAGAATTTTTACTTGTTATTATCTCTCAACTTTAATTTTCACAGTCTTGCCGTCTTCCCACTCAACCTCGGAAGCTCCCTCAAGTTCAGGAGAAGAGGCTTCTGCCAACTTCAGGCTTAGTGCCAGAGTCTGGGCGCATACATAATCGGAGAATCCTCCTTCTATTGCCTCAACGATGTCTGGTTTGCGCTCAACAACAACGCTAATCCTGTCTGTCACCTCAAATCCGGAATCCTTCCTGAGATTCTGTATTCGGTTGACAAGCTCCCTTGCGGTACCCTCTCTTCTCAGGGCATCTGAAATCTGGATGTCCAGAGCCAGAGTCAAAGAGCCTTCGGAAGCAACCAGCCAACCCGGCATGTCCTCTGAAGAAATCTCGTAATCTCCTTGCAGGAGAACCACGTCTCCGCTTGGTAGATGCAGGGTGTACTCACCGCTGCGCTCTATCTCTGAGATGTCTTTCTGGGTAAAGTTAGCAAATGCAGATGATATTTCTTTCATCTGTTTGCCATATTTTTTGCCCAATGTTTTGAACATAGGCTTTATCTTCTTTGTAATCAGGCCCTCAGTGTTGGTGATATATTCAATTTCTTTCACGTTCACTTCGCTGAGGATGATGCCCTGGACCTTCTCCAGCTGAGCCTGGACCATAGGGTCAATAACAGGAATCATCAGCTTGGACAGCGGCTGGCGCACCTTGATGTTAACCTTGCGCCTGAGGGCAAGCACCATAGAAGTGCTCTTCTGAGCAAGAGCCATACGGTCTTCCAGATCCTTGTCTATAAGGCTCTCATCTTCTTGCGGCATAAGCGTAAGGTGAACAGACTGTTCTTTGTGTCTTTGGGATACTGCGTTGAGATCCAGGAACAAGCGATCCGTGTAAAATGGAGCAATTGGAGCAGCTAGAATGGCCACGGTCTCCAGGCAGCTGTAAAGCGTCTGGTAAGCGGCCAGCTTGTCTTGGTTGAAAGCTCCGCCCCAGAATCTCTTGCGGTTGAGCCTTACGTACCAGTTGCTGAGGTGGTCGCATACAAACTCCTGAATCTTTCTTCCGGCAGTGGTAACGTCGTAGTCGTCGTAGCAAGCCTTAACGTCTCTGATCAGGGAATTGAGGTAGGAGATTATCCATCTGTCTATCTCAGGCCTCTGTGAAACAGGCACTTCCTTCTCCTGCCCGGTAAAGCCGTCAACATTGCCGTAGAGGGCAAAGAAGGAATATGTGTTGTAAAGAGTTCCAAAGAATTTGCGGCGGATTTCATCAACTCCGGCCTCGTCGAACTTAAGGTTGTCCCAAGGCTGTGCGTTGGTGAGCATATACCATCTGAGAGCGTCTGCCCCGTATTTTTCCAGCTGGTCGAAAGGATCCACTGCATTGCCAAGCCTCTTGCTCATCTTCTCTCCCTTCTTGTCCAGAACCAAACCGTTGGAAACCACAGTCTTGAACGCAGGAGTATGAGAAACCATAGTATGGATTGCGTGCAGGGTGTAGAACCATCCTCTTGTCTGGTCAACTCCCTCGGCGATAAAATCTGCCGTCTGGCCGAACTCAGAAGTTCCCAGAGCCTTGAGGGTTTCCTGGGCGTATGGCATAGCTCCGGAATCAAACCAAACATCTATCAGGTCGCTTTCGCGGTACATTGGTTTTCCGCTCTCGGAAACCAGAACAATCTCGTCTATGTAAGGCTTGTGGACATCTATCTTGGCGTAGTTCCCGTCGCTGAAGTCTCCAGGAACAAATCCCTTGTCTTTCAGAGGGTTGCTCTGCATAATCCCAGCAGCAACAGACTTTTCTATTTCATTGTAAAGCTCAGCAACGCTGCCAATGCACTTTTCCTCTTTCTTGTCTTCTGTTCTCCATATTGGAAGCGGAGTTCCCCAATAGCGGCTTCTGGAAAGATTCCAGTCCTGGAGATTCTCCAGCCATTTGCCAAACCTTCCGGTTCCTGTGCTTTCAGGCTTCCAGTTGATCTGTTTGTTGAGCTCTATCATCTCGTCCCTTACGGCAGTGGCCTTGATGAACCAGCTGTCCAGAGGATAGTATAGAACAGGCTTGTCCGTCCTCCAGCAATGAGGATAGGAGTGCACGTGCTTCTCTATCTTGAACGCCTTGCCATCCATCTTCATCTGAACGCAGATATCCACGTCAAGTGTCTCTGCATCAGGGCTCAGCGATGCGTCGTATGCGTTTTTTACATACCTTCCGGCAAATTTCAGATACTCAGGTTTCACCCTGGTTTTCACGAATTCAGGATCCAGGTCTTCTATCCTGAAGAACTTTCCGGTGCGGTCTACCATAGGCCTCCATACGCCCTCCTTGTCTTTGAGGGTGAATGGAGCTATGTTGTTCTGCTTTCCTACGCGATCATCGTCTGCTCCGAATGTAGGAGCAATGTGAACTATTCCGGTACCTTCTTCCGTAGAAACGAAATCTCCGCAGATTACTCTCATAGTGTTCTCTTCGGGAAGTATCCAAGGAAGTAGCTGACAGTACTTTACGCCTTCCAGGTCTCTACCCTTGAAGCTGTCTAGAACCTTGTGTTCAACCTTTTTGAAATTGACTTCAACAAGATCTTTTGCAACTATGTAGATTGCAGGCTTGCCAGAGTAAGGGTTGGAAGAAGCCACCCTGACGTATTCTATGTTAGGTCCAACGCAGAGAGCAACATTAGAAGGAAGCGTCCAAGGTGTTGTGGTCCAAGCAATAAAGAAGAGTTCCCCTTCGTTGAGCTCATTTGCCGGAGATTCTTCTCCGCTTATGTTCACGCCTTTGAAAAGGAAGGCGCTCTTTACGTCTTTTACTACCTGGAACTGGACTGTTGCAGTGGTGTCTTTGACATCGCGGTAACAGCCTGGCTGGTTGAGCTCGTGGGAGCTAAGGCCTGTTCCTGCAGCCGGAGAATAAGGCTGAATGGTGTAGCCCTTGTAGAGCAATCCTTTGTTGTACAGATCTTTGAGAAGATACCACAGAGTTTCTATGTAGCGGTTGTCATAGGTGATGTACGGATTATCCATATCTACCCAGTAGCCAATCTGCTCTGTAAGCGCAACCCACTCTGCAGTATATTTCATCACCTCCTTGCGGCAGGCGTTGTTGTAATCGTCTACTGAAATCTTCTTTCCAATGTCTTCCTTGGTAATGCCAAGCATCTTCTCCACGCCAAGTTCCACAGGAAGACCGTGGGTGTCCCAGCCTGCCTTTCGGGGAACAAAGAAACCTCTCTGAGTCTTGTAACGGCAATATGCGTCTTTAATGCTTCTTGCCATAACGTGGTGAATGCCAGGCTTTCCGTTAGCGGAAGGAGGACCTTCAAAGAACACAAAGCGGGGAGAGCCCTCCCTTGCTGAGTTCACTGTCTCAAAACATTTTTCCTCTTTCCATTTCTTAAGAACCTGCCGGCCTATTTCCACCGGATCAAACTTCTTGTACTCTGCAAAACCCATATTCAAATATATCCTCTCAATTTTTTAAGGCAACAAATTTAAGAATCTGTTTTCAAAAATCCCTAAGAATCTTCCTATATTTGCAATGAAAGTCCAACAACAGACATTGCAGTTATGAATATAATAGACATTGCAGTTATAGCATTAGCGGTTATCGCTATCATATGGGGAGCCTGGAAGGGTTTCATAGCACAGCTGGTATCCATCCTTGGAGTATTCATCGGAATTTGGGGAGCCTCCAAGCTCACGCCTTATGTTACAAGCATTGTAAGCGGCTGGTTTCCAGAAGACAATTCAGAAGCTATTGTAAAGGCCGTAGTGTTTGTGCTCCTTGTTATTATTATCATCCTTATCTGCCATCTGATTGGAAAGGGCTTGGAAAAAGTGGCCGGAATCACTGTTCTGGGAGGCGTGAACAGATTCTTTGGAGCCGTATTCTGCCTGCTGAAGGCCGCTCTTTTCCTGGTTGCCCTGGCTTCTCTGACAGAAAATGCTCTCCAGGCTATGCAAGTTGCTCCTCCTGAGTATCTGACCCAAAGCAAAACTTACGCTTTACTTAACCAAGTTGCAGACCAGATCCTGCCTTTTGTCAAGGAAATTTTTGCAAAAATTGCCGGTTAAGTCTCCCAACTGAAAAAAAGTTGCTCATTTCCGTACGATTCCAGAATCGTACACGGTAAATTTTACCGGATGGTTTTGAAAACCCATCCTCCGCCTTTCATATTTGCATCGTCAAAGACAACCGGCGATGAAAAGGAAAAAGAAAAGGCAGAAGGACGAAATTCTGGAAAGTTTTTCCAAAGACCTTGAAGCGAGTCCCGAATGGACTGCCGCCTCTTTGGGGAACGGCTCTCTTATCCTTTATATATTGCTGATTTTAGCCGGATTATGCCTTTGCCTGGGAACTTTGTGCGTTTTGCTCAGATGAGAAGGAAGGTACATATAAGGCAGACAGATTCTTACGACTGCGGAGCAGCGAGCCTTGCAGCCGTGGGAGCTTGGTGGAGAGTTAATATGCCGCTGAGCTATATAAGAAGGGAATGCGGATGCTCTTCAGACGGCATAACGTTGCGCGGGCTTGCAGACGGAGCAAGGGCTATGGGATTGAACGCCAAGCCAATGAAGCCAGAGAACACAGACAAGCTGGATCTTGCGGAAAAGATTGCTCTGCTGGAGAGGCTGAAGGAAGCCGGAGCGCCTGTCATAGCCCATACAGTTTCAGAAGAAGGATTATTGCATTTTGTGGTCATTTATAAAGTGGGAAGGAAACGTGTGGAGGTTATGGATCCGGCCAAAGAAAGGATCGGGTGGGTGAATATTGCGGATTTTGCAGGAAGATGGAGCGGTTTTATCGTACTTGTCTGTCCGGGGGAGGGATACCGTGCGGAAGACCAGACAGATGGCAGGAAACTGCGGCTGGTCCGCCTTCTGAATATGCATCGCAGAGAAGTAATCCTGGCTTTGGCCGGCTCCATTGTTTTATCTGCAATGGGCATTTGCAATTCACTTCTGATGCAGATGCTCATAGACAAGGCTCTTCCAAGCGGGAACTTGGCGTATCTGGCTGTTTTGGCGGCGGTTATATTGGCTATGATTCCATTGAGTCTGGCTATAGGCTATCTCAGAGACCTTTATCTGATAAAGGGCGGATTGGCTATGGATAATTCCCTTGTCATAGGCTTTATGAGAAGGATTCTCAGGATGGATAGCAGATTCTTCCGCGATTATCCAAAAGGAGAGCTTGAAAGCCGCCTTTCGGATACCGGAAAAATCAGGCTGTTTATATGTGACGGAGTGGTGAGCTTTGGGGTTTGCGCCGTCACCCTTCTTGGAGTCTGCTTCCTGATGTTCTCTTTTTACAGCCGTCTTGCCGCCTTGCTGATGCTCTGCATTCCCGTTTATGCCCTTTTGGTGGGAGTGGCAGACAAGATTAACCGCAGGATGAGCCGCAAAGTTATGGCCGCCGCCGCTCAATTTGAAAGCGATGTGCTAGACAGCATAGAGGGACAGGAATCTATCCGCCATTTTGGAACCAATCCAGCTCAATTGAGTTTTAACGGCAGCTTTTCCAGCCTGCTTTTTACAAGATTCAGGGCGGGAAAATTGTCTGCTCTGCTGGGCGGAGTCTCAAGCGCCCTCAACCAGACTATTCTGGGAGCGGTACTGATAATCGGAGGCGCCGCTGTCATTGGAGGAAAAATGACCTTGGGAGAACTGGTCAGCTTCTGGAGCTTGAGCGCGTTTTTCATCTCTCCGGCAAGCACGCTGGTTCAGTTCGATTCTCTTATGAACGAGGCTCTTGTGGCATCTGACAGAATTTACGGCATAACTTGTTTCTCAGCGATGGGCAACAGCACGTCTTCCATCAGGATGAAAAAGGGCAATCCCCAGGATCTTGTTCTGGAGGATGTCAGTTTCCGCTATCGCGGAGGAAAACCATTGATAAAAAACCTAAGCTGCACATTCTCCAAAGGAAGCCTAACGGCCATAACCGGCCCCAACGGATGCGGCAAAAGCACACTAGCCCAGCTTCTTCTTGGAGAATACTCTCCCGATAGCGGGAGAATTACATATGGTGGCATTGATGTCAGTCTTATCCATTCTACTTGCTGGAGGAACATTATATCTGAAGTTCCTCAATACTCTCACCTTTTCAATGCCACCATCTTTGACAACATAGCAATGTCCCCGGGAAGAAGGGACTCAAGCATAGATTTGCCTCAAATCAGAAAAGCCACCCAGGCTCTGGTGGAGGCCGGAGGACAAAACCTCATTAGTCGGACCGACAAGGGGCTTTTGTCTTCCTTGGGAAAGGGAGGAGTGAAACTGTCTTCTGGAGAGGCGCAGACGGTTCTGATAGCCAGGATGCTGTACTCCGATCCTGATGTCATGATATTTGACGAAGCTTCCTCCAATCTGGATGAAAAGACTATGGAAGCCGTCAGGAATCTTCTTCTGGCGGAAAAGGAAAAAGGAAAGTGCGTAATTCTTATTACCCACGACCAAAGAATGGCCTCCTGCTGTGACAAGATAATTGAAATGACCGGTCTATCATAGGCGGAATCCGGCGCGCCAACTCTGCCGGAAATCAAAACACTGTTGACAAAATGGAAGAAAAGAGAATGAAAGGGAGCGGATTTGTCCCAGCAAGAGATGATGAGCTCTCGTTGTGCGGGGGGATGAACCCCGACACAATCAGGAAGATCGCTAAGATCATCGGCATCATTGTGGATTTCATTTCCAGCTATGGGGAAGATTTCTACAAAGGCTACAAGAAAGGGCGTGAGGGCAAACCTCTGTTTGTATTTTCAGGCAAGTAAGGAGGAATGGTTATGAAAGGATTTGTTGAAATCTCACAAGCAGACCAGACCCTGGTTTTCGGCGGGAAGGATGCGGATGTTGCCCGTTTTATGGAAGCTTTGGGCTACGGAATTGGAGCTTTGGTAAGGGCAATAAAGCTCTTGCTCCAAAACAAGCATAGCGTCACGGAAGTACAGACTGAAATCCTGAGGATGTATGCCAGATAGCAATTGTGAAAAAGGGGATGGCAACATTCCCTTTTTTATTTTCACTCAGTAATATTTGTATATTTGCACCCGATGAAAAAAATATTGCTCATATCAGCCATTCTGGTAATGGCTTCAAGCCTGGTCTCCCGCGCCCAAAACGCCCGGCTGTGGACCTTGCAGCAATGCATAGAATACGCCAGGGAGAACAATCTCCAGGTCAAGATGGAAGAAATAGGAGTAGAGCAGGCAAAAGGCAATCTCTCCCAGTCCAAATGGGATCTGGCTCCAAGCATAAACGCCGGCCTTAGCCACAGTATGAGCTGGGGAAGAAGCGTCAATCTCCAGACGCTGGAAATCATCAAGAATAAAAGGAGTATGTCCACCAGCGGAAACCTCAGCGCTTCCGCCACAGTTTTCTCAGGATTCGCCAAAACTAATTCCATAAAAAGCAACTACACCTCTCTGCAGATTGCAAAGGAGCAGGTGGAAAAAGTCAAGAACGATATAACCATTCAGATAACACGGGCTTACCTTCAGCTTCTGCTTGCCAGGGAGATAGAGCGCTGCGCCATAGAAACTTGCAACAGCACCGCCGAGCAGGTAGACCGCACTTCCAAGCTTGTTGATGCGGGAAGCCAGGCCTACAGCACTCTGCTGGAGGTTCAGGCTCAGTTGGCAAACGAAAAGTCACAGCTGGTTTCAGCTTCTTCAGATGTAAGGAGCAATCTTCTGACACTGATGCAGCTGCTGGATTTGCCTGCGGAGGCTGAGAAGGATTTTGACATTGTTTCTCCAGAAGTGAATCCCGATGAAGACCTCCTTCCTGAAGGCACTGTAGATGGAATCTACGGCCAGGCACTTTCACTTCCTCAAGTTAAAATCGCTGAGTATAATCTTGAAAAAAGCAAATACGACTTCAAGGCCATAAGGGCAAGGATGATGCCGTCGGTTTCTGTTCAAGCAGGCTACGGTTCCTATTATACAGATGGTCAGAGCGGAGCGTTCTTTACCCAGTTTGAGCACAACAAGAATCCGTCTGTGGGAATATCGCTGAGCATTCCTGTATTCAACGGCTTTTCCTACAGAATAGCATCGCGCAACGCAAGGCTTGCCTCTGAGAATACAGCCATTATGCTGGAAGTTCAAAAGCAGTCTCTGTACAAGGAAATCCAGACTGCATACAACGAAGCTTTCAACGCTCTTGAGAGGATGAAGGCTGCCAAGGAAAATATGAGAAGCATCCAGGAATCTTTCACATATACAGAAAATAAGTTCAACGTGGGCATGATGAACGCCACAGACTACAATATTGCAAAAACCAATTTGTTCAAGGCTCAAAGTGCCTATTACCAAGCCAAGTACCAGTACCTTTTTGAACTGAAGATCCTGGATTTCTACAAAGGCAAGGCCATCAACCTATAAACATTTTCAAATGGCAAAGAAGAAGAAAAAGAACATCTGGTGGATAGCGGCTGCAATCCTGATAGTGATTCTGATGATTGCGTCCAAGACCTGCAAAAAGGACAAGACTCCAGTTGTGGAGACCAGCAAGGTCGAAAGGATGACTATTGTTGAAACCATTCCTGCAAACGGCAAGATCCAGCCTGTTACGGAAGTGAAAATTTCTCCAGACGTTTCAGGAGAAATCGTGGAACTTCACGTAAAGGAAGGAGACGCCGTAAAGAAAGGAGACCTGATTATCAAGATAAAGCAGGACATCTACCTTTCCGCAGTGGACCAGGCAATGGCATCTCTGAACGCGGCAAGGGCATCCTACAAGCAGCAGCAGGCCCAGACTCTGAGGGCAAAGCAGAATTACGACCGCTACGCCAAACTCTATGAGCTTAGGACGGTTTCCAAGGCGGAATACGAAGCAGCCAGCGCTGAATGGGATGTTGCACAACAACAGCTGGATGGAGCCAAGTTCAATATTTCCAGCGCGGAAGCCAGGGTGAAAGAAGCCAGGGAAAATCTTCTCAAGACTACAATTTATTCACCGATGGACGGAATCATTTCCAAGCTCAGCGTGGAGCTTGGAGAAAGAGTTGTGGGAACCAGCCAGATGGCCGGAACTGAAATGTTCCGTGTTGCCGATTTCAGCCAGATGGAAGTTCTGGTAGACGTGAACGAGAACGACATCATCCGCCTCAACCCTGGGGACAGCGCCCAGATAACGGTTGACGCCTATACAGACCGTACCTTCAGCGGAGTAGTAACAGAAGTGGCAAATTCATCCAAGACTTCTTCAACTTCTTCTATAGACCAGGCCACAACATTTGAAGTCAAGGTCAGGATAACCCCTGAGTCTTATCTGGACCTTATGGCAGAAAATGCCTCTCCTTTCCGTCCTGGAATGAGCGCCTCTGTCCAAATCCAGACCAGCAAGGCCGAGAACGTTCCGGCTCTTCCTATATCCGCCATCACTTCAAGGAGCGACATCGCTGCCGGTACCACAGGCAAGGCCTTTGTATTCACATACTCAGCCAAGGACCAGACGGTTCATCCGGTTGCCGTTAAGACTGGTCTTCAGGACATGACTCACATTCAGATAACAGACGGTATTTCAGATACTTCTGTGGTTGTTGCAGGACCTTTCTCCGCCATCAGCAAAACGCTCAGAGACGGTATGAAAGTCAAGGTAAGCGGCCCGGGCATAAAGTAAATTTATGAGCCAGTTTATTCTTCTCATAGAATCTGCGACAGATACCTGCTCGGCAGCGCTGAGCCAAGGCAGCACCCTTATTGCACAAGAGGTCTGCCGCATCCCACGCTGCCACGATACCGTTCTGGCTCCTTTGGTTGACGGCATTCTGAAAGAAAACAATCTCAAGCCCCAAGACCTTGCAGCTGTGGCTGTTAGCGAAGGGCCGGGCAGCTATATGGGCCTTAGGATTGGAGTTTCTCTGGCAAAGGGAATAGCCTATGCCGCAAAAACCAGGCTGATAGGAATAAGCACGCTTGAGGTTATAGCCAGCTGCGCCCTTGAAGAAACACCAAAATCTTTCAGTCATATTGTTCCTATGATTGATGCCGGCAGGATGGAAGTTTACACTGCTGTGTTTGACGGCAATTGTATCCCGACAGAAAAAACTGAAGCCAAGATTCTGGATGAAAACAGTTTCAGGCAAATCGTAGAAGAAGGCTCCGTTCTTTTTGCAGGAAACGGAGCCCCAAAATTCGGAAAATTGCTGGAAGAAAAGTTTGGTGCCTTGCCTGAAAACGCCACGATCCTGGACCAGGCGCCACTTGCCTCAGGCCTCAGGACCGCTGCATCTAAAGCTCTGGAAGAAGGCCGCTTTGCAGACCTTGCCTATTTCCAGCCTTTCTATCTTAAAGAATTTATTCCTGGCAAACAGAAGAAACTGCTTTAGCCAGGCCGTTTTTGTCAAAAAGATCTTTGCCCGCAATAGATCCGTCTTTGCTGAAAATAAAGAGGGCCGGAAGCTTTGTCACATTGTACTGGACGATGCCCTGCGTTGCAGTGCCTTTCCCGTCGCAAACGTTAATCCAAGGGAAGCGGTTTACTATTGAGTGCCAGTAAGCCTTGTCTGTTCCCACACATACAGAGTAAATTTCCAGGCCGCGACCCTTGAACTGGTCGTAAACTTTCTCCAGTTCCGCGTTGAACATCTTCTGGGTGTTGTCAGTTGGATCCCAGAAAATAAGTATGAAAGGCCTTCCGGACAAGTCTGTGAGATTCCTTATCTGAGCCTGGGTGTCAGGCAGTGATATTTCAGGGAAATTGGTTTGTGGAGCATTCTTCATCCTGTAGCTGAGCTCCATATCGTTGAACAGCGCAACCGCCTCTTTGTCAAGGGCTGCTACATATGGAGAAGCGGGATAGTCAACCTTAAGCGAATCTGCCAGCTGGCGGAAGTAAACTCCGTCTGTAAGATCGGCAAACAGCGGGAAGTTTTCGTTGAGCTGCCTGTAAAGATTCCTCAGGTTTGTAAATGAATGCGGATTGGAAACAAGATGCTTGATTGCTGCCTGCTTTTGAGATACATAAAGTTTTCCCAGTTCCAGGCGAAGCCTTTTCACGGACTCAATGTCACCGATTTCGTTGCAGGCTATAAGCTGAACGCTGAGGGAATCAAAGGACTTCTGACCCTTGGCAATCTCATCGTCCAGTTTTTGGAGAAGCTCACTTTCAGGACTACCGGAAATCTTCAGGCCTCTTCCGTTGGAATCAGCTTCCACCTTAGCCTTGTCTCCAGGGCAAAGAAGCAGGCTTGCTATGCGTATTCCGTTATAGTCCAGATAGTAGAAGTTAGGAGACTTGTATGGAAGATCCAGCTTGACGGAAGCCTTTCCGGCGGCATCTGTCTTGAGAGTATCCACCACGTCTACCTTGTTAACATTCAGAAGGCTGAGCACAACTTCCTTTTGGGCGGCCCCATCTATCTTTATCTTCAGCGATGCCTTGTCAGAAGAACAGGCTGCAAAAGCGAGCAAGGCGGCCAGGAACAAAAACTTTCTCATACTAAAGTTCCTTTCTGATTTTTTCTGCAATCTCTTCCATTTCTTCTTTGGAAGGATGTAGCTTCTTTGCACCATCAAAATCGAGGTCTCCCTCGTTGTTCATAGGCACCAGATGAATGTGGGCGTGAGGCACTTCCAGCCCTATCACGGCAACCCCTATCTTGCGGCAAGGGATAGCCCTTTTCTGTGCCTCGGCGATTTTCTTTGCAAATTTCCACAGACCCGCATAGTATTCATCTTCATAATCAAAGATATAGTCCTTCTCGTCCTTAGGAACTACCAGAGTATGCCCCATCTGCACCGGGGATATGTCCAGAAATGCAAAGTAGTCTTCTGTCTCGGCGATTTTGTAACAAGGAATCTCGCCTGCAATAATTCTTGAAAATATTGAAGCCATTTTCTTTGGTATTTGTCAGAGTGAAATGTCAAGGATTTCGAACTTGATGATTCCGGCCGGTGCGTTAACGTCCACAATCTCCCCTTTCTTTCTGCCGAACAGGGCCTTTCCAATAGGAGTAGACACCGCCAGCTTGCCTTCAGCAAGATTGGCCTCGCTTTCTCCGACCAGCGTGAATACCATCTTGGCGCCGGTCTTCAGGTTCTTGGCCGTAACCTTGTTGAGCATTCCCACCTGCTCAGTGTTTATCTGGGACTCGTCTATGATCTTGGCGTTTGCTATAAGATCCTGCATCTTGCTTATCTTCAGTTCAAGAAGTCCCTGGGCCTCACGGGCTGCGTCATATTCCGCGTTTTCAGAGAGGTCTCCCTTGTCTCTTGCCTCGGCAATGGCTCTGGAAATAGCCGGTCTTTGGACGGAGATCATATCGTTGAGCTCCTCCCTGAGTTTTTCCAGTCCTTCTGCCGTTACGTAATGTACTTTTGCCATAACATAAAAATTAAGAAGAATCCCGGATGGGACTCCCCTGTGTTCCATTAACAGTGCAAATCTACAAAAAATATTTCAGAGAATCCGCCTTGTCTTTCTCAAGCTGCAGCTTAAGCGCCTGCAAATCGGGGAACTTTACCTCGTCCCTTATTCTTCCAGCAAATTCCAAAACCAGATCCAAGCCATAGATATCCTCATCAAAATCAAGGATATGCGTTTCTATGGAAATATGCTTTCCGGAATTTACCGTAGGCCTGACTCCTATATTGCAGATTCCCTTGTACTTTTCTTTCCTAAGATATACGTCCACAGCATATACTCCGTTCCCCGGAACCAGCTTCAGCGGATCGTACAGTCCAAGATTGGCCGTAGGAAATCCTATGGTCCTTCCTAAATGGTTTCCCATTACCACCACTCCCGTCAAAGAGTATTTTCTTCCCAGGAATTCAGCTGCCTGCCTAACGTTTCCCCTCTCCAGCAGCTTACGAATCTTGGTGGAACTTATAACCTGCCCGTCCAGTTCAAATTCTTCTACCCTTACCGCCTCTATTCCGCACCTCCGGCAAGTTTCAATCATCTGAGCTTGGTCCTCGCTGTCGTGGCCAAGCCTGTGGTCATAACCTATTACCAGATGCGTAACTCCGCACTTGTCAACCAGATACTGCTTCAGAAACTCTTCCGTAGAAAGCTTGCTGAACTCCTTAGTAAAGTCCAGCACGGTTATCATATCTATGCCCAGGCTCCTGAAAAGCCTCTCCTTCTCCTGAAGAGAAGTCAGCAGCCTGAGGTCATAAGCCTCCTGCTGAAGCACGCTCCTGGGATGCGGCCAGAAGGTCACAATCTGGCTTTCCACTCCCAGTTCCTTGGCTTTGGCGCATACCGCTCTCACTACCTTCTGGTGGCCAAGATGCACTCCGTCAAAGAATCCTGTTGCCGCTACACTCATTGTTCCTCTGTATTGTCTTCGTCATCCATTAGGGCTGCAAACCTTTCTTTGTAGCCTCTTAGCTGGCTCTTGCAGAACCCTATCAGCTGCATTGCCCGCTTGATGTCTTTTTCAATCCTGTCCAGAGGGGCGTCTTTTTCCTCCACTCTTTCCACGATTTGTTCGAGCTCAGCGATTGCTTTCTCGTAGGTCAGTTCTTCTTTCAGTTCTTCCATATCTAAATACCTTTATCTGCTATCTCTTCTTTTCTGCTGTAACGGCGGTGGCGGTGAAGGTGACTTTTCCGTCACACATCATTATCGCGATGCGGCTTCCTTCTTCTATCTGCTCTATGGCGGTTACCTTTACTCCGTCTTTGAGTATTATGCCATACCCTTTGTAGAGGATTCTGGTCGGGTCCGCTCCTTCCAGCAGAACCTGCATCCTGTCCAGGCGATGCTCTTCCTGCATAATCCTTTTATTCACGGCTTCCCTTAGGCTCGACTCAAAACCGCCAATATGCATCTCCTGCCTAAAACAATTCATAGAAACCGCTTCAGATATTCTATGCGCCAGATCTTTCAGAAACACTGCCCGAGATTCGGCAAAGCGGCCCAAAGCGGAAGACAGCCTCATAGACAACCTGTCCAAAACTGCCGAACCCTCTTCCAGAATCTCTGAATAAGCGTCTGAAAGCCTCTGCTCCAGAGACAATATGGTCTCAGACGCATCGGCGAACCTTTGTATAAGGAAATCCGCGGCTCCGGTAGGAGTCTTCACCCTCACGCTTGCTACGTCGTCGCAGATATGGTTGTCTCTTTCGTGCCCTACTCCGCTTATAACCGGAAGGTTGCAAAGAGCAATGCTCCTGGCTATGAGATAATCGTCAAAGCAGACCAGATCCAGGTTGCTGCCGCCGCCTCTTATTAGGACAGCAGCGTCAAACTCATGAGCTCTTGAATTTATGCTTTCAAATGCCTTTTCAATGGAGGCTGGTGCATCGGCTCCCTGCATTGCAGCCTCGAACAATTCTACTTCAAACCTGATTCCTGAATCCGAAAGATGCTTCATGAAATCTCCATATCCTGCCGCTCCCTGGGCGCTCACCACGGCTATCCTGTAAGGCAGAGCAGGAACTTCCAACTCCTTGTTCCTCTCCATCAGCCCTTCCTTCTGGAGCCTCTGAATGGTGGCTCGCCTCTGAGCCTCAATATCTCCCAGAGTGTAGGAAGGATTCAGATCCAGTACATTCAAGCTCAAGCCGTAAACCGGAGAGAACTGTACCTGAACATACAACATTACCTTTATGCCTTCTCTAAGGTCATCGCCGGTTCCCAGACGGAAAATATTGTTAAGAACGCTGGCCTTGTATGACCAGATTGTACCCCTGGCTTTTGCCACTGGATTACCCGCCGGATCGCTTTCCACCAGCTCCAGATAACAGTGCCCCCTGCTCCAGGAAACTTTGGCCAGTTCACACACAATCCACTTGGGAAGCCCTTCGGCATCCTCAATCAGGCCCTGAACTTGGGCCAGATAAGCGGAAAGCTTCACATACTCTTCCCTGAAAGCGTCCGTATCTAAACTGGCATTCGGCATAACAAAGCGCAAGGTACGAATTTTGAAGAATAGTTTGTTGTTAGCGGCAAAAGTCCGTAAATTGCGCAAAATAATATTCTATGTCTACATCTAAAAGTAAATTCTGGTACATACTACTTGCTATTCTTGTTCTGATAGCGCTTGTTATCCTGTTTTTTGCCTTGCCAGGTCACGACAGGTTCGGAAAAGACCATCCGATTCCAGAAGGTTTGGAATACAGCCTTCCGCTTGATTCAACTTCAACGGCGGTAGCAGACAGTTTAGACTCTAGTACATGGCTGGTTCTGTGGAACGGCGTTCAAGGAGGCATTTACAAATATGACTTCTTTTATGGCCCTCTGCCGGCTGGAGAGATTTTCCTGCGTTGTTTTGAGGCTAATGACAATGTTCCGCTTTCTGTTGACAGGATTGAAGAACGCAGCAAAGTAGTCATAGATTCAACAGCATCCTTTGCTCAGCTGGCAAACAAGCAAGAATTCACCATCTACGAAGGCGAATGGGAAGATTACTATGCCGCCCGTATTGAAGTGTGGCACAGAGATGCCGCAACCAAGCAGGAGAAAAAGCTTCTGGAGAAGGTTTACCGTGTAGAAGGCTGGATGAGATAAGTTATTTGAACTATTAAATTTTAACATTCATATGAAGAAACTGATTTCCATTTTTGCTCTCATGGCCCTTCCTTTGGCCATCTTGTCTTGCCGCTCAAACAATACAAATAAAGCAGCAGACAATGCTGAAGCAGCCTCTGCCAATGAACAGACGGTATCTGTTACCGCAAACGGCGTTGCTTTCAATATGATTTTTGTTGAGGGCGGTACATTTACAATGGGTGCCACCGCTGAACAGGGTGACGATGCTCTTGACAACGAGAAACCGGCTCATCAGGTCACTCTCTCTAACTATTACATCGCTGAGACTGAGGTTACCCAGGCTCTGTATGAGGCAGTTATGGAATCTAATCCTTCTGATAAAGAAGGAGCTGACCTGCCTGTTGAAATGATAGATGAAGGAGATTGTGAACTCTTTGTCCAAAAACTCAGCGAACTGACCGGCCGCAAATTCCGTCTGCCTACAGAGGCCGAGTGGGAATATGCCGCTAGAGGAGGCAAAAAGAGCAAGGGCTTCAAATATTCCGGAAGCGACAATGTCGAAGATGTTGCCTGGTGCGGCGACACCGAAGCCGGAACTCACCCTGTTAAAGGCAAGGCTCCAAACGAACTGGGCATTTACGACATGAGCGGCAATGTAGATGAATACTGCGCTGATGAATATGCTCCTTACAGGGAAGACGCCCAGACGAACCCTAAGGTGGAAGCAGACGACTCCCCTGGACAGGTAACCCGCGGCGGCAACTTCTGCGACGATTCTGCTCCGGACTGCAGGGTATCCAAGCGAGGCTATTGCTCCGGCTATGTATTCGGCAGCCTAGGCTTCCGCATTGTTATGATTATTGAAAAGTAAAACGTTAAAAAATAAAGATTATGAAAAAGATTGCTATTTTCTCAATTCTCGCATTTGCAGCCATCGTGATGATTTCTGCCTGCAAAGCTAAGCCTGCTGAAACTCCGGAGCCTCCGAAAGAAGTTCCTGTACTCAACATTACTCCTGAGAATCTGGTAGCATTGGTTAATGCCGAATGGAATGCTGTACCACAGGACCTGCTCGACGCTATGGGTGTTAAGCCGCTGAATTCTTTCTTTCAAGAGGTAAAAGATGCACAGTGCGATATTCAACACTACTATTACGGAAATGGCGCTTCTGTTGAACTTGACAAAGACGGCCAGCTCGTCAAGGTAGATTCAGATGATGACAACGGTGTTGTGGTTTATCTCACAGCCGAGTCTGTAGCTTACGGAACCATCGCTTTCCGCAATGAGTATGAGTATGACCAGTTCATGAAAAAAGCCAATGAAATCAAGGAGGCCAAGGAAAAGGCCGGCGAAGAGCTTGACATGGAGTTTGAAGGCATAGGCAAGAATACCGAAGGCAATGAGACTGGATACGAAAAAGACAAATGGTACTTTGTAAACTTCACTTATAACAAATAATTGAAACATTAATATGAAAAAGTTTCTTTTGTTGATCGCGGGACTCCTTATGGCTCTGGCTGTAAGTGCCCAGACCTACAACAACCCGCGCCAAAGTTCAAATGACAGCAGGGCAAAGGTGGTCAAGGTGGAAAGAACCGCTAATTCCACAATAGTTTACCTGAAGTTTACTGCAAATAACAGCAATACCAAAAGCTGGCTTGAAGCTTATCCGACACTGACCGACGCAGCTACGGGCAAGAAATACCAGGCGAAAGAAGCAATGAACTTTAATTGGAACGGAGTTTCTACCGGAACACGCACATATCAAATCAAATTTCCGGCACTGCCTAAGAGCACTACCTCAGTAACTTACAGGGATGCGGGAAATGACGGATGGGTAATCAAGAGTATTGCCTTGCCGGTTCAAAAGGCAAACACCAACAGTCAAGGTTCTTCCAATGGATTTCAAAAGACCTACAATAACCCAAGCCAAAAATCAAACAACAAGAGTGTAAAAGTGGTAAAAGTCATAAGAACGAATGAATACACCATCGTACACTTCAGCTGTAATTTGGGCAACTATAATGGCTTGAAAATGAATACGGCAAAAATGACGTTAGTTGATGATGACACAGAAACTGTTTATAGAGCAAAAAAGCCGTTGAATTTCAAAAACGAAACAGTCTATCACGGTAATCCGGTATTTAAAGTTCAATTTCCACCTCTCCCAAAAAATGTTTCTGTTGTGAGATTCAGAGAGAGTTCCAATGACAATAGTTATTTAAGATGGAGTATAACGGTGCAACTATCACCTATCCATACTCAGCCTAAGAATAACAATAACAACAACAAGACCATCAATATTAATGTGTATTAACAAATAATCACTGTTGAATAACATGAAAAAGATATTTTTGATGACAATGGGGCTTCTCGTAGCTTTGGCTTCATGCAAGAACAACGAGCCGAAAGACCAGCCAGCTCAGCAGCCTGAAGCAAATGCTCCAGACTCAGCTCTGGTTACCGCTGCCGAGAACAACATCCAGGCCCACCAGGAAGATATCCAGATGTTGTGGGATTTAAGCTATGGAAATGACAGGAAGATTGCCAACTACTATCTTGCCGGCAACGATGTGCTCATCAACACTGAAGACGGCAAGGACGGTTACCTTCTCTATTTTTACAAGGATATTAAAGATGCCGACAATTTTGACGGAATCCCTGTTACCGAAGGCAATGAAGTGTCATTCCAGGGCAATGCAGTTGTAATTAACGGTTTTGGCCGGACTACTTATTTCGAGAGGACCGAAAACGAGGGTTTCAAACAGCTCTTTACCGTCGCTGAGAAGGACGGAAAGAAAGTCTTCACCAACGAAGACGGCGAGCCTTACGACGAAAAAGAAGCTCAGGCTTTCATAGACAAAATAAGCACAGAGACTGTTACAAAGCTTGCCGACATCCTCAACAAGTGGAAATAAACCAGCAGAAATTGAAGCAAAGAAAAGACCGATGCTTTTTGACATGCACCGGTCTTTTTCTTTGCAGTGACTGTCAATTTTCTTAAATTTGTGCCCAAACTTGAACAGGTATGAAAATCAAGAAGGCGGCATTCGCAGGAAGCAGCACCACCTTGAAAGGCCGTCCGGGCAAGAGATTTCCGGAAATAGCCTTCATAGGGCGCTCCAACGTGGGAAAGTCTTCCCTAATAAACATGCTGTGCCAAGGCGCCGAGAAGATCACCAAGGGCAAGGAGTTGGCCAGAACCAGCTCATCTCCAGGCAAGACAATATCTGTAAATCATTTCCTTATCAACGACAGCTGGTATCTTGTAGACCTGCCCGGATACGGCTACGCCAAGATTTCAGGCAAGCAGAGAGAGGAACTGGCCAGGATGAACAACGAGTTCATCGGAGGGTCTCAGGAGCTGGCCACGCTGTTCGTACTGCTGGACTCCCGCCACACCCTTCAGCAGATAGATCTTGACTTTATTACCTCCCTTGGTGAAGAAGGTATTCCTTTTTCCATTATCTTTACCAAGGCGGACAAACCCAGAAAAAACGAGCTGCAGAAGAATATAGAGAGCGTAAAGAACACCCTTTCAGAATATTGGGAGGAACTGCCCCCTATTTTCACAAGTTCCGCCGAGAAAGGAACCGGAAAAGAGGAGATAATTGCACATATGGAACACGTGCTGAACCTATTTAAAGCGGCACAAAAGACAGAAAATTATTAAAACAAGAATATGGAACATCCAATCAAGATTTTCTCAACCAGAAACTCCAGATACCTGGCTGAGCGAATTTCAAAATCGCTTAATCTGGAACTTGGCAAATCTGATGTAACCGTCTTCAGCGACGGGGAATTCCAGCCTATCTACCTGGAAAGCGTCAGAGGCGTTGCGGTGTTTATCGTATGCTCCACCTTCCCGCCAATGGAAAACCTTATGGAACTGCTGCTTATGATAGACGCGGCAAAAAGGGCATCTGCCTACAAAGTTGTAGCCGTAATGCCTTATTTCGGATGGGCAAGGCAGGACCGCAAAGACCGTCCAAGGGTATCTATCGGGGCAAAGCTGGTGGCAAACCTGCTGGAAGCATCGGGTTGCGACCGCATAATGACGGCAGACCTCCACGCAGACCAGATACAGGGATTCTTTGACTTTCCGGTTGACCACATATACGCAAGTTCCATATTCCTTCCGTATCTGAGGAGCCTGAAGCTGGAAAACCTCTCCATAGCATCTCCTGATATGGGAAGCGCCAAGAGAGTTAACGCTTACTCCAGAATCATAGGATGCCCGATGATTATCTGCCACAAGAGCAGGGAAAGGGCTAATGTTGTAGGATCTATGACCGCCATCGGAGAAGTGGAAGGCAGAAACATAGTGATTGTAGATGATATGGTGGACACTGCAGGAACCCTCTGCAAGGCCGCCAGTATGCTTGTGGACAAGGGCGCAACCAGCGTTAGGGCACTTGCAACCCATCCTGTGCTGTCCGGAGCCGCCTACGAGCACATAGCATCCTCTCCTCTGGAAGAATTGGTTGTCACCGATACAATTCCGCTCAGAGCCCCTGAAGGAGCAGACACCAGCAAGATAAAGGTGATATCTGTCGCTGAGCTCTTTGGAGACGTTATAGACAAGGTTTACCGCGACAAATCCTTTGGAAACACTTTGATGTACTAGATATTTTGATTCCCCGATTATGCTGATCCACAAAGAATTCACTGTAGAAGAGATTCGGCGGAAGCTGGGAGACGGCATCCGCGGCTATTTTGAAGGATGCGGTATGCAGAAGGCCGTGCTGGGTCTTAGCGGCGGAATAGACTCCGCTGTAGTGGCCGCCCTGGCAGTAGAGGCCCTGGGCAAGGAAAATGTCCACGGAATAATGCTTCCGAGCGACTTTTCCACCCTTCATTCCGTGCAAGACGCTGTGGATTTGGCGGAGAATCTGGGGATAGACTATGAAGTGGTTCCGATTTCCGATATCTACCACAAGTTTATGAAAACCCTTGAGCCGGTTTTCAAGGAAAGAAAAGAGTGGAGCGTCACCGAGGAAAACCTCCAGGCAAGAATCAGAGGAACCATACTGATGGCTTACTCCAACAAGTTTGACGCCCTGGTTCTCAACACCTCCAACAAGAGTGAGCTATGCACCGGCTACGGTACGCTTTACGGAGATCTGGCGGGAGCCATTATGGTTATTGCTGACCTTTACAAGGGAGACGTTTACGAGCTGGCATACGAGATTAACCGAGAAGAGGAGATAATTCCGGTATCTACCCTGACCAAGGCCCCGAGCGCCGAGCTCAGGCCGGAACAGAAGGATTCTGACTCCCTTCCGGACTACGAGGTTCTGGATCCGATACTCTACGAAGTAAACGAAGGCGGAAAAACCTTTGCCCAGCTTCTGGAAGAAGGCTACGACAAGGCCCTTCTGGACAGGATTAGCTCATTGATCGGCAAGTCTGCGTTCAAGATACACCAGATACCTCCGATTCTGAACATAAGTTCCGCTCCAGTGGTCTACAAGGAGAAGTGCCTTCTCAAATAGCACTTTATGAACACATTGTATGTGATACTCCTGTCTGTCCTGATAGTGGGACTGTGCGTCTTCGGCCTGTGCTTCAACATTATTTTCCGGAAAGACGGGCGCTTCCCCGATTCGGAAGTTGGGCACAACAAGGAACTGCGGAAAAGAGGAGTGGTCTGCATGCGTGAAGAAGACGAAAGGATTTGGGGCAAGTCCACCCACATTAAAGTGACCGGAAAGAAAGGCCTCAGGAAGATTCATCCAGACTCCGAATGTGAGAGCTGCGACGTGTCCTGCCGCCTAAAAGAATTGATTAACAGATAATTGTATAATATGGGAATAGTAGCTATAGTAGGAAGGCCAAACGTGGGAAAATCCACGCTGTTCAACCGCCTGGTGGGGCAAAGAAGGGCTATCGTAGATGAAACGGCCGGCGTAACCAGAGACCGCCACTACGGCAAGTGCGAGTGGTGCGGCAAGACGTTCTCCGTAATAGATACAGGAGGATACACAACCAATTCAGACGACGTATTCGAAAACGAGATAAGGAAGCAGGTTCTCTCAGCCATAGACGAGGCAGATGTAATACTTTTCCTCTGCGATGTGGGAACTGGAATCACAGACTACGACCAGTCAATTGCCAAGATGCTTCGCCGATGCGACAAGCCCGTGATCCTGGCAGTCAACAAGGTAGACTCAGGAGACAAGATCTACGGAACATACGAATTCCACTCGCTGGGACTTGGAGAGCCCATGGTCATTGCCTCTGCAAGCGGAGGCGGAACAGGAGATCTTCTGGATAAAATCGTTTCCGAGCTGGAAAAAACCGGCGCTCAGGAAAAGAACGAAGACTTTGCAGGACTTCCTAGAATCACCATAGTGGGCCGCCCGAACGTAGGCAAGTCTTCTATGACCAACGCCCTGCTCGGTGAAGAAAGGAACATAGTCACTCCAGTGGCAGGCACCACAAGAGACTCCATAACAACCCGCTATAACAAGTTTGGTTACGACTTCCTGCTGGTAGACACCGCCGGAATGAGAAAGAAGAACAAGGTTACAGAAGACCTTGAATTCTACTCCGTGATGAGAGCCATCAGGAGCATAGAAAATTCAGACGTGTGCATCCTAATGATAGACGCCACTGAAGGCATCCAGGCGCAAGACCTGAACATCTTCTACCTGATCCAGAAAAACGGCAAGGGATGCGTGATTGTGGTCAACAAATGGGACCTGGTGGAAAAGGACACGATGACAATGAAAAACTTCACTCAGGACATACTTTCCAAGACTGCTCCTTTCACCGATGTTCCGGTTGTTTTCACGTCTGTTATCAACAAGCAGAGAATCCACGATGTTCTGGAAAAAGCCATGCAGGTTTACCGGAACTATTCCAGAAAGGTGGACTGGAAAGAACTCAACGATGCGCTTATGCCGCAAATAGAAGAGCATCAGCCGCCTATGTACAAAGGAAAGGAAGTCAAGATAAAATATATCACTCAGCTGCCTACCAAAGTGCCTTCTTTCGCTTTCTTCTGCAACCTCCCGCAATACATCAAAGACCCGTATAAACGCTTCTTGGAGAACAGGTTACGAGAACGCTTTGATTTTACTGGCTGTCCAATCAACATTTACTTCAAGCAGAAGTAAAGCGCAATCATTTCATTTTTCAACTAGTTAGAAAAGCGGTTGCTGATGCAATCGCAGAGGAAAATGTTGCATCAAAAAGTCAAAAAAAAGTGAAAAAAACACGATTTTTTGTTACTTGTTTGTTACACTTTTATTAAATTTGTTCAGCAAACCTATTTACTAACTAAAAATTATCCAATGAAAAAGGTCTTACTATTTGTTTTGGCGGCCCTGGTTTCAACTATGGCGCTCGCGCAAAACAGGGTTACTGGTACGGTAACCGCTAAAGAAGACGGAGGCCCTATCCCTGGCGTAAACGTTATGGTCAAGGGTACCCGTACAGGTTCCTTTACAGACGAGAACGGAAAGTATACTCTTCCGAATGTTCCTGCAAATGCAACTCTCGTCTTCTCTTCAGTAGGATATACCACCGTAGAAATTCCTGTAGCAGGAAAGGGCGTGGTTAATGCCGTGATGGAGTCTGACGCCATCGGACTGGACGAGACTATCGTGGTTGCTTACGGTACCGCAAAGAAGGGCTCCTATTCAGGATCCGCAGCTGTAGTTAAGCAAGACGCTATCAAGGACGTTCCGGTTGTAAGCTTCGAGCAGGCTCTGGCAGGAAAGGCTGCCGGCGTTCAGGCAATGTCCTATTCCGGACAGCCTGGTTCTGAAGTTCAGATCAGCGTCCGCGGTTACGGCTCATTCAACGCCAGCAACATGCCTCTTTACGTTATAGACGGTGTGCCTGCAACAAGCGGAGACTGGAGTACCGGAAACATTTCCACCAGTGCAATGAACTACCTCAACCCTTCAGACATTGAGTCTATCACCATTCTGAAGGACGCAGCCGCCGCTTCACTTTACGGATCAAGGGCATCTAACGGTGTCGTTCTGATTACCACCAAGAAAGGTAAGGAAGGAGATCTCGTATCCACCTTCAAGGCTAGCGTAGGCGTTTCCTACTTCTCATACAAGAAGAATCTGGAAATGGTATCTGACGCACAGAACGAGGCACTGCAGAGAATGTCATTCCGCAACTATGCCGAGGCTAACCCTTCAGCTTGGAGCAGCTACGGCAGCATAGACGCTTACGTAGAGAACCGTATTGCAAAGTACTATCCTGCCTTCGACTATGACAAGTACATCTACAAAGACTGGGAGAAGGTTCTGTTCCAGAGAGGTATCAGCCAGAATTACGAGTACAGCATCTCCGGCGGTAACGAAAAGGGCAAGATTTATGCATCTGTATCCTACACAGACCAGCACGGTGTTGTAAAGATCGACTACCTGCAGCGTTTCACTGCAACCGTAAACGGCGAGGCCAAGCTTAACAATTGGCTGAAACTGGGCGGTATCATGCAGTATTCTTGGCAGTATCAGGATGGTCACCAGGACGGATGGTCCTCAAAGGACAACCCTATGTTTATGTGGAAGGCTGTCTTCATCGACAGATGGCCTTACAAATACAAGGATTCAGGTGACCTCTTTGAGGAAACATTCTCTACAAGATTCAACACCATCAACCCTGTTGCCCAGTACAAGCATCAGGTTAACGATGCAAAGCAGAACAGAATGATCCTCAAGGGATGGGCCGAAGTTGCCTTCACAGATTACCTGAAACTCAAGACCACTCTCTCAAGCGACTGGCTGTATGTGCTTGACAAGTTCGGATGGCTCTATGGTCACCCTAACTTCACCGCTTACGGAACAGGTTACGCTTCAGACAAGCACCGCAACATCAACAAGGTTGTAAGCTCCACCACCCTGAACTTCGACAAGATGTTCGACGTTCACCACGTATCAGCAATGGTTGGTTGGGAGGCTGAAAGAGAGAAGATCAACAGACTCCGTCTGGGCAAGACCGACTTCAGCTACCTGGGAGCAAAGGAAAGTGTAATGGGTACAACATTTGACGAGGGTTATGCCTGGTCAGACGAGGAAGGCCTGCTTTCAATGTTCGGAAGCGCAAGCTATGACTATGACTCCAAGTATTATGTAACCGGAACATTCCGTCGTGACGGTTCCTCCAGACTTGCTCCTGACACCAGATGGGGTAACTTCTGGTCCGTATCCGGAACCTGGAGATTCTCAAAGGAGAAATTCCTCGACTTCCCTTGGATGAATGACGGCAAGATCAGAGGATCTTACGGTACTTCAGGTACACTTCCTTCAGACCGTTACGGATATATGTCTGTTTATGACTACTCACAGTATGGAGATGACGGCGCCAGCTATCCTGGCAACATCGCCAACACAGATCTGACCTGGGAGAAGAACAAGAACTGGAATATCGGTCTCGATGCAACAATCTTTGACAGGTACACCTTCTCTGTAGAATACTTCAACAGAAAGACCACAGACCTGCTCCTTGACGCATCTGTAGCTTCCACCACGGGATTCAGCTCAACACTGATGAACAAGGGAAGTATGGTTAACCGCGGTTGGGAAATCACTGCCAACGTTGACATTATCAAGAAGCAGGATATGGAACTGAGCGTAGGAGCAAACTGGAGCCGCGTACACAACGAGGTTCTCAAGCTCTCCACCGAGGATGAAGCTATCAATAGCGGATGGTTCTGGTGGAAGAAGGGCTACAACTTCTATCAGTTCTACACCAGAGAGTATCTGGGAGTAAACAAGAGCTCTGAGACCATTAACGGCGTTAAGCCTGGTTATCCTATGTATGCAGAAGGTTCCTTCTATGAGAAAGGAGAGATTGTTGATCAGGACGTAACCCTGAGAGACGGTACCGTAATAAAGGAAGGCAGCGCAATGCCTTACGACGGATACAACTATGCTCCTGCAAGAAGGCAGAACGCCAGCAATATGGTAATCCACGGCAAGAGGGCTATGCCTAAGTACTTTGGCGGTTTCAACGCAAACTTCCGCTGGAAAGATCTCAGCTTCAGCATGGCTTGGACTTACAAGGTTGGCCACTATCTCTGCAACTCAACTCAGGATGAGGTTGCAAACGACGGTTACAGAACCTTCGGACAGCCTATCATGAAGACTCAGCTCAATCCTTGGACTCCTGAAAATTCAGACTCAGACGTTCCAATGCGTATCTACGACAACAACCAGGGTGGTTACTACAACTCATCCCGTATGCTCGTAAAGGGCGACTTTGCAAGACTGAAGAATATGACAATTTCTTACAATCTTCCTAAGAACTTTGTACAGAAACTTTCTCTCCGCGGCGCCCGCGTATATCTATCAGGTGCAAACCTGCTTACTATTTCCAAGGCTGAGTGCGAACCAGAACTCCAGTCTGACGGTTACTACAACTATGGTATGCCGGCTCTGAGAACCTGGTCATTCGGTGTTGAAGTAAGTTTCTAACCATTAAGATTATACAGATATGAAAAAGATATTAAGCATATTACTTGTTGCAGTTCTTGCCGTTTCCCTTTCTAACTGCAAGGGATTCCTTGACAAGGAACCTACAGACGCTGTAGTTGCCGAGAACGCTCTTGCAACCCTGGAGGATGCCGGTGTTGCAGTAAACGGTATGTACACTCTGCTGAAATACTATACAGTATTTGGCAACTATATGATTCAGATGGGTGACTTGAGAGCTGACTTGCTTGTACCAAGTGAGGGCAACTACATTGTTTACTCATATGACTACGATCCTTCACAGAATTCATACTTCACTCTGTGGAGAAATTTCTACTCAACCATTACAAGGGCAAATGCCATTATCAAGAACATAGACGCTCTTGAAGTTCCTGCAGAAAAGCAGAGCATCAAGAACGACTATCTTGGACAGGCATATGCCGTAAGGGCATTCTGCTACTTCAACCTTGCAAGACTGTACGGAAGACCTTACAAGTTCGACAGCGGAGCTTCTCTTGGAGCAGTTCTGATTACCGAGCCTGTATCTCCATCAGAGGCAAGAATTCCTAGAAGCACTGTTGCTGAAACTTACACCCAGATCGAGAATGACATTACCGTAGCTCTTGGCCTTCTTTCAAAGGAAAAGAACACCGGACACTTCAACTACTGGGCTGCTAAGTTCCTGGAAGCAAAAGTTGCTCTTTACAAGGGCAATAATGACCTTGCTTACTCAGCAGCCAAAGAAGTTATCAACAACGGTCCTTACTCTCTGATACCAAGAGACGAGTACCTTGCTTCCTGGGCAGAGGTTGGAAACGACGAGTCCATCTTTGAAGGTCTTGTAAACCTCCAGTCTGCAATCGACGGCGATAACGGATTCGGCGGATCATTCTACTACAGCCTGTGGTTTGGCTATGACAACACCGGAGCATCTGTAGTTCCAACCAAACATTGGAGAGACCTGTTCGCTCTTACTCCTAACGATATCCGTGCCGACTGGATTGCTTATGACGATCCTGTAACCGGATACAAGCATACCGGAGAATACTGGCTGAAGAAGTTCATCGGAAACACCGGTTTCACCGCCTTCCTGAACAATCCTAGGTATATGCGTCTTGCTGAGGCTTACCTGATTGCAGCCGAGGCCGGAAAGGCTACCGGAAAACCAGATGCCGACGCTATGCTGCTTGCTGTTGCCCAGAGAGCCGATCCTTCTGTTACTGCAATCTCCGCAACAATTGAAAACGTTGAGATTGAGAGACAGAAAGAGCTCATCGGCGAGGGAGACCGTTTCTTTGACCTTATGAGGCGTAACGGCCACTATGAGAAGAACGATCCTCACAACCCATTCAACGTAGCTCTTACCTGGGCTGACGACAGGGTAATGCTCCCTATCTCTTCAGACGAGAGAATCATCTATCCTGAACTTGAGCAGAATCCAGGCTACAAGAAATAAGGTAATCATCCCTTATCACAAAAAAGGCAGACCGAAAGTCTGCCTTTTTTTGTGTCGGGATGATCCGGCTCGAACGGACGACCCCTACGTCCCGAACGTAGTGCGCTAGCCAACTGCGCCACATCCCGATACCCGCTGTCTTTTTGAAACGGGTTGCAAATATAGCAATTTTCCTACAACTTGTATTTCTTGCAGAATGCGGCCTTGAGCTGGCCCATAGCTCTTTCCATAGTCTTTCTAGGACAGCCCACGTTAAGCCTCATAAAGCCTTCCCCACCTGCGCCGAACATAGCTCCGTCGTTGAGCGCAAGATGAGCCTTGTCTACCACAAAGTCCACGAGTTCCTTCTGGCTCAGGCCGAGGTTTCTGAAGTCTAGGAATATCAGGAAGGAAGCCTGAGGCCTTATCATCTTTATAAGCTGTGTAGTGCCGATCTTTGCTTCGGCATATTCCTCAGCCACACCGTCTGAAGTTTCAGTACGTATCTTCTTGCCGCTGAGCTCTATTGTCTGGGCTGTGAAATTGTCTTTGAGGAATTTTTCAACGTAATCTATATTGCCTTTGATGTAGTCCATTGCCTGGGAGAGCCATTCCTTGCCTTTTTCTGAATAGAAGATGGAAGAAGGCATAAATGAATCATAATGGCCGGCGTCAAATTCCCCGCCCCTTAGATATGTGGCAAATTTGTCGTGGAGAGCCTTGTCTGTGGCAACCCATTCACTGGCTCCAACTCCCGCGCAGTTGAAAGTCTTGGAAGGGGCGTGGAAGGTGATGGTGTTTTTTGCCTGCTTCGCGTTTACGGTTGCAAACGGAATGTGTCCCTTGAACGAAAGGTCGCAGTGAATCTCATCGCTGATGACAAAGACATTGTTTTCCAGGCAAATCTTTGCAATCTTTTGCAGCTCAGCCCTTGACCAAACTCTTCCGCCAGGGTTGTGAGGATTGCAGAGAATCATAGCCTTGCAGCCTTTGATTTTCTTTTCCAGAAGCTTGAAGTCTATTTCAAAGTCTTCTCCATCTTTAGTTTCCATTATAACCAGGGGGCAGTCTACCTGCTTGCATTTTGCATAGGCAATCTGGTTTGCAAAGGGGAAATAGACAGGAGGGAAAATAAGAACCTTGTCTCCAGGTTTGGTGAAGCATCTCAAGGCGTGGGCTATTCCCACTACTATGCCAGGAACAAAACCAAGCTGGTCCTTGGTTATTGTCCAGTTGTAGCGGTCTTTGAACCAAGCGATTATTGAGTCGTACCATTTTTGTGGACGGCAGCCGTATCCAAGAACCCCGCCGTCTACCCTCTTAATGAGAGCGTCTGTAAAGAATTTTGGAGTTGCAAAGTCCATATCGGCAATCCACATAGGCAGAAGATTCTTCTTGCCCCAGATGGTTTCCGTCATATCCCATTTGATGCAGCTTGTTCCCTTGCGGTTGAGTTCTTTGTTGAAATTATATTTAGCCATAGTTATTGTTGTTTGTTGTCTTCAAATACAGGGAGAGTGAAGCTGAAGCAGGCACCGCCCAGTTCGCTTCGGGTGTACCAGATTTTTCCACCGCTCTGCTCAATTATGTTCTTGGATATGGCAAGGCCCAGGCCGTTGCCGCTGCTCTTGGTGGTAAAGTTTGGCTGGAAGAGGCTACCTAGGTTCTCATCGCTGACTCCGTTGCCGTTGTCATCTACGCTTACTTTCCAGAAATCCCCGTCGCGGAGAAGGCTTAGAGTTATGAAGCCCTTGTCATCTGAATTGCCAAGTTCCTGTACAGCATTGGAAATCAGGTTCACCAGAACTCTCACTATCTGTCCTCTCCTGGCCTTTACCGGACAATCCTCGCTTTCGTGGCTGAAAGAGATCCTTATGTTTTCGTTGTTATCGAAAATATCTTTCTGCTGGCGTATTACCTCATAGAGATTGAAGATGGAAACTTCCTCTACGTAGAACTTGGCATAGCTGCTGAATTCGCTGGCGGTGTTGGAAAGAATATCTATCTGTTCCAGAAGAGATGAGGATATTGCATCCAGCTTTTCCTCCCATCCAGGAGCGTTTCTCTGCTTTAGCATCATAATGCGCTGGATGCTGAGTTTCATAGGAGTCAGCGGGTTCTTTATCTCGTGGGCTATGCGGCGGGCCATATCGCTCCAGGCCTTTTCCCTCTCTGCCACAGCCATCTTGCGTGTGCTCTCTGCCACGTCGTCTACCATTTTGTTGTAGGCGTCTACCAGAAGCCCTAACTCGTCGTTGCTCTTGTAGCTGATATGCTCAGGAGCGCTGGAGACGTCCATAGATTTCATCTTGGCGCTCAAGTCCGTAAGCGGGCGAGTAACTCTGGAGAACAGAAGCCGAGAAAGGAATAACGCTATGATAAACAGGATGATGCTTATGTTGATGATGGTGGCTACCACGTATGAAAGGTCTCCGTTAAGGTCTCCTCCCTTGGTGAAATAAGGAATGTCCGCAATGGCAACCAGTTTTCCATTATGGTTATATATCGGCGAGTAAAGAGAATAGTAACTGTATGAACCTATCTTTTCTTTGTTGAAAATCTGGCTTCTCTGGCCAACCACCACATCGGAATATGCCTTAGGGTTCATCCTGGAAGAAAGAACATATTTCTGGAACAGGTCCATCTTGGTGGAACGGATAATCATTCCGGACGGATCGTAGAGGTTTATGTCTGCGTGCGTATCGTTAGCCAGGCGATCCATTACGCTGGCCAGCTCAGATGAGTTTACATCTGTATAATCCTGAACGTAAGTAAAGTATGAAGACAGAGTTTTGCCTACCGTCTGGATTTTCTCCTCCATCTGCAGGCGGCTGTTGAGCTTGTAGTAGCTTACGCTGTACCAGAGGCTTCCCACAGTGGCGGCCAGAAGAGCAGCAGCCACTACAACGGATATCAGGAAGTTCAGCCTTCTTCCCCAGGACTTGCGCGTTGAACGCTTCAAAGCGGCCGCCGCCCTCCTTCTTGCCCTGCGGATTCTTATGACTGCCATAAAGAACAGGAAGAAGAACAGTATCAGATAGCTCAGCGATACGATATAAGGGAACAGACGCCTTTCCTGGCGGCTGATTACCACCGTGTTGTGATCTGTAACCTTGTTAACCCTGTGAAGATATCCGTCTTTAATAACTGTGGAGTGGCCAAATTCCTTCTCGTACATCGGATAGTCGTACCTTCCGCGGAAAAGCACAAGGCGACCGTCGTGGTACTTGGCGTAAGAAAATCGTGGAGGAATATTGAAATCATCCGGCTGGATTTCAGAAAAACTGTCCGGATAGCCGGCCTTCCCCTCTTCATACCGGGCGGTTATCTCTATGAAAAGATTCACGGCCCCGTTTTCCGTAAGATACGGGAATACGCCCAGATAGCCTACCTGACCGTTGAAGTTGCTCAGGTAATAGAAAGAACTGTTCTCAGATATAGGAACAGCATCATACTGAGCCATCTTGGCCTTGTAATACTCCAGGCAATTCACCACCATCTGCCCTATCTGGATAGATTCGCTCGGGCGGCATACGGAAAGGTTGATTAGGTATTTCTGCTTGATAGACTGGAAATAAAGCTCGGAGAATCTCATCTCAAGCATAGGAAGATTCTCCTGCGGAGCAGAAAGAAGAACCGTGGAAATAGGATCATTCCAAAGCCTTAGCTCCACATTCCTCAGTTCCAGCTCAAGCCCCAGGTCTCTCTCCACGGAAATGCGGTTTGCCATAAGCCGGCTCCATTCCTTTTCTTTTCTGGAGCTCAGCTGTGTAACCGTAAGCAGCGTGAACAGAGAAATCAGTATGGTGTAAAGCAGAGTGTTCCGGATTGAAAGAAGACTTCTTTGCCTTCTCATTTTCATCAGCGACGCGATTAGCTGAAGACTGAACATAAGCATCAGGAACAGAAGGGCGTAAGATAGGTAGCAAAGAATAGTGTTCAGCGATATTTCCGTCACCTTGTAAAGCTCCATATTGACGGAGGAATTTGCCACCAGGCTCCTCAGCGTGTAGTTTATGTAGATGCACAGTACAACCGGAATGGCGCAGAGCAGAATAACTCCAACCCATTTCTTCCATCCTTCTTTGTGACGCAGACTATCTATGTAATAAGACCTGAGCATATAGAATCCCAGGACCAACAGGCTAACATACAGATTGTTCAGAAGCAGATTGCCCAAAGACGAGAACAATCCGGAATCTGCGTAAACCGTAGGAGAGAAGAATGTAGAAGAAAACGCGCTCCTGGCTCCAAGTCGGAAACTTACAACCCAGAGAACTGTCATTCCTATAAGATAGACAGCCAGCCTTCCAAGACTTCTTCTGCGGTGCAGATACAGGAACAGCGCAAATGTTGCAAGGGCCAGGGCAATCCAGGTAAATGGGCTTACCGCTGAAACTTTTCCTAGGGTAACATCTTTCTGGAGGACAAACAGCAGCTCGCCGTCTCCGCCCATTATTTCCTCTCCGCAACTTTCAAAGGTAATAGGCTGGATATCTACATCTTCCGGAATTCCCAGATGAGGATTAACCACGCTCATTCCCAAAGCGTCCGCCACTCTTTTGTCTGTCTTTACCAGAAGTCCGGCAATGACTCTGGTCTGGTCTTTGACATAGCTCTTGATTACATACCACCGGCTTCCAACATTCACAAACTGTTCCTTGCCGGAAAGATAGGAGAAAGGATAGAGGAAACGGCTCTGCCCTTCCAGATAATGCTCAGAGCGGAATATCTGATAGATGGAGCCTTCCCTTAGGTCATCGTTTGCAAACGGAAACTGATGAGCCCAGCTCTGGAGAACATCTCCGACATAGCGATATATGACCATATCCTCAGGCAGGTCAGGCATATCCAGCCATTTATCTGCCGGCTCATCCAAAGCCTTGTAGGCAAATTCATCCAAAAGAGCCTCTCTCTTGTGAAGATTGTCCTGAAGCCTTGCAGCCTCTGAAGACAGGTCATCTGGCAATCCGCTCTGAAGAAAACTCAAAAGAAGACACAACGCCACGCACAGAACGGCCAGCGGCAAAAGATTACTTTTTATGAATCCCAGTACCTTCTTCATTGTATTCTAATCATGGTGATAAGGCTCACCTTTAATTATTGTCATAGCCCTGTAAAGCTGCTCCATAAAAAGAAGTCTAACTATCTGGTGGGAAAAAGTCATAGATGAAAGGGAAAGAAGGGAATTGGCGCAGTTGTAGACGTCTTCCGAAAAACCGTAAGCCCCGCCTATGACAAAACACATTTCCTTTTCGCTAGAAGCATCCTTTTCCAGCCTGGCCGCCCATTGACGGGAAGAAAACCTCTCTCCCCTTTCGTCCAGAAGCACCACAATCTTTCCGGAAGGTTTGCCCTTGGAGACTCCTATCTCCTTCAGGATCAGTTCTCCTTCTTTTTCCTTAATCTGGTCTTTAGAAAGGCTGGAAGCCCCCTTGAGGGCCGGTATGAAAACCTGGGAAAGCTTGCAGTAATGCTTAAGGCGGCTGGCATAAAGATCCATCCCCTCTTCCACAAAGGAGAAATCTGTCTTGCCCACGCAAATTAACCTTATCTTCATTTCTTAAATTGCCTTCTTGCAAATTTAACATAAATAGAGCAAAAATGGCGTGATTTTTGCGGTTTTTTCGGCGACCTAGACAATATCATCAAAGGATGAAAACAGGACTCATCTTACCCTTGAGAACAAAGGTGGCGGCTCTGATTGGATTAGCGCTGCTCTTTTTCGCGTTCTCCCCTAAGACTCAAGCCCAGACTCAGGGCGGAGACGTTTTCATCCCGATTTCCAAGTACATACAGAAAGGAGATGCTGAAAGGCTGAGCGCCTGGTTTGCAGCAAATCTGGAAATAGACATCTTTGGAGCCCCTACGGAGTGTTCACGTTCCCAGGCCACACAGATAATGAAGAATTTCTTTTCACAATATACTCCAAAGTCCTTCTCCATCATACACAAAAGCGGCAACCCGCCAATGAAATACGCCATCGGCACCCTAAACACCGGAAGTGAAAATCTCAGGGTTGTTCTTCTGGTCAGGACCAATCCCGACACGCCGCAAATACTGAGAATCAGGATAGAAAGATCTTCTATCTGAACATAGGACTTGCCAGGGCGGTAACGTCTGCCTTGGTTATAGGATTTCCTCCCAATATCATAAGACGCTCAACCACGTTTCTGAGTTCTCGTATGTTGCCCGTCCAGGAATGTTTCTTGAGCTCTTCTATGGCATCTTTGTTTATGCCCCTCTTCCCCATTCCGCTCTCATTTGAAATCTCGTCTATGAAATGCTCAACCAGAAGCGGAATGTCTTCTTTTCTGTCTGAAAGAGCCGGAACCCTAATGACAATCACGCTAAGGCGATGATATAGGTCTTCTCTGAAAGTGCCCTTCTGGATTTCTTCCGGAAGATTCTTGTTGGTGGCGGCTACCACCCTCACATTCACGTTGATATCCTTGTCGCTGCCCACGCGGGTTAGCTTGTTTTCCTGAAGCACCCTCAAAACTTTGGCCTGTGCTGAAAGGCTCATGTCACCGATTTCGTCCAGGAAAAGCGTTCCGCCATCTGCCTGCTCAAACTTTCCCTTGTGCTGCTTGATGGCTGAGGTAAAGCTTCCCTTCTCGTGGCCGAAGAGCTCGCTTTCTATAAGCTCGCCAGGAATGGCGGCGCAGTTAACTTCTATGAAAGGCATCTTGGCTCTAGGGCTCTTTTCGTGCAGCCATCTGGCAACCAGCTCCTTGCCAGTTCCGTTGGATCCTGTAACCAGAACCCTGGCATCTGTAGGAGCCACCCTGTCTATCATCTCCTTGACCTGCATTATGGCCTTGCTCTGCCCCACTATCTCCTGAACGGAAGAAGAAGCTGCAACCTTCTTCTTGAGAGTTTTGTTCTCCTGAATAACTTCCTTGTGATCACAAGCGTTCTTTACAGTTATAAGTATCCTGTTAAGGTCCAGCGGCTTGGATACAAAATCATAAGCTCCGCTCTTTATGCATTTAACCGCGGTGTCTATGTCTCCGTGGCCGGAAATCATCACGATCGGGCTCTCCACTCCCTCTTCCACCATCTTCTCCAGAACCTCGATGCCATCCATTCCAGGCATTTTTATATCGCAGAATATCACGTCAAAACGCTCTGCCGTGGCTTTCTCCAGCCCCTCCTTCCCGTTCTCGGCCAGAGAGACCTCGTAACCCTCGTCTTCCAGTATGTCTTTCAGAGCCAGACGGATGCTCTTTTCATCGTCGATGATAAGTATCTTCATAACACTTTTAGATTAAACCTCCTGGGGCGGAAGCTCCACCTTCAGATTGAAATTCGGAAGCAGTATGCCGTTGATCCACTCAATCTCGTCTTCCAGGCTCATACTACTGTTATCCAGCTCAATAGCATCCTTGGCCTTGGTCAGCGGGTCCTTCTCCCTGTGGGAATCTATGTAATCTCTCTTCTTGAGGTTTTCCAACACGCTTTCAAAGGTGTCTTTCTCTCCCTTTGCCTGCAGTTCCTTAAAACGGCGCATAGCCCTGACCTGCTCGCTGGCGGTCATAAAAATCTTCAGCTCGGCGTGCGGGAACACGGCTGTACCAATGTCTCGCCCGTCCATCACAAGGCCTTTATCCTGACCCATCCGCCTGAGCATCACGTTAACAAAATCTCTTACAAACGGAATTTCTGCAATCGGGCTCACGTGAGAAGACACCGTGGACTGGCGGATGTACTTTTCTATGTTGGCTCCGTTGAGGTAAGTCTGGCTATCGCCCTTCTTGTTGGTGCGAAAGGTTATCTCCACCTTAGGAAGCACTCTCTCCAGATTCTCCTTGTCTATGTTTCCGCTCTCGTCTATAAAGCCGTTGGTATAGGCAAAATACGTTACTGCCCTGTAGAGGGCGCCGCTGTCCGCATAAATGTATCCCAGCCCCTTGGCCACCAGCTTGGCGAAGGTGCTTTTGCCCGTAGACGAATAACCGTCTATCGCTACGATGATTTTTCCGCTTGCCATAGAACTCGCTGTTTTGATTCACAAATTTAATCAAATAACACTTATCTTTGCTATCTGCAATAGACAAATGAAGGTTAGCGTAGAAATAGATAAAGATTCCGGCTTCTGCAACGGAGTGGTAAGGGCAATCCGCACCGCCGAGCAAAACCTTGGGGAAAAGGCTGAACTTTACACCCTGGGAGCCATTGTGCATAACAACTCCGAGCTGGACCGCCTGGAAAAGAAAGGCCTCAAGGTGATAGACAAGGAGCAGATGTCCTCTCTCAGCGATACCACCGTCCTCATCCGCGCGCACGGCGAACCACCTTCCACATACGCCATTGCCAAAGAGCGGAACATCAAGCTCATAGACTGCACCTGCCCGGTAGTTCTCCAGCTTCAGAAGAAGATAGCGGACACAGGCGGGCAGATTGTCATCTTTGGCAAAATCGGCCATGCGGAAGTTAACGGACTTGTTGGAAGAGCTGAGGGTCGGGCCATAGTCGTTGAAAATCCAGACCAGATAGACAAGGTAGATTTCACAAAGCCGGTAAACATCTTCTCGCAAACTACCAAAGACCCTGTGGAATACGCCGAGGTCTGCGACAGGATCAGGGAAAGGATGGCTGACAAATCCGCCCTAACTGTTCACGACACCATCTGCCGCCAGGTGGCCCAGAGGCACTCCCGCCTTAGCGCCTTTGCCCAAAGCCACAACGTCATCATCTTTGTCAGCGGAAAAGAGTCGTCCAACGGCAAGGTCCTATATGACCTTTGCAGAAAACACAACCCAAGATCATACAATATCCAATCGCTGAGCCAGATAGACAAAAAATGGTTCAAGAAAGGAGACAACATAGGGGTTTGCGGAGCCACCTCCACGCCAAAGTGGCAGCTCACCTCAACCGCCAGATTTTTAAAAATCCTCCTAAAGAGTTATATTTGCGGCAAATTTTACAGTATTATTTATGGCAACTACAGCAGATTTTAAGAACGGAATTTTCTTCCTTTTCAACGATCATCCTTGCCAGCTGGTTTATTTCCAGCACGTTAAACCAGGCAAAGGAAACACCATCGTTAGAACGAAATTCAAGGATCTCCAGACCGGAAAACTTCTGGAGCACACATACGGAGCCGGTGAAAGAATAGACCTCGTATCTGTAGAAAGAAGACCTTACCAGTACCTCTACGCAGACGAGACAGGCTATAACTTCATGCACCGCGAAACCTACGAGCAGGTTCATCTTGATAAAGACTTTGTAGAGAACGCAGACCTTATGAAAGAAGGCCAGAACGTGGAGATGATGGTTTGGGCAGACAACGAGGAAATCCTCACCTGCGAGCTTCCTTCATTCGTTGAACTTGAGGTTACCTACACAGAGCCAGCAGTAAAAGGCAACACCGCTTCCACCAATGCTCTCAAGGAGGCCACTCTGGAAACCGGCGCCAAGATTATGGTTCCGCTATTCATCCAGAACGGAGAAAAGATCAGCGTAAAGGTAGAAGACCGCACCTACGGAGAAAGGGTGAAAGGCTAACTGGTGGAACGCAAAACCTCCGGCAAATCCGGTGAAGCGCAAAACGCTGAAACATAATGAATTATTGAATTAACCCCAGGTAAAAAGCCTGGGGTTAATCTGTTTAACGCCCTAACTGATAATCTGTTACGCTCCACCGCAACAATATTGAAAGATTATGATTATATTTGTATGCAGTGCGCTTTGCGCTGACATTTGACAATAAAACAACCTGCATATGAAAACTCTTTCAAAACTGCTTGGAGCAGCTGCCGCTTTGTCTGCGGCTATTCTTGTAACATTCTGCACAACAAACACTCCGCAAATGTCCCCTAAACTGGACGAGGTAACCCTGGATGACCTGATAGAAGAAGGCCAGTTCACCAAGGCAAACAAGATTCTTGCGGAAGCCCTCAGGTGCGACTCCCTTTCAGAGGCAGACAAGTACCTGATCAACTTTGAAAAAGACAAGATGCAGAGAATACTCTCCGATTTCAGCAAGACTGAACCGGAAGTTCTAGAGTATATCAAGAAATACATACCTAACGTAACAGAAGCCCAGATGGAAGCTTGGAGACAGTCCGGTGCCCTGGAATGCAAGACTATAGACGGGCAGAGGCGCTATTTCCGCAAAGGCCCGGGCAACCTTTTCCTGGTTGATCCTGTATGCGTTGCAGCAAGAGAAGCCATAGACGGCCCTGAAACCGGAACCACCGGAGATTTCCTCAAGGGTTATCTTCCAAAGGTTATTTCAGACGCCTGCTTCCAGCAAGTCTGGAGCAAAGATATCCGCGTTAGTTCTTATGTAGATCCTGTCAAGATGACTATCCACGTTCTTATGAGGGTTATGCCAGATGCCGTTCCGGCAGGAGAAGTTGTTAGAATGTGGCTTCCATACCCTAAGGAGAAGGAAAGGCAGAAAGATATAGAACTCAAGAGAGTGTTCGTAGGCTACAATTCAGACTACAAAGACCTTGAGCTTCCTGAAGCCAAGCCTGTATTCAAGTTCAGGGGTCTGAATACCAAGATTACCCGCAAGGAAAGCCTTGGATATGCAACCGCGGCAACAGACGGAACTCTTGCTTCCAAGTTCTTTGAAGACGGACATCAGATAAAGGGAAATGAAGGTGCTTATATGGCAGACGGATACATTATCTCAAGCCCGGACGCTGCCAGAAGAAGCATCTACTTTGAGATGGTGGCAAACGGAAAAGACACTCTCAAAGCAGGCTATGACCTCAGCTTCACTTCTTTCAACCAGTATTTTGCAAACCTTGAAGAACAGATAAAGCCTTATGACACCACATCGCTGATCTACAAGACTTATACTGCAGAAAGGGAAAGGCATATTGTTTTCACAGACAAGATAAAGGCTCTTGCAGACAGCCTTACCGCAGGTGTCACCGAACCATACGAGAAGGTCAAGAGAATCTGGTGCTGGGTAACCGAGAACATTCCGTGGGCAGGAGCCAGAGACTACTCCACCATTCCTAACATTCCTATGTATGTTCTCAAAAACGGGCACGGAGATTGCGGACAGGTATCTCTGCTGTTTATGACTATGGCTCGCTACAAGGGAGTTCCGGCCAGATGGCAGAGTGGATGGATGCTGCATCCTGGTCACGTGAACCTGCACGACTGGGCAGAGGTTTACTATGAAGGCGTAGGCTGGGTTCCGGTAGACCAGAGCTTCGGCTACAGCGGAGGAGACAGAGACAAGGCAGACACCGCTTCTGTTCTGACAAACGACCAGCAGATGCTCAAGTTCTTCTTCTCCAAGGGACTTGATGCTTACAGGCTGATTGTCAACGATGAATATGGCAAGTGGGCTCCGCTTTTCCCTGCCAAGATCTATCCTCATTACGATGAGGTTGACTTCCAAATGGGAGAAGCCGAGTGGAGAGGAGGAAACATACTCAACGGCGGCTGGAAGTGCTGGATGGACGTAGATTACAATTAAAAAAACAATATTATGAAACTCAGGTATTTGACAATTGCCCTGCTGGCTCTTATGCTTATGCCGGCAATATCAAGGGCCCAGAACAGCACTGAAAAGCAACTGGCAACAATCCGCGAGACATATGCCGGCGCTATGAAAATGCTGGAAATGAGGCTGGATCCAGAATATCCCGCTCACGATATGACGGTCATAAATACAGACGAGATGTGGCCTGGAAGCGGACAGCATAACGGAAAGCTGGAGTTATTCTATGGCCTGGACATTCAAGAGGAAAGCGACTATCTCCAGAGGTTCCCTGCATTTGCACGCTATACCTACAATATCGGCGAACAGAAATACTACTATGAGATCCTATGGCACGACCCGGACGACGGAAATCCTGACCACTGCCAGCCGATATTCTTCTACTTCAAATTTACAGACTACCACGGCAAGACCTTTGAGTGCCGCTACTATTTCTGGGACGGGAAACTGCTTAAGACCATATGCAAGGAAGCTGACGAAGAAATCCCTTCTCCTGAAATGGCACTCAACAGAGCCAAGATAATTGAAAACATTGTCAAGATGAACGAGATCTGGAATAACTTTTAAGCTCCTCCGTGATGAAAAACAAACTATTAGCCATATTGCTAGCAGCCCTGCTTGCAATCCCGTCAGGCTTACTGGCACAGAAAAACACTAACGATGCCATAGCCAAGATCCGCAAGGATTACGCTACGGCACTGGAAAAAATCAAGGCTGCCGGAGATTATTATGACGATATCTTCGTAAACCGCGCCAATGTTGTCATTCAGGAAATGTGGAGCGGGAGCGGACCTCACAAGGAAACTACCGACTTGTATTACTCTATGGGGCTCAATGAGGAATGGTCTTTTGACCGTACTTTGTTTTTTGTCCGCAGCAAATGGAATGTTGCTCCAAGAGAATTTTTCCTGGAAATCCTCTATGATGAAAAAGGCCAGCCGGAATTCTACTTCTTCAAGGCTGATGGGTATGACGGAAAAGTTTATGAATTCCGCTATTACTGGGAAAACGGAAAGCTGATCCGCAGCCTGGTTCCAGATAACGTACCGGAGGAAGCCAGCCTTTCCAGCGATTGCCCTACAGCAGAAGACGCTTGGAAAGCCGCTCTCAAATACATCGACTACGTAGGTAAACTTTAGATATGGAAGAATTGACCAAACAATGCCCGTTCTGCGGACAAGTAATCAACGCCGCTGCAATCAAATGCAAGTATTGCGGAAAGTGGCTGGAAGACCCTCAGCCGGTTCATCAGGAAGGATGGAGCCAAACCCAGAACCAAACTCCTCCGCCACCTCCACCTCCACAGCCTAACTATAATCAGCAATATACCCAGCAGCCTAATTATAACCCGCAATACACTCAGCAGCAAATAGTTTACGCCCAGCAGCCGCGCAAGACCAACGGACTTGGGATAGCAGGTTTCATTATGGCTCTCATTTCGCTTTTTGTGGGCTGGATTCCTATTATCGGATGGGTCCTCTGGTTCCTCGGCCTTTTGTTCTCTTTCATAGGAGTATTCAAGGTTCCTAGAGGACTGGCCATTGCCGGACTTGTGATTTCACTGCTTGGACTCTTTGCCATAATTGCCGTAACTGGAGGAATGTGGGACGCCATTCAACGGGGCATAGCCAATTTGGAATAATGAAACTTGTACACATCATAACCCCTGTAAAGGATTCTATTGAATCCACGCTGGAAACCATAAGGGCAATTCAGGGCTCAGCGATGAGCTTTCCACACGACTATACCGTTTACAACGATTTCTCAACAGAAGAGAACACCAAAAAGCTTGAGGAAGCTTCAGCCGAATACGGTTTCCGCCTTGTAAACCTTAAGGACCTTACGGACCACCCGTCTCCGAACTATCTTCTGGTTCTTCAGACGGCTCAGAAAGAATGCCTCCAGGACGAGGCCGGTCTTCTTATTGTGGAAAGCGACGTTACCGTAAAAAACGACACTCTCCAGAGCCTTGTGGAAGGCGCTCTCCAGAGGCCGGACTGCGCCATAGCCGCAGCCGTAACAGTAGACGACGCCGGAGTCATAAACTACCCGTACAAGCATGCTCTGGGAAAGGAGAACCAGATCATAGACACCAAGAAGCATTGCAGCTTCTGCTGCTCCATTCTTACTCCCGCCCTTCTGAAAGCCTTTGACTTCAACACCCTGGATCCTAGCAAGAACTGGTATGATGTTACCATATCTCACGAAGCCTTGGAACTGGGACTGAAAAACTATCTGTTCACCACTCTGCCGGTAAGGCACAGGCCACACACCAGCCGCCCGTGGAAACAGCTCAAGTACAAGAACCCTCTGAAGTATTACTGGATAAAATTCACAAAAGGAATGGACAAGATCTGAGAAGGTTTTCCTCAGCGATATAGACAAAAAGAAAGGCGGAAGTTTTTTCCGCCTTTCTTGTGCTTTACAGCAACTCCGTTTTACTGCTGTGGAGGAGTCTGAGGATTCTGAGGAATCTCAGGTTTTCCCTCAGGATATTTAGGAGAAGGACCATACTTGTTAGGGCCCTCGCTGTCCTGAACGCAGTAAACAATCAAGATAATAGCAACAACAAGACCTCCAAGACCTGCGATAGTGCTAAGAACACCGGTAATGGACATCAGGCCAAGAGAAAGACTTCTTGCTGCATAGTAAGCTATAATTCCAAGGAGAATCGTCACAATAAAGAGAATTACATAAGCCTTTACCAGACCATCACTCTTTCCGGCATCATGCAGACGACGCATCATCAAAGGAACGGTTACTAATACTACTGCAATATTAACAATAGATTTTAGCCAAATACCGATGGCAGGAATAACACCGAGTATAAGACCTACAATAGCTCCGCCTACTCCTACTGCAAGTATTGCCCACCAGAATTCAGATCTGCGTGAACGTCCTGTAGTCTCTTTCAGACGGCTGTAAGCAAGCTTTATTGCCTGCATAAAATCCAATTGAGGAACAACTTGTGCCATAATGTTGATTTTTAGGTTTTTATAATAAATGAACTAGTTTATTCCGCTAAAATTCCTTTTCAGTACTTACAAAGTTAATTTTATTTCCGCAAAAATCCAATAGAAAAATGCATCTAAATCGCGATTGTTTTCTGAAGAAGTTCAAGATATCTTGCAGCGTGAGCACCGTCCATCTGGGCGTGGTGGAACTGCATGCTTACCTTAAGTTCGGTCTTGAACCATCCCCTTTTGCGGTATCTGCTCCAGGCGATGAACGGGTTGTTCCACCGGCCAGAAAACTGATTGATAATCCCATCCAGTTCCGTGTCTAGAAGGGTAGATGTCCCCACTATTGCGCACTCATCTCCAAGAAGGCAGTCGCGGCATTCTTTCCGGACCTTGTCCGTCAGACGGATATAGTCTTCGTTGAACTTTGCAATATCTTCTGAATAAGGCACATCGCAGAGGCTGATGCTTCCGTCTGCCGTATCTACCACCACATTCACTGCCAGGCGGTCGTACTTGAAAAGCTTTCCATCCTGGGGCACAGCATAGAATTCCTCCACACTGCTTGCCGCCTTGCAAAGACACCAGCAAAAGACCATATTGAACCTGTAACCCGTTCGCTTGCAGTAACGCAGCAGACGGCTCACGTCAAAGGTCTTGAAAAGCGTGACCATAGGCATCGGAGAAGTCATCCACATCTCAAACGCCCTGGCCCTGCTAGTGGTCGCTGGATCTATTTGGGTTTTCATTCAGCCACTTTAACTTCTTTCCAGCCAGGAAGATCTGTTACCAGAACCTGTTTTGCGGACTCTTCCTCCCCAGGAGTGTGCTTTATGTACTCTTCCCTTTCAACTTTGCGGTAGTCTGCTTCCTTCAGGTCAAATGGACGATCGGCAATCGCTGAGGAATCAGCAATCCTCAGTTCAACTACTGAATCAAAGAGATCGTCTCCTTCTTCCTTTCCGGAGAAAGTTTCCTTGTACCATCCGGAATCCACAACCTTGCTGCCCTCCAGCCGGTAGAAGATCCAATTCTGTTCCCTGTTGAACTGGCTCTCGTAGATCTCAAAGAATTCAAGCAGATAGCCTCCATCCGCCACCTCATAGTCCATCCTGTCGTGCCATTTGGCGCTCAGGCAGTTAAGGCTGTCTCCGTCAAAAGCCAAAACAGCCATTGACCAAGGGCCGCGGCTTATGAATAGCTCGTTCTTGCCATCCTTGTCTATGTCATAGAACAGGTACTTTATTGTTGGAGTATCCTCTTCAGCCATCCAACCCATTGGATAAGCCTTATCCCAAGCCTTGAGAACAGTGGCCGTGGTGTCCATAATCTCCACAGTTTCAGTTTCCCCTACCTTGAAATACTTGCAGGAAGAAACTGCAGAGACAAGCGCAAAAAGCGCTATCGCTGAGTAAATTAAACGTTTCACTTGAATACAACGGTCTTGAGGATAGGAACAAGCTTGTCTTCCCACTGTGCTGCGCTCTCTTCAGGATAAACAAGGCTTCCGCAAACGCCTACCCTGTCTTCTTTCAGGTAAGTGAAGTCAATCCTCGGCTTGCCTTCGCAAGTGGACTTTAGGGTAACAAGGTTTCCGTCTACCTTTGGTTCACCGATGGTGGCGTTCTGGTCAAGCGCGTGAACCATAGCCTTGTAGTTCTCTCCCGTAGTCTTAAGCTGGCTCTTTGTAGGGCCGCCTTCCATAAAGGAAATTGCCAGGCGAACAGCGCCGTCTTCTGCGGTTGCATTGATAGTTCCCATAGAATTCCAGCTTTCAACCATTCCCTGTGGAACCATAATGGTGAAGTTTTCGCTTTCCATTGTTACTCCATCCTTGATAGGCTCAACGTTTTCAGTTGAACCGCCTTTGTCTCCGCCGCAAGCTGCAAACATAAGTGCAGCTGCTGCCATAAAGAAAAATCTCTTCATAATGTTTAATGTTAAATATCTAAATGTTTGACTATTCGATTGGTGTCCACTGGCCTCTCATAGGAGCGCATCCTACATAGAAAGCAGGACAGTTGCTAACCAGATAATAATCAGAGTCGTAAGGCTTTACAACCTCAGCCCCTCTCCAGTTCTGGCTCCATCCCTGGCTGTTGATCTGCAGGTACAGCACCGTTCCGCCAAGAAGCTGGCTCTCTTTGTACTCTACAGCAGGATTAACTCTAACGGATATCGTGTAAGGCTTCCTCGGCTGGTATCCGTTTGCAGGGCTTGCTCCCAGCATCAAAGCTGCCACAATGTAAGGCTGGGCATAGCTCGGATCCTTTCCAAGCTTTTGCGGAAGCTGGCGCATGCAGTCATTGAAATTGGTTGGAGTGTTGTTGGCTCTCATAGCCTCCGCTCCTACTGTCTTGTCTCGGCGGTACATTTCAAATGCAATAACCTGAAGGGCCAGAGCTCCCTGAGGCTCAACTCCCAGATCCTTCTGAAGTTCAAGGAATTCCTCCAGTGTTTCAGGAATGCGTGAGAAAGAAACCGTGCTGGTCTGGGTCTTGTCGTAATCGTCGTGGTTGATTTTTCCGGTCATTACGTAATCCACTCCGCCGGCAGTTCCCTTTGCAACCCATTCATTTGTTGCAGAGGTTTGCCTTGTTTCTCCCGGCTTGTTGTTTGGAGCCTGTTTGAAGATTTTGCCCAGCTGAGCAGATGCCACGCAAGGCATAATCAATGCAGCCATCAATATGGCCAAGATCGCTTTTGTTTTCATATTCTAAAGATTTGTTTTAGACTTAAATGTTCACACACAAATATAACAAAAAATCACCTATGATTTTCTATTATTTGCGGCGAATAACGTAGAGGCCGTCTCGTATATCTACAAGATGGCTTTCCACGCGTCTGTCTGACTCAACCATCTGGTTGAAGGAAGAAATGCCCGAACTCTTGGCATCCGTATGTGAAGAAGTTCTTCCGTACCAGGTAACATTGTCTGCAAGAATATAACCTCCAGGCTTAACAAGAGGCAGCACAAGTTCATAATATTGAGGATACTGCCTTTTGTCTGCATCTATGAACACCAGGTCATATTCCTCAGCGATGGAAGGAAGGATTTCAAGAGCATCTCCGTAATGAACCTTCACAATTTCTGAAACTCCAGCTCTCTGAAGTCCTTCTTCAATGATATAATCAAGTTCCTTGTTTATCTCAATGGCGTCAACTCTGCCGCCCAGAGTTTTTGCTCCATCTGCCAGGCAGGCAAGGGAATATCCGGTGAAAGTGCCTATCTCCAGCACTCGCCTGCAGTTGTTCTGCATAACAAAATCGCGGAGATACAGACCTTCTTCCTGCCCCACCAGCATCTGAGCGTGATTGGTGCGGGTATGAGTCTGCCTCTCAATCCAATGCAATGCAGAAAGCAACTGTTCCATAATTAGTAGAATACCAGGCGGCTCATTCGGTCTTTCTGGAAGATTTCCCGGGAGACCTCAAGAATCTGTTCTGCCGTAACGTCTTCAATGTCTTTGCGGATGCGCTCAAGAGAGGTGATGTCTCCTGTCAGAAGCATGCTCTTGCCGATTGTAAGGCTCTGGGCCTCGGCATTGTCTGAAGCAATGGCCAGCTGACCTATCATCTGCTTCTTGGCAGCGGCCAGAACCCTTGGAGTGAGGGCCTCAGCTGTAAACTTGTCCAGCTCTTTCCACATCAGCTTCATGCATTTGTCTAGATATTTCTTGTCGCAGCCAAAGTAGATGCAGAACAATCCGGTGTCTTTGTAGGAAACACAGCTGGCGTCTATGTGATATACCAGGGCGTGCTTTTCCCTCAGGCTCAAGCTCAGCCTTGAGTTGGAGGCAGGACCGCCCAGCATATTGCTAATCAGCGACAGAGCCGCTTTCTTTTTCCTCTCGTAGTAAGGGTATGCCGTGCAGCCCACAACGCAGTGAGCCTGACGAAGTTTCTTGTCCACGCAGCGGTCAAACTTCTTGCCTTCCAGGAAAGTGAGCTTGTGCTCGCCTTCTCCGTCGTAAGACTTGTGGGCAAACGGGAGGCTGGTCATAGGCACCTTGCCGTAAGAGCCGTTAAGGCGAGCTCCAGGGTACCACTTGTCCAGTTCCTTGCTTACTATATCGCGGATCTGGTCTTCATCAAAGTTACCTGCAACAGCAAAAGTCATATTTCCAGGGACAAAATACTTCTTCAGGTTCTTTGCCAGGATAGCTGGAGTAATCGGTTCCAGGGTCTTCTTGTCGCCGAGAATGGAAAATCCAAGAGGAGTGCCCTCAAAAATATCAGCCTCAAATGTGTCGAAAAGCAGTTCGGACGGAGAGTCCTGGTAAGTGATTATCTCGTCATATACCACTTCCTTCTCTTTCTTGAGTTCGTCTTCCGGGAAGATGGAAGTGAAAGCCAGCTCAAAGATTAGGCTCACAGCTTTCTTTACATCTTCTTTCAACGTAGTGGAATACAGTACAATGCGCTCCTTGGTTGTGTAGGCGTTAAGGTCTCCGCCCACTTTTTCAAGTGTGCTGGCTATGTTCACCGACGAGCGTTTAGGCGTGCCCTTGAAGAGCATATGCTCGGTAAGATGGGCTAGGCCGTTGTACTTGGGATCCTCGTCTCGGGTTCCCATTCCTATGCTAAGTATGCAGTATGCTACCGGGGATTTGGTCTTGGTAAAAGCGAACAGCAGCGATTCTTTCTTCATTTGAAGGATATTGGTGATACTTCTTTTTAAGGATGGCAAAATTAGAAATAATTTGTGTTAAATTTGTGCCTATGGAAAAATTCATTGTTTCTGCCAGAAAATACCGCCCGGCAACGTTCGGGACTCTTATAGGCCAGGACAGCATTGCCACAACTCTCAAGAACTCAATCAAGAGAGGCCAGCTTGCGCACGCATATCTTTTCTGCGGGCCAAGAGGCGTTGGCAAGACCACCACGGCCAGAATCTTTGCAAAGATCATCAACTGCATGAATCCGGGAGAGGATATGGAGCCTTGCGGACAGTGCGAAAGCTGCAAGTCTTTTGAGGAAGGCCGCTCCTACTGCATCCACGAGCTTGACGCAGCCTCCAACAATTCCGTAGACGATATCCGCGCCCTTACGGAGAAAGTGATGATTCCGCCTCAGATTGGAAAGTACAGCGTCTACATCATAGACGAGGTCCATATGCTAAGTACCTCGGCTTTCAACGCCTTCCTAAAAACCCTGGAGGAACCGCCGCAGCACGCTATCTTCATTCTCGCTACAACCGAAAAGCACAAGATAATCCCTACAATCCTCAGCCGATGCCAGGTATATGATTTCAACCGCATCAGCATTCCTGACATCGTCAAGAACCTCAGGATGATAGCCGGCAAGGAGAATGTGCAGATAGACGACAACTCCCTGCACGTGATTGCCGAAAAGGCAGACGGGGCAATGAGAGACGCCCTTACGCTTTTCGACCAGGTTGTAGCCTATTGCGGCAACACTGTGGATTATCCTTCCGTTATAAAGAACCTGAACGTTCTGGACTATGAATACTATTTCAAGCTGATAGACAATTCCCTGGAAGGGAGGTTCGCCGATTCGCTTGTTCTCTTTGACCAGGTTCTGGCAAAGGGATTCAATGCCCTGTACTTTGTGGGAGGCTTGGGAAATCACCTCCGCAACCTTCTGATCTGCAAGGAAACGGCTTCAGCAAAACTTCTGGAAGTATCTCCGCAGCTCGAAGCCAAATACAAGGAGCAGAGCAAGAGATGCCCGCTGATGTTCCTGTTCAAGTCTTTAGCCATTACGGAAAAGTGCGAGACGGACTATGCCCGCAGCAACAACCAGAGACTTCTGGTGGAATTCATGCTCGTCAGGATGAGCCAGCTCACAGCCCCGCAGAAGGCAGCGCAAACTCCTGCCGAACCGCAGAAACCAGCAGAGCCTCAGAAGGCGGAGAGTTTTGCTGCGCCGCGCATAGCGGAGGAAGAGCAAGAGCCGACCAATGAGCAAAACTCCGCCCCGAGCGTAGCGCAAGCTGCACAAACCTCTGCCGAACCGCCGAAACCTGCTTTCGCGCCGGGACTTTCCATCAGCGGCCTGATGAACGAAAAAAAGGAAGAAAAAGAAGCCGAGAAGAAACCGCTTGACTTTATGGGCCCTTCCACGCAGAAGCCTGTAACACAGGAAGCCGCAGACGAAGCCTGGGCAAAGATGGTAGCAATGTACGAGCAGAAGAACCCTAAACTCGTGCGCTTTATTGCAATGCTAAAGGAAGCTCATCCTTCTTTAGACGAGGCAACAAGCACCATTTCTTTCTGCGTAAGCAACTCCAGCCAGAAAGCCTGGATAGAGCAGCAGACCGGAAACCAGATGGCAGCATTTTTGAGAAAGGCCCTGGAAAACGAGAACGTGAAGCTGGCTGTCAAGATTAAAAGCAGAGAAGACATAGCCAGAAAGATGTATATGCCTCAGGACAAGGACAGATACCTGACTGAAACCAACCCTGAATTTGCCCAGCTGAAGAAAGATCTGGGCGCAGAACTCAAGTGATATGAGATTACGTTGCGAAAACCTTGTAAAGAAATACGGCCCGAGAACCGTGGTTAACAATGTCTCCTACGATGTAGAGCAGGGAGAGATAGTGGGTCTGCTGGGACCTAACGGAGCCGGCAAGACCACCAGCTTCTATATGGTAACCGGCCTTGTAAAGCCAAACGGCGGAAAAATCTTCCTGGACGAAGAGGAGATAACCGATCTCCCTATGTACCGCAGAGCCCAGAAAGGCCTGGGATACCTGGCTCAGGAAGCATCCGTGTTCCGCAAGCTCAGCGTAGAAGACAATATAAACGCCGTAATGGAGCTCAGCGATATCCCGTCTTCAGAACGCAAAGACCGTCTGGAACAGCTCATCGATGAGTTCAGTCTCCAGAAAGTGAGAAAAAGCTACGGAATCCAGCTATCAGGAGGAGAAAGAAGAAGATGCGAGATAGCCAGGGCTCTGGCAATAAACCCAAAGTTTATTCTTCTGGACGAGCCGTTTGCTGGCGTTGACCCTATTGCCGTGGAAGATATCCAGCACATAATAGCCAAGCTCAAGAGGAAAAACATCGGAATCATCATAACGGACCACAACGTGCACGAAACCCTCGCCATCACAGACAGAGCCTATCTGCTATTCGAGGGAAGAATACTCTACAGCGGCACTCCGGAGGAACTGGCATCCAATCCAGATGCCAGAAAGAAGTATCTGGGAAGCAACTTCGACCTCCGCAAGGCAAAGCTCAGCGTAAGGGAAGACGACTAGCAATTCCGCACTCTGCCTTGCGCACCTAAACAATCGCTGACATAACCATTTAGACACCTACCCCGCCTTTTGAACAAAAGCGGGGTTTTGATTGTTGATAACTTTTTGGGAGAAAAGTGGAATAATGTGGGAGAAAGTGGGAAAGAATTCTTAATTTTGCCCTCGGGTTCAATAGCCCCTGAAAAGAAGGAAAAATGGTAAAATTCATAGGAGAATACGTAGCAAAGCTGGACGAAAAGGGCAGAGTGGTAGTTCCTGCAGCCTTCAAGAACATCGCCGGAAAGCACTCTCAAGGCGGAGAGCTTTCATTTGTGATCAAGAAGGACCTGTTTGCCAACTGCCTGAATATGTTCACTTATGAGCAGTGGGACCAGGAGAGCGAGCAGGTTCGCAGCCGTCTGAACCTCTTCCGCAGGGAAGACGCGGCCTGGTACCGCGAGTATATGATGGATCGTGCCCTTGTGACTCTGGACCAGAAGGTTGGAAGGATAATCATTCCAAAGAACCTCCTGTCCAAGATTGGCGTGGACAAGGAAATCGTATTCTCCGGCAATGATTTCAAGATTGAGATTTGGGCTAAGGAGAACTTTGGTAAGGGAAGAATGAGCGAGGATGACTTTACTTCTCTGACAGAGAAGCTATTAGGATAGAACAATGTACCACAAAAGCGTACTGCTGACTCCGAGCGTGGATGCCTTGGGCATAGAGGATAGAAGGAACGGTGTCTTTGTAGATGCCACTTTCGGGGGCGGGGGCCACAGCAGAGAAATCCTGGCAAGATTGGGAGAGGGAGGAAGGCTGATAGTGTTTGACCAGGATGAGGATGCGCTAAAGAATGTACCAGAAGACAAGAGGATTACAAAGATACGGAGCAATTTCCGGTTTCTGGAGAACTATATCAGATATCTTGGCGTGGGGGCGGTAGACGGGGTGATTGCAGACCTTGGGGTCTCTTCCCACCAGTTTGACACTGCGGAAAGAGGCTTCTCATACAGGTTTGATGCCCAGCTAGATATGAGGATGAACGCAATGGCAGACCTGACTGCAGCGCAAGTAGTTGAAAACTATAGCGTTGGAGATCTGGCAAAAATTCTTGGAGACTATGGGGAAGTGGAAGGAGCCGGTAGGGTTGCCTCAGCGATTGCCTCAGCCAGGGAAAAGCGGAAGATAGAAACCACTGGAGACCTGAAAGACGCCCTTGCAAGATTCTTTACCCCGCAGACGGAAAGGAAATTCCTGGGAAAAGTGTTCCAGGCCTTGAGAATTGAGGTTAACGGGGAGATGAGAGCTCTGGAAGATCTTCTTCAAGGATGCCTGAACACCCTATCAGACAAAGGAAGGCTGAGCGTAATTACCTACCATTCTCTGGAAGACAGGATCGTGAAGAATTTCCTCCGCAGCGGAAAGGCCGCCGGAACCTTTGAAATCCTTGCCAAAAAGCCCATTCTCCCTTCTGAAGAAGAGACAGAGGCAAACCCTAGAAGCCGCAGCGCAAAGCTCCGCATCGGGGAAAGAACAAAAAACTAAAACAGCCCAAAGATGGCAAAGAGAAAATTCGACATAAGAAATGATCTGCTCGGCGGACAGTTCCTCACCCGTAGGCAACTGGCAGGCCAGTGGTTTTTCATTCTCTACATCTTTGTGCTTATTTTCCTTTACATCACCCTGAACCTTGCCGTAATCAACACCCAGAAGGCAAGCAGCCGCATTTCCAGAGAGCTGAAAAACCTCAAGGCAGACTACACCAGCAAGGAAGCAAAGCTCCAGGCCCAGAGCAGCCGCAGCCAGATATCGCTGAGGCTAAAAGAACAAGGCTCCACCCTCAAAGACCCAACAGAGCCGGCATTCAGGGTAAAAAAATATGATTCAGCCAGCGAAGGATTCTGACAAGGACGCACAGTATGGAAACTTTCGAGAAATACAAGCTGATATTCAGGCGCTCGTCTAGAGTGTACCAGATAATCGTTCTGATAGCCCTCATAGTTATCGGAAGGATCATTGTTGTGCAGTATTTCAAGAAAGACATCAAAGATGGAGGAAAGATTGCCTATAGGATCAAGCAGACTGAACCGGTAAGGGGAGACATTCTGGCAAAAGACGGAAGGCTACTGGCCAGCAGCATCCCTTACTACAAAATTTATATGGACTGTACCGTCAGCGAGAAAGACACTTTTGCTAAATACATCGACGGCCTAAGCAAATCTCTGGCAGACTTCTACAGAGACAAGACTGCAGTCCAGTACAAGAAGCTTATCTCAGACGGAAGAGAAAAGGGAAAAAGGTACCTTAAGATCAACAACCGCCTGCTGGACTACTCGGAGCTTGCCCAGGTAAAGCAGTTCCCTCTATTCAACAAGGGAGGCAACAACGGAGGAATCATTGTTGAAGAAGAATACAGGCGCAAAAACCCTTATGGCAGGACCGCCTACAGAACCATCGGCTTTATAAACACCCTGGGCGTAGGAACGGGAATCGAGGGAAGCTGGGACTACTACCTGAAGGGAAGGCCAGGAAAGCAGACCTACCAGAGGCTGACCGGAGGCGAATGGGTCCCTATCAACTCCGAGCAGAATGTGGCTCCTGAAGACGGATACAGCATCCGCACTACTTTGGACATAGACCTTCAGGAGGCAGTAGAAGACGCTCTTAAAGAGCAACTTACCAAAGGCTACAACGTAGAGGGAGCAACCGCTGTGGTTATGGAAAGGCGCACCGGAGCCATCAGGGCCATTGCCAACCTCAAGAACGACGGCAAGGGCGGCTATGACGAGAGTCTCAACTATGCCGTGGGACAGGCCACAGAACCTGGAAGCGTGCTCAAACTCGTTACTTTGGTGGCTGTGCTGGAAGACGGCAAGGAAACACTGGAATCCATAGTAGACGGCGGCGGCGGAACTTGGACCTATATGGGCCAAAAGGTTACAGACAGCCATGCCGTGGGAGTGCAGACAGTCAAGGGAGCCTTTGCGCACTCCTCCAATGTCTGCTTTGCAAAGATTGCAACCCGAAACTACGAGAAGAATCCTAAAGAATTCGTAAACCGAATCCAGAATATGAAACTGGGAGAAAAGTTCAGGCTGGATATCCAGGGAGAAGGAAATGCAGTTATCCACTCTCCAGACTGGGAAGGCTGGACTCCTGGCCTTCTGGCGTCTATGGGATTCGGCTACGGACTGCTTATCACCCCACTCCACACCCTCACTTTCTACAACGCCATAGCCAACGACGGCAGAATGATGAAGCCTTATTTCATAGAGGGTTACGAGAAGGACGGCAAGCTCATAAAGAAGTTCAAGCCACAGGAAATAAGCGGATCCATCTGCTCCAAGAGGACTGCCGAGCAGGCTAGAGAAGCCCTAAGGGCAGTTGTCACCGATGGAACTGGAAAAATGATGAAGAACGAGCCTTTCCACATTAGCGGAAAGACAGGAACCGCCAGAATCGCATTTGACGGCGGCGGATATGAAAGAGGCGGAATGAGACGTTACCAGGCTACCTTCTGCGGATTCTTCCCTAGCGAGAATCCGGAATACTCAGTGATAGTGGTTCTGTACTCTGGCAAAACGGCAGGAAGCTTCTACGGGGCAACCCAGGCCGGACCTCCGTTCCTGAAGATAGCCCGTTTCATCTATGCCAACACCCCGCATTGGAATGAGCAGCTAGACGGCAAGCAGAAAAGCAACAAAAAATCCAACCCGGATATGGCAGCTGGAATGGGAGAAGCCAGCAGGACTGTGCTGAAGAACGTGCCGGTGACCAATAGCAAGGAAGTTGCTTCGGCGATAGGAAACAACAGATGGGTTTCCTTCTCCTCAGACACCAGCGCCGTTACGGCACAAAGCATAACGCTGGACCGTGACTCCCTGTCCAGCGTAAAGGGAATGGGACTTAAGGACGCTCTCTACATACTTGAGAACCAGGGATACAAAGTTGAATTCAGCGGACACGGAAGAGTTAAGGACCAGTCACCTGCACCTGGATCAGCCGTAGAGAAAGGACAGGTCGTAAGACTGACATTGGGAAACTAGAAACAAAGCAATACAGATGAGATTAGGTCAATTACTGAAGGGTATAAGGATTATCAGGGAATTCCAGGGAAGAGAAGAAATATCCCCGGATACAGCTATGTTTTCCTTAGTGAGCAGCCACGATGTAAAGAGTATCAGCGCCGATTCCCGCAAATGCAGCCGTGGCAGCCTTTTCATTGCCGTCAAGGGAGCGGCCGCAGATGGTGGCAAATACATCCGCGATGCTATTGAAAGAGGCGCCCAGTACGTTGTCTGCGAGAACATTCCTGAAGACGAGGAGGCTCCTATCAGAAGAGGAGACCGTGATCTTGTCACTTACGTTGTGGTTAAGAGCAGCCGAGAGGCAGAGGCCAAGATTGCAGTAAACAACTTCAGCAATCCTTCCACAAGGCTAAAACTCATCGGCGTTACAGGAACAAACGGAAAGACTTCCATCGCGACCTTGCTTTACAACACCTTTACAGCCCTGGGTTATAAATGCGGCCTGCTGTCCACCATTGCCAACTACGTAGGTACAGAAAAATATCCTACCATCAACACTACCCCTGGCCCTCTGGAGCTGAACAAGCTTCTGGACCAGATGGTTACAGAGGGCTGCAAGTATTGCTTCATGGAAGTAAGTTCTCACGCAATAGACCAGGAGAGAATCACTGGAGTAAAGTTTGCCGGCGGCATTTTCACCAATCTGACTCACGACCATCTGGACTACCACAAGACTTTTGAAAACTACCGCAACTGCAAGAAAAAGTTCTTTGACAGCCTGGAAGCAGACGCGTTCGCCCTTACCAACATAGACGACCGCAACGGGGAGTTTATGATTCAGAACACCAGGGCCCAGGTTCACACCTACTCCACCCGCAACGTGGCCGACTTCAAGACCAGGATAATCGAGCAGAGCATAGATGGCATGCAACTGAATATCAACGGCACGGAGGTATGGTGCAATTTCATCGGCGAGTATAATGCAGAGAATCTCACCGCCATTTATGGGGCAGCCATTCTTCTGGGCGCTCCGCACGATGAAGTGGTAAAGATTATGAGCACCCTCAGAAGTGTTAACGGCAGGCTTGAATATTTCAAGGGAGATGACGGAATAATTGCAGCAGTGGATTACGCCCATACTCCTGATGCCCTGGAAAACGTGCTCAAGACTCTCAAAGCCCTGAAGCCTAAGGGAGACCTGATCTGCGTTTTCGGCTGCGGAGGAGACAGAGACAAGACCAAGCGCCCTAAGATGGGAGCCATTGCCGGAATGTATGCAGACCGCATATTCGTAACCAGCGACAACCCGAGGACTGAGGACCCTATGGCCATTATTGAGAACATAAAGACTGGAATGGACGCAGACTCTGTTCTCAAGGCCAAGTTCATACCGGACAGGGTGCAGGCTATCCAGAATGCTGTTACCACAGCAGTTCCTGGTTCCATAATCCTGGTAGCCGGCAAAGGGCACGAAGACTACCAGATTATCGGCACTGAAAAGCGCCATATGGACGACAAGGAAACCGTACGTGAAGCCTTCAGGCTCAGAGAATACGGAAGAAAATAAAACTGAAAGCAGAACATTATGTTATATCATCTTTTCAAATGGTTTGAGAGCATGGGATGGGATATCCCTGGTGCTAACCTGATGAACTACATCACCTTCAGAGGATCTGCCTGCGTCATACTGGCGCTGGTGATAGCCTTCTGGATCGGCCCCAAGATTATCCGCCGCCTGCAGGCAAAGCAGATTGGCGAGACCATCCGCGACCTCGGTCTGGAAGGACAGCTTGCAAAGAAAGGCACGCCTACTATGGGCGGCATCATCATACTGGCTTCCATCCTGATACCGGTTCTGCTTTTCTGCAAGCTCAACAGCATCTATGTTCTTCTTCTGATATTCACCACAGTCTGCCTTGGAGCCATCGGCTTCAAAGACGACTCCATTAAAGTCTTCAAGAAGAACAAGGAGGGTATGAAGGAAAAGTACAAGATCTTTGGCCAGCTGGCTGTGGGCCTTGTTGTTGGAATAACCCTGCTCGTATCTAAGCAGAACGTCATCCGCCTTTACGATGATACACCTAAAGAGGGAACCCAAAAAGAAGTCGTAAGCGGAGTGGGAGACGAGAAAGTTATTTATTATCGCGATGTTAAAAGCCGTACTACCACAATTCCTTTCCTCAAGCACAACGAGTTCAAATACTCTTGGCTGGCACCGGGAGAAGGAAAGTTCAGAGACTGGGCAACCAACATTATTTACGTGATAATCATCACCTTCATCGTGATTGCGGTATCCAACGGCACTAATCTCACCGACGGAATGGATGGTCTTGCCTCGGGTACATCGGCCATTGTGGGAGCCACGGTGGCCATCCTGGCCTACCTGAGCGGCAATGCCGTATTCGCCGATTACCTCAACATAATGTACATACCTAACACGGGAGAGATTGTGATATTTATGGCAGCCTTTGTGGGAGCCCTAATCGGCTTCCTGTGGTACAACACCTTCCCTGCCCAGGTATTTATGGGAGACACCGGAAGCCTTGCAATCGGAGGCATCATAGGAGTGGCCGCCATAATGATAAGGAAGGAATTCCTCATCCCTATCTTCTGCGGCATCTTCTTCGTTGAAAGCCTCAGCGTGCTGATCCAGAGATATTACTTCAAGTACACCAAGAAGAAAAAGGGAGAAGGAGTCAGAGTGTTCAGGATGAGCCCGCTGCACCATCACTTCCAGAAAGAAAACCCGGACGCCATCATTCAGTGGCCGCACCACATCACCCCTGAAGCCAAGATCACCGTCCGTTTCTGGATCATCACGATTGTCCTCGGCATACTCTCAGTCATAACACTAAAGATCAGATAAAATTGAATTACAGCATATGGGTAAGAAAAGAATTGTGATACTCGGAGGCGGAGAAAGCGGCGTCGGAAGCGCAGTGCTTGCAAAAGTCAAAGGCTTTGACGTATTCCTGTCAGACTCCGGCACCATAAAGCCGCAATACAAGGAAACCCTCTCCAAATTCCAGATCGAATACGAAGAAGGCGGCCACACAGAAGAGAAAATCCTCTGTGCAGACGAAGTCATCAAAAGCCCCGGAATACCGGAAGAGAATCCTATGGTGCAGAGCGTAAGGGAATACCGCATACCGGTAATCTCCGAGATAGAATTTGCTGGAAGATACGACAGGGCAAAGAAAATCTGCATAACCGGAAGCAACGGCAAGACCACCACCACATCGCTGATCTACTATATGCTCAAGAATGCGGGTCTGAATGTGGGACTGGCCGGCAACATCGGCAAAAGCTACGCCTATCAGGTAGCAACTGAGAATTTCGACTACTATGTAATTGAGCTATCCAGTTTCCAGCTAGACGGAATGTACGCCTTCAAGGCAGACATAGCCGTCCTGACCAACATCACTCCAGACCATCTAGACCGCTACCAGTTCAAGATGCAGAACTATGTAGACGCCAAATTCCGTATAGTCCAGAACCTTACAGACAGGGAATGCTTTGTCTTCTGCGCAGATGACCCTATCACGGCAAAGGAACTGGACCGCATAGTCCTGACCGCCAAGAAACTTCCTTTCACTCAGAAGAAGAAAGTAGACCAGGGAGCCTTCATAGACGAAGACCGCCTCTTCGTCCGCTATGAAGATGACGAGTACTCTATGTACCTTAAGGAACTTGCCCTCCAGGGAAAGCATAATGTCTATAACTCTATGGCAGCTGCAATTGCCGCAAAAGCCGTCAACATAGACAACAAAGTCATAAGGGAATCTCTTATGAACTTCCAGGGAGTGGAGCACAGGCTTGAGAAAGTCCTCTCCATCAAGGGAGTAATGTACATCAACGATTCCAAGGCCACCAATGTAGACTCAGCCTGGTATGCCCTGGAAAGCATGACAACCCCTGTAGTCTGGATAGCCGGCGGAAAAGACAAGGGCAACGACTACGAGCCTTTGTACCAGTTTGTAAAAGACAAAGTAAAAGTACTCATCTGTATGGGACTCCACAACGAGAAACTGCACGAGTGCTTTGCAGACAAGGTAGACAAGATCATAGACGTAACCAGCGCAAAAGACGCTGTAAAAGCAGCTTACGAGAACTCTGTTCCTGGAGATACAGTTCTTTTGAGCCCGTGCTGCGCCAGCTTCGACCTGTTCAAGAGTTATGAAGATCGCGGAGACCAGTTCAAGAAAGCAGTAAGAGAATTGTAATGGCAGACATTGAAAAGGACATAAAGGAAAGAGAGGATCAGACCACTCAAGAGGAGGTGATGAGCCGTCTTCACGGAGATAAGGTCATCTGGGCCATATTCTTCCTGCTCAGCCTGATATCCATAGCCCTCATATATTCAGCCAGCAGCAGCCTGGCATATATGAAGGGCAGCACCAATTTTGCTATCCTGATGAAACAGGTAAGGTTTGTGGTGCTTGGAGTGGCCGCCCTTTTCATCTGTTACAAGGTTCCGCCAAAATGGTACAGAGCCGTTTCTATGCTCTCTTTGCTTCTGGCCATAGTCCTTCTGGTTCTGACCCTTGCCGTAGGAGTCAAGACCAACGATGCCCAAAGGTGGCTCTCCATAGGCGGACTCCAGTTCCAGCCAACGGAATTTGCCAAGATAGCCATAGTGCTCTATCTTGCCAGAGCCCTGGAAATAATGAAGATAGACACCTACAAAAACTTCCTGCTAAAAATCATCGCCCCTATTGGAGTGTGCATCGTTCTGGTTCTTGTAGGAAGCGTATCGGCAGCCCTTTATCTTTCTCTGATCTGCTTCATTGTCCTCTTCATTGCAGGCATCAAACCGTCTTATCTGCTAAAAACGATAGGATTGGGAGCAGCAGCGGTTGTCCTTCTGATTGTTGTTCACCTGGCAAGCAAGCCGTTCACCTCCGAGCACAGAGGAGTCTTCCCTAGAATGGACACCGCCATAGAAAGATTCAACCGCTTCTTCCAAAGCGAAGAAAGCGAAAGCGCAAAGAACCTCAGTCCTAGGGAACTGCAGAAAATAGCCGACGAAACTCTGCAGGCAGATATGGCCCAGATTGCAGTTAAAGAAGGAGGACTTGTGGGCAAAGGCCCGGGCAAGAGTACTCAGCGATATGTATTGCCTCATCCTTACTCAGACTACATCTACTCTATAATACTGGAGGAATACGGACTCGCGGGAGGTTTTCTGGTAATGATGCTGTACGTGTGGTTCTTCTACCGTTGCGTGCTTATTGTAAAAGGCTGCCGCACGGTATTTTCGGCCGTAACAGCAGGCGGCCTCGGAGCGGTGATACTGGTTCAGGCAATGCTGCACATCCTGGTTAACGTGGGTATCTTCCCTGTAACCGGCCACACGCTGCCGCTTATAAGCCTCGGAGGAACCTCGTTCATCATCATAAGCTGCGCCTTTGGAATCATTCTCTCCATCTCCCGAACCAAGGAAGACGCCGAGGCAATGATCCAGGAAAAGCAGCGCCAGGAAAAAGAGCAGAAACGCCTTGAACGCGAGCTGAAAAGAGAAGAGGAAAGGCAGGCCGCCCAAGCCGAGCAGCTCAAGCAAGAAGCTATGACTCAGGAAGAAAGAGACGAGTACCTAAAACAAAGATACGCAGACCAACTAGGAAGAGAAGAAGACGAACTAACCTAAAAAGAAGCAGAAATTTAAAATAGCGCACAGCAGAGAAATTGCTTGTGCAGCGCATAGCGGAGCGTAGCGCAAACAAGACAATTCTCTGCGATAAAAATGGCAGACAGTTAAAATATGGATACGTTAAAAGTAATAGTTAGCGGAGGCGGAACAGGAGGACACATCTTCCCTGCAATCTCCATTGCAAACGCCATCCGGCAGCAAGTCCCGAATGCCGAAATACTCTTTGTAGGAGCAAGCGGCAGAATGGAAATGGAAAAGGTCCCAGCCGCCGGCTACCCGATAAAAGGAATCCCCGCAAGAGGACTCCACAGGCCCCTCTATTCCCTCTCCAACATAGGCGTAGCCAAAGACTATCTAAAATGCCGTCGCCTGGCAAAGAAAATCGTAAAGGAATTTAAGCCGGACTTTGTGGTGGGAGTCGGCGGATATGCCTCAGCAGCAGTGGTCAGCGCAGCCGCAGCCCTGGGTGTTCCCGTACTGCTTCAGGAACAGAACTCCTTTGCCGGAATCGTAAACCGCAAAAACGCATCCAAAGCCGCCAAAATATGCGTGGCATACGACAATATGGAACGCTTCTTCCCTAAAGACAGAATCCTGCTGACCGGAAACCCTATCCGCAAGGAAATAGTCCGCTGCACCCCTGAAATGAGGGAAGAAGGAATACGCTTCTACAACCTGGATCCGCAAAAGAAAACTGTATTTGTTGTAGGGGGAAGCCTGGGATGCCGTACCCTGAACAATTGTATGAAAAAAGCTATACTGGAAGACTCCATAAAAGGCTTCCAGGTTATTTGGCAGTGTGGCAAGGTCTACAAGAAAGAGATAGACGAGTTTTTGAAATCCAATCCTCATGAGTGTGTCTGTTGTACCGATTTCATAAGCAGGATGGACCTTGCCTACGCCGCTGCCGACATAGTGGTTAGCCGCGCCGGAGCCGGAACTATTTCAGAACTTTGTGTAGCAGGCAAATGCACCATATTCGTGCCTAGCCCAAACGTAGCGGAAGACCACCAGACACACAATGCTATGGCGCTGGTAAATAAAAACGCCGCAATGATAGTCAAGGACGCGGAAGCAGAGCAGAAGCTGATGGATACTGTAAAATCTCTCATCAGCGATGACGCAAAGAGAGCCTCTCTGGAAGAGAATATTCTCACTCTTGCCAAGCCGAATGCAGGAAAAGAAATTGCGGATGAATGCCTCAAACTCTGCAAAGGCAAGACTTTCAAGACCCATGAGCCAAAGAACGTTTACTTTATTGGGATCGGCGGAATTGGAATGAGCGCCCTTGCAAGATATTACAAGAGCCGCGGATGCAATGTATCCGGATATGACAGAACCCCTAGCCCTCTGACCAAGGCTCTGGAAAGCGAAGGCATAGCCGTACACTATGAAGATGATCCAACCCAGATTCCGCAGGACAAAGAGAACACCCTTGTAATCTACACGCCTGCAATACCGGCAGATATGCAGGAACTTGTCACGGTCAATGCCCAGGGATACAAGGTAATAAAAAGGAGCCGCGCGCTTGGCCACATCGCTGAGGGAAAAACCTGCCTTGCAATCAGCGGCAGCCACGGCAAGACCACAACCAGCACTTTGCTCGCGCATATTTTCCAAGACAGCGGCAAAGGATGCAACGCCTTCCTCGGCGGAATTTCAAGGAATTACAACAGCAATCTTCTGCTGGCAAAAAATAATACCGTAGTGGCAGAAGCAGATGAATTCGACCGCTCCTTCCACCAGCTGTTCCCTCACATTGCAGTAGTTACCGCCACAGACCCTGATCACCTGGATATCTACGGAACGGTTGAAAACATGAGGGAAGCATATGCCAAGTTCGCGTCTCAAGTAGACGCAGACGGATACCTGATAGTAAAGCAGGGCGCCATACTAGATACGTCTAAAGTCAAGGCAAAGATTTTCTCCTACGCTTTCAAAGCCGGGGAAGGAAAAGTCCCTGATTTCTACGCATCTAATATAGAGCCAATTAAGCAAGCTGGCAAAGAAACCGGAATGTTCCGTTTCACCCTTAACTGCCCGCCATCCATAGGAAACGTGGAAGGCTGCACCGTGGGAATCCCGGGATGGGTGAACATAGAGAATGCGGTAGCCGCGTCGTCAGTAGCCCTGCTTGCAGGCATAGACAAGGAAAGCCTGAAGAAAGCTCTGGCATCCTTCCGCGGAGTGCAGAGAAGAATGGACATCAGGGTGAACTCTCCAAAGGTGGTGTACATAGATGATTATGCGCATCATCCGCAGGAAATTGCAACAACCATCAGCTCCCTCAGGGAAGCCTACCCGACCAGGAAGCTGACAGCCGTCTTCCAGCCACATCTCTACACCAGGACAAGAGACTTGGCAGACGGATTTGCCGAGGCACTGTCTACAGCAGACAGTGTTATTCTGCTGGATATTTACCCGGCCAGGGAACTCCCAATAGAAGGAGTTACTTCCGAGCTGATATTCAACAAAATAAGCCTCAGCGACAAAATATTGATAACCAAGGAGGAACTCCTAAATACCATAAAACAAAGACTTGAAGAAGGAAAGATAGATCTTCTGGTGACTTTTGGAGCCGGCAACATAGACCGCTTTGTAGAGCCGCTGGAAAAAATGTTGAAATGAGAAAGACCTGGCGATACATATTGGGAGGATTGCTGTATGCCGCTTTGACAGTGGCCGCGGGAGCCTATTTCTGGGCTGCTTCGGGCCTCAGGGAAAAGGGCAAGGCAGAAGAAATTGTCCGTAGCGTAAAAGTCACGCTTCTGGACAGTTCTCTGAACAAGTTCGTCACCAAGGAAGAGATTGTGGAGATAATAAACCGTTTCAGCGGAAACATTGTGGGACGGAGAATAGACAGCTTGCCGCTAAACCAGATTGAAGCCCTGCTGAACCACCGCAGCGTGGTAAAGGAAAGCCAAGCCTTTGTAACCAGAGATGGAGTAATGAGCATAGAGATCCGCCAGAGAAAACCGGTGGTAAGAATCCAGACTCCGGAAGGAGGATTCTATATGGACGAGACCGCTTTTGTCTTCCCTTTGATAGAGAACTACTCGTCTTATGTTCCGGTAGTTACAGGCAACGTGCCGTTTGAGTTGCTGCAAGACGAAAGCCCACAGAGCAAAGACTCAACCTCTATTCTGGGAAGGATACTGGACCTTGGAATATACCTGGAGAAGCATCCTTTCTGGAACGCACAGATAGAGGAGATTTTCTTCAACGATGAAGGAGAAGTTGAGCTGATAGCAAGAGCCGGAAACCAAAGGATAATCTTTGGCGATCTTGACAACATCGCCGAGAAATTCGACAAGCTTCACTCCTTCTACAGTTACATTATCCCAAAGGCAGGATGGGACAAATATTCTGCAGTGAACCTGAAATACCGCGGACAGATTGTCTGCACCAAAAAGAAATAAAAACTAACAGATACACAAACACATAACCAGTAACAACATCAGATATGGAAAATTTGATTGCCGCCATCGATCTCGGAACCACCAAAATATCAGTGGCCGTAGGAGAAAAGACCAACCTCGGGGTCAAAGTCGTAGCCTTTGGAGAAGTGCCGTCCAAGGGCATCAAAAGAGGAAGGGTTGAGAATGTCAGGCTTGCCACTCAAGCTCTGAACAAAGCCCTCAAGCAAGTAGAAGAACAAATCGGCAAAAAGATTAACAAGGCTCTTGTGGGTATCGCGGGCCAGGACATCAAGTGCATCAAGCCTGAGCCTCTGACCGTGCCTAGGGAAAAGTACGACACCCTTATAACTCAGGAAGAAATCCTGAGAATTACCCAGAACACTTACCACACTCCATTGGACGACGGCAACAAGGTTCTGTATTCCGTTCCGCAGACATACAATGTAGACAACTATATGTGCGTGAGCGAACCGGTTGGAATGTTCGGAAGGAACATCCAGGCTCGTTTCAGGCTGTTCGTTGGCAAGGAGAACTCCAGAATGATGATAGAGAATACCTTGAGAATGGCAGGAGTTGAGCCTCTTGAGGTTGTGCTCGAGCCAATAGCATCGGCCAAAGCAGTTCTCTCGGACGAAGAGATGGAAGTAGGAAGCATTTTGGTAGATATCGGCGGCGGAACCACAGATGTCATAGTATATCACCACAATGTAATCCGCTATGCCGGAGTTGTTCCTTTTGGCGGCAACTCCATTACTGAAGATATTTGCATAGGCTGCGGAATCTCCTACAACAATGCAGAATATATAAAGACCAATTACGGATGCTGCTTTAGCGATTACGCAAATCCAGACCAGAAAATAGTTATCCCTACAATGGGATCTAACGGAGGAAAAGAAGTTCACGTGAAAGTACTTTCCAGAATCATACAAGCCAGAATGGAAGAAATTCTGGAAGCCGTATGCTGGCACGTGGAGCAGTCAGACTTCAAAGATGTCATCCGCAGCGGAATGGTTCTTACCGGAGGCGGCTCCAAGCTGGGCAGCCTTACCAACCTTGCCAATTTTGTTACTGGTTATGAGGCAAGGCTGGGAAGTCCAAACGCTTTTGCAATAGACCCTTCTTCCTGCGAACTGGCAAAGGAAGCTACATCCTCTACGGCGGTAGGAATGCTCATTCACGCATTCCAGAGGATGGAAGACGAAGACATAATCTACACCAACTGTGTATCTTCCGTTACTGCAGCTACGGTTCAGCCGTTTATTTCAACTCCTGACCCTATCCTTATTACGGAAGATGCTGTTGTGGCAGAAACAGAAAAGTCTGAGGCAAAGCCAAAAGGCAACGGCAGAGGCAAGAAATTCTTGGGCAAACTGAAAGGTTTTATCAGCGGAGAAAGCCTCTTTGGAGATGAACTCACAAATGATGTGTAACAATCCTAAACTTTGAGTTATGGAACTTATCAACGACAACTTTACAGATTATCCTATAGACTTTACAGAATCCAACGCCATAATCAAGGTTATAGGAGTTGGCGGAGGAGGATGCAACGTAGTCCAGGAAATCTACAAGCAGGGCATTAACAACGTAGACTTGCTGATCTGCAACACAGACAAGCAAGCTCTAGACAACAACCGCGTAGACGAAAAGATTGTCCTCGGCCCAAACATTGCCCGAAATCTTGGAGCAGGCTGCAATCCCAAGAAAGGAAGAGAAGCCGCGCTGGCAAGCAAGGAGGAGATTTCCAAAGCCTTGCCAGACAGAATTGAAATGGTATTCGTAACCGCCTGCCTTGGCGGAGGTACAGGAACCGGTGCCGCCCCTGTCATCGCTGAGATAGCAAAAAAGAAAGGCAAGCTTGTGGTTGGAGTTGTCACCATCCCGTTCAGAGATGAAGGAAAAGGCTTTATGACCAGGGCAATGGATGGTCTTAGAGATCTCCGCCAGTATGTAGACAGCCTGCTGATTATAGATAACCAGAAGATTTACGAGGCATACGGAGATCAGAATATGATAAACGCGTTCAAGAGGCCTAATGAGGTTCTTGTTACTGCCGTAAAGAGCATCTCCGAAATCATCGTTCAGGAAGGAGAGATAAATGTCGATATGAACGATGTGAGGATGGTTATGGAAAACAGCGGAATGACCACAATGGGAATCGGAGAAGCTGAAGGAGAAGGCAAGGCTCAGCTGGCCGTTGAGGAGGCATTCAAGTCACCTCTTCTGAACGACTGCGAACTTAAGTCATCCACCGGACTTCTGGTCAACATCGTATGTTCCGGAGACAACTTCACTATGACAGAATTCAGACAGGCTCTGGAAGCCGTAAAAAGTTTTACCGGCCAGCCGCTCAATTACAAAAGAGGTCTTGTGTACGACCCTAATCTGGGCAACAAGGTGCGTGTAACTGTAGTAGCCACAGGTTTCGACGTGCTCAACCTTCCAGATGTAGACGGCAGAAACATTGTCATCCCAGGCCGTAACGGAGAAACCTATCATCCAGATCCAATCCGTCCTAAAAACCCTGATGAAGGCAAGATGCCTCCTGTGCTGGAGTTCAAGCCGGAAAAAAGAGTTGCAGGAACCAAGCCTGTTCTTGTCACCGATGTAGACAGCGAAATCATTCAACTGGAGAGCGTTCCAGCTTACGAGAGAAAGAACAAAAAGAAGAATTCAGGCGCTCCTACAAGCAACCTGAATACCTTCTCCGTAACAGAAATCGGAGAAAGGCCTACCCTTACCACAAACAACAGATACCTGCATCAGACGCAGGACTAAAAAAGAAAGCAATGGAAACAAGAGTTAGGTTTGCGCCCAGTCCAACCGGTCCGCTCCATATGGGCGGCGTAAGAACAGCGCTGTACAATTACCTATATGCAAAACAGAATGGCGGAAAGTTTATCCTTAGAATAGAAGACACTGATTCTCAGCGATTCGTACCCGGAGCCGAGGAGTATATTCTGGAGTCTCTGGCTTGGTGCGGCATTGTTCCAGACGAAGGCATAGAAGCCATAGAAGAAAACGGAAAGACCGTCTACAAAATAGCATCCGAAAAGAGCGAAAAGAATCCTCACGCCCCTTACCGCCAGAGCGAACGCAAACCTCTCTATCGCCAGTATGCTGAGCAGCTTGTGGCAAACGGCTATGCCTACTACGCCTTTGACTCTGCAGAAGAACTTTCACGCCTAAGGGCAGAAGCAGAAGCCGCAAAGCAGACTTTCATCTATAATTACGAGAGCCGCAAGAACCTGAAAAACTCCCTCACTCTCCCTGAAGATGAAGTAAAGCGCCTGATAGAAACCACAGACACCTGGACCATCCGCTTCAAGATTCCTGAAGGGGAGACCGTAAAGATGAACGACCTTATCCGCGGAGAGATGGAGGTTGACACCAATACTTTGGACGACAAAGTTTTGTGGAAGGCAGCAGACCAGCTACCGACATATCATCTTGCCAATATTGTAGACGACCACCTGATGGAAATCACGGAGGTCATCCGTGGCGCCGAGTGGCTTCCAAGCCTTCCGCTCCACTACCTTCTCTACAAGGCTTTCGGATGGGAAGACACTATGCCTAGATTCGCCCACCTGAGCCTTCTCCTCAAGCCAGACGGCAAGGGAAAGCTCAGCAAGAGAGACGGAGACCGCCTCGGTTTCCCTGTTTTCCCCCTCAAATGGGTAAGCCCTGAAACTGGAGAAATATCAAGAGGTTACAGAGAAGACGGCTATTATCCTGAGGCATTTGTCAACCTGCTAGCCCTCCTGGGCTGGAACCCTGGCACAGAGCAGGAACTCTTTACTCTGGAAGAACTCATCCCTGTCTTCAGCCTGGAAAGAGTCATCAAGTCCGGAGCAAAATTCAACGTAGACAAAGCCAAGTGGTTCAACGAGCAATACCTGAGGAAGCGCTCTCCACAGCAGCTTGCCGCAGAATTCCGCCCTATGCTCAGCGATAACATTTCAGCCAGATTCTCAGACAAGTATCTTGCAGAAGTCTGCGCCCTGATCAAGGAAAGAGCCCACTTCGCAAACGAGTTTTGGGACATAAGCAAAGCCCTCTTCGTTGCACCTGCAGCCTACGACGAAAACGATATCAAGAAGTTCTGCACTCCAGACAACCTCAGCCACGCAGAGGAACTAAAGAACCTCATCGCCGAGAATGAAATTCCTGGTTTCACAGATAATGAAACCGCAGAAGGCTACAAACAGAATTGCTGCGAAAAGATTGAGGAACTTCTGACCGGTTACATCAAAGAAAAGGAATGGAAGATGGGCCAGGTGATGAACACACTGAGACTGTTCTTTACCGGAAACACCCGTGGACTGGGCATCTCAGACATAATCTATTTCATCGGAAAAGAGGAGACTCTGAAGCGTATTTCTGCAGGCCTGTCCTCTGTTACAGAATAACTTCCATCGTGGTCTGCTGGACGCCCATCCCCATCTTCTCGTAGAAGGCACGGGCTCCTGGGTTCTTGTCCCACACGTGAAGCGTAACGTTATGGCATCCTATGCTCTTGGCAAAACCAAGGGCATAGTCGTATAGTATCTTCCCCACTCCATTTCCGCGAGCGCATTCATCCACGCAAAGATCGTCTATGTATAGAGTCTTATGATCAAAAATGCACTTGGCGCCAACCGTCTGCTGCACAATGCAGAACACATACCCCAGCACCTTTTCTCCTTCAGCAGCTACGAACACGGGAGTTAGCTCGCTCTTGAAAATGTGTAGCAGTTGGGCATCGGTGTACTTCTTCTCCCCTGGCTTGAAAATGTCTGGACGCCCAACCCTGTGAAGATCCTCCACCTGATAGAGCAACTTATTTACAATCTGAAGGTCAGACTCCTGCGCCCTTCGCACATAAATATCCGCTTTCTGCATACGTTTTCTTTTATATCCTATTGCAAAGTTAACTTAAATATAAGCACAACGGCAGAGGAAATGTATTACTTTTGCGCCCCGAAAAACCAGCAAAAATGAAACTCATACCAGTATATACCTGGAACAAAAGCGTGATCAACCTTGAGACCCGCGGCAAGAAGTTCACCAAGCAACCTTGGGCTCAAGGCGTTGTTCTTATAGCGTTTGTCATCATCGCAATGCTTCTGGCAAATCTGCCTTGGACCAGAGACGCATATCACCATATCCTGGAAACAGGCCTTGCCATCAACGTTGCCACTCCTGGCGGAAGCACGTTCACCTTCCCAAGGGAAATGACCGTGGAGAAGTTCATCAACGATATTCTGATGGTCGTTTTCTTCTTCACCGTAGGTCTGGAAATCAAGCGGGAAGTCACAAACGGAGAACTTTCATCGCCGAGAAAAGCTATTATGCCGGTAATTGCAGCTTTTGGAGGAGTGGCCGTTCCGGCGCTGATCTACACCGCCATAAACCAAAGCACGGCATCCGGCAGCGGCTGGGGAATTCCTACCGCCACAGACATAGCCTTTGCCGTTGGAATCCTGGCAATTCTGGGAAACAAGGTTCCGGTATCGCTGAAGGTATTCCTTACCGCTCTGGCAATTGCAGATGACCTAATTGCCATACTTGTAGTTGCCATTTTCTACGGCGGAAGCATCAACCTGGCCCTTCTGGGACTGGCTGTGGTTCTGATACTTCTTATACTTCTGATGAACCGCCTCGGAGAAAAGAGGCCTTGGTTCTATTTCATACCGGCAATAGCAGTTTGGGTACTCTTTTACTATTCCGGAGTACACGCCACGATGAGCGGAGTTGTGATGGCTTTCCTTGTGCCGTTTACCCCAAGATACAGCAAAGAGTATTACCGCCGCAAGAAAGAAACCTACGCCAAAAAACTTGAAGAATACGAAGCCATTGAAGAGGAATGCGGCTTCCCTAACGGACCGCAAAGGCACGTTCTCCGCCAGATCAGCTCAACAGCCAAGAACAGCATCGGAATGAGCTACCGACTGGAACACGCCCTGAGCCCTTGGGTGAACTTCCTGATTATGCCAATATTCGCTCTTGCAAACGCCGGCGTAACCATACCTAGCGCAGAATATTTCAACATCTTCAAATACACTCCTGAACTGGGTAGCGTAAGCCTTGGAATCGTAGCGGGACTGGTTCTTGGAAAGCCCATCGGGATCACCCTTGCCAGCTTCCTTGCCGTAAAGACAAAGGTGGGCGCAATGCCCGCAAAAGCCACCTGGCCAATGCTTTTCGCAGTTGCATGCCTAGGCGGAATCGGCTTCACGATGTCTATCTTTGTGGACACTCTTTCCTTTGGTGATTATCCGCAGTACGCCACCGTCCTAAGAGATATGGGTAAGGTTGCAGTGCTTATGGGTTCTCTGATTGCCGCCCTTCTGGGCATATTCCTGGTAAATCTTGTAAGGAAAAAGTGTTGAAGTGAACGGAATTTGCAGTAAATTGCATACGCAAACATCTACTGCAATGAAAAAGACAATCATCTTGCTGGCAACTCTGGTTTTTGCCGCAACAAGCATCTCCGCCCAAAGGACAATAAAGAACATGAGGTTCGGTTCCCAGTCAATGAACACCTCTGAGGAAAACTTTGTAAAGAAGCTGGAAAAAGCCGGCTGGACTGCCGCAGGAGCAGACAATTCCACCTTCCAGGGCAAAATCAACGGAATTGAGGTAACAGCTACCATCACCCCAGACACAGAAAAGGAAACTGTTGGCAAGATCATTTTGTTCACCGATGCGGATGCAACTCTAAACCCAACCCGTTATCAGGTTCTAAAGAGCTGGCTTGAAGATATGTACGGAAACCCAACTGTCAACGACCTTAAAGACGAAGACGGTGAAATCTCCTGCTACTGGGGAGACTTCAGAAAAGGAGAGCGTGACCTTCAGAGGAACAACGCCTGCATCACCACTGCAGAAAATAATGTAACCATCATTACCCTAATCAACAAGGAAAACGCTCTCGATGCCACAATGAACAACATCGGCGACGCTGTTGAAAGCTTTGGAGACAAGGTAAACCGCACCGGCCAGAAAGCCAAGGAAAAAGGCAAGGAAGGATGGGAAAAGGTAAAGGAAAAAGGCCAGCAGATTGGAGAAAAATTCTCAGACCGCGCAGAAGATATTGCAGACAAAACCTATGATGAAAGGCAGGCCATAAAGAAAAAGGGCAAGAAGGTGGCAGACAACGCCTCACGTAAAGCTACAAAGATTGCAAAGAGCGCAGCCAACGGAGCAAAGAGCGCCTGGAAAGCCATCAAGAACGCCGTCAGCAAAAAAGACTAACCTTCCCCGAAACAGCGTTCTTCACAAAGGTTTATGGCGTGGCGGACACAGTCATCGCAGCTGCAGAGAATTTTGCCATGAGTGATTTTGCCTGTCACAGGATCTGTCTTAATGCCTTTGATGTCCGAGCATCGCAAAGCCCCTGCCCGTTCCTTGAACTTCTTGCAAATATCTCTTGTTAAAAGCACTGCAGGAACTCTTTGCTTTTCTTCACCGCTATTCAGCAGTCCGGCAACCATTCCCGCGCCAACAAGTGCTCCGCAAGTAGCCTCTCCGCAGCCCATACCGCTTCCGAAGCCGGAACCAAGCGCCACCAAGGCCTTCTGAGCCGTATCCGCAGACTCGCCCTCTTTCACTCCCCAATGTTCCAGGATCTCGGCAGAAAACGCCAGCAGCACCGCTTGGCAGCAATTCAGCCCCAACGAATGCTTTCTCTCCAAAGACCATTCCGTCCTTTCCATAATGCTTTGATTACAAATGCCTTCACAAATATACAAATTCAATTATACAAATCCATAATCTCGCATTTGGCTAAATATAAAATTATAATCAGCCAGATAAGCATAAAAATACCCTCTTTTGGCTGAAAATAACTTTACTCAGCGATGACATACCGCTCAAGATTGGAGTAAACATCCCTTACAAACGCCCGCATAATCCGCCGTGAGACACCAAAAACAGCCCCTCACGGCGAATTATAGATTTATATTTTGCCGCGAAGCACATTTTTTTACCTTATACGGCAACTTTGATGTTTCAAATAATTGCTTACTTTTGCCAAAGAATCGGAAGTTGATGGGGTGATAGGAAAAGGGGTAAGCCCTTCTGTCACCAGAACTTGAGATTTCTGAAAACCGCTTTGCTACCAAGGCGGTTTTTTTCTATTCGGCAACCTTTCTATGAGTCAAATAATCATACCACTCGTCTGGCTGGAAATCGCCACCACAACCAATCAGTTACAACAAAAGTTTACACCCTTTTTTTGAGGGGCAGATTGACGAGAAGAAAAAATAAGTAACTTAACAATATCGTGAATGAGAATAGTTTGTCGATTATATCTTTTCCCGTCATATAGGATGTCGCTAATACATCTATTATCTCTATATGTTCAAAAGCTCTTCCGGAGGCGTAATGGCAGGTTGCTTTTTTACACAAATATCCGGCATCGGCTTTGCATATGTAGGTTCAAAATCTATATTGTTACATTGCTGGCGAATAATATCCCTACGGTGAATAGCAGGTTCTAAACAATAGATCTCAAATTCTTCTCTATTCAACTCATTTTCTGAAGTAACGTGAGGAAAAAGAAGTTTTAAGTAGGCCGTTGAAATCTTTTTGACAGCTTTAAGATGTCGGGTGTCGGCATCCTGCGGATATTCTATAACGCTGTTAACAACAGCGGCATATTCAGGGTCCGTTCGGAGTTGATGCATTATTTCCGAAAAGAACTCCACATTGAGAGTCCAATCAGTTAGAATCATATTATTCTTAATGCGTGGAAGCAACCAGCCTTCTATGAAGCCATGGAAGCGATCAAGCAAAGCAGATTCTCTAAAATTTTCCGGAAGCTCTTCAAAATAACGATTGCTCATCGGAAATCCCGTATCTGACAAGCGGATATTTCCAAGAAGCATAAGACCGCACTCAGACATAAACTCGTAATTGTCGACTTTGGTCTTTCCATCTTCTAAATATGCTTTGAGGAAAGACTGCATCTCGGCCCCATCAGTAAAACTAATTGTCTGAATCTCATCGAATGCTACCGCATCGTAAAACCGCATAATTCCTGGCAATTGTTTTTGCTTATCATAGAAAAGCTTTGCACGAGATACTTTACCTCCGCTAATGAGCCAAACAAATTTGGAAAGGTTATTAAACACATATGACTTACCCGTACCCTTGGGGGCAAGCTCAATCATATTGAGTCGTGGTTCAATGAATGGAAGGAGTCGTGTTAAGAACTCCAACTTTTGAGTCTTTCCTGAGAAAGAATCTGGATTATACTCCATAGCAGAAATCAGGACATCTATCCACTCATCAGTCGTGAACTTTTTCCTACTCTCACGAAATGCATTTAGATCAAGTTTCTCCATCGGACGGAATGGCTTAAACTTAACCATTTCAATATGACCACCAGATTTTCCATTTTCCGGAGCCATATATACCAATTTAAGGATACCCCACCTCTCTCCATCAATCAAGTCATTAGGAAATTCCTCTACTAAATACCGAGGAATCTCTGTGTCTCCAAATTTAATTCCCATATCTGGAATTTGGAATTGAATTACCCCTTTAGAGATGTTTGTGGAGACGATGAAACGGGTGAGCAGTGTTAAAGTTTCACCTTGTAATAATCTCGATTTTACTGAATTGTTGTCAGCTGGGATATGAGAATCCAAGAATCTAACTAATTTTTCCCGATAGAAAGTGCCCTCGGGAGAAACATGGGTAGAAATCAAGTAATCCTTAATGAATGATGGAAGATTTCTGCCACTAAACACATCATAATTGGCCGGATTTTTATATACAGCTGCAACGCCAAATACTTGCTGGATCTTTTTTCCTAACTTATTCATTTTTATAGATCAAATTCATCTTCAATGTTTCCAGCACCGAGGCCATAAAACTCAATGCTTATTTCGCAAGGTTCGCCAGTTTCTGGAATAATGATAAAGTTATTAATTCCTTCTTTTAAGCCATCTACTTTAGCAGCCCATTGGGTGTTTTTTCTTGTCATTTCGTAATCCTTTCCGCCAAACCTTACATAGGCAGAAGAAGGTTGAGGAATAATTGTAACCTCCACCAATGCATCCGTTATCGCCACCTTGGTTTGTTTCGGGATGACTTCAAATACTTGCTTAAACGACTCGGACTTATTCGATATTATAATTAAAGGTACTATCACTTCTTCAGGGGTAGCTCCTCCATGAACTTCATGTGTTGGTTTTTTTGAAAGGGATGAATGGGTCAATGCAATACGGTAATATTTTTGATCGTCCTCATTCTGGTGTGTGAAAAAATAGTCATCATCTGCAAACTTATCTTTTTCTACCTGAAGGAATCGTCCCTCATGATCATACCTGCCTTCAAGCTTTCTCGAATCAGCTTTCCTAGAAAGAGAACTCATTCCATGATCAGAAACAATAGCAATTGTTATGGGAGTTCCTCGATTATCAGAGATAATGCGTCTGAGATAAGCACATATCAGATCTATTTCTTTTACAAGAGTGGCAAATACTTTATACTGAGCACTATCGTGTCCAATGCAATCAATGCCATCAAATTTTGAAACACCATCATCATAAAAACCATTTAAAGTGGTTTCCGAAGGTAGATTTGATCTTGTATACTCTGAGTGTACAATATGAAATTGTCCGTCCTCCTCGATAAGTTTCTTAATAAGGGAGAAATACTCGATACCTAAACCATCAAGCCAATAAATCCGATCTGGTTTTAAGTTTGGAGACAACGATAAATTCTTGAGACGCTCTTTTGAGTTAGCAAAATTAAAGTACCAGCTATAAAATGCATCACGACTTGCGTTCTTCTCTTTAATAACCGCTATGACTTCATCAGTAAGCGTATCAATTATCTTAGCATATTTATATCTATCTGCATAATCGTATGCCCATTCTTGCTTCCCTGAATATTCATTAGGAATAGACTTCTCAATATAATATGCAAGTTCTGGATACAACTTGATTGCTTTTCTAGAGCATTCTTCTCCTTTATGATGAGCATATACACCCATCAAATACTCTTTCTCAAAATCAAAAGTCCCTGTACAGAAAAAAACAGCTGCATCTGTTGACTGTTTTCCTGTCTCAATTATGTGTTTTTGTATCCATTCCTGTTGTGAAAGAGGCACGTTTTGAACAAACAGATATGATAGTTTCTTCATAATGCGCTCACGCTCATCATGATACCTGGCAGCCTCGCTCGGCACATAAAAAATATATTGAGCAATCTTTGTAAATAATTGATAAGGCTTATCCAAATCAGAACATTCCGATAGACAGAGATGCAAATAATCACTATGACTCAGTTCCGGTGTTTGCTCTAAATATTTTTTCAGGAGCCACCTATCATAAGATGTTCTTTCTGATTGCCCCCAAACTTCCAGAGCAGCATCTGGAGTAAGACGGGCTTTGTTAAAACGCTCACGGATAAAGCCCCATAAGTCAAAATCATCTTTGTGGTTATCAATAATGTCTTTTAACAGGATATCCAAGAATGTGTCTTCTTCCTTATTGTAGTCAAAACTGAGATTAATATCCATGAATTGCGTAATATAATCATACGCATTTGTGATTGGAGTGAACTTAAAAATGTTGTCCGGCCGAGAGTACTTACGGTTAACATTAATCGGAAGTGAAGAACAGATAATCTTCTCTTTAGGAGCATCCTTCCAGAAAAGAAGCCACTCCGACAAAGTGCGAAGATGACACCTTTTACCAATAGCTGAAGGATTTAAGTCTTTGTATTTGTCAATAACATAAACCTCGACAGGCTGGTATTCCAAGTCACTATACTGCCAAATTGGAGCACTTTCGCTTAATCTGCCAAAGTGGGAAAGAAAATCAGTAAACCGATTCTCAAGTCCTATAATAGGTATATAAATGCGATTCCCTTTACATCTTTCAGAGAGTATAATTTCACTAAAGAATCCTCTAAATTGATCATCAGGATAAAACCTAACGAGTTCGGAAAAGGGCGTAATCAGGGAAGGTGTGTTGCAACTAAAAACGAGATCTTTAAGGGTGTCCGTTGAAATCCAGGTATCTGGCTCGTCAGATGGGATTAGACAATCGAGACCTATCATATTGACATCCATCTCAATTAGTTCGGCAACCAATTTTCTAAGCGAATCGAAGTTATTAAGCATAATAAAGCGGACACCATACCGCTGCGATAAGAAATCACGGGAAGATGCATCGGCTTTAATTGCGCCAATGAGATCATTGAATGAGGAATATCGTATAATTTTCTCTGATACTTCCATAAAACTAAGATAGATATTTTGTGATATATTCTGCCACTTCTGGATGCTCATTAATAAGCTCAAGAACCATCTGCTGCCACATCATGTTTGGCATATTCATATTTTTAACATTGTTCTTGGCTTTCGCAATAATGTCCTTTGGAATTTGCTTAGAAGGCACTTCTTCAATAGTTTCAGAGTTTCTTTCATTTGGGGATTGGTTACTATCCGATGTATTTCCACTCTCGGATTTTGATAGGGAGGAAGGATTCTGTGTTGTGGAAGTCTCAACAGTTTTTGTCTTTCTATGGCAGAACTTGAGAATTAAGTTCTCTACATCACTCTCTTTTCTAAAGGCCACTTCTTCCGGAAGGACTGTCAACTCATCTAGGAGCTCGTTCCACCACTCTTTCTTAATGGAAATATCATCTTCTTTTTCTATCTTTTCTGCAAACTTTACGAATCCTTGTGTATAGTTGTCTGCATTCTTTAATATTGGAGGAAGTTCCATTTTAAAAGATTCAAGTTGATTTGAAAGCTCTTTTATTCTCTCAAGTTTGGGCGATTCCTGCTCAAAGAGGGAAATGATGCTTCTAATAGCCTTTTTATAGTTCTCTTTTTGGAAAACCTTATCGCAATATAACAGTGTCCATAATGGCTGCTTGGCCACTTTCTTACAAAACTCTTGGACACCCCAACGAGCATTATGTAGACTCTTAATTTCATTGATATTTACAACATCTTTGAGATTGAAGAAAACCGCTATTTGCTTTGTTAGTTTACTTTCTTCCGGTGATCCAAAACGAAGTAGCAATTTATTATTGCTTTCTGAGCGGCCTTCATCCCACATCTTAAATAATAGGACTATCATGTCTGAAAGACCCTCGTCGGAAACAGGCTGAGATGTGCTCGGCTGGAATAGGTCTCCTTTGTGTTTCCTAATCGCATATGATAGTGCGGCCCAGTTCGCCTTGCTAGGGAAGAAGCCATATGGTGCTTTCATAAATGGAGCAAGGATTTCTGAAAGGGAGAACCTATCTTGATATTTTTTGTGTGCATCCTCTATGCACTTGTCCATGAGTTTGCAGACTTCAACAAGCCAAGAACTACCAGAAAGAGCAAGATCTGTCAATTCACAATCCTCGCGAACAAGAAAAGTGTCGTTTTCTTGGAAAATTAACTTGATAGGAGAATTTTCCCCTGTAAAAGTGGTTAATTGATCTCGGTTCTGAGCTTGGAGAATTTGCGTAACTACGGCAGGGTAATTCTTGTTCTTGAAGAAGGTCATAGGTACAGAATTCTGAATGCGTTTTATGCTCTCCATTCCCCTAGGAAAAATCTGTCGACCTATCTTCCTGTTGAGTAATTTACCCACCTCCTTAAAAATACCATCAGAATAGGACTCGCCCTTGAACCATAATTTGTAGGATCCCGCTGAAATTTGCTGCACCCATTTTGTGATATATTGTTTGGCACTCTTCTCGCACTCTGCCGCTTGGTTATCATTGAAATATCTCTTGGCAAGAGCGTAATTGGCCATAAAATCAATGAACTTATTTGTAGAATCAACTGAAAATGTCTCATCAGGGACTATCAGAATAGCATTATGGCATTCTACAGACAGGTCTCTTACCTTGTTTTGCATATAATCTCTTGACTCTTCTGTAAGAGAGAGGAAAAGGCCGACGTGAAGAGCATTGGGCTTGTCTTCTACAAACTTTTTCAGTTTACTTCGAATGATACTCTCAGTCTCTTCACAAGAGTAGAATTGAACTTCAGCCTTACGAAGAAGAGATTCACCAACTGCAAACGCAGATAAGAGCTGAGCCTTCTTGTTACTATCAAAATCCAGAATGCTCAGAGCTGTCTTATATGTGCTCTGAAGTTTTGTTTTCTCTTCAGTGATTTCATTTGCATTATATGAAGTAGCGGATATCTTGAATTCGCCAAAAACATTACGTGAAACGATTTTGTTATTATCAATGTAATCAAGAATGTCATTGAGTTTATCTGAAAGACGATCTCCTAAAAACATGAATTGAAGATTCTGTTCGTTGGGAATAATGCGTTCCGGGGTGCCGCCATCGCGGAATTTGTTCTGAAGGGCATTAAGGAGAAGTATAGACTTGAAAACGCGATAATAATCTTCGCTCATACCTGAGAGATGAATGCTCTCTGTTCGATAAACATTTGTGAAAATGCTGCATTGAGAATCGCTATCAAACTCTGACTCAAAGAAATCCCAAAGCCATTCTGGAGTGACCAATTGATTGGTATTGAAAAAGGCTTCATTATCCAAGAAAGCCTTAAAGCCATCTGTTTCATCATTCATAAATCTGATAACGCTACGGTTGGCTGAACCAATTAGATTTGATAAGACGGAACAAAGGTAGGCCGTATAAGGGTGCATCGGGAACAAGTCGTTTATGCGTTGCTTTTCCTCTTCATTTCCTGAAGGGCAGAGATAGTCAAGCAACCCCTTTAGTTTGTTTGTGCCATTGTATTGAAGTATACGCATATCCGTTTCGGATACACCTTGCTTAACACCAAAAGTATGGCGCATGATAAGATATGTTGAAATATCGTCCATACGATATTCAATATTCTCAAAACGATCACTCATTTTTGTAATATCCTTACCACGGCTATCCAAGCTTTGAGACTCCGCTCTATGAGAAATTAAAAACAAAAACAGATTGTTGTTTTGGGATTTCTCAGCAATATTCTGAAGGACATTGATACGATCGCTTTTGATTGTATCCATAACAGAAGTAAACTCATCCCAAAAGATAATAAGTCCATCTGCGATACCCTTCGCTTCAATCTCTTTTTCAACTTCAACGAGCCAATCACTAATGGTTGCTGCTTCAGAATTAAGATGGATTTTATAAACGCTATCCAAGGATTCTTCCAATGCAAGATATGTGTCTGTGTCGTTTATCTTAAGTTTTGAAATAATTTTTTCGGGACTGGAAGCCAACATCTTAAGAGAATCGCTTTGTTCAATAACATCAGAAATAATCTGACGATGCTTCTCTATGTATGCAATAGCTGTTTCATAATCAGAAGAAACCACTATATCAGAATACCCAGCAGCTGCCAATGCTTTCTTTGTGTATTTTTGCAATGAGAGGGAAAAACGAGGTATATCATATGCTCCTTCAACACCCTTCAGAACGACTGGGAAGAATTTTTTTTCTTGACGGAATGAACGAATTTTTTCTCGAATCACAACATCTGTGATGGAATTGAGGTAGCCAATTATCACATTAAAATCATCACAAAGGAGATGTTTTATAACAGCACTGGCATGGCTTTTCCCTGTACCAAATGTTCCTCGTACCCACATGCTCTTTCTCTTTGATGCGTCAGAAGAGGTAAGTGCTGTTAAAGACTTATTGAGCAACTCTCCAAATTGCTTAGTGGGGATAAATGATGTCCAATGACCTTCTTTCTCGTCCGCAATGTCATATACGGGAAGAAAATCCCTTAATTCATAATAGTCAGAGTACTTCTTCTTCATAATTCTATAGCAATGCTTTTAATATCTCAAAAGAGGTGAGATCGTCCCGGAGGTTAATATTATCAAGACCCATATTAAGCTCTACTGTCAGAACATGATGCTCCTCTTCCTGAATAGAACGGAGTAATTTTTCTAATGTAATACGATCTATTCCAAACTGCCGATAAATACCCTCTGTTTGGTTATCATTATAAAACTCTGAAACAGTTAGAGATTTACGTCCCTGTTTCTCCGCATATTTGTAAAGAGAGTATGCTACAGCAACCATTGAAAGCTCATGGTAAGTTTCGCGTTTAACAGTATCAACCGTTTTCCCTTTGACACGGATAAGACCTTGCTTTAATTCATCACCAATTATGGTTTCTTCTCCGATGCCAAACATATTGCAGAGAGCACCAACCGGATTTGCAAGAGTGTTCTTGGCAATGTTTTCAAATTGCATCTGCATCATTTCCAAAATATCTGGTTTTGTATACTCTCTATTAAAATGAATTGTAGAAGTATAGAATTTGATAGCCTGAGAATTCTCGGATAAATTAATCCATAGAATTTCCCAGATGGTCTTTGGATTATCAAGATACTTCTGCCTCAATACGTCTCCAAGAGGGGAAATAACCTTGTCTTTAGAATCAAGGATTTCACATTCTCTAAACCAATTTACGCATGCTGGTATCATCTTGGTTCCAAGTTGATTATCGCCTTTAAAGAAGGTCCGATAATTTGAAAAGAATTCACTAATCCACTTATCCTTTAATCCGAAAGTAGAGTAGCGATCTATTCCAGAGGTTGCCATTGTCTTGTTTTTTTTAATAAGTGATTCTGATATATTAATCGAGTTCGCCATAATGCATCCACGATTCTTGAAAGTGAGGCACTTCTTGCACTGAATGCACTTTTGACCGTTGATTTTTACTATAGGTGTAACAACAAGAGCTCCTGACGGGCATTCAACTTCACAAACTTCACAATGGATGCAGTAAGTTGTCTTATATAATACGCGCTTGATTAACCCTTGAAAAATAACATTATCTCCAACATTCTGTATTAAAACCGTCGTTTTTTCTTTCTTTGTTATTATGTGCAGAGGATAAGAATTATGAAGGTAATCAATGGCTCCAGAAAAGCTTTCATCAGTTGAATCAATAATAGAAATCTTTCCCAAAGGTTTAAGCCAAGTTAATAGATTCTCCTTGGGCGAAATAAGCTCTGCTTTAAAGTCTGGAGAAGTGGTAATAAATTGAACTGATGAACCTTCTGTATTTGAGGTTTTCCCTCCTGCACGAAGTTTCCAGTTGCCGCTTTTGATATAATCATCCTTTTCTTTCTTTGTATGTATAGAAAGCGCATCTGTCATCTTGTACAAGTAATCCACAAACGGCTTGATAGCTTCAGGATACTTTTTTGACACCAAAAATTCTGACCAATCTGATGAGAATGGGCAAAGGGAACAGCCAACTCTTGAAAAGCCTTCTCGATAAGCATGGTTGAAGGGAATATTACGAAGTAGGATATAGAGATAGATTTCTGTTGAGTTCCAATCAAGGATAGGACGAGCATTGATCACATTATTGTGTTTTACCCCTTTTCCAAGTCTCTGATATTGGGCGCGTCTGTCACTTTCCTCTGCTCTAACACCCTCAAAAGCAAGGACAATTGGCTGTTTGTCGAGTGCAGCTATTTCCTTTAGTTTTCTATAGAGGGGGGCTGTCTTCATAACACCACAACACCAACGATGCATTCTGCTTGGAGAGCCAAGTTTTTCCCAATATGATATAACATTCTGCTCGTTCTCAGCTGAATAAAACTTTAGATTGGGATATTGAGGATGATAATAATCTTCAAGTTCTTTATATAGGCTTAATGAAGTGGGGAGTTCATAACCTGTATCCGAGTAAATAACTAAAAAATCTTCGCTAGGAACTACTCTTGCAACGAGATCGAGTACAACCTGCGAATCTTTGCCACCAGAAAATGATGCAATAAAAAGATCAACCTTGCTGCTCAAAATAGGAGCCTTGCCTTGAGCTTCTGCCTCTGACAACGGCATTACATCGAAACTATCGCATTCTTCTTTTACAACGACATGTTCTTCCTTTGTCTTTTTCCCGAGTCTTTGAGCAAGTTGTTGGAAATCAATATCAGGATTCAGCTCAGTTATTTTTCGTAGTCCTTTATACCTGCGATAAGTTTGATTAATAAAATCCATAGCCTCATGCTCCAGCAGGAAAATGGAATCTTCATTCATCTTCCGCAAGTATTCAATATCTATGGGAACTATTGATAAGTGTTCTTTTCCAGGCACTATTTGGATAGAAGGAGCATCAAAGATATTACCACCTTTGATTTCCATAACAACCTCACCATTATAAAAATATCTCCTATCGCATGCCCACATCAAAGGATTTTTACTTTCCGGATAAATCCAACCCATTTTATTAAGACCGAGAAGATTCAGTTCCTCGAAAAAAACGGGACGTGGAGACACGTTAAGGGCCTCTCCCTTAGAAGACATTGTAAGCCTTACAGTATTTTTCTTATCCCAAATAACCTTAAACACTTAATAATAAAAACGTTTAGCTCGAAAAACACATAATTCAACAAATAAAAAGAAAGTGCGAGCCAATTAACTCATTCAGATGGTAGGCACCAGGCGAACCTGGTTCTGGACTGCCGCAAAGTGAATGAGAAATAGCTCGCACTTCCACTATAGCGCAGGCCGAAGCCCAGGTTATAGCCAGTGCGAGCGTCTCGCTCTATTCTACCTTTGCTTGAATTGTCCAGATTCACCATCGTAGAATAGCGTTAAACGCTTTCTTTCATTATGTCTGCAAGATGAGAATATGCATCAACTGAAATCGGTGAATACACAATCTCCCAAAAATGCTATCAAATATACCAAAAGAAAGGTACAATTCCAAGATTTGCCGGTACAATCCTGGAATAGCAATGTGTTATTTGATTGTATGTTTGAGTTTTTGTTTGAACTACTGGAGCTTGAAGATTACCGGAAAGACATAGGTTACGGCAACGGGTTCTCCTTTGTGGCGGGCAGGCTTCCATTTAGGGGAAGAAGATATTACGCGGAGGGCTTCTTTGTCTAGGCTGGGATCAACGCCGCGCAGGACTTTGGCGTCTTTGAGAGTACCGTCCTTGTCTATGGTGAACTGGATGGTTACCCTGCCCTGGATGCCGCTTTCCCTAGCAATCTGAGGATATTGGATGTGGGCGTAAACCCATTTTGCAAAGTCTGAGTCAACAACTATCGTTTCCTGAAATACAGGCTTTTCATCTACATCGTTGAAGTTCATTGGCCTTGTCTGGGCAAAGGCCTTGCTCTGGCCTGCAAGAAGCAGGGCGCTCAGTGCAACTGTTGCAGCAACAAACAGCTTTTTCATAATGCTATGCTTTATTTGTATTATTCTACGATTTACTTGCGGTTACCAAATTTAGCAAAAAATATGGATTGTACGGATGATTCCAGAATCGTAAATAAATGAGGGAGAAAGTTTCGGGAGATGGAGAGATTGAGATATGCGGGGTTTATATTTGCGTTCAATAGTTTTGAATTATTAACTTTTATGCTTATTTTTGCAAGGACGATTTATGGAAAGATAACATATGAAAAAGAGTAACAAGATACTAGAAGAAATACGAGAGGGTATTTCCCCTGAAATGAAACTGCAAATGGAATTGTCTGTTGCCATTGCAAACAAGGTCTATGACATTCTTGAGAAAAAGGGAATGTCTCAGAAAGACTTTGCTCAGCTGATTGGAAAAACGGAAACGGAAGTAAGCAGGTGGCTATCAGGGACACACAATATGACGATTGCAACAATCAGCAAGATATCTTGTGCTCTGAAAGAAGACATCATAAAAGTGCCTGCCTAGTCTAGTTGTGGCTATTTAACTTCAGACAAGGCGCCTGTTACAGAATCTATGATGAAGCCGCGGACTACAACATCCTTGGGCACAAGCGGATGGGTTACAATCGCTGAGACAGTGTTGCGGACAGAAGCTTCCGTATCGTGGAACCCCTCCAGCCATTGCTCAACGCCCTTGGTTTCCCACTCGGCAAGGGTTTCTTCAGCAACTCCCCTCTCCAGCATATGCGGCCTGAAGTCACCGTAGCTCATATGGCAGGCTCCGCAGGTTGAGTGATGCACCACCATCACTTCCTCCACGCCCAGCTCATAAATTGCAACCAGCAGAGAACGTATGGCAGAATCTGTCTCAGACAGAACAAGCCCGCCGGCATTCTTGATGATCTTGGCGTCTCCGTTCCTCAGCCCAAGCGCTTTTGGAAGCAGCTCTGTAAGCCTGGTATCCATACAAGTCAGTACAGCCAGTTTCTTGGACGGGTACTTGTCCGTGACATACGGCTCATACTCCTTGTCAGCCACAAACTTTTTGTTGTATAAAAGTATTTCCTCTATCATAATTATTGCGTTTACCAAATTTAGCAAAAAATGCGGATTGTGTTGATAATTCCAGAATCGTCAAAAAGTGAAAGGGATTGTTTGGGAAGGCGGAAAGAGTTAGGTCTTGGGATGTTATATTTGACGGACACTGTTAAGAGAAAAGATATGAAGAAGACGGGAATAATAGATCCGGAATATTTACAGTGGATCAAAGAACTGAGTTTGCGTTATCGCAGAGGACAAATCAAAGCTGCGGTCAAAGTCAATCAGGAAATGCTCCGGTATTACTGGGATCTTGGAAAAGACATTGTTCAAAGGGATGCCGAGAATAAATATGGAAGTGGTTTCTTTAATGTACTTAGCCGTGATTTGAAGGCATCATTAGGTTTAAGCAAGGGGTTTTCTCCTACAACCCTTAAGTATGCAAAATATTTCTATTGTCTTTATTCTCAGGCTCTTGAAAATCGTCAGCAAGTTGCTGACGATTTGGATTCTATTTTTATAATCCCCTGGTCACAGCAAATGGTTATTATTGACAAGACAAAAGGAGATATAAACAAAGCTCTGTTTTTCATAAAGAAAACAATTGAGAATGGATGGAGCAGAAGTACACTGCTGAACTTTCTTGATACTGATTTATATAAACGGTCTCAACATACGTTAACGAACTTCGAGAGGACTCTTCCAAAGGAAAACAGCGATCTGGCTTCAGAGATAATGAAAGATCCATATAGTTTTGCTTTTACGGGTATACTTGAACCCTACAATGAACATAAACTTAAGAACTCCTTGATAGACAACATCTCTCAATTCTTGGTGGAACTGGGGACCGGATTTGCGTATGTAGGCAAAGAGTACCGTCTTCAAATCGGTGACCATGAAAGATTTCTTGATCTTTTGTTTTATAACCTCAAGCTGTCTTGTTATGTGGTAATTGAAGTCAAAATAGGAAAACTGGATTTTGGAGATATCGGGCAACTTGGCGGATATGTAGTAGCATGCAATCACCTGCTCCGAAAGCCAGGCAGGGATAATCCGACGATAGGTCTTTTGATATGCAAAGAAAAAGACAATTTGATAGCGCAATATGCTCTAGAAGCCAGCAATCAGCCCATAGGAATTTCTGAGTATGAGTTGGCAAAACTGTATCCTGAGAAAATAGAAGGAACTATTCCGACCATTGAAGAAATGAAGGCTAAACTATAACTTGAGGTCGCAATTTGCGACCTCAAACTGACAACCGGAATTGGATGTCACAAATTGTGACATCCAATTAGTGAACCATATGGAAAAAGCCCAAAAATCGTGGATTGAATTTAATAAAGTTGCAAGACGGTAGGATTTTTACTACCTTTGAATCGTTGACATCAGGGTGCTTGCAGAAAGTAATTTGAATCTATGAAGAAGGTTAAAGTATTGATAGAAATGGGTAGAGATGGATTGTTTGCTGCTTATATGGATGACACCCATCTTAGTTACAGTTGCCTTGGAACAGGAAAGACAGTGAAGGAAACCATTGAGGATTTCAAGAAAGGCTATGAAGCAATGAAGAAGTATTATCAAGAATCCGGTAAGGAGTTTGAGGAGGTAGAGTTTTCATTCTATTACGCCAATACCGTTACTTTCCTTCACGCGTTGAAAGATCTCTTCAAGCTTGAAGGCATATCCAAGGTTACAGGAGTCAATGCCGCTCAATTAGGGCATTATATACAAGGAGTCAAAAAACCGTCCGCTTCTACGGAAAAGAAGATTCAGGAAGGAGTTCTGCGCAGCCTGTCTGAAATGCAGGATATCAAGTTCAGATAGAAATACTTCTAGTTAGTACTGCTGCATTAAAGAAGATATAATTTCGCCACAAGTTGTGGCGAAATTACTTTCCTTTTCCATTTGGGCCTCTTTAGATCTGAGTATTGTCTTTATTCTCAGGCTCTTGAAAATCGTCCACAAGTTGTGGACGATTTGGTAGCAGTGTTATTCGCCTCAACGGTAATTCTCAATGTAGTCTATCAGGCCAATGCCCATAAATGCCAGGATCATTCTAATAATGCGTTTCATAATACCTCCTTTTTTTAAAAAGGCAGGCAGAACCAAAAGCCCCGCCTGCCTTCAACCTTTAACACAAACATTAGGTAACACAGTGCAAAGGTATGGCGGAGATTTGACAGGTTATGTCAAAATGATAATCTTTAGAAAAAGCCTAGAAATCGAGTGCCCAGGAGCGTGACGTTTAGGGAAAGTTAGTACTGCTGCATCAGGGAAAAGTCCTGCTTAACTCCGGTTTCTACAAAGGTGACGGTGCCGTTGAAGCCATCTCCGCGCCCTTCGATTATGCCTTCGAGAACTGCTTTCTTTTCTTCTCCCTGATAGATGTCAAAGACCACTTTGTTATAGCCGTTTGGATTAGGCTCGTCAGACACCTCTTTCAGGATGTAGCGGAAGCGAGGATTTGAATCAAGGGCAAGGTATCCGCAGATGCCGTTGGCCTTGTCCTCTTCTGTACGGTTGTTCCAAGGGGCCCATAAAAGAGTGGCGCCTTCCTCTCCTATTTTTCCTGTATATATGTTGTAATTTGCTTGGACTTCTTCTGGAAGGTCCATCATTACGGCATTCTGCGGCATAGGAGTGGATTCCAAGGCAAGAGCTTCTCTCATATCAGCGGAGTAATCGATGTTGTTGCCGAGGACATTCTGGGTTCTTTTGCGGGTGCAGGATGATGCAATAGCGATTGCGAGGACTGCAATGATTAGGAAAATGTTTTTCATAATGCTTATTGTTATTTGTTATTATTCTGGTTTTGAAGTATTTGTTATCCGAGTAATTTGGATACGGCCGAAGCGTCAAGTGCCCAGTTGTAGGTGTAACGAAGGCTTTCGTCTGCTTCTTCCGGAGTTTCTGTTGGAGTTAAATCCTGGGCTTCTGCCTTGAGCGTCAGAAGCTCCCCTACCGACAGCTTGTTTCTAAGGCGACGGAGCAGGGAGCTTAGGGCGGAAGTGTTCATCTGGGTTACAACCTGTGAAGTGAAAGGCATTTCCAGCCAGGTGATTTCTCTTTGCTCAACATCCAGTATGCCGAAAATCAATCCTTTGGAAAGGTTTCCCTCAGCGATGCGGACAATGTGCTGGACGGTGGATGGATCGTAAGCAACGCCCGTGTCGTTTGAAACGGACATAGGATTTGCGGAATTCATCCAGCCGACCATAAGGTTCGGGGAGATGGCTCCGTGAGAATAGGCGTTGCAGCTGAAGGCCACGTACCTGGCCCCTGCCTCCTGAAGTTCTGGAAGACTGAGTTCTATGTACTCAGCGGTGCCCACAAGGTCTGGGATGTTGCGGATGTCTCCGGAGTGCTTTGCTCCCGGAGCCACCAGGTTGAAGTAGGCGCAGTCTTCCCTATGCCCGTCGGCAAAGCAGATGGCAGCGCTCAGATCCATATCCAGGTGCTGAGCCTTGAGGCCCTTGCCCCACTGCAGGAAAAGGCGCACGGAATCCCCTTCCACAATGAAGCGGGTGCCCTGCAAGGCGGCGGAAGCATCCTGAATTGAAGCAGATCTGTCTCCGACGCTGACAGGTATGTCGAACAAAGCCTTGTCTATAAATATCTTGCCATTGGTTTTAGAAAGGTCTTCTGTTTTGAATCGCCGAGTCAAAGCTTCCTTGTAGAGCCCCCAAACAGAACGCCTCATTTTATCTCTTTGTTCCGGAGTGAAGTTTTCCAGCTTTTTGTTATGGTCTATTGTTTTTGTGCTTCCGGTCAGAGGGCGGGCAATGCGAACGGCTTCAGTATCAAAATAAAGATCTGCGGCATTTGCAAGGGAAAGAATCAGCCTAGGCGGAACCTTGTCCATAATCTGGCGGAAGGCATCCAATGCAAGCTTTGGCCCCATAGTCAGCATTATGGCAAATAGGCTTCGGGCAAATGTCCCGGGGCGCTGTTTCAGAAGCTCAAGAGCCTTGGTGTAATCCACACAGCCGCAGTTTATTCCCAAACATTTGTCCAGCTGTCCTTTCCAGACAGAATAATCGTCTTTGTAGAATGTGTCCAGAAGTTTTGCAAGGCGCTCGTAGCCAGGCTTTCTGGAGTATTCGCCAAGTCGCAGAGCCCTTATCATCCTTACCCACATTCCACGTTTCGGGTGCATTATCTCGCAGGCCTGCTCTGCGTCCATATCCAGTGAGTTGAGCCATAGTGCAACGGCGCGGCACATCCGCCTGTCATATTTGAGTTTCAGCTCCCGCTTTTTCTTTTCCGCAGCTTCTGCCTTTTTGTCCAGAGCGGAAATCAAATGGGAATTCAGTCTTCCTGCGTGGGCTATAAGTGTCTTAGGCTCAATTATCTGTAGCCTTCCAGTCTTCTTGTACCAGAGATATCTAAGTATGTCTGCCGGAGAAGAAAACAGGTTCCCAACACGTTTGATGTCATCGTCTGATTCTGCTTTGGCAAGAAGAGCATCCGCCACAATCAGGCGGGTTTCCTTCATCTCCACCTTCTCGCAGCCATCAAAACCAAAGACTTCTATCAGGCTTCTCAAGGATTCTCCCTGCCCGGCATCTAGAGGAACAGTTGATTCCAGAAGAGAAACCTTCAGTTTCTGGAGGTCTTCTAAAGTCATCAGCCTCAGCAATTTCTTTTTGCTGCCCTGGCCTTTGTAGACGAAGCCCGATGTCTTGAACGGAGTACCGCAGAACGGGCATCCGTTGTACCTTTCCAGCGGGAAGGTTCCGTCTGGAATGAAATGGCCGCACGGAAGCGTTGTTCCGCTCATATTGTTGGGGAAGAAGTTGGCAAAAAAAGTTATGCAATGGTCTATCCAGGATTCTCCCGTAGGAACTGTCCAGCCCTTTACCAGCGGCATCCAGTTAAGGCCAATTCCAAGAGCCTTGTCTATGACCTGGGTTATTTCTTCCAGGATTTGGCTGTCTGCCTTGAAGCACAAGGCCTTAAGAAGGTCTTCCTCCAGTATGTAGCCCTTGTCTGAAAGAGTCAGCAGAAAGGCGGAAACTTCCGGAGTTATCTCCTGGGGCAAGGCCAGGTCTTTGCGGTCTATTTCAGCAAACAGAGCATTATATCGCAGAGAAACGGAAAGAAGGGTTTTCCTTCCTTCAGCAGAAAGGGCTTTTGCGCCCGAAAGTGTGTTTTCGTCCATAGTGAAAAAGAAACGGAAATTGCCGGTCTGGAAAATGAAACCCGAGGGCTTCTGCTTTGAAGTAAGACCGGCTTGGTCCGTTTCAGTATGCAATATACGAAAAAAAGCTGTGTAGTAAACCGTCTATTTCTTGTCTACATCGTATGGCAGATCATCCGGATCGTCTGGGTTGTCAAACGGACCTGTGTCCTCTGGGATTTCATCCGGAGCACCCGAATGAGTGGCAGGAGTGGCCGGTATCTTTACCACATACCGCTGATAATAAGTCACAAGCAAGGTTGTAACCGGTATCGCGATAATCATTCCTATAAGGCCCAGCAGGCTTCCCCATACAGAAAGAGAAAGCAGGATTATCGCTGAGTAAAGCCCGCTAACCTTGCCCATAATCTTTGGGGTGAGAATTGCATCTTCAATTACCTGGACAACAAGGAATACAGTAGCGGCGGAAAGCATCAGCATTCCAAAGCTCTTGTCTGTCTGGGCGCTTTCCACGGCTGCCAGTATGGTGATCGGGATGAAGCCCGCTATGTGCAGATAAGGCACAAGGCTCAATATTCCTATGAAAATTCCCAGGGCCACGGCCATAGGAAATCCAATGATCAGAAATCCTGTGCAGAAGAGTATTGCCACGCAAAGCGATATCAGAGCCTGACCTCTGAAGTATTTGTTCATACCGCTGCTCAGGTCGTTCATCAACTTTGTGAAAGTTGGAGCATAACGTTTAGGAATAAGATATCTGACACCACGGGAAAGCTTGTCGTAATCAATGAGAATGAAAAGCAGATAAAGCAGAACCATTCCAAGGCTCACAAGTCCGGAGAAGGCCTGGAAAGAGCCCGTTAGGAATTTCCATATCTTAGGCATAGATTCTTTCAGAGAATCCAGAAGGTTGTCCGCGGTAAAGATCCTCTTCAGCTGGTCCGGATCCATCTGCTCTCCCAAATAGCTGTGAATCAAAGACGACAAGCCTCCGGAAGCAGTGTCTTTCTGGAGATAGTTTACCAGCATATCCTTGACCGTCATAATCTCGTTCCAAATAGGCGGAACTATCAGCTCGAATATTCCCCACAAGGCAAGGCCCACCACAGCAAAAGCCGCAAGAACAGCAATCAGGCGATAGCGGAAGCGGCATCTGTACTGGAAGAAGTTCACCAGCGGATTCATCAGCCAGGCCAGCAGCCAGGCAATGAAAAACGGCATAAGCACGCTGCTTAAACGCCTGAGCAGCAAAATTATGCCCACAACAAGCAACGCAAGCAGGAACCATCTAATGAACCTGTCGAAAGTAATGGTCCTTTTCCAAGTGTCTCCCATCTTCAAACTTTTATAGAATGAAACTGTTTCTGTTTTGCAAAGTTATCTAAAAAAGTTATTATCTTTGAGAAAACAAAACTATCCGGTTATGAAATACAGATGGATTAGAAATTTCCTTAAAGGGTGTTCTTTGACAACGGCTCTGTTTGTATTCACGGCTTGTTACGGAACTCCTACTGGCGCCCCCGTAGAACCTGAAGAGGAAATTGTTTCAGAAGTGACCGATCAGGACAGCAATGCCGTAGTGGAAGAAGACGCTGCCTTGAATGTTGACGCTGCACTGACCGAGCCGGAAGAGGGCAAAGGATAATGAACCCCTTCCTGTTCAGGCAGTTCCGGAAGCTCGAAACAAAAGTTCACGAGCTTAATTACCTTTTTTGGGAGTGTACTCAGCGATGCAATCTCTCCTGCAGGCACTGCGGGAGCGATTGCTTTTCTTCTGCCAAGGACCTGGATATGCCGCTGGATGTTTTCCTGAAAGCCCTGGACACCATTCCAAATCCTCTGGCAAACAAATCATCTTCCGCCAAGAATTCAACTCACATAGTTGTGCTGACAGGCGGAGAGCCTCTTCTCAGACCGGACATAGAGCAAATCGGAAAAGAAATATCCAAGAGAGGCTATTACTGGAGTATGGTCTCCAACGGCTTCTTCTACACAGAGGAGATGAACAAAAAGCTTATGGCTGCCGGGCTCAAGGCTTTAACTTTCAGCCTGGACGGCATAGGTGACACCCATAACTGGATGAGGGGCAATCCAAAGAGTTACGAGCACACGATCAAAGCCATAGAAATCGCGGCAAGAGAAAAGCGCCTGGACTTTGATGTGGTCAGCTGCATCAACCGCCGCAGCATTGGCCAGCTTGAAGAAATCTATCAAACCCTGAAATCTTTGGGCGCAAGGAAATGGAGGCTGTTTACCATCATTCCTATCGGCAGGGCCAAAGATGATCCCGATATGCACCTGACCAACGAGGAGATGTTACGCCTGATGGATTTCATTGCCGAAAAACGCAAAGAAAGGGGCCCTTTGGACGTTACTTTCAGCTGCGAAGGATATCTTGGCCGCTACGAGGAAAAAGTCCGCCCTGTAAGGCATTTCTGCCACGCTGGAATAAACATAGCCTCCGTTCTGATAGACGGAAGGATCTGCGCCTGCCCTAACATAGACCGCGACGTCTTCTCCCAGGGCAACATATACACCGATAATCTCTACGAAGTCTGGGAAAACAAGTTCCAGGAATTCCGAAACAGAGACTGGGCCCGCAAAGGCATCTGCTCCGGATGCAAACAGTTCAAGAACTGCTTTGGAGGCGGAATGCACAACTGGCACGGAGACTGCGCCCAGACTCTAAGCTGCCATTATCACAGACTCGGACATTAAAAAAGCGCCTCGCATTTCTGCGAAGCGCTTTCTAAATCGCTGAGATAAGTATTATTCAGCCTTTGGGCAGTCTTTGTGCTGACCGTCGCACTCAGGCTTTCCTTCTGGGCAAGGGGCGCCGTGGTGATGCTTTGGGCCCTTTGGACCGTGGAAGAAGCAAGGAACTGCCTTGGTTGCAGGGAATGCCTTGCCCCAAGCCTTCAGAGCTGAACCGTCAGCGGCCTTGATTTCCTTAACCTGCTTTACAGCAATCTCAGGAACTGCAATTTCTGGGCAAGCTGGCTTCTCAGGCTTCTCGCACTCGGCCTTGGTTGAGTCGCAAGCTGCTTTCTCGCACTCAGGCTTTGCCTCTGGGCAAACCTTTGTGGAATCGCAAGCTGGCTTCTCGCCTTCGCAAGCTGGCTTTTCTGGGCAAGCCTTCTTCAGGCAAATAACTACGAACTGGCCGTCTACGCTCTTAGGGCCTTCGCACTCAGGCTTTCCTTCTGGGCAAACCTTTGTGGAATCGCACTCCTTTGGATCCATTCCGCAGTCGTGCTTTGGAGCCTTGTCGCACTCTGGCTTTGCCTCTGGGCAGGCCTTAGTGGAATCGCAAGCTGGCTTTTCGCCCTTGAACTCTGGCTTCTCAGGAGCGGCGGTAATGTCCTTGTCCGTTACAAAAACGTTCTCGATTTCCTGACCCTCGATCTGGAAAGCGTCAGCTGTTACGCTCTCGGCTGAAACGGCCTTGGCATACTTTACAACTACAGCTGCAGGCTGTCCGTCTGGACCTGCAACAACGGCGGTAACGCTCTCAGGCTTTGCTGAGCAAGAAGCAAGCAGCAGACCAGCTGCAGCTACTCCTACCATTGAAACGATAATGTTCTTTTTCATATTCAAAAGTTTGAAAATTATACTCTATGGATTTTTGTCTGGTGTAAAATTACTGGTTTTGAAAAAGGAAAGAGCTTTAGCTTGGAGAAAATCGGCTGAAATGGTTAAATTTGCATAGAATCTTAATTTTTTTGAAACACAATACTATGAGCAAGGGCAAGATACTTCTTACGGGAGCCGCCGGATACATTGGTTCACATACCTGGGTGGAACTTTGTCAGGCAGGCTATGACGTTGTGGGAGTTGACAATTTCTATAACTCTGAAAGAGACGTAATTGGGCGTATCGGAAAGATATTGGGGAAACCTGTTACGCTTGAAGAGGCGGACTGTTCGGATTTTGGATCTTTCTCAAAGGTATTCGAAAAGCATCCGGATATTGTTGGTGCCGTGCATTTTGCTGCTTACAAGGCGGTTGGAGAGAGTATAGAAAAGCCGCTTGACTACTACAAAAACAATATCACTTCTCTTCTGAACCTTATCACTCTGATGAAAGATAAGAGTCTTAGGGCTAACATCGTTTTCTCTTCTTCCTGTACGGTTTACGGCCAGCCGGACAAGGAACATCTGCCTATCGCTGAGGATGCCCCGCTTAAAAGGAGTCTTTCTCCTTACGGAAAAAGCAAGCAGATGGCCGAGGAGATTCTGTCTGACAGCGTGATTGCATATCCTGAGCTGAAGGTTTGCGCCCTGAGGTATTTCAATCCTATTGGAGCCCATCCATCCGCACTTATCGGTGAACTTCCTAGGGGAGTGCCTCAGAATCTTGTGCCGTTCGTGACTCAGACAGCTGCCGGAATCAGAGACCATCTGAATGTTTTCGGCGACGATTACAATACTCCAGACGGAAGCTGCATTAGAGACTACATCTATGTGGTGGATCTTGCAAAGGCTCACGTTAAGGCAATCGACAAGCTCGTGGGAGAGACTGAAGTTCATCCAGTTGATCAGACAGATGAGCCTACATACGTGGATGCCGCAAAGACCGGCAGATGGTATATCTACAACCTCGGAACCGGCCGCGGGCTGAGCGTGCTTGAACTTGTGAAAGGATTTATGAAAGCCACGGGAGTGAATCTTCCTTACCAGATTGCTCCTCGGCGACAGGGAGACATTGAGCAGGTATGGGCAGATCCGAAGAAGGCCGAAAAGGAACTCGGCTGGAAGGCAGACACCCCTATCGAAGAAGTTTTGCGCTCCGCCTGGAACTGGCAGAAAACCTTATAACATCTATTGCGCAATAAATCTGTAAGTTATTTGTCCTAATTGTGGTTCGTCGGCGGTGTCGCTTTTTGAGAAGCGGGATCGCTTTGCGGCGTCCAGAGCGGCGTTTCTTATGCATTCGTCAGGAACTGAAGCGTCCTGGACTACGGCTGCCTTCTGGACATAGCCGTTTCTTCCCACGTAGATCTGAATGGTAACATCTCCCCCTCCACGGCATTTATAGACCGGAATAGGCAGAGAAAAGGCTCTGCGCCCTTCCAGTATCCAGTAGAGGACAGATGGACCCTTATATGCGGGTTTTTCGTCTTTTTTCTCTTCGTATTTAGCGGCTGAAGGAACATCATCTACTCCATCTGTCGGGATTTTGGCCGCATCCTTGATTCTCTGCTGAAGATCCTCGGCGTCTTTGTAGAGTTTGTCTGCATCTGTGTTGCGGTCGTCCTTGAGTTGGCTGGTACTGCGGTTTACGGCAACAGCACGGTAGGTTGTTACCGGACGGCCTGCTATCTGGTCTTCCAGCTGGGCTTTTGCAATGGCCTTGATTTCTTCCTGGAGCCTTTCTTCCTCTTCAAGTTTCTGCTTATGTATCTGCCCTTCCGAATCGGTGACAAAAGATATTTCTCCCTTCCTTACGGTAGAGATTGAAACAATCAAAAGAATGATTACAAGAACAAGGTGAAAGATGATGGTAAGATAAAGGCCAGCGCGGCGGCTCAGGCGGTCTGATTTTTCAAACCGGTCCTGTGTTTCGTCTGATAGCCTTTTGTCTTCCATTTCATCTTTTTCAATTGCAAAAAATGCCGCTTTATTCTCCGCGAGTCAGCAGGGCTTTCTCTATGGTTGCGATTATAATGCTGATAGCTACCCTATTGTGGCCGCCCTGCGGAACGATAATATCTGCATAACGCTTGCTTGGCTCTATAAACTGAAGGTGCATTGGCTTTACGGTTTCCTGATAGCGCTTCAGTACCTGCTGGATGGTTTTGCCGCGCTCCTCTATATCTCTCTGGATAACTCTTCCCAGGCGGTCATCGGCATCTGCATCAACAAAGATGGAGATGTCGAAAAGTTTTCTCAGTTCCTCGTTGGTAAAGACCAGAATGCCCTCAACAATTATGATGGTGGCAGGCTCAACGTGAACAGTCTCTGTCGTTGACCTTGAGCAGGTTATGTAGGAATAAACCGGAGACTCGATGGCCTGTCCGTTGCGGAGTTTCTGGAGATCGGAAACCAGAAGGTCCCAGTCTATGGAATTAGGGTGGTCGAAATTGTTGGCCGCCTTCTGCTCCGGGGTCAGGTGGCTGCTGTCTTTGTAGTAAGAATCCTGGGAAATGACTGCCACGTCTTCATCCTTGAGGAGATTCTTGATTTTTCTTACGACCGTTGTTTTGCCGGAACCTGTTCCGCCGGCTATTCCTATGATTAGCATATAGTTGTTGTTTTAGAATTCTGCGTTCTTTGGTGTTCTAGGGAACGGGATCACGTCGCGGATGTTCTGCATTCCGGTAACGAACAGAAGCAGACGCTCAAAGCCCAGGCCAAATCCGGCGTGAGGGCAAGTTCCCCATCTCCTGGTATCCAAGTACCACCAAAGGTTGCTGGTATCCATCTTCAGTTCGTTGATGCGAGTCATTATCTTTTCGTAAGAAGATTCCCTTTCGCTTCCGCCTATGATTTCACCGATCTTAGGGAAGAGAACGTCCATTCCACGGACGGTCTTGCCGTCTTCGTTCTGCTTCATATAGAAGGCCTTTATCTCCTTAGGGAAATCGGTGAGTATAACAGGCTTTCCGAAATGCTTTTCAACCAGGTATCTTTCGTGCTCGCTCTGGAGGTCTGTGCCCCAGTGAACAGGGAACTCGAACTTCTCTCCGCTCTTTTCCAGAATATCCACAGCCTCTGTGTAAGTAACTCTCTGGAAGGAGATTCCAACAACACTCTTCAATCTCTCGATGAGGCCCTTGTCGAACATATCGTTGAGGAACTGGAGGTCTTCAGCGCAGTTGTCAAGTGCGTACTGGACAAGATACTTTATGAAGTCCTCGGCGAGTTCCATATTGTCGAAGTTATCGTAGAACGCCATCTCAGGCTCAATCATCCAGAACTCTGCAAGGTGGCGCGGAGTATTGGAATTTTCTGCCCTGAAGGTAGGGCCGAAAGTGTATATCTTGCCAAGGGCGGTAGCTCCTAATTCGCCTTCCAGCTGGCCGCTTACGGTAAGGGCTGTCTGCTTTCCGAAGAAGTCTGTGGAGAAATCAACGTCTCCGGTCTCCTTGTTGATCGGGATGTTCTTAAGATCCATTGTGGTAACCTGGAACATTTCTCCAGCACCCTCGCAGTCGCTCTCTGTAATCAGCGGAGTATGAAGATAGAAGAAGCCGTGCTCGTTAAAGTACTTGTGGATGGCAAATGCCATTGCGTTGCGGATTCTCATCACGCATCCAAAGGTGTTTGTCCTCATCCTTATATGGGCAATCTCGCGGAGGAACTCCATTGAATGGCCCTTCTTCTGCAAAGGATAGTCGGCAGGGTCCGCCTTGCCGTAAATCTCTACGCCTTCTGCCTGGACTTCCACACTCTGACCCTTGCCCATACTCTCCACAAGTTTTCCTTTTACGCAAAGACAAGCTCCCGTTGTCACGTCTTTGAGAGCGTCTTCAGTAAACTTTTCTCCGGAGCATACAATCTGCATATTGCGGATGGTAGATCCATCGTTGAGGGCAATGAAACTTACATTCTTGTTACCTCTTTTTGTTCTCACCCAGCCTTTTACAACTACATCAATTCCAGGCTGCTGGCTAAACAGCTCCTTTATGCTTTTGCGAGTAAATTCACCCATAGTTCTATGATTGGTTTTAATGTTATTTCACGTATTTTCTTATGGCGTCTGCCCATATCTTATATCCTTCCTGAGTTATGTGCAGGCCGTCTCTGGTAAGCTCAGGCTTTAGAACTTGCTGATCTGCCGGAAGAACCAGGTCTGCAGGTCCGTTGGCAAGAAGCAGAGGATAGAGATTGATGAAAGTAACCTTTTCCTCCTTTGCCATCTTCTCCAGCTTGGCGTTAATCTCGGAGAACATTGCGGTCTTGCCGTTAAGAAGGCGGTAACGCTTGAAGCTCTCGTTGATTGGCAGAAGGCTCTGGAGATAAATCTTGGTCTTAGGGCTTTCTTTCTTTATCCTGCGGACTACATTTATAATTCCGTTGGCAATGGAATCGGCTGTAAGGTTGTGGCTTACATCGTTTGCCCCTGTCAGGAAGAATATAGTCTTAGGATGGCCAGGAAGTATCTGGTCTAGCCTTGCATCTATGCCACCGAAAGTATCTCCCACGATGCCGCGGTTGCGGATGCCGGCGCCCTTCTTCTGGAGCTTGGCCTCAACGTCAGGGAAGTAGGTTTCCCACTTTCCGCCTTCTGTCAGAGAGTTGCCCAGGAAAACAATGTCGTTTTCGTTAATCGGCCTTTCCCTGTCGAACACAGCCTTTCTCTTGTAGTAATGGTCTGTGTAAAGCGGAGTGGCATCCATCGCCTTCATTATGTTCTTAGGGATATCGGTATTGTCTATCCTTCCAGCAAACATCTGGCTTCCGGCTCCTATTGCAAAAACGGGAACAGGAATACCGGTATGGCCCTTTGTGGTAAAGCCGATTCGGGCAGCCTTGTTCAGGGAGTCTATAGCCTCTTTTCTCACTGGTTTGCCGTTAATTGCATCGTTGAACACTGTAAGGTCAAAAGTGTAGCCCTTTTCTCTTCCTAGGGTAAGGCCGCCGGTCTCGTGGTCTGCCGTAATTACTATAAGAGTCTCGTCTGGATGAGCCTTGTAGAATTCGTATGCAACAGCTATGGCCTTGTCAAAATCTATGGTCTCTGTTATGACTCCTGCAGCTCTATTGCTGTGGGCTTCCCAGTCTATCTGTCCGCCCTCGCACATTATAAAGAATCCCTTGCCATCTGGCTCGTAGATAAAGTCTATGGCGCTTTCAAGAACCTGTGCCAGAGTAAGATCTCCCTTCTCTCTTCCAATAACGGTATGGAGGGCACTGTCTCTTTTTTTCTTGCCGTCCTGAAGAAGAATCATCTTGTCTGCCTTAGCCTTCTTAGCCTTGTAATCTTCCACTCCGAGAGCAATAGTATAGCCTTTCTCAGCGATCTTGCCGTAAATCTGCTCTTCGGCGCCTTTAATCTCCTTATCTCGCGTGCCCTGGAATCCGCCGCCGCCAAAGAAGTCGAATCCGCTGTCTGGAAGCTGAAGGGCAATTTCATAATAATTTCTCCTTCTGTTGCTATGGGCGTAGAAACCAGCAGGTGTGGCGTGGTCCAGTGTCACCGATGTCATTATGCCAATCTTATAGCCCAGTTCCTTGAGCTTGTAGGATATCTGAGTCAAAGGAATGGAGTCTGGATAAATGCCTACCGTACTGTTATTTGCCTTGTACCCGGAAGCAAGAGCAGTGGCTGCCGCGCTTGAGCAGGTTATGATGTTTGAAGCGGAATATGTGGTTGCCACTCCCATAACCGGAAATTGCGTGAATCCGAGTGGAGTGCTGGAGATTTTGCCGTCTTTCTGGGAAAGCCAGGCTTCCGTCAAGGAAACGTGACCCAGACCCATGCCGTCTCCTATAAAAAGGAAAACATATTTGGCCTTCTGGGCGCATATGGTTGAAAATGCGAAAAGTACGGCTAGAGCCAGAGCCGCGGTCTTTCTTAGAAATCTTCTGTAATCCATAGGTTTGCGGATATTATTCTTCAAAAGTACAAATCTACAAAATTTTTGCGCCTTTAGGAAAAAAGAAACGCCGGCGTTTGGGCCGGCGTTCCGTTTTTTGCTTCATCCTTAAGATTAGTTTGCCTCTCTCTGACGAGCTACATACAAAATCTTGAGGGCGGAACAACGTCTGAGTTCCTGTTTGATATCCGTAATGATACCCATGCGGACGTTCTCATCAGCCTTCAGTGCAACGGTCATTGCCTCTCTTTCGCCCTCGGAGATTGACTCTCTTTCTGCTGCGATGAAGTCTCTGATCTCGTTGACTGTCTTGTAGGAGTCGTTCAGCTGGATTCTGGAATCGGTTCCGTACTGAGCCTGCTTGGAAGGGATAGGAGCTCCCACGTAGATGTAGGAAGTCAAATCCTTTCTCTCAAGCTTGGTGTTCTCGGTTGCTGCAGGCAGCTTAACCTGAACGAGCTTGTCTGTCTGGCGGAACGATGTTGATATCATAAAGAAGAACAGGAGCATAAACACGATGTCCGGAAGGGATGCCGTGCTGATTGCAGGTGCGGACTTCTTGCCGCCTTTTCTAAATCTTCCCATTACGATACCTCCTTACTTTTTGCCTTTAACGTCCTTAGGCTCTGCCTCGGAAATGTTCTGAGGAATTGCCTCTTTGACAATTTTCTGATGATCTTCGTCCAACTGTGCGTATTTCTTGCCGTAATTTTGGGTAGAGAACTGGTCTCTGAGTTCGTTAATCGCTCTTACGATCTCGTTCTGGACCTGAATGTAAGTGTTGTACAGTGTACCCTTGTCATTCTGCAAAGAAACCACACCTTTGGATACCGGATAATTACCGAATCCCTTGATAGCCTTAACTTCCTTCTCTGGCATATTAGGGTTATCTGTAGGGTTGCTCAGGAGCTCAACTATCTTATCCTTTATCTGGCTAACGTCAGTCGGTGAGGATCCAACCATTATCTTGTCCTGTGAATTGATCTTCACGACAATGATATTTCTGCGGTTGATCTTCACGTCTTCCTGCTGCTGTTCGTTCTCCGGCATCGGAGGGAGTTTTCTTGAAATTCCCTTGTCCACATCCATAGTTGTGGTGATGAGGAAGAACACCAGGAGCAAGAACGCAATGTCCGCCTGACTGGAAGCGTTGATGTCGGGTGTTTTTCTAGCCATTTTTTAATTTTCTTTTAAGATCTTCTCCTTAACAGGCTGCCGAAGATTGTAACAAGGATAGCTACAACCAGCAGTATTATGGACATAATGAGGACAGTGTCCGTCATCTTTAACGTTGCCTTTGTAGGCTCGGCCACGCTCTGTGAAAGGCTAACCGGATTGCCGGAAGCAACCAGCCAGGAAATCACCAGAACTCCAAGGAAGACACAGAGGTTGATGAGTGTCTTCTTGCCGCCTCTTCCGCTACGGTATACCATTGGCAGGAATATAGCCAATAATATAGCGATAGCCAGAAGGATGTATGCCCAGTTCAATATCGTGGAAACCATTGTGCCGTCACCGGTTCCCTTGTTCAGGAACAGGAAGGCCACGCCGATAACCACTGATATGGCTAACAGAACATACAATATGAGTTTTGACTTGTTCTTCATTTCAAATTGATATTACTTCTTGTTGTATTTGGTGAGTACATCTACAAAGTTGATGGATGCGTCCTCCATTGAGTTAACAAGGGAGTCGATCTTTGCAACGATGATGTTGTAGAAAATCTGAAGGATAATAGCAACGATCAAACCGGCGATGGTTGTGATCAAAGCCACCTTGATACCACCTGCTACAACGGTTGGAGAAATATCACCAGCAGCCTCGATAGCGTCGAATGCGCCAACCATACCTACTACTGTTCCCAAGAATCCCAACATAGGAGCAAGGGCGATGAACAGGGCTATCCAGGAAAGACCGCTCTCGAGCTGGCCCATCTGAACGCCGCCGTAAGCGGTGATGTTCTTCTCAACGCTCTCCAGACCTTCGTCATAGTGGAGAAGTCCCTGATAGAAAATAGATGCAACTGGTCCGCGAGTATTGCGGCAAAGCTCCTTGGCCTCTTCTACACCGCCGTTCTTGAGAGCTGCCTCAACATCCTCAACGAGTTTCTTGTTGTTGGTAGTAGCTCTAGAGAGATAGATAAGTCTCTCTATGGCGATTGCCAAACCCAGTATGAGACAGAGAACAACCCATACCATGAATGCAGGACCACCTTCTATGAACTTGGTCTTGATCTGCTGATACAGAGGCTTGTCTGACTTAGCGTTGAAAGGATCGACTTCAGCCGGAGCAGCCACTTCCTCTGCCTGAGGAGCTGGGGCTACCTGCTCAGTTGCATTCTCATCAGTCTTCTGATCCTGAGCTACTGCGTTCTGGGCAGTCAATGCCATTAGGCCTGCAACTGCCAAAAACATGAAAAGTTTTTTCATAAATTTTGTTGTGATTAAATTAAACAATGTTTATCAGTTATTATTTTGTTTTTCCTTTATAAGGGTATTCGTAAAACGAAGTGCAAGATAGCAATTTTTTTTCACTTTCTCATCAAACGGCGGAAATTTCACCCCTGAGATTCTTCTGCATTTCCTTTTTAACCTTCTCAGGGGAAGAATAGCGGCCCAGAAGCATGAAAAGCTTGCAGAGCGTGGCTTCCGTAGTGGCGTCATAGCCGCTGATGACTCCAGCTCCCTTAAGGCCCATTCCGGTGGCATAGGCGCACATATCCACCTTGCCGGCGTGGCACTGTGTAACGTTCACTATCACAAGACCTTTGTCCACCCATTTTTTCATCGTTGAAAGAAAGGCCTTTCCGGTTGGGGCGTTTCCACTGCCAAAGGTTTCCAGTACCACGGCCCTGCAGCCTTTGGTGGAAAGAACGGCATCCACGGCCTGCGGAGTAATGCCAGGGAATATCTTTAGAATAGCCACATTGGTATCCATCTTGTCTCTGACCTTGAGCGGAATGTCCCATCTTTCAGGATAATGGATCAGGTGGCGATTGTACTTGATATGGATTCCCACGTCTGCCAGAACCGGGTAATTGGCCGAACGGAAAGCCCTGAAGTTTTCAGCATTGTATTTGGTTGTGCGGTTCCCCCTGTAGAGCTGGCTCTCAAAGTATATGCAAACCTCAGGAACCATAGGGTGACCGTCGGCGTCCTTGGCGGCTGCAATCTCAATGGAGGAAATGATATTTTCCTTGCCGTCTGTGCGCAGCATTCCCACAGGAAGCTGGCTTCCGGTCAGAACCACCGGCTTTGCCAGGTCTTCCAGCATAAAGCTCAGGGCAGAAGCCGTATAGGACATAGTGTCTGTACCGTGAAGGATTACAAAACCGTCGTACTTTGAATAGTTTTCCTTTATCACCTTGCAGATTTTCACCCAGAAATCCGGGGTTATGTCAGATGAATCTATCACCGGGTCAAACGAGCAGGAGTCAATCTTGTAGCCGAATTTCTTCAACTCCGGAACCTCCGTCTCTATCTGGCTGATATCCACCGGCACCAGAGCCATAGTCTTTTCATCCTGCTTCATACCGATCGTTCCGCCGGTATAGATCATCAAAATAGAACTTTTCATATCTGTGAGTTTTTTGCCGGAAGGCCGAAAAGCTCTTCCGCGTTCTTTGTAGTCTGAAGCGCAACGTCCTTAATGCCAATGCCCTTTATCTCAGCGATTTTGGCTGCAATCAAAGGGATGTAAGAGCTCTCGTTTCTTTGCCCACGATGAGGAGCCGGAGTAAGGTATGGAGAATCTGTCTCAAGAAGAATGTCTTCCAGCGGAATATCCGCCACGGTCTTGGCTATTCCGGCATTCTTGAAGGTCACTACACCGCCTATTCCTACCTTAAAGCCGCCCAAACCTGCTATCCTGCGGTAAGTTTCTACGCTGCCGGTAAAGGCATGGAATACTCCACGGAGCCTTCCCTTGAAGGCGGAAACAATCTCCAGCATATCTTCAGTGGCGCTCCGCTCGTGAATAATTACAGGAAGGTTATTCTGGGAAGCATATTCCAGCTGGGTAGCCAGAACCTCTTTCTGCTGACTGAAAAAATCTCTGCTCCAATAGGCGTCAAGGCCAATCTCACCGACCGCTATATATCTGTCTTTATGATTGTTGAGTTCATCCAGAGCAAACTGGAGTTCTTCCTTCCAGTTTTCCGCAACAGATGTGGGATGAAGCCCCATACCCATAAATGTATGTTCACGGTATTGCTCATACACGGCTATCTGGGAGCGGAAGCTTGCGGAATCTATCGCAGGGAAAATCCAGCGATCCACGCCGCTTGCTATAGTCCGCTGGATCACATCTGAGCGATCCTCGTCAAAAGCCTCATCATAGAGATGAGTATGAGTATCTATAAAATGCATATTAAGCCTTGTACCATAGCCCGCAGGCGTCTTTTCTGACCAGCCCTTCCATCTCTGCCTCCAGAAGGAAAAGGCTCAGGGCCTGAATGTCCAGGCCGGTCTTTTCTCCAAGGAAATCCGCCGTACGTCCTTTTACGGATGATAAAGATAGCAATAATTTCTGCTTGGTCTCCTCCGGAGCGGAAAACAGAGAAGGCTGGCGTTTTATGTCCGAAATGTACCCGTCTGTCCATCCCATAGACTTAATTATTGTGGACGAGTTCAGGCATAGCTGAGCCACATTCCTGCTTATCAGATAATTGCATCCGTAGGAATTGCCGTCCCACATACGTCCGGGAACTGCAAAGATGTCTTTGCTGTAGGATGAGGCATATTCCACGGTGCTCATGCTTCCACCGCTTATCCTGCTTTCACCCACCAGAAGGGCATCGCACATTCCGGCTATTATGCGGTTGCGTTGCAGAAAATTGAATTTCAGCGGCTTGGTTCCCCGCGGATATTCCGTTAGAACGCCTCCCTGGCTCAGGATTCTGACTGCGAGGTTCCTATGGGCTGAAGGATAAATGATATCTATGCCGCTTGGCAGCACCGCTATTGTCTCAAGCCCCGCCTCCAGGGCGGCGGTATGGGCGCTGCAGTCTATCCCAAAAGCCAGTCCGCTGACTATCTGCACTTTGCTGCAGGAAGCTATGTCAGAGACTATTCTGTTCACGCATTCCTTCCCGTAGGGCGAAGCAAGACGGGTTCCAACTATGCTCAAGATGGGGCTTGAGAAAGATGCACTTCCCCTGTAATAAAGCAAAAATGGAGCATCAGGGCATTCTCTCAGCTTATTGGGATAGTCGGGGCTGAGAATGGAAATGAGCTTTACTCCTTTGGATCTCATCCAACGGGCTTCTTCAAGAGCCCAGGCGGTCATTTCATTAGAAAAAAGCATTTGCCCCACACCTTCTACGCCCAGAAGGCGGTCTGTGAAAGCAGCTCCTTTTTCAAGCAGATTTTCCACGCTGCCAGCCTCCTTCAGCAAAAGGCTTCCTTTTGAAGGATGGTTAATAAGAACACGGCTCAATGCGCAAAGCAGAGCCTCAACCTCAATCTCCATAATCCCAATACATTAAAAAAACGGCGGCAAGATAATCATCTGCCGCCGCAAGAGGTTGCCAAACGGTAAAATTTACCCGTTTGAAAACAAATTAAACGTTTAGGTTTTAAACTATTAGCATCGCATCTCCATAAATGCCAAAGCGATACATATTGGAGGCCTCTTTTGCGTGCATGGCCTGCTTGTATGCTGCCATAACCTTTTCATATCCGCCAAAAGCTGCTTGGCACATAAGCATAGTGCTGAGCGGATAATGGAAATTGGTAACAAGAGCATCCACAATCTTGAAGTCGTAAGGCGGGAAGATAAACTTGTTAGTCCATCCGTCTATAGGCTTTACTCTATGGGTTGTGGTTACCGGCGTTTCCAGAGCTCTTGCAACGGTTACGCCTATTGCAAATACCTTGTGGCCGTCTGCCTTGGCCTTATTGATCTTTTCCGCAGACTCTTCGCTGATTATAATCCTTTCGCTTCCCATCTTGTGCTTGGAAAGGTCTTCAACGTCCACGCCGCCAAAGTTGCTCAGTCCTACGTGAGAGGTAATGAAAGTCTTTTCTACTCCCTTGATTTCCATACGGGTGAAAAGCTCGCGGGAGAAGTGCAGGCCTGCGGCCGGAGTTGCAATGGCTCCCTCGTTGCGGGCAAAGATGGTGTTGAAGTTCACCTGATCTTCCTCGTTCGGATGCTGGCGGATCTCCTTAGGCACAGGAAGTTCTCCTACACTGAAAAGAGTCTGGCGGAAATCTTCGTAACTTCCGTCAAAAAGGAAGCGGAGGGTTCTTCCTCTGGAGGTGGTGTTGTCTATAACCTCAGCTACAAGGGAATCGTTCTCTCCAAAATACAGTTTATTGCCAATTCTGATTTTTCGGGCCGGATCCACTAGCACGTCCCAAAGCCTCTGCTCACGATTAAGCTCCCTCAGGAGTGAAACCTCGATTTCGGCTCCGGTCTTTTCCTTGTTGCCCTGAAGACGGGCCGGAAAAACTTTTGTGTCGTTGAGGACGAAAATATCCCCTTCGCGGGCATATTCTAGGATATTCTTGAAGATTTTGTTTTCTATTTTGCCGGAGGCGCGACGCATCACCATCAGCTTGCAGTCATCCCTGAAACGGGTAGGTTCCTTTGCAATCAAATCTGCGCGGAAAGGAAACTTGAATTGTGATAATTTCATAAAAAACTCTGTTTTTACCCATGCACGATAGGCAAAATATTATACGAAGCAAAATGAAAAAGGTTACAATCAGCCGAAATATTCCTTTACATCCAGGGCGTTCTCTACCCTGAATCCACCTGAAGCGGTGCGTCTTAGGGCACTCATAAAGGCCCCGCTGGAAAGGACCAGCCCAAAATCTCTGGCCATTGAACGTATATAGGTTCCTTTGCTGCACTCAATCCTGAGGATGGCCCGCGGAAGGTTTCTGATCTGGTCTGGAGTCAGGAGAGAGCCCTCCGTGTAGCGGATAACAGGATTGTTTTCCTCTGAAGCTATCCTTTTCTTTACTACAAAGGTATTGTGGGCGTCATCCTCTCCGTAAGAAGGCCTGGTTAGGGTAGAGGCTAGCGGGTCATCTGTTTTCAAAAGAGAGCAGGAATAAATTATTATAGAAGCTGGCTTCAGTTCAGATTCTTCTCCGTTACGTGCCAGATAATAGCTTCTTGTGCCATTTACATACTTTGCGGAATAAGCTGGAGGCATCTGCTCCCTTTGGTGAATAAAGCTGTGGGCAGCTTTTTCCATATCTTCCTCAGCGATATCGGAGACAGGAAACAGAGCGTCTATGGGATGCTCCCTGTCAAAAGAAGGAGTGGTGGCTCCAAGGGTGAACTCGGCGATGTATTCCTTTTTCTCTGCCTGAAGAACCTCGCTCAGCTTGCAGGCCTTGCCAACGCAAATTACTAGAAGGCCGGTTGCCAGAGGATCTAGAGTGCCGGCGTGGCCTATCTTTATATTCTTGGTGTTGAAATGATTGCGCAAGAAGTACTTGATCTTGCGCACTACATCTGAACTAGTCCATCTGTAAGGCTTGTCTACAGGAAAGATTATGCCTTCCGGATAAGCGGACAAGTCATATCCCAGACGAACCGGATTGAGCCTGTCTATTACAAGCGGATTCAGTGGCATACTGGAATCTTCTCAATTCTTCTCTGATGCCTTCCGCCTTCGAATTCGGCTTCAATATAGGCCTTTACGATATCTCTTGCCATCTCTTCCGATATGAACCTGGCCGGAAGAGAAAGGATATTGGCGTTGTTGTGCCTCTTGGCCAGAGCTCCCAGTTCTGGAGTCCAGCAAAGGGCGGCCCTGATGCCTTGATGCTTGTTTACGGTCATCGAAATGCCGTTTCCACTTCCGCATATGGCTATGCCAAAATCCACCTGGCCTTTTTCAACGGCCTCGGCAAGAGGATGGGCGGTATCTGGATAGTCCATACTTTCAGCCGAGTAGGCTCCAAAGTCCTTGACAGTGAAGCCGGTGTCTACCAGAATGCTTTTCAGGTATTCCTTCATCTGGAATCCAGCGTGGTCAGATGCCATTCCTACAATCTTTTCCATAATAAGTATTTTATGAGTCCAGCTCTTTAACCTTTTCCACCAAATTGTCTACCTTAACCAGATAATGATAGAAAGCTTCTTCCTTTAATGCTGAATAACGACCTATCAGCCCCTTGAGCTGTTCCATTATTATATTTCCGCTGGTTTCCCATTCTCCAGGCTGTGGCTTCACGCCCTCGGATGAAGCATACAGGCGGAACTGGGCTGCAAGATTTTCGCTGAGGAATAGGCTTTCCAGGCTCTGGTAATCAGAAATGCCGGAGAGCTTTTCGCGGTTGTGGTCTGCAAACAGGGAACTGAATTTCATCAGCAGGCTCTTTCTGTTAACCTTTACCAGAAAGTCCGTAACTCCAACTGTATCCATCGGCACAAACACGTCCGGAATAATTCCTCCGGCCCCTGCCTTTATGCTGTCTGCTGTCTGCATCTCCCCTCTCTGGTAACGCTCCAGAATATCGTAGCGGTAATCTTCCGTATAAGGCTTCTGAATGCACCTTCCGCTAGGGGTGTAGAATCTGGCAACCGTCAAGCGGATTCCGCTGCTGTCTGAGAAGTAAACCGGCTCCTGAACCAGCCCTTTCCCAAATGAGCGGCGCCCAACAATTTTTCCGCGGCCATTATCCTGAATGGCTCCAGCCACGATTTCGCTGGAAGATGCGCTATTTTCGTTAATGGCCACATAAAGGCGAATGTCTTTGAAATGCCCTGATCCTGTGGCTATGAAATCTTCTCTCTTTCTCATCCTGCCTTCCATATATACTACCATATCTCCCTTGTCCAGGAACTCGTTGCAGAGAGCGTATGCCTGTTCAAGAAAACCACCTGGATTATCTCTAAGATCCAGAAGAAGTGATTTCATTCCTTGCGCCCTCAAAGAAGCGGCGGCAACCATAAATTCCTTGTGAGTGGTAACTGCAAAGCTGGATATCTTGATGTATCCCAAGGTGGGGGTGAGCATAATAGCTGCGTCCACGCTGTGAACTGGAATAATTCCCCTTTTGATATCAAAACTCAGAAGATCTTTCTCTCCGCTTCTCTTTATGCCTACATTTACTGCAGTGTTTATCGGGCCCCTAAGGAGCTTCATCATCGAATCCTGCGAAAACTTTATTCCGGCAACATTCTTTCCGTCTATGGTAACAATGCGGTCTCCACTCAGAATCCCCACCCTTTCGCTCGGACCATTTGGGACCACGTTGATTACCACCAAAGTATCTTCCGGAACGTTGAACTCAATTCCAACTCCGCTGAAGTTTCCGGCAAGAGACTGGTCTGCTTCCTGAAGATCCTTAGGTGGAAGATAGACAGAATGCGGATCCAGGCTTTCCAGAATATGCGGAAGAGATTGTTCAACAATATCTGAGTTGCTTACGGAATCTACGTAGTTCTTCTCCACCTGGTCCAGAATCAGAAGAAGCTTGGACCATTTGCGGTTTTCAGACAAGTCATATGTAATCTTTGTCCCCGACGAATGCTTCAGTCTCCAGAGCTTTCCTCCGTAGAAGGCAAGTCCTATGACCAGCAGGAAAATCCACAGCCATGGATTGTCCAGGAATTCTTTGAGTTTTTTCAGCATTTCTTTATTTGACTTCAGAAGCTGCTCTTTCGGCTTCCAGTTCTTCTATTCTTGATGAGTCTAGCTGCTCAACTTCTATTCCGGCTCTTTTCAAAAGCTTTATGCCGTCATCCAGACGGTAAGCATCGCGGAAGACTACCCTCTTTATTCCGCTCTGAATTATCAGTTTGGCGCACTCCATACAAGGAGAGGCAGTAATGTAGAGCGTGGCCCCTTCAGAGGAATTGTTGCTCTTTGCCACTTTGGTTATGGCATTTGCCTCTGCGTGCAGGACATAAGGCTTGGTTACGCCATTTTCGTCTTCGCACACGTTCTCGAATCCAGATGGTGTTCCGTTGTACCCGTCTGAGATTATCATCCTGTCCTTTACCAGCAAAGCCCCCACCTGAAGGCGCTTGCTGTAGGAATTTTTTGCCCATATACCCGCCATCTGCAGGTAGCTTAAGTCGAATTGCAGCTGTTTATCCATATATACGGTTCAAATGCCTTTTTATTTCACTAGTTCTGGTAGATATAACGCTTGATGCTTCTCTTTGGAGTTTTTTCAAACTCTTCCGGCATAATCTTGACTCCGGAAATCTTGGAATAGTTAGGCATCTCTTCGTTCACGATGGCTATGTTCTCCTTCATCTTTGCCTCTATCTGAGCCGATGTCGTCAGGCCGTCTCTGGAGGCTCCTTCAAGATCAGGATAAATCAGTGCCACCATCTTGCCGTCGTCTTCAATAACCAGAGACTCAACCACGTACGGCATATTGTTTATAATGCTTTCTATCTCTTCCGGATAAATATTCTGTCCGCTCGGACCAAGTATCATATTCTTGCTCCTGCCCTTGATGTAAAGGAAACCGTCCTTGTCCAGAATACCCAAGTCTCCGGTTCTCATCCAGCCGTCTTTTGTAAAGGCATCTCTGGTTGCTATTTCGTTCTTGTAGTATCCCAGCATGGTGTTATCTCCCTTCACCTGAATTTCCCCCGGAATAGTTTTAGGCTTGTCTGAATCAATTCTGATCTGCATCCTCGGGGCAGCATAGCCGCAAGATCCAACCCTCTTTTCTTTCCAGTCTGCGTAAGCTATGATAGGCGCGCATTCGGTCATTCCGTAACCAACCGTGTACTTGAAGCCTATTGAGTGGAAGAAGTTGTCTGCCTCTTTATTGAAAGCCGCACCTCCGATAATCACTTCCTCAAACTGTCCTCCAAAAGAGTTGGTAAGTGTCTCGTTTATCTGAGTCTTGATTTTCTTGTCTGTAACAGGAAGCCTGAGAAGGAATCTTACGCCTGGAGTAGAAAGGAACGGCAGCAGACGATTCTTGTATATCTTTTCAATTACAAGAGGAACGGAGATAATAATCTTAGGTTTAATTTCCTCAAAAGCCTTAACTATCACGCTTGGAGAAGGTACTCTGGTAAGGAAGTGAACGTGCGCCCCTACTGTCATTTCAAACAAGAGCTCAAACATCAGTCCGTACATATGGGCAGACGGAAGAATGGAAACCACGTTGGAGTTTTCGTCTATGGAAGGCAATACCTCGTAAGCAAACAGCACGTTGGAACGGAGCGCCCTGTATGGAATCATCACGCCCTTTGAGAATCCGCTGGTTCCGCTGGTATAGTTAATCATCGCCAATTCATCGCGGCTGGTTTCTCTGCGATAGGAAATGCAGTCCGGGCCAAAGATCTTTGGATAGGCTTTGCCAAAGAGCTCGTTCAGGTGCTCCATAGCCATATAGACTGCTGTATTCTTGGTCTGAATCAGAGAGAAGTCATCCAGGCAGATAACAGTGTTCAGATTCTGCATATGGCTAAGAGTCAGGCCTTCAAGTATGATACTTCCTGCAAAGAGAATCCGGCTGTCTGAATGGTTAACGATATGCTCTATGTTGCTTGGCTTGAACTCGTGGAGAATAGGCACAGGAACGGCTCCGTAGGTCAGGCTAGCAAGGAAGACCACAGCCCAGTTGGAATGGTTGCGGGAGCATATTGCTATCTTGTCTCCTTCCTTAACGCCACTTTCGCGGAAAATGATATGCATTTTGGCTATCCTTCTGGCCACGTCTCTGTAATACAGGGTGATTCCCTTATAGTCAGACAGAGCCGGACGGTTCCAGTTTCGCTTGAAGCTCTCTTCGATAATCTCTATCAGAGAATCAGAAACATACATCATAATCTATTCAGGTTAGGTTTTAGGTTTCATATTTATGAGAATACCTGCATAGCGCAAAGGCCAGCATATATTCCGTTCTTTTCCATAAGAGCATCGTGATTTCCTTCTTCCACTATCTGGCCGTCTTTCATCACGATTATGTCATCTGCATAGCGGATAGTAGAAAGGCGGTGGGCAATCACAATGCTGGTTCGGTTTTGCATCAGCTTGTAAAGAGCATCCTGCACAAGGCGCTCGCTTTCAGTATCAAGGGCGCTGGTGGCCTCGTCCAGAATCAGTATAGGAGGGTTCTTCAGCACAGCTCTGGCTATGGCAATCCTCTGCCTCTGCCCTCCGGAGAGGTTTTCTCCCCTGTCTCCGATATTGGTCTCAAACTTCTTTGGCAGCTGCTCAATGAATTCCAGAGCGTTGGCAATCCGGGCCGCCTCCACCACTTGCTCTTTGGAAACATTCTCCATTCCAAAGGTTATATTGTTGTAAACCGTATCGTTGAACAAAATGGACTCCTGAGTTACTATTCCCATTTGAGACGTCAGAGAATCTAGGGTATAGTCACGTATATCCCGCCCGTCTATGAATATTCCTCCTCCTGTAACATCGTAAAACCTCGGCAGAAGATCCGCGAACGTGCTCTTTCCAGCACCGCTCGGCCCTACCAGAGCCACCATTTTTCCCTTAGGTATAGAAGCGTTGATGTTTCTCAGGACCGGAATGTTTTCTGTATAGGAGAAGTTTACTCCGCGATACTCGATTCCCTCCTTGAACTCCTTCAGAGTCACGGCATTTTCCTTTTCCTTGATGTTGTTTTCCGCATCGAGGATTACAAAAAGTCTCTCTCCGCTGACAAGTCCCCTCTGTATGCTGGCATAGGCCTTGGCAATGTTCTTTGCCGGCTCAAGTACTCTCCAGTAGCATAGGATGTAAACGGTAAAAGTTCCTATGCTCAGGCCCAGAGATCCGTTAATCTGAAGCCATCCGCCATACAGGAGAACCGCGGCTGCAATTGTTATTCCCAGGAACTCGCTGGTAGGATGAGCCAGCTGCTGGCGGTAAAGCATCTTGCGGCTGGATTTCTTGTGGGCGTTGTTGGTTTCCTCAAAATTTTCCTGCACATACTTTTGGGCGTTAAAGCCCTTAATTATCCTTATTCCGGAAATAGCCTCGTCAAAATGACTGACTATCCTTCCCATAAGGCTCTGAGTCTCAACGGCTTTCTTCCTCAGCCTCTTAGATATGGCTCCAATTGCCAGGCCGGAAAGCGGAATGGTAATCAGGGTTACCAGAGTAAGCTTTGGAGAAAGATAGAAGCAGTATGAAATAAAGCCTATGATAAGAAGCGGCTCTCTGAAAATCATATGAAAACTGTCTGCCACTCCGTTCTGGACTTCTGTAACGTCGTTGGAAATACGAGAAATAATATCTCCCTTCTGCTGAGTGTGATAGAAGCCCACGTCCATAGTGGAAACCTTGCGGAAAAGATCTGTACGCAGCTTCTTCATTATGTGGGTTCTCATTCTGACCAGAATGGTCTGGGACAGGTATCTAGTAACATTGGAAAGCAGGCTGGCTCCAACCAGCAGGGCGCACACGAAAAGCAGGGCCTTAAGCGGTCCGGCAGCCAGGAATATCTTGTCCATATAGTACTGGAACGTATTCTCGAACCAGTCCATAGACATGGAAAAATGCTGCGTCTTTTCTGCAAGCGTAGCTATCTCCGTGCTAACCTGCTCGTTGCTAGGAGCCTCAAACAGAAGCTTCAGAACCGGAGAAATCAGAGAATAATTCACGATTCCGAAGATGACGGACAGTATGGCCAGAACAATGTATCCCGGCCAGAATCTGCGCCACGGCCTTGCATAATTGAGCAGTCTGAGAAAATTCTTCATCTTCTAAAGTTTCTTTATTCGTCCGGTACCCAGGTTGAAAAGGAATTCCTTTCCATCCATACCCATAACCCTGACATATCCGTCTTTGTCTTCGGTTATGGTGCTTTCCCTGGATATCGGCTTCTTAATATTTTTAGCCGTGAGTTCCTCTCCTTCAGGAGTATAAATCCTGAGTTTAGAAACTGTACGGAGTATGTAGTAACGCTTCCCGAACAGAATGGCAGGCTGCGGCATTTCTCTGGCAAATTCCGGAGCGTGGATATCTGTCCATCCCTCAATTATTTCTCCGTTAACGTCACGTTTCGTTATTATGTTCTCTCCTGTAATGATGAACATACGGTAATTCCCCCCTTCCCTAATTATCTCAGGTCCAAGGGCGACCTCCACGTCCAGCTCCTTAGGGTAGCCGGTATAGTGGGCTCCGCGGCGGTTCATCCTGTATAGCTTGTTCCCAAGAATGAAGGTTATGTAGCTCTTGCCGTCATCAAGCTTCACAAGATCTGCATAGTTCTTTATGGTATCCTTCATAGGTATTCCCCAGATTCCCTTCTTGTTGCGGTCCATATAGGAAATAGAAAGGTATTTCTTGCTCTGCTCAAACCAGGTGGTGTCTCCCGTGTCCGGATCAACCAGAGGGAAAGGTCCCCAGTAAGGGGCAAAGGTGCTGTCTATAAATACTACATCTTCGTCTTCCTCGTCGAACATCAAAGGCGCGGAAGAAAGGGCCGCAGCATAAAAGTTAAGCGATGCCATTGTCTTGCCATCTGAAGGGCAGACATTTACAGTGGCATATTCAAAATTTTTCTTCCTCAGCGATGTGGTTACCCTTTCCCTGAAACACTTGTTCAGAACAGAAAGGAGAGTGTCTGCCCCTTCCTTTATGTTAACTATTGCCTTTGCTACTCCCTTTTCAGAGAAGAAAGAACCAGCAGGAGTTCTAGAAAGATATTTATCCAGATTGACGGCGTTTGCCCTGCCCTTTGAAAACTCGCTGATGGCATTTGCAGAACCAATTATGGTCCAGTCATTGATCTTGCATAAAGACTCCTCTGGATTGTGAGAGAAGATCTCTCCCAGAACTGCCGCAACATAGCCCTTGTAAATGAATTGCTCAGGAGGGCAGCTTTCTCCCTTTCCCTTAAGACCTGTAATCCTTCCCAGGAGTGATGTAGAATTATGGTAGAGGAGCGTTACCCACTCAAACTTTCCTCCAACAAGGCAGAATGCGCTAACAGCCTCTGTAAATCCCTCGTCTGCAAGCCAATCCAAAGGAGCCGGTGCATCCGGAAGGGTTATTCTGTCCTGACTGGAAAGATAGGATGAATATTTTTTGTTGGCATCAAGCCACTTTTCGTAATCCTTCACGTAACTTTTCAGAGAATGAAGATCCAAAGCAACGGCAAACATTGTGCTTGCCGGAAGAATTTCACTGGCCTTAGACTCGTAAGGTTTCTGACCTCCCAGAACCGCCGCAAAGTTTATGAAATCTGAATTGTCCGCAAGAACACCCTCAAATGAAATGAAATTTCGTTGCCTAGGATTAATCTCAAGAGCACTCCAAGTGGCCATCCTCATTATAAAATCCGAGTACTTGAGGAAGGAGTAAGAAACGCTTCCTGAGAAAAGCTTTCCGATTTGCTTGTGGTTAATATACAGGCACTCCTCCCCTCCTGTTCCTTTAAGCACAGAATGGAAATCCTGATTCTCCAGAATGGAATTACCCGCATCCAGATGCCTAAGGGAGCTTTCTACGCAAATCGCTGAGGAACTTGCAAGTACAAGACCTTTTTCAATGGCAGCCTTAAGGCCGGATGAAAGAGTGAAAATCTTGTGGGAGTTGTAGGTGCGGGAAGAGGCGGCACTGCTTTCCAGATATCGCTGAACATCCTCAAGGCTTTCCTGAGAACGGATGTCCGCTATCTGCAGCAGACTAACTTCGTTGATTGCGGAATAATGAAGGGAGAACAGGCTGTGGCTTTCTCCGGCTCCGCTTGCAAACAGCCTTTCCTGGAAAACTCCGAGAGAAGATGCCGAATCTATGAGCCCGTACGCAAAAGACGACGTATCTGAGAGCATCTGGGCAATATGGTCCAGCCGCTCGAAATCAAAAATCAGGACAGCATCCGAAGGAACCGCCTTGTAGGCTCTTTCTGTCTCAGGGGAAAGCACCTTCTGCTCTTTTTGCGGAGTTTCTTCAGAGCCGTCTCCGCCCCGCAGGGCAAAATACAGCGCCGCGGCCAGTATAGCCACTCCCAGGAGCATCAGAAGAAGTATTTTCTTTCCCTTACTCATAGACTTGCGAATTTACGAAAAAAAATCGAGAGAGATGGCATAAAAACAAAAAGGGGGATGTTTCCACCCCCCGATTCTTCAAGCTCGAAGACGGTTTTATTTGCCTGCTTCTTTATCCTTGCCTGCGAAAGGGAAAACCTTGATCAGCTCTACGTCAAATACCAAAGTTGAATAAGCAGGAAGATCCGGACCCATCTCTCTTCCGCCATAACCGAGGTTGAACGGAATCCAGAGTTTCTCCTTTCCGCCCTCGCCAATGAGCTGGAGACCTTCAGACCATCCAGGGATTACGCCGTTGAGAGGGAACTTGATGGTTTCTCCCCTGTCATAGGAAGAGTCGAACTGCTTGCCATTTGTAAGGCAACCCTTGTAGTGTACCTCTACGGTATCCTGAGGGCCTGGCTTTAACTCGTTGCCAGGAACTTCGATCTTGTACTGAAGACCGCTCTCGGTCTCCTGAACGCCTTCGTTCTTCTTGTTTTCTTCCATAAACTTCTTCTCCTCTTCAGCCTTTACGTTTCCGAGAGCCTCGTTGGCTTTGATCATATACTGCTGAATGTACATAGGAGCGGTCTGTTCGTTGAAGATAACGGTATCGCCCTTGAGGACAGTCTTGATGGTGCTCATCACCTTGGAAATGTTGATGTTGTCCATCTGTGAGCTTTTAAGCATGTTTGCGAAAGCAACTCCTACGGCAACGCTTACAGAATCAACTTCTCCCTGGGTCAATCCAGGAAGCGGCTTAGGATTGCTCTGGCAAGAAGCCAAAATAACTGCGCTGAGAGCGCATACGGCAATTGTCTTGAAAAACTTCATAATCTGAATATCTAATTGTTTACGTTTATTCTTTCGGATTGCAAATATAAGAAAACAAAGCCATCTTATGCAATAATCTTGCCCCCACATTAGCATCCCACTCATTTTGGCCTGGAGCCACCTCGCAAAGATCAAAGGCAACTATCTTCCTCTGCGATGCAACCATTCTCAGCAGATAAACCGCCTTCTGGAAACTCAGCCCGCCAGGAACCGGAGTGCCTGTGTTAGGGCAAAGAGAAGGATCTAGACCGTCTATGTCAAAACTGATGTATACATTTTCAGGAAGAGTCTCAACGATTTCCTCGCATATCTTCTTCCAGGTTTTTCCTTCTGCCATAGCCTCTTCCATTGCGGCATCCGTAAAGGCTGAAATGCGTCCTTCCCTTAAAATGGTATCGTGCTCGTCTGCGCAGAAGTCCCTGATTCCCAACTGGGTAAGATGACCAACATTGTTTATCTTAGACAGGATGTTGAACATTATGGAAGCGTGAGAATGTTCAAAGCCTTCATATGCGTTCCTAAGATCCGCGTGAGCGTCAAACTGCAGAACTCCCAGTTTCTGCCCTTCCGGCAAAGACTGTGCGGCGGCCTTCACAGCCCCGAAGCTTACGCTGTGCTCTCCGCCTACAACTCCCGGAATCTTTCCCTGGGAGAGGTAGCCAGAACAAATCTGCTCAACAAGATAATTAACGCCCTGGCTTGCCTGGTTAACCTCCTCCTGAGCCTGACAGAGACTTTTGTCCAGTTCCTTACCCACTGAAAGGCAGTCTATTATCTTGCAGGCCTTTTCTCTGGATTCTTGATTTATTGCCTTGATATAATCAAAGACCTTTATCCTCTGAGAAGAATCCTCAAGGTCTATCTCGGTCTCATCTGTCCCGATTTTGAATTCTGGACTTGAAGGATAGTGCTCGTCATACAGATCCACCTGAGTTGAGGCTCCGATAATTGCCTCCGGGCCGTTTGCCGTGCCGTCTGAATATGAAACGGTTGCGTCCCACGGAACAGATATCAGCACCACCGGGCATTCGTCGTTCGGGAAAGGCATCCCAAAATACCTTCCATTAGCAATCCCCACTCCTGAAGGGTCAAACTCGAGATTGTCAACTTCTTCTTTCATCAGACTATACCCTCCCTTAGAATGTCGTGGATGTGAACCAGTCCCACATAGCGGCCTTCCTTCATCACAACCACGGAGGTTATCTTGTTCTTCTGCATTATGTTAAAGGCGTTTACAGCCATATCGTTGATGTCTATCTGCTTAGGGTTATGGCTCATTATGTCCTTTGCCACAAGATGCTCCACCTGAGAACCTTTTTCCACCATCCTTCTTACGTCTCCGTCTGTGATTATGCCCTGGAGATCTCCCTTGCCGTCTAGAACAACGGTTGCTCCAAGCCTGTTCTGGGAAATGTTTATGATTGTGTTCTGAATGCTTTCATTCATTCCCACAACAGGACGAACGTTAAGATCCATCACGTCAGAAACCCTAAGGTACAGCCTCTTGCCCAGGCTTCCTCCAGGGTGGTACAGGGCAAACTGCTCCTGAGAAAAGCCCCTCATCTGAAGAAGGCAAACCGCCAGGGCGTCTCCCATTACAAGCTGAGTGGTGGTGGAAGAAGTAGGAGCCAGGTTGTTAGGATCGCTCTCCTTGTCTACCGTTGCCCTGACAATGTAGTCTGCGTGCTGGGCCAGGAATGAATCCACAGAAGAAACCATCGCGATTATCTTGTTTCCCATTCTGGCTATCAGCGGAACCAGCACCTTGATTTCCGGCGTGTTGCCGCTCTTTGAGATGCAAAGCACCACATCGTCTTTCTGGATTATCCCCAAGTCTCCGTGAATGGCGTCTGCAGCGTGCATGAAAATGGCGGGAGTTCCGGTGGAATTCATAGTGGCCACTATCTTGGTGCCGATGATGGCACTCTTTCCTATACCGGTCACTATCAGCCTTCCCTTGCTGTTGAAGATCAGATCAACCACCTCCAGAAAGCTCTCGTCTATGTATGAAGTGAGATTTGCAACGCTTTCAGCCTCTTGTGAAATAACCCTGCGTGCAAGGTCCAAAATTTTTCCGTCAGATTTCTTCATAAAAATTTTGACAACTTCGAAATTATGAGTACATTTATACACACAAACAGTGTACTGCAAATATAGTGCAAATTAAGCTAACTAATGAACATAACTTCTGAAACCCTGCGCACTCACCTTAAGGAATTCTTCGGATTCTCTAACTTCAAAGAGCAGCAGGAGGACATAATAAAGCATTTGATAAGGGGGAACAATGCTTTTGTGCTGATGCCAACGGGCGGAGGAAAAAGCCTTTGCTACCAGCTTCCGGCCTTGCTTATGGATGGCGTGGCTGTTGTGGTAAGCCCGCTGATTGCCCTGATGAAGAACCAGGTGGACGCCATTAGGGGATTCGTCGCCGAGAAAGAAGGCATCGCCCACTTCCTCAACTCCTCTTTGAACAAAGCTCAGGTCCAAGAAGTTAAAGATGACCTTCTAAAAGGCCTGACCAAGCTTTTGTACGTTGCTCCCGAATCGCTGACAAAAGAAGACAACATCCAGCTTCTGAGGCAGTGCAAGATTTCTTTCTACGCTATTGACGAAGCGCATTGCATCTCCGAATGGGGCCACGATTTCCGTCCAGAGTACAGGAGGATTCTGCCTATAGTCCAGGAAATCGGGAAAGCACCTATCATAGCCCTTACCGCCACGGCAACCCCTAAGGTCCAGAGCGACATACTCAAGAACCTGGGAATGCCAGACGCAAAGGTCTTCAAGTCTTCCTTCAACCGCCCTAACCTCTACTACGAGATCCGTCCAAAGGTCAATACAGAAAAGGAAATCATAAAGTTCATCCGCCAGAACGAAGGCAAGAGCGGTATAATCTACTGCCTATCAAGAAAGAAGGTGGAAGATTTGGCAGAGCTTCTTAACGTCAACGGTATCAAGGCCCTGCCTTATCATGCCGGTCTGGATGCTGCAACCAGGGCCACCAACCAGGATAAGTTCCTGATGGAAGAAGTGGATGTTATAGTTGCAACCATTGCCTTTGGAATGGGAATAGACAAGCCAGATGTAAGATTTGTCATCCACTACAATATGCCAAAATCTCTGGAAGGCTACTACCAGGAGACCGGCCGCGCCGGAAGAGACGGCGGAGAAGGCCAGTGCATTGCATTCTACAGTTTCAACGATATTCTCAAGCTGGAAAAATTCATGCAGAGCAAGCCCGTGGCTGAGCAGGAAATAGGAAAGCAGCTGCTTACGGAAACCGTAGCCTATGCAGAGAGCAACCAGTGCAGAAGGAAAACCCTGCTCAACTACTTTGGTGAAGTTTATCCGGAAGATGACTGCGGAGCCTGCGACAACTGCCTGCACCGCCAGCCGCAGTTCGAGGGCAAAGATTATCTTGTCACGCTTTTCCAGCTCATCCGTTCAATGAGGGAAAACTTCAAGGCAGACCATCTGGCAAATATCCTGGGAGGTGTCACAACTGCAATGATAACTTCCTACAAGCACAACACCAGCCGCTTCTTTGGCATAGACAAAGAAAAAGACGAGAAGTTCTGGCTGGCTGTCATAAGGCAGGCTTGTGTTGACCAGTTCCTCAAGAAAGACATTGAGCAGTACGGCCTCATTTCCCTGACAGACAAGGGCAAGGAATTCCTGGCAAAGCCTTATTCTGTAATGCTGACGGAAGACCGCCGCTTTGAAGACACGGGAGAGGGAGACGACGTTGACGATGATATGCCAGCAGGCGGAAGGAAAGGCGGCGGTGGCGGAGACCAGACTCTCCTCTCTATGCTCAAAGACCTGAGAAAATCTGTTGGCAAGAGACTCAATCTTCCTCCTTATGTAATATTCACCGATCCGTCTCTGGAAGATATGAGCATCTTCTATCCTCTGACGGAAAAGGAATTGACAAACTGTACCGGCGTAGGCCAAGGCAAGGCCGCCAAATACGGAAAAGAATTCCTGGAACTGATAGCCAAATACGTGGAGGAAAACGAAATTGACCGTCCGGATGACTTTGTCAAGATCCGTAGCACAGACGACAGCTCTAACATAGGAAGGTTCATTCTCCACAACACTGATATGCACGTTCCTCTGGATGAGATTGCCAGGATGAAAGACCTGGATATGGATGAGCTTCTTACCAAGATAGAAGCTATGGTTGCCGCTGGAAACCGCATCAAGATAGACTATTACATTCGCCAGACGGTAGACGAGGACAAGATAGACGATATCTACGACTACTTCAAGGAAGAAGCCGAGACTGATTCCGTCATAGACGCGATGAAGGCTCTTGGCCCTGACTACGAAGAAGAGGAAATCCGCCTTATCAGGATCAAATTTCTCACAGAAGTGGCCAACGGCTACTAAAGAATTCCTAGTTCATTGGAGTAAATGGGCAGTAAACGCTTACTATAAAAATGTTTGCCGCCAGTATAATGATATTCATCAGCACGCCTATCTTTATGAAGTCCGAGAAGCGGTAGCCTCCTGGAGCATACACTAGCATATGGGTAGGAGAACCTATAGGTGTTGCAAAGCTGGAGCTTACGGCTATCATAAGGGCTATCATAAACGGGTAAGGGTCATAGCCGAGAGCCGTTGCCGCCTGATACATAATCGGGAAGAAGATAGCGCCGGCTGCCGTGTTGCTGATGAATTCCGTAATGAAAGTGGCAACCAGGCAAACTCCCGCCATCACAACTATCGGATTCTTGCCGCAAATAGCCAGGATACCGTTTGCCATTTTCTCAGCGATTCCCGTCTTCTGTATGGCAAGTCCCAGAACCACGCTGCCAGCAAAAACCATCAAGACTTCCCAATTGACAGCCTTCATTGCTTGCTCTGCGTTGCAGCAACGGAATACAAGCATAGCCACCGCGGCAAGGAAGGCGCAGCTGGCAAGCGGAAGAACATTGGTTGCGCTAAGAGCTACCATCGCTATCATAATCAGACCTGAAACCAGAGTCTTGGGCCCAATGTTAGAAATCTGTCCGGAGTCAAAGAAACGAACCTGTCTGGTAAGCTTCGCCGCTCTAAGGTCTGCCTTTGGAGAACACTCCAGCAAAAGCGTGTCCCCGGCCTGAAGCACCACCTCTCTCGGAGACTGGGCTATTCTCTCACCTTTTCTGGACACGGCTATCAGAGTCATATGGTTTTCTCTCTCAAATCCGGAAGAATGTATTGTCTTGTTTATAAGGCTGCTGCCAAACGAAATATATGCTGTCTGAAGATTGCGTCTTTTCTCCGGCCTGGTTGAAAAAGCCTGTCTGTCTGCCGCGGCAAAAGAGTGGCTTTTCTCAAGATCCAGCAAATCTTCTATCTGTCCGGCAAAGACCAGACGGTCTCCGCTCATTATTATTTCTTCTGGCGCCACAGGAGAAATCACCTCTCCCCCGGCCCTTATTATTTCTATCAAAGACCCTCCCTTGATATCAGAAAGTGACGCCTCCTGTACGCTTTTTCCAATGTTTGGATTATCTGAAGGAACAAGAAACTCCACGGTATATTCTGAAGCGTCTTCAAAAGCGCTTTCCGGAGCCTTCCTGTCCGGCAGAAGTTTCCTAAGGGCAATTACGGAGAGTATTCCCACCGCAAGGCAGAAAAGGCCCGGAACGGTTGTAGACAGAACGTTCATCACGTGATGGGTATTCTGAGTGTAAAGTCCTGAGATGATGAGGTTAGGAGGAGTTCCTATAAGGGTGCAGATACCTCCCATTCCTGAAGCGTAGCTTAACGGAATCAGAAGTTTTGAAGGAGAAATGCCAAGTTTCTTGCTCCACATCTTGACTATGTCTACAAACAGAGCCACAACCGTTGTGTTGCTCAAGAAAGAACTCAAGCCGGCAACCGGAAGCATAAGCCTGGCTATAGAACCGGAATATCTCTTTGGCTGTCCCAGCAGATTCTTTACAATCCAGTGAAGTACACCGGTATGCATCAATCCCGCAACCACCACAAACAGCACTCCCACAACAACTGTAGAAGAATTGCTGAAGCCGGAAAAAGCATCTGCTTCCGAAAGCACCCCGGTCACCAGAAGAATGAACATTGCGGAAACAAAAACCAGATCAGCCCTAATACGGGTGAAAAGCAGCACCGAAAACACGCCCAGCACTGTAGCTATCGTTATCCACGCGTGTAAATTGAAACCCAGAAAAACAATATTTTCCATAAATCAAAGAGTTTTCCAAATTATGCTCTTGTCCCGCCCCCAGTAAGACATCTGCCTCTTGGCATAATGGCGGGTATTTGTCTTTATCTTCTCTACCGCATCGCTGAGGCTTATTTTCCCGTCCATATAATCAAAAAGCTCGCGATAGCCAACGGTCCTCAGCGGCGGAATGTGCAGAAGGTCAGGGCGGAATGCTCCATCTTCATATCTGAAGCGGTCCAGAGATTTCACTTCTTCCAAAAGCCCCTCTTCCATCATCTTGTCCACCCTTGTGTTTATCCTTTCATAGAGTTTGTCACGCTCCATTGTCAAGCCGATTTTCTCAATTTCAAACTGACGCTTTTTCTCCGGGGAAGTTTTCCATTCGGAATACTTTTTCCCAGTCTGCAGCGTAACCTCCAGCGCCCTGATTATTCTCTGCGGATTGGCTATGTCCAGTTCTTCGTACGAAGCAGGGTCCAGGATTTTTAGCTGATATCGCAGAGAATTTATGCCTTCTTCTTTCAGCCTTTGGTTCAGGCTGTCTCTAAGTTCCAGATCAGGTTCCGGAAAAGCGTCCAGCCCATTGCACACGGCATCTATGTAAAGGCCGCTGCCGCCGCACATTACCAGCCTGGAGTGAGTCTTGAAAAGTTCTTCCAGAAGGGCCAGCGCGTCTATCTCATATTGGCCGGCAGCATAATGCTCAGTAATGGATTTTGTCTGGATGAAATAATGCTTAACCTCAGCGAGCTGTTCCTTTGAAGGCACAGCCGTGCCGATTGTCATCTCCTTGAAAATCTGGCGGGAGTCGCAATTGATTACAGGTGAACCTATTTGTTTTGCAAGATTAATTGCAAAAGCGGTCTTTCCCACGGCAGTGGGCCCGAGGATGACAATCAGGCTATTCTTCGGAGGCATCGTCTTCTGCGTCTTCGTCTCCAATTTCGTCTCCAAGTTCCGGAGTGATGTTGTCAAGAGTGTCGAACTTGCTGTCGAACTGGCCGGGAATCCTTCCCTTTTCCGCAACCAGCCTTGGATAGGAAACGTGTGAAAGGTATTCCACTTCTGATATGAAACTCAGAACCATATACTTGTTCTTGGTTACGTCAAACACGTAATGGAGAGACGTAGCACCGCTTTCCAGAGTCTTGGCAAGACTCACTCCGTCTATGGTTCCGCTGCCCAGGTCAAACAGCCCGTACATAGCCTTGAGCTTTCCTGCACCGTCATATGCCCTGAAGGCAATCATCTGGTCCGGAGCAAAATCCAGATCGTTTACAAGGAATTTGTTAAGGGCAAAAAGAGTCATATCGTCCTTTAGCTCATACTCTCTGAAAAACACCTTGTTAGAAGGGAAAGTAACCTTGTATCTGAAAATCGTAGGCATAACCTGTTTTTTTATCTGTTAAGAGGTAGAACTCCGCATCCTTCCAGAATGGCTTCCGGGGTGTTGATTCCATCCATCCAGTCGTCTATCTGGGGAGACTGCGCAATACCAAAGTTAGTGAATTTTTTCTGTATAGAATCGCGATGGAGGCTGCAGAAAGAGTCAATTTCTGAACTATTGCGGTAAAAGGCATAGCGGATGCTTCCCAGAGGAGGAAAAGGAACGGAAGATTCCTCAGCGATGAAAAAGCCGCCGTCTATAAAAGGCACGCCTTCCATTATGTCAATAGCCCTTTGCCTTAGATAGCCGGACCTGAAAGGGTTGATGTTTTTCACTTTTTCCCCCATTACAGATGCAGCCTTCACTATTCGCTGAATGTCAAATCCTTCCGGCAAAAACAGATAGGATATGCTCCGGCATCCCAGGCCGCAGTAAAGAAAGATGTCTTCAGTCAGAAGCCGCAAGTCTTCATCTGTCTCTTTTCCGCTCAAGACTCCCAGGGAAAACCGGGAACCCCTGGCCAGAATAGGAACGCCCGGAAACTCGTCTTTCAGCAAAGCTTTGTTGGAATCCGAACCGGCAAAAAGCAGAAAATCGAGCTTTCCTTTGTATTCTCTCAAGAAAGACTTGTCTTCAAAAGAAATACCGGATACAATTTCAGGAGAAATCCTTTCAAGCATCTCCACAATGGCAGGCATAAGAAAACGGTCTTTTGAAGAAACCTTCACCCTGGCCTTTGCTCCGGTAGAAAGCACGCACAGAAGGTCGTGAAATCCCACTGCAGGAATGTTGCCCGCCATAATAATTCCCACGGTTTTGCCCTCCATCTTTCTGCGGAAAAGATCTCTATCTCCCTCTGGCCCATCAGAATATGAGAGAAGTCTTTCCAAAGCCTCTTCACTCAGGTAATTCTCAGCGATTTTCCTGAAGGCGGTTCCTATCATATAAGGGGTGAAGAACGGATTCTCTTCTCCAGCCTTCGCAAACACTTCAGAAGGCCTCAGCATTTCATCGCCGAGACTCCTGAAACTCCGTATGAATTCCTTCCTTGAGAACATATTGCAAATTTACCAAAAAGGGCCTACCTTTACAACAATGGAAAAAGCCTCTACAAAACAGACTTTGGCCCCGGATGATTATCTGAGCATCAAGGCCTCTTCTGAAGGTCTTTACAAGGACAACGGCAGCCGTTTCCTTTCTTTGGCCTATTCCGTAAAAAGCGCTGAAGAGGCTGAGGAAATCGTAAAGAAGCTCCGCAAGGAACACTATGACGCCACCCATCACTGCTACGCCTACCGCATAGGCCTGAAGGGTGAACCTTGGAGAGCCAACGACGACGGCGAGCCTTCCGGAACAGCCGGAAGACCAATTCTGGGCGAGCTTCTTTCCAGGAATCTCAGCGATATTCTGGTGGTTGTAGTCCGCTGGTTCGGCGGAGTAAAGCTAGGAGTGCCTGGGCTTATCAAAGCCTACAGGACGGCCACCCAGGAAGCCCTTCTCAACGCAGAAACCATAACAAAGACAGCCACGCTGCCTATAAAAATAACCTTCCCTTACAGCCAGACAGACAAGGTGCTCCGTGAGCTCAGGAAAAGAAACATAGAAGACTCTGACAAGAAATTTGAGGAAGAATGCTCCCTGACTGCCCACGTTCCGCTGAGCATGACTGAATCGCTGAAGGAAATTCTGCTTAAAATAGAGGATGTAAGAATAGATTGATGCTTAAAATTTATATCTTTGAAGATTGAATCAATAATGAACTATTAACAATAAAATACATCATGAAAAAAGCTTATAATTTCTTTGCCGGCCCTTGTGTTCTTCCTGAGGAGGCAATCAACTCAACTATTGACGCTTTGAAGGATTTTGCCGGCACCGGCATTCCGTTGATTTCAATCTCCCACAGAAGCAAGGAGTGGGAAGGCGTAATGAACGAGTGCAGGGCTTTGTGGAAAGAACTGCTGCAGGTTCCTGACAACTACCACATTGTATTCCTGGGCGGCGGCGCAAGCCTCCAGTTCCTGTATGTGGCAATGAACCTGTTCGAGAACAAGGCAGGTTACCTGGAGACCGGAGTATGGGCTAAGAAAGCCCTCAAGGAGGCCCAAGGAATTGCAAAGAGCCGCGGCAAGGAAGGCGCAGCTTTCGCAGTTGCTTCTTCTGCAGACAAGACTTACTGCTACATCCCTAAGGGATACGAGATTCCAACAGATCTGGACTACTTCCACATCACCACCAACAACACCATCTACGGAACTGAGATCAAGTACGATATGGACTGCCCTGTAACCTTGGTTGCAGATATGTCTTCAGACATTATGAGCCGTCCTGTAGACGTTTCCAAGTACGGCCTTATCTACGGAGGCGCACAGAAGAACGTAGGTCCTGCAGGCGTTATCTTCGCCATCATCCGCGACGATGTTCTTGGAAAGGTTTCCAGCTACATCCCTACAATGCTCGATTACAGAACTCATATCGAGAAAGAGAGTATGTTCAACACTCCTCCTGTATTTGCCATCTACGTTATGACCCAGACTCTGAAGTGGCTCAAGGGTATCGGCGGAGTTGAGGCTATCAACAAGATCAATGTCCAGAAAGCCAATATGCTGTACGAGGAAATCGAGCGCAACAAGCTGTTCGTAGGCACTGCAAATCCTGAGGACCGTTCAATAATGAATGTATGCTTCGTGATGAATCCTGAGTACAAAGAACTGGAGGCAAGCTTCCTGGATTATGCAAAGGCAAACGGAATGATGGGCGTGAAGGGTCACCGTTCAGTAGGCGGCTTCAGGGCTTCCATCTACAACGCCTGCCCAATCGAGAGCGTTCAGGCTCTTATCAAGTGCATGCAGGATTTCGAAAGGCAGAATGTTAAATAATTAACAGATATGAAAGTACTTATCGCTACAGAAAAACCTTTCTCCAGCAAGGCTGTAGAAGGCATAAAGAATATAGTTGAGGGAGCTGGCCACACATTTGCGGCTCTTGAGAAATACGGAACAGAAGACAAGCTTCTGGAGGCTGTTGCAGATGCAGACGCCCTGATCGTTCGTTCAGACAAGGTCACCAAGGCTGTCGTTGACGCCGCAAAGAACCTAAAGATTGTGGTAAGGGCCGGCGCCGGATTCGACAACCTGGACCTGGCCGCTCTTTCTGAGAGAAAGATCATTGCAATGAACACTCCTGGCCAGAACTCCAACGCAGTCGCTGAGCTGGCTATCGGAATGATGATCTACATCTCCCGTAACCAGTTTACTCCGGGAACAGGAAGCGAACTCAAGGGCAAGACTCTGGGAATCCAGGCTTACGGAAACGTAGGAAGGCTGGTTGCTGAGCACGCCAAGAGCTTCGGAATGAAGATTATGGCATTCGACCCGTTCGTTCCTGCAGAAAAGATGGAAGCTGAGGGAGTTATCGTTGCCAAAGATCTGAACGACCTCTATTCCAACAGCAACTTCATTTCACTCCACATTCCTGCAAACGAGCAGACCAAGGGTTCCATCGGCTACGCTCTTCTGAGCAAGATGCCTAAGGGAGGCTGCCTGGTGAATACCGCCCGCAAGGAAGTGATCAACGAGCCTGAACTGGAGAAGATTCTCGAGGAAAGAGAAGACCTCAAGTACATCACCGATATCGCTCCTGCAAACATTGATGTTCTGAAGGAGAAATTCGGAAAGAGAGTTTTCGCCACCCCTAAGAAGCAGGGAGCCGAGACCGCTGAGGCCAATATGAATGCCGGCCTTGCAGCTGCAAACCAGATTGTTGGATTCTTCAAGGACGGATGCACCCGTTTCCAGGTTAACAAATTCTAGGCTATGGTAAAAGTTAAACCGTTTGCGGCAATACGTCCGCCAAAAGAAATCGTGAAGGAAGTGGCTTCACGCCCTTACGACGTTCTCAACTCCAAGGAAGCCAAGGCCGAGGCCGGCGAAAAGTCTCTGCTTCACATCATCAAGCCTGAGATAGACTTTGATCCTATCGCAGACGAGCACGAGCAGAAGACCTACGACAAGGCCGTGGAGAACTTCAAGAAATGGCAGGAGAAAGGCTGGCTGGTTCAGGACAAGAAAGAGCAGTACTATGTTTACGCCCAGACTATGGACGGAAGAACTCAGTACGGTCTTGTAGTCTGCGCCAACACAGACGACTACACCAGCGGCGCCATCAAGAAGCACGAGCTTACCCGCAAGGAGAAGGAAGACGACCGAATGATTCACGTCAGAATCCAGAACGCCAACATCGAGCCTGTATTCTTCGCCTATCCCGACAACGCCGAAATCAACGCCATCGTTGAAAACGTTGTAAAGACCAAGGCTCCTGAGTACGACTTCGTGGCAGAAGACGGATTCGGTCACACAATGTGGATCATCGATGATGACAAGACCATTTCCCGCATCACCGAAATCTTCTCCACTATCCCTGCTTTCTATGTAGCTGACGGACACCACCGTACAGCCGCTGCCGGAAGAGTTGGAGCAGAGAAGAAAGCCAACAATCCTAACCACACCGGAAAGGAAGAGTACAACTACTTTATGGCAGTTGTATTCCCAGAAAGCCAGCTCAAGATCATAGACTACAACCGCGTTGTAAAAGATCTAAACGGAATGAGCGAGGAAGAGTTCATCTCAAAGCTCGGCGATTTCTTTACCGTAGAAAAGAAGGGAACGGAAATCTATCATCCTTCCGGACTCCACAACTTCTCTATGTACATCGGCGGCCAGTGGTACTCACTAACCGCAAAGGCCGGAACATACGACGACAATGATCCTATCAAGGTTCTGGACGTTTCTGTGTTCTCAGACTTTATCGCCGACAAACTTCTCGACATCAAAGACCTCAGAACCTCCAAGAGAATCGATTTCGTTGGCGGAATCAGAGGCCTCGGCGAGCTCAAGAAGAGAGTTGACTCCGGAGAGATGGCTGCGGCTTTCGCCCTCTATCCTGTTTCCATGCGCCAGCTCATAACCATCGCAGACACAGGTAATATCATGCCTCCTAAGACAACCTGGTTCGAGCCTAAGCTCAGAAGCGGAATCACCATCCACTCTCTGGCAGACTTCAAGAAATAAGTCTGACCGCAAAACAAGAAAAACGGGGTGCCAATTGGCATCCCGTTTTAGTTTTCACCGACTTAAGCCGACGCAGTATCCTAATATATCTTAAGAGTATAAAAACTCTTGAACGGAGTGTAGTTGCTGTTGTAGATACCGCCGGCAATCGCTAACATTCCGGTCGGGCTCAGGGCCATTGATGCACTTGCTGCCGGAGCGCAGTCGGTCATAGGATCTGTATAGTAGGCCACCGCCACTTGGGCCTTTCCAGTAGTTTTCACTTCAGAAAGATCTATGATGTAGAAAACATAAAATACGCTGCTCCCGGTATTGGAGGCCACCAGATAGGCTATATTCTTATTTCTGTCAATGATAGGACCCGTGAAAGTCAGTTTCTCTGAATTGTATTCGGTAGGAATCTCATTATCGGTCTCAACCAAAGAGAAATTCCTTCCATCGACCTTGAGAAGTCCTATCTTTCCGGCTGAATTTTCAGCTGCTATCAGATATGTGTAGTCATCCGTTGCAAAATCGCCGATCAGATAATCAGGCATTGTCAGGTTGGATCCAGGGAAGATAGGTTTCCAAGTGTTCAAAATGGATGGATACTCGGTATATGCATCATATCCGTTATAAACTAATGTCTGGGCAGCTTGATTGTTGAATACTATTGCCTCGTTCTTTCCGGTCCTGAAAACGTATGGCATATAATAGTTGATATTCATAGCGCAAACGTACTGCCAATTATTGGTTGAAGCGTCAAAGATCTCCAGGTAAGGCAGACCGTACCAGTTTCCGGCAACCACCACGTTTCCGTTTTCAAGCTGAATGGCACGAGCCATAAGGCGTGCTGTGGTCATATCATTTATTTTGGTAAAAGTGTGGGTAGTTGGGTCGTATGTTTCCACACCGGCAATCTGGCCCACACCGGAATCGCTGCTGGCACCGCCGCCTATCATAAACTTGCCGTCTGACAGCATAAGGCCGAACGGGAAGTCGTGAGCATAATTCATTGTCATGCTGTGCCATACGCCGTCGTTGGTATAGTACTCGGCTTCTTTTGAAATCTTGAACCCTGTAGTATGACCTCCGGCAACCACAAGCTCGTTATTTGCCCAAAACATTGAGAAGTCGCTCTTAGGCTCCAGCATATCAGGACGTTTCACCAGAGAGATCTTGCGAAATTCAACACCCGGCTTTGGCTTAATTGTAATCGGGCAGGTATCAGTGTGTTCCCCGTCCACACTCTTAACTGTAATCGTTACTTCTCCTTCCGCAAGAAGATTAACTGTTGCATCAGTTTCATTGGTGGCTTCTACAGAAGCAATATCAGGTGCGCTGCTTTCCCAAGTAATGGACTTGTCCGTAGCATCACCAGGAGATACAACAGCATGAAGATCTATTGTTTGTCCTACGTACCCTTCAGCAGAAACCTCAAGCAGGGTAACACTTGTAACGTGGATAACCTTTGGCTCAACAGTTACATTGCAGCTGGCTGTAAAGCCGCCGTTATTGGTGGTAACAGTGATTTTTGCCTCTCCGGCTGCAACCGCAGTAACCGTTCCGTCGGCTACCGTTGCAACTGAAGGGTTGCTGGAGCTCCAAGTCACGGTCTGGTCCGTAGCGTTGTCAGGTTCAATTGTGGCAGTCAGGGTTGCAGTTTCCTCTTCCACAAGCTCAAGGCTTGGCTTGTCTAGCTTTACGGATTTGACCTTGATAAAATCCGGAGTCACAAAGACCTTGCACTCAGCCTTTTTGGCGCCTTCTGCCGTAAAGACCATTACGTAAGCGCCTCCAACGCTAACGCCATTAACCTTGCCGTCTTCTACAGTAACTACAGAAGGATCTGTAGTATACCAAATAACAGCCTGGTTGGAAGCATTGGAAGGCAATACAGTTGCTGTAAGGGTCGTGCTTGTCCCCTTTACAATAGACACTGTACTCTTGGAAAGAGTAACGCCTGTTACCGGAACATCTGAGTTTTCATCGCAAGACGCTGCCCAGAATGCGGCACAGACTAAAATCGCCGAGAAAAATAAAAATCGTTTCATATCATCGTTATTTTAATTGACAAAAAAAGCACCGCAAAAGCAGTGCTTTAAACATTAGAACGCAAACTTCACTCGCACTCCAGCGGTTATGAAACCCTGAGCTCCAAAACCCGCTTCGGCAAATCCGCACACAACCTCTCCGTATTCGAATCCTATTGCAGAAACTTGCCAAGCAACGTTGAAGTCTTTGAACTTCTCAATAATGCCGTTTGCATTCTTGTATTTGTTTCTTCTGGCATTTAGTCCTATAGCCACTTTGGAATAAAGATTCTTCTTTCTGTCTGAATGCCAGTAATATCTGGCTTGAGGCATAAGTGAATACCAATAATCTCTTGCCTTGGTATCGTTGTAGTCTCCTTCATTTAGAATCTTGGAATCCGCCACATCAAAAGAAAGCAGAGCTCCAACGGCTAATTTGTCGCTTACCCTGTATCCGTATTCTGCAGTAACTGTAGGAAAGAACTTGAAATTCTTTGCCTCATAGCTCGGGTAGCCACTTATTACCTTGGTATAACTATCCATAAACTGGAAATTTGAACCATATCCCATTGAAAGAGACAAGTCGTGAAAACCTGGCAGATTCAAATTGTCCTGAGCCTCTGCAGAAGCAAAAGTCAAGAACAAAACACTTATCACCAAAACAAGTTTTTTCATATTTAATTCATTTATTTTCTTTTAGCCTGTATTACAAAGATAATATTATTTTGGCTCCATATGCAAAGTCACGTGAGTATCTGCCCCAAATTTCTCCTTAAGTTTAATCTCAATTTCAGATGTCAGGTCGTGAGCTTCTGCCAGAGAAATGCCCCCATCCATCCTGATATGAGCCTCTATAGAAATCCTCCCGCCCATCCTTCTGGTTCTAAGGTTGTGCGGCTGGCAAACCCCATGAACAGACTGAATTATATCAAGTATCTCTTTCTCCGTGTTTTCCTGCAAAGACTCGTCTGTAAGTTCACCGATGCTTTTCCTTAGAATCTTGACAGCAACCACAACCAGCATAATGCCAACAATTATAGAAGCTATGGGATCCATAATTGTCCAATTGCTGCCCAGAAAAATAGCTCCTGCAATACCCGCTGCCGCTGCAATGGAAGAAAAGGCATCGCTGCGGTGATGCCAGGCATTTGCCACAACGGCCTGTGACTCAAGCTTTCTGCCTTTGTATGCAGTATAGCGGTAAAGAGCCTCCTTCACTACAATGGAAACCAAGGCAGCCCACAAAGCGAGCATACCGGGAGCCTTCAGACTCTGGCCTTTCATCCAGCCGTAGAGTTTTCCGCCTCCGGAAATAATGATTCCAGCAGCCGCTCCTGCAAGGGCAAGCCCAATCAGGAAAGACGCTACTGTCTCGTACTTTCCGTGTCCGTAGTCGTGAGTCTCGTCCTGCGGCTTGGCGCTGATGTTTACAAACACCAGCACAACAATATCTGTTATGAAATCCGAAAGGGAGTGCACAGCATCGGCTATCATCGCCGAGCTATGTCCTAGAATGCCGGCAACAAACTTGAAGGCCAGCAGCGCCACATTCCCCACGCCGCCCACCAGCGTTACCTTGTATATTTCTTTCTCCCTGTTTCCCATATACGCAAATATACTAAAAATCACCGTGCGGTAGGTAATCAAGCCGAAGGCGCGACCGGAGGGAGCTTTCCGCCGCTTTAGCGGCGTAAAAAATGGGCGGCATGCCGCCAACAAAAAAAAGCCTCCAGAGCTTGCTCTGAAGGCTTTTGAAGTTGGCGGCTACCCACTTTCCCACTTGGTATAGCAGTATCAT
>JAEEQS010000014.1 GCA_016285455.1 Bacteroidales bacterium
TTTCAGGGCGAAACGCAGCAATTCGCCATTCCGCTCTTCTTCCTCCTTCATTTTTTTGACGATATCAATGGAATTGTCTATATCATGAATCACCATGATGGCCGTGAGCCGCTGGGCTTGCGCCTTGCTACGGCGCTCCAGTATTCCGCTTACGATAAAGGTGAGCGCTATGCCGATGGCAGTACCCAGGACGGTCACAAAAAAACTGCCCCAGTCAAATCTTCTTTTGGTTTTCTTTTCCATAACGAATACAAAGATACTCTTTTTTCTCGATCACTTTCGGTATAAGTACTCCGCCATGGAGCTGCTGTATACGTTGCCGTAGTTGGGGACAAAACCACATTTCTCCATCACGCGCCCGCTGGCAGGGTTGTCCACAAAGTCACCGAGCAGAATTGTAGTGGTCCCAGAAAATAGGACCACTACAATAGTGCTCGAAAAGGATAAGTGCCATTATCGCAGATTGAGAGTTATCTGAGATTAAAGAGGCTGAACCTTAGCCTAACGACTGACGCTACTCTATCCCATCGGTTTTATATTCATCTAAATCGCTGAGCCCTGCTTCTATTACAATTTTTTTCAAATATTTTTTTTTGGGGGGGGGATTGCTATATTTGTGGCAATTAAAGGTTTTTAGCAATGAAAAAGTTACTATTTACAATGCTTTTTATGCTCACCGCTCTGCTCATTGCATCCTGTGAAAAGGCAGATACAACAGCAGTGGATGAAAATATAATAGCGGGAGAAGAAGTGGTAGAGGGAACTAACGGTGGTATTTATTTGGATGGAAAACTTATAATTCCTCTCCGTTCCGCTTTCGTTGGAGGCGCATTTCCTACACCATATATAAATTCTAACCGCTGTCATATTTATGAGAAAAAATTTAAAACGGGACCATTATGGAATGAGGTTAAAGAAACCGTATATATTACTGGTGTGAAATATTCAGAGAAAGAGTATTCTTCTCTGAGCAAGTCTATAGAACGTATAGAAATAACTCTGCCAACGGGAGTTTCTGGGTTAAGCGGAACGTTGGCTATTCCTTTGACTCAGGGGCAATATAATGGAGGGTGTGAAAAAGTATCTGCTGTAAGATTTTATAATTATGCTTTTGCTTTGGACAAGGAGGGAAAGATTGATATTGAGATTACTCTTACAGATGGACGTTCTCTCCGCATTTATTATGCAGGTGCAACACCATATGATCTTTATTTCTAATTGACAATTTAATACAATAATTGCACAAACAGAGCACAGGCATCCGACATCTAACGGATGCCTGTTTTGTTTATCGCTGAGGCCAGATAGGATGTCGGAATAAACGCTAAATTTGTGTCGGAATAAATGTCGGAATAAAAATAATTGATTCTTAAACAATTAAATATGAAAAGAATGGTTTTGGCTGTTTGTGCCGCAGTGGCAGTGGTTTGTGTTGCAGCGTGCACGAACGCCAGCAAAAGTTATGTGAGCAAAGCCGTTAAAATTATGGACAAGAACGGCCTGTATGCAGTAGGAGATGAGTGGGAGAAGGCCAGGAAAGAAGCGCTGGAGGCTGATCCCCTTACGATGGAGGAAGCGCATAGCATTGTTAAAGAGGCATTGAAAGTTGCAGGAGGAAAGCATTCATTCCTGAAGGAAGCGGAAGTTGAAGTTCAGGAGAAGACTTCCGAGTGGGAAATGCCACAGGTAAGCATCACAGATTCTTGCGGGGCCAAGATTGCGGTGGTGAAACTGCCGCAGTTTGGAGGCAATAGAGACGAAGGCCTTAAATATGCCAAAACCGTGTTAGATGCAGTTCCAGATAACATTCAAGGAGTGGTGATAGACCTCAGAGGAAACGGCGGCGGAGATATGTATCCGATGATTTCTTCTGTACACAGGTTCATTCCGGAGGGCGACATCATCAGCTTCAGGAACCGGAAAAGCACTATGAATATTTCTCTGGACTATGTTCTGATGTGTACCGAAGTGAAACAGTTATCCCCTATTGAATGCCCTGTGGCAATACTCACCGATGAAGGAACAGGCAGCTCTGCAGAGGCTCTTCTGCTATGCTTCAGAGGATTGAAGAAAGCTCGAGTATTTGGCTCAGCGACAGCTGGCTATGCATCCAGCAACATGCCTTACAAGATGCAGGACGGATCTGTTGTGGTGCTTACGATCGGATGTGATGTTGCACGTACCGGAGAAGAGTTCTGCGACGACCCAATCCAGCCGGATGTGAAGACAGCCTCCCCTATGGAAGATGCCGTATCCTGGATTACCGGGCAAATCTGATCTGGCCGCCATCCAGGGACTCAATGATGGCGAGAGACTCTATGCGGGTGATGCCGGCTTGTTCAAGAATCTGCCTTCCGTTCTGGAAGGCTTTTTCTATTATGAAGCCCATACCCTCAATGGTGGCGCAGGCCTGGTGGCAGAGGTCGATTGCCCCTTTTCCGGTACTGCCATAGGCAAGGAAATCATCGATGAATAGAACATGGTCTTCCTTGGTCAGAAACTCCTTGCTGATGATCATAGTGTAGTCGCACTTCTTGGTAAAGGAAGTTGCCTCAGCTACATACATATCGGCCATAGTTGAAGGCTTCTGCTTCTTGGCAAAGACAACAGGAAGATCCATATGATAGCCAAGCATCACGGCAGGAGCTATTCCGGAAGCCTCAACCGTAATTATCTTGTTGATTTTCAGGTCTGCAAAGCGGCGGATGAATTCCTTGGAAATCTGATCCATCAGACGAGGATCCATCTGATGGTTGATGAAGCGGTCTACTTTCAGCACTCCGCCGTCAAAGCATTTGCCGTCTTTGAGGATGCGGTCTTTCAGAATCTCAAATGCCATATTCCTTCAACTATTTGCATTAGATAACAGATTTGTTTGCTGTAAAGTTAAGACAATAATCTGTTTTTCCTTATATTTATATCGCGATAAAAAACAATTCTGAATAAAAAACAAAAAACACTAATATTTATGAAACGCCTATTTGCCATTTTTCTAAGCGCTATGCTGCTGATGCAGCCAAACCATACGGACGCCTGCACCAACCTGATTGTAGGAAAAAAAGCTTCAACTGACGGAAGCGTAATCTGTACTTACAACTGCGACGGCTTCGGCTTTGCTGCCGCCCTTTCTTACTCAATGCCGGGAATGCATTACCCGGATGAAATGATCAACATCAGAGGCTGGGGTCCTCAGGCCGGGCAGAGGCTGGTTAAGCAAGTACCTTATACATTTGGAGTTGTGGGTCTGATGAACGACCATCAGGTATCCATCGTTGAAACAACTTGGGACGGAAGAAAAGAGCTCCGCAACCCGGAAGGATTTTTCGATTATTTTTCCCTGATGAACGTTACTCTCCAGAGAGCCTCCACTGCAAGGCAGGCCATTGAGATAATCCACCAGCTTGTCACCGAATACGGCTACAACTCCACCGGAGAATCCTTTGCCGTATGCGACAAGAACGAGGCCTGGATAATGGAAATCATAGGCAAGGGCAAAGGCCGCAAGGGAGCCATCTGGATTGCTATGAGGCTCCCCGATGACTGCATAACCGCATACGCCAACTCCAGCCGCATAATGCAGTTCCCGCAGGCCAAGAAGGCAGACAAGAAGCTGGGATTCTGCATAGTGGAAGGAGAGTGCATGTATTCTTCAGACATTATTTCCTTTGCCCGCGAGATGGGATACTACAGCGGAGAGGACAAGGACTTCAGTTTCAGAGACGCCTACCAGCCGATGGATTTCAGCAAGATCCGCTACTGCGAGGCTCGTGTATGGAGCTTCTTCCGCCACCATTACGACAAGGCGGAAATGGACTCCTACCTGCCGTTCATAAACGGAAAGCTTGAAGTCTGCGACCATCTTCCTCTGTGGATCAAGCCTGACAAGCCAGTAAGCGTAAGAGACATAATGAACGATATGAGAGACCATTACGAGGGAACCGCCCTGGATATGACGGCAGACGTTAGCGCCGGCCCGTGGGGCTCTCCATACCGCAACCAGCCAGTGAACTTCGTGAGCGCAGACTCCACCAAGATGTTCCGAGAAAGGCCTATCGGCTGCCAGCAGAGCGGAATGACAATGGTCTGCCAGATGAGAGACTGGCTGCCGGACGCCCTTGGCGGAATCACATACTTCAACCTCGACGATGCCACAATGGTAGCCTACGTTCCTGTTTACTGCGGCATTAACCGCATTCCTGAGCCGTTCCGCAGAGAGAACAACAACATCCGCGAATTCTCCACCGGCAGCGCCTTCTGGATGAACAATTTTGTTGCCAATATGGTTTATCCTAGATGGAGCGCCCTCTATCCCGACCTCAAGCAGGCCCAGACAGAACTGGAAGACTACTACGAGCAAGACCAGAAGAAGGTTGAGGAAGCCGCTGCCAAGATGACTCCTAGTGAGCTCAGCGATTTCCTCACCCGCAAAACCGAGCAGTACACAGACAAGATGATGAAGCGCTGGGACAAGCTGGCTAAGCTTATCATTGTCAAGCATAACGACCAGATTATGCTTCCTTCCAAGGACGGAGAGCTTGCTCCCGGAAGGCATACCTCCCCTGCCTATGCTCCAGCCTTCATTGAGGCAGTAAAGACTCATACCGGCGACCGCTACATAACCCCTCAGAAATAGCCTTATGGAAGACAACTATCAGCAGGATGATCTGAATAACCAGAATCTGCATAATATGGCCCAGCAGATGGAGCAGCAGAGAATCTGGTACGAGTATCAGTTCGAGCCCAAGAAGCCGCGCGGCAACAAGGGCTGGATTGCTTTGCTCATTGCTATTGTCGCCTTCATCATACTTATAATAGCTGTGGTATCCTATTTGTAACTGCTTATTTGCAAAAAGTAACCGATAAACATTATCAACTCATAGATTCATTATGAAACGTTTCCTTGTTCTTATAATTGCCCTGGGATTTGCCGCAAGCGCATCTTACGCCCAGATTCCCCCTGTCCCAGAAGCCGCCTGCGCACATTGCGGAGTACAAATGACCAAAAACGGCAAGCTGATTCCGAACGTCAAGCACAAAAGCACCTGTAAGTACTATGTGAATGAAGAAGAATCATCTTCTTCCAATACCTCTTCTACTTCAACTTCTTCCAGATCATCCAGGGGAGACGAGCCTTATACAGACAGCGACTCCTTTAAGGATGTAGATGGCAAACCGCTCACCAACAGGGAGTACTGGGAAATCCTCCTAGGTTCTTGTACATATTGCGGAGCCAAAAACAACCATTCACACCAAGCCGATTGCACCATAGGCAAAAGCTATAAATGGTATAAAGAGTATTCCGAACAAGGCAAAAAGTGGGATGCTATCCGAATGAGGGACAACATCGTTATGATGAAACTCAATAGCAGCGGAGGAAAAGCCCTGCTCGCATCAATCCGCAATTCGGGCGGAGCAAAGCCAGCTTCCTCAACTAACCTAGCATCCAAACCAACTAATACATCAACCAACACCAGCACAAGCCTGAAGGACTATACCCCTGCGCCTGAGAAGCCGAAACCATCCGTGGGAAAACCTATAATGGACCGTCCGGTTATGACTCGCGTTGCCGAGTATTCAGGCATAAACGAGCACAAAATCGTCTATGACAAGCTCCAAAGCATAGAAGGAGAGCATCCGTGGGGAAAGGTAGATATGAATGACTTCCGCAGAGCGCAGAAAGGCGGCTGGGGAGTCTTCGCAGATTATGACCTTGAGCGTTACACCAATACTCCGAAGGGCGTTGTAGTACTTGGAAAACGCCAACCAGACGGACACATCCTGTGGATGACACTGTTGTATGACAAGGATTCCGGGAAATATCGGGCATATGAGGCAGAAAACGAAGACAAGGACCTTAAGGGCAACACCGTGTATCTCAAGGATATCCGTTTTGAAGGCGAAGGAGAAATCATCGTGAGAGAGTATTCGGAAGGATATAAGAAAGTTGGAAATGTCTTCGGAAAATACATCGACGCCGGTTACAATATAAAAGTTCTTCCGATGAAAGTGGATGGGCACCGTATCATCGCTCACTCTCAGGACCCTACCAGAAAACTGGACAAAGAAATCTTCATTTACGACGATACCGGAAAAAAAATCGCCAACGGAGAAGAGCTTGAATACTTCGACGATGCCATAATTGCCCGCTCCAAAGACTTCTCCACTTTGTACAACTGGAAAGGCCAGAGCATATACTTTGACAAGGGAGGATGGAATTCAAACTATATGGATGAAATACAAGCTTTCACCAGCAGCCGCGGACGCTACTATGTAATCAAAGTAAAGGAAGGGAAATATGCCCTTATAGCTCAGGATTTCCGTCAGATAGGCGGCTACTACTCATCTGCCCAGGAGGCTCACGACGCCTGGAACAGATGGTAAGCCTGCGTTTTACTTGAGGTACTTTTCCAGGGCCTTGCCGATTTCATCCTTGCGGAGATTCTTCTCCAGAATTGTTCCGTCTGGTCCGAACAGTATCATATACGGGATGAAACTGATTCCGTAATCTTCATCTATGGCTTTTGCATCTGACATTAGCTGTGTCCAGGCCATATTGTTGTTCTTGATGGCAGCCTTTGTTTCCTCCAGGCTGTCATCTACGCTGATGCTTACGAGGTTAAAATTCTTGCCTTTGTACTTCTTGTAAATATTGGCCAGATTCGGCATTTCGCCTATGCACGGGCCGCACCAGAAAGCCCAGAAATCAACCAGCACATAGTTTCCTTTCCCCACGTAATCTGAAAGGCGGCCTATTTCCTGAGTCTCCACGGTCTTTACGTCAAAGTCTGTAAACTTCTGCCCTATGGCTGTATTGCCGGAAGTCTTCTCCACCATCTGGTTGTTCTCATCCAGCTCCAGTCCTTTCTCTGCCAGCAGCAAAGAAACTTCATCCTTCAATTCCATCCTCACCTTGTCAGAAGCCATATCCCAATACTTCTTCAACTCATCTGCGGAAAGCCACTGGAGCATCATATGAAAGGCCAATGCGCCTACTGTGTTATCGGCATTGCCTTCATAGTACTTCTTGCAGATAACGGGAATCTTCTCCGTCATATCCTTGTATATCTGCTCAATCTTTGCAGGATCGGATTCCGCCCCTGCAAGACCGTCGGCTGTAATCTGTTCAAACAGAAGCTCTTTTTGCAAAGCATAGAACCGAGAAGAAAGCTCTCCTCTCTTAATACTGACATTGTCGCCGATGAAAACCTCTGTTTCACCCTCCTCCAGTACAACCGGCACGAAGAAAGATGGCATAATGCTTTCAGTTTCAAAGTCAGGCATTGGATTCTGCGGAGTAGAGACAAAAACAGCGCCCTGGGCCATCTTGTCTGCCATTCCAGTGAAAACAAACTTCCCGTTATCCAAGAAAGCAGTGTCTGTGCCGCCTGAATCCTTCAGAAGCAAAACTTTCACGCCATCTAAAGACGCGAGAGAATCAGAAACTTGTCCTTTGATTGTATATGTTTCTTCCTGTTTGTCTGTACAGGAAACAACTATTGCAGAAATCAGAGCAACAATCAGAAAAGATAACCTTTGCATAATGAGTCTATTGAATTAAAAAGTTTGTATAACGCAATTTTAATCATTTTTTTCTACATTTGCAGTCCCGATGGGGCATTAGCTCAGTTGGCAGAGCGTTTGAATGGCATTCAAAAGGTCAGGGGTCCGACTCCCCTATGCTCCACTTCTAGAGGCTTTTCTTTAACAATAGTTTAAAGCAAGCCTCTTTTATTTTCGGAACAACCGTTAATTTTATCATATATATCTTAGGAAATTGAAATATTTTTAAATTTTCTTGGTTATATAAGAGGAAACTTGTAATTTTGTTCTATGGAAATAATACAAAGACCTGAGTACCTTCAACAGGTACAGCATTTTTTCGGAAAAGAAACCATCATAGTACTCACCGGCCAACGTCGTGTGGGAAAGAGTTATGTATTGATGTCTCTGAGGGATTTGCTTTCAGCTTCTAAAAACAATAACGTCATTTACATCAATAAGGAAAAGAAGGAGTGGGATGATATTGTCACATACAAAGACTTAAACAAGTATTTAGAAGAAAGATACGTCCCTGACAAACAAAACTATATCCTCATTGATGAAATCCAAGAGATAGACTCTTTTGAAAAGAGTGTCCGTCACTGGAGAACGGAACCGCAAACAGACCTGGTTATTACAGGCAGCAATGCAGAGACTCTATCTAGTGACCTGTCCACACTTCTAGGTGCCAGATATCACGAGGTATACATTCAAGCCCTGACATACAAGGATTTCATCCGCTTCCATAGATTGGAGGAAGGAGATGATGCTCTTTCCCTCTATATCAATTCCGGAGGTCTTCCCGGACTTGTCAAGTATGACATCCGCGATGAGAACGAGGTTTATTCTTATGCCCAAGATGTACTGAACACGGCTCTTGTCAAAGACATTATCTTGAAGCACAAAATCAGGAATGTGCCATTTCTGTACAATCTGGTCCGTTTCCTTGCCGACAGTACAGGAAAACCGGTATCTGGCACCAGTATTTCTAACTATTTGAAGGGACAGAATAACCCAGTATCCATAGAGCTCGTCCTTAAATACTTGAAATACCTTTGCGACGCATACATTGTAACCAAAGTTCCCCGTTTCGATATCCGTGGAAAAAAGCTCTTGCAGTCCAACGACAAGTTCTACTTCGAGGATAACGGTATCCGTAATTCCTGTGTTGAAACTGTTCGGGACAAGGATATAGAGAAAGTCATTGAAAACATCATCTACCACCAGCTCATTCATGATGGATACAAAGTGAATGTAGGGCATTTGCTGGCAGGAGAAGTGGATTTCGTGTGCGTCAAAGATAAGCGGAGGGTATATATCCAGGCTTCTTACATAATTGGCAACGACGAGACTCGCCAGAGGGAATTCGGTACTCTAAAGGCTATATCTGACAATTATCCTAAATACGTGATTTCCATGACACCTCTGGTTACACGGAACGATGACGAAGGAATCTTTCACTTAAGTCTTAGAGAGTTTCTCAAAAACGGTTTATGATGATATCTTAACTTTAAGTGTTTTCTGCGTCTATATAAGTGGATATGGAGAAAACCTTTGAAATTGAGCTCAGCGATGTAAGGCCTAAGGTTGTTGCCCTTGCCAGGAAATTCTGCAGGGCTTCTGCCCTGGGGGCAGATCCTGAAGACATTGCTCAGGATGTCCTGCTCCGCCTGTGGTCTTCTCTCAAAGGCGGCTCCCCTATCCAAAACATAGAAGCCTGGGCTGTTACGGCAACAAAGAACGCCTGCATTTCGGAATGGAGAAAGTCCAGAAAGGTTATTGCGACAAAGGCTTTCAAGGCAAATAATCCTGCTTCAGACAAACTTCCAGAAAAAGCCTTTAACGCAGCAGACAACGCATCCGCAAAGATTGAAGAAAGCGAATATCAAAAGAGGGCTGTAAAGATACTGGAAGGTTTTTCCGCCGGAACCCGCAAACTTTTGAAGATGAAGGCAGACGGGATGAACCTGGATGAGATTGCAGCCGCCACGGGCCGTAGCAAGGGCAGCGTCAAGACCTCCATTTCAGCAGCCCGAAAGCAGATGCTTGAAGCACTTAATCAACGATAATGCAAAAATCAAAATAAATGAACCGCAAAGAACTCATACAACGCTATCTGAATGCTGAGACTTCAGTAGAAGAGGAGATTATGCTGGCAGAATCTTTCCGCCAGACTCCGCCGCAGAACGAGGAGGAAGAAAAGATCGAGGCAATGCTGCTCTGCCTGAAAGACTCCGCAGCCTCAGACTCATCAGAGGATGACCGCATCGCGGAGGAAGAGTTTGACAGGATTGTCAGCAAATCAGGCAGAAGGAAAGGCCTTGTCTGGGCCGTTTCCTCAGCGATGGCGGCAGCGGCCGTAATACTGTTGTTCCTGCTCCTCAAACCTGCCTCTCCTCAGCCAGAGGACAACACGGATCTGATCCAGCAGATTCAGCATATCCATCTGCTTTCCCAGCTGAGCCTGGAAGATGCTGACAAATGCGAATTCCGCCCGATTGAGGGAGGGTATGTGATGACAGCCTACTTCCCAGACGGAGAGACGGCATCCTATATCCTTATCGCTGAGGAAGATGGAAAAACCTATTCCCTTCTCAGCCTGAACCAGTAATAGATTAAAACAATAAAACCAAAGATTATGAAAACAAGACTCTATACAATGCTTTTAGCCCTCGGTTTCTGCCTGATGGGTTTTGCTGCCTACGGACAGAAAACCATTTACATAATAGACTCGGAAGTTGTTAACAATTTCTCAGGGCAACAGCTTAAGGGCAAGTTCATTAAGAATTACATAATCCAAACCATAGGTACAGGAAAAGAAGCAACAATTTTACATATCATTACCACCAATTCCGAGCCTAGCAAATATCATATTGCACAATATGGAGGCAACACTAAGATTAAAGCTGATGACTATAAATTAACTTATAATGGCCGCGACTCTGCTAATTTAATCTCAATGAGCGTTGTAGATCCTGACAATCCAGGCGAACCTATGGTGGTGATAAAGCATTCCGGTTTCATAGATACATCAAAAACCGCAGTATTCAGCATCATAAGCAATGTGCCTGACCAAAAAATAAAGTATGTCGTTGACGGAAAGCTTTATAATGATGTCAGTGCTCTCAAAGGCTTAAAGCCTTCAGAGATAAAAAGAATAGCGTTTTATAAGGAAGGTTCGCCTGAGCAGCTAAAGTACGGAAAGGGATTTACAGTTGTTGTCATAAATACCAAAGGCTCAAAAAACAAGTGAAGCATGCTGGCTTTCCGCACACAAACGCCTGATTTTTTTTTGTTTGCGTAATTCACACAATAGCATTACCTTTGTCTAAAACCAAGAAAGAATTCTGATGAGAAAATATATCTGGAGCATATTGCTGTTTTTATGTTTCGCCTTGTCGGCCAGGGCGCAGGTTTTCGTTATCAACGATGCAATGTTTGCCGGCAGGATGAGCAGCATAAAGGTGAAAATCGTTGATTCTCTGACTAACGAACCTATCTCATTTGCATCAGTTTATGTTGTGCCGGCCAAGGACACGACCATCACCAATTTCATAATATCAGACACTGCCGGAGTTGCAACGCTTAAAGACGTGCCTTACGGAAACTATGTGTTCCATATAGAAATGATGGGCTACAAGCATTACTCCAAGGAGAAGTATTTCAGGGAAGAGAGGGTGGACCTGGGGACAGTCAAACTCAAGCTGGACGAGAATTATCTTTCGGCCATTACTGTTTCCGATGTGGGCAACCCTATCGTGATGAAGCAAGACACGATTGAATTCAACGCCGCTTCCTTCAGGGTGGGAGCCAATGGAATGCTCAGGGATCTGATCAAGAGAATGCCGGGAATGGAAATTACAGACGATGGCAAGGTGAAGTTCAACGGAGAAGCCATTGACAAGCTAACCGTTGGAGGGCGCACCTTCTTCTTCGACGACCAGAGCACGGCTCTTAACAACCTGCCTGCGGCAATAGTTGACAAGATCCGCGTTATAGACAGAGAATCCCAGACTACAAGAACCACAGGCATCCAGGATGGTACCAGAGAGAAAATCTTGGACGTAGGTCTGAAGAAAGAGTTTGAAGAGGGATGGTTCGGCAACGTATCCATTAAGGGCGGAACTACCTTAGAGGGCAAGAAAAAAGACGAGCCTCTCAGAGAGAATCGCGGAGCACTGTACAATGCCAGCGCCCTTGTTGCTGCATACAACAAGAAAGACCAGGTTACCTTCCTTGCCAACGGAATGAATGTGGCAGATGGTGGGGTCGCGATGGTTGTAAGGGGAGGAGAAGACGTGGTCAGCAGTTTTGAACCCGGGCTTACTTCAGCTGCACAGCTGGGCCTGAACGTCAACACCTCCAGGATAAAAGACGTGGAGACCACTCTTTCCGCCAACTACAAGTATACCGACAACGAGACCGGCTCTCAAAGCTACAGGACAACATTCCAGGAAAACGGCAACTTGTTTACGGAATCCAGAAAATCCGGAAGGTCTTTTGACAACGGAGTGAGTGCAAATTATGAAATGAAGAAGGAGAAAGGCAAGATTCTGTTCTCCTTTTTTCCACGCTTCACTTATAAAAAGAGTCTTTCTCGCAGCGAAGGCTCATCGGAGACTTCCAGAGAAGAACTACTTGTCAACAAATCGGAAAACCACTCACAAAACAATTCCGACAGTAGATCCGGAAACATCCACGGAGCCATTACCTTCACAGACCTGGGAGGCAAGAAAGGCAGGCTCATACACTTCAGCGTCAACGGAAGTTACTCCAATTCAGACGGAGTGAGCAACGAGCAGTCCGTACTCAAGACTGCTGCTGGTGAAGAAGAGCGTACTATGCGTTACGACTCAAAGTCTTCCTCCCACGGTGCACTCGGCTTGATAAGATATACTGAACCGGTTTCCGCAAAACTTATCATGGCTGCAACCGCAAACCTCAGCCTGACGGAATCAGAAAGTACCAGAGATGCTTTTGATGCAGGCGGACTGAACAGCTACTATTCATCGGAGAGCAAGACTCACCACGTCAACCAGGAATATGATGTTACGGCCCAGTACAAATTCGCCAAGCAGAGTTGGATTACGCTGGGAGCCACTGCAAACGGAACTCTCAACGAGCTGGTTTCCAGATCTTACAACGTGAACGACACCACCGGCAAAGGAGAGTGGAACTGGTATGTGGCCCCTACCCTGAGGCTCCAGCTTTTAAAAGGACCGAACCGTTTCAACATCAACATTTCAGGCTCCAGCCAGAAACCTAACGGCAGCCGTATGCTTCCTGTCCTGAACATAAGCAATCTGTCTCGTCTGAGCCTTGGCAACATCTATCTGAGACAATATTCATACACCAACTTCGGCATAAACTGGAACAGGAACGACCGCCAGAAGTTTACCAATCTCAGTCTTTACGTCAACGGCAGCTTAACCAACAGACCTATCAGCAATGCGCTATGGTATGATTCAGAAGGAGTGATGTATTCCATCCCGGTCAATTCCAAGAAGCCTTCCGTTTCAGGATTCATAATGGCTGGCTACACCACTCCGCTGGACTCCAAGAAGATATGGACCCTCTCTTTAGGCTTGACCCTCAAATACTCATCTTATACCAGTTATCAGTCGACCGGAACACTGCCGGCAATAGACAAAGATAACTTTGACTATGACGCGTTCATGGCTGATTTCTGGGGCGACAGCAAAGGCAACCGCTTCTATGACGGGCTGAGCGGATTCAAAGAAAGCACTACCAGAGAGTTTTCTCCTTATATCAACTCCAGCCTCAAATACAACCAAAAGAATTATTTCTTCATCTTGAGAGCTGGTGTAAACAAAGTTATATCGCGATATTCTTTGAACAAGAGCACGAACAGGAATACCACCAGTACCAACATCAGCCTTGAAGGCTCATACACCACACCGCACCAATTTGAAATATCATCATACTTCGGGTACCATTTTTACAACGGTTACGCAAAAGGCTATGACAAACCTCAATGGAATTGGCGCGTAGAAATCTCCAAAAATATTGGAGCCTTCAACCTGAGCGTAAAGGTCAACGACATATTTAATCAGAGGCGCAACCTGTTCCACACAGTAACAGCCAATTATGAGGAAGATACCTACAGGATAGACTTGTGCCGCTACATACTCTTCGGCGTAAAGTGGAACTTCGGCAAGATGAATGCCATCAACAGCCAGAGAGCCCAGAAAGCCGCCTGGACTATGTTTTAATTGTTATCTTTACACCAATAAAGATAACAGCCCACTATGAAATCTTACAATTTTTCCTTGCTCCTGATTGTACTGTTGTCTTTAAGCACAATCGGGAATGCCCAGCAATTGACCTGGCCTGTTGCCGGAAAATCTGCCGGTGACGACATTATCTGCAAACCACAGAGTTATGTCGGGAATGAACTTAGCTATGGAGAACTCTTCATTGGCGGCAAAGAGGGTGACATTATAATCAGCCCTGCTGACGGAATCATACAGAACCTCGGCATTGATTATATGGAGTCTTTAAGCTATTCCTGGGGCAAAAGTCTGAGCCCTGGAGAAACTTTTGACCAAAAAACAAAAAGTTTTGACTTTGGCAAAGGAACAAACAGGAAGTATTATTCAGGTACTATTACCATCCTGATGGCAGATGGAAGAAAGGTCCATATCTCGGGGATACTGGGCAACCGGGTTTTCAATACCGGACAAAAGATTTCCGCTGGAGACACTTTAGGGGTTATTGGCTATTCCTATAAGGCTATCCCGGAGCGCTCCATAATGCTCTCGATTTCAAACCGGGACAACAAATCTGTCGATCCGATGACTCCATTCGGACTTAAGACCACATTCGTAGAGGCCAAAGCCCTGTCGAGAGACAAAATGATGTCAGCGGAGAAAATTCGGGAAGATTTGGATGTACTAAAAGAGGCTTTTTGCGAATTATACCCTTCCCTTGAGGAAAAAATTCCTGAAAAAGAGTTCAGGGCGTTCGTAGACTCTGTAAAAATGTCCTTAACAGGCGAGATTGATCCTGCTTATGATTTCAGGATTGTTTTGCGCAAGATCCTCAACAAGGTTCCCGACAGTCATATCTATATGTATCCCGATCCTGTAAAGACTTCGCCAAGGGAGTCTTGGCTACCGGAAGCATATCTTGTTTACTGCGATGATACAGCCCGGGTATTGATGACACCCAAGGAGTTCATGCAATTGAACGGCAAGGTTGTAACCAGCATAGACGGCGTTCCTGTCAGTGAGTATGCTAAAAAAGCCGATATGTTTATCAGCGGTTACGACGGAAAGGTGGAAAGCGCCCTGCAGGAGCAGAAAGTGATGCTGGGAGGATACGGAGCTCTTGTCAATCCCGGCGCAAAGAAAGGATCTGCTCAGGAACTGACATTTTCAGACGGAACAAAGGCAACCGTTCCTTACTGCAATAATCCCAATATCATAGTCTTCAACGATAACGTAAACCGTATCAGACAATGGATGATGGCCAATATCTACAAAGGCGACAATAATGTCTTTGAAACCCGGAAACTAAATGACTCCACCTATTATCTAGGGCTGAAAACCTTTGAGATGCTTACTCAGCAGGTTGAAGCAGTACGTGATTTTCTTGACACGTGCAAAGCCGCCAATCTGATAGTGGATGTAAGGAATAACGGAGGCGGTCACAACGAAGTCCTTATGCAGTTGCTGTCTTATTTTGCCGAAAGCCCAATGAACAGGCAGAAAGGCGGCTATAACCGCGTAAACAAGAAAGGCCTGTTCGCCACCTTAAAATACAGTCTGAACTATTCTCCCGATGCCGATGTTTTCCCTGAATATGAAGAGGGAGAAAACGGATATTACCTTAGAGATTCTCTCCAGACCTGCGCCGTCGTAATGCCTGATCCTAAAGTGCATTACAGCGGGAAAGTGTATGTCCTGACTAATTCATACTCCAAGTCTGCCGCAATGCTTTTCCCTGCCATTCTGGTTAGAAACAGGCGAGGGGTATGCGTCGGAAGGGAAACTGGCAGCACCTATCATAGCATGACAGCCCTCAAGTTCGCAGACATCCGCCTGCCTAACTCGCTCCAGACAATTCGTATTCCGCTAGTGCAGCTGGTATTCGACACCACAGTGTGCGACCGGCTGCCTAAGGGACGCGGACTGCTTCCCGATTATCCTGTTCCGTTGACATACAACGAAATATATGGAGGACAAGACGGAAATACAGACATAATTCTGCAATACACCCTGAGTCTGATTGCAGACAACAAGTATCTGACCCCTGAAGATCCGTTTGAGGAACTGGACAAGGAACAGTCAAAGAACAGTCTGGCCAAACCCTTCCTTATAGCATCTGCGGGCGTATTGGCTGTTATTCTTGCCGCTTTAGCGCTAAGGAAAAAGAAAGCCGTCAAAAGCTAGATCTGCGGATGATCCGCCATCATCTTGTCCGCCCAGGCGCGGAAATCGCTCCAGCGGTAGAAGTTGCCCTGGACTGGTGTCAGATATCCCAAGGTAGCATCGTTCTCGTTGAACACAACCTTGAAGAGAATGTCGTTTTTCTTGTTCTTGTAGAACACAAACAAGATTGTGGCCGCCATTGGAATGTTATAGTTCTGGAACCAGTACTTGGCTTCTTCAGACTTAGATGGAACTGTGCCCATATTGTTTATGTTCAGGAGAGTAGCCAGGGCTTCAACGATGTAGTCGTGGCCAAATCTCAGGTGCGCGGCCTGGTTCGGATCACTGAAAGAAGTCTCAGCCTTGGCAATTATGTCTTCCAGCAGAGGAATCACGCCATAGCGGGCTTTAATATCGGTGAAGAAAGAAAAATAGTTGTCAGCTTCCCAGAACTTCAAGACCTGTTCCTCAGAGAGAAGGTCATCAAAAAGCGGCTCGCTCTCATAGTTGTGGTATCCGCAGATCAGCTGCCACAGTTCGCTCACAAAACCAGTAGGGCCATCCTCAAAACCATCGAGGAACTTGCTGTCTGTGAACAGCTTGTCCAGAACATCCTGATAGCCGGAAACCCTCTTGAAGAAATCTGTATAGCCCTCCAGTTCCGCTTTCCTGTCATCTGTCTTGAAACGCCTGATCAGGGTTTTAGGAGCACTTGGAGGAGCTATGATGCACATTCCAGTATGGTCTGACCTTAGGCGCATTGTAAGCTTTGGATTGCAGGTCTTAAGCCCCAGGGTGAAGGCTCCCATACTCACGATGCATCTCTGGCTGGTAGAGGAGATGGCATCTACCTTCTTTCTTCCCTTGAACACCTTCGGAAACTGCTCGTAAACGAACGTTCCTATAGCCTGGTGCTGGTCAAATCCCAGCGGAACCAGGTCTCCGGTGTTAATGTACGGATTCATATAGAAAGCCTCGTACTTCCTGACAAACTCCTTTCCGTATGGTGTAAGCACATTTTCCTCTTTAGCCTTGGAGAATACATCGCGGAGAAGAGTGTAAGTCTTCGGGTTCCAGGCATAGCGAGATCCGTGGCGGCCGTAATGACTAATGTAGAAAGGCTTGTAGCCAGCAGGAGTCTTGCTCAAAGTTCCGAATTCATCCAGACGGTGCGGGCCTTCCATTCCACGGGCCTTGCGGGCATCAGCCTTTACTTCTTCTAACACGTTGTACTGCTGAGCGTTCAGCAAAAAAGACGAGGAAAGGAATATTCCCCAAAAAAGTATCAGTATCTTCTTCATAACAATCAAAGATACTATATTCGCCGCAAATGGCATTATAATCCACAAATAGCCGTATCTTTACAAAAGCATAGAAGAACTTTTGGATTATGTATTTTTCAAACCATAACGAGGCTGTAACGTTCAGCTACACTTACGGCGGTCCGCTTGAAGTTGAAATAGATAAAGAAGGGCCTGTCTGCAAAGAAGACACGGATGTTTATCCGCTGGCAGACAAAGACTGGACAAAGGAACACAGCTACATAAGCCTTACCAAAGGCATTACAGAGGTAAAAGCAGGATTTCTGGAATCATTCAAGAATCTAAATGCTCTAATCATAAGCCGTTCGGTCACAAAGATAGAAATGACACCTCAGCTGAAAAAGCTTCTTTCAAAGAACAATGTTCTGATCCGCGGAGAATATAACACCTACGCCGAGTCTTTTGCCAAGGAGAACGGCTTGAAATTCCTTCAGGCAGACATTCTCCTAGCCATAGACTGCAATGAAGAACATTGCGAAAACACTTTCATAACGCTCCAATTCTTCCCGGACGGAAAGGCCAATATCAAATATGATGTATTCAGCGTGGGAATTTCAGCCGGCAACAATGGCGGCGGAACATATGAAAGAGAGCTTCCAAATGATTTCTGGAAAGGCTGCACTGTAGAAAAATTTGCAGACAATTTTCCAGAGAGGCTCAGGGAAGCCTTGCTGAAAAACAAGGAACTGGAGCATTTCCTTACCGCTGTCAACAAAAAAGTGTAGTTTTCCGTTAGGTTCTGCGTCTAATGGGCAAACAAACAAGACAGACAATGACAGAAAAAGAATTCGAAAAGATGGTCAGAGAACATAAGGGGACGATTTACACCGTCTGCTATATGTTCTCGCAGGACACTCAGGAGGTCGCAGACCTCTTCCAGGAGATCCTGATAAACCTTTGGAAAGGATCCGGAACTTTCCGGGGCGAAAGCAGCCTGAACTCCTGGATTTGGAAAGTGAGCCTGAACACCTGCATTTCTTCAGACCGAAAGAAAAAGCGCCTGCCGAAAAAGGAGCAGCTGAGTATGAACATCAACCTCTTTGAAGACAACGACGAAGGCAGCCGCCAGTCCAACCTTCTGAGGGAGAGGATCTCCAAGCTCGGGCCTTTTGACAGGGCAATCGTTCTGCTGTGGCTGGAAAACCTCAGCTATGAAGAAATCGGCCAAATAGTCGGAATCAGCACCAAGAATGTCTCTGTCCGCCTTGTCAGAATCAAAGAACAACTCAAAAAGATGCATTAAAATGGAAAACACAGATAACATACTCAACGAAATGCAGCAACAGCTGCGCCAGCTCAAGGATAAACTGGAAGGAGAAAAAATCGTAAACGAAAAGCTTCTGAAAAATGCCTACAGGTCAAAGCTCGGCAGCCTGAAGAGAAAAGGCCTGGTCCAGACCATTATCGGCATAATTGCCATGCTCTTATGCTTAAATCTGCTGAATATGGGCTTCTCGGTGCCATTTGTAATTGCAACAGAAGTGATGCTGGCTTTCTGCCTGGTGGCTACAGTTATAATTAACAACAGGCTTCCGAGCATGGACGCCAACCTTGTAACCGCCGCCAAAGGAGTTACCCGTTTCAAGAAAGGCTACGCCAACTGGCTGTGGGTAGGAATTCCTCTTCTGGTAGTATTCCTGGCAGGAATGGGCTATGAAATTCTGAAGAACGAAAACTTCCCGGCTGAAGCCAAAACACCTATGCTCATAGGACTGGGAGTGGGACTGGTAATCGGCGGAGCAATTGGCCTTGTACTTCGTCACAACATCCTGGCAAAGTCCGACGAAACCCTCGCCCAGATCGAGGACCTGATGAAGGGGGAATAACCGCTAACTTTTAGACAAATAGATTCTGCGCACCGGTTCAGGGAACTTTTCAATGGCGTACCTGAGCATGGTGCGCGGCATTTTCGAGGCATGAGAGTCAAGGAATTTTCTCAGCGATGCCTCGTCTTTTTTTCCGGCTTCCCTCAGCAGCCACCCTACCGCCTTCTGAAGAAGATCGTGAGGATGATTCAGAAGAATGTCTGCGATGGCGTATGTATCGCTGAGCTGATTCTTGCGGATGAAAGCCATCGTTGAAACTATGCCGATTCTCTGTTCCCAGATGTTCTTTCCGCCGCGGGCAAGGTCATAAAGCAGGATCCTGTCCTTATCCATAAGCCACTCTCCAATAAGCTTGTAGCAAGAAAGGTCCACCAAATCCCAGTTGTTGATCCGGTCTGTATGACTCAGATAAAACTCCACACACTTCTTCTGCAAATCTTCCTGCTTCTTCTTCCGGGCGTTGCTGAATATTTCCACCAGGCAAAGCAGAGAAGCCAGTCGCACCTCGTGATAAGGGCTCAGAATGCACTCCTTAAGATTCTCAAAGGAGACTTCTTTCCAGCATTCCTTTACAACGTCTCTTGTAACAGGCACCTTGATTCCCAGGAACTTGTCGCCTTCGCCATACTGGCCAGGCCCTGTCTTGAAGAAACGCATAAGCCCCGCAACCTGACTATCGTCGCGGAGGGAGAGCATCTTTTGCAGAAGAATATTACTCTTGGACATCGTTGACCAGATCTTTGATTTTAACCGCCGGCACTCCACCAACAAGGCAGTTGTCCGGAACGTCTTCGTGAACCACGGCTCCGGCCGCTATGACCACATTGTTGCCGATCGTGACTCCGGGGAGAATGGTTACGTTTCCGCCTATCCACACATCGTTGCCGATCCTGACGGGCTTTGCCTCAGCCATATACTCCCTCCTTCCCTTTGGTGAAAGCGGATGGCCCACGGTGGTTATCAGAGTGTTCGGCCCTATCATCACGTGATTGCCTATGTAAACCTCTCGGATGTCCAAGATGGTCATGTTGAAGTTGCCCGTAAAATCATCGCCGATGAAAATGTTCTTGCCGCAGTCGCAGCCAAAGGTCTTTGAGATCCAGACTCTATCGCCCACTGCCCCCAGCATCTTCTGAAGACATTTGTACTGAGCCTCATAGTCTGTTCCGTCAATGGCGTTGTACTCCTCGCACCACTTTATTGCCCGGCTCTTTCTGGCAATCATTTCTGCATCTGCATAGCAGTAAGGCAGTCCTGCATTGAGTTTTTCTAGTTCTGTCATAGCGTTGTAAAATTACAAATTCTTCCTCAATGAGACGTGGAATGAGTATATTTGTAAAAATAAATTCAAATGAGACGCAATCTTCTTTATATGCCTTTGCTGGCAGCCGTTCTGCTATTTGCTTCAGGTTCCTCCTGTTCAAATAAACACTTCACGCCAGAGACCCCAGATACTCCTGATGCCCCAGTCACTCCAGGCAAATACAAGCCTGTAATGGGCGCTGTCACAGAAATTAATACAACTTGCAAGGAACCTTCCGGCATCTGCCTTGCCCCTAAAGGAGACGGCTTCCTGGTAGCCTCAGACGATGACGGCATTCATCACGTAACCTGGACTGGAACAACCACAAACTTCTATAACGGCAAGTTCGACTGCGAAGGCGTAACAATAGACCCTAAAACCAAAGATGTCTATTATGTAGTTGAAAACAAACAGGAAGTGCACCGCCTCGTTGCGCCTGACTACAAGAAAGATGAACTAATCTGTGTCATCAGCGATGTAGGTCTGGGCACCAACGACGGGCTTGAGGGTATCACCTGGTACAAAGACGGAAGCCTTCTGATCGGCAACCAGAAGAAGCCCGTTGTATTGATCACCTATTCTCTGACCAAAGGAGAAACCAGCCGCTATGACCTCTCTTCTGGCAGCCTGAAGGAAATCGCAGACCTTTGCTATGATTCTGTACGGGATGTTCTCTGGATAGCAGACAGCAAGAACCGCACAATCAATCTCTGCGACACTAAAGGCAATGTGGTTGAAACTTACAGCGTTTCATTCATAGACAACGCCGAAGGCCTTTGTGTGGACCACTCTAGCAACTGCATCTGGGTGTGTGACGACACCACCGGAAAGATCTATAAAATATCCTTCACCAACCTGTAATAAAAATGCTCCCGCCAACAACAGCAGGAGCACTTTAACACTTAAAAATCAACCTTGGCGAAATCTCAGACCTTTGGTATCTGAAGATATTGCTTAAGAGTTTCCACATACTCGGCGAAGGCTGTTCTGCCTTTGTCGGTGATACGGCAGATGGTGCAGGTCTTCTTTCCCTTGAAGGTCTTTTCCACCTCGATATATCCGGCCGCGGAGAGCTTGTCCAGCTGCACGCTCAGGTTTCCGGCAGTAGCTCCGGTCTGAGCCTTGATGTATACGAAGTCTGCCTCCTCCACGCCAATCAGTATGCTCATCACCGCAAGCCTTAACTCCGAATGGAGCAGCGGATCCAGCGGCTTGAACGTTGTCTGTTTCTCTTCCATAACACTTTGTTTTATAGCGTTATTTTAGTTCTGCTTAGTTTTGTTCTGAAGGATAAATCCAGGAATCAGAAGTCCCAGTATGCCGAGCACAACGAATACTAGAAGCTGAGCCGGACCGTTGCAGATCAATGCCACAACTACAGAGATTGCAGTAGCAACCACAAGGCAGGCAACTACGGACTTCATCTTCATAACCACTCCGGTTATCACGCCGCAAAGTCCCATCAGCAAGGCAATTACGAGAGTCATATTGGCAACCACGATGTTGCCCAGCTCGAAATACCTCATTATAAGAGCCGCTACCCAGATCAGGAAGTAGAAGCCTGTTGCAAAGATCCCGAACCACATCCAGGTCTTGCCGATGATTCTGCTAACCTCGGTTTTAGGAGCTTTCTCCTTGTTCTTGTCCATAATAATGTTGCATACAACACCTATGGCACTCATAGCAAACCACAGAAGGTTCCATACAGGGCTGCCGGTCTTTGACCAGAGGAAGTAAATAACCAATGCAGTAACTGCCACCAGGCATCCCCAAAGGATCAGGGGCTTTCCAAGATTCTTGGCAATTGTTTTTCTGCTGCGCTCCATTGTCTCTGCAATAATCTTCAGAGAATTTTCGGTTGAAAGGTTTTCTTTGTTAACGATAGTTTCCATTGTAAATACTTTTTAAAAATTAAAACTTAAAATTTAAAATGGCCATTGTCGGATCCGTTACCTCCCAATTGCGCACTCGGTCAGTCTCAAATCCAATGCAAAGATAAACCAGTTTATATTATAAACCAAATTATTTTATAAAATATTTGCAAATTTATGGTAGAAACTATTGTTTTTAGGGAATAAATTGTATTTTTGTAGGGTAGAAATTTTTTAGACTTAGGGGATAAAAATTATGGATAAGATCAAAAAAGTGCTGCTATTTACAGAAAACAACGTGTCTGTGGAGCTGGATTACCAGGAATTCAGGGAAAAGCTTGCATCCGATATTCTGAACTCTATCGATTCTGCTATAAACCAGACAATTGCGCCTGTCAAAAATGAGCCGCAACAAGATGAGTGTGTTCCAAAGAAGAACCTCAAGACAAGAGACAAGATACTGTTGCTTATCGCTGAGAACAAGCACATTACGGCAAAGGCTCTAGCAGAGAAAGTCTGCGTTACGGAAAAGGCCATTGAAAAACAGCTGGCCAACCTCAAGGCAGAAGGCATCATCAAACGCCAGGGCTGCAACAAGGGCGGCCACTGGCTTATAATAAAAGGAGAATAATACTTATTAATATGACTATAGCTATAACAGGAGCGGCAGGCAATCTTGGAAGCCTATTAGCCGAATCTTTTTTAAATGAAGATGTGAAACTTCATCTTTTGTATCATCAGAAGCCTTTGAATGACAGGCTTTTGAAAAGCGATAAAGTTAAAGCTTTCAAAGTGGATCTTTCTAAACCGGAAACTTTGACTCCAGCATTGGAGGGCGTGGATACGGTAATTCACTTTGCCGGTGTCTTGTTCAAGGGCAATCCACAGAAGTTTCTGCCTATAACCAATACTCAATACTTCAAAAACCTTCTGGCTGCAGAATCTGAAAACAATGTAAAAAGGATGGTGCTGGTAAGTTTCCCTCACACGGAAGGAGAAACTACGCCAGATAATCCTGCTACTGGACGTCTGGACGGAAATCCTATATCCGTACATGCGCAAACCCGCAGGGAAGAAGAAATTCTGCTGATGCAGAACCAAGACAGATTCCGCTGTATAATAGCTCGTTGCGGAATGATTTACGGCAAAGACATCATTATGATGGACGCCTGCAAATGGTTCTCTAAACACTGGATAATGGGAATCTGGAAAAAGCCTACCTGGATTCATCTGATTTCAAAAGCAGATTTCTGCTCAGCGATGAAACAAACCGCCCTCAACCCAGATGCAAGCGGAATATATCATATTGGGGATGACGGCAAGCAGACTCTTCAGGAATTTGTTGACGACGCCTGCAAATACTGGGGCACCAGAAAACCATGGCGTATGCCAGACTGGATGGTCTATACTGCCGCCTGGTTTATGGAACAATGGTCTCTGCTGACAGGATCTAAATCCCCTCTCACAAGAGATTTCGTGAAAATCGGACACGTAAGCTATTACGGCGACACTTCCAGAATGAAATCCGATTTGCTCCCAGAACTCAAGTATCCAACCTATAAAGAAGGTATGGAAACTATGTAATCAAAACAATTATGGCACACAAGAAGGAACATATACACGAGCATCATCACGATGAATGCTGCGAGCACCATCATCATCATGAGCATGAGCATCACCATCATCATGAGGAAGGAGGGCTGAAAGGAAAACTGGTTATTATCATCGCGACAGTCATTCTGCTGGTTGCGGCTGTAATAATTGAAAAAAAGTACAATCTCAAGACCTGGCAACTGCTTCTGGTTTATCTTGTTCCATATCTTCTAACAGGGTGGGAAACGCTGAAAGAGGCCGTTGAAGGGCTGGTTCACGGAGATGCTTTCAACGAGCATTTTCTGATGTCTATCGCGACCATTGGTGCGCTTTGCATAGGATTTCTGCCGGGAGCTGAAACCCAGTTTCCCGAGGCGGTCTTCGTGATGCTGTTCTTCCAGGTTGGAGAGTTGTTCGAAGGATATGCAGAGGGCAAGAGCAAGGAAAGCATTTATCATCTGATGGATATCCGCCCGGACAAAGCCAATGTGGAAAGAGAGGGTAACCTTTTGGAAGTAAGCCCGGAAGAAGTTAAAGTCGGGGAAGTGATAGTTATCCGTCCGGGAGAGAAAGTTCCTCTGGACGGGCAGATTATAGAAGGTGCTACATCGCTGAATACAGTGGCTTTGACGGGAGAGAGTGTGCCCAGAGAAGCAGGTGTTAATGACGAGGTCATTTCAGGATGCGTGAACTTGTCGGGAGCTATAAAAGTTCGCACCACGAAGAGCTTCAAGGAAAGCACAGCTTCCAAGATCATAGACCTGGTGGAGAATGCCGCTGAAAAGAAGTCCAAGAGCGAAACTTTCATCACTCGCTTTGCCAGAATCTACACCCCTATCGTGGTTAGCGCCGCTGTCTTGCTGGCTTTCCTGCCGCCACTTCTATCCGGCAGTTTCTCAGAGAGTTTCCCTACCTGGCTGTACAGGGCTCTGATGTTTCTGGTGGTTAGCTGCCCTTGCGCACTTGTCATCAGCGTTCCGCTGACTTTCTTCGGCGGAATCGGCGGAGCATCAAGAAAGGGAATCCTCATCAAGGGAGCCAGTTATATGGATATCCTCTCCAAGGTCAAGACCGTGGTCTTTGACAAGACCGGAACCCTTACTCAAGGAAAGTTTGCGGTAGAAGCCGTGCATCCGGATACCTGCAAAGACGGCTCTCATTCGCAGGAATGCCACCAGGGTCACGGTTCTGACTCGAAGCGCCTGCTGCACCTGGCCGCCCACGTGGAGCATTTCTCCACCCACCCTATAGCAGGAGCGCTTAGAGACGCCTTCCCTCAGGAAGCAACGGATGGATGCCAAGTATCGGAGATTGAGGAGATTGCAGGACAGGGAGCCAAAGCCAGAATCGGAAACGACATTGTTTATGCCGGAAACGAAAAGCTGATGGAATCTATCGGAGTGAAATGGCATCCTTGCCACCACGCCGGCACAATAATCCATATAGCAATCAACGGAGAATACTCCGGCCACATAGTCATCAACGACCAGATGAAGGAAGACAGCGCCCAGGCAATCTCCGAGCTGAGGTCTATGGGTATATTAGATACCGTAATGCTTACCGGAGACCGGGAAGAAGTTGCAAAGCAAATCGCCGAGAAGCTGAATCTTTCTGAATATCACGCAGAACTGATGCCGGCAGGCAAGGTGAGAATCGTTGAACAGCTTCTGGAAAAAGGAACTCTTGCCTTTGTGGGAGACGGCATCAACGACGCCCCGGTACTTGCCAGGGCAGATGTGGGCATCGCGATGGGAGCCCTTGGAAGCGACGCCGCCATAGAAGCCGCAGACGTAGTGCTGATGGACGACAAGCCATCCAAGATTGCAACTGCCATAAAGATTGCAAGACGCACACTTTCAATAGCAAGGCAGAATATCTGGTTTGCCATAGGAGTAAAGGTTGCCGTTCTGGTTCTGGCCACGCTAGGTATCGCTACGATGTGGATGGCCGTGTTCGCCGATGTTGGAGTGACCGTCCTGGCCGTTCTCAACGCAATGCGCGCCCTGAAAGGATAAATTCATTATATTTGTTAGGTTATGAAAAAGATACTTCTCACACTCGCGACTATGGCAATGGTAATTGCTTCCTGCGGACAGAACAAGAAAACAGAACAGACACAGAACAATCAGGAGGAAAAACAAATGAAGACACTCGTAGCATTTTTCTCAGCGACAGGTACTACCAAGGCCCTGGCAGAGAAGGTTGCCGCTGTAACTGGCGGAGACCTTTATGAAATCAAGCCTGAAGTACCTTATACATCAGCCGACCTCGACTGGACAGTCAAGACTTCCCGCAGCAGCGTGGAGATGGCAGACAAGAATTCAAGGCCTGCAATCGTGAAAGACCTTGAGAATGCAGGCGACTACGGAACCATTTATATCGGATTCCCTGTATGGTGGTACACTGCACCTACCATAATCAACACGTTCCTTGAGACTTACGATTTCTCCGGAAAGAACGTAGTGTTCTTCGCCACTTCAGGCGGAAGCACCGTAGACAAGGCCAATGCCCAGTTCAAGGAGCAGTATCCTGCTATCAAGTGGACTGCCGGAAAAGTCCTGAATAGAGCGTCTGAAGCAGATGTTAAGGCCTGGGTTGAATCGCTGAAATTCTAAAAAACAATTATGATAAACGATTTCATTTACGATATACCCTGCAGGGTATATTTCGGAAAGGACCAGCTCCAAAATCTAGGTCCTGAACTAAAGAAGTGGGGCAAAAGAGTGCTGCTTACTTACGGAGGCGGATCTATTAAGCGTATAGGTCTGTATGACAGGGTGATGAAAGAGTTGAAAGAGGCAGGACTGGAAGTCTTTGAGCTCTCAGGTATAGAGCCGAATCCGAGAATTTCATCGGTGAGGAAAGGCGCCCAGATGTGCAAAGACCTCAAGATAGACGTGCTGCTTGCAGTAGGTGGCGGTTCAACCATAGACGCCACAAAATTTATGGCGGCAGGGGCCTTAGTGGACTTTGATCCGTGGGACTTCTTTGACATGAAGAAAAGGGTTCCGGTGGAGAATGCGCTTCCGATAGTAAGCATTCTGACTCTGAGCGCAACTGGAAGCGAGATGGACTGCGGCGGAGTGATCAGTAATCCTGAAACTAATGACAAGATTGGAGCGATGTATCCTCCAATGCTGCCTAAGGCCTCTTTCCTGGACCCTACAAACACCTTTACGGTAAGCCCTTACCAGACTGCCTGTGGAGCGGCGGATATGCTCAGCCATATATTTGAGGTATACTTCAACGTGAACACAGACCTCTATATGCTAGACTGCTTTATGGAGGGCCTGATGAAGACAATCATCAAGTTTGCCCCTGTAGCTATGAAAGATCCAGAAAACTACGAGGCAAGGGCCAACCTTATGTGGACATCGTCCTGGGCCATAAACGGCTTCATAGACGGTGGAAAACGCCAGGCTTGGAGCTGCCATCCTATGGAGCATCAGCTGTCTGCCTATTATGACATTACCCACGGCCTGGGATTGGCTATTCTTACTCCTCGATGGATGGAATACTGCCTGAACGATGAAACCGTTGACAAGTTCGTACAGTTTGGCGTAAACGTCTTTGGCATAGACTCTTCTCTTCCTCCTATGGACATTGCCCGCAAGGCTATCAAGTGCCTCAGCGATTTCCTTTTTGGAACTCTTGGCCTGAAGAGCACGCTCACCAGTTTGGGAATAGACCAAACCCACTTTGCAGAAATGGCGGAAAAAGCCGTAAACGGCGGAACCCTCCCTGGTTTTATCCCGCTCCAGAAACAGGATGTGGAGAACATCTACAAGATGTGCCTATAGCTAAAGGACATTTTTCGTAATTTTGCAGGGTATGATTACTCTCATTCTGCTTATCGGCGCACTGGTATTGTTCATAAGCATCGGGCTTAACAATATTTCCACTCGCCTGGGGATTCCGGCTCTCCTGGCATTTCTTCTGCTTGGCGCTATCTTCGGTGTCACCGATGTGATTCCGTTCAAGATGGAAGACTTCCAGTTTACCCATAACGTCTGTACCTGCGCTCTGATATTCATTATGTTCTACGGCGGTTTCGGAACCCGCTGGAGCGCTGTTAGGCACATAGTTACGGAGGCCGGCCTTCTGGCTTCTGTAGGAGTAATCATAACAGCCGGCGTAACAAGCCTTCTGTGCTACTTTGTGCTTGGCTGGGGACTTATCGAGAGTCTGGTTCTCGGAGCGATAGTCAGCTCCACAGACGCCGCTTCTGTCTTCTCCATCCTCAGGACCAAGAAGCTCGGCCTTAAAAACAACACCTCCCCTATGCTTCAGGTTGAAAGCGGAAGCAACGACCCTATGGCATATATGCTCACAATTGCCATGCTTTCAGTGGCAAGCGGCACGGCATCTGGAGGAAAACTGGCCATGATGCTTCTGATGCAGATAGGAATAGGAACTTTATGCGGTTTGGCAATAGCCCAAATTGCCTGCTTAACCCTTCACAAGGTCAACATCAAAGGCAGCGGCTACATATCCCTCTTCATGCTGGCTCTTGCGGTTACAAGCTACTCCCTGCCATCCATCCTGGGAGGAAACGGATACTTGAGCGTTTACCTGGTGGGAATGATCGTTGGTAACCAGGACTTTAAAGACAAGAAGACCATCGTGAACTTCTTTGACGGAATAAACGAGCTGATGCAGGTAATGACCTTCTTCCTGATTGGCTTGCTGGTAGAACCGTCAAGGATGCCTAATGATATTATTCCGGCGATTCTCATATTCCTGTTCTTGCTGCTTGTTGCAAGGCCGGCAGCCGTTTTTGCTGTGCTGACGCCATTCCGGAAATACGACTTCAAGCAGATGGCATTCATATCGTTCGTAGGACTCCGAGGAGCTTCGGCAATCGTGTTTGCCATTATGTGCTTAAACGGCGACGAGACTGTGCAGCAAGATCTTTTCAATATCGTATTCTGCCTGGTTGTTATCTCGATTGCATTCCAGGGCTCTCTGATACCGTGGGCTGCCAAGAAGCTGGATATGATAGACAAGCACAGCAACGTGCTCAAGAGCTTCAACGACTATACAGAAGACAACACTCTCCATTTCAGCTGGATTGAGATCAATCCCGAAAGCCACATTTGCGGAAAACGAGTTCATGAGATAGACTTCCCTAAGAACGTTCTCATTGCCCTGATTATAAGAGGAAAGGATCAGATAATCGCCAGAGGGGACACTATGCTGATGCCAGGCGACAAGGCCATTCTAGTAACCAAGGCCTTTGAAGGCTCAGACGCTATATTCCTGGAAAAAACCATCAAGCCAACCAGCCGAAGAATAGGCAAGAAGATCAAAGAAGTTCCCGGAACCGGCATTATCATTCTGATTCGCAGAGGAGACGAAACTATCATACCTAACGGCAACACCATACTCCACGAGGGAGACCACCTGGTGTTGCTCAGATAACAGTTTCCCCGCAAACTATCTACCACATTTTAGAACACTAATCACTTTTATATCAAACTTATACAATGAAAGCCTCTTTCTTCTTCATAATCACCGCTCTCTTCTTCTCTTCATTTGCCCTAGCCCAGACAAATCAGTCCGGCACAGAAGGAATAGACGTGGCTTCAATTAAGGAAACCATCGCTGAGACCAATCCTACGGAAGAAGACCTTCTGAAGATGTACGGAGCAGACACCAACGTCCAGTTCCAGAAGATGCAGGCGGAAATAGAAAAGATGGAAAAGCAGACGGAAGAGGCAGAGGCCAGCAGAAAGCTGAAAAGGAACATAGCACTGTTCTTCTCTCTTTTGATTGCGTTCTTCCCAGCAATTTCCGTATATCGTCTTGTAAGGAAAAAGAAGATAACCGTCTCAGACAAAAGCAATATCCTTCCGGCCGTGCTCATCCTTCTGCTCGGCGGAGCTATTCTCTTTGTCTTCAACTACTTTATGATATGGATGAGCCTGACGCACGGCACCAAGTTCTATGCTGTAGCCGCAGTCTTGCTTATGATAGTCATTGCTGCCTGGGCCATCTGGGAGTATTTCAAGAAACCTAAGACCCCATTAGACAAAAAAGAAGATCAGAACAAGCAGGAATAATAAAGCCACACCGCGCTTTTGCCCTGCCACTTAAAAGTCTCACATTCAGAAATATAGCAAAAGTCCTTCCCGTATTTTCGATGGAAGGACTTTTAACATCTCGCTGTTATTCAGCGATTTAAGCGGCAGAGCAAAAATCCAATGATTATTGCATCTGGCGCAACAGAACCTTGATATCCGGAAGCATTCCCGGCAGGCCGCTCATTTCCGTCTTGCTGAAGTGATATGGTATCAGCACCTTTGGCTTGAACATATTGGCGGCATTCACGCATTGCTCTACGGTCATAGTATAAGGCTGGTTCACAGGCAGGAACGCTACATCTATATCTTTCAGTTTAGCCATCTCAGGCACATCTTCCGTGTCTCCAGCAATATATATTCTCAGCCCGTCTATCGTAAGCACATATCCGTTGCCATTGCCTTTCGGATGAAACATCTCTCTTCCTGGAGTTGTGTTGTATGCCGGAACAGCCTCCAGCAGAATCCCCTTCGGAAGCTCACGGCTCTGTCCGTTGGCAATTACCTCTCCCTTGCCAATCTTGTCTGCACTTGTCTTGTTGAGTATCAGAAGCGTGCTGTCTGACTGCAAAGCCGTTATGGCGGCATCGTCCAGATGGTCTGGATGCTCGTGAGTTACAAGAATCACGTCTGCCTTAGGGAACTCGATTGCATAGTCAGTATGCTTTCCGTACTCGCCCACAGGATCCACGTGGATAGTCAGGCCGTCATACTCGATCTCCAGCGTTCCGTGCTTTATCAGGCATATTGCTACCGGAGAGCCGTTCTTTGTCTCAAACACCTCTACCTCGTACTTAGTAACCCTAAGCCCGGCCTCTGTCCAGGCCATATAGCCGCCTTTCAGGTTATAAACAATGTAACCCGCTTCAGCTAACAGTTTTGCGGCACTTGCACTGCGCTTTCCGCTGCGGCAATAAACTGCCAGAGGCTTGTCTTTAGGATAAGCATCCTCCACCAGACGGAGGAAAGACTTGTTGTAAAAATCCACGTTCACAGCCCCTGCAATGTGGCCTTCATCGTACTCAGACTGAGTCCTGACGTCAATCAGAGCCGCTTCGTTCTCTTTCAGAAGCAGGCTGAACTCCGTTACATCCATATCAATATACTTGGCTTCAGAGCAAGAAAAAAGACTCAGCAGCATCGGGATAATGGAAAAACTTAAAATCGTCTTCATAAAATGCATATTAATACCAAAGCAAATTTAATCATATTTTCTCCCGTCCACGCATAGAACTGCAAACAATTAATCGTAACTTTGGGAAAGAAACCAAGAATAAAAAAACAATCAATATGCTCAAAATCGGAGACAAAATGCCGTCATTCGAGGTTCTGGACCAGGACGGCAACACTGTAAACAGCAAAGACTTCATCGGAAAAGGCAAGAAAACCATCATCTATTTCTACCCAAAGGACAACACTTCCGGCTGCACTGCCGAGGCCTGCAGTTTCAGAGACAACTACGCCGCCCTAACCAAGGCTGGCTACAACGTTGTTGGCGTTAGCAAAGACAGTCCTAAGTCCCACACCGGTTTCAGGTCCAAGTACGACCTTCCATTCACTCTTCTTGCCGACACCACTACCCAGATGCTCCAAGATTTTGGCGCCTGGGGAGAGAAGAAGATGTATGGCAAAACCACTATAGGCACCCTACGCAGAACCTTCATCTTCAGCGATAAAGGCATCCTTGAGCGCATCATTGAAAAGGTTGACACCAAGAACGCTGCCACCCAGATCCTCAACTCATAGCCATCGCTGAAGAAAAAGGCAAAAAACAAAAAAGAACGCTTTACAGCATGAAAAGGCTCTTCAAGATATTCCTCCTTCTCTGCGTCATCGGCATCGTGATAGTTGTCTGGTGCGACCACATTGTTGTGAAAAGCTCCAGGGGCAAGATCTTTGACAACGTAAACGACATCCCTAAAAACAACGTTGGCCTGCTTCTTGGCACCAGCCCTCTTGGCCGTACCGGAAAGCCTAACGTCTACTACGTCAACCGCATCAGAGCCACGGTAGACCTCTACAAAGCTGGGAAGATCAAGGTTGTCCTTATCAGCGGCGACAATCACCACAAGTCCTACAACGAGCCTCAATACATGAAAAACGACCTCGTCTCCAAGGGCATTCCTGATAGCTGCATTGTGCTTGACTATGCCGGTTTCCGCACCTTCGACTCTATGATCCGCGCCCAGAAGGTCTTTGGGCAGGACTCCATCACCATTATATCTCAGAAGTTCCACAACCAGAGAGCCCTCTACATCTGCAACCATCTTGGCATCAACGCCGTTGCCTTCAACTCCAGAAACACCATCTCCAGATTCTGGCGCATCCGGATGTACTTCCGTGAAAAGCTTGCCCGCACCAAAGCTGTCCTTGACATCCTCTTTGGCAAGAAGCCCCACTTCCTCGGCGACCCTATCCCAATCACCTTCCCGCAGGACACTATCATCCTGAAAGACACAACAATAAAAAACTCAGCCCAAGACAGCACAAAGACCATAGCCAGAGACTCCACAAAGAAAGCAATAGATTCAACCTCCGCGTTAAAACCAGACTCCACCACAAAGCAACCCCTTGACTCTGCCTAACTTTTGCAGAGATAGATTAGAACTTTGTTTTTAAAGAACAATCAACCGCCAAAAACATCAAGATCATGAGCAAAGTATTCAAAATCAGACCTAAAAGAATCAAAAGAGTAAACGGCACTGTCCTTACTCCCGATATGGAAGTTATAGTAACCACCAAAATCCACACCCAGAACCCATTCTACAATGGAGCGGCTGAAATCAGAGAACAATATATGAGAATCTACGGTTTTGACTACAAGAAAGCCTGCTGCTATCCAACAGACTTCACATTCGAGATAATTGACTAATGAAATCATTTAAAGAGATATTGAGACTTGAAGTTATTTATGATATGGAAGAAATAAAACAATTATTGGATTTTGCTGATAAGTTAAACGATTATATCATTACAGAGCAAGAGAAACTACCTTATAGTTTTAATATTATTGATGAACTTCATATTAATGAGAACGCTCACAGTCGAATATTATGCAAGCTTCTTCAATACAATAAAGATAATGACTATCCTTTTGTAAAACAATTTCTTAAATATGTGGCAGAGAAAGAGAAAGCAAAAAAAGAAGAACAACAAACAACATTTTCCAAAATTGTTTTTAATACTATTAAGGTTGAACCTGCAGAAACGGACCGAATAGATTTATGGATAAGAGATCCTAACATAAACGGTTATTCGATAATAATTGAGAATAAAATATATGATGCAAATGATCAACCTGGTCAACTATATAGATACATAACAAAAAATATCAATAAAGGTTATGACAAGAAAAAAATATACGTCATTTACTTGCCATCTACTATTAATAGAGACCCTGATGATCAAACTTGGAAAAATCCAGAGCAAACGGATAATAATAAAGAAGACTTAAAAAAAGAGTTTGAATCCAGATTTATAAAACTTTCTTTCAAAGAAGATATCATTTCTTGGTTACAAGATATTTATCCTAGTATTAATCCAAAACAAGAAGCTCTTATTGATTCTGCGATCTTTCAATATATTGACTATTTAAAGGGCCTTTATTTTGAACGCGACAATCAAAAACTATTGATTATGAATATAAAAGAACAAATTTTGAATCATTTTGACAAGGATTTGGAAAATAAAACGCCCGAAGAGAAAATCACTTTCTTTGAGGAAAAACGGAATTCTATAAACAAATTGGCTAATCAATTTGATGAACTCATTTTAGATTCTCAAATAGAACGGCAAAAAAGTGAGCTTGAAGCGAAAAAGAATGATTTTATCCAGAAGAACTCCTACATAGATTCGCAGGAAAAAGCTACAACCAACGGAAAATGGTGCTTAATAACTATTCGTCCTAATCTAAAAATTGATGAAAAACAAATTGAAGTCACCATTAGCCAAGATTCAGACGCTATAAAAGTCGCCGATAGAAAGATTTATTGTCAGGTAGCATTTGAAAATCGAAACCCAGGATTTCCAGAGTCATTCAAGAAAAAATTAGAAACATATTTACCAAGCGGGGGAAGTAACAAAGATTGGGCTATTTGGAAATACTTTGAACCCAAAGATTCTCCAAGTGAGATATTAGAGTTGTTTTCCAATGTAATGCTCATAATTAATGATTGTATTAAATCTCAGGACAATCAAACATATTAAATTAAAAAATAATTAACCCCCTCTACTAAATTCACCATCGTGGACATTTCATCCGGATGGCTGACGGCTAGCATGAGAGTAAGGGCAACAAGAGTGGCGTCTGCTATGCGTTTGGTGCCATCGGGGCAGTAAAGAAAGCCGTCTTTATTTTCGGGTTCCTTATTCCACAATGGAACTGGTTCGTAAGACTCTCGATTTCATTGTCCAAAGGGATTAATTATATAAGTCAACAAAGGTTTAGTACTAAAATAATTCTTACTTTTGTTGCTAGAAACTAGGAGCGTATGGAAGAGAGAAAAGACATTGTGATTTATCAGTCTGATGATGGATTGGTAAAGATGGAGGCAATGGTTGATCCTTCGGGAGAGACCATTTGGGCAACACAGAAGGCTATTGCTTCTTTATTTAGTGTTGACGTATCTGGTATATCCAGGCATATCAACAAAATATTGGATATAGGAGAATTATCAGAAAAAAGCACTTTGCAAAAAATGCAAATTGCAAATTCAGACCGTCCTGTTGTATTCTATAATCTGGATATGATAATTTCGGTCGGTTACCGTGTAAACTCAATCCGAGCAACCAAATTTAGGATTTGGGCTACTAGAATAATCAAGCAGTATATGCTTAAAGGGTATGCTGTAAACCGCAGTGTAGTGTCAGAGCAGAAATATGAAGAACTCAAAAAGGCTGTTGGACTGCTAGAGAATGTATTCAGTAAGGAATTGATGCTAACATCCGATCAGGCTGTAGGGCTGTTTGATGTTATTCGAGATTACACTTATGCTCTTGACACTCTTGATTCTTACGACTATCAGAATCTGAAGATTACAGACACAACAGCTCCGGAGAGGTTTCACGCCACTTACGAGAATGCAATGGAAGCCATAAAGAGCCTTAGGGAGAAATTTGGAGGAAGCAGTCTATTCGGGGTAGAGAAAGATGCGTCTTTCCACAGCAGCATCGGGCAGATATACCAGACCTGGGACGGAAAAGATCTGTATCCTAGTATTGAGGAAAAGGCCGCTATGCTGCTTTATCTGGTGGTAAAGAACCATTCTTTCGTGGATGGCAATAAACGAATAGCCGCTACCCTATTCCTCTGGTTTATGCAGAAAAACGGCATTCTCTATCGCCTAGACGGGTCTAAGCGCATCGCTGATGCATCTCTTGTGGCTCTTACTCTGATGATTGCAGAGAGCCGGACCGATGAGATGGACACTATGATAAAGGTTGTAGTGAACCTGATTAACCGGAGAAACTGAATTCATCTCTGAAGCTAGTCAAGATTATTCCACTTATCATTCTAGGCTTATGTTTATTTCTGCCCTGAAATTGCGGCAGTAGGCAAAGTCTGTAATGGCGAAGCAGGTATTCTTGATTAAGGCTTCAACGGGGCGGATTACCTCCAGTTCGTTCAAATTAGGAGAGGTCTGTCCTTTGCAGTTCCAGTGGGCTAATGGGCGGGAGAGTTTCATTTCCTCCTCAAAAGACTTATCGTCAACATCCTGGTAACCAATAGAAGTCATATCGAAGAGCTTGTTCTGAATCAGCGGTGTAGCGTAAAAGTCTTCATCGATGAATAATTTATTGTTGAAGATATCCCATAGACTGCAACCGTATTCATTCCGTTGCTTCATGCTTTCCGGACAGTCCGCCATATAGACACTTAACTGGAATAAGTGCTGGTTGACATACTTCGTTTCTTCAATAATGTTGCGGAAAGTATCGTAGATGCCTTCAAGGAAAAGTCTCAGGCTATTGTTGAACTGAAATAATTCATCTGCAAGACCCAAATCCATTATGCTGGAAGATTCTCTTATACCTGTGTCTATCAGATATTTTCTCTTTTCAAGAAGAGACTTGAGTCCAGTGGCCATAAAAACCTGGTGGTTATTGAAAGGGTTGCCATCTCCATAAATGCTGAGAATGTCCTGTTCAAGTTTGAGGAGTTCTTTGTTGTCAATCATTGTTATCGCGAATATTATGTTTTGGTTGGGGTTTGCGTGGAGGTTACTTTGTTTCTTGTTTATTCCATAATGGTGGCTGGAGATAACTCCATCGGCGAGATTTCCCGAAGTAGGCTGATACGGTTTCATCAGGGTTAGCCAGCCAATGCCTCCTTTCAATGTTGTAGAGATGCATATCTTCAGGCCTGCTCAAGTTTTCATAATCGATTTCATAATTGCCGCTGGGGTCAAGAGTTACACAACGGTCCAATTCTAATTCAAGCAGTTCAATGAGTTCTTCCTTGTCAAGACATCTTATTCGTTGTGCCAGAGTCCCGCCCTCATAAGTTGCTAGTGGTATTCCGGCGTTCATCGTATAAGTCAGATAGCGGAAAAACATCCACTGAATAGCTCTCAGCTGATCATAATTGTCTCTGCCTATAAGGTAAATATCCAGCACATCAGAGATTTTGCCTCCTTCTTTGACAAAAACTCCAAGACGGAGTATTTTCTGTTGCAAGGTCATAGATTCTTGTTCATATCCGAAATTGTCCCAGTATTCCCGGAATGCCAGCTCGGATGGGTTGGGTGCTATTCGTTTCATAATCTTTATGTTTTTGGTATATGGGTTAATATATGTGAATCTAGCTATTTCAGTCGCCCCAAGTCATAAGCCTTTCAGACAGAATCTTCCAGAGCAGCATCCAGGCCTTGTCAAAGCGGAGCTTTTGGGCATCTGACCAAAATGAGATTCCACCGTCGTCGGGGCGTGGAATACGTTTTCTATTACGCATATTTACATAATGGCGGAATTTTCCAGGGTCAGGAATGATTGAACTATCCGTGTTTCTGGAATAATCATTCTTCCCACCTTCTTCTAAGATGATGTCTATCATTCTGATGGCATATTTAATCTGACAGCCATAGTTTGAACCGTTTACAACATATGCCAGATGAGAATTGTATCTTTCCATAGTAATAAGCTTTGCTCTTACGAACTCCAGAAAATATTCATAATCCCAGTCATCGTTGAAAGCTTTTTTCCACTGGCGTTCTGCCCATTCTTTGTGAAACAACATTTGCCGATGCCTTCTTGCGTTATTTTCCTTTTTATTAATTGTCATAACTACTGCCTGATTATGTATGAATTACGCTCACCATCTATGTTTACTGAATGCTGATGGGCAATATTTATATCTATCCGGAAATTATTCATTTTGAGCAGGTCTGGAATGGAATATGACTTATGACAGCACAAGTCGTGGATTGCATGGCATATACAAATATCTTTGAATTCCGGCCTGTCCAGAGGAGCTTCAAACCAGGATTTCCCGTCATCCAGAAAATCATCCAGCCCTAATTCTTCTGGAGTCATATCCAAGTTGTGGCGCAACACATAGGACGTATTGCAAAAAGCACATTCAGATGTATAAGACTCTTCGTACAAAATATTTAAAATAGCCATAATAGTCCAGTACCTTGAACCATACTCATCCGGCTTGTTTTCATCGTAAAGAAAATCACAATCAGCATCCAAGTCATACTTAAGTGTGGCCTCTAAGGTTATATCATCGTCAAAATCAGGATCATACCCGCTCTTCAAAAGGTTTCTATAGAGGTTTAACGCCTTTGAGTGCATTTTCTTTGTGAGATTACAGAGCAGGTCATTAACTTTCCTGAAACGCTCAACCTCTTCCTGGCTGCCTTCAAACATCTCGTTAAGGAGTTCACATCTCTTTTTCAGCAAATATTTAAGCTTGTGTTTTGTTTCATCCGTCCAAGAGTCTTGCTCGTCCCAAAAATCTTTCATTTTTGCCGTCTCAAATATTTGTTTCTCAATGCTTTTCAATTCTAATCTACGTTCTTTTTTCATAATGCTTAGTTCTTCTCAGCGACAAAGATGCCCCCTCTCTCTGCCATAAACAGGCAGTGTAAAAAAAAGAGTAAAAGACTGGTGCTAGTTTTTCTTGGCTATAATTGCTCTGCCTGAATTTAGCAGAGAAATGCATTTCCTTTGCCGCAAATTGATGAACTATGATGGATATTAATAATTATGACATTCAGGCTATCGAGAGAGAAATCATATTGAATTATGAAGACTCTACAGGAGACTATACTAATCTCAAGTATTTGCTTTCTTTACGAAAAGAGCTGATAAACAGAAGGGTGCTAGCTCATCAGGAAGAGATACTTCCGGATATCATTGCTTTCAACGATGCCCTTACTGAA
>JAEEQS010000015.1 GCA_016285455.1 Bacteroidales bacterium
CTACTACTGGACTCCTTCAGACTCCGGTGGAGAAATGTGGAGGGTAACCTACTGGCTTCAGGGAATGAACCTGGAGAACCTCATCAAGTATGCCGTTGAGCACGAGAGATGGACCATGGCCGGTATCGGCTACGCCCTGAAGGCTCACTCCTGGGATGTTTCCACAAAGGAGAACGGCGAAATGCCTCTGGAGCAGGCCTTTGTTCCTGGAGTGCTGGCGTTCGACTACCAGTACCAGGACGAGATATACGACTCCATCCAGACCTGGGCTCTGAGAGCCATCAGCTATCTCGAGATGCCTGACGCTACCAACTATGGCAATCAGCTCAAGAACTATGACATTATCTACGGCGGAAACAGGGACAGGTGGCTTATGTTCGCCCACGGCGTAATGTGCCGCAACCTGGCTTCCCTGACAAGAAAGTCTGACTTCGTTTCCAAGTACGCCAATGACCTCATCGCGCACGGAAAGCTCGCTATGCAGACCGTAGCAGACGACTGTGTAATGCAGACTCCGGGCGGCGGAGCTGACGCGCAGTTTGGCGCATACAACAACTTCTGGTGCCCTAGAAGAGGCAATCTGACCAACAGCTACTGGCAGGGAGACTTCATCGTAAAGATCATGACCGGTACAGTTCCTCTGTACAACCACGACTCCGGTGACATCTACAGGACTGAGAAGGATGACAGCCATTCAGACTACTATCCTTACAAGCTCAACCCTAACCAGATCATCACGGACACCCTGGTTGAGGAGACCGGACACTATGACCCTAGAGTTGCAGCCAAGCTGGCTACGCGCGACAATATCACTTATGATAACATAGACAAGGCTGAGGTTGTGAAGTACTACAAGTACTACGGAGCCCAGTTCACCAACTCTGTTGGATACCAGGGATGGACTACCCCTAGCTTCTATGGAAGAACAGCTACCGCCAATGTCGACTACGACGGAATCGGACGCTGGCTCTACCGCGAGACCGCTCCTTACATCATTATGACTTCTGCCGAGATCCAGTTTGAGATGGCTGAGGCTTACTGGTATATGGGCGACAAGGCTAACGCTTTGGCTTGCTGGAAGAAGGGTGTTGAACTGGATATGGAGTTCACTGAAAAGTACCTCTATCCTGGAAAGTCCAACGGCTCTAACTACGGTGCTAACCCTGGAGGAGACAAGATTGATCCTAAGCTCTTCAACACTCTGGGCAAGGAGTATCTTGCAGGACCTTATGTTGCCGGCATCACCACCGGAACACTTACCCTGTCTCATATCATGATGCAGAAGTACGTTCACCTCTTCCCTTGGGGAGCTTACGAGGCCTGGGTTGACCTCCGCAAGTATCATTATGACATTAAGTACAGCGGAGATTATCCTGGTCAGGGCAACGGATGGACTGTTACTACCATAGACCAGAAGTGGGATGAAGATGCTACGAAGGTTTACAAGGGATTCTATCTGAAGCCTGCACAGGTTCAGGGAAGAAGAAGCGCATACAACCAGGACAACCTCGGTTCTCCTGCTTACCGTATGACTCCTAGATACAACTCCGAGTATATGTGGAACAAGCCGGCTCTGGTGGCCCTCAAGCCTATACCTGGCCTTATTCCTACTGATAATGGAGGAACAGCATACAAGAACTACCATATCTCCATGCCTTGGTTCGCTTATCCTGGAGACATGCCTGAATCACTTCCTTATTAATACATGACAGATATGAAAAAGATATTATTTTCAATATTGGCTGTTGCAGCGGTATTCGCACTGACTTTCTGCACCAAGCACAAGATCGAGTATGACGCTGAAGTCTATAAAGGTGGAGACGCTGAAATCCAGCTGCACTATATGGCGCCTGTTGCCAACGTGGCCGCCAACTATATAGACTCTACCTATATCAACGGTGTACTGTACGCTAATGTTACGGGTGGAGGTTCTCTGGCTACTTACAACGGACTTCCTGGCGGAGCTACCGGAAGATTCTACCGCGTTCCTGCAGGAAGCGTCAATCTCAAGCTGATGAGAAAAGGTGATGTGGTCTATGACAGGAACGTTACCCTGGCTCAGGGCAAGCAGAACGTGGTTGTATATGACCTCAATCAAGATCCTATTGTTCTTGACAACAAGTATCCTTACTGGGACTATTCCGCTCCTGCTCACATAAGCAACTATGGTACAGATTCCGTTTGCAAGGTGATGTTCATCAACTTCTTGTATGAGAGTGTTACCTATAACCAGGATGGTACCATTCAGTCAGCAGTTCCTTATCCTGGAAAGCTCCAGTATCAGGGCATTCGCCAGGGTGAAGAGGCTGCCGGATACTTCAACGTAGGAGAGCCTGTGGGATTCGGTGAGGCTACAGACAGAGTGGAACTCATTGTCCACAAGTCCGTATTCAACTCATCCGGTTACCAGAGGATAGACTACAGGATACTCACAGAATCAGGAGATGTTTTCCAGAAGTGGAATGGTTCCAGAATGGTTAACTACACAGACTACTGGAACGGTTACATCGGAAGAGTGTATATGCACTTCTTCAGAGGAAACAGGACACAATCCATAAAGGGTTGGACTGGCACCGGAAGCGCACCAGACACTCAATGCAACGTTTCACAGTGGACGTCTCTGTAAAAAGCTCTTGGTCTATGAACAATTCATAGGCCGGCTGTAAAAAAAGAGGATGAAAATTCATCCTCTTTTTTTTATCCCTATTTGATAGGGGTATTGTTAATACAGCAGATTGACTCTCTGCATTACGGCATCCAGAGCCAGATAAATTGCCGTATCAAAATTAACGTCTGCATTTCTTGAGTTGCAAAGCAGAACGCCGTGAACTCCATTGTTGCCTCTTACTATGATAGTAGCCGTTCCGTTGATGTTTCCGCCGTGGAAAGAAGCCCAGGTCTTGAGAGTGTTATGGCCTATTCTCCAGCCATATCCGTAACCTCCAGGATTTGAAGAAGTATAGTTCTTATACACTTTGTCCAATGTCTCTTTCTGGAGAATGTCAGGAACAACGGTTCCGTAATCCATTGCGCAAACCAGCTTCATAAGGCCAACAGGAGAATTTATAACTGCGCCGCAAGCTGCAACCACGTTCATATCGTTGCCGTAAGCGGAACTGCCGTACTGGGCGTAATATACGCACTCGTTGGCTCTTCTTCCGCCCTTGTCGCTCTTGCCCATCCACACATCGGTGACACCGGCCTTGGCCTCAACTTTTCTCAGGTAGTCTTCGTAAGATTCGCCGGAAACTTTCTCCACAATCTGGCCCAAAACGCAGTAGCCAAGATTGTAGTAGGAATAAGTTTTTGCTCCAGGAGAAACTCCCAGCATATACTCAACCCTGGCCTTCAGGCTCTTGCCAGCAAAGCGGCTGTCGCTTGTAAAGATAGGGTCATTGTCGTTGGTCAAAGAATATTTCCAGCCGCTCGTATGGGTAAGCAGTTCGTGAACAGTTATCTTGTCAACACCTGCAGCGTGAGTTCCTGGATACATACTCTGGAGAATTCCCTCAGGGCTGCCTGTTCCGTTTGCTCCTGCCGGCGCAAATACATAATCGTCTGGAGAGAGCTTGCCCTCCTCGTAAAGAGTCATTATGCAAAGAGCGCACTGGAACTTTGAAACGCTGGCCAGACGGAAAAGCGTTGTAGGAGTTGTTCTTGTCCAAGGAGAAGAATCCAGGTTGGAATAACCGTAACCTGCTTCATATGCGGGCTTTTCGCCCTTGGTTGTAGCCACTCCAATTCCAGGGATGTTGTATTTCTTCATTATGGCATAAACCTCTGCGTCTGCAGTTGCGTCTCCCTCCCTTACCAAGGCAAAATACAATTTCCTGTGGCTTCCGTCTTCTGCAGTAACCGCAATCTCCACATCTTTTGTATAGTTGGCCGCTGTTGAGCCAGATACGGCAGCAACTCCGCCAATCTTTACAGTAGCCTTGTTGCTTACTCCAAAAGTTGCAACCAGCTTGGTAAGGTCTGTTCCTACAGGAACTGTAATAAGCACCAGATTACGATTCTGTATTGTTGCAATAGTAGCGGAGGCATCTACCGTTATGCTTGGATTAGAAACAGCCTTGAACTGGAAGGTGTTAAGCTCACACGCTGTAGATACGGAAGGTTTTGGATCCGGCGTGATTGGTCCGTCTTCCTTACCGCCTCCTCCACCGCCACCGCAATTGGTTAAGCTCAGCGATGCTGCAATCATCACTACTCCCAGAAGAAGTGTCTTTGCTTTTAGATAGAATTCTGAACGTTTCATAACTCTTTCTTGTTTATTCTTGTTATTAATCTTTTATTTGCCTCTCAAAAATCAGTCCCTCTTTATCTGCTGCTTGGAGAAGATGTATTCTCCGTCATCGGTGACTCCTTCAATAACAACAGTATAGCTGGATTTTCCGTCTGAGGTATTGAAGTGGAAAGTTCCTTTTCCGCCCTCAACCACCAGAGCAGGCTCCCAATAAACGGTAGATCTCTGGTCACTGCCAGAACGGCTGATGGCCTTGCCCTGAATATCGTAAGCAGGAGAATAGAATCTCTTTGGCCTTTGCCATCCAAGAGGATAGCCCTTGGTTACATTCTTAGGCATTCCCGTTTTTGTGTTGGCTTTGGTTTTTATCATAATAACCGGCAATATGGTGCCGCTGCCATCCAGCATAGGAGAGAACGGAGCCGCGTCTGCGCCCCTGAGGTAAACAAATGCCTCCAGCTCATCTACATTGTAATGATCCAGTTCACTAGAAGAAGCTGCCTGGAAGCCGTTTACGTAAACTATTATTTCTGAATACTCGCTCACCTCAAATTCTGTAGCCCTGGCTGGAACCCTATATACCAGTTTCCTTTCTCCTGAAATAGTATCGGTATCAAATCTTATGCCCGTGCAATGCTCTATAATATAGGTCATAAGGTCAAAGGCTGCATAAGGTTTGAGATCTTCTTCCGTCTTGAGCTGCCCCTGCTTGAAATACTGGATAGGGAAAGGAGACACATTGTCTTTTGCCTTGACCATCCTCTGCGATGTTACGTAAATCGGATCCAGCTGATAAACTTTTTCTCCGCCGCTGTTGTAGTAATTCTGAATCATATACTGAGCCGCTTCCTGAGAATAGTCTATCTTGTCTTTTCTTCTTTGATAATTGATTACAGGAGCAAAAGAATCGTCATCTATATAAGGAATGAAAGACCTTTTTCCGCCTCCAAGGCCAACGGCATTCACAATAAACAGTGTGGAATCAGGGAAATTGATGTCTTTAAGTTCAAAATAACCGGCAGAATCCAGCTGCCCCATTGCCGTAAGATTGATTGACGGCGCCACAAAGGAAACTATAGAAGACTTTCCCCTCCTCAGAGAAGACTTCTTGACTCTTCCGGAAATGGTCTGAATGTATTCCTTGCCAAAATTCGGCATTTCATACTGACCCTTGAATATTGCAGGAAGATCGTAATACTGCCACCCCTGAGTCATCATAAGAAGATCTGCTGCCGCTTCTCTTTCCTTAAAATCAACGCTCTCGTCAAAATACCACTGAGGATTCTCCACATAGCCCTTCAGCTCTGAAGACATAAGCATATAGGAAACAATATTGTTCTCTGTTCCCACATAAGGAGAGTGGCTGTCGTCTGTTACTGATACAGAGAGGTCTCCATTAACAGGACGGTTAAGGGTAATGGTACAGGTTACAGGCTCTCTCTGCCCGTAAGACTTGCGGTCTGTGGCCATCTTTACATCGCCAGAAGAAACCGGAAGAACCATAAACGGCCTCTTTGCGTAAACATTTCCATCTGAATCAGCAATCGTGGCAACATTAACCCCTTCTGCCAGGTTGTTGATAGGAAGAGCCAGCTTGGCAGCCGCGCTCAAAGGCTTGGAGTAGAAAATTTCCGTGCCGTTAGACAGAACAAACAACAGAGAGTTCTTGTCCAGATCTGGAGTGGCAGAAAGCTCAGCGATAATGTTTTCTCCACTGAAAGTGAGATTGATAGCTGCCCCAGAATTTTCAGGAGAAGGAAGATTCACTCTCTTTTCCACGTCTCTAGTGTCTTTGATGCGGGCATAATAGCTTCCGCCAGGATAAGGAACAAAGGAGACTTTGCCCATACCCAGCTTATTGGTCTTGAAAGAAGCTACTTTGTTGTCTTTGTTGTCGAGAATATCTCCCTCAACTTCACATCCAAAACCAGTCTCATCTACGCATTTGACACCTATAACAGCCTTTAGGCCTGCAAAATAGCGTCCACTCTCAGGCAGGAACTGGCAATCCACATCGTGCTTTGGAGCTTTTTCTTTCTTGAACGGATTCAGCACTCCGACTTTAGTATAATCTTCCGTTACATCATCTTTATGCTCAACAAGCTCTTTTACGTAATTATCTTTTATCGGATTTATTACAGTAAGCATTCTGCTGTAGATGTACTCTGCCGGAAAGTTCAAAGACCAATATGAATAAGCCCTCAATATTGCTCTTCCGGTATTCATATCGCTGTCCAGCACCACGTAGCCCTGCAGAATACCGTTGCGCCTTTTCACCTTCACCCTCTGAACCATTCTGTGTGTTTCCTCTATCTTGTTTGAATACACGTTCTTGGCATAATAGTATGTAAGCAGTTCCACATAAATGTAGTTGCTCTCCGGAAACTCGGAAGCCATGGAATTGTTCATCAGATAGCCCTTGAACCAGACAGTATCTCCCACGCAATAAGTTTCCCTGTCTGTCTGAAGATAAAGTTTCTCCGGCGACAGAAGCTGGGAATAGGCCTTGTAACGCTCTTCAAGCTTGTTCTGAGCAGAAATAGTACTGGCAAAAGCAACTGCCAGGAAAGCTGCAACGACTGAGATTTTGAAAAATTTCTTCATAATTGAAACACGCTATTTGGGTGCAAAGTACAAAAAAAAAACGGGATGATAGTACAATCACCCCGCTTTCTTTTCTTTTACCTGTTATTAGTCGCTGAGAGAGAACCTGCGGAAAGAAAGAACCTTTACCTCAGGATCCATTCTCTTCAGATACTGTGCAACGGTCTCCTTGCCGTCTCCAAGAGCCAGAATCTGCTCGTTGAGAGTCTTCTCCTTGAAGAACTTGTTCAGGCGGCCCATAGCAATGTTCTGAATCATTGCCTCAGGAAGGTTGGCTGCCTTCTGCTCGGCGGCTTCCTTCATAATCTGGCGACCCTTTGCTGCCTCTTCAGGAGTGATCCATCCCTTGGCGGTGTTGCTCTCGATGTGATCCTCGCTGTCGAAGTGGTTAGGATTCAGGCCAGCCTTGCTTAAAGCGGCGTCAACAGCCTTCTTAACCATTTCTTCCTTGGTCTTGCTAACTGCAATGGCAAGTTCCTCATCCTTTCTCTGCTGAGGAATGTCGTCTGCGGTAACTGCAATAGGAACCATTGCGGTAACCTGCATAGCGATTTCCTTTGCTACATCGTCTGAGATCTTCTTGCTGAAGCCTACGATGGTTGCAACTTTCTGGTTAGAGTGGATGTAAAGGCCTACGAAAGGAGCCTCAATCTTCTCATAGCAAGCTACAACGTGCTTCTCGCCACTCTTTCCGGTCTGGTCCATAACTGCATCTTCGATGGTCATGTCCCCTACCTTGCACTTCTTGAGGTCATCAAGAGTTGCAGGAGTAGCAGCAATAGCAGCATCTGCGATAGCCTTTGCAAGAGCCTGGAATCCGTCTGTCTTGGCAACGAAGTCTGTCTCGCAGCCCAGGCAGGTGAGTGTGGCAACGGTCTTGTCTGCATTTGCCCTGGCCAGAACAGCACCCTCAGTGGTCTCTCTGTCAGAACGCTTTGCAGCGATAACCTTACCCTTCTCCCTCAGAATTTCCTTTGCTTTGTCGAAGTCGCCCTCAGCCTCTATCAAGGCCTTCTTGCAGTCCATCATTCCGGCCTGCGTCATCTGGCGAAGCTTCATAACGTCTGATGCTTTGATTTCCATAATCAGTCTCCTTTCTTAATTATTCAGCCTTTGGTTCAGCCTTCTTTGCAGGCTTGTCCTCGGTATTGACCTTTCTTCTTGGACGGATCTTCTTGCCCTCAGGCATAGCGTCAGAAGCCTTCTTCTCGCCTTCTGCCTTTGCAAGAGCCTTGTCCTTGGCCCTCTTTTCCTCTTCGGCTGCTGCCTTCTCTCTCTCGAGCTTTCTCTCTTCGAGACCTTCAGCAATAGCGCCGCAGAGTGCGCTGACAACTACCTGAACACTCTTTGCAGCGTCGTCGTTGGCAGGTATAACATAATCTACAGGGGTTGGATCGCAGCAAGTGTCAACCATCGCGATAACAGGAATATTCAGTCTCTTGGCCTCCTTAACGGCGTTGGCCTCTTTCTGAACATCAACAACAAACAGTGCTGACGGGAGACGGCTCATATCTGCTATTGAACCTAAGTTCTTCTCCAACTTTGCCCTCTGACGGTCTACCTGGAGTTTCTCTCTCTTTGCAAGAGTCTCGTAGGTTCCGTCTGTCTTCATCTTGTCTATGGTATTCATCTTCTTGACAGCCTTGCGGATTGTCGGGAAGTTTGTAAGCATACCACCTGGCCATCTTTCAGTTACATATGGCATATTCACGGCTTTGGCCTGCTCCGCGATAATGTCTTTGGCCTGCTTCTTTGTTGCGACAAACAGAATCCTGCGTCCAGAGCGGGCGAGATTCTTCATCATTGCTGCCGCATCATCAATCATAAGCACGGTCTTGTGCAGGTCTATGATATGGATTCCGTTCTTCTCCATAAAGATATAAGGAGCCATCTTAGGATTCCATTTCCTCTTCAGGTGTCCGAAGTGTGCGCCTGCCTCTAATAATTCTTGGAAATTTGTTCTTGGCATTTTATTAACCTTTAATGCTTTTGTTACTTTTTTTCTTTTGTGCCCCAGCCTATTGCTGAAGGCCTCTTTTCATCAATCCCCGGGCAGTGAATTTCTCAATCCCTGGGATTTTCCGCAGAAGGGCAAAGAGTGGTAATCTAAAGAGTCCACGTCTTTTTTCCTCTTCTGTGCAGAATACTTTACAACGCAAATACTAACGCTTGCTGAACTGGAAGCGTCTGCGTGCGCCAGGCTGGCCAGGTTTCTTTCTCTCGACCTCTCTTGCATCTCTTGAAAGGAATCCTTCCTTCTTCAGAGCTGAACGGTATGCCTCAGCATCGATCTTGCAGAGAGCGCGGGCGATAGCAAGGCGAAGAGCCTCTGCCTGTCCTTTGGTTCCGCCACCGTCCAGGTTGGCAACAATGTCAAAATTCGCCTGGGTATTGGTGACTGTAAGAGGCTGCATTACAATGTACTTGAGGGAATCGTCCGGAAAATAAACGGCCAGTTCCTTTCCGTTGATTGTGATGTTGCCTTTGCCTGAGTTCACATAAACGCGAGCAACAGCTGATTTACGTCTTCCAAGGGCGTTAACTTTCTCCATGCTGTTAAATTTCGTTTAAAGTGATTGTTCTTGGTTTCTGAGCCTCGTGCGGATGCTCGCTGCCTGCGTAAACGTGCAGGTTGCGGAACATCTGGGCTCCAAGTCTAGATTTAGGAAGCATACCTCTAACGGCTTCCTCCAAAACTGCTACCGGCTTACGCTTCAGCAACTCTGCTGGAGTTGTGAAACGCTGGCCTCCAGGATATCCGGTGTGCCTTACGTACACCTTGTCAGTCAGCTTCTTGCCTGTCAGACGAACCTTCTCGGCATTGATAACGATTACGTTATCTCCACAGTCTGTGTGAGGCGTGAAGTTGGCTTTGTTCTTGCCCCTGAGGATCAGAGCCAAACGGGAAGCAAGACGACCTAAAATCTGGTCTGTTGCATCGATGATCACCCACTCCTTGGTGGCTGTAGCATCGTTTACAAAGGCCGATTTGTAACTTCTGTAATCCACTGTTTGTTGTTTTAAATTACTAAAATTCCCCGCCAGAGGCGAGGCCCCTATTTTTTAAGGGGGTGCAAAGATAGTCAAATTTTCCCTATCTGCAAATCTGGCTGCAAGTTTAGGAGCGTTTTGTATATTTGCCTCCGCGATGAGTTTCAAAATCGGAGACATAGAATTCAGAGACAAGGCACTGTTCCTGGCACCGATGGAGGATGTGACTGATCCTTCTTTCAGATACGTGTGCAAGGAATTCGGGGCCGATATGATGTACACGGAGTTCGTGTCTTCAGACGGGCTCACGCATAATGCGGAGAAGTCTTTCAAGAAGATGGAGGTGTTCGACTATGAGAGGCCCATCGGTATCCAGATTTACGGACACATACCAGATGCAATGGTGGAGGCAGCACGCTTCGCTGAGCAATATCACCCGGATTTGATAGATATAAACTTTGGATGTCCGGTAAACAAGATTGCCAAGAGAGGGGCCGGGAGCGGAATGATGAGGTTCCCCGATCTGATGGTGGAGATAACGGAGAAAGTGGTGAAGGCTGTGAATTTGCCGGTAACTGTGAAGACAAGGCTGGGCTGGGACGAAGATTCTTTGATTATAGTTGAGCTGGCGGAAAGGCTGCAGGATGCGGGAATAAAGGCTTTGACCATTCACGGAAGAACCCGCTGCCAGATGTACAAGGGGCAGGCGGACTGGACCTTGATTGGAAAGGTGAAAGAGAATCCGAGGATGCATATTCCTATTATAGGTAATGGAGATATTGTAGACGGACCTTCCTGCAAGCTGGCTTTTGACCTGTATGGAGTGGATGCCGTTATGATTGGAAGAGCCACCTACGGACATCCGTGGATATTCCGGGAGATAAGGCACTATCTGGACACGGGAGAAGAAATGCCGCCGATGAGCGTTAATGAAAGAGTGGCTCTGGCCAAGAGGCATTTTCTCAAATCAATCGAGACAAAAGGAGAAAGACGCGGCCTTCTGGAAATGAGAAGGCATCTTAGCTGCTACTTCAAGAACCTTTTCAACTTCAAAGAAACCAGGATGAAGCTCGTCACCGAGAACGACCCGCAGAAAGTCCTTGAACTCCTGGACTATGTAGCCCAGACCTGGGGCTGATATATGCCCCGGGCGGGAATCGAAAATGCGAATGGGTCTGAAATGGGTTGAATGGACTTGAAAGTGGTGACAGCTTATTATATGTTGATATTAAATATATTATATGCGTTTTTAGGCTTGTTTCGATTCTATGACGGGGCTACGAAAAAATCAATATTTTTCAGCTAAGTCGCCAATGTCGCCAGAATTTGATTACTTTTGTGGCAATCTAAATGATTGATTTATAGCGACTATTAAATACTCTATATCTAATAAGAAGGACAAAACGACGAGGAAACAGGAGGTTTTAGTCAGATTTTTCCATGGAAGGTTAAATCAGAGAGGAAAAACTAACTTATACGAACATTTTGACGATTGGAATCAGGACCGACAACGGTTCGTGATTCCCAAGGTCCGTATGATGACCGAAGAGAAGAGGATGGAGATTCAGGAACTCCAGAACTTGAACTCCGAGTTGGATGCGATATCCAGGTTCCTGCTCGATGCTTTTGTCGCTGCAGGATCCGGAAAGGTCCCCCTACCCAACAAATGGGTTGCGGAGAAGTTGCTTGATAGGACTATTGAGGGCCTGGATATCCCAGTAGCCGAAAAGAACAACGAGGAAACACCCGAAGAAGAGAAGCGTGACCTACAGAAGGAATTCTTCGACACCTTCGAACACTTTGTGTCCATCCAAAAGATATCCGTCTCCCGGATCCGGCATTACAATGTCATTATCCGTGCTTTGAAGCGCTTCGCCATCTATAGTGCTCAGGATGTGAGCTTTGCTACTCTATCCTCGGACTTGCTCCGGAAGTTCTCCAAGTTCCTGGAGAATGAGTACAAATTCGTTGTGGAAGACAAGGACGGGAAACCCTGCATCAAGGACCCCCTCTACAAGAAAGCCTACAAATCAGTCCCAGAATGCCGGTTCCCGAAGCAGCGGGGGCAGAATTCAATTATCGAAACGATATCCCGTCTCCACACTTTTGTCCGCTGGTCGATCAAGAGAGGCTACATGAACCGGGACCCCTACGATGATTATGTCATCGGCACGGCTATCTATGGCACTCCCTTCTATCTCACAAAGGAAGAACGGAACCAACTGTACCAGGCCAAATTCCCGGATAACCCTGGACTGGATGTCCAGCGCGATATCTTTGTCTTCCAATGCTTCATCGGATGCCGTGTCGGCGACCTGATGAAAATGACAAAGGCCAACGTCATCAATGGCGCCATCGAGTACGTCCCCCGTAAGACCAAGGAGGGCCGTCCCTATACGGTCCGGGTCCCACTCTCGCCCACCGCATTGGAAATCCTGGAGCGATACAAGGACCAGCCCGACGGGCGTCTTCTTCCCTTTATTTGTGAGCAGGACTACAACCGAGACATCAAGAAGATGATCAAGCTCGCCGGCATCGACCGCGTGGTTACGACGCTGAACACCATCACCCGTGAAGAAGAGAATCACCCCATCTGGGAAGTCGCCTCCTCCCACATGGCTCGCCGTGTCTTGGTAGGCAATCTCTATAAGGAAGTCAAAGACCCCAACCTTATTGCCAAGATCTCCGGCCATGTCGAGAACTCCCGCGCCTTCAGCCGCTACCGCGACATTGACGAAGAGATGGCCAAGGAAGTAATCCTAAAGTTGGAATAAGACTTAAACCCGAAAAATGGTCTCAATCAGAATTATTCATAATATGGAAATGCAAGAGAAAACAATATTCACTGCTACCCCAATCGAAGGAGGATATTCGTGGACAATCACATCATTGTTAGGCACTATCCTGAAAGATGCCGAGAGCCTGTATGGAGAAAGAGATCGTTCATTCAATATTCTTGGTGTTGAACTTTGTGATCAAGAGCAGCCTCAGACTTGGTATCCCGGTGGTTGGAGCGGTCAGAAAGATGTGATAATACAAATTACGAAAGATTGCGAAACAAATCTCAAAAAAGCTATCTTTCAAGTTTCTCATGAAGTTATCCATTGTCTATGTCCAAAGCCCGGGCGCCATGCAAATGTCCTAGAAGAGGGAGTGGCAACATTGTTTTCGACGTATGAGTCGAATAAATTTGGAACAGGATATCATCCGGGCTCGTTACTATATATCTCTGCCATGGAAAAAGTAGAAGAATTATTGAGTTATGATAAGACTATTATAAAAAAAGCAAGAATGATGGAACCAGATATTTCATTGATAACTAAAGAAATGTTACTAGGTTTCCATCCATCTATCAAAGATGATTTACTTGAAATCCTGCTTAAGCCATTTAGTGAATTTAGGCTCCCGATTGGATGATGAGGAATCCCTCGAAACCAACCCCTCTTTCCTACGGAATCACCACAATATGTTATAGAGAAAAATGAGAGCATTAATCATGAAGTATTTAGAACAAAAAAGCCAAGTAACTATATCATTCATTAAGAATCATATAACGTCTGTTCATAGTAGTAAGATTGCACTTTATGTGCTTCTTCTCTTTTGTGGTTGGGCAATTCTTGCGATTCAATTTAGAGTAACTTGTCTTCAAATTCCCATGAATTGGTCACAAGATAGGTGTGATAATCTGAATCAACTTTTTATTAATCTGACTTATAGCTTCCTGGCCGGCTATGTCTTTTATTTGTTAACGATATATTTCCCTCAGATAAAAGAAAAGAAACGGATACAACCTGTAAATCCAACAAAAAGTTCTTGATATTAGAAAAGCTATTAGTGATATTTTGTTGGAATTTTCAAGAGACACGGACATTAAGAAAGACTTTCTGGAAATAGAAAATGCGAAAATAGTCTTGATGTCAAAAAACTGGACAGACAAGATGCCGATGTTTATGCGTTTATATAATGCACATATTAGCTATCTAGCATTTATCGGCGAAGTGGGCAATAAGATTCGAAAAGATATAGTAGATTTAATCCAATCTTATCAGAGGTATATGACAACAGAACAGGTTTGTTTATTAGAAGGATTATCTAATATGCAGATATTTGCACTTGCGAATCAATTCAAGCAAATGAATATTTCGTTGGAGGATAAGAATGGGAAAGAGTTTATGGTCGGTTTATTCATCGATGCTATAAACAAAATGAATGAAATAGAAGATAGTTTCTCAATCAAAAATCGATGATGGAAATACTTGTCATACTTCGGATAGAAATGGCAATTTATAGAGGACATGATAACAACGACTATTTCATTTTTTGAAATAGTCGTTCAGAAATGCGAAGATGGCATTATTAAGTTTGCTCCTAAACAAAAGATTATCTTAGTTTTGTTACATGGATAATCATTTATTGGTTATTTTGTGCACAAAAGTAAGCCTCATAAGTTGCCGTAAGTGTCCGGTTTCGGGTAGATATGGCAAATTATAGCGAGTCAAAATATCCAGCCTGAAAGAAGAGAAACCATATCAGTGTGCATGCAAGATAAGCAACAAACTATCCTTGAAAAGATCAAAGCCAATGGCGGTTTTTGGTCTTATAGTGGTTTTATTCCAACGAGTCTTGACGATGATTCAGTCATCGAGGCCGCTCTTGTCCACCTCGATCTGGAGGATCTCCCACTCTTACTTGAGATATAGGACAAAGCTCACATCAAGCGGGTCTGGAAAGAGCGCTTGGTCAGTCAAGGAAAGAGAATGAACATTCGGAACTATACCCTAGCGGTGAACATCTTCGAGATCCAGGATCCAAAAGAATACCTCAAAAGAATACCTCAAACGAAACGCAAAGTTTCATAAGTGGTAATCACGACTGTTTCCATTTTTGAAACAGTCGTCCAGAAGTGTGTAGAAGGCAGTTTTTGGTACAAAACTACGGCTATTTCATAAATTAACCGTAGTTTTGTCGCAAGAGTAATCTCCTCGTTTTATTATAAATCCTGTCAGTATTTCGGAAAAGTGATAGGATCTATATACTTTATCGGATGTGATGGCGGTCCTGTATCTTCTTAATGTTAACTCGACTGATCAAATGAACATTAAGCAGAAGCAAATTAACATTAGGGTATCCTTATATTAACATTATGGCACGACAGAATTAGCGTTCTCACCGAATCTCCTTGAACTCCATGATATCCAGCATCGAGAATAGGATGCCGTCTATCTCGGAATTCCAGCTCTGGTGGAAGTGACCGTAATACCAATGAGACACAGGATGTCCGGCTGATTTGAGATGGGAGAGAATCTGGTCCATAGTCTCTCGCTCTTTAGCGCAGTCCGCCGGAATATCCGGATCCAGTTCTGCCCATTCGGTTAAACCATCCTTCAAGATTAGCTCGCAAAAGGATGGTGCCGTGTGAGTGATGACCGTGTCGATCTTGAGTTCTTGAAAGATGCTGTCCAGCTTTTCCTTGTCATAGACGGGCATTTCATCGGCCCAGTATGATGCGACACCGGAGCGCAGATGCCGGGAATCGTGCTTCTTCCGGTAATCCCGGTCTATACTGACAGCGCCACCGACGCAAAGGATGTTGTGTCTGCAAGCTTGGATAACACTGTAATCCGGAATGCAGAGGAATCGCACGTGATGAATGCGTTCCTCCTGAAAATACGCTGGATCATCGTGGTTCCCCCGAATCATTACAACCCAATTGTTCGCCTTGTTCAGCCTTGATGAATTGCGATTGTACACATTGTCATAGTATCCCGGCTTATCGAACCCAAAACCGCAGTCCCCAGCAATAATAAGCACGGTATCAGTCATCTGATACTGGATACATAGCTTGTATATCACGGCGTTGAATTCACCGTGAATATCTCCGCAGACAACAACGTTCTTTGCGTTAGGAAATGCGTATGTGTGAAATGAATTCATTTATTCAACGATAGCCAATATGGGGACAGCTTTTCCGTGATATAATCAACGACTTCGTTCAGAGGTAAATCTCCCTTGTATTTCATCTTTCTCAAGAATGCGTTCCATTGAGTCTGCTTGATAGGATCATTCTTGAATTCGCCGTTGAAAAGCGGATGATTGTCATCATAGCCCGTTCCCCTGTTATTAAAAACCGAAACGATTGCATCGGAAAGAATGCCTTTATCCATTTTGTCGGAAGACAAAATGGAGTACACATCATAGAAGTCTTTCATCCTGCTGTTGGCCAATGCCCGATCGATCATTGTCTGAAACTTCTCAGCAACCACGGTCTCCAAAGAATAAGCGTTGATGCTTACCTCAGGCATATCATCAAGGAGGAGAGGATAGTCCAATTCCTGGGGCTCAGGAACAACAATGTCACCAAACCCAATATCCATGGAAAAAGGTTGCACAATAGTGTCAAGATGAGCTGTCACAGTAACTGTGACGCCATTATATTCTTTATCCAAAGAAATATCCTCAACCTTAATGTCATTCTCCCCGTTATCGAAAGCAAGACCATCTTCAGGGCACTGAATTGAGCAAATCTCGCGAAAAGCTTTTCGAATGGTTTCTTTGTCTCTGCTGATCTTGTCGCCCAGGAAATCAATGTCTTTCGTTGGACGAGCCTTGAACTTTTCGTAGGCGAAGAGAAGTGCACTTCCTTTCAAGCAGAAGTTATCCCGATACTGGCTCATCGAGAGCCTGTACAACATCCGCTCTTGGATGTATCTGAGCAGAACTTGCATATAATCGGTCCCGGTCTCTGAATTCCGGATGTTCAGGAGTTTCGCCCGAACCGACTTTGCTACATTTTTCTTTTCCATATTACAGCCCCATTTCAAGGTATTGTCTCATTGTTGACAGCACTCTCATTTGTTTTGCATAATCCATAAGACGGGAAATGTTACGATTTTTGCGCTTGAGATAGTTCCTAAGAATCTCAACAGCCACTTCAGTCCCGATCTTGTTGCGAAACTTTATGGCGTCGCAGACGCTTTTCTCGATGCAGAAAATCTTAACCTTATGATTGGCAATGTCAGCTTCTTCAACACCCATCTTGCAGTATTTTTCTTCCCAATAGCAGAGAACGATGCCTGAAATCTCAGGGACCACCACTTTTCTGTGCTTTTCAATAGCGACGTAGAATCCGTCAGGGATTTGAGTGGTAAGTCCATAATAATCCCATGCGGAATACATGCAAACTACACCACCGGGAACGATTCTTTCAACATCGACCATCGTGGTCGCAAGTTCTTCCGGAAGCATATAAACACCATTCTTGATTCTAATGACATCACCAGATTTGATACCCTTGTTGATCCCATAGTAAGCCCTGGGCTCACGTAGCTCATGAGTCCGTATCGTTCCTCCGCTTGCAGAGATGTCTTGATAAAACTTTGCCATAGGCGTATTGTTCTCGACAAATATACGGCTAATTTTAGAAATAGCCGTAATTTTTTGATAATTATTTCATGAGTCAATATGCCCTTCGGATACGAAGATCCAGTATTTATGATAGGATTGAAACAGAAAAACCTAACTTTGTAGAAAATAGTTTCGTATAGTACAAATGTGCTAAAGTTTTTCGATGAAAAGTACACAAAGAAGCCATAATTGCTACTAAGATGAACCATATAGAAATCATCAACAACTGGAACCTCAACCTGGTTTTTCACGAGCTGGAGCAAGGTAATATGCGCATTCCTCGCTTCCAGCGCTCATATGTATGGGAAAGAGCGAAGATTGTGAAGCTGCTCAATAGTATCTACCACGAGTTTCCTATCGGCTCCTTCTTCCTTTGGGAAGCAGACACCGAAATGGAGGGATTCTGCCGTGATATAACTGAGTTCGGTTTTCCTGCTAAGCCTGCGGCGAATAAGTTCACTTTCATCCTGGACGGCCAGCAGCGAATCACCTCCCTTTATGTGGCATTGAAGGGAAAGGAACTTGGTGGTGTGGATTATAGCAATATCTGCTTCAACCTCGATAAGAAGGTTTTCAAGATTCCAACTCTCAAAACGGAGCCGAATAATATTCCGGCCTGGAAGATCTTTCAACCGACCGAATTCCACCGTTTACTTGTCGAGTATTCCCGCTCCGAAAACACAGAGTATGCAGAGACGCTGATGGGCTGCAACGAGGTTCTCAATAATTATCCGGTCAGCATCATTAAGTCTAAGTATATGTCGCTTGATGAGGTTGTAACCATTTTTGAACGTATTAACCAGGGCGGCAAGCGCTTGTCGTTGTTCGACTTGGTCCACGCCTCTGTCTGGTCAAAAGATTTCGACCTCCGCGATTGCATCACAGATTTCAACGATGAGCCTGCCATTAAGCTGTGGGGAAAGATTGACAATGAGATCTTTACCCAGTCACTAGCGTTGAATATTTCCAACGACTGTGTCAAGACCCACCAGCTGGCCCTGAAGAATGAGGACTGCAAGAATGCTTGGAAACGCACTACAGAATGTATCCGTTTGGCCATCGACTTCCTGAAGAACCAATGGGGCGTACAAGGTGTTGAGATAATCCCCTATCAGAACATCATACCTGTCCTTCAGTATTACTTCTTCATCACCGGAGAGTCAACAGTACTTCCTGAGCACAAACAGGCTCTTACCGATTGGTTCTGGACACTAACATTCTCCAACCGGTATTCCAGCTCAACGCTGACTAAGATGAATAATGATGCTCGTTGGATTGAACAACTTGTGCAGGATCCTTCCGTGACGCGCGTATACACTGTCAAACTTATGCTGGATGACCTCAAGAAAATCCGAATGGTCCACCGTTCCGTTATTAAGAACGGTATCCTTTGCTTGATGGCCCTTCAGAAACCGCGTGACTTCAACAATGGTGACCTGGTTACGCTCGACAAAACGAACGCTTCCCGGCAGAACTCCAAGGAGAATCATCACTTCTTCCCCAATTCTCTTGCCAGCAAACTGGGCATTAAGTCGGAAGAAATCAATTCCCTTCTGAATTTTGCTTTCATCTCCAAGCACCTCAACCTTGAGATATCGAACAAGTATCCTTCCAAATATTTGACTGGATATGCCGAATCGAACCCCAGCCTTCCTGAGCATCTGAGTTCCCATTTTATCGAGGATGAAGCTTACCAAGCTGCCCTGCAGGATGACTTCCACACCTTCATCGAATACCGTGGCCAAGCCATCCTCAACGCCATCAATAATGTCTGCCGTGTCAACGACGGCCTCCAGACAATGAACAGCAATCTCGACGAAAGCGAACAAGAGATTCTTCTGGATGGAACAATTGAAGATGATGTCAATACCACAGAAGAGGCAACGCGCTCACGCAAAGCCAACTTCACCTTCGAGATGGTCGGTATCCCAGAGGGCGCTTCCCTTGTCTTCATACCCACCGGCGTAGAAGTAAAAGTCATCGCCGGCAACCAGATTGAATACCAGGGCAAATCCTACGCTCTCTCCGCCTTCGCCGCCGAGTTCATGCCCGACGAACTCTGCACCCCTTCTGGCGCTTACCAGGGGCCGAAGTTCTTTTCGTATAACGGAGAGTCTTTGGTCTCTTTACGTGCTTTGGCAGAAAGCGGGGACTCAAATTATTAGTTCCTATGGCAGAACCCCGCAAAATAGTACTCATCCTCGGCAACGGTTTCGACCTTGACCTCGGCCTCCAAACGTCCTACAAGGCGTTTTGGGAGTCCGAATTCTGCCCCAAGGACTATCCCGCCCCTCTCATTCATCACCTCAACCAGAAGTGGCCAGACAACTTGGAGGCCGTCAAATGGTACGACCTCGAAAACGAGCTACTGAATTACTACAAAAGCATCCCTGATCCAACCAAGGGTCAAGACATAATAACGGACGAAGAGAGAGCCCTTCTCGAAAAATTTACTTCTTATGGGCAAGCCTGTGGCTGGTACAATGACCAGCTTGAGTTGGTTCAGTCATTGATCAATAAGGGCGTTCTCTATTATAATGGGAACATTTTGCGCCACGTCGATGAGCACCTAAAAGAGGATGGACTCAAATCTCCCATCTGGCGCGATAAGAAAGCGCTCGGCCTAATTAAAGAGGGCCTCTGCAACTACCTCAAATCAATTGATAAGCCCATCCCCGACAGCGTTTCTTCCGCTTTCCATCTGCTACTTGCCTTGAAGAAAACAGCGGAAGCCGGTGACTTCATCGACATCTTCACCTTCAACTATACCCGAGTCCAGTTTCGTGGCCACTCTATAGATGGCATTCCCGTTCATTATATGCACGGAAACTGCGTGGACGGAAAGATTATTATTGGCACCCGTGACGACCTGAAGATGGCGAAAGAATATGACTTTCTGCTGAAGGCCATGAATGACTCCTTCACTCCGCCAGATATAGTCACGCCACTCAAGGAAGCAGACGAGGTAATAATCTTTGGCCACTCCCTGGGAGAGAATGACCGCCAGTATTTTGCACCCTTCTTCCTGAGGCAGGCAGATTATGATAATCCAGAACGGAAAGACCTCACCATTTTCACCCGTGATGATAATTCCAAGATTGAAATCAAACGAGCTCTCCAGAAGATGACGGACGGGAAATTGTCTGCCCTTTGGAGCATCAATCAGCCCACCATCATCAGGACTGACAACCTCAAAGAGGACCAGCAACTGATGTACGATTTCCTGGTCGCGCACAACATAGATAAGCACTATGCATCCGAGGTCATCGGCAAACTACTACAATAACAGAATCATTATTATATGGCAGATTTCATAACCCCGCTCCAGACATACATTGACCAGCTTACACATCTACATGTAAGTCACTCCAGCGGCTTCAAGGCTCCCCATAAGGCGGTCTTGATGATAACTGTCACGGAGATGGTGCGGGATATGAAGATTGGTTCACCGGTCATCTATCTCAATGATGAACTAAAGAAGGAGTTCACCAAAAACTGGCGTCGCTACATTCAGATCAATACGCCTTTTGTCGGAGACATCCGGATGCCCTTCCCCAGGATGGGAACCGAGAAGTTTGTGGTCTCCAGTTCAGACATATCCTTCGAGATTGAGAAGGCGCTATTCTACTGGATGCGTGAACAGGAAGGTGCAGAGGAGGTTTTAGCCTCGCTGATTGGTCAGTACCTTGCGCCATTTGCCTTCAAGCATAAAGTCGACTTCACGGAGCTGAATCCTTATCGCGATAAGAAGTTGTATCCATATCAGACCGAAGCGAAAGCCAAGATTTACAAGATGTGGACGCAGATGCGTAGCATTATGTTCCAGATGCCCACCGGCACGGGAAAAACATACCTTTTCGTATCCATCGCAAGGGATTTGTTCGAGTGGAGTGTCCAGCATAAGGCCGCGGTCAAGATTCTTTTCCTGGCGCACCGTATCGAACTCATCAAGCAGATTAAGGAAAAACTCAGTCTGAAATATGGCCTTGCCGCCGGCATGATAGCGGCGAACAACATGGAGGAGGACTATATGCCTTACCAGGTTGCATCCGTACAGACCCTAATCCGGCGCTTGGACAGATGGAAGGGAAAAGCCTTTGACATTATCATCGTAGATGAGGCCCATCATGTCAAGGCAGACAGTTACAAGAAGATCCTTCGTGCCTTCCCTCAGGCAAAGGTCTTGGGCGTGACCGCCACTCCCTACCGTATGAGCCACGAGAGTTTCAGGCCGGAGTTCGATGACCTTATCACATCGATGCCTGTCGCACGTTTCATCAAGGAAGGATGGCTTTGTGATTACGAATACTACTCGATACGGCCTGAGTCTCGTATCCAGATGGACATTGACAGCATTAACCGCTTTGCCATGGACGGAGATTATCTGGATGAGGCAGCAGCTGACGTGATGGACCGTGATGAGATTCGCGCTGGAATCGTAGCGTCGTATGAGCATTATGCCAAGGGTAAGAAAGGCATAGTTTATACGATTACCAAGGCCCATAACCTCCACGTTTGCGCCCAATTTGTTGCCCGAGGATACAAAGCGGTAGCCATTGATGATAGCACTCCAGCAGATGTTCGAGACGGCTATGTAAAAGACTTCAAGGCCGGAAGGATAGACATTATCTGCAACGTCAATATATTCAGTGAAGGCTTTGATTGTCCGGATCTGGAATTTGTTCAGCTTGCCCGTCCTACGAAATCACTTTCCATGTACCTGCAGCAAGTCGGACGTGGCCTTCGTGTCGCAAAGGGCAAAGATAAAGTAATCCTTCTTGATAATGTTGGCCTCTATAATCGCTTCGGCTTCCCGTCCGCAAAACGACAATGGAGACGGCATTTTGAGGGCTATGACTGCGACTATTCCGTACCCTATGGCACACGCGTGGTAGATGGAAAAGAGGTCTATTTTATGGACGAGTTCGAGGAGGGGGAAGAAGATGTCGAGATGCTTCATAATTCAAAAGAAGAGGTTGTAGAGGGAGCTGAACAGCAGAATGGCATTGAAAACATCTACGCCAATGAACCGGAGTTCCGCTTCTACCTGGAGAAGAAGGGCAAAGATGAAAACGAGATTAAACGTATCGTGCGCGGCATCAAGGGCGACGTGGATACCATCATCAGAGGGAAATACGATTCCAGCCACAAGAGCATACTCTGCATGAACGACATTGGCGCACTGGAATTATACCTATATGACTTCCAAGTGACGCCGGCAATGGCGGAAATGAATTCTGCCAAGAAGATGATTATGACTTCTGCTCTTGAAGCGTACATCAATTATCTCAGGTGGCAGTTGTCCGAGGACACTATAGTCTCTGATCCGGTTGACATCGATGAACTTCAGGAAAAACAGGAAGAGATTGCCCCGAAACGTTCCATCGAGGATGTCGAACTTGAAATATCCGTATTCCGGAAATGGAACATGGACATTCCTGACGAACTGATGCGGGAATATATGGCTCTCAAAAAGAAGTAATCGCTAACCTACCAGGTCTCGTTTACTGCAAAGTAATTCTGTAGCATCTTGGAAATCTTCTCGGAACGGCCGTTGGAAGTCACGGCAAGATACATTGAAGCCCGTGACAACCCCACATAGAGATACTTGTTAATGAGGCTGGTGGATTCAATATCGTCAATGTCGTAGAAAAACACCGCCTCGAACTCCATACCCTTGACCTGGTCTATCGGGAAAATACGCAGCGTTTTCTCACCTTCAAGCGTATTGTCCGAGCAAACCTTTACGTCAATACCAGCCTTGATAAGGTTGTCACATTCGTCCAACGATTCCTTCAGGTCTTCTGCTTTACGCTTATCGATGGTAAAAATGGCAATTGTAGGGACGTAATCATAGGCCTTAACGATCTCCATAACTCGGTCCGCAATCCACTGGGCCTTGTCATCTATATCTCCACACTCAAGCCAAAGCGGCTTGGGCGTTTTCTCGCCCTTCAAATAGCAGGTATATGGAGAAACGTCGCCAAGTTCTTCCAGGTAAATTAGGTCGGCCAGATCCAACAGTTCTTGGCTCTGGCGGTAGGAAATGGTAAGATTCTTAACATCCAACTTTTCGAAAAGAAGCGGATGACGGAGCTGGTTCCAGTCTGTGATACCGTCTTCTTTCATCAACTGCATAATGTCGCCGCAGAGCGTGTATGAACAGACCTCATAATGTCCAAAGGACTTAATGCCGTAGAACTCAATAAGGCTATAATCCGTAGCTTCATCGACACCAATTACCGGGCGGCACAGGTCCTTATATGCGAGGATGTACTTGTGAGTAGCGTTGTCGAATATCCGTCTGCTGGCCTTGTAAAGAGACTTGGCAATATTGTTGATAAATCCAACCAGCAGAGATTGTTCCTGGCTTAGGAGACGTTTGTTCTTATAAGTATCCACCATCTCGCTCAGCAGTTCGGCATCCCAATTCTCACGGTCAGCCTCCGGCATAGACCTTCTGTACTGACGATAATACTGGGGAATCGGCGAAAGAACATATTGGGTGATTCCACGAAGCGCCGGGTTCATATACTTCACAAAGTACGCCGAGTCCGCAAGTTGCTTGAGGTCATCCTCTATGATGATGCTTTTGACAATCTCATACAATTGTTTCTGCTGAGCGGTCAGCTTGGCAGAGCTATCTTTGAATTGAAGCGCGAGCTTCTTCAGAATAGGATTCAACTTGTTATACAAGGCGATGGACAGATCACCATAATCCGGTTCAACTTCTTCGGGCTCCTCTCCCTCTTCAACTTCGGGTTGTGGTACTGTGGCAACAGATTTCACGAATTCTATCGCTTCGTTATACTTCTGCTCATCACGTTTCAAAAGCGCTGCATATCGGTCGGTAAGTTGACGGATTTGCTCATTATACTTGGACGTAATGGCCGCGCCTGACTCTACTCGCTTTCCATTCACAATGAGCATCTGGTCTATGCCGCTGAGGTGAATTAAAAATCGAAGTAAAGAGTCTATGCTATTAACACTCTCTATCTTAGCACATTCTTCGGTTACGACCTTGCCCAGGATCTTCCACTCAAACTGGTTGTAATCAACCTTGGAGACTCTCCTGAAGCGCTCCTTTACCTGCTCCAGGAAGAAGTTAGTGAAGTTCTCAATAATGGCGATGTGGTCACCTGTATAGATGATTCTTGACTCGCTCTTTTTGCCCATAAAGTCAAACGGGCAATCCTGTCCGGCAAGATGGTATTCATCGCGGATAGCATCCTTTAGGAAATCTTTCCAAACGACTGTTCTATGGCTTGTGTTGGTAAGGCCTTCATAATTCATGTTGTCCTGAAGATACTTCTTCAGCAGATCTGTCGGAGAGAAGTAAATCCAGTTATCGGCGCTTGAAGAAATGATGTCCAACTGCTCTCTGGTAAGTTTGCAGTCTTCGTGATTATCCATATAATCTTCAAGGTCGCCCCGGTCAATCAAGAGTTTGAGACGCTGGATAATGGTTGTCGTCTTGCCGGTTCCGGGACCTCCGTTTATGACTTCGGCCACGCCGTTGTACAAATTCGAGAACTTTGCGCTATTCTGATTCTTATCCAAAACCGGGTTTCTACGGAGACTTACTTGCTTTCTGATGAATTCCGCAGCTTTGCTGGCCTGCGTGAGGATGGCATCTCTTTGTTCTTGGGCCACTCTGATCTCTTCCTGTAGCTTTCTCGCTTCTTCTTCAGCCTTACGTGCCTCCTCTTCTTGTTGCTTCTTCCTTAGCTCCTCTGCTTTACGTTTCGCCTCTTCCTCACGAAGCTTATTCTGTCGGATAGTCTCATCAACCTCATTCAAAGACTGAAGGGCCTGCCGCAAACTCGTAAATATAGACCAACTTTTCATACCGGCTACGCCAATATGAATGTTGGAAACAATGCCGTTATTATTCGTGTAATGGGCAGAACTCCTAATCAGGAAATCCTTCCTTTGGCGATTCATGAAAACGCATGAGTAGTGGCCTTCGTAGTTCTGAAGCAGCAGTCGTGCAAATTCCCTGTTCTTTGGAACAGCAATCGTTCCTGACTCACTATATGTGTCTTTACGTCCGGTATCAAACGCTGTAACAGCCGCTCCTGTAATATCTCTCGCCACACCATGAGTCGGAGCCAAATCGTTGTTTACAATCCAGATGGTCTGGGGAGCACGCATTCCCGTCATCATCATCTCGCCTCGTCCAATGCTGAGGTTACGATAATGCTCCCTGCTCTCAACAGAACAGTGTTCAGAAATACTTCTCAAAACGTCATTTAGTTCTCCCATAGGGGCATTATTGGAATGATACAGATTGACGTTAGCAAAAATAGCGTTTTTTCTTTTATCACTAAAATGTTAAGTCGGCAAAAACGGCCCTAAGTCGCCAAAATGTTGCCAAAAATAGAGACGCAAAAAGAGCTAACCGCTGAAAATCGTCAGTTAGCTCTTTCTAAGGTGCCCCAGGCGGGAATCTAGTCTTTCGGGGTTCTCTGGTCCAACTGGACCTTGACGCTTTCTTTATGGATTATTTCCATCAGCGATTTGACAAATTCCCTGTCCAGACCTATGGATTCTGCAAGGTCTGACCTGTTTTCCACGATTTCGCTGTAGCGCTGGCTCTGGAGAACAGGCATGTTGTGCTGCTGCTTGTATTCCCCTATCTGCCTTGAAACCTCCATTCTCTTGGAAAGAATCTGGAGAATGCTTTCGTCCAGGGAGTCAATCTGGGAACGGAAAGACTCCAGGCTCTGCTGATTCTGGGTATTCTCCCTGATTTTCAGGTGGCTGAGGATCTTCTCCAGCTGGATAGGAGTAATCTGCTGAGCCTTGTCGCTCAGGGCCTGGTCTGGGTTAATGTGGCACTCTATCATAAGGCCGTCGTACATCAAATCAAGAGCCTGCTGGGAAATAGGAGCAATCAGCTGAGGCTTGCCACCCATATGGCTCGGATCGCAGAGCATAGGAATATCGGGGAATCTCCTTTTCATCTCGATAGGGATGTGCCAAAGAGGAATGTTGCGGTAGATCTGGTTGCCGTAAGAGCTGAAGCCACGGTGAACTAGGATTATCTGTTTGATGCCTGCATTGAGAAATCGCTCCAGTGCGCCAGCCCAAAGTTCAACGTCAGGATTTATCGGATTCTTTATCAGAAGTGCCTCGGGAGTTTTGTCCAGATTCTTGACGGCATCTGCCAAAGCCTGAACTGCAAACGGGTCTGCGGTGGTCCGGGCTCCCATCCATAGGATATCCACTCCGGCTTCCAGAGCTTGAATCAGATGTTCGGGCGTAGCTACCTCGCAACAGGTTTTCAGCCCAGTTTCTTCTTTGACATCCTTCAGCCACTCAAGGCCTTTAGAGCCAACTCCCTCAAACATCCCGGGCCTGGTCCTTGGCTTCCAGAGGCCGGCTCTGAAAGCGTAAATACCCATTTTTGACAAAGCCTTTGCGGTTTCCAGAACTTGATCCCGGCTTTCTGCGCTGCAAGGGCCCGCTATGATCATTATTTTGTTATTCATAAAAAATTTGCTCAAGGGTGATCTGCAATCTTATATTCAGGGGGCATTATCCAAACCTATTTACTTTCCCCCTGCAAATATAACGATTGCAGTCCTCTAGAGCATCAATCTGCGCTACTTTGGCGCAAAAAAAAATCCCGCTTCATTAAAAGCAGGAGACACACACTATAACCATTATGACAAATGAAAGGTCTCCTGCCCTACTCCCTATGCCAGGAATAAGACATATAAAGACCGTTATATCTGCTTCTGTTCATCATTACAGATGCAAAGATATGCTGTTTTTCTTAATTTGATACAAATCGTAACTGAAATTTAACATAATTTATTCAAAGGGTCTTTTCAGATAGTTGTAAATTGGTTAAAAAATCATTATATTTGCATACAACTAAAAGCAACGCCAAAATATGACACTATATACTAACAAGGATATCAATCAAATACAAAAACTTCCTCCAGAAGACTGTAATGTATTTGCAATTATTGATAACAAAGTGAAAGATTATTTCTCTGCGTTTAAAAACTGGAATATTTTTTCACTCTCAGCTTCAGAAAACGCAAAATCCCTGAAAACCGCCACCGCCGTCTATTCCTGGCTAATGGAAAATAAGGCAGACAGAAACTGCTTCATTCTGGGAGCCGGCGGAGGAGTGACTACAGACCTTGCTGCTTTTGTGGCATCCACTTACAAAAGAGGAGTAAAATTCGCTCTGGTTCCAACCACACTTCTGGCTGCCGCGGATGCTGCCATTGGTGGCAAAAACGGAGTCAACCATCTGGGTGTCAAGAATATGATTGGCACTATTACTCAGCCAGAATGGGTGTTTCAGTCTCCGGTATTTTTCCGTACTTTAGACAGACGAATTTTTAGAGAAGGCATCGCTGAGATACTTAAAACCTTCTTGATTTTCAGCCCAGACCTGTATGGATTTGCCGTTTCTTTTTTCAGCGGATATAACAGCGTCAACCCTTCAGACAAAGAAGAGAAGATTCTTGGAAGAATCGTTAAGGAATGTGCCCGCTTGAAAATGGAAGTTGTCAAAAAAGATGAAAAAGACAGGGGAGAAAGAATGGTTCTGAATCTGGGCCATACTTTCGGCCACGCTCTTGAGAGCTGGGCATCTGAAAACCGCAAGAAGATTCTCCACGGAGAAGCAGTAACCGCCGGCATTGTGCTTTCCGCTAAAGTTTCTTCCGCCCTGGGCTTATGTGAAAAATTTCTTGCTTCTGAGCTTGCGGAGGATTTTGGGAAAGTGGGTCTGCCGTCTTCTTTTGGAGTACGTGTTCCTCAGATTTTCAACCCTTTGCAGCAAGACAAGAAAATCTCTTCTGACAGTATTTGTCTAATCCTCCCAAAAGGACTAGGAGATGTTGTACGATTCAGAATACCTATTCCTGATCTGAAGAAAATCTGCTCCCGTCTTTCAATTTAATCCAAAATGAAGGTTATCCCATCGGCATCGGACAGAATCTGCGCCAGCATCGGCGGCCTAGATTACGAGAAGTGCTCACAGGCGCTTTCTTCTTTTGGCTTTTGCGAGCTGAGGGGAGATCTCTGCGGATTCACTCTGAAAGAAACGGAAGAACTGCTTGGGCTGAATAAAAACATCATCTTCACTTACAGATTTTCGGAGGCAGAAAAAAAGGATGTGCTCTCCCAGAGTCTTCTTGCTATAGAAAAGGGAGCGAAGGCGGTTGACTTGGACCTGAATGTTCCAAAGGAATTCTTTTCAAAAGTCTGCAAAGCCATCGCTGAGCAACCCTATTCACATCGCACAAAGCTGATTATCAGCTGGCATTCAGATTTTATGCCTTCTCTGGAAGAGCTTGTGGAAAAAGCAGTGGAGTGCAGAAACAAGGGTGCGGACATAATAAAGATTGTTCCTTTTGCAAAGACTTTGGAAGAGGCATCAAGAGTACTCAGGCTCTATTCTCTGAACGTGGTTGAAAGAGGCCACCTAGTGGCTTTTGCCCAGGGAGAAGAAGGCAGCTGGACAAGACTGGCTTGCCTTGGGCTCGGCTCCCCTATATCATACGCCTCAGCAGGAAAAGAAACCGCGCCAGGGCAGATCAGTTATGAAGAGCTTGCAGACAAGGAGAAGAATGCTGCTCCTTACAAGGTCAGCGACATTTCCGGCAGCGGGTTTTTCTCCCGATTTTGCCAAAAGAAATCTAGCGCCAAAAAGAAAAGAAAAAACGCAAGTGTCTGCATTCCTTGCTCCAAAAGCATTGTACAAAGGGCATTGCTGGCAGCAGCCATTACAAGCGGACAGAGCGTTCTGAGGAATTTTGAGCCTTGCGAAGATATCAAGGCAGCCATAGCGTTTGTCCGCAAATGCGGATGCGTGGTCAAGGCTACTCGCGACGGAAACAGCGCCCGCGGAGAAAAGATGCTGATAGTCAAAAGCGCCGGCATAGGCAAATGGAAATCCTTCCAAATCGCGGAAGCCGGACAGTCCGCCCTGCTGCTTAGGATGCTTCTTCCGCTTTGTGCTTATGCTTCCAGCCTGAGAAACCGCACGACCATTTCTTCCAGAATTACCGTATCGGGTAGCGGCTCTCTGACCGAAAGACTTCTGGCCTCAGACCTGCAGTCTCTGAAAAGCGCCGGAATAAAATTCAGAGGCACAAATTCCCTGAAGGGAACTTCCATTCCTGTAACACTGAGCGGAGCGTCTTTCCGCAAAGCTTTCACCATTTCAGGCAAAGATACTTCCCAAACGGTTACGGGGCTTCTGATGGTTCTGCCTCTGTTGCATCAAAACACGTCACTTACAGTTGAAGAAGCAGCGAGTATTCCATACATAGACCTGACCATCAAGGTGTTGGCATCTTTCGGTGTTCGGATTGATTATAAAAAGGAAGGCCGCACCCTACACTTCAGCATAGAAGGCCGTCAATCTTACTCTCCGGTGGATATGTTTCTGGAAAGCGACTGGAGCGGAGCTTCCAATTTCTTTGTTGGAGGAGTCATTAGTTCCGTTGTTTCCCGCAATGCAGAAAACCACCAGAAATTTACCGTCAAGAAGATGGATCCCGCTTCTTCCCAGGCAGATGTGAAGATACTGGATGTTCTCTCCCAATGCGGAGCAAACATCCTTTCGGAGGCTACAGACAGAAGTGAATTCGCCACAATTTCAGACTATAGGTACGACACTCGCAGACAATACTATCAAAATCTAACGGACATAACTGTGGAAGCGGAAAAACTCAAAGCCTTTTCATTTGACGCCACAGACAGTCCAGACCTTTTCCCAATCCTCACGACCCTGGCTGTTTACTGCAACGGTCAAAGCCGCATAAAAGGAGTGCACCGGCTGCTTAACAAAGAAAGCAATCGCACCAAGTCTATACTGCTGGAGTTCAGCAAAATGGGATACAGCCTCCATCTGGAGGAAGACGAGCTTGTCATAGACGGCAAAGGCGGAAAGGCTCTTGAAGGCCCGAATAAAATCTTCTGCTCATCCCACAACGATCACAGGATTGCGATGGCAATTATCATCTGCGCAATGCTTAGAAATCATTTCAACTCCAATTCTACGGAAGTATTCCTAGACAGCATTGAATGCATAGGCAAATCTTTCCCTACATTTGCTGAAAGGCTTCAGACTAACCAGAATCTATTATGAACACATACGGAAAAAACTTCACAATCACTCTATTCGGAGAATCACACGGGCCTTTCACAGGAGTCGTGATAGACGGCGTAAAGCCAGGCATAGCCCTTTCTGAAGAAGACTTCAGAGCAGACCTTGTAAGGAGAAAAAACGGAGACATCCCGTCTCTGGCTCAAGGAATTACAGCCCGGAAGGAAGAAGACACACCTATCTTTATCTCAGGTCTTCTGGATGGAACTACCACCGGCGCGCCTCTTGCCATACTGTTTGAAAACAAGACTCAGAATTCCAAGGACTACGGCAAGTTCCGCAATCAGCCAAGGCCATCGCACGCAGATTTTGCGGCTTCAGTCAAATTCAAGGGGTTCAACGATCCAAGAGGCGGCGGAATGTTTTCCGGAAGGATGACCCTTCCTCTGGTGGCCGCAGGAGTTGTGGCAAAGAAAATGCTCAGCGATGCCGGACTGAACATCACTTTCAAGGCAGAAGTATCTTCCATTGGAGGGGTGGCCTGTTTAGACAAGTGGCTGGAAATCATACAGAAAGCCAAAGAAGAGAAAGACTCTGTAGGCGGAGAAATCACCTGCCGAATAGAGGGAGTTCCTGCTGGAATCGGTGAGCCTTTTTTCAACTCTCTGGAGTCTCAGATTGCGCATCTAGCCTTTTCTGTTCCAGGAGTCAAAGGAATCTTTTTCGGAGATTTGGCTTCTTCACTTAAGGGCTCTGAGTTCAACGATGCCATCATAAACCGCAGCGGCAGCACCGCAACAAACCATAGCGGAGGAATCAACGGAGGAATCTCCAACGGAAATCCTATAGTATTCACTCTGGAGATCAGGCCAGCAGCCAGCATCGGAAAGCCTCAGAGAACGTTCAACTTCCAGACAGAAAAAGTGGAAGAGCTCTGCATCGGGGGAAGGCACGATGCCTGCATCGCTCTCCGCTGTCCGGTCATCGCGGAAGCAATAGCAGCAATTGCCCTTGCGGACAACTGCTGCTAACAACCTTTTAATTAAACCTGTTTTTTAGAGTTTGGTGATGGAAGAGGCAACGATGGAGGCCACTGTTGCCCTCTGACGTGCAAGTCCTCCGGTATCGTATGGATGAACCCTGTTAGCCAGAATTATCACCGCTGTCTTTGTTACCGGATCAACCACTATGGAAGGGCCTGTATATCCAGTATGACCGAATGTTGCCGGAGAGAACAGATCTCCTGCTGTATAGTAGTGAACGTCTCCGTCCCATCCAAGAGTACGGCCAAAACGCCTAACCTCAGCAGGAACCGTAATCATTGCCTTGACTGTGAGTGGGCTAAGAACTCTCATTCCGCCATACTCTCCGCCGTTCATCAGGGCAGCGCAGACAACAGCCAAATCCTCAGCATTGGAGAACACCCCTGCATTGCCTGAATTTCCGTTTCCGCAAACCCTTGCCAGAGGATCGTGAACTTCTCCCAGAAGGCATTTTCCGTCTGGCTGCTTTTCAGTAGGAGCCACAAGCTTCATTATCTCCTTCTTTTTCTGGAGCTTTGGAGAATAAGTAGTGTACTCAAGGCCAAGACGGTCAAAAACATTTTTCTGTGCATAGTCCTGAAGCTTCATTCCTGTAACGTTCTGGAGAATGTTCTGAAGGGTGATGAAATTCAGGCAGCTGTAAACGTGACCGTTTGCCGGCTTGTAAACTCTCTTGCAATGGCATATCCATTTCAGAAGACTCTCTGCATCTGCCTTGCCGTATTCCTTCTCAACTTCTGAAGGATTTACGTAAGCAGGCAATCCACTGGTATGGGTAAGAAGGTCTATTACCCTGATATACACTTTTTTGCCATCTTCTCCCACATATGGTTCAAAGTCCGGGATATACATATCTACGCGGTCTATCAGGCGGACCTTCCCCTGCTCAATCAGCTGCATAAAACTCAAAGTAGTTCCAACGCACTTGCTGCAGGAGGCCAGGTCGAAAACGGTGTTCTCCGTCATCTTCTCCTTCTTGGGATAAATGGCCTTGTTGCCGTAGGCTTTCAGATAAACAACCTTGTCCTGACGCACTACGCAAACCACTGCGCCCGGAATCAAAGTGTCTTTGATAGCCTGGTTCATAACATCATCCACCAGAGCGAGTTTTTCGGAAGACATGCCCATTTCTTCCGGAGTGGCTTTCTGAAGCCTGGTGCCCTGGGCCAAAACGGCGGCGCAAAGAATCAGAGCAGACGCCAAACAGAATAATTTCTTCATAATCCAAATATGTTGTTGTTATATTATCGCGATATTTGTAAAGACAAATTTAAGAAAACAAGTTCAAACTATGAGAAAACATTTCTGGATGGTTGCGGCCACCTTCTGCCTGACTTTTTCCTGCTCTTGCGCCAATTCTGGGGAAAACGTTGCAGCAGAACCCGTAGTTATAGAGGAAGTACCTGACACGCTGACTGTTGCAGTGGTAGGTGATATTATGATGGGCAATACGTTCCCTAACAACAGGCTTCCGGCCAATGACGGGAAAAATCTGTTTGACGACCCTAAAGACATCCTAAGAAGCGCAACCATAACCTGCGGGAACTTTGAAGGAACTATGGCCACAAGCGGAAAGCCGAGGAAGAATCTGGGCAGTCCGATGGCATTTATGTTTATGATGCCTCCGCGATATGCCGCCCACCTTGTAGATGCCGGATTCGACTATGTGGGACTGGCCAACAACCATATCTACGACTTTTTTGAAGAGGCTATGACTCAGACAGAGGAAAATCTGGGGAAAGCTGGAATCGGCTGCTCTGGAGCCAGGGATCCTAAAGGCATTCACTCGCATGTGGAATTCTTTACAAAATCGTTTGAACTTCCTAAAGGAGATAGCATCAAGGCAGGTTTCTGCGCTTTCGGGCACGAGGACTACAGCCTCAGAACGCGCGATACGGCAACCGTAAAGAGAATTATAAGTACTCTTAAAAACGAACACGGGTGCAACATTGTAATCGTCTGTTTCCACGGCGGAAGAGAAGGCTCCGGAGCAAGGCATCTGCCTTACGGCTCGGAGATGTTTTATGGCGACGAGAGAGGCTTCCTGAGAGATTTCACCCATTTTGCAATAGACTGCGGTGCAGACATCGTTTACGGTCACGGGCCTCACGTAGTCAGAGCCATTGAACTTTACAAAGACCGCTTCATCGCTTACAGTCTGGGCAATTTCTGCACGGCCGGAATGGGGGTCAAAGGGCTTACAGGCCTGGCTCCGCTCATTACCGTTCGGATAGATGAAAGCGGAAAGTTCATCGACGGAAAAATCCACTCCTTCCTCCAGCAGTCGATGAAAGGCCCCAAGAAAGACCCTAACAATCTGGCTGCCAAGGAAATCGCTGAGCTTACAAAAGATGACATAAAAGATTCCTCCCTTTCTATCGCTGAGGACGGCACTATTACAAAAAAGGAATAAAGTTGATTATATTTGTAAGAGTAAATACATAACTAAAATATGAAAACATTCAAGACTATCTCAATGGCAATGTGTCTGGTTCTTTGCTCAGCGATGATATTCAGCTGCAAAAACCAGAAATCCGCTGGCGGAGAGGAAGCTGCCCAGACAGTACAAGTGCCTGATCACTATTCTGTTCCTGCTGAACTGAAGTATGCCCAGGAGGAAACTTATCAGGTCGAGGACAATACCTATCCTCTTTACCTCATAGACAAATTCTACCCTATCGGATGGAGCAAAGATGGTAAGCTTGCCTACATAGAAGAGCCTGCAGACGAGGCGGTTGGGGCATATTTCTTCCAGTTCCACATCCTGGACCTGAACACGGGAAAAGATGTCTTCACCTGGAAGCCGGAAGAAGATCCTCAGGAGGGCAGCATCAGCCAGATGTTTGAAGACAACAAAGATCTCTTTGAAGGAAAACTCAAGGAATTTGGAATAATCCCTCAGGAATTCACCCTTGAAGGAACGGATGTTCCGTTCATAGCCGAGGGTGCAAAAGTGTGGATGGATACCACAATGGTTTTCAGCGATTTCGGGTTTATGAACGTAGTAAAGTCCGTCAAACTGAACTGCGGAACAGCGGATAACAGCAAGGTAATATTTGAGAACGTCAACAACGAAGAATACAACACCAATATGTCACAGGAGATTGCAGGTACACTCAAGTGCCCTTACGTCCCTATGGCTGCAGTGCTTGTTAAATCGGTTCAGAGAGGATACGAGGGACCTCCTCACGTATATTCCTTCTATTTTGTAAAAGCCGAAAAATAAAGCCTTTAGTCTTTTAGAACATAGCGATTCTCGTCCGGAACCGCCTCTTCGCTCTTTATAAGGTCAACAACTATGCTCTCGCTTAGCGAGAGTTCAATTTTGCTGTTGTCTTCCCCAGGGTGATACCAGCTCTTGGAGCCGAAATAATCTTTCAGGTCCTTGGATTGGAAAACCCAGCCTTTGCGGGCCAGTATCTCGTTGCGCATAAGCCTAAGGTCTTTTTTGCTATACTGGGTTACCATACCCCTGGATATAAGCATTGTGCTTGTCCACGGCCATCTGCCCTCGCCTTTGTCTATCCACTTGAGATTAGCCAGAAACTTGCCCTTGCTGTAACTATCATTCTGCTCGTCAAAATCCGCCACGTATAATTTCATTCCCTCCAGAGTGAGGAAATACATAAAAAACTCCCCGTTGATTCTCAATACATTGACAGGCATATCATTCTCCTCTCCAAATGAGAATGAAGACATCTGCGGAACAAAACTTCCAAGCTTGCATTTGCCATAGTCAAACACATATGACTCTCCTTTCTCGGAAACATATTCCCCGTTAAGCTTTACTTCCATATGCATAATCACTTTATAGTAAAGCTCATCAACTTCGTCGCGGAATAGAATTTCAGAAACCAGATTGTTCTGGTAAACTTCAAGAAAGCGCCAAGCGTTCTTGGTATCATAGACGAACCTGACGCGGTCTCCTCTGCGGCCCACAATTGCATAATCAAAATCGTCTGACTCGTCTATCTGCCCCAGAATGAATTCGTCCGGACTTTCTGTCTTCTTGAGTATAAATCCGTAACCGCCTTCGTGAAGGCTTCCTCCCATAAACTCAATGTAGTCTCCCTTGTCGGTCGGGACAAAAACCTCTCCTCCGGTATACCATCTGGAACCATTCGGAATATTCTGTGAAAAAGCGCTGGCGCAAAAGGCCAGGAGCAATGCTGCCAAAAAAAGAATTCTTTTCATTTCATCAGTTGTTTGTTGAAGTAAAGATAAGCCTTCTCAGCGATAAAAACAAAAGGAGGAAAGCTTTTGGCTCTCCTCCTTAAGGTGTGCAAAACGTTAGCTTAGGACTTAGTTCTGCTGGGAGCGCGGCCTGCGGCCACCTCTTCCGCCACCTCTTCTGCGGTCTGAACGGCCTTCAGAAGAACGTGCCTTGTCGTTTGCGTTAACGCCTGCGTTAGGAGTAAGGTCTCTCTTGCCGTAAACCTCACCGTTGCAAACCCATACCTTGATTCCGAGAACGCCCACCTTGGTGTTTGCCTCAGCAAGTGCATAGTCTATGTTTGCACGGAAAG
>JAEEQS010000016.1 GCA_016285455.1 Bacteroidales bacterium
ATGACTGTGGTAGGCATGACGCCTTTTGATTTTACCCGAGCCAGTAAGCTCGAAACGCTTTTTGGCACTGGACTTGGTCTTTAATTTTGGCATATCTTTACTTTTTTTTAATAGGTGCAATTATCATGCTCATCCTCTTTCCTTCAAGAAGCGGCATCTTTTCCGCCTTTCCCAGCCCCTCAAGCTCCAGGGCGAATCTCAGAAGGAGTTTTTCTCCCTGTTCCGAGAACAAGATAGAGCGTCCCTTGAAAAATACGAACGCCTTTACCTTGTTGCCTTCCTTGAGGAAGTTCTTGGCGTGGTTTAACTTGAACTGGAAGTCGTGCTCATCGGTCTGAGGGCCGAAACGCAGTTCCTTGATTTCTGTCTTGGCTGCGTTGGCCTTCATCTCCTTGGCCTTCTTCCTCTGCTGATAGAGATACTTCTGGTAATCCACTATCCTGCAGACAGGAGGGGTTGCGTTAGGTACGATCTCAACCAAATCAAGCTCCATTTCCTGGGCCATTTTCAATGCCTGAGCTATAGGGTAAATCTTCTGCTCCGGCACATTGTCTCCGACTACCCTTACTTCGGGTACTCTGATCTGCTCGTTGAAACGCGGGCCTTCATCTTCCTTGCGGAAGTTTTTCTGCCCTTTCAAGCCAGGCTTCCCTTGGGTTGCAGGCTTGTGGAATTGGTTGGTTCCCTGCGGCTTGAAGCCACCGGAACGGGGTTTGAATGCTGCGATACGCTATCCTCCTATTTTTAGTTAAACTTATTTTATTCGGCAGGCTTGACTGGTTCTCCCAGTTCCTCCCTTATTTTCTCATTTACAAGAGCTACAAAGTCTTCTACCTTCATAACTCCCAGGTTTTCACCACCTTGCTTTCTGACGGCCACACATCCGCTCTCCATTTCCTTCTCTCCCACAACCAGCAGGTAAGGCATCTTTTTCAGCTCGTTCTCCCTGATTCTCTTGCCAATAGTTTCGTTGCGGTCGTCTATGGAGGCGCGAATTTCGGAATTTTTTAATGAATTGCAAACTTTTTTTGCAAAATCCACATATTTTTCACCCACAGGCAGCACAACGCACTGGTCCGGAGTCAGCCATAAAGGCAGATTTCCGGCGGTATGCTCCAGAAGAACGGCCACGAATCTTTCCATTGATCCGAACGGAGCCCTGTGAATCATAATCGGGCGGTGCTTCTGGTTGTCAGCTCCGGTATATTCCAGTCCGAACCTCTCAGGCAGGTTGTAGTCTACCTGGATTGTTCCAAGCTGCCACTGCCTTCCCAGGGCATCCTTGACCATAAAGTCAAGCTTAGGGCCGTAGAAAGCGGCCTCGCCGTACTCGACCTTGGTCTTCAGGCCCTTTTCCTCTGCAGACTCGATAATGGCCCTTTCGGCCTTCTCCCAGTTCTCGTCCGTTCCAATGTACTTTGAGCGGTCAACCTTGTCGCGGAGAGAAACCTGAGCGGTATACTGGTCGAACTTCAGAGTCTTGAAAATATACAGCACAATGTCTATAACCTTGCAGAATTCTTCCTTCAGCTGGTCTGGCCTTACGAAAAGATGGGCATCGTCCTGGGTGAATCCGCGTACTCTTGTAAGCCCGTGGAGCTCTCCGCTCTGCTCGTAGCGGTAAACGGTTCCAAACTCTGCGAACCTGATAGGCAGATCTTTGTAGGAACGAGGCTTGGTCTTGTAAATCTCGCAGTGGTGCGGGCAGTTCATAGGCTTGAGCAGGAACTCCTCACCTTCCTGCGGAGTGGTGATTGGGCGGAATGAATCCTTTCCGTATTTTGCCCAGTGTCCGGAAGTTACGTAGAGTTCTTTCTGACCGATGTGCGGAGTAATAACAGGAAGATAACCGTAATCGCTCTGCACCTTGCGGAGGAAGTTCTCCAGCCTTGTCCTCAGGGCAGCGCCCCTAGGAAGCCACAGCGGCAGGCCTGCTCCGACCTTCTGGCTGAATGCAAACAGTTCCAGGTCTTTGCCAAGCTTGCGGTGGTCTCGTTTCTTGGCTTCTTCCAGAATCGTCAGATACTCATCCAGCATACTCTTCTTAGGGAATGTAATTCCGTAGATACGGGTAAGCTGCTTGCGTTTCTCGTCTCCCCTCCAGTAAGCACCGGCTATGGAAGTGAGCTTTATAGCCTTGATCACAGCCGTAGACATAATGTGCGGTCCGCGGCAAAGATCGGTGAAGTTTCCGTTTGTATAGAAAGAAATTGACCCGTCCTTGAGTTCACCGATGAGCTCGGTCTTGTACTCGTCTCCCTTCTTGCCAAAGTATTCAAGAGCCTCTTCCTTAGGAACATCCTTGCGGACAAATTCCTCGCCGGCACGTGCCAGCTCCAGCATCTTGTCTTCAACTTTCTTCAGGTCTGCTTCCGTGAGAGTCTTGTCTCCAAGATCCACGTCATAGTAGAATCCGCTGTCAATGGCCGGACCTATTCCGAATTTTACTCCCGGATAAATGGCCTCCAGCGCTTCTGCCATAAGGTGTGACGAGGAGTGCCAGAAAGCTTTCTTGCCCTCGTCATCTTCCCACTTGTGAAGGCGAATGGACGCATCGTTTTCAATTGGTGTGCGCAGGTCGGTAACCTGGTCATTTACAGAGACAGACAACACCTCTGCGGCAAGACGCGGACTGATGCTCTGTGCAATCTGATAGCCCGTGATGCCTTTTTCAAATTCTCTTACGCTTCCGTCAGGAAATGTAATCTTTACCATACTCATAGTATCAATCGTTAAGTTAATTATCTCAAGTGCAATACATAGCACTTGGCTTTAAACAGCCTGCAAATCTACAAAATTTAATATCTTTGCACAACATATTCACCAAGATAGGACAGCATTATGGAAAACGCTCCTGCAAGCAAATGGAACAGCGCGGCTCTTGACGGACTAAAGCTGGCGGCCATCAGCATAATCTTCATGCTGATTGCCACCCTTATTCCTCAAAGCAAAACCGGCGGCATTCTGGCAATCCTTCTGACTATACTTAAACTGGCAGCAACTATCACTTTCCTTTGGTTTGCAATGAAGAAATACTCCACAAGGAATGCAGCTGCGGAAGGATTTACCACATATGGCAAAGTGTTTTCCTATGGCTTTATAACTTCAATGTTTTCAGGCATTGTGCTCGCCGTTTTCACTTTCTTTAATATGAAATTCATAAGCCCCGAGAGCACAGAAGCCGCAAAGGAGGCCTATCTCACACAGCTGAGTGAAGTTCCAGGCATACAGCAAAACGTGGTGGATATGTTCGCCAACAACCTGGAGACCGTCACCTCATTTGGAATGCTGTTTTCCGCCCTGTTCTACGGACTGATCTGGTCTCTGATACTGGCATCATCCACCAAAGTTACCCCGGGTAGCAACTTCATCAACCAATAAGCAGCTGATATGGATATTTCTGTTGTTATAGCCCTTTACAACGAAAAGGAATCGCTGAGAGAACTGGTCTCCGGAATTCAGGAAAACCTGGAAGCCGCCTCTCTCTCCTATGAAATAATAATGGTCAACGACGGTTCTACGGACGGAAGCTGGGAAGAGATACAGGCCATAGCCGCCGAAACCAACAAGCCTGGAAACCAGATAATCCACGGCATCTGCTTCAGGCGCAACTACGGAAAGAGCGCTGCCCTCTACTGCGGATTCGAGGCCGCGCAAGGCGATGTGGTCTTTACTATGGACGCTGATCTTCAGGATGATCCAAAGGAGCTTCCGGAGCTTTACCGGATGATAAAGGAAGAGGGCTATGACCTTGTAAGCGGCTGGAAAAAGAAAAGGCTGGACAACAAGCTCACCAAGAACCTGCCTTCCAAGATTTACAATGCCACCGCCCGCTGGGTAACCAAGACCAAGCTCCACGATATGAACTGCGGACTGAAGGCATACAAGAAGGAAGTAGTCAAGAACATAGAGGTTTACGGAGAGATGCACCGCTACATTCCGTTCCTTGCCAAGGAAGCCGGTTTTACCAATATCGGGGAAAAGGAAGTCACCCACCACAAGCGCAAATTCGGAAAGAGCAAGTTCGGGCTCAACCGCTTCGTGAACGGTTACCTAGACCTTATGACTCTGTGGTTCTTGCAAAAATTCGGCAAGAAGCCGATGCACCTTTTCGGGGTATGGGGAACCCTGATGTTCATCGCAGGAGGAATAATCGCCCTCTGGATAATCATCCGCAAACTCGTCCTCCAGCATATGATGCAGTCCCAGATCAACACCCAGGGCTTCACAGACATAAAGCTCAGGGCCGTTACAGACCAGCCGCTATTCTACATTGCCCTGGTTGTCATAGTGATAGGCGTGATGCTCTTCCTCACAGGATTCATCGCTGAGCTAATCAGCCGCAATTCGGCCCAGAGGAACGTCTACAAAATCAAAGACCGCTTCTAGAAATCACTTTTGCCGGAACGCCGGCCACTGTTGCGCCCGCAGGAACATCTTTTGTAACTACGGCGCCAGCCGCTATTATTGCGTTGTCACCGATGGAGATATCCCCTATCGCGATGCTGTGCGCCCCGAAATTCACATTGTTCCCTATTCTTGGCCCAATCATAGTCTTGCCGTTGTTTCCCACCGTAACTCCCTGGCGCACAAACACATTCTTTCCGCAGGAAGACGGATAGAAAACGATTCCCCCGCCGTGGGCAACTGTGAATCTTGAGGGAAGATGAAACCTGGAACTGATCTCTACTCCGCTTTTTATCCTGAGATGATTCAGATACAGAAGATGGATCCAGTATAACGGCCTTAGGATTATTATGCCTGAAAGATAAAAACTTATCCTATGGTTGAAGATATATCTGAATGGCAGCACAAAAATATGAAGGAAGACAAAGGATCCCCCGTAGCAGGGATTTCTCCTGTCATCCCTCAGCTCCCGCAAAAGTTGCCTGAAAGTTAGCCGTCCCCGATTTCCCATACCGCGAAAATATCCAACTACCTCAAAACCAAGAATGCCAAAAAGCTTAATTCCCCAATCGTACGGAAAGATTTTCACGATTCTGGAATCAGCAGCAATACTTTGGCGTTTTTAGTAAATTTGCAAGACAATAGATGAATATGAAAAAGTTATATATAGTCTTGGCAATTGCCTCAGCGATGGCCGTATCTTGCAACTCTCTTAAGGACGGGGAATACACCCTGGATCTTCTAACCACCAACGACGTTCACGGAAGCTGGTTTGACTCCACCTATACAGACGGCAACCAGAGAAAATCTCTGTTTGCCCTGAGCAGCATTGTCAACCGCTTCAGAGACAGCCTCGGAGAAGACAATGTGATACTTATTGATGCCGGAGACTGCCTCCAGGGAGACAATGCCCCTTACTATTTCAATTATGTGGATACTGTAACTCCTCACCTTTTCCCGAGGCTGGTTTCCTATATGAAATACGATGCGGTATGCGTTGGAAACCACGATATAGAAACCGGGCATCCCGTATATGACAGGGTAAGGCGCCAGCTGGAAGAGCGCGGCATTCCATTCCTTGGCGGTAACGCCATAGTAAACGGCAGCCAGGACAGATACTTCCAGACTTCCAGAATATTGGAAAGAGGAGGATTGAAAGTGGCGATTCTCGGCTACACCAATCCGAATATGAAGGCTTGGCTTGCAGAAGACCTGTGGAGCGGAATGCACTTTGTTTCACTGATTCCGCTGGTTCAGCAAGACGTAGACGAAATCGTCAAGAAGGAAAAGCCTCAGGTTGTGATAGTTGCAGTACATTCCGGAACAGGGGAAGGCAAAGGCAATAACCTAGAAAGCCAAGGCCTTGACCTTCTCTCAAGCCTCAAGGGCGTTGACTTTGTTGTATGCTCCCACGACCACAGGCCATTTACGGACAATAAAGACAGCATCTGCCTTGTAAATTCCGGAAGCCACGCCAAAAATCTTGGACACGGGCGTATACACCTTACAGTAAAGGGCGGAAAGGTGATATCCAAAGACCTGATGAGCGAATACATAGAGTCTGACCTGAAAGACGTAGACACGGCTATGAGAAACGCCTTCAGAGAAGACTACCTGAAAGTCAAGCAGTTCACATTGGCAGAAGTAGGAACTCTGGACAAGGACATAAAGACAAGAGACGCATTGAGAGGAATGAGCGCCTATATAAATCTCGTCCATACAATAGGCCTTGAGGCTTCAGGGGCAGAGATATCCATTGCCGCTCCCCTTACCTACAACAAGACTATTGATGCCGGACCTCTGGTTTACAACGACCTGTTCCTTTTCTACCCATACGAAAACCAGCTCTATGTCATAAATATGACAGGAAAACAGATAAAGGACTATCTTGAAGCCTCTTACGACGATTGGATCACTACGGATGGCCCAGAGCATTTGCTAAAGATCCAGAAAAGGGAAGACCCGAGGAACAACCAGGAAACCTGGTCTTTTGTAAACCGTTCATACAACTTCGACTCCGCGGCGGGAATCTACTACACGGTTGACATAGAGAAGCCTGCTGGAGAAAGAGTCAGGATTCTCTCGATGGCGGACGGCAAGCCTTTTGACCCAGAAAAGACCTACAAGGTTGCTGTAACATCATACAGAGCCAGCGGAGGCGGAGGACTGCTCCACAAAGCCGGAATAGACACAGACAAGATAGATGAAATAACCGTTGCCCGCTACCCTGAATACAGGGAAATCCTCTATCAGTACCTCAAGAAAAACAAGGCAATACGCAGCAGCAAAATCAGCAACCGCAATATAATAGGCGGATGGGAGTTCGTTCCTAGGCACAAGGCCCGCAAACTCCTTGATTCCGATATGAAATTGCTATTCGGAGAATAAGATTACAATGCCTCGGCGGCATCGCGGATAGCTTCGCTCATAGTAGGATGAGGGAAGACTGTATTCTTTACCTGGGTGGCAGTTGCGCCCAAGTCAAGTGCAAGAACCATCCCGCCTATAATTTCAGTAACATCAGCTCCAATCAGGTGAACTCCAAGGAGTTTGTCTGTATCTGCATCGCTGATGAGCTTTACAAAACCGTCTGTTTTTCCGGCGGCTGTTGCCTTTCCTGAAGCGGTGAACATAAATTTTCCAACCTTGTAGTTAAGGCCAAGTTCTTTGGCTTTGCGCTCGGTCATTCCGCAGGAAGCAATCTGAGGAGTTGTGTATGTTGCGCCAGGGATATGGTCGTAATTTACCGGATGGAATTTTACAGGCCTTCCCTCGGCATCGGTTTTTCCTTCATCCTCAGCGATATGCTCAACGCAGGCAATTGCCTCTGCAGAAGCCATATGCGCAAGCGCAGGAGTAGGAATAACATCACCTATAGCGTATATGTCCGCAACTCCGGTATGATAGAAATTGTTTACGATTATCTTGCCTCGGTCTGTGGTTATGCCCACATTCTCCAGTCCGAGATCATCTGTGTTAGGAGCAACTCCAACTGCGCAGAGGACCCTTTCAACCTTGATCTTTTCCTCTCCCTTCTTGCTCTCTACTGTAACTGTAACGTTTTCAGGATCTGAAGATTCCTGGTCTATGTCTATTCCGCACACCTTGGTGCTGACCATAACCTTCATTCCCTCCTTGCGGAAAGAGCGGCTGAGCTGGGCGGAAACATCGTCATCTTCCAGCGGAACGATCCTGTCCAGAAATTCTATCAGATGAACCTCACAGCCCATAGCAAGATAAAAATCTGCAAGCTCGCTTCCGATTGCCCCTGAACCTATCACAGCCAGAGACTTTGGCAGAGACTTAGGAACAAGCGCCTGCTTGTAGGAAATGATCTTCTCGCCGTCGAAAGGGGCAAAAGGCAGAGCCTTTGGATGGGCACCCGTCGCGATTATTATATACTTGCCCTCCAGAGTATTGCCTTCAACTTCCACGGTATGCTCACCAGTAATGGTTGCCTTGCCGCTTATCACGGAAATATTGTTCTTCTTGAAAAGGAATTCAACGCCTTTTCTCATCCTGTCTGCAACTCCCCTTTCCCTTTCAACGATCTTTGCCACATCTGCTTTAAGGTCTTTTGTACGCTCAGGATCGGCGATGGAGTCTCCGTCAAAGGAAATGCCGTATGAAGCCAGATGCTTAAAAGCCTGGAATGTCTCAGCTGATTTCAGAAGAGCCTTTGTTGGAATGCAGCCCCAATTTAGGCAAATGCCTCCGATTTCAGCCTTTTCAACTACAGCAACACTGAACCCGTATTGAGCGGCCCTGACAGCGGCAACATATCCGCCTGGACCTGAACCAATTACAATAATATCGTATTTCATAGATTCTTATATATTATACAAGTCCTTTTCCGTGGCAATTCTTGTACTTCTTGCCGCTTCCGCAAGGGCAAGGATCGTTTCTTCCAATCTTCTTCTCTACGTGGACAGGCTGGTTGCTTCTTTCCTGCCTTCCTGCCTGGGCTGCTGCCTCGGCGCTGCCGTCGTCTCTTCTCATGCTCATTCGGCTCATATCCGTCTTCTTTCGGCGGGCCTCCTGCCTAAGCTGGGCGTCGTTGTCTTCACGGAGAGCCACCTGAGCCCTTACAAGGAAGGATATAACGTCTCTGCTGATGTTCTCAACCACGCTGCTGAAAAGGTTGTAACCCTCAAACTTGTAGATGATCAGAGGATCCTTCTGCTCATAGGTTGCGTTCTGGACGCTCTGCTTGAGGTCATCCATATCTCTGAGGTGCTGCTTCCAGTGCTCGTCTATCTTGATGAGGGTAACGCTGCGCACCAGGGCTTTCTGGATTTCCTTGCCCTTGGTGTCTATAGCCTTCTTCATATTGACGATGAGCTGGAGAATCTTCTGCCCGTCTGTAATTGGAACAGCTATGTTCTGGTAAGTGGCAGCCTGGGTTTCGTAAACCCTCTCCACTATAGGGAATGTCTTGGTAACCAGAGTCTCTCCCCTTCTTTCAATCACGTCTGAAATAGCCTGCTCCAGAAGGTCGCTCATCTGGTTCTTGGTGCAATTGCGGAAGAACTCCTCGTCGAAAGGCGGATCAATGGAAACCTGCTTGATCATTTCAAGCTTGAAGCCTTCATAGTCGTAGTCGTCTTTGCGGGTAGCCAAAGCCTCGGCAAAATCGGCGATCATATTCTGAAGGTCAACGTCCATCCTTTCTCCGTTGAGGGCGTTGTTCCTGCGGGCATAGATAACCGTCCTTTGAGTATTCATAACGTCATCATACTCAAGGAGTCTCTTTCTTATGCCAAAGTTGTTCTCCTCTACCTTCTTCTGGGCTCTCTCAACTGAAGAAGACAGCCACTTGTGCTGGAGAACCTCTCCGTCTTTCATTCCCATACGGTCTACCAGCCTGGCAATCCTGTCCGCTCCAAAGAGTCTCATCAGGTTGTCTTCCAGGGAAACGTAGAACTCTGAAGAGCCCGGGTCTCCCTGTCTTCCGGCACGTCCTCTAAGCTGGCGGTCTACACGGCGGCTGTCGTGCCTTTCGGTTCCTATGATGGCAAGTCCTCCGGCCTCAACAACTCCAGGGCCGAGCTTGATGTCCGTTCCTCGTCCTGCCATATTGGTGGCAATGGTAACGCATCCAGCCTGACCTGCGTGTGCCACAATGTCAGCTTCCTTGGCGTGAAGCTTGGCGTTCAGTACGTTATGCGGAATTCTCCTGAGTGTAAGAGACTTGCTCAGCATCTCGGAAACTTCAACGGATGTGGTGCCCACAAGAACAGGACGGCCTTGCTTCCTGAGATCGGTGATCCTGTCAATAACAGCGTTGAACTTGTCTTTCCTGGTCTTGTAGATAAGGTCATCCTCGTCTTTCCTGATCACCGGCTTGTTGGTTGGAATGGTAACCACATCCAATTTGTAGATAGACCAGAACTCGCCGGCCTCGGTAGATGCGGTACCGGTCATTCCGGCCAGCTTGTGGTACATCCTGAAGTAATTCTGCAGGGTGATGGTTGCAAACGTCTGGGTTGCAGCCTCTACCTTTACGTTTTCCTTTGCCTCTACTGCCTGGTGCAAGCCGTCTGACCATCTTCTTCCCTCCATTATACGGCCCGTCTGCTCGTCCACGATCTTGATCTTGTTGTCCATTATCACATAGTCCACATCCTTCTCAAAGAGGGTGTAGGCCTTGAGCAACTGGGTAACCGTATGAACTCTTTCCGCCTTGATTGCATAGTCTGCAATGAGCTGCTCTTTTTCAGAGAGTTTCTCCTGGTCGGAAATGTTTTTCTTTTCAATCTCGGCGACCTCAACTCCCACGTCCGGAAGCACAAAGAACTTAGGGTCGCTGACAAGAGAGGCGATGTACTCGTTTCCCTTGTCGGTCAGTTCCACGGTCTTGTCGTGCTCGTCGATTACAAAATACAACGGATCGGTGACAACGTGCATCTCCTTGTTCTGGTTCTGCATATAGAAGTTGTTGGTCTGCTGAAGGAGCTGCTTGATTCCCTGTTCGCTGAGGAATTTGATCAGAGGATTGTACTTAGGCAGTGCCTTGTGCGCTCTCAGCAGAGCCATTCCGCCATCCTTTGTATTGCCGGCGGAAATGAGCTTCTTGGCTTCGTTGAGGTATCTTGTAGCCTCCTGTTTCTGAAGAGAGTAGATCTTCTCCACATAAGGGCGGTACTCCTCGTACTGCTGGTCTTCTCCTTTAGGAACCGGACCGGAAATGATCAGAGGGGTACGGGCATCGTCAATCAGAACGGAGTCAACCTCATCCACAATAGCGTAATGGTGCTCTCTCTGCACTAGATCTTCCAGGCCAACCGCCATATTGTCTCTCAGATAGTCGAAACCAAACTCGTTGTTGGTTCCAAAGGTAACGTCAGCCAGATAAGCCTTCTTCCTGGCCTCGGAGTTAGGCTCGTGCTTGTCTATGCAGTCTACGCTCAAGCCGTGGAACTGGTACAGAGGACCCATCCACTCGGAGTCTCTCTTTGCCAGATAGTCGTTCACCGTAACCATATGAACGCCAAAGCCTGCCAGCGCGTTCAGGAACACAGGAAGCGTTGCCACCAGAGTCTTTCCTTCTCCAGTTGCCATCTCGGCGATGCTGCCTCTTTGCTCCTTGTTTCCCTTCACTCCGCCGTTCAGAACGATACCTCCGATCAGCTGAACGTCGTAATGCACCATATCCCAGGTGATCATATTTCCTCCGGCTACCCAGCTGTTGTGCCAAAGGGCGGTGTCGCCGTCAATCTCCACATAGTCGAACCTGGCGCTGAGGTCCTTGTCGAATTCAGTGGCCTTGACCTTTATTATCTCGTTCTCCTTGAACCTTCTGGCGGTGGATTTCATTATGGCAAAGGCTGTTGGAAGCACTTCGTTCAAAACAACCTCCACTTCTTCGTTGATTTTCTTCTTGAGCTTGTCGTCTTCAGAGGCCAGCTTTTCCTTTTCCTTTGCGGCTATGTCCACATCCTCCAGCTTTGCCTTCAGGGCTTTGCGCTGGTCCATATCTGATGATATCCTGTCGCGGATTATCTTCCGGAGCTTATCTGTCTCTTCTCTCAGCTCGTCATTTGAAAGGGCGTCTACCCTGTCATATTCCTTGAGCACCTTCTCCAGAATCGGCTTGATGGCTTTGAGGTCTCTTTCTTCCTTGGAACCGAAGATGCTTTTCAGAATGTTTGATAATGTACTCATATTAGGTAATCTGTATTTTTATTTTCCGTTTGTTTTCATCACGACAATAGTGCCAAATGAAATAACTGACAAATTTGCGGAAAAATTGCGGAATTTGAAAGAATCCGGCCCATATTAAGACAAAAAAAGGAGTCCGGCAGTGCCAGACTCCTTCCGTCTTGGTTATCTTTTACAATTAACCCTGAACGATAGCGCCCATAGGGCAAGCGCTAGCGCAAGTTCCGCACTCGGTGCAGAGACCTGGGTCAATGGAGTAGATGTCACCTGCAGAGATAGCACCCATAGGGCACTCGCCCTGGCAAGTTCCGCATGCAGCGCAATCTGAAGTAATTTTGTAAGCCATAGTTGTGTTGTATTAAGTTGTTAATAGTTTCTGTGTCTTTTCAGGGACGCAAAGATACAAATTCCGGACCAATTTCAAAATTAGTAGCCGAAAATGTCTTCTGTCCTGAGAATTACCACCTTGCCGTAGCTTGGAGCAATGCCGGTCAGATTAAGCTCAGCCGGATTGCCAAGAATGCCGGTTACATAAGTGCGGTCTTTGATGTACTGCTTCTGGTATTCAACAATGTCTTCAAGGTTCAATCCAGAAATCTGGTCATAAATCTGCTTGTCGTAATCCAGAGCCACTCCCTTCTCATTCAGGTTGATGTAATGGAAGATTACATTTGCGCCGTTGTACCTCTTGGTAGCCAGGTTCTGAACTGCGTTAGACTTGGCAACGTCGAATGACTTCTGGTTTGCCGGCATTTCGGTCAGGATCTCGTCCATAGCGTTCATAGCGTCTATCATCTTGTCGTTCTGGGTGTAAACCCTTGCCAGATAGAACGGAATCTCGCCCTTTCTGCCAGGCTGGGTTGTGCGTGCGCTTGCGTGGTATGCAAGACCCTTTGCCTCGCGGATATCCTGGAATACGATTGAGCTCATACCAGCGCCGAAATAAATGTCATACAGGTTAATCAGACCGCCCATTGCAGGGTCGAACTCTTTGTCGTCATAAGAGATAACCTTGTACATATTGATCTGGTTGGCCTTGTAAGGAGCCAGGTATACGCAAGGAGTCTGAGTGCTCCAGGCCTTGAAGAGCTTGGTTGGGGCAAATTCTGCCATATTTTCTGCAACCTTGTGCATTTCTGGCAATTTCTTTACCATCTCTTCCTTTGCCACAGGACCATAGTAAATTACAGTGTGCTTGTGAGAAAGCAGATCCTTAACAGCTGCTATCAGCTCGTCAGAAGTCAGGGCTGCAATCTGTGCAGGCTTGAGGTCTGAAGTCACAGGATTCTCAGGGCCGTAGATGGCGTACATCTGAATTGCGTTCTCGTTTGCTTTCTTGCTAACCTTGGCGTTCATCTTCTCAAGCATCCAGTTCTGCTTCATCATTTCAAGAAGCGGCTCGTCTCCCTTCATATTGGCAATGAAGTTCTCCAGAAGGTCTGAAGCCTCGTCCATAGATGCGCCCAGGCCGCTCAGTGAAACGGTTACGTCATTTGCGCCAGGAGCTGCATAGAATGAGCAAGCCAGGTTGTAGAACTTGGAGCGGATCTGGTCTGCGGTCAGAGAGTCAGTTCCAAGGGCCTGAACATAAGAGAGAGCATACTGGAGAACCGGTATGTCGTTGGTTCCGTTCTTGAAGTAGTATGCAAGGTTGAACAGCTCGTTGTCGTCGTTATGCTTGTAGTAGAAAGGCAGTCCGTTAGCCAAAGTCTCAACAGACATATCCTTGTTGAAGTCCAGGAATACAGGCTGTATAGGAGCAGCGGCGTTTGCCAAAGCTTCCATATCGCGGAGGAACTGGCTGGAAGTGTCTCTGTTGGTGCGGATAGCGGTGATAGCAGGCTTCTCGAGCTTCTTTACTCCCACCTGAGGGCCCTGCACCTTGTTAACCTGCACATAGTTGTCGCCGAAGTGGCGGTTAGCAAAAGCAACTATATCGTCCTTAGTAATCTTCTCAAGACGGTCTCCTTCTCCAATTACATAATCCCAAGGAATATGGTTGATGAATGCCTGGTACTGCCATCCTGCCATAGCCCTGTAGGACTCCTGAGCCATCATCTGCTGACGGCGGAAGTTATTGATGATAGAAGTGATCATCGTTGAGTCAAAGTCTCCCTTCTTTACTTTCTCCAGCTCTTCCATCACGATGGCCTTAGCCTCTTCCAGGCTCTGGCCCTCTCTTGGCTCGCACTCCAGGAAGAATACGATGTAGTCAGAAAGAGTGTAGCTGTAGGCTACTGCTCCCAGAGTCTTCTGCGGACGGTTAACATCCTGGTCTATAAGGCCTGCGCCACCGCGGTTAGAAAGGATGTTGGTGAGCATATAGAGGGTGTCCTCCGTGCAGTCTATGCCTTCTCTTCCAGCCCTGTAAGGAGAGGTGAATCTCCAGGCCATCTGAACAAATGGAGCCTCAAGGCCGTAAACGGTCTTTTCTATATGCTCAGCGATTGGCTCTTCTTCCTCAAACTCCAGAAGCTTGAGGCTGTCGTTCTTCTTCCAGTCTCCGAAATACTTCTTGATGGTAGCAATCACCTTGTCTGGGTTGAAGTCTCCTGCCATGCAGATAGCCACATTGTTAGGAACATAGAAGTTATCAAAATGTTTCTGGATGTTCACGATGGAAGGGTTCTTCAGGTGCTCCTGAGTTCCGATTGTAGTCTGCTCTCCGTAAGGATGCTTGTCGAACATTGCAAACAGCAGAGTATCCACTGCGTTTCCGCCATCGTTGGAAAGGCCGAGGTTGCACTCCTCGTAAACTGCCTCAAGCTCAGTATGGAATCCTCTGATTACCATATTCTTGAACCTATCAGACTGAACCTTTGCCCAAGCCTCTACCTGGTTGGAAGGAATGTCCTCTGTGTAAACGGTCATGTCAAATGAGGTGAAGGCATTAGAGCCCTGGGCTCCCATTGCAGCCATAATCTTGTCATACTCGTTGCCGATGAAATACTCAGAAGCGGCATAAGAGATTGAGTCTATCTTGGCATACTGAGCCTTCCTCTCCTCTGGATCTGTCAGGGTGCGGTACTTCTCAAACTCCTCCTGAATCTGGTCCAGATAAGGTTTCTCAGCCTCGTAATTGGTTGTTCCAAAGTTGGTTGTACCCTTGAACATTATGTGCTCAAGATAGTGAGACAGGCCCGTAGTCTCGGAAGGGTCGTTCTTGCTTCCCACTCTTACTGCAATGTAGGTCTGGATTCTAGGCTCCTTGTCCATAGGAGTCAGGTAAACGGTCAAGCCGTTGTCCAGGGTGTAGATCCTTGTGTTTGTTGGATCACCCTTGATGGTAGCATACTCTTTCTTGCAGGATGACATCACGGATGCCACAACAAGCGCTGCAAGGCAGAATGCAGAAATTTTAGCAAATAACTTCATATAAATATTTAATAATGTTTGATTGATTTCTATAGCTGACAAATGTAACATTATTTTGCACTATATTTGCAATTACCTTGGAAAAAGGAGGGCTGTATTATGAGAAACTTTGGTAAAATCATAGCAGTTTTGATGGTAGCTGCTGTTTCTGTTGTGCCGGCATTGGCGCAGACAGGGCATACCACATCGCTGAAGTTTGACAAGGTAGTTCACAACTTCGGGAAGATACTGGCTGGAAGCGGGGCAAAGAAGTGCGAGTTCAAGTACACCAATGTCAGCTCTGAACCGGTTGTAATCAACAACATACTGTCATCCTGCGGATGCTCTGTTCCTCAGTGGAACAAGGCCCCTATCCGTCCGGGAGAGAGCGGAGTGATAACCGTAACCTTCCTCAACGACCAGGGAGCCTATCCGTTTGACAAGACGCTGACTGTTTATGTTTCATCATCTGAAAAACCTATAATCTTGAGAATTACGGGAGTTGCATACGACAAGGAAAAGCCCATCGCTGAGCTGTATCCGGCACATTTCGGGCCTCTGGGAATGAAGACAGACGTCCAGAACGCCGGGCAGATTGAGCAGGGGCTGAAGAAAGCCCAGAAAGAGAATATCGTGAACATTTCCAAGAAGAAAGTGGCGGTCAGCTTTGCCGATGCAGACCCGGCGCTCTCCATTTCTGTTTCACCGTCTGTGATAGGCCCAGGAGAAAGCGCAACCATCTCCTATACGATCAATACCGCAGCCGGAAAGCAAAGGTGGGGCAATAATTTATACAAGGCAACCATTCTCTGCGACGGGGTTAAGGCTGGAGAGTTCTCCGCAGAAGCTATGGTTATAACGCCTTATACAGGTCTGACCAAAGAACAGAAAGCCATTGCTCCTCAGATTATGCTGGACAAGAGCTCCATAGATTTCGGAAGCACTGGATATTACAGCAGTATTCCGGTGGCAGTGACGATCAGCAACCCCGGAAAATCCGACCTTAGGATCTACAAGGTGGAAACCGGCGGAGTCAAGATGAAAATTACCTGCCCTTCAACAATAAAGGCAGGCGGAAAAGGAAAATTCAATGCATTTATTCGTCCGAACAAAGTAGGAGAAGATATTGTATTCGTTATAACACTTATAACTAACTCGCCTGACAGGCCGCTGGTAACCATTTTCGCAAGCGGAACCGTATGGCCGGAAAGATGATAGAAAAAAGGGAATTAACTTATGAGCAACAAGATAGACGCAACTACAGAAGACTGGCCTCCTAAGAAAACCAAGAAGAACGACACCGCTCTGGTTGTCAACGACGGGGTGAATTCACAGCCAACCGTAAACCCTTACATCAAGAACTTTTTTGTGCAGAAGAAACCTTCCGTGCTAACGGCAAAGGAATACCTGAAGGGCATATTCGAGGGAGACAGGGCCATTCTGGGAAAAGCAATCACAATAATAGAAAGCTCTAATCCTGCTCACAGAGCGCTGGCAAAAGAGATAATCATCGGCTGCCAGGAAAAGATCCGCAAAAGCAAGATACGCACAATGAGAATCGGCATCACGGGAGTTCCGGGAGCCGGAAAAAGCACGTTTATAGAAGCTTTTGGAGGATATATTACGGGAGCAGGCCACAAGCTTGCGGTACTGGCCGTAGACCCTTCCAGTGAAAGGAGCAAGGGCTCCATACTCGGAGACAAGACCAGGATGGAAACCCTCACCAAAGATCCCAAGGCGTTTATCAGGCCTTCGCCTTCTGCAGGTTCTCTGGGCGGAGTTACCCGCAAGACAAGGGAAACTATTTTACTTTGCGAAGCGGCTGGCTATGACGTTATCTTCATAGAAACAGTAGGAGTGGGCCAGAGCGAAACTGCGGTACACTCTATGAGCGACTTCTTCCTCCTTCTTATGCTCAGCGGAGCAGGAGACGACCTTCAGGGCATAAAGCGCGGAATTATGGAGATGAGCGACCTTATAGCCATAACCAAGGCAGACGGCAGCAACGAGGAAAAGGCAGAAGGAGCCAAAGCCCTCTACGCCAATGCTCTCCACCTGTTCCCGCCTACAGAATCAGGCTGGGTTCCAACGGCGCTTACTTCTTCTGCGGTAACCAAGAAAGGCCTTCCTGAAATCCTTCAGAAGATAGAGGCTTACTTCAAGCTCGTCAGAAAGAACGGCTACTACGACATAAAGCGCAGACAGCAAGCCAAGTACTGGATGTACGAGAGCATAAACGAAACCCTACGAAACGACTTCTACGATAATCCAAAGATAGAGAAGGCCCTCCAGAAGACAGAGGATCAGGTGCTTGCGGGCCAGATAGATTCCTTTATGGCAGCCGAGCAGCTCATAGACCTTTACCGGGAAGAAGAAAAGAAATAAATGGACTTCTCCCGAATTCTATCAATACTTCTTCAGGCTCTGGAAGGAGCAGCAGTGATTACCGCCCTGGTAATCCTGATGATGGCTCTCATAGAATACCTTAACATAGAAAACCGCGGAAGGTGGTTTTCTTCCATAAAGCATTCCCCTATCCGCCAGAGTATTGCAGGAACCCTTCTGGGAGCAATCCCCGGATGCGTGGGAGGCTTTGCTTCGGTTTCTCTCTACACCCATTCCATAATCGGGGCGGGAGCCCTGATTTCAACGATGATTGTCTCTACCGGAGACGAGGCATTCGTGCTTCTGGCAACATCGCCGAAGCTATTTTTCAAGCTGCTTGCAATACTTTGCGTCATAGCTTTTTGCGCCGGAATTGCCATCAGTCTCTTTAATAATAAGCGCCAAAAGTGCCTGTGCCCAGAAAGCTTTCAGATTCATCAGGAAGACAAGGCACACAAAGACAGGAACTTCAGGCATTTTCTGAAAGATCACGTATGGGGGCATATAGTAAAGAAGCATCTTCTGAGCGTGTTCCTATGGTCATTCGGAGCATTGATACTGTGCGGATTCCTGACTGAATACATAAACGTAGAAGACTGGATTTCTGGCCACGAGGGCTATATGCCGCTGGTAGTTCTGGCTGCCGCCGCAATAGGACTGATTCCCCAGAGCGGCCCCCATATGGTGTTCATCCTGCTTGTGGCCCAGGGCACTCTTCCATTCTATGTGCTTCTGGCAAGCGCCATAAGCCAGCAGGGCCACGTATCCCTCCCGCTTCTGGCCCAGAGCAAAAAGAGCTGGCTAGTCAGCAAAGCCTTCTGCGCAGCTCTGGGAATAGCCGCTGGAATGGCTGGCTTCCTTTTGAGCTGATAATTGCTTATCTTTACCATAGGAAATCAAAACACAAAAGATATGAAGAAAATAGTAGCAAGCCCCAAGGCACCGGCAGCTGTAGGAACTTACAGCCAGGCAGTTATAGCAGACAATACCATCTACGCATCAGGCCAGCTCCCTATTGATCCAGCAACTGGAGAATTTGTTCCGGGAGGATTCAAGGAGCAACTCACCCAGGTATTCACAAACCTTAAGAACGTGCTTGAAGAAGGCGGATTTAATATGAGCGACGCAGTAAAAGTAACCTGCTATCTGCAGGATCTGGCAAACTTCGGAGCTCTGAATGAAGTCTATGCAAAATTCTTCAGCGAACCTTATCCTGCAAGAGTAGCCTACCAGGTTGCAGCCTTGCCGAAAGGCGCAATGGTTGAAGTTGACATCATCGCAGTAAAATAGGCTGCCGCTACTTCAGGGCGTCTCCGTTCATCGTAACGAGGAATTCCTCGTTGGTGGCGGTCTTTTCCAGACGAGCCTTCATAAACTCCATAGCCTCCACGCTGTTCATATCTGAGAGATAGTTTCTCAGAATCCAGATGCGGTTCAGTGCCTCCTTATTTACAAGAAGGTCGTCTCGTCTGGTAGAACTCAGGTTTACGTCTACGGCAGGGAATACTCTCTTGTTGGAGAGCTTGCGGTCAAGCTGGAGTTCCATATTGCCGGTTCCCTTGAATTCCTCAAAGATCACGTCGTCCATCTTGGAACCGGTCTCGGTGAGGGCTGTTGCAATGATAGTCAGGGAACCGCCGTTCTCCACGTTTCTTGCGGCTCCGAAGAATCTCTTAGGCTTGTGGAGGGCGTTGGCATCCACACCACCGCTGAGCACCTTGCCGCTGGCAGGCTGGACGGTGTTGAAAGCCCTGGCAAGACGGGTGATGGAATCCAGGAGGATTACCACGTCGTGGCCGCATTCTACCAGCCTCTTGGCCTTTTCAAGAACTATGCTTGCAACCTTCACGTGCCTTTCTGCCGGCTCGTCAAAGGTTGAAGCCACAACCTCTGCTTTTACGCTTCTTGCCATATCGGTGACCTCCTCAGGACGCTCGTCAATGAGGAGAACTATCAGATAAACTTCAGGATGATTGTCGGCGATAGCGTTTGCAATCTCCTTAAGGAGCACGGTCTTTCCGGTCTTAGGCTGTGCCACTATAAGTCCTCTCTGTCCCTTGCCTATAGGGGCGAACATCTCCACCACCCTGCAGCTCAGGTTGTTGTGGCCGTTACCCAGAAGGTTGAACTTCTCCTCAGGGAAAAGCGGGGTAAGGAAGTCGAACGGAACCCTGTCGCGGATGAAAGCCGGATCTCTTCCGTTGATGGAATCAATCTTGACCAGAGGGAAGTACTTGTCACCCTCTCTCGGCGGCTTGATTTCTCCGAAAACGGTATCTCCTGTCTTGAGGGCAAAGAGCTTTATCTGGCTCTGCGATACATATATGTCATCCGGAGAATTGAGGTAGTTGTAGTCTGAAGAACGGAGGAAACCATAGCCGTCTGGCATAATTTCCAGAACGCCGTCTGCCTTTACAACTCCTTCAAACTCAAACTTCTGAGCTTTCTCTTCTGGTTTAGGCTGCTCTTGCTGCCTCTGCTGCTCCTGAGACTTAGGCTGCTGAGGCTGATGCTTAGGCTGCTGCGGCTGGGCCTTAGGCTGTTCCTGAGGCATTGGCTGCTGCTCCTGTGGCTTAGGCTGCTCCTGTGGCTTAGGCTGCTCCTGAGGCTTCGGCTGGTCAAAAAGTGTCGGAGCCGGCTGGCCGTTCTTCTGGATTCTAGGCCTTTTTGCCTTAGGCTGGTTTTGCGGGATCGGCTGCTCAGGATTCTGTGCAGGCTTCTCCTCTGCCGGCTTTTCTGGAGCTGGATTTACCTCTGTCTGAGGCTGCTCTGCAGCTGGAGCTATCTCTTTCTTTTTGCGGCCGCGCTTTTTAGGAGCCTCTGTTGCGGTCTGTTGAACGCTTTCTTTGTTTTCACTGGAAACCTGCTGTGGACTAGCCTTTTGCCTAGGCTTGCGCTTAGGTTTTTCATCCGGCTGTCCAGTTGCCGCCTTAATAGCCTGCTCGTCTAAAATCTTGTACACGAGATCATCCTGAGAGAAAGACTTAGGCTTAGCGATGTCAAGTTTCTCTGCGATTTCCAAAAGTTCATCAAAACTTTTGGACTTAAGTTCAATAATGTCGTACATATAAAAATGTGTAAATAAATTGGGAACAAAGGGATCTTTTGACCCTGTCTGCGGGAGAGTCCCGCAGAAATAGTACGCAAATATACAAATTTTCCGGAAATTGCAATAAAAAAACCGGTCTTGAAAGGCCGGTTTTTCAAGCAATATTCACCATCGGGAATAAAAGGCTACTTGATTGTAACCAGAAGCTGCTCAAGGAATTTGACAAACTTGTCCAGAGATGCCAAATCCAGTTTCTCGCCAGGAGCGTGTACACCCCTCAGCGTAGGGCCGAAAGAAATCATATCCCATTCAGGGAATTTGAGGCTGAACAGTCCGCACTCCAGTCCTGCAGGGGTGACGATAACCCGTGCGTCTGTCTTGAAGAGCTTCTTGTATACCTTCTTGCAGTGCTCCAGAATCGGTGAATTCAGTTTAGGAATCCATCCCGGATACTCTCCTTCGTGGGTAACCTTTGCTCCTGCCATAGCCCAGCAAGCCTCCATCTGCTGAGCCATCCAGCGCCTCTCGCTAACAACAGCGCTTCTCTGGCTAGAACCAATTACGATCTTGTTGCCAGGCTTCATCTTTATGGAAGCAAAGTTGGTGGAAATCTCAATCAGTCCAGGAATGGTGTCGCTGATCTTGTAAGAGCCGTGAGGACAGGCTACTCCAGCAAAAATCAGAGAAGCGGCGGTGTTAGGGTCAATGGCCTTTGCCTTGCACTCTACAGGAACCAACTCCATCTGAACTCCAGGGTCAGGGATTGCAAATTCTGCCTTTACCTCATCTCTTACCTGATTGAATATCTTTACAACGGAAGCCTTTGCGTTCTTCGGGAATCCGAAAACGGCGTGAGCGTCTCTAGGTATAGCGTTGCGCTTGTTGCCGCCGTCTATCTCGTAAAGCTCGATGCTGTGCTTGTCCAGAATCTTGTAGAGGAAACGCATCAGCATCTGGTTGGCGTTCACGCGGTTCTTGTTTATGTCATCTCCGCTGTGGCCGCCCTGGCTTCCGAATACCCTTGCCCTGTATTTGAGATACTCTTTTGTCTGTGGAACAGCCTTGTAGGTGAATACTGCAGTGGTGTCTATTCCGCCGTTGCAACCTATGCAAAGCTCTCCCTCATCCTCCGAATCCAAATTGAGAAGAATCTTTCCAGTGCAGAAACCCTTCTCCAGAGCCTCGGCTCCGTCGAGTCCGGTCTCCTCGGATATGGTGAACAGGGCCTCCAGCTTGCCGGTCTTCATCTTAGGGTCTGTCAAAGCCGCCAGCTGAGCGGCCATTCCAATGCCGCAGTCAGCTCCAAGTGTAGTATCCTTGGCTATCATCCAGCCATCCTCAATGCAGTATTTGATAGGATCCTTGGCAAAGTCGTGCTTAACACCCAGGTTCTTCTCGCAAACCATATCGCAATGGCTCTGCATAATGATGGTTGGAACCTTCTCCATTCCCTTGTCTGCCTTCTTGGTAAGAAGAACGTTGCCAACCTTGTCTTTCTTTGCTCCGAGCTTGTGCTTCTTGCCAAAATCCAGAAGCCACTTGATTATTTTTTCCTCGTGTCCGCTTTCACGGGGTACAGTTGTAATCTCCTTGAAGATTTCAAGAACTTTCTTGCTGTCCATAACTATGTATTATTTGTTTGTTTACAATCGTCTGATTACTTGCCGTTTTTGAGCTGACGCTCCAGGTCTGCAACATAGCGTCTGATGTTGCGGTCTGTATCTATCAGGTCAGAAACGGTACTGCAGGCGTGGAGAACCGTAGCGTGGTCCTTTCCTCCCATCTGGCTGCCGATGGATGCAAGGGAGGTCTTTGTGAGATTGCGTACAAGGTACATCGTAATCTGGCGGGCCTGAACGATTTCCCTCTTGCGGGTCTTGGAAACGATGGTTTCAGGAGAAATCTTGAAGTAGTCGCACACCGTATTGCGGATCCTCTCCAGAGAAATCTCTGAAGAATCCACATTCACTATCTGCTGGGTAACTTTCTTTGCAAGTTCCAGAGTTATGCTTTCCCTGTTGAAGGTGGAATGGGCCAGAAGCGTAAGTATCGTTCCCTCAAGTTCCCTGACGCTTCCCGTTACCTTTGAAGCCAGATAATTGACCACCTCTTCAGGAAGCACGATTCCCTCGTTGGCGCTCTTGGCCTTTATGATTTTCACTCTGGTGTCAAAGTCCGGAGTCATAATCTCCGCGGTAAGCCCCCACTTGAATCTCTGGATCAGCCTTGTCTCCATATCCTGGAGATTGCCAGGAGCCACGTCAGAAGTCAGAATGAGCTGCTTTCCAGCTTGCTGGAGATGGTTGAAAATATGGAAGAAAGCATTCTGAGTGCCGCTCTTGCCCTTGAAATACTGGACATCGTCCAGAATCAGCACATCTATCAGTTCGTAGAAATGAAGGAAATCTGGAATCTTGTTGCCTACAGTTGCTTCCTGGTACTGAGTCTTGAAGGTGTTGGCGCTTACATAAAGAACTTGTTTTTCCGGATGCAGCTCCTTGACTTTCAGACCTATTGCCTGAGAAAGATGAGTCTTTCCAAGCCCAGATCCGCTATGGATGAACAAAGGGCAGAAAGGATTGTTGCCCGGAGATAAAGCCACCTTTTCTCCCGCGCTTCTGGCAAGGCGGTTGCAAGGGCCCTCTATAAAATTCTCAAAGGAATACTTTGGATTGAGGTTAGGGTTGATGGTAAGCTTGCGGATTCCCGGGATTACAAAAGGATTGATCGGCTCCCTGTCGTTCCTCGGGAAAGGAATTGGCTGGTTGCCTGCCACCTCAAGCCTCTGGTGAGGATAGGCCACTGTGCTGTTTACGAACTGGATATTGTAGAACAGATTCACCTTGCCACCTATAACCCTCTTTAAAGTCTTGCCCAGAATATCCACTAGAGGCATTTCCTCCAGATGGTGCATATGGGCGTCTGACGGAACCTCTATGGTGAGGCTGCTTCCAACCAGAGAAACTGGCCTAACTGGCAGGAACCATTTCTGGAACACAGCATCAGGAACGTTGCTCTTTATGATTTGAAGACAACGGTCCCATACCTCTATGTGATTGCTTTCGCCCATTAAACTCAATGATCTTAGAAAAAAAAAGCGCCGTGGTTTGGCAGAACAAAAATGGTAAATAAAAAGTTTAAAAAAAATATCTCCAGCTATTGTTTTTTTGCAGAAAAATATAAGAGCCCTATAAATCAGCGCGAAAAAATTTACTCCTTTGCAAAAGATGTGATATCAACCAGTTACATCAAATTGCGTAGCTAAATATCTAATCAGAACACACTTACTTTGATGTATTTTCTAGGATTAGCCTTTATCTTTTTTACGATTTGATCTATATCGTTGAGCAAGCTGTCTACGGAATTATGGAGATCGCTGCTTCCCATCAGTTTTCCGGTGGTTGATTCAGGAGACTGAAGCTTCTCTAGCATAGCGTTAAGCTTGTCCAAAGATTCCTGAAGCCGAAGCGCTGAAAGGTTTTCCGCAGTCTTGTTCACGTTTGCTATAGCACCCTTGAGATCTCCGTCTGGAGCGCTGAGATCCTGAGTTATTGTATTGATATTCTTCAGCGATGAAGAAAGGTCTGGAGTCATTCCGTTCAGCGATGCGGAAAGCCTCTGGATGTTGGCCAAGGAACCGTCCAGCCTCTTGAGGGAGGAATGCAGATCCTGCCTTGCAGCGGAATCCAGAGTCTGGTTCACCGATGCCAAAACGGAATTCAGATTGTCTACGGTTTCCTCCAACTTGTCTTTCAGCGGACCCACGTAACCATAGAGGACGCTCAGCATATCCGGAACGCTCTTGCCCTTTAGGGTATCCCCGTTGCGCGCCCCTATCTCAGACTGCCCCAGCGCCAGCCTCAAAGCCTTGCCGCCCAGAAGATTGGATGAATAAACCTCAGCCCTTGTGTCTATAGGAATAAGGTAATCGTTGGTTACGTTAAAACTAACCAGAAAACTGTCGCGGACCGGATCCAATTTTATCTTCTCGATTGTGCCAACCTTAAAGCCCCTTATATAAATCGGTGACGTTGGCGCAAGCCCTTCTACTTCCGGAAGATAAGTGTGGTATACGCTTCTCTTCTTGAATATGTCATAGCCCTTTAGGAAGTTAAGTGCAAAGAAAAGAGCCACGCCAATCGCGATGACGAAAATGCCTATTTTCTGGCTGCTGGATATTTTCATTTTCCTGGAATCTGTTATCTGGTTACAATTTTACCATTTTTTATCCCGATAATGAAGGCTTGAGGGAATTTTTTTCTCACGTCTGCCAAAATAGCCGCCGCTTCTTGTCTGGTTTTGTAATCTCCGTAATAATACTTGTAAAAGCCCTTATCGTAAATGTTCTGTACTCCCTTCAGGCCCTTGAACTCTGAGGAATTGCTCTTGAGACGCTTTTTGGCGGCCATAATCTGAATAGAGTAGCGGGTTGGGCTTTCCTGAACCTGAGGTTCCGGAGCCTGCTCCTGAGTCTTTGAAGGAAGTTCCTGAGTCTGGGTCTGATTTTCAGGTTCAGGCTTTTCCGCCTTAGGGGTTGCGGCTGAATCAGCCTGCTCAGGAACGGAATCATCCCCGGTGCCGTAACGGCTGCTGTAATCGTTGCAGTATCTGGTGATTGCATCTGCAAGGCGTCTGGCAATCCTCTGCTGGCCGTCCTGGGTAATAATCCTGGCCTTGTCTGCGGCGTTGGTCAGAAAACCGATTTCCGTAAGGACAGAAGGCATCGTGGTACGCCACAGAACCAGAAAACCTGCCTGGCGGACGCCCCTGTTCACACTTAACGGCCCTTTGCGATACTCATCCTGGATGAAGCTGGCAAACCTTATGCTCTGCTCGGAATAAGCGTTCTGGAGAAGGGAGAATATAATGTAGGACTCTGGAGAGTCTGGATTAAAGCCTTCATACTTTGTGGTATAGTCATCCTCCATCTTGATGACGGCGTTCTCCCTCTTTGAAACTTCAAAATTCTTGTCACTGACGTGAGAACCCATAGTATAGGTTTCGCTCCCGGATGGAACTACAGAAGGGTTGGCGTTCACGTGTATGGAAAGAAACAGGTCCGCCTTGTTGCGGTTGGCTATGTCCGCCCTTTCTGCCAGAGGAATAAACACATCCCTTTTCCTTGTGTATATGACTTTTATGTCTGGATGTTCTTCCTCCAGTATCTTTCCAAGCTTGAGGGCTACAGACAGAACAATGTTCTTCTCGCTGTATTTGCGGTCTTTGCTCATGCAGCCGTGGTCGTGGCCGCCATGCCCTGGATCCAAAACAATGCACTTTACTTTTCCGCTTGAGTTCTGGGCATTGGCCACAGCGGCAGACAAAGCAAGAGATGCCGCTGCAGTAACAGCAGCCGCCAGAAGTCTTGCCAAGCGGAGAAGTCTCATATCGTTGCCTTTTTATAAATCGGTAACAAAAATATTGCTACATTTGTACTTTGCTGACAAATTTACAAATAAAAGCTGAAAACAGACCTTAAAAGCAAATGTCTATAGGGAGAATCATACGGAAAACCTGCAATGTCGCTCTATGCGCAATGCTGCTGGCCTCTCTCTGGGGATTCGCCCCCAAGAAGACCGTTGGCGCAGGAAAACTACAGAGATTCAGCTTCCGAGACACCATCCCCGTTAAGGATTCCATTGCCCTTAAAGACACTCTGAGGAAAGATTCCCTTATGCTGACCGATACTCTTGCGGTTGATTCTTCCCTTATATCCACCCTCAAGCAGCCAGTATTTTCCACCGGTAGAGACTCCAGCGTGGAAATCCTGACAGACGGAAAGAGAATGCTCTACTACTACGGAGACGTGACCGTAACATACGGAGACATTTCAATCAAGGCAGATTACATAGCCTATAACGTACAGACAAAGACTGTTTTTGCCAAAGGTCTCCCCGATTCCACTGGCGTAGTCAAGGGCAATCCAGAACTCAAGGAAGGCAAGAACACCTACACGATGGAGAGTGTCTATTACAACTTCGACACAAAGAAGGCCAAGATCAAAAATATGATGACGCAGGAGGGAGAGGGCAACATCAAAGGCAAGTATATCAAGAAGATGGCAGACAATTCCATCAATATCGCCAGAGGAATCTACACAACCTGCGATGCGGAAGAGCCGCACTTCTATCTCCAGATGACAACCGCCAAGGTCATTAACAACGGGCCTGTAAAAAAGACGGTGTTTGGTCCAGCCTATACGGTAATCGAGGGAGTTCCCACTCCATTTGCCCTTCCATTCGGATTTGTTCCTAGAATCAGCAACAGAAGCGGCGGAGTTCTTTTCCCAACATATGGAGAAGAGACGGCCAGAGGCTTCTATCTCAGGGGATTGGGTTATTACTTTGTTTTTGGAGACCATTTGGATCTTGCCGCAACTGCAGATATTTACACTAGAGGATCCTGGGCTGTAAACTTAAATTCCAGGTATGCTAAAAGATACAAATACGCAGGCAACCTTACTGGCGTGTATTCCGTAGACATAACGGGAGAAAAGCATCAGCCAGACTATTCCAAGAGCAAGAACTTTTCCCTCAACTGGAGCCATAACCAGGATGCAAAAGCCAGACCCGGAACAACTTTCAGGGCATCTGTGAACTTCTCATCTCCTTCCAACAGCCGTTACAACTCAACCACCATAAACCAGGCTCTGACAAACCAGATTTCCTCTTCCATTTCCTACGGAAAGACTTGGGCTGGCACTCCGTTTTCGCTGAGCTTAAATGCTTTGCATAGCCAGAACTCCAGAGATAGTTCTTATGCGGTTACCTTCCCTAACCTTACATTCACCGTAAGCCGCATCAATCCGTTCAAGAGAAAGGTTATGGTTGGAAAGAGGAAGTTCTATGAAGACATCACCTTCAACTACACCGCCCACTTCGACAACAAGATCAACTTCAAGAGTTCAGAGGTAGGCGAGCCTGATTTCTTCAAGAAGATGCGCAATGGAATGCAGCACAGCTTCAACATTGGGCTTCCTACGTTCACCCTGCTGAGGTACATCCAGGCTTCCCCTGGAGTCAGCTACGGAATGAACTGGTACTTCTCCGATGCAAGGCAATATTACGACACAAGGCTAAAGAAAGCCGTCACCGAATTATCCGATCCTTTCAGCACATTCGGCCTTACACAGACATACAACTTCAACTTGAGCTTCAATACCAGAATATACGGTCTTTTCAACTTTGGCAAGAACAGCAAGCTGCAGGCTATGAGACATATTATAACACCTAGCCTCAGCTTCAACTATATGCCTGAGCTTGGAACCAAAGCCAACGGATACCGCACTTACGAATATGTAGATTCTGAAGGAAAGCCTCATTCAGTTGTCTATAACAAATACTCCGGACAGCTCTATTCTCCTCCTGGACAGGGCAGCGCGGCAGGCATGAGTTTCAGTTTCGGCAATACTCTGGAAGCAAAGATAAAGTCTCAGAGGGACACTACCGGAAAAGGAGTTAGAAAGATCAGGCTCATAGACCAGCTGAACATTGCCGGAACGTACAATTTCCTGGCTGACTCAATGAAGCTTTCTAACATTTCCGTGAATATGTCCACTACCGTCTTCGGAAAGATGGGCATTTCAGCAAACATGACACTTGACCCTTACGCAATCAACGAGAGAGGCCAGAAATACAACAAGCTGATGATTACCCAGGGCGGTTTCAAGCCTTTCAGGCTGACAGGAGCCAGCCTTTCCACATCATACACGTTCCAGGGTGAAGGAAAGAGCAGGCTTGGAGCGGACTATTCTCCAGACAAGGGCAATTCCCCAATCCAGCCTACCAGAGCCGGCACCAATTCCAACTCTTCTTCTTACCAGAGGATATTCTACCATCCTATTACCGGAGAATACATTCCTGGCGGCTGGGTTTATTATTATGACCCCAATATGCCTTGGAGCGTCAACCTCAACTACAGCTACTCGTACTACCGCTCCTACCAGTACTCCAACAACCAGCTGATTACCAAGAACACCCACGCTATGACTTTGGGAATTAGCTCTCAAGTTCAGATTTACAAAGACCTGCGCGTTTCTCTCAATACCGGCTTTGACCTTACCAAGATGCAGCTTACCACAACCCAGCTTTCCGGCTCGTTCAGCCTGCACTGCTTCCAGATTTCCTTCTCCTGGATTCCAAACGGAAAATGGGAAAGCTGGAGTTTCAGAATCGCTGCCAATGCTTCCTCTCTGGCAGATCTTCTGCAGTTCAAGAAGAACGCCAGCTACTGGGACAACTCATATTAATACAGACAAAACTATGAAAAGGATGCTTGTAGCCCCATCGATGCTCGCCGCAGATTTTGCTCACCTTGCAAAGGACATAGATCTTGTAAACGAAAATGCGGACATTATCCATCTGGATATTATGGATGGAGTCTTTGTTCCAAACATCTCTTACGGAACCCCTGTAATTGAGGCCATTTGCAAAAGGGCAACCATCCCTGTAGAGGCTCACCTGATGATTGTTGAGCCGCAGAAATTCTTCGAACTCTACAAGTCTCTGGGAGTAGGTTCCATCAGCGTCCACTACGAGGCCTGCAACCATCTGGACCGCACAGTAAAGAGAATCAAGGAGCTTGGAATGAAAGCCGGCGTTGCCATCAACCCTCACACCAGCGTCTCTCTTCTGGAAGACGTTGTAAGATTCTCAGACTACATACTGATAATGAGCGTAAATCCCGGCTACGGCGGGCAGAAATACATTCCTTATTGCACTAAAAAAATCGCTGAGCTCAAGAAAATCATAGAGAAAAACAATCCGGATTGCCTTATAGAAGTTGACGGCGGTGTGGGCCTCAATAACATAGAGGAACTTGCGAAAGCCGGCGCAGACGTTGTAGTTGCCGGAAGTGCAGTTTTCTCAGCGACAAATCCAGCAGAGGCCATCAAAAAGCTCCAAGGCCTTATATAATCTTTGCTATTACGGTCTGGCAGGCGCGTACCTTATTGCCTTCCTTAACCAGTATCTCGGAGCCCAGCGGCAGGAAAAAGTCCACGCGGCTCCCGAACTTGATGAATCCCATCTGCTGCCCAGCAGCAACTATATCCCCTTCCTTTGCATAGCACACGATTCGTCGTGCCACATAGCCTGCAATCTGGCGGATCAGAATATCTTTTCCGTTCTCCAGACGCAGGCCTACTGAGGTTCTCTCGTTCTTTTCTGAAGACTTGGGATGCCAGGCCACAAAGTAATTGCCGTGATGATGACGGCTGCAGAGAATTCTTCCACCGGCCGGGAAATAATTCACGTGCACGCTCCAAAGGCTCATAAATACAGACACTTGGATGCATCTGGAATGAAGGAATTCCGTTTCATCCACTTCCTTTATTATCACCACCTGCCCGTCTGCAGAAGACAAAATTTCATTTGGAGAAGAAGACATTACTCCGCGACGGGGATCTCTGAAAAAATATGCCGTAAAGCAGAACAGAGCCAAAAGAATAACAGACAAGGTTATTGTTATCCAGTTTGCCCCAAATGCAAGCATCATCACCAGGATGATTACTGCAAACACCAGGAACGTGAGCAAAACTGATATGCGGCCTTCCTTGTGTATCATCCTAAATAACCCACAATGCTATAAGGTAAAACAGAAATGCTGCAGGAAAAGCCAGAAGTCCGCTGTCGAAACGGTCCAAAAGCCCTCCGTGCCCAGGCATTATCCTACCGGCATCCTTTATCTGGAACCGGCGCTTTAGCTTGCTTTCAACCAGATCGCCGAGAATGCTGAAAATGCAAACCACAAGGGCAAACAGAATGGAAACCCAATAAGGGAAATACGGCATCAGAAGGCCGAACGCCCTCAGTATCAATGCAGCGGCAATAGAGAAAGCCAACGCGCCATAGACTCCCTCCCAGGATTTCTTGGGTGAAATGCTAGGCATCAGCTTATGCCCTTTTTTACCCTGCCCGAAAGCAGTTCCTATACAATAAGCACCCACGTCTCCCATCCACATTACTATAAGCAATGAAGCAATTACCCATCCGTCAAACGCACCGGAGAAAAACGGATTGTAAGAGCTGGAACCAGACAGAAACAGGTCTATTTTGCTAGACTGGAGGGAAATAAGAATCAGAAGGGAAAACGGCAGAACAATGTAGAACAGAGATGAAAGGGAAAACGACATATAAGGTTTCTCTCCGTCCAGCAAATCCGCCACGGGTATCGCAATCAGGACAACAAAAATTATCAGAAACAGAACCAGTGAAGAAATCGTCTCCTTGTCCAGATAGAACATCAATGCTATTCCCCAAAACAAACATAGGGAGGCTATCAGCGTAATGATTTTCAGGACAACCTTACCCTTGCCCATCGTGAGCCTGAGATACTCGTAATCTGTTCTCACAAGGTAGAATGAAAAGAGAATGAGGAAAGGATAAGGATTATGCGGAACAATAATCAGCGATGCCAAAGTTAGTGCGCAAAACACCACTCCGCTAATAGTCCTCACCGTAAACTCTTTCATACTGCCTTATTCAGTTTCCGTCTTTTTTGCTTGTGCCTCTTCTGGAAGTTTTTGCTCTTCCGGCTTTTCCGGAAGTTCAGGAGCTGGCGTTGCAGCATCCAATTCCTTTACCCTAGGGCCGTAGATTCTCTCAAGGTCCTCAGCAAATATTACCTCTTTCTCCAGCAGCAACTGGGCCAGTTCCTTGAAACCATCCATATGAGCTTCAAGCACTTCCTTTGCCATCTGGTGAGCCTTGTCTATCAGAACCTTGGTTTCCCTGTCTACCATCTCGGCGGTCTTCTCGCTGAACGGCTTGGAAAGCTGGTAGCCGTCTTCCTGGAAGTTGTACCAGGAAACGTTGCCCACCTCGTCGCTCATTCCGTAGTAAGCCACCATCGCGTACGCCATCTTGGTGAGCCTTTCAAGATCGTTGAGGGCTCCGGAAGAAATCTTGTTGTTAATTATTTCCTCAGCGACACGTCCGCCAATGAGGGAAGCCATCTCGTCCATCATCTGCTCCTTGGTCATAATCTGCCTTTCCTCAGGCACATACCAGGCAGCGCCAAGCGCCTTGCCCCTAGGGATGATGGTAACTTTCAGAAGCGGATTTGCATTAGGCAAGAACCAGCTTACTGTAGCGTGCCCTGCCTCGTGGAAAGCAATCGTGCGCTTTTCTCCAGGAGGAATTATCTTGCTCTTTCTTTCCAAACCGCCAACAATTCTGTCTATAGCGTCCAGGAAATCCTGCTTGTCCACGTGCTTCTTATTGTGGCGGGCAGCAATAAGGGCTGCCTCGTTGCAGACGTTGGCAATGTCCGCTCCAGAGAATCCTGGAGTCTGCTTAGCCAGGAAGCTCAAGTCTATCTGAGGATCCAGCTTTAGTTTCTTCAGGTGAACGTTGAATATTGCTTCGCGATCTTTGAGTTCAGGAAGATCAATAGTAATCTGACGATCGAACCTGCCGGCTCTCATCAGGGCCTTATCCAGAATGTCTGCACGGTTGGTGGCGGCAAGTATGATAACTCCGCTGTTGGTGCCGAAACCATCCATCTCTGTAAGCAGCTGGTTAAGAGTATTTTCCCTCTCATCATTGGAAGAGAATCCCACGTTCTTTCCACGCGCTCTTCCTACGGCGTCTATCTCGTCTATGAATACAATGCAAGGAGCCTTTTCCTTTGCCTGCTTGAACAAGTCTCTAACCCTGGAAGCCCCCACTCCCACGAACATCTCCACAAAATCGGAACCGCTCATAGAGAAGAAAGGAACGTTGGCTTCTCCGGCTACTGCCTTGGCCAGCAAGGTCTTGCCCGTACCTGGAGGCCCTATGAGCAATGCTCCCTTCGGAATCTTTCCTCCAAGGTTTGTGTACTTGGAAGGATTCTTCAGGAAATCCACAATCTCCATAATCTCGACCTTGGCCTCTTCCAGACCGGCAACATCCTTGAATGTAACCTTAACCTTGCTGTTCTTGTCAAAGACCTTGGCCTGGCTCTTGCCCACAGAGAAGATTCCTCCACCGCCGCCGCCAGCTCCACCGCCTCCGCCTGCCATTCCCTTGGAAAGGCGGCTGAAAAGATAGAGGGTGAAAATTATGAACAGAAGCGGCCACAGCCAGTTGAATATGTTGCCCCAGAAATCCGTGGCATTATCCAGAGTGTATTCAAACTTCTTGTTTTCAGGAAGGGAATCTCTCAGAGAGCTGAACTCCTTTTCCACGTCGAACAGAGCCGGAAGCTGGAAGTAGAACAGGTTCTGGTACTTGAGTTCTTTTCCCCCGAACTTGTTCTCGTATTTCTTCAGACGGTCTTTCTTGATGGTAACAGTTCCCTTCTGCTCGTTCATCACGTAGCTTATCTTCTCCACGTCTCCCTCTGAAATCATCTTCTCCTTCACCTCATACCACTCTGTCTTCAGAGGATCTCCTCCTTCATAGTGGAACCACATATAAAGGAGCACGAGGATCAGCGGAATGTATATCCACGTGATGACGGAACCCAGAGGATTCTTTTTCTTGTTGTTTGCCTGGGCCATATTTTAGTCTTCGTAAGTTTTTTTGTCACAGTCGCTCCACAAATCCTCAAGGCGGTAGAAATTCCTGTATTCCGTCTGGAAAATGTGAACTACAATATCTCCGTAATCCTGTATAATCCAGAAACGGTTCTCCTTGCCCTGGGAACGCAGCACTTTCTTCTTCAGCCTCTCAATCATCCTGTCCTCTATGTTGTCTGCAATCGCAGAGACATTTGTGGTGGAATCAGCGTTGCAGATTACAAAGAAATCGCAGATGCCGCTGCCTTCTTTCCTCAGGTCCAGGGAAATGACGTTCTGGCCCTTCTTTTCCAGAATGGCGTCTGTAATCACTTCCATATCCGTAGGCACGGCCTTCTTTGCCGGAGCTTTTTTAGCGGTTTTCTTTGCAGGAGCCTTTGCCTTCTTCTCTTCTGACTTCTTAACTGTCATATCTTTCTTTTAGGTGTATTTGTTAAATTTGCTTTAATTTTCAAAGGTAATCAAATTTTCAACAATTATTTTGCCAAACGACAATATGGCACAAAAACTTGACATAAGGTGGCTCAAAGTCACCGATTCCACCAACAACAGGGCTCTGGAGGCCATTCCGTCAGAGAAAGACAAGACTGTATGGGCTGCGGAGTTCCAGACCGCCGGAAGAGGCCAGAGGGGCAACAAATGGACAAGCGACCAGGCCAGGAACCTGATGTTCTCCATCCTGCTCAAGCCGGACTTCATACTTGCGAAAGACCAGTTCATAGTTTCCGTAATAGTTACCCTCGGCATAGAAAGCTACCTGAAATCCAAGGGCGTACTCTCCAGAATCAAGTGGCCCAACGACATTTACGTTCAGGACAGAAAGATTTGCGGCATACTCATAGAGCACGGCATTTCAGGAGAGATGCTCTCCTCGAGCGTTTGCGGCATTGGCCTGAACATCAACCAGAAAGACTTCCCAAAGGACCTGCCAAACCCTACATCGCTGATCAAAGAGCTCAAGGAAGGCACTCCAGACTTTATCCTCAGCGATGAACTTGAAATCCTTGTAGCGGAAATCTACCGCTTCTACGACAGGGCCAAAGAGGAATTCCTTAAAACCGGAAAATTCGACTCGCTTTACAAGGAATACCTGGAAAGGCTCTATCGAAAAGGCGAGTGGCACCGCTACATAGAAACCACTGAGAACAAGGAGGTGGAAGCAAAAATTGTGGGCATCAACGATACCGCCTGCATAATTCTGGAGTATCGCGATGCCACACAAAAGGCCTTTGCCTTCAAGGAAATATCATACATCATCTGACAGACATCCTATCGGAAAATCAGGCTGAATGTTGTCTTCTCCGCTGTGGATGACTTGAGGCTGATCTGACCGTTGTGCATCCTCATTATCTGGCGTGAGATGGCAAGTCCTATACCGCTTCCGTCTTGCTTGGTGGTGTAGAACGGCACGAACATCTGATTCTGGGCTTCCGGGGATATCGGCTCCCCGTCGTTTGAAACTTCTATAATGGTTACGTCAGACGAATCAATCCTGGCTTCCATATTTATGGTCCGGGCCCTGGCTTGAACTGCATTCTTTACCAGATTGATAAGAATCTGAAGTATCTGCCCTCTGTCTGCAAACAGAATCACGTCATCAGAGCGTTCTGCAAATGAAAGACTTGCACCTGAGGATGCCAGTTGCTCCGAAGTAAGCTCCATCACTTCTGAAGCAAGGTCCCTGACATAGAACACGCTCTTGACAGGAGGAGCCACCCTGGTGAGGTTGCGGTAAGATTCCACGAACTGGATCAGAGAACGGGAAGAGGATGCAATAGTGTCCAGACCGTCCCTGAGGGCCTTTCGCCGCTCCGGCGTCAACTCATCGCCTTCAGGCTCAAGATATGAGACCAGAGCATCGCTGAGCGAGGAAATAGGAGTGACTGTATTCATGATCTCGTGGGTGAGGACCCTGATGAGCTTTGAGTAAGCCTCCTCCTGGTTAGTCTCCAGTTCCTCTGTAACATCGTTGAAGGAAACTATCCTCACGTTCCTTCCCTGCACAAGGGCGGAGGACTTGGACATCACTATTGTCTTCTGGGAACTCTCGTTGTAGAAGCTTGCCTTGTTCTTCTCTGGGTCGGACACTTCTTTTTCAGCGATAAAAGCCGCGGCCAGATTGTTGTCTATTATCCTGAGTTGCTTGATGTTGACAAGAGAAGCCAGTCCGAGAATCTGAAGCGCCCGGCTGTTACTGTAAGTGATTGCGCCTGAAGAGGTGTCAAACACAACGATTCCAGTTTTGACATTGTCCAGAAGGGTGCCGAAAAACTTCTCCTGCTCACGGATTGCCAGCCTTTCCTGCTTGAAAATTCCGTTCAGGCGGTTGAGAGTCTTGTTCAGTCTGGATTTCCTCTCGCTGAAGCGGAAGTTGGGTTCACCGTCCTCCAGAGCATC
>JAEEQS010000007.1 GCA_016285455.1 Bacteroidales bacterium
CCAGCAGAACAAGTCTCTTATTGGAGAAGAGCGCTGGCTTCCAAAAACAATGAATTATGCCAAGAAGTGTAAATTCTGTAGCGTCAAGAGCAAGACGCAAGAAAATCTTAAAGCAGACCAAAGGCAACTTCCACGCAAGGGCTAACGTTTACACCGTAGCAAAGAACACCCTTGAGAAAGGTTGGACACACGCCTATAACGATCGCAAGGACAAGAAGAAGAACTACAGGGTACTCTGGATCCAGAGAATCAACGCAGCCGTAAGGGCTTACGGTCTGAATTACTCTCAGTTCATAGGCAAGCTTGCCAAGAGCAACGTAAACCTCAACCGCAAAGTCCTGGCCGATCTGGCCATGAACAATCCTCAGGCTTTCGAGAAAGTAGTAAAGTCTTTGGACTAATATGACCGTAGATGGGATTCTGGCGGAACAAATGGTTTAAGTTCGCCCTTTGGGGAACTCTTTACCTTTTGTGGGTAATATGGCTCGGAAATTACTGGTGGCTTTTGGGACTGCCGGTAATTTTCGATTTATACATAACCAAAAAGGTTAAGTGGGCTTTCTGGAGGCGGAAGGAGAAGAAGGGTAACGTCACCGATACCCTTCTGGATTGGCTCGATGCAGGTATCTTTGCCGTAGTTGCCGCTATGGTTATCAAGATATTCTGGTTCGAGGCTTTCACAATTCCATCTCCGTCTATGGAAAAGACCTTGTTCACCGGAGATTATCTCTTTGTTTCCAAGGTGGCTTACGGGCCAAAGATTCCGCAGACTCCTCTGTCTGTTCCGCTGGTTCACAATTCGATTTTCGGCGGAGAATCCTATTCTACTCTCATACAGAACAAGTACCGCAGACTTAAAGGTTTCGGAAAGGTTAAGCGCTACGATATCGTGGTCTTTTCCTTCCCGCACGGAGACACCGTACTCAAGCAGGTTCCGCAGGCAGACTACTATCAGCTGGTTCGCCTCAACGGTGGAGACAGGGAGGCTGTCGTATCGGCTTACGGCCCTATGATAGTTCGCCCTAAAGACAAGAAAGACAACTACGTAAAACGTTGCGTGGCAATTCCGGGAGACACACTCCAGGTTATAGATGGAGCCGTTTACGTAAACCGCAAAAAGGAACCGCAGAGAGCTACCATTCAGAGTTCATACACAGTTGTGACCAAGGGAGATCCGATTAACAAGATAACCCTGGACGATATGAGAATCAATCCTGAGGACTCTCAGTTTGATCCTTCTCTTCCTGGCTATCCTGACATTTCCCTGACCTCAGAAGAGGCAGAGCGTTTCTCCCGTTTCCCAGCAGTGCTGAAGATTGAGGAAAACATAGACGTCTATCCTCCGGACTATCCGGATTCTCCGCTTATGCTTTTCCCGTTCGACACTCTCCGCAGGTGGACAAGAGACAACTACGGTCCAATCTGGATTCCTCAGGCAGGAGCTACAGTCACCCTGGACGAGAACAACATCTCCCTCTATCGCAGAATAATAACTTCATATGAAGACAATTCTCTGGAGGAAAAAGATGGCAAATTTTTCATAAACGGGCAGGAGACAACCACCTATACATTCCGTCAGGATTACTACTGGATGATGGGTGATAACCGCCACAACTCTTTGGATTCCAGATACTGGGGCTTTGTTCCTGAAGATCATATCGTAGGCGCGCCTTACATAATATGGTTCTCAAGAGACCGCTACCGCAGTTTCCCTCAGAGTATCAGGTGGAACCGCATTTTTAAGTTTGTAAGAAACATTTGATTTGGGAATTAGAAAAATATTTCTCATATTTGCACCCCGATTTTGATAATTATAAAATAAATAGATACAGTTATGGCAAGGGTTTGTCAAATTACAGGTAAAAAGAGAATGATTGGTAACAACGTTTCTCACTCAAAGAGGCGCACCAAGCGTGAATTCGCCGTTAATCTGAGAGAGAAGAAGTTCTGGCTAGAGAGCGAGAAAAGATTTGTTACCCTTAAGGTTAGCGCCGCAGGTATGCGCAACATCAACAAGAATGGCCTCGAGGCTGAGCTCAAGAAGGCTATGGATAATGGTTATATAGACATCGTTTAAGGAGGTTAGGCTATGGCAAAGAAAGAAAACAGAGTTCAGGTTATCCTCGAGTGCACAGAGCAGAGGGAGAGCGGTGTTCCAGGCATGAGCCGTTACATCACCACCAAGAACAAGAAGAACACAAACCAGCGTCTGGAGCGTAAGAAATATAATCCTTACCTCAAGAGAGTTACGCTGCACAGAGAAGTAAAATAATTAAAACGTTTAGAATATGGCAAAGAAAGCGGTTGCAACATTCGCTGGCGACAAGTCTCAGAACAAGAATGTTGTTAAATGTATCCGCATGGTCAGAAGCAAGAAGACCGGTTCTTACTATTTTGAAGAGGCCGTTGTTCCAGTAGGACAGGAGAAGGAATTTCTCCAGGGCAAGAAGAACTAGTCATAGACCATCGCAAGAGTGAGGCTTCCGGATTGATCCGGAAGTCTTTTTTTGTGTATATTTGTTATTTGTTTACAACCAAACAAAACCAAAGGAAATGGGACTTTTCTCAAGGAAGAAAAAATCGGATTCTTCTCTGGATCTGGGGCTTCACAAAACCAGGCGGGGATTCTTTTCCAGGATCGCCGATGCCATAACGGGTAAAACCGTTGTAGATGACGAAGTTCTGGAGAGCATAGAAGAAGCTCTAATTGGATCTGATGTAGGCATAGACACCACATCTGAGATTATGGACAGGCTTCAGGAGAGAGTCCGCAAGGAAAAGGGCATATCCACAGACAGGGTGATGGATCTTCTCAAAGAAGAGATTGCCGATATGCTTACCTGTTCTTCCACCAATGGTGTTCCTGACGACGAATACGTAGAAACGGCTTTCAAAGACAACAGCCGTGTATTCGACTTTTCCAAGAAGCCATACGTAATTATGGTTGTGGGAGTAAACGGAGTCGGCAAAACCACCACTATAGGCAAGATAGCTTCTCAGTTAAAGGATAGCGGCAAGAAGGTAATGATTGGCGCTTCAGACACTTTCCGAGCTGCCGCGGTTGAGCAGCTTGATATCTGGGCCCAGAGAGCAGGAGTGGAGATTATCAAGCAGAAGATGGGCGCAGATCCTGCCGCAGTTGCCTTTGACACCTTGAGTTCAGCCGTTGCCAAAGGAGCGGATGTAGTAATCATCGATACGGCCGGCAGACTCCATAACAAGATCGGCTTGATGAACGAGCTGACCAAGATCAAGAACGTGATGAAGAAGGTGGTCAGCGATGCTCCTCACGACGTTATGCTTGTTCTGGACGGCTCCACTGGCCAGAACGCCCTCGTCCAGGCGAGGGAATTCTCAAAGGCCACAGACATTACTTCATTGGCAGTTACTAAGTTAGATGGCAGTGCCAAGGGCGGAGTTGTTATCGGCATCGCTGAGCAATTCAAGGTTCCTGTAAAATTCATTGGAGTAGGAGAAAAGGTGGGAGACCTGAAGGTTTTCAACAGGGAAGACTTTGTTGATTCTCTCTTTGACAAGACAAAAGACCAATAGCGATAATTATAAAAATCATTAGATATGGATATTTCTTACAATTGGCTGAAAGAGTATGTGAAGTTCAATCTCAATCCAGACGAGGTTGCTCAGGCTCTTACCAATATCGGTCTGGAAGTTGAACACCAGGATATGGTGGAAGAGATTCCGGGCGGACTGGAAGGTGTTGTAACCGCTTATGTGGTTGAGTGTGTTGATCATCCTAATTCAGACCATCTCCACGTGACCAAGGTTGACTGTGGAACAGGAGAGCTTTTGCAGGTTGTCTGCGGTGCTCCAAATGTGGCTGCTGGCCAGAAGGTTCTGCTTGCTACCATCAACACTAAGCTTGTTATCCACGGAGAAGAAATAAAGATAAAGAAGAACAAGATCAGGGGAATTGAGTCCTGCGGTATGATTTGCGCTGAAGATGAGCTTGGAGTGGGAACAGACCACGCCGGCATTATGGTTCTCCCTTCAGATACTCCTGTGGGTATGAAGGCAAGAGACTATTTCGGCTTCAAAACAGATACTGTTTACACTATCGGCCTTACTCCTAACCGCATAGACGCCGCTTCTTTCATCGGAGTTGCCAGAGACCTTAGCGCTTGGCTGAGACTCAACAACCTGGGCGGAGAGCTGACTCTTCCTTCAGTAGCAGATTTCAAGGCTCCCGAGGCAGACAATGGCTCTGTGGATGTTGTTGTAAACCAGCCAGATGGAGCTCCGCGATATGCAGGCCTTACGATCAAGGGCATTACCGTAAAGGAGTCTCCTGACTGGATGAAGAAAAAACTTTTGAGCGTTGGCTTCCGTCCTATCAACAACATCGTTGACATTACAAACTACATCCTTATAGAAACCGGAAATCCTATGCACGCCTTTGACGTAAATTACGTTAAGGGCAACAAGATTGTGGTGGATTTCTGCCCAGATGGCACTCCTTTCACCACTCTGGATGGTGTGGAGAGAAAGCTTGACAAACAGGACCTTATGATCTGCAACGCTGAAGGTCCTATGTGCATTGCCGGCGTTTTCGGCGGTCAGGACAGCGGCGTAAAGGACAGCACCACTTCTGTTTTCCTGGAGAGCGCTTACTTCAATCCTGTTCTTGTCAGGAAGACTTCCAAGAGGCATACTCTCAAGACTGAGGCTAGCTTCCGCTTTGAGAGAGGATGCGACCCTAATATGGTTCCATACGCTCTTAAGAGAGCTGCGATGCTGGTTCTTGAACTTGCCGGCGGAGAAATTGTTGGCCCTGTCAAAGACGTGATTTCCAAGCCAATCGAGAAGAAGACCGTTGAACTCGACTATGCCAGAATGGAGTCTTTGATGGGCTGCAAGATAGGCAAGGAGAAGATTCATCAGATTCTGGAATATCTTGAAATGGAGTTCGTGAACGAGACAGAAACAGGCTGCACTGTAAAGGTTCCTACATACAGGGTGGATGTTTACCGCGAATGCGATGTGGTGGAGGATGTACTCCGCATCTGGGGCTACAACAATGTTCCGCTTCCTGGCAGCATGAAGTGCTCCGTAAATATTGCTCCGCATCCAGATCCGGAGAAGATCAGGAAGACCGCCTGCGAGACCTTGACAGCCAACGGCTTTATGGAGATGATGAACAACTCCCTGACCAAGAGTGCTTACTACGAGGATCTTAAGACTTATCCGACAGACAAGCTGGTTATGATCTGCAACCCTCTGTCTTCTGACCTTAACTGTATGAGGCAAACTCTTCTTCTCAACGGACTTGAGGTTGTTGCCTATAACATCAACCGCCAGGAGACTCAGCTCAAACTCTACGAGTTTGGAAACGTTTACTCTTTCAACAAAGACTATGTAAAGCCAGAAGAAGAAAGAAGCACTCTTAAAGCTTACTCCGAGCGTCCTAAACTCTCTATGTTTGTAACTGGAGAAGGGCTCAAGAGCTGGAGAAACCAGACCATCAGCGGAGACTACTTCTCTCTCAAGGGCTATGTTGAGCTCCTTCTGAAGAAGTTTGCCATCGATATCAAAGACCTTGACTATGAGGGCGCTCCATCTGACATTTTCTCAGAGGGTTTGACCTACAAGCTGAAGGCCAGTGGCAAGGAAATCGTGACAATGGGTGCCATAAAGGACAAGCTCGCCAAGAAGTTCGGCATCAAGCAGAAGGTTTATGCCGCTGAGTTCTCCTGGGATGTCCTTCTGAACAAGATCAAGAAGAACACTGTCAAGTTCACCGAGCTTCCTAGATTCCCTGAAGTTAGGCGAGACCTGGCTTTGCTTCTGGATTACCAGGTATCCTTCGCCGACCTCAGAACTGCCGCTTACCAGGCAGAAAAGAAGCTTCTGAAGAACATCGTTCTCTTTGATGTCTACACTGGCGACAAGATTCCTGAGGGCAAAAAGCAGTACGCTATCAGCTTCTATCTCCAGGATCCTGACAAGACCTTGACCGACAAGGCTGTGGATGCAATTATGGACAAGCTCCTGAGAATCTTCAAGGAAAGGTTCAACGCTGAACTCAGATAGTTACTTCAAACAAAACATATATGAAAAACATCTTGTTAGCGGCAGTCTGCATACTGGCTCTCTCTGCCTGCAAGCAGAACGCCGGCCAGAACACCGAGCAGACCAAAGAGGCGGCTGAAGAAGTAAAGCGCGAGTACCTGTCACAGGATCTTGCAACATTAGAGCTTTACGGGCAGGTTCAGTCTGTGACATACACAGAGGAGCATGTTTATCCTGTTACCATCTTGTTTGATGAAAAGGGAAGTGTTACCGCAATTCAAAAGATTCTCAGCGATGAGGAAAAGGAGAATGCTGAATTCTCATACAGTTCAGAAGACGGCGCGATCAAATCCATCCAGTTCCCTTCTGATGATCCTTGGATTACATATCTCGGCTATGAAAAAGGACCTGGCTTCAAGGCGCCAAGTTCTTATACAGCTTCCAACCAGACAGGCAATTACACGGAGGAGACTTACCACCGTGATTCTACAGGCCGAGTTGTCAGCATAGATGTAGAGGAGGCTATACACTTCAATGTAGTGGAAGACAATACTCCTCTCACCGTTGAGTTCTCAGACTTCGACGAGAAGGGCAACTGGCTCAAATGCACACAAAAGTCTGGCGACAATACTTTTGTAAAGGTCCGCACCATCACTTATTATCCCAAGATGTAATTATTAATCCACAAACAAGGTGGTTCCTTTTGAACAGTTTCCAGAGGATGACTTTGAGAAGATAGCCGAAGCTAAAAAGAAAATGGTTTCCGGTTTGCTTTGGTGCATAGCCGGTTTTCTGGTAACTCTTGCCGCTTATTATTTAGCGAAACCTAACTCTAAATATTTGTTTGCCATAGTTGTTTTTGTTATCTATGGCGGTTTTCGCGGCATTCGCGGTTTGGCAGTGTATCTGAGAATGATGAAACATTATCAGGATGAAGAAAAATTCAGGAGGGTATTTAAACTAGGTATTGTTTCAATTGTAGGAGTTGCAGTATTGGTTGTATTAGGCTTGAAACTTATTGTCAAGAAAACTAGTCAGAATGATTTTGAGTCTGAAAGCCAGGAGGTTGTTGACAGAATGACAGGAGTGAAGTTTTCTGTTCCTCCAGGATTCACGAAGATTAACGAAACATGGAAATGGGAAACCGACACTTCTTCTTATAGATCACGTTACATAGCTATGTCTCCTGATTATGCCATTTTCGTTGATGTTGTTGCCGATGGTAAGCGGTGGCTGACGAGCGAATATTATCCTGCTGATTCTGTGAAAATTGACTTTAATGATTCTCTAGCCTTCGGCAATGTAAAAGCCTTCGAAAAGTATTTCAACGTTCTGGATGAGAATTACTATTCAAAGGATGAAATGCTATGTGAACCGTGTTTCTTTGAGCTAGGAGAAAAGACATATTACAAGAGTATTGGTATTGATGAAGACCGGACGTGCACCGTCAATTACTATACTTTTAACGAAAACAGTTTCATAAACATTTGCATAGATTATTATTCCGAGAGCTTAGATGGTGACAAGAATAAAGAAAGCTGGGCAGATGTTTTTGTGTCGAGGTTTCATTATTTTGAGGTTCCATAATACTTTTATTTATGCGCAAATTCTTTGCTATTTTACTTATTTCAAGCGTGTTATGCTTGGTTATGGCTTCTTGTGAATCTTCCGGAAATGGAAATCCAGTCCAGGAAGGAATAGGTTCGGTTGTGGTGGCATATGTGAGCGGAGGTCAGGGGAAGCCGCTTCCGGATTTCGGGAAGGTCACTCACATAGATTATGCTTTTGGCCGGGTAGACAGTACGTTCTCAGGTTTGAATATTGAGAATCCGGCAAGGTTCAAGGAAATCGCCGAGCTGAAGAACGACTACAACAAAACTGCTGGAAGGAAGGTCTTTATGCAGCTTTCCATTGGAGGATGGGGAAGCGGCAGGTTCAGCGAGATGGTCACCGATACCGCTTACAGGCACGCATTTGTGGCTTCCTGCAAGAAGGTGGTGGAAGAGTACGGCATAGACGGCATAGACCTGGACTGGGAGTATCCGTCCAGCGGAGTGGCAGGCATTTCTTCAGCTCCTACAGACATTGACAATTTCACTCTCTGGGTAAAGGAACTAAGAGAGGCTCTCGGACAGGACAAACTCTTGACAATTGCCACCATTTCTACTGCAAGGTTCATAGATTTCAAGGCAGTAGATCCGTACATAGACTTCTACAACATAATGAGTTACGATATGGATGTGGCTCCTTGTCATCATGCTCCGCTGAAGAGGTTTGAGACAGAGATTCTCCGCGACAGCCTTATCGGAAACCTCAGGATGGGCTTCGGCTTTATGGGCTATCCGTCTGACTCATCAGTTGCCCAGAAATACGGGCAGATGTACCAGACTCCGGTCATGCTCAATGCTGATTACTTCAGGCAGTTCGCTGCCAGCCTAACCAAAGAAGAGAATCCTAAGGAGAGCAAGATTGCGGGGCAGTGCACTACGGAAGAGGCTGTAATGATGCATATTGCAGCAGGCCTGGATCCAAGTAAGCTTGTTCTTGGAATGCCGTTCTACGGCAAGAGCGGAGGCGGAGTGGAATATCCGTTCCAGAAAGAGTTCTGGGAGACCGGAGAAGTCGGGGAAGGCTACCAGGAAGTCTGGGACGAGATTGCCTGGGTTCCATACATCGCAGATGCCGAAGGGAATCTTGTTTACGGCTTTGAAAACGAGCAGTCAATTCGCGCCAAATGCCGCTTTGCCAAGGAGCATCACCTTCTCGGCGCAATGTACTGGGAATACTGCATCGATGCAGGACGCATCGAGCCTTTCCGCAATAAACTAATTAACGCTGTCGCTGAGGAAATCCTCAACAATTGATTTTTCCAATAAAAAGTTTGCAATTATTAAAAAACAACTATCTTTGCATTAGCATGTTAGAAGATGGTCACGGTCACCTTCAGTGGCCTGAGTCCGAAATTTAAGGCATTTCATTCCCACATTGAAATGCCTTTTTGTTTTAATGGGGCATGCAATGGAGAGAAGATATGAAAGAGATTCCAAACATACCAACTGGAGATACTCCGGAAGACATTGCAAAGAGGAGACGGATTATTTCAAACTTTTATCGTGAATGGAAAGAACGAAATCCTTTGCACAGGCGTTATAACAATTCTTTAAAAGAGTATATAAACATACGTTTTGTTTCTATCACAGAGACTTGTGCCCATGCATCAAGAACTTATTTGTCAACCCTTGCCGTTTTGCAGTTGGATGCGATCTTAACTGACGCCCAAAAAGTGGCAACTGTTCGTACCAAGCAAAACGCAAATCAGAAACAATTTGAGAAGATGCTGGTTATGACTTATCAATGCAGAGGAATTGGTAAGGTCAAGATGACTGTAGGTGTCAAAAGAAGGAGTCACGAAAAGGTTCAGTACTGTATTACAGTTATAGATCAATAGAAAAATGGATGTCAAAAAATTGACATCCATTTAATTTTGCCCCAGGAATACGCACCGGATGTTTACCTTTCGGTGAGGCTCGAGGCGGGGGCTTTGCACTTAGCGAATTACCTCATCCTTAATGCGGTTTATTTCCCACTGCAAAAATATTAAGTTTTTAATTAATTGCAAATAATAATGCAAAGCCTTTTGCCGTTTTTCTTTAGTAGAACTTTACTGGGGTGCCTTCAAGGGAGGTAAGGACCTTGTTGGCAAGGCTGCTGGCTCCGATTCTGAAGAACTTAGGAGTGAGCTGCTCCCTTCCCATAGTGTGCTCAACAATAGTCAGATAGAGTATGGCGTCCTCTGAAGAGGAAACGCCGCCGGCTGGCTTGAAGCCTCTTCTGCTGCCGGTCTTTTCCATAAAGGCCTTCAGGCATTTGCACATAACCAGAGCGGCGATAGGGGTTGCGCTTGGCTCCTGCTTTCCGGTAGAAGTCTTGATAAAGTCCGCGCCACACTCAAGGGCCAGGAGAGAAGCCTCTGCAATGGCCTCGAGGCCTTCCTGGAGGGTAGGGTAGCCGGTCTGGAGAGCGCCGCTTTCCAGAATCACTTTCAGAGTTTTGCCTTCGGTAACTTTTCTCAGCGATTGGATCTCGTTTCTTGTATCCTTTTCATTTCCTGCAACAAAGAAGCTGTGAGGAAGAACAATGTCTATCTCTGTGGCGCCGTCTTCAATGGCGTGCCTTGTTTCCAGCTCTTTGACGTCGAGGAAGCTCTGCGATGAAGGGAAGCAGGCGGAAACTGTGGTAATGCCCACGCCTTCTTCCTTGAGAGTGGCTTTCACGGTCTTGGCAAAGTTAGGATAAACGCAGATAGATGCCGGAAGCGGATACTGTGGATATTGAGCCTTGAACTTGTTTACCTTGTCAGTGAACTTTTCTATGAACTCTGGAGTGTCTGATGTGTGGAGGCTGGTAAGGTCTATTGCTCCAAGAGCAATTTTCAGGTTTTCTGCACTGAAGTTGGCCTTGGCCTTTTCTCTTATTGCAATAAGTTCTTTTTCAATGTTTTCTGCATCGATTTCCAGGTTGTACTTTTTAAGAATCTCTTTCATATTTTGATGTTTTTATTCTTTCCTTTTGCTGTCCATAAGAATGGTTACGGGGCCGTCGTTGAGCAGTTCAACTTTCATATCCGCTCCGAATTCTCCGGTTGCCACTTCTTTGCCCATTACGGCCTGGATCTTTTTAACGAATTCTTCGTAGAGGGGGATGGATATCTCAGGTCTGGCTGCCTTGAAATAGGAAGGGCGGTTGCCCTTGGCAGTCTGGGCCATAAGGGTGAACTGGCTGACAACCAGTATGTCTCCGCCGTCATCCAGCACTGAAATGTTCATTACGCCGTTCTGGTCGTCAAAGATTCTGAGGTTGGTGATCTTCTTAACCAGATAGTCTATGTCTTCAGCGTTGTCGTCTTCTCCCACGCCAAGAAGAACGAGAATTCCCTTGCCGATGGAGGATTTGACCTTGCCGTCTATTGTGACGCTGCAATGCTTTACTCTCTGTATTACTGCTCTCATACTGTAACAGGTTCTCCGTTAATTGTTATGATGAAGCCTTCTTTTACGAGTGGCTTTGCAATTTCAGCCATCTCTTCCATTGTGGCTTTCTTCAGGCCCTTGGCAGGAGTGTCACGGTCAAGGGTGTACATCATTATCTGCCTCGGTTTCAGCTCTCTGACAAGGTTTTGCCAGTCTTCCGTAAGCTTTTTGTTTGTGAGGTCTATGTCTACGGTTTTGCCTGTCGTGATGTCATCCACCCTTCCCTTGAAAAAGATGGTCTGGAGAATGAAGTTGCCATTGAATTTCTTGAGGTTTTGGATGGTTTGCTTCAGGCTGTAGCTTGGGGTAGGGCGGTTTACGGCGCTGACTATAGACTCGTCTGTGGAATCGATCTTGAGGATAGGGTTGTCTACTTTCATAAGAGCCTGTCTGATTTCCTTTTTCCCTATCATTGAAGCGTTGCTAAGGACGGAAACTTTGGCATCCTTGAGGTATTTGTCTCTGATGCTGAGGGTTATGTCAACGATCTTGGCAAATTCAGGATGAACGGTTGGTTCCCCGTTGCCGGAGAAAGTGATGGAATCTACCCTTATGTTGGCTTTGTGAAGTTCTTCGGCTTTTTGCTTGAGGGCCTGTTCAACCTGCTTTGCGTTTGGCCGGACTTTATCCTGGTCGTGGTCTTTGTTCCATCCGCATTCGCAGTAGACGCAGTCAAAGGTGCAGATTTTGCCCCTTTCAGGCATCAGGTTGATTCCCAGGGAGGAACCGAGCCTGCGGCTATGGATGGGACCCACTATCAGAGATTCAAAAAGTTTTGTTGGCATATTTGTTTTTATGCTATTCGTGTTGACTTGGTGTCTTTAGTTATTCTGAAATCATCCAGGTTTTCCAGAAGGACAATTCCAGGAGTTTTGCCTTCCTTGATGCTTCCCAGAGTGTCTTGCTTACCAAGGAGCTCTGCTCCGTTAGTGCAGGCCCATTTGAGGATTTGGCCAAGTTCAAGGCTAGGGAAGTTATCCTGAAGGCATTCCATTTCCCTTATCATATCCAGTATGAGGTTGGAAGACAGGCTGTCTGTTCCAAGGCAAATCTTAAGATTGTTCTTCATCATAAGGTCAATCGGCGGGAGCTGCCTGTGAATGAAGATGTTGGAAAGAGGGCAGATGGTAAAGAACGGAGACTCTAACGCCTCTTTAGCCCTGTCTATGCTCTTTTGGCTGATGACAACGTTGTGTACAAGATTTATCCTTCCCTGAACCTTTTTGTCTTTCTCAGCGATTAGGTCTATGAAGTATTCCAGTGCCGTGCCTCCGGTAACAGGCGGGGTGGAAAGTCCTCTTGAGCGGTAGTTGTCTGCCAGAGCTCCGCTGCCTTTAGCTATCATATCCTCTTCTTCCTGGCTTTCCTGGCTGTGGTAGGAGATAGAGCCACTCTCAAGGCCCCGCTTTGCCGTGATTTCCAGAAGCTTGGGACTCATAGTATAGCAGGAATGCGGAGTGACCGAAGCATCCAGCCCCATAGCCGTAGCCTGGTCTGCTACCTTTTGCCCGCCTTCCAGAATGGCTTCTGAATCGGCTTTCTCGGTACCGAAGAGCTCCACAAAAGTTCTGTAATAGACCTTTTTCTGATACTCTTTCTTCAGAGGAAAACTTTCATTGCAGTTGCTGATGTCGGAAACCGCAACAACACCCTGGCGGTAAAAGTTTTCGAATTCTGCCTGCATGGCCTTCAGACGGCCTTGCTCATCCACGCTTTCTCGGAGCTCGTTAATCTGGTTGATGAATCCGCTCATTCCGGTGGCCTGGCGGAAGACTCCCTTAAGGTGTGAAAGCTCAATGTGGCAGTGGGCATTCACCATTCCTGGAATAAGCGTTCCCTTGTGGTACTCTATATCCTGCGCCTTGAGATCTTTATCGGTGAACTGGCTTACAGACAAGATCTTGCCGCCTTCATCGGTGACAATCAAAGGCCTTTCCACCGGCTTAAGGGAGCCGTTGAGGGTAAAAGCATAGTCTGCCGCTATCTTTTTCATTGCAATGCCGTTATTTGAATTCGAGCTCTTCCTGTATGAAATCGTTATCTTCTTCTTCAATCATCTTTGGCTGCTCGTTTGCCTGTATGATTTTCTCTTCTCTCTGGCGGGTTTTCTCCATTTCCTTGGCACTTCTGGCAATTCCCTCTAGGTAATCGTGGAAGCTGCCTTTCGGAGCTTCGTTTCCGTCTATGCGCTTTGTCCACCACTCTTCCTTCTGGACTTCAACTCCTGGAGCCAGATCAGGAACTCTTACGATAGTGCCTTTAGGGCGATCCATATTAAGCTCCTTGTTTGCCTTGCTGGCGCTGTCTTGTGCCGTCCGGACAGCTCTGTCTAGAATGTAAGAATAGGCTTTTTCATCTGGTATATAATACCTTATGGAATTGCGATAATCTTCAAGAGTGCAGTTGTACTCGTCAAAAATATGCTGGTACAGAAGCATGGTGTCCGCAGCCTGGTTAACAGGAAAGTATTTCTTGGCATATTCATCCACCACAAACATCCTGTACATTATATCGGCCACATCGTCTTTGGGCAATATGCCTTTTTTGTGGCACGATGAAGCCGCAAGACTAGCAGCAAGGGCAACTGCAGCTGCAACGATATGCAAGATTTTGCTTTGTTTGTTCATACCCACAAAGTTAATTTATTATTTTTGTCAATCAATACTGAAGAAATGAAGATCAACCCGCCAAAATTCATTCGAAGGATGTTCCCTAGTTTCATCTGGGATATTCCTAACGACAGGAACGAGGTGTATCTGACCTTTGACGACGGCCCCAGGCCAGAAGTTACCCCGTGGGTTCTGGACGAGCTGGACAAATACAATGCCAAGGCAACTTTCTTCTGCATAGGCAAGAACGTGGAGATGTTCCCCGATCTTTTTGAAGAAATAAAGGCCAGAGGCCATGCGGTGGGAAACCACTCATACAGCCATGTCAAGGGTTGGGGGATGAGCACTGGAGACTATGTAAGAGACATAGATATTGCTTCAGACCTTATTCACTCCAACCTTTTCCGCCCGCCATACGCCCGTATAGGGCCGAATCAGGCAAGAGTGCTGGCTGAACGCTACAGGCACATACTCTGGACTATAATCAGCAAAGACTACAGCCGCCGTGTTAACGGGCAGAAATGTATCAAAAACGTGGTTCCTTATCTTGAAAGCGGGGCGATAATTGCCTTCCACGATTCCATAAAATGTTCGGCAAACTTGTTTGAAGCTCTTCCTGTGGTTCTGCAGGCCATTTATGACAAAGGGCTTCACAGCGCAAGGATAGAAATGTAAAATAATGAAAGCATTGGTTTTGGGCGGCGGCGGCCGCGAACACGCTATAGCCTGGAAGATAAAACAGAGTTGGGATTGTGACAAGCTTTACTCTTTGCCGGGAAATCCCGGAACTGCACAGGTGGGAACAAACATAGCTGGCGATCCTAACGATTTCCAGGCTGTAAGGAAAGCTGTTCTGGACAATGGCATAGACATAGTTGTAGTAGGGCCCGAAGAACCGCTGGTAAGAGGCCTCAGAGACAGGTTTGAGGAAGATTCAGATCTCAAAGACGTGATGTTCGTGGGCCCTGGAGCAGCGGGCGCAGCCCTGGAAGGCAGCAAGCGGTTTGCCAAGGAATTTATGGAAAGGCACAACATTCCTACTGCTGCTTTCAGGAGTTTTTCTGCTGGACAAAATGCAGAGGCCGATAGTTTCCTGAAAACACTCAAGCCGCCGTATGTACTTAAGGCAGACGGGCTTGCAGGAGGCAAAGGCGTGCTTATCTGCAACAGCCTAGAACAGGCAGAAGAAGAGGTTGAAAAAATGCTTGGCGGAAAATTCGGCAAGGCATCTTCTACTATAGTTATAGAAGAGTTCCTTTCAGGCATAGAGGTTTCTATGTTCATTCTTACAGACGGCAAAAGTTATTTGATGCTCCCCGAGGCCAAAGACTACAAGAGAATCGGAGACGGAGATACAGGCCTTAATACAGGGGGAATGGGTGCCGTTTCCCCGGTTCCGTTTGCGGATGAAGAATTCAAGAACAAGGTTAAATCAAGAATAATAGAACCAACTCTTAAAGGCCTTGCGGAAGAAAACATTCCGTACAAGGGATTTATTTTCCTTGGACTTATGAACTGTGGCGGAGACCCTTATGTAATAGAGTACAATGTTAGGATGGGAGATCCTGAGACTGAGGCCGTTATGACTAGGATAGACTCGGATTTCCTGAGCCATCTTTGCGCCTGTGCAAAGGGAACTCTAGAAGGGGAGAAGCTGGAGATTTCAGAAGATGCCGCCCTTACTGTTGTATGCGTAAGCGGTGGCTATCCGGGAAGCTACCCTAAAGCAAAGAAAATAACGGGAGATCCGACTCTTTTCAGCAACTCTTTTACCGGCCCTGTTAAGGTATTTCACAGCGGAACAAAGGAACCGGAAGACGGAAACCTTGTAACTTCCGGCGGCAGAGTGCTTGCCATAACAGCTAATTCTCCGGCGGAAGGCTCGGTCAAGGAAACCATTGAAAAAGGCCGCTGTCTGGCATACTCTCATATTCAGAGGATTAAGTTTGAGGGAAAGTATTTCAGGAATGACATAGGCCTGGACATTATCCGTTATTGCAAATGAACACTCTGAAGGAATATGTCGTGATGGGGCGCTACAACAGGATTGCCCTTTATGTCGTGGCAGCTTTTCTTCTTGCGTCTTCTTTCTTCATAAAATTTTCCCCGGCATCCTTCTTTTCACTTGAGAATTCCTGGACTATGCCTCTGGGCATATTGTTTTGCATAGTACTTCTTTCTACTGTTTATGTTATTTCAGAACCGGTGTTGCCTTCCCACAAAGACAGGCTAACGGCCGTGGCAATGAGCGCGGCTCTGCTTTTTGCCTGCCCGGGAGCCCTGAGTGCCAGCTTTATACACATTGCAGCCATTGCTCTCCTGTGGGCACAGTTCTGCCTTTTGCGAGAGCAATATTTTACGGCTTTTTTCCTTATGGCGGCATCTTCTATGTTCTTTCCGCCTGTTGTGTGGATTGCTCTTCTGGTAATAATCCTGATGCTTTGCTCCGGCCTTACAGACACAATCAGGAATCTTCTAAAGTTTATTGGAGGGTTTCTGGTACCATATATTCTCCTTATGAGCGTTGCACATATATTAGGGTATGATGTGTTGAAGGCCTTGTCAGATATTTTCTTGTCTATGACCACAGTCTATTACGATATTTTCTCTCTGGACATTCCTGTGCTTTTCCTTCTGGCTTGCCTTGTTTTCATACTCTCTCATGCCATTATCCTCTTTAGCGGAAAGATGAGGGAATATGGCATCGCTGAGGCCTATGCCCTTAAAATGCAGATAATAAACGTGATAGTATGCGTGGTGGAGGTTTTTCTGTTTGCTTCCACTTCAGAACATCCGGTTGCGCTGCTGGCCTGCTGCCCAGCGGGAATCCTTTTGGCAAGGTATTTTTCTCAGTACGGGGCCAAGTCTTTCCTCAGGATAGAGATTGTGGTGCTGCTTTGCGCTCTGGTTATTTCCAGACTTGGTAATTTCATAGTTTAAGCTTAAATTTGAGTTCAATTTCAAAACCGATATGAAAAAGATTTTCTCATTGATTGCTTTGGCCGCTATTTCCCTAATTCCGGCAATGCTTTTTGCCCAGGCAAAGTCGGCCTACACTCCACAGGAGTACATAGACAAAGTGCTCAAGAAAGATCCTAACTACCTGAATGCCATAGCTGCCATCAAGGCCGTGGACAAGAACGGCAAGGTCGTTGCCGAGTGGAATTCCAATCTCCCGGTGCTTACCGCTTCTACTCTGAAGACTATTACAACAGGACTTGCCCTTGTTTATTTCGGAGAAGACTACAAGTTCTCCACCAGCCTCAAATACAGCGGATCAATCAGCGGAGGAACCCTCCACGGAGACCTCTGGATAGTGGGTGGGGGAGACCCTTCCCTCGGAAGCGAAGACGGGATGGCCTATCCTATTGATTCTATTTTCGGAGTATGGACCTCAGCGATGAAGGATCTGGGAATAAAGACTGTGGAAGGCAATATTGTGATTGACGACAGATATTTGGAAAGAGAAGTGATTCCTTCTTCCTGGGCTTGGGGAAACATCGGCTATGACTACGGCTCAGCTCCTAGCGGTCTGCCGTTCCATCAGGATATCCAGAACGTGAGAATCATCCCTGGAAAGAAAGAAGGCGAGAAGCCTCAGATTAAGGTTCTCTATCCGCAGATTCCGGGATTCACATATGTAAACGCCTTGACTACAGGCCCTGCAAAGAGCGGAGACTGGTCTGAATACAATGCTTCTGACCTTGCAAGAGTAGGAAAGTTCACTGGCAGTGTTCCTTTGGATAGAGACACTATCCGCAGCACCATTTCCAACAAGTTCTCCTACCTGTCCTGCGGTGCGGCTTTCAGAGACTTTGCCGTTTCTCAGGGAATAGTTATTCTTGGGCCGGATGTTCTTCCTATAGAGGATGTTCAGGATGCTGATCTTACTGAAATTGCAACAACCTATTCTCCTGAGCTGTGGAAAATTACAGCCCAGACTCTTCTGGTCAGCGACAATTTCTACGCCGAGACTCTTTTCAAGCAGCTTGGCAAGAAGATGTTCGGCGACGGATCCTACAGGGCCGCAAAGAGAGCCGCCAAGAAGCTTCTGGACTCCCTTGGAGTAAATACCGTGGGCTACACCCAGGACGACGGCAGCGGTCTTAGCCGCGAGAATTACCTTTCTCCTAATTTCTTCTGCAACTTCTACTCTGCAATGGCAAAGCAGCCTTGCTTTGAGAAGTTTGTAGGCGGTTTCCCTTATCCTGGAGTCGGCACCCTGCGCAACGTTCTCAAGGACCCTAAGAAGTTCAATGCAGACATTGCAGCAGGAGTTCACGCCAAGAGCGGAAGCCTTTCTTGCGTAAAGACTTACGCCGGGTATGTTTATGCCGGACCTAAACACGGCCTTATAAAGTTTGCTATACTGGTAAACAACTACGCCTGCCCTACAAGGGAAATCCAGAAACACCTGGAGGGCTTTATGTACTCCCTTGCCAGCGCAGACTAATCTAATCGCTGAGAATTAAAGAATTACAACATCAAAACTAATATTACATCATGTTAACTCTTTCACAGAAAGCAATAGAAATGCCTGCTTCCCCAATCAGGAAGCTGGTGCCTTACGCCGAGGCGGCAAAGAAAAGGGGAGTGAAGGTTTTCCACCTTAACATCGGACAGCCTGACATAGACTCTCCTGAATGTGTAATGGAAGCAATCCGCAACATCCGCCTCAATAACCTGGCATACGCAAACTCCGGTGGCATTGAGAGTTACCGCAAGGGCCTTGCAGGCTATTACAACAAGATCGGCATTGGAGTTGAATCTTCTGACATCATCGTTACCACTTCCGGAAGCGAGGCTGTCCTGTTTGCAATGGCAGTTCTCTGCAACCCTGGCGACGAGGTTGTAGTTATGGAACCTTTCTACACCAACTACCGCGCCTTCGCAGTCCAGACTGGTGTTACCCTGGTTCCTATCTCCACCAAGATCGATGATGGGTTCCAGGTACCTCCAATCGAGGAGTTTGACAAGTACATCACTCCAAAGACCAAGGCTATCCTGATCTGCAACCCTGGCAACCCTACAGGAACGCTATATTCAAAGGAGAGCATGCTCAAGCTCGGAGAAATAGTGAAGAAGCACGATATCTATCTGCTTTCAGACGAGGTTTACAGGGAATTCTGCTATTCAGACGAGCCTCATTTCTCAGCGATGCAGATTCCTGGCCTGGAACAGAATGTTCTGCTGCTTGACTCTGTATCAAAGCGTTACAGTATGTGCGGCGCACGTATAGGCTGCATAGTTTCCAAGAACAAGGAGGTTATGGCTGCCATCATGAAGTTTGCAATGAGCCGCCTTTGCTCTCCAACCGTAGAGCAGATTGCCGCTGAGGCCGCTCTTGACACTCCTGCTGAGTACTTTGCTGCAGTTAAGGCCGAGTATATCCACAGAAGAGACGTTATGTGCGATATGCTCAACAAGATTCCTGGAGTATTCACTCCTAAGCCAATGGGTGCGTTCTACACCATCGCCCGTCTGCCTGTTGATTCTGCAGAGAACTTTGCAAAGTGGATGCTGGAGGAATTCAACTACAACGGAGAAACCACTATGGTTGCTCCTGCAGCAGGATTCTACGCCAGCGAAGGCAGAGGCACAGATGAGGTTAGGCTTGCATACGTTCTCAAGGTAGAAGACATTGAGCATGCCATCAAGTGCCTGGAGGAAGGCTTGAAGGTTTATCCGGGAAGGAAATAAGCATTCTTCAGCTGATTGAAAAGGACCGGTTTTTGAAGACCGGTCCTTTTTTATCCTAAAATATGTAGAAAAGATATAATTTTTCTAAAAAATATCTATATTTGCGGTGTCATCCTGGTAAAAGCATAGTAATTTTCCCTAAAAATACAATTATGAGCAATGTCCGTACAAGAGCCCTGGCAGAAAGCGCTACTCACCAGGCAGAACGTTTTTATGTTGATCCGCGACCGGTTTCCGAGTATTTCGGAATGAACGTGTTTGACCTTCCCAAGATGCAACTCTATCTTTCCCAGCAGGCTTATGACGCCGTTGTGGATGCCGTGGAGAACGGAGCGGCTCTACAGAGGGAAATTGCAGACCAGATTGCCCTGGGCATGAAGAACTGGGCGGTGAAGATGGGTGCCACTCACTACACCCACTGGTTCCAGCCGCTTACAGACGCTACGGCAGAAAAGCACGAGTCTTTCTCTGATCCAGTAAAAAGCGCCGGCGGGGGTTCTTTCGAGAACTTCAGGGGCAGCACTCTTATCCAGCAGGAGCCTGACGCTTCGAGCTTCCCGAACGGAGGACTGAGGAACACTTTTGAAGCCAGGGGATATACAGCCTGGGATCCCACATCGCCAGCTTTCATCATAGGAAAGACGCTTTGCATTCCAACGGTATTCGTCTCTTATACAGGAGAGGCTCTGGACCAGAAAACCCCTCACCTGAAGAGCATTGCTGCAATTGACAAGGCTGCCGTGGCCGTTTGCCGGATGTTTGACAAGAATGTGGAGAAAGTAGTTCCTCAATTGGGAATAGAGCAGGAGTATTTTCTTGTAGACAGCGCCCTCTATAGCGCAAGGCCAGACCTTGTTGCCTGCGGACGCACGCTTCTGGGCCATACCGCGGCCAAAGACCAGCAGCTGGAAGACCATTACTTTGGCGCCATTCCGAGCAGGGTTATGGCTTTCATGCAGGACTTTGAGACAGAAGCCTACAAGCTGGGCGTCCATTTGAAGACCCGCCATAACGAAGTGGCTCCCAACCAGTTTGAATTCGCTCCTGTTTACGGGAACGCAAACATATCCTCTGACCAGAACCTGATGATGATGATTATAATGAAGGCCATCGCCGAGAAGCATCACCTCAGGGTGATTTTCCACGAGAAGCCTTTTGACGGTGTTAACGGCAGCGGCAAACATTGCAACTGGAGCCTTGTCACCAATACTGGAGTGAACCTTCTCAAGCCGGGAAAGAATCCTAGGGCCAACCTCCAGTTCCTGTGCTTCTTCTCCTGCGTCCTCAGAGGAGTGTACGAGCACAACCATCTGCTTATGAGCACAGTGGCATCGTTGAACAATATGTACCGTCTGGGTGGAAACGAGGCTCCGCCTGCAGTCCTGAGCATATTCATCGGCGAGACTCTGACTCGTCTTGTGGAGAGCATAGAAAAGCTCCCTGACGACAATCTTGCAAGTGTGGCTGACAAAGACGTTAAGGTCCGTAGCAAAATGCACATAGTCAACCAGATTCCTGAAATTCTCCCAGACAATACAGACCGCAATCGAACGTCTCCTTTTGCTTTCACCGGCAACAGGTTTGAATTCAGGGCTGTTGGCTCTTCCGCAAATGTGGCCTCATCGCTTTTCGTTCTGAATGCTGTTGTAGCCGAGCAGCTCCTCCGCTTCAAGAATTTGGTAGGGGAGAATATGGAAAGCGGGATGAGCGAGAGCAAGGCTATGATGAAGGTAATTCGCCAGTTCCTGGTTGAAAGCCGCAAGATCCGCTTCGAGGGCAACGGCTACAGCGAGCAGTGGAGAAAAGAAGCCGCAAGAAGAGGACTCAAGAGCATCAGCGTTCCTGACGCGTTCGCGGAGTACAAGGTCAAGAAGAATATAGCCCTTTTTGAAGGCTTGGATATAATGACCAAGCGAGAGGCCGAAGCCCGCTACGAGGTGCTCAACGAAATTTACGTAAAGAAACTCCAGATAGAGGCCAGGGTACTCGGCGATCTGGTTACCAATCACGTGATACCGACAGCCATTACCTTCCAGAACTCACTTATACAGAATGTGAAAGGAATCAAGGAACTCTTCCCGGATAACTTCTCTGACATGTCCCAAATGCAGATGAATCTGATAGAAAAGATTTCCGGTTACATTAATGTTCTGCACAAAGATGTGCACGATCTGGTAGAGGCCAGAAAGGTGGCCAACAAGATTTCCGATATTCCTGCCAAGGCCAAGGCCTATTCAGAGACGGTGGCGCCTTATATGGCAAAGATCAGGGAGAAGGCAGACAAGCTGGAAATGGTTATAGACGACGAACTGTGGCCGCTGCCAAAGTACAGGGAACTCCAGTCTTTCCGCTAGATGTACGATAGCCGTCAATTTTTGCTAAATTTGCCAAAGATATGACGGCAGACAATCACGAAAGCATAGACAGATACGCACTCCGTGGCGTGTCTTCGCAAAAAGAAGATGTCCACAAAGCAATAAAGAACGTGGACAAGGGTTTGTTTCCCAAAGCGTTCTGCAAAATAACCGAGGATGCTTACTCAAATGATGAGGCCGATCCGTGGTGCTGTGTAATGCACGCAGACGGAGCAGGTACCAAATCCTCCCTGGCCTACGCCTACTGGAAGGAGACCGATGATCTCAGTGTCTGGGACGGCATTGCTCAGGATGCCATTGTGATGAACACGGATGATCTTCTGTGCGTGGGAATTACAAACAATATCTACATCAGTTCAACGATAGGAAGGAACAAGAACCTGATTCCTGGGGAAGTCATAGAGAGGCTCATTTCCGGAAGCCAGAAGTTTGTTTCCAGAATGAAGGAGTATGGAGTTAACCTTATTCCTACTGGAGGGGAGACTGCAGACGTTGGAGATCTTGTAAGAACCGTCATAGCAGATACTACCGTCTTTGCCAAGATCCGCAAAAGCCAGGTGATAGACAACGCTAATATCCGTGCTGGAGACGTGATTGTGGGACTGGCTTCAGACGGAAAGGCTAAGTACGAAGATATCTGGAACGGCGGTATGGGAAGCAATGGCCTTACATCCGCCCGCCACGACGTGTTTGCCCGTTATCTGGGCTGGAAATATCCCGAGTCTTACGACGGGGCTATGCCTAAGGAACTGGTTTACAGCGGTACCCGCAATCTGACAGACATAGAGCCAGAAACCGGACTTACTTATGGAAAGCTGGTTTTGAGCCCTACCAGAACCTACGCTCCAGTGGTTAAGGCCGTGCTGGACAAGATGAGAAATAGAATCCACGGAATGATACACTGCACCGGCGGAGCCCAGAGCAAGATACTGCATTTTGTTGACAACGTGAGGATTGTGAAAGACAATCTCTTTCCTGTTCCGGTTCTGTTCCGTACCATCCAGAACGAGAGCGGCACTCCTTGGGCAGAGATGTTCAAGGTCTTCAATATGGGCCACCGCCTGGAGTTTTACACAGGTGAAACGGAAGCTCAGGATATTATAAAGATTTCGGAAAGCTTCGGCATTCCAGCCCGCGTTGTAGGAAGGGTGGAGAAGGCCGCTGCAGGTCTTTCCCGCCTTACGGTAAAATGCCCTGCAGGTGAATTCAACTATTAGATAATCAAATATTCAGAAATATGAAAAGATTTGTTCCTTGCCTGATGTTGGCGCTGGCCCTAGTGGGGCTTTCTTCCTGCAAAAACCGCAAGAAGCCTAACGTAGAGATAATTCCGGTTACGGAGAAAGCTATTTCAGACGCTTCCAGCGTATGGTATGCAGATTTTGACAATTTTCCCGCAAAGGATGAGCGGAGCCAGCTTCCGATAGGCGTGTTTGATTCAGGCACCGGCGGACTGACTGTTCTGGAAGTTATCCTCAAGTCAGACTATCTTGACAATATAGACGGAGACCTTGAGTCCGACGGCATTCCTGATTTCCGTGGAGAAGACTTTCAGTACCTTGCAGATCAGGCGAATATGCCTTACGGAACATATTCTTCCGAAGGCAAGGCAGATTATCTGAGGGAGCTTGCCGTAAAGGACGCCCTTTTCCTCCTCGGCGACAAGTATTACGCAAAAAGCAGCGACAAGCGCGCCAAGGAAAAGAAGGAAAGGTGCAAGATCATAGTGATTGCCTGCAACACTGCTACGGCGTACGGGCTTAACGACATAAGGACTCTTCTGGATCTTTCCGGAACCGGAGTCAAGGTCATTGGAGTTATTAACGCAGGAGTGAATGCAGCTTTCGACGACATTCTCTCTAGCCGCCGCCGTGATTCCCTTGCAGTGGGAGTTATGGCTACTATAGGAACCATAGATTCAGACGCTTACCGCCGCACAATTATGCAGGTTAAAAAGGAGAGAGTGTATGATGGTTACATCCAGGTGGTCAACCAGAAGGGCGCGGGATTTGCTGAGGCTGTGGATCTGGAGAAGGACTTTGTGGACCTTTCGCTTACCGCCCCGAGAGACACTTACCGTGGCCCGAAGCTGGGCGATGGTCCAGATGACATAAAGGAAGAGCTTTTGGACGTTTACAATTTCAGCTTTGCAGACAATGCTGTCCTTTACAAGAAAGTAAACAAAAAATACACTGATTTCCAGCTCAATTCAGCCGCAAACTATGCAAGGTTCCATCTGGTTAGCCTTCTGGAGCAGCTGCGCCAGTCTCCTGAGCAGTGTCCTTTGAAGAGCGTCATTCTAGGTTGCACTCACTATCCGTTCCTTCTGGATACCCTCAAGAAGACTCTGGACGAACTCAAGACCTATCGCCGCAACGGCAAGCTCCTCTACGCCCATCTCATCGCTGATGACTTTACCTTTATAGATCCTGCCGTTTTCACTGCCATCGAGTGCTGCAGAGCTCTCCGCGATGAAAAGCTTATGGCCCTGAGAACCAGGATGGGGCAGGTGGACGCTTTCATTTCCGTTCCTTCCTACGGAGTTTCCACCAAATACCTTCAAGAAGACGGCGGACTGACCCACGACTTCAAGTACGGAAGGCCTGTGGGAACCGAGGAAATCACCACCGTTCCGGTTCCTTTCTCCAAAGACAACCTCAATCCAGACAACCTTAAGAGAATCCAGAAACTCGTTCCTTATACATACGAGAAGATCAAAGAAAAAATCAAGTAGATGGCATTTCTTCAACATATTGCAACTGAGCAGATAGAGAAGTTGCCTATGGCTGAATTCCACGGAGAGATTACAGTTGTGGAAAGAGAGGACCAGACCTACCGCGATGCAATAAAGACTCTCAGACAGTGCAAGATCATAGGTTTTGACACAGAGACCAAGCCTTGCTTTATTGCCCACGCGCCCAAGAACAGGATGGCTCTTCTCCAGCTTTCCACAGAAGACCACGCATTCATTTTCCGCCTTCAGCAGCTGGGGCTTCCGGAGGGTCTTGCCTCAATTCTTTCTGATCCCGCAATCATCAAGGTGGGGGCTGCCGTAAGAGACGACATCAGCGGCCTCAACACATACGCCAGGTTCGAGTCAGGTGGCTTTGCAGACCTTCAGACCATTGCTGAGAAATTCGGAATAGAAGAGAAAAGCGTCCGGAAAATGAGCGCCATTATCCTGGGTATCAGGGTATCCAAGTCTCAGCAGCTTTCCAACTGGGAGAGCAGCCGCCTTTCAGATGCCCAGCTCCGTTATGCTGCCATAGATGCCTGGGTTTGCCGTCAGATGTATGTTAAGCTTATGTCTGTTTAAATTAAACCAATCATTATGGACAATAAATCAGCAGCCGTCATCCTGAAAAAAGGCAAGGACCAGAGCCTTCAGAGATTCCACCCCTGGGTATTTTCCGGCGCTGTTGCTAAAATACTCGGCGATCCTGAAAACGGAGATCTTGTCAAAGTTCTTTCATCTGACGGAACTCTCATAGGCAAGGGCCATTTCCAGAGAGGCTCCATAATGGTTAGGATGCTGGTTTGGGACGATAGCACGCCAGACCTTGGCTTCTTTAAGGATCGTATCTCTAAAGCCTTAAGCCTCAGGGCTTCATCCATTCCTGAAATCAAGGCCGGCAGCACAGACTGCTACCGTCTTGTTCACGGAGAAGGAGACTTTCTTCCCGGCCTGATTGTGGACATTTACGGCAAAACCGCCGTTCTCCAGACTCACTCCGCCGGAATGTACCAAAGCAGAAATGAAATCGCTGAGGCAATAAAGGATGTTTTCCAGGAAAACAATGAAACTATAGACGCCATTTATTCAAAGTCTACACCAATTGGCACTTTCAAGGGTGACGACGATTACCTCTATATCAGAGACGGTTACACTCCCGTCTGCCCGATTAAGGTCAAGGAAAACGGCTGCCTGTTCTGGGTGGATTGGGAAAAGGGCCAGAAAACAGGCTTCTTCTTGGACCAGAGAGATAACCGCAACCTTGTAAGAAAATTCTCCAGCGGAAAAACCGTCCTCAACCTTTTCTGCTATACTGGAGGTTTTTCTGTCTACGCCCTCAGGGGCGGAGCCATTCTCTGCGATTCTGTTGACAGTTCCCAAACTGCCATAGACGCCTGCAAGGACAATATCATCCTCAACGGCTTCATAGACAGCGGAGATTGCATCTGCACCGATGCCATTGAATACCTCAAAAACGTAGAGACGGGCAAGTATAGCTTGATGATTGTAGATCCTCCTGCATTTGCAAAACACCTGAGCGCAAAGCAAAACGCCCTGAGGGCTTACAAGAAGCTTAACGCCATGGCCATAGAAAAAGTTGCCAAAGGCGGCGTTGTCTTCACTTTCAGTTGTTCCCAGGTGGTTGACAAAAACGATTTTGCCCTTGCTGTATTCAGCGCTGCCGCCCTTGCCAAGAGAAAGGTCAGGATCATCCACCGCCTTACTCAGCCTTCTGACCATCCGGTAGATATTTGCCATCCGGAAGGGGAATATCTTAAGGGTTTGGTTCTCTATGTTGAGTAGATATCAAAATTTTTACTATATTTGCATTCCCAATACGGTACCATGGCCGAGTGGCTAGGCAACGGTCTGCAAAACCGTGTACAGCAGTTCGATTCTGCTTGGTACCTCAAAACATACAAAAGGCTCAGCTGGTTTGCTGAGCCTTTCTTAAAATCAAAACAAAGATGAAAACTACATTCAGACTCACTTTCGCCATGTTTGTAATGGCCTTTGTTTTCTCCTCTTTGATTCCTAATGTCACTTATGCTCAGAAAGCCACATTCAAGAACTGCAGTCTTGAGCAAAACGTGAAAGATCAAAACGGAAAGAAGAAAATGATATTCCATTTCTCAGCTGACTTTACTGGAATGAAGAAGCATGATGCCGAAATATGGATGGAAATTGAATGTCCTAAAGGCACAATGCATGAATACCTGGATGACGATGAAGGAGGTGAGGGTCGTTTGCGTTTGCCAGTACGCAAATTAAAAGAGTTCAAAAACAAGTACAAAACAGACTCATTCGTTCTTAACAACAAAATTATCTGGATGTGGAACAGCGACCTCCATCCGAAGAAGGGCACACACACTTATTATGTGCGCCTTGTAGCAAACGACGCTCAGACCTACGAAGAAATAGGTCATTCTCCATATATCTCATTCACAATGACAGGGAAATAGCTTTGGTTCCTCCTAACAAGAAATAACCCCTTCCAGATGAACTTGGAAGGGGTTTTCTTTTGACAGATGATAAAGATACCGTTATTTTCTCTCTTTACCCTTGTCTTTGTCAGCGTTTTTCTCTCTATTCTCTTTGTCTTGCTTTTCTTTTTCTTGTTCCTTCTTTACTTTCTTGTCCTTTTCATCATAACTTATAGTTTTCTGATTGTAATGTTAGAGCTTGTCGAAGTCTACATCGGTGAAGTCAGTCTTTTTTGGGGCTTCTTCAGAAGGTTCTGTATAAACTTTCTCCTGAACAGGGCATTTCTCCTTGATGAACTGCACAACTTCCTGAAGCCCTGCGGCAAACTTCTCAAAGTCCTCCTTGTAGAGGAAGATCTTGTGCTTGTCGTATGAGAAACGTCCGTCTTTTTCTACCTTGCGCTTGCTTTCTGTAATGGTAAGGTAGTAATCGTTGTTCTTGGTGACCTTCACGTCAAAGAAATAAGTCCTCTTGCCCGCTCTTACCGGCCTTGAATAAATGTCATCCCCGCTTTTCTCCTGAGAGAAAGAATTATCAAAATCTTCTTGATACATAATCTTGCATTTTTAATTCTTTACAAAGATATAACTTTTTGCTCTCATTTTTCGTTATATTTGTCAAATATTATAATTTGTCTCAAATGATTAGCAGGACACTTATAAGAATTAAGGCATTCAAGGAGCTTTACAGTAGGATTGCAACGGAAAATACAGATACCGCACCGGCGGAGAAAGAGCTGATGCTGTCTCTGGAAAAGACACTCCAGCTGTACTGCCTTATGGCTCTGCTGCCTGCCGCTCTGGTTCCGGTGGCAGAAGACAAGATATCCCAGCAGAACAGAAAGTTCAAGCCGGATTTTAGTGTAATTGAGCTGAACCGCAAGTTTATAGCAAATCCGCTTTCTGCAATGGTAAAGGCGGATTCTGCATTCTGCAATTTTTGCACTAATCTTGGAATCGGATGGGCGAATCTTGAAACTCCTTTGAAATCAATATACTCAGCGATGGTTTCCTCAGACTGGTTCAAAAAGTATCTGGAGATCGAATCGCCGAGAATGGAAGATGCGGTAGCGCTTTTTAGCCGTGTTTACTCAGAGACGGTGCTCTCCAGCGAGATACTGGAAGACGCCCTGGAAGGCGAGTGCATCTGGTGGGCTGATGATCTGGACTATGTTGTATCTGTCATTCAGAAAAACATCAAGTTTATGGCAAAGGCCGGTCATATAGACCCTCCAGCTCTGTTTGACAAGCCTGAAGACGAGATCTTTGCACGCAAGCTTGTAGGATGCGTGCTGCTGGAATATGACGACCTTGCCGAGACAGTTTCATCCTATATGTCCAACTGGGACGTTTCCAGAGTGGTGCAGAGCGACATACTCATTGCGGCAATGGGGCTGGCAGAAGCCAAGACTTTCAAGGATATACCTTTCAAGGTAACCATTGATGAGTATGTGGATATAGCCAAGCATTTCAGCACACCAAAGAGCTACTCCTTTGTAAATGGCCTTCTTAACGCAATTTTGAAGGACCTGTATTCCCAGGGAAAAATCACGAAAAATCCAGCCGGACTGGTTGGCGGATTCTAGAAAACAACAAAACACGTTTATATGAATATCTTTACAATTATTCTCCAGCAGGCTGCTCCCGCACAGCAGGGCGGCGGCGGTCTTTCCCTCATCATAATGATGGTGGCCATCTTTGCAATCATGTACTTCCTTATGATCCGTCCTCAGCAGAAAAAGCAGAAGGAGCTTCAGAGATTCCGCAACGAGCTCAAGAAAGGTGACAAGGTAGTTACCATAGGCGGCATCTACGGAACCATAGATGAGCTTCCTGAGAACGGGAACTATGTAATGATGAGGATAGACACCAACGTCCGCATCAAGGTGGCAAAGAGCTCAATCGTAAAGGATTTCTCAGACGTACAGCAGTAAAAAGCTTTGGCTTACGAGGATCAGGACAAGGGCTTTAGGGCAAACTGGGGCGGCAATGTGATAGTTTTTTTGCTGTCTCTGATGGTGGCCTTGGTGGTCTGGGGAGTGATGAAACTCAGCCTCCAGTACCGCTATGTCTTCCATTACAACGTGCAGCTGACATCTCCTATGGAAGGCCGCGTGTTTCAGTCTCTGTCTCAGGATCCTCTTACGGTAAGAGGTACCGCATCAGGCTTTTACCTTCTAAGGCATAAATATTTCACGTCTAAGAAAGGAGAAACTCTGACCTTCAGGGCAGAGCCGTCTGCCCTTCGCCCGATGAACGGGAAGGAAGACGCTTTTTACATACTGACATCCCAGATCAAAGACAAGGCGGCACAGAAACTTGACGGGTATCTGACTATAGATGACATAGTTTCAGACACTCTGGTGTTTGTCTTCCCAAAGACTTACCAGAAGAAAGTTCCCGTATTCCTGAAAGCGGATCTTAGCTTCAAGCAGCAATATATGCCGCTAGACAGGGTATCCGTAAAGCCAGACTCTGTTCTGATCAACGGGCAGGAGAGCGTGGTGGATGCCATTGATTCTGTGTTCACCGAAAAGATAACGGCCCGTTCTCTAAAGAGAAGCATACAGGGAGAGGCTGACATAGAAGCAGTTGCAGGAGTGCAGATGTCTGAAGACAAGGTGGTCTACCACCTTAATGTTGGGCGTTACGTTGGCCGCAGCATGGATCTGCCAGTAGAAGTAAGAGGCCAGGAAGAGGGCTCTAGGATGATTCTTGTACCTTCTTCAGTCAGGATTTCCTTTAAGGAGGAATATGGCCGCAAACGCAATCTCTCTCCGCAGGACTTTGCGGCTTACGTAGATTATTCACAGGCGGTTACGTCTTCTTCCGGCAAGGCCAAGGTGCTTATAGACAAGTCTCCGGAAGGAGTGTTTGAACTTAGGGTGGAGCCCGCATTTGTAGACAGGGTTGTTATGATCCCCGATGAGGGCAAGGACAAACAGCCGCAAAACTGATATGGCAAAGGTTCTGGGGATAACGGGAGGAATCGGCTCCGGCAAAAGCTATGTGTGCGGAGTGTTCAGGTCCTTGGGTTGCAAGGTATATGACTCTGACTCAAGGACAAAGGAACTGTATGACGAGAATCCGCAGATATTGGCCGGACTGAAAAATATACTGGGGAAGGGCATCCTGAAAAACGGGAGGCTAGACAAGAAGGCTATGGCGTCAATAATTTTCAGAGATCGCAGCCTTCTGGAAAAAGTGAAGGAATTTGTATATCCATTTGTGATAGAAGATTTCCTCAGATGGAAAAGATGGAAAAGGGGAACGGTGGTTTTTGAAAGCGCCGTTATACTTGAAAATGAATATGTAAGGAGCTTTATGGACAAGACTCTTGTGGTTACCGCCCCGCTTGGTGAGAGAATCCGCAGGGTTATTGCCAGAGACGGCTCCACAGAAGAAGAAGTTAGAGCCAGGCTCGCTAGCCAGTGCCCGGACAGTCAAAGGATATCCAAGGCGGATTTTGTCCTTGAGTCTGTTGAAGGGGCAGACTTGGAGTCAAAGGCAAGGCATATACTTGAGTTGATATGATATTCAGGTTCATATTCGGAGCAATAGGTTGGGCGGCCGGAGGTTTTATCGGCGGCCTGATAGGCTTTGCCCTGGGTTCTTTCGTAGACGGAGCCACATCGCAGAAGACAATAGGCGCCGGAAGCGGCAGTTCCACAGGTGGCGGTTATTCCGGAGGAGGCTATTCCGGAAGGCGGACCTATACCACCAACGAACAGCGAAATAGCTTCCTTGTTAGCCTTCTGGTGCTTTCTGCTGCCGTGATGAAGGCAGACGGAAAGGTACTCAAGTCTGAGTTAAACTACGTAAAGGACTTTATCCGCCAGAACTTTGGCGAGGATGCCGTGCAGGATGCTCTCAGCATTATCAAGAACCTGTTGCAGAGCAATATAGACGTTTACCAGGCCTGCTCCCAGATAAAGATGTATATGCAGCTTTCCCAGCGTCTTCAGCTTTTCCACTATCTGCTGGGAATTGCCCAGGCGGACGGTCAGCTATCGCCTGAGGAAAGCAGCCTTCTCTATACCATAGGAACCAGTCTCGGCCTTAACGAAAAGGACATTCGCAGCATAATGGGAATGTTCGAGCCGGACAAGGATCCGTATAAGATTCTGGAGATAGACAAGACTGCCACAGATGAGGAAGTGCGAAAGGCTTACCGCAGAATGGCCGTAAGGTTCCATCCGGACAAGGTGGAAAGCCTGGGAGCGGATGTGAAGAAAGCCGCGGAAGAAAAGTTCAAGAGCGTGCAGAGCGCTTACGAGCAGATAAAGAAAGAAAGGGGAATGAAATAGGAAATTTTTCAAAGTTTTTAAGATATGAAGACAGATTTAGGAAAAGTACTCACAGTCAGCGGCCAGCAAGGTCTTTTTACCTACGTGGCCCAAGCCGCCAGAGGCGCGATACTGGAGTCTATGCTTACAAAGAAGAGATTTGCCGCAGGAGCCTCAACCAAGATGAGCGCCCTTGCAGACATATCCATTTTCACCCAGGAAGGAGAGAAGAAGCTCCAGGAAGTTCTTGAGGCAATGAAGACTTTCCTCGGCGACGAGAAAGCTCCTTCTGGAAAGAGCGATCCAGAAGTTTTGAAGGAATTCTTCGGGAAGGTTGTTCCGGATTATGACGCAGACCGTTTCTATCCTTCTCATATGAAGAAAGTTGTGGAGTGGTATAACTGTCTGAAGGAATATGCCAGCCTCGATTTTGAGACCGAGGAAGACCAGACCAAGACTTCAGAAAACGAGGAAAGCGCAAAGACCACAGCCTCTAAGCAGGCAAAGGAAGCTTCCAAACAGAAAGGTGCCAAAGTGAGCAACAAGCAGGCCGCTCCGGCAAAGGCCAGCGTTCCGAGAAAGGTTGTTTAGTCTGGATGGGTGCAGCAAAGCCTCATAGGTTGCAGCTCCTTACTCTTGGATGTTGTAAAAACAGGGTGGACTCCGAGCATCTTCTGTCTAAGCTGGCGGAAGATGTGGAGATCATTCCTGAAGAATTGCCTTATGAGGAATCTCGGCCCGACACAGTGATTATTAATACCTGTGGCTTCATCGGCGACGCAAAGAAAGAATCTATAGACGAGATTCTTCTAGCTGTGAGTGCAAAGCAGGCTGGATATGTGGGCAGAGTTGTTGTATGCGGATGTCTTTCTGAGCGTTACAAAGAAGATCTCAAAGAGTCTCTTCCGGAGGTTGACGCCTTCTTCGGCTCTTTCCAGTGGAAGGAAATCCTGAATTGGATGAGAGTCCACTCAAAAGGAGACTGGACCGGAAGGCATCTTACCACGCCTTCTCATTACGCCTATCTGAAGATTGCTGACGGTTGCAACCGCAAATGCTCATATTGCGCCATCCCTTTGATAAAGGGGCCGTTTAAGTCCGTTCCGATGGCAACCCTAGTAAAGGAAGCAAAGGCCCTGGCCATCAAGGGAGTGAGAGAACTCATACTCATAGCGCAGGACACCACTTTCTACGGAATGGACCTTTACGGAAAGAAGATGCTGGCCCCTCTGATCCAAAAGCTTTCCAGGATAGACGGAATAGAGTGGATCAGGATCCATTATTCCTATCCGACAGGCTTCCCTAAAGATGTGCTCAAGGAAATGGCAGAAAACCCTAAGGTCTGCAAGTATCTGGACATTCCACTTCAGCATTCCTCCACCAAAGTCCTTAAGATGATGCGCCGCGGCGTAGACCGGGAAAGGCAGCAGTCTCTTCTGGATGACCTTAGGTCCAGGGTTCCGGGCATTGCCCTCAGAACCACGATGATAGTAGGCCATCCTGGAGAAGGGGAGGCTGAGTTCAACAATCTTCTGGAATTCGTAAAGCATAACCGCTTTGAGATGATGGGAGCCTTTACTTACAGCGAGGAAGAAGGAACCTATGACGCCAAGACATTCAAGGACGAAATACCGCAAAGCGTAAAGAAAAGGCGCTATGCCCGCCTGATGAAGCTTCAGAGCCGCATCTCCCTGGAAAACAACCTGAAGAGAGTGGGCGGCGTGGAGAAAGTCATCATAGACGATGTAAAGGACGGCTTCCTTATCTGCCGCAGCCAAAAGGAAAGCCCGGAGGTGGACGGTAGCGTAATCGTGGATATGAACTCATTTCCTGGCTTTGACTCTCAGCGATATATTGGTAAATTTGCGGCAGTAAGAATAGTTTCCGCCACCGAGTACGACCTGACGGGAGTGCTTGCAGGCGGCTATACAGAAAAGAAACAATAAACAAAAACTGAATATTATGAAATTACTCGAAGGAAAAGTAGCCCTCATAACAGGAGCGGCAAGAGGAATCGGCAAGGCCGTTGCCCTCAAGTTTGCAAGTGAAGGAGCAAACATCGCTTTTACTGATCTGGTTATAGACGAGCTTGGAGAGCAGACCAAGAAAGAGCTTGAAGCTTTTGGCGTAAAGGTTATAGCTATACCATCTAACGCTGCTGATTTCCAGCAGGCTCACGATGCCGTTGCCCAGGTTGTAAAGGAACTGGGAAGAATAGACGTTCTGGTGAACAACGCCGGCATAACCAAAGACGGACTGATGCTCAAGATGACTGAAGCACAGTGGGATGCAGTTTTGGCTGTAAACCTAAAGAGCGCCTTCAACTTCATCCACGCCGTTACTCCGGTAATGATGAGCCAGAAGGGCGGAAGCATTATCAATATGTCTTCTGTAGTAGGTGTTCACGGCAACGCCAGCCAGTGCAATTATTCTGCTTCCAAGGCAGGAATGATCGGGCTTGCAAAGAGTATCGCGCAGGAAATGGGAAGAAGGGGTATCCGCGCCAACGCTGTTGCTCCAGGATTCATCATCACCGAGATGACAGCCCAGCTGCCGGAAGAAGTTAAGCAGGACTGGTACAAGAAGATTCCTCTCAGAAGGGGAGGCACTCCTGAGGACATAGCTAACGTATGCCTTTTCCTGGCAAGCGACATGTCTTCATACGTTTCAGGCCAGGTAATCCAGGTCTGCGGCGGAATGATGATGTAATTTATGGCGGGAAAGGTTTTTACCAAACAGAACATATTGGAATACAGCCTTCTGGCGGGTGGGTGCTTCATCTTTTCGCTGGGGGCTGTGCTCCTTATTGAGCCTTATGGTTTCGCCCCAGGCGGAACCTACGGTCTTTCTATGGTATTCCATCATCTCTGGGGCTGGAGAACGGAAGTTTCCGCCCTGTGTATGGATATCCCTCTTCTGATTCTGGGTACGATAGTACTCGGAAGCCGTTTCGGAATCAAGACCCTTCTTTGCACTTTCCTGATACCGGCGTTCATGTGGATTATCCACCAGACCTATGGTTTTGATTCCCTGATAGAACCTGAAATCAGCCAGAAGATTGCAGCCGAGGGCATTACTGGAGAAGCTGCCATAAGTCTCTATGACCACCAGCTTCTTGCCGCCATTTTCGGGGGCATACTCTATGGAATCGGCCTTGGTATGATTTTCCGCTCCAGGGCCACAAGTGGAGGAAGCGATATCATTTCGATGATCATAAACAAGTATCTCCACATCTCTATGGGAACGGCTGTGACCATTGTGGATGGTCTTATAACTCTCTCTACCGTAATAGCTTTCGGAGACTGGAAGCTTCCTATGTACTCCTGGCTTATCATTATTCTGGAGAGTATAATCATCGACAAGGTAATTGCTGGCCAGGCTGCGAAGACAATGATGATCATCTCCAGGAAGCAGGATGAAATCCGAAAGGTAATCATAGAAGATATGCATCGCGGAGCCACCCTCATTCACGCTACCGGAATGTACAAGGGAGAGCAGAAAGACATTATCTACGTGAACCTTACAAGAAGGGAAGTGGTGAATCTGAGATATCGTGTCGCCGAGATAGATCCGGAGGCGTTCATCAACATCATAAACTCCTCGGAAACTCTGGGACGCGGTTTTAATCCAATTTCATAAGAGTGAGCTCGTCGATTTCGTTAAGTCTCTTGAAAAGCTCATTCTCGTCGTTCTTGTTGTGAATCCTTACCACAACGTCTATCTTGTATCCGGTAGGGGTTTCGCTTACGTTGTAGTTGCTGACCATATACTTGGTTTCGGCCAGGATTTTCTGAACAGACTCCAGCTGCTTTTTTGCAGGGATCAGGAGTTCTAGACCTATGCTTCTAAGCCCCAGTCCTTTGAAGAAGAACCTGAGAACTTCCAGGCCTACCAGGATGAGAATGGTTGCTGTTATTCCGACAACATACATTCCAGCTCCTACGGCAAGTCCCACGCCTGCCAGCGCCCAAAGTCCTGCCGCCGTTGTAAGTCCTTTGACAATCTGTTTCTGGAGTATGATTGTGCCTGCACCGAGGAAACCGATTCCGGATACCACCTGGGCTGCAACTCTGGCAGGGTCCAGTCTCATAGCATTGACCTGTCCGCCGTATTTCTGGAGCACGGCTTCAAAACCGTACTGAGAAATGAGCATAAATGTGGCACTGCCCAGGCAGATCAGAAAATGGGTCCTGTAACCGGCTGCCTTTGCCCTGTACTCTCTTTCCAGACCCACCATCGTTCCCAGTATTCCGGCAACAAGCAGTCTAAGAAGATGTTCCCATTGGATGTTTGCTAAAAATTCCTGCATATGATTTATGGTTTTCTTGGATTCTCTAAATAAAGTATGAGTTGCTGCACTTCCCTGAAGAAATATTTTTCTTTAGAGAACCTAGCCCAGTCCAGTGCAAGATTTGCTTCTCCCAGCATCTGGCAGGCAACAGCTATGTTGAAAGCCGCGTATGAAGCTTTCTCCGCCTTCTTGTCTTCTGTCATTGGCAGCCAGGCCTTAATGGCTTCTTCCCACTTGAAATCCATAGCGTTATTGTAGGCTGAATGCCAGGCTGAATCATCCGGATAATCTATCAGCATCCACTCTTCTTCTATCCAGCTGTTGCAAATATGGTCTGCAAGCTTCTGCCCGAATGCTGTCATTATTATGGAGTCGTTTGCTGCAATGAAACCCCTGACAGAAGCTTCAGAAAGACTCTCTTCATACGGAATCTTGAAAATAATGCTGTCTGAAATATACTTCTGGAATAGTGTTGTATCCAGTATGGCGTCATAGATCGTCATAGCGGTTTTTCCCCTCAATGTCAGGAATGTGCCTGTCCCTACCAGTCCGTTATATTCTCTGGAGAGCTTGAAGTCGTTCAGTTTCAGGTCATCCAGTATCACAAGAAGCTGGCTTCCCGTGGCCAGCATCAGCTGCTCCAGATATTCCTTGTCCTGCGTTCCAGTATATTCCCCGCCTGGAATGGTGTATGCTCCAACGCTTCCTTCTTCCAGAGCGTTCTTTGCCTCAAGGTAGGTGGCCGCTCCGTTGGCAACGCAGGAAACTCTTACGCTGTCTTTTTTATCCTTGGCGTAGGTTGCCACCACAGCGGCGTTCTGCTCGTCCAGATCCAGGACAAATGCCTTTGGAGTCATTACCTCCACGTCGAACGTCATTGCCTGCGGCACGCCGCATCCTGAAATCAACAGTGCCGCGCCCGCAACAGGCAATATGTGCCGAAGCATAAAACGTTTCATATCCTAATCTCCTATAATTTACGCAGCTTTTACTGCAAAATTCAGGCTACAATTGTTCTGGTAATAACTTTTGGCTACAATATGTTCAGGCTTTGCTCTCTTATTTTTTCCAGCTCGTCCTTCATCTTTACCACTACGGCCTGGATATCAGCGTCGTTAGCCTTTGACCCCAGAGTGTTTATTTCCCTTCCCATCTCCTGCACAATGAATCCAAGCTTCTTTCCGGCCAGGGGATCTTTCATTACGGTGTCCATAAAATACTTGCAGTGCTGGGCCAGCCTGACTTTCTCTTCGTTAATGTCCAGCTTTTCCACATAGAAGACGATCTCCTGCTCCAGACGTTCAGGATTAGCCTCTATTCCAGCCTTGTCTATCTTCTGGCGAAGCCTTTCCTTTATGGCTGGCACTCTCTTGACATCCAGCTTCTTGACTTCTTCCAAGAAAGACATTATGTTGGCTACTCTTCCCAGCACGTCTTCCAGAAGAGCCGTGCCTTCAGCCATTCTGTAAGAGTTAAGCTTCTTGATTGCCTGGGAGATTGCCTTGTCTATCTTTGCCCAGTCGGCATCGCTGAGCTCATTGTCTTTAGTTTCAATAACATCTGGAATCCTCAGCACGGAAGACAGAATGATGCTTTTATCGCATTCCGGCTCAATATCGCGGAGCTGGGAAATGAATTCCTTTACAGCCTCCTTGTTTATCTGCTTTTTCAGCGCTCCGCCCTTCATTTCCTGTATCAGGGAGAAGTCTATGGTTCCCCGTACCAGCTCAGCCGCCAGTAACTTGCGTATTTCCAGTTCCTTGTCTTTGGGAACTATCTGGCTCTTGAAACTTATGTCTGCGCTTTTGCCGTTGAGGGTTTTTATCTCCACGGTTACCTTGCTTTGGTCGGAGAGGGTGCATTCTCCCTTGCCGTATCCTGTCATTGACTTTATCATAACCGCAAATTTAATAATAATTGGGCGGAAAGTCGTATATTTGTATGATTCAAACAACATTCAACGATATGGAAGAAAATACCAAGAACCTCAACTTCATTGAGGAAATCATTGAGGACGACCTGAAAACCGGAAAGCATAAAAGCATATTGACACGTTTCCCTCCGGAGCCAAACGGCTATCTCCATATCGGGCACGCAAAGAGCATATGCCTGAACTTTGGCGTGGCAAAGAAGTACGGCGGCAAAACCAACCTCCGCTTTGACGATACAAACCCTACAAAGGAAGACGTAGAGTATGTTGATTCCATCAAGAACGACATCCGCTGGCTGGGCTTCAACTGGGCAGAGGAAAGATACGCGTCTGACTATTTCCAGCAGCTTTACGACTGGGCTGAGGAACTGATAAAGAAGGGCTTGGCATATGTTGACGACCAGTCTCTGGAGCAGATCCGCCTCAACAGGGGAACGGTACAGAAGCCTGGAACCCCATCTCCTTGGCGTAACCGCAGCGTAGAAGAAAACCTCCAGCTTTTCCGCGATATGCGAGACGGAAAGTTCAAGGAAGGAGAGAAGGTTCTCAGGGCCAAGATAGATATGGCTCATCCTAATATGCTCTTCCGCGATCCTATAATGTACCGCATCAACTTTGCTCCTCACCACCGTACGGGCACCAAGTGGTGCATCTATCCGATGTACGATTATGCCCACGGCCAGAGTGATTCAATAGAAGGCATCACCCACAGTATATGCACCCTTGAGTTTGACGTTCATCGTCCTCTGTACGACTGGTTTATTGAGAAGCTTGAGATCTTCCCTAGCCATCAGTACGAGTTTGCTAGGCTCAATCTCACCTATACCGTAATGAGCAAAAGAAAACTCCTGGAACTTGTGAAGAACAACTACGTAAGAGGCTGGGACGATCCTAGAATGCCTACCATTTGCGGCATCAGGAGAAGGGGTTACACTCCGGAGAGCATCAAGATGTTCGCCGAGAAAGTTGGTGTTGCAAAAAGAGACAACATCATAGATCTCTCCCTTATGGAGTGGTGCGTAAGAGAAGATCTCAACGCAAGAAGCAACCGCTATATGGCTGTGCTTGACCCAGTTGAGCTGGAGCTCGAAGGCTGGCCAGAAGGCCAGGTTGACTGGGTAGAGGCTCCTATGAATCCTGCATTCCCGGATGGTCCAAAACGCCGCATTCCTTTCACCGGCCATATCTACATAGAGAGAGCAGATTTTATGGAAAACCCTCCAAAGAAGTACTTCCGTCTCCAGCCTGGTGGAGAGGTAAGGCTAAAGTACGGCTATATAATCAAGTGCAAAGACATTGTCAAGGATGCAGACGGCAACATAACCAAGATAATCTGCACCTACGACCCGACTTCCAAGCCTGGAGCAGGCGAGTGGAGAAGCGTCAAGGGCACCATCCACTGGGTTAGCATACCTCACGCCAAGACTCTGGAAGTAAGGCTGGTAGACCGCCTCTTCACCGAGCAGTACATGGACCAGATTCCGGAAGGTTCAGACTACAAAGACTTCCTTAACCCTCACTCTATGGACATAGTTACCGCATATGCCGAGCCAGCTCTTCTGGAAGACAACTCCGGCATCGCTGTCCAGTTTGAGCGCACGGGCTACTTCTTCAAGGATCCAGACACTATGCTAGAACATCCTGTATTCAACCGCACCGTCACCCTGAAGGACACCTTCAAAATGAAATAAACCTTAAATGAAATCATACTTCACTCTAATCGTTGCAGCTGTGTTGCTTGCAACTGGATGTCATACACGTAATTCTCTGTCCTTCACTGAAAACGAGCTGCTTATAATAAACCAGTCCGATTCCGTAATGTATCTGACAGTTGTCACCGATAAGGCAGACAGCATCATCCTGAGAAACAAGTCCAGGGACTTCACCGATGAAGAAATGCAAAGCAAAGAGTTCCAGACTCTTGCCAAAAACCTTCTTGCCACGGTCCAGGACCCGAGCCAGGACGGAGTGGGCATCGCCGCTCCTCAGGTTGGCCTCAATCTCAGGATGCTTGCCCTTATGCGCTATGACAAGCCAGACAAGCCTATCGAGCCTTACGCCAACGTCCACATCTTGGAATATAGCAAAACTGAAAAGATCGGCCCGGAAGGCTGCCTCTCCATACCAAAATATCGCGGAGAAGTAAAAAGGGCAGACTCCATAATTGTCTCTTATTACGACATTAACGCAAAAACTCACCGTACAGATACCATTGCCGGCTACACCGCCATCATCTTCCAGCACGAGACAGACCATCTGGAGGGCATCCTCTACACAGACCGTGCAGACACCGTCTATTTCAATCAGAAATGGGCAGATGAGCGCAAACTCTACGAGCAGCAGGGCGCCTACACCAAACCCGCCTGGTGGCCCTACAAATAATTATGCGTAACTGTCCCAATTATTTTCTTGCTCTGGTTATTTCCACTTGAAGCCCAAGAGCATTGATAATTCGGTAGAATGTTCCTACACTGGGTACCATAACTCCATTCTCTATCTTGGAAATATAGCTTTTTGTACTTCCGATTCTAGAGGCCAATTCATTTTGAGTAACTCTTTCCCCTTTACGCGCATCCTTTAAAACTTGTCCGGAATAGAAAGCATACGCCTGTTCTTCTGCCTTGATTCTCTCCTCACTTCCAGGAACACCGAACTCGGCATCTAAAACACTATCATAATCTCTTATTTGATTGTCATTTACATGCTCTCTCATAGTATGCTTTCTTTATTTGTTTAGCTTTATCAATCTCTTTTCTAGGTGTTTTTTGAGTCTTTTTCTTAAAACCGTTGAATAGTACAACAAGATTCTCTGCATCAAATATGAAGAAAGTCCTGAATATGTTTCCTTCATATTCTGTACGGAGTTCATAAATACCATCTTCAATGCACCTTACAAATTTGGCGGGTATCCTGTTTTGAGTTTTTAGAAGAAGTAACCCGTACTTAATTTTTTGTTGTTGTTCAGGTGTCAGAGTTTTCATGAATGCCTCAAAGTATCCTCCGTATGTCAAGATACGTCTTGTCGTTTGCAAAGGTAGTGAAGGTTGTAGTATTGTGCAACTTTTAGCATCTTTTTTCTTCCTCTTTTTCCTTTTCTTGCCTTTATTCATGTTTTTCCTATTTGAAGTTCTTCTCGCAAAGAAAAACCATAACCAAGAAAAGCGGATGCCAAGCGGTAAAATTGACTGTGTCCGCCCCCAAAGAATTTACTTTTACGAAATGGAACAACTCTCAGATCTGCAATTGTTCCTATTGAAAGATTCCAGGATTATCAAAAAAGATAGAGCTCCAGAGCCCTAAAGACTAGCCCTTCCACTCCAGCACTGCCTTCTTTCTCTCCTCCAGCCCCCTTAGATACTTCTCTCTATTTGCCTTTATCTCAGCGATAACCTTTTCTGCCGTCTGCTCTATCTTTCCTGCTCCCAGCTCGCACTCCCATACTGTAATAACATACCATCCCAGCGCCTCCAGCCTTCTCCAGGCCTGCTGGTCCCTCTCCCTGTTTGCCGCCACTTTCTTCTCCCAGTACTCCACGTTTGTCTTAGGCACCACATACATCCTGCACCCCTGATGCCCGTGCCAGAAACATCCGTTTACAAACACTGTCGTCCTGTACTTCGGCAGCACAATATCTGGCCTCCCTGGCAACCTGGACACATTAACCCTGTACCTAAACCCTGCGTGCCACAGCATCTTCCTCAGCCGAACTTCCGGCTTTGTCCCCGATGAGTGTATCTGCGACATACAGTAATGCCGCTGCGCCTTGGTCATCTTGTCTGCCATATTTGTTCCGATTCTGCTTGCTGAAGTATTGCAATAGTAAAGGTACAAATATTCTTTGCAACCACTATCATTTCACATCCAGACAGTTGCTTCTGTAACCGCCGTTACCTTAACCGCGGTTACAGAACGAACGCCATAATAATTCAAATTCCTTTTGCCTTTTGCTCAGCGATTTGTTAAATTTGCTATAGCAAGTAGTATTTAATATGTCGTTATCTAACTATTGGTCTGTAAATGAGACCTTATTGGCTTTGTATAAATATCGTCCCAAGCCATTCGGCCATCTTAATGCCACTATTTGGGAAAATGACGTTTTAACATTTGGGGGATTATTATGAATTTGGATTCTAAACAGTTCAAGACTCTCTCTAATGATCTTAGAAGAATTGCACCATTAATTCCGCTTAGATGGGGACATATTCAGAATAACAGATATGATGATGAATTAAAAAAATACTGTAACATTTTTGCAGTTTTTTCTAAAGATGAGTTGGAGAATAGTATTGCTTCTTTTGATCTTGATCACAAGAATTATTATCGTCGTCGTTGGTATATCTTAAGATGTTCAGATTGTGATGAGTATCTGTTTTATAAGAATGAAGGAGTGGAGCATAACCCTGATCGATTTGATAAAAGATGGGATATTAGAATTGGAAAAATAATTGAATTCGACGTTAAGGGTACTGTAATTCCTAGACCTTTCATTTCTTCATATGAAGACGTTATACTCGACCCTTCAACTATTATTAAGTTCTATTATGATAAGCAAAGTCGGGGCATACGATATGATATGCAAAACAGACTTTTTATTGTTCATCACTCATTAATAGATTCAAATAGAGAATTATATCTGCGTTGTGCTTGGGAAACCAAGGATAGAGTTTTTAAGAAATTCGTTGAAAATGCAGATTCTATAAATTTTTTTTCTTATGGAGGCTGTACGGCTTCTGTCATTTTTATCGTTGAAACGACTCTCAATAATCTTGAATCTAAGATATCAGGATTAGATACAAATCTTGTGACCATTTAACAAACTATTGTTTATATGCTATGGTAAATTCTCAGAAAGAAATAGAACTCATTTCTCATTGTATTGAGTTTATGTCAAATAAGGCATCTATTTCAGAATTATATTCTTGTTACGGATTGCCTTTTAGAGATTCTTATTCGTACTCAAAGTTAGCCGGGATTTTTGAATCAAATCCTAATGCTTTTTCTTTAGCCGATTTAACTGCCCTTTTTCGATCAAAATGGATGTCTTGTGATATAGAAAGGCATTATAAACATTTAAAATCTGGTTTATTGCGTGGCCATGATTGGCACGGAGCAATGCCTTCTTTTTTGCATAGATGCATTCAAGATCGTGTGAGAGAATGTTGCGAAGGCAACTTGTCTCTTGAGAAATATCTCAGCATAGGAAATGATATTTTTAAGCACGAATACTTTATGGTCGCAACTCACGATATATGTGAATCTTATGTGATATTGGCAAAAAGCTCAATTATTCCTCCAATAGGTAATAAAAGTGTTTCAGATTTCATATACGATAATATTCCATACGATTTAAAAGTATCCTCACATCCTCCTAAGTGGCAAAAGAAGGCTGGAAAAATGACAATTGAAGAAAAGAAACAACTTGCTTATGAATTATATGAGGGTGCTGACAAAGAAAGGATGAGAAAAGTTGCGGATGCTTGCAAGAATAATTGGGGCCTCAATAGGATGTATTACCTCGTTGCTGACCAGGAAAAGTGGCTTCAATCTCCTGAAAACACTGTCTCATTTCTTACATCTCAGCTGTCAAATCCAGACAATTACTTTGACATTGTTGTACACGAACTTAGTATTCATATATGTTTAGTTGAACAATAATTTCTTTTATTCATATGGGACATTTAGCGATAGTCAATTCTGCAACAATTCAAAAGATTTCGGATTCTCACCCATACATTTCTTTCGGTGGTAAATTAAAAGAATTACCGCTTAAAACTATTTCCGACTTATTTGCAGATGCATTAGCTGTTCGCGACGGTGACTATATTTTTACTTGGATGATTAATGGGGGTCTCTCGCCAGGTGTGGGTTTTGACCGTTTCTATATTGCAAGTGGCAGCGTAATGTTCGATCCATCAGATTGTTATCCTATTAAAGTTGGCGTTCGTGAGGGGTTTAAGTTTGATACAGCTATACCTGAAGAAGTTGCATTGGATATTTTTCGTCCTAATTTGCTTTGGAATGCCATTGGTAAGAAATCTCTTGGCCGGGGAAGAAGCCTTTCACATCAAACGTTAGATGAAGACAACCTATTGATGTCATTGTTAAATAGTAAGAACAATCTTATTGCTCCTCATAAGATTTTGAGTAACCCTGTGTACAACAATGCATATATTCCAATAACTATCAACAATTTTAGGCCTATTGCTAATAATGTAGTGGGCAGCAATGCCACTCTGAGTAATGTTATTCTCTCAAATATCGTATGGAATAAGAATAATAAATTTCAATACGAAAAGACTTTAGAGGCCTACATTTGTGAAAATATTGACAAGCGTCAAGTTGGTTTTTGTAATCTTCTAGGATATCCGAATCATCGTATTAAATGGTTTGGCAATTACTTGCCGTATGGTGTGGCTGGGAAGAATATTGATCTTGTGTGTGAAATATATAGTGGAAATGATTCAAGAATTCTTGTTATAGAATTGAAGAACGATCCAGTATCATACAATGGTTATAGGACGATAGTTGATGATCAATTAATTAAATATAGTCAGTTTATAGAAGAAGCATTCAAGTCATATAGAGGGGATAATGTTGTAGTTGAGAGAATTGTCTTAACTCATTTGCCTCTTCATCAGCTTGTTCCGAGTCAAACCCAGTTCCGGAATACGAAATGGATAGGTTATAATATAGATTCTAATAGAGGCGTTGTTACATTCTCTCGTTTATTATAGTTTCAAAGAGATATTGACATTTGACATTATATTCATATATTTACATAGCAATTGGACAATTATGGACAATTAGGACAATGCTATGTAATTATGGAGGAAAGAGGTTTTTATTCTATTTCAGAGGTTGCTAAGCAGTTAGACGTTTCTCAAAAATCTATACGCAGGTATATTGCCAGCGGTATACTTGGTGCAACAAAGATAGGTAGTACCTATAGAATTCCTAAAGGTGCTCTAGAATATTTTATTAACAATCAGACAACTGCTTCTAATGATGTCAATTATGATCTTTTTGGGAATATAGTTGAAGACTATCAAGAGGTTCACCATTCGCCTAAATTTGATCAAGTTAATTGGTTTGATATTGGGGATAGATGGTTAAAGCCGGGTAAGTCGAATCTGACATTTGTAGATTGCTTTTGTGGAGCTGGAGGGCTTACAAAAGGGCTTGAGTTGTCCGGCCTTGAAGGCATCTGTGGTCTAGATTGGTTTAAGGAGGCTGGAATGACTTATGAAAGGAACTTTAAACATCCTTTTGTCAATGGTGATATTACTCTTCCTGAAGTGAAACGTCATTTTTATGAAGTTATTGAGAGACAGCTCAATGGAAGACATCTTAATATTGTCGCTGGCGGTTTCCCGTGCCAGGGCTTTAGTATGGCGGGTAATCGGATTGTAGATGATCCAAGAAATTCACTTTATAAAGAGTTGCTGGATATTGTAGATTATCTTAAACCAGATTTTGTTATTTGTGAGAATGTTAAAGGTTTGCGCTCTATGCTTGGTGGAAGGGTAGAACAAAAAATTCTTTCTGATTTTCGTTCTATAGGATACAATATGAATGTCACAACATTATGTGCTGCAGATTATTATGTTCCTCAGAAAAGAGAAAGGGTTATTTTTATCGGTAATCGCATAGGAAGGAAGAATTATCATCCGAAACCAATTCTTTCCTCCAATAATTATATAACCACAGGAGAAGCAATTGCTGACTTAATGGATCATACCGTTGATAAAGAATTCAATCACGTTCCAACGAAACATTCTCCTGAAATGGAAGAAAGGATGCGTAAGTGTCCTGAAGGACAAAGTCTGTATAAAGGATATTCTGATGCTTGGAAGAAATGTCCTTGGAATGAGGCTTCCTGTACCATTAAAGAAAATCACGGTGGGGTTAATGTCCATCCTAAACTTCCGCGAGTTCTTACTGCCCGCGAAATGGCTAGGCTTCAATCCTTTCCAGACGATTTTATTTTTGAAGGTCCAAAGAATAAACAGCTTGTTCAAATAGGGAATGCTGTTCCTCCATTATTGGGCAAAGCAATAGGTTTGGCCGTTAGATATTCTGCAGAAGATTTTAAATAATTTTTATATGTCATTAGTTGATTGGATTGCAATAGCAACGTTATTAATTGCTTGTGCCACAATTTGGTTTAATAGTAGAGGGACAAATAAATTATTATGTACCTTGAAACGACTCGCTATGATTCAGGTGGAATTAGATCTCAGACGGGAGCAATTGTTATCCGAACTACAGCAAGCGAAATATGGTTATTTAGCAGATAATCATATTGCTGGTTATTACAAAGAAGCAGCAGATTTCTTGAAAGATCAATTTGAAAGAGTTGAAGAACCAAAGTTGATGGCTAAGATGCATAAAGAGTTTCTAGAAATTCAGAAATCTCATTTGGCTAAGTTGAAGGATTTGGCAAAGGACTTATCTTAGTCTTATAAGAAAGGTCCGTAGATAACGTTCAAGACTTCGGAAGCCTGCGTAAAGGAAAAGTGTAAAAAGCGGGGGGGGATGCAGTGAGTTCACAATCTGGGTTTTGCGGTCGAGATTGCTCGGCCGCTTTTTGTTTTTAGGGGAGTGAAAAAAGTTGCTCTTTTCCGTACGATTCCATAATTGTACGGGGTAAATTTTACCGTATGGTTTGCTGGAAGGGGTGGGGAGGGTGTAGATTTGTGGATTTGAGATTGATGGGTATGGAAGAGAGCCGTTCAATAGATGAGCAGATAAGGGAATATGATAAGCTTAACTCTTCAAATCTAGCTGGTTTTATAGAGATGTTAAGAATGAAAAAGCGTGGAGAGAATTTGCCATTGGGATTTTTCCATATAGGAAAGACTGGAAGCATTCTAAATCAATTCGGAATCTCGGGAGACCTTACAGCCAATAAATATGTTTTAGATGGACGTCGCCATTCAAAAGATGATCTCCACAATCTATCCGAAGAAGAGTGGCTGGAAACACTTGAGAATATTAACGATCCAATTGCAATAAGTCGTTATAGGGAAAGAAAGAATGGATATCGTATTTATACCCAAAATAGAATAAAAGGGAAGAATGTATGTGTTGGACTTGATATCAACAGCATAGGTAGGAATGTGTGTGTGGCTAAAGTATCTACGGTTTTTGGGAGGGATTTGCGGAAACTTGGGAAAAGTTCTACGGAGAAAGTGCTATATAAAAAAGAGGCGGCTGAAGAATTTTCATCCGGTCACAATCCCCAGATATATCCTCAGTCGCCTATATCTGACGCAAAGGTATAAAATGGTTTGTGTTCTGCAAGACCAAAAGCAAAATAATTGCTCATTTCCGTACGATTCCAGAATTGTACGGGGTAAATTTTACCGGATGGTTTGGTTGAAGGGGTGGGGCGGGTGTAGATTTGCAGTAGGGAACAATATTCGCAAAATTTGCGAACAATATTTTTTATTAATAACTTTGTCAACATTATAGGTAGCAAATGGAGATTTCGTTTGAGAAGGATTACCTAAGAAAACTGTTTTATGACGGTGACTCAGGTGATAAACAACATCGTTTCCAGCCTGAAATAGTTAAGAGATACGTTAAGGTAGTGAATATACTTGACTCTGTGGATAAGCCAGCAGACCTTTATCGTTATCGTTCGTTGCATTACGAAAAGCTTGTAGGGGATAAAACTGGATTAGAATCTGTGCGTGTGAATGATAAGTATCGCCTGGAAATCAAAACATCAGCTGATGGGATTATTACTATTTGCAGTATTATTGAATTGTCTAACCATTATAAGAAGTGAAACAATGGGCAACTTGGGATATGGAGTTTATCCAACTCACCCTGGTGAGGTGCTAAAAGATGAAATAGAAGAGCGTGGAATCAGTCAGCGCCAGCTGGCAAAGAATATGGGGTTGGCGTATTCAGTTGTAAACGAAATACTCAACACAAAGCGTCCGTTGACGGCCAAGACCGCATTGATGTTTGAGGCGGCGCTTGATGTTCCTGCAGAATCTTTAATGTTTCTGCAGACTAAGTATAACATACAGACTGCGCGCAAAGATTCATCGCTGAATAAATTGCTCAAAGAGATTAGAAAGGTTGCTGCGGTTTTCTGATTTATATCGTTGAAACTAGAGGGAGCGGGCGGTGCGGGCGGCAAGGCGGGCGTTGTTGAGGACAAGCTGGATGTTGGCCTTGAGGCTGTCTCCGCCGGTAAGGTCTTTAACCTTGGCAAGGAGGAAAGGGGTGGTTTCTTTGCCGTGGATGCCTTGTTCTTTGGCTTCTTTGACGGCCTGGTCAATGGCTTGGTTGATGTAGTCTGGATCCATAGACCATTCTTCCGGGATAGGGTTGGTTACAAGCATACCGGAGTTCAGACCCATTTCCTGCTGGGCATTGAATGCTGCGGCAAGGTCTTCTGGAGTGTCGATCCTGTAGTCAACCTTAAAGCCGCTGACTCTGGTGTAGAAGGCAGGGAGCTCGTTTGTCTGGTAGCCGATAACGGGCACGCCCTTGGTTTCCAGGTATTCCAGAGTTAGGCCAAGATCCAGGATAGACTTGGCGCCGGCGCAAACAACCATAACCGGAGTGCGGGAAAGCTCCTCCAGATCGGCAGAAATATCCATAGTGGTTTCAGCTCCGCGATGAACGCCTCCAACTCCGCCGGTGGCAAAGATTTTTATGCCCGCAAGATGGGCTATAATCATAGTGGTGGCAACGGTGGTGGCGCCGTCTCTATTCTGGGCCACAAGCACGGGAAGATCTCTTCTGGAAGCCTTGGTTACAGCTGGCCCTTTCTTGCCGAGATACTCGATCTCCTCTTTGGTCAGGCCGGCCTTTAGTTTTCCTTTAATGACAGCTATGGTAGCAGGAACGGCTCCTTCCTTGCGGATGGCGTCTTCTACCATTAGGGCAGTCTCAACATTCTGAGGATAAGGCATTCCGTGAGAGATGATGGTAGATTCCAGGGCTACAACAGGCTTGCCGAGTTCTATTGCGGTTTTGACTTCGGGAGATAATTCCAAGTGCTTGTTCATAAAGAAAGAGTTTTGAGTTCAGGGTTGACGGCTTCTGGGCTTTCAAGGGTAAGGGCGGCGCATCTTAGGCCGAATTTTGAGGCTTCTTCAACGGGGGAGTTGGGGCCGTTGTGGATTATGCCAGCAAACAGGGCGTCTCCAGCGCCGGTCATATTCTTGATCTTTTCCGCTGCAATCGGGTATGCCGGAAAGGCTTGTGTTTTGCCTTGGTTGTCTATAACCTTCAGGCCATCTTTGCCAAGGCTGATGAAATGGCGGCCGTGGTGCTGCAAATGGCTGAGAGACTGCTCTTCAAGGCGGTTATACTTTATAGAGTGGAAGCGTGGATGGGCGGCCATTTCGAACGCCTGGGCTATGCGCTTTGACTTGGGGCCAGAAACGGCGTCCAGGAACAAAGGAGCCTTGCAGTTGTCCATAAGCCAGGCAATTGTTTTTGGCTGAAGGTTGGCCTCGGCGACAACGATGTCGGCTTCATTTATCTTTGCTTTCCTTTGGCTGAGCCAATCAGGAGTTATAAGGTTGGTGGTGTCCATATCGGCGATGCCGCCAATCATTCTTCCGTCTGAATCGTTGATGGAGGCAAAACAGGGATTTGGAGCGTTTTCTCCTGTTTGGCAGGCGGAAATGTCCATTCCAAGAGTTCTGCAGGACTCTGCGATAGATTTGCCGAAAAGGTCATCGCCGAAGACGGTAAGGAAGGTGATCTGGTCTCCAAGCAAAGAAAGGTTGTGGGCAATGTTGCGGCCAACGCCGCCAAAGGAAGTGCGCACCCGTCCGGGGTTGGAATCTTCGGGGCGGAAAGGGGCGTTGGAGGTAGCTGTGATATCCAGGTTGGCTCCGCCTATTACGCAGATTTTCATATTAGTAGTCGCCAGCGTTTTCGAAGGATATAATGCCTTCGTAGTAGAGTTTCCACTTCTGGCCGTTGCTCAGGGAAACGTCTATGTTTGCCACATAACCCTTGCCGGAAACCATTTCAAGGCTGAAGTATCCTGTGGCGGTAATCGGAAGTACATCCCACATCTCGTTTCTTATGACGGGATCATAGTCTCTGCTGAGATAGATGGTAATGTCGTTGTCGTTGTTGTTTCTTACAGAGCATAAGAAGCAGGTGTCGAATTCGTCGAGAGATGAAAGCGGTTTGGAAACGTCTATTTTCTTGCCAAGATCGCGGTCCATCAGCATCATTATGAAATGCTCGGTACCGTCTGTGAAATCCACCTCATAGTAATTGACTACTCCGGGAGAGTCATAAACCTTGTAGCCTGAAGCCTTCTTTATCGGGTAGGAGAGGCTGCCTTTTGTCATTGTCCAATAAACCTTGATATTAGCTTCCGTTCTTACGGCATCGCAAACTGCAATCAGCTTGGCACTTCCGGCAGCAGCTCCCGTTACCTTGCCGTTTTCATAAGTGGCTATGTCCGGCTTGTTTACATTTACCTGGAGGTTGCCGGTGTTGGTGGCGTTCTCAGGAGTTGTTGTAATGACAACCGGAAGACTCTGGCCGATGAACATCTCCATTGAGTTAGGAAGGATTTCTATTCCAGTTACGGGAATGGGCTTGCTGCTTTTGCCGCAGGAGGCAAGAATTACCATCGCTGAGGCGGCCAATGATAAAAGATTTAATATACGTCTGGTTTTGTTCAGTTCTTTCATTTTTGTTTTTTCAAGTGTTCATAGAAAATTACCTGATTTCAAACAGGTTAAGGAAGCCGGTCATCATAAAGACAGAACGTATGTCATCATTGATGCTCTGGACAATGATCTTGCCTCCCTTGTCTTCTGCAGCCTTTCTAAGGGTGAGGAATATTCTCAGTCCGGAACTGGAAATGTAGGTCAGGTCTTTACAGTCAAGAATTATGGTTTTGTCTGCCTCTTCCAGAAGCGGATTGATAATAGGGTTGGCTTCCTGGGCAGCCGGGGTGTCTAGACGGCCTGAAAAGGCAACTGTAATCTGGCCTTCTTCTTTTGTGACTTTTGTTTTCATTTTTATTGTATTTTCTTTGTTAGCGTAAGTATGTTCTTGTTATCCTGACGTTTGTAGGTGACACTGTCCATAATTTTGCGGTATAGGTGAATGCCCAGTCCTCCAATAGGTCTGTCTACAGCCACCTTGCTAGTATCAACATCCGGAGCTTGGGTAGGGTCGAACGGTTTGCCGCAGTCTGTAATGGTAAAGATGATTTCATCCGGGGTGCTCTCGGCTTGTATATTCACCTTTTCTGAGCCTGAATACATAATCACATTGGTCACCGCCTCTTCCATAGCAAGATTTATGCTAGATTCAACAGGGTGAGGAATATGGTGTTCCTCAGCGATTTTGCTGATCAAGCCTTCTAGGCGGCTAAGCTGGCTGATGTCGTTTGTAAGAGTTATGCTGTGCATGGATTTGCTTTGCGCTGGCTTGTTATCTTCTGTATTATTCAGATAGTGGAAAAAGAGCATTGTGAGGTCGTCGCTCTGAGGAGCCTCCTTGACAAAGTCCGCAACGGCCTTCTTCACATTGTCCAGATGGGCCTGGGCAGGCTTTCTGCCGGAAAGGGTTTCTTTCAGTCTCTGGATGCCGAACAGTTCGTGAGCAGGATTTTCTGCCTCCGTGATGCCGTCGGTATAAAGGAAGATAGCGTCGTCGTGATGGAGTGTCACCTCTTGCAGGGTAAATTCCATATTGCGTATGACGCCTAGCGGAAGGTTCGGATTTACAGGAAGTTCGCTAATCTTGTCGGTGAAGATAAGGGGAGCGTTGTGACCGGCGTTGCAGTACTGCATCTTTCCGGTTTTCAGGTTCAGAACGCAGCAGATGAAAGTCACGAACATATTGCTTTCGTTCATATCTGACATGCTTTTGTTCATACTGGTGACCATATCCTTTGGATTGTCATTATGGGCGCCAATGGTGCGGAAGAGGCTTCTTGTAACCGCCATCAGCAAAGAGGCCGGCACGCCTTTTCCGCTCACGTCTCCGATGCAGAAGAAGAGCTTTTCGTCGCGGATAAAGAAGTCATAGAGATCTCCGCTGACTTCCTTTGCCGGAACCAGTGCGGCAGAAAGATCTATGTCTTTTCTCTCTGGGAATGGCGGGAAAGTCTTTGGTATCATAGACATCTGGATGTCGCTGGCAATCTTCAGCTCGCCCTCCATTAACTCCTTCTTCTCTGATAAGGACTTGAACCTTAACTGACTCTTGGCAATCGCACGGAAGATCATTATTATAAGAAGAAGACCAAGAACCTGAAGTATCCTTATAAGATTGTCAAGTTTCCTCAGGTCTGCGAACATCTCTTTTTCAGGAATGATGATATTCATTGCCCAGCCTGTCTTGTCTATAGGGGCGTAGTAGACCATATTCTTCTCGCCATTGTGAGATACTTGAATGCTTCCGGTTTCCCTGTTGAGCATAGCCCTGTTGAGAGCGTTGAAATGGGCTGTATCTTTGACGGTTGCGGCATACTCGTCTATGGTGGTGTTCATTATGAGGCTGTTGTCTGGACTTACCAGAAGCCTTCCGGTGCGGCTGACAACAGTGCTGAATGCCCCGGGATAAATCTTGGTTTCGTGGGCAAGGGCGGTAAGCCACTCAAGGTCAAGGTCTGCGGTAAGCACTGCGGCGGTTTTTCCCTGGCTGTCCTTGATAGGAACGGAGTAGGTGGTCATCAGGATTTCTCCGCCTCCGGTATCCACGTAAGGTTCGGACCAGTATCCCCTGTCCAGCTCGATAGGCTTGACAAACCATTCTTGAGACGGATAGTCATACTCCGGAGTAGCCAGTGAAGTTTCTATGATTTCCCCGTTAGTTATTGCAGTGTACGGAGAGTACAGCGGCCTGTCTTTATAATAATTTGGAACCATTGCTATTGTGGAGCCGGCCACAAGCGGGTTGTTGTTTACAATCAGCTTTGGAATGTTGGCCAGGCTGTCCGGAACCTGAAGGCTCCACTGGGCTACCCAAACGCTGTTTCTCACGGCGCTTTCTACCTGATTTACAATGTTGAGGATTCCGCTTCTGCTTGCGTCCAGCTGGCTCTCTGCCTTTGTCTTTGCCTCCTGGCGTATGCCTTCCTGGGCGTAATATGCCTGGACAAGCGATATGGCTTCCAGAATGGCCACAGAAACAATGATAAGCAGAAGACCAGTCCACCTGGTTCTTCTTTTCATTGCTTTTTCAGCAAGTTTCTTTGTGCGCTCCGTTACATTCATAATACTGATTCCAATGCAGCCCTGAAATTAGGCATCGGGCATTTGGTGTCTCTTTCAATAATAAGTGTCTTCAGACCCGCGTAAGGGCGGATCATTTCCTCAGTGTCTTTGAGGTTTATGCCTTCCCCGAAATAAAGCGGGGCGAAAGTGTCCCAGAATTTCATTGCCACAGGCTTAGGCATATGGTAGGTCTCCTGGATGAATTCCGCGTCGCTGAGGTAACAGCACAGGTAAACCATTCCAAGGTCGAACAGGCGGTTGCCGCGGCAGAAATCGCCGAGGTCTATAAAATACTTCCTGCCGTCTGGTGTAAATATGGCGTTGCTGAACTGCAGGTCTCCGTGAAGGGCAGTGTTTTCATCTGGAGTGTCTGAAATGAATTTTCCCAGCTTGTCTTTTTCTTTAACGGTGAAGAAAGGGTTCTCTTCCAGTAGCTTATAGTAGCGGTCTTTGACGTTGTAAAAGTCTTTTGGGTTTAGCTGAATCTTATGGAGTTCCAGGCACATCTGGGTAAATTCCGCGGCATACTGTGGTATGTTTTCCGGGTTGTCACCGATAGCTCTGGAGTAAGATTTCTTGCCCACTATTCTCTTGAAACGTATGCCGTAGCGGCCGTCTTCCGTAACCACATACTCTCCAGGCTCAGGAGTAGGGATTCCCAGCTGGTAAACCTTCTTTGCCATCAGCATTTCATCCAGCGGCTGGCTTATCTTGCCCGGGAAATACAGCTTGAGCATAATGGAAGGGTCTGTCTTGTGGTCGTAGCTCTCTCCGTTGGCACCGCCCCCAGAAAGAACATAATCGCTGAGAGAAATCTTGATAGGCTCCATATTACTGATTTGTTATTCTTCTTCAAATACTTGGTTTACAAGCATCTCAAACTCCTTAAAAGCGAAGGTGCCAGCGAGCTCGCGGAGAGAATCCGCCAGACCCCTATAATGCCATTCGTGGTCTTTCTTGTCGTGGACGTGAAAAATCTTCCATAATTCGTCCCCCTTTTCGCTGTAGTCTCTTGCTATGGCTCTCATATTGGAGAGCTTGTCTCCCAGAGCAACAATCTTTGTGTCTAGGGGAGCATTTGCAAGACGCTCAATGGCAGATCTTTTGCGGTCGTGCCAGCTGTCTGTTTCGCTTCTTCCGGCAGCGTGCTTGTCGCTTTCGTTCTCCACAATATCTGCAATCCTGTCTCCGAACTCTTCTCTTATCTGTTCTACGGTTACGTTTGTGTCTTCAACCGTGTCATGAAGGGCGGCAGCAGCAAGAAGCTCCTGGTCTGAAGTCATCGTTGAAACTATCTCCACGGCCTCCATCGGATGAACTATGTAAGGGAAGCCCTTGCCCCTTCTCTCTGTTCCGGAGTGGGCTTTGACAGCGAACAGAATCGCTTTGTCAAGAAGCTGAGTGTCAAGAGGTTTATTTGCCATTTTGCTGATTCATAAAAGGCAGGTCCTTTGCCTGTTCCACAATCATTTCGGCTACGATTTCGTTGCTCTTTTCCTTGCCGTTCAAAAGGTCAAAGAAATAGCGGACTCCGCCCTTTCCCCAGCCTTTCTTCAAAATGTATGCTATGCACAGGTTTTGAGGGCCAATAGAGGAGGAGATGATGTCCAGGTCTGTAAGGCCCATCTGGTAGCAGGCAATCTGGTAAGCGCCGTCAAAGCTGTCTTTGATTATGGCGTGGATGTCTCCCAGAGTCTTGCATCCTATGCCCTTGAAAACAGACAGGTACGGAAGCAGTGAAACTTCCTGGATCTCTGCCTGGTTGACGGCGGCTATCTTCTTGTTAATCTGGCGGAAAGGATCCAGCTCAAGGTAGCTGCGGAAAGTGTCTCCGTCCAGCGGAACCTCGTCCAGGTTGCCAGAAGAAACAAGCTTGTGGACCTTGCGCCGGTAGTCCGTGATCTCTGAACGGATCTTGCTGAACTCTTCGTCTATAAGTTCCAGCATTCCTGCAAGGCGGCTCATAGAGCGCATATACCTTTTAGGAATCTCCACTCCGGCCTTGTAGCCAGTGTCGTGGTCCAGATTGGCCCAGGCGTGCTGAAGAACCGTACGCATCTGGACTTCAAACTTGTACGGGAAGTCCTTCATTGAGCATACGTAATGCAGGGAAAGGTAGCCGAAACTGTCTATGTCGTGAACCTTGCGCTTGTCTATGGAATTCTCCCAGTCAACTTCAAACATTCTCTCGATTGCCGTTGCAACCTTTTCCACATCGTCTATGTAATAGGTTATTACGCGAACGCCGAGTATGTCTGTAATGTCTGCCAGGCTCTTGTACTTGGAGCCTTTCCTCTCAAGCTTTCCGGCCAGGGAGTCTTCCTTCTTGATTCTGGATTCCACGCTTGCAACGTGAAGGCCCGTCTCCTTGAAAGTCTGCGTGAGCAGGGAGAGTACCTTTGCCTCTGCATTCTCAAAGAGGGGATACTTGTCTTTGTATTCCTGAATGATGGCTTTGCAGTGGTCGTCCAGATGTGCTGTATAGGTCATTATTGCTTTATGTATGAAAGGATAATGTCAACGATTTCGTCTTCCGTATGGTTGTCTGCATTTATCACCAGGTCATAGTTGCGGGAGTCGTAGCGGCTCTTTCCGGTGTAGCGCTTTACGTAATTGTCTCTGCTTTCGTCTATGGAATCCATAACGGTTTCAGCCTCTGTCTCATTAAGATGCTGCTTCTTGACAATTCTCTTGATTCGGTTTTCCCTGGATGCGGTAATGAAAACGTCCACCTTGTTAGGGTGGTCTCTGAGCACAAAGAATCCGCTTCTGCCGGCTATCACGCAGGAACCTTCCTCGGCTATTTCCTTCAGGATCTCGGTCTCAGCCTTGAAGATGTCATTGGTGGTAACGTCTCCTCGGAGTTCCTGGAGGTATTTGGCGTCAACCTCTATAATCCTGCCGACTTTTGGAACGGGAGCCACAAAGTGCATGAAGTCTGCCAGCCAGCTCTTCTTTTCTCCCTTGAGCTTCTCGATGGCGTAGGTGGTAAGGTCGAATTTCTCCCTCAGGTTGCGGATAAGTTCCTTGTCTGAGTAGTGAACGCCTAGCTTGGCGGCCAGTTTGCGGCCCACAGTATGTCCTCCTGAACCAACTTCGCGGGCAACGGTGATAACGAATTTTTCCTTGGTATCCATATCTGATATATGTTTTGTTTCCTCTAAACTACAAATTTAATGAATTCTTTATAGAATACCGCAGACCTTTGCCGCCTTGAAGACATTTTGTCTGTGAAGATGGACAGTTTTTCCTTTTTTCAACGACAATTTTTCAGTCTTGGCCCTGTTTTCCGCCTGGCACCTGATTTGCCGGCGTAAAGGTGTCTCCGCCTTTGGAGATCAGCGAACAAGGCCCTTTGCAGGCCGGAAGGCTGAACATTTTAAGTTGTTGTATTATGCTACCTGTAAGAAGAACTTCAAATAGCTGGTTGCCAGAGATATTCAATGATTTCTTCGACAACAGCTGGATGGAAAGGACAAACTACACGGCTCCTGCCATCAATGTAATTGAAAACGAAAAGGAATATGAGCTAGAGCTTGCGGCTCCAGGCCTCAATAAAGATGATTTCAAGATTCATCTGGACAATGAAGGAAATCTTGTGATCCATATGGAAAAGAAGACCGAGACCAATGATGAGAAGAAGAAAGGCCGCTTCCTTAGGCGTGAATTCTCGTACGAGAAATTCCACCAGAGCCTTTTGCTTCCAGATGATGTTGACATTGAGAAGATTGAGGCAAAGATGGAAAACGGCGTGCTGAATGTTGTTCTGCCTAAGATTGTAAAGGTTACGCCTTCTGTAGAGCACAGAACCATTGATATCAAGTAAAGCCCGTTTTTAGTTGGCTATAGCTAGGAAATAGCAGAATAATCTTTGACGTCTTTCCCCTGCTTTCTGAGGATTGCCAATTGAGCTGCAAGAAGCTTGTTGTCAGCCTTCTGGAGCAGGGGATCGTCGTCCAGTATATCCAGAGCCGTTCTCCTGGCCTCTTCCAGAGCCTGCCCGTCGCGGTAAAGCGAGGCAATGTGCAGGTCTATTGCAAGGCCGCTCTGCGATGTGCCCTCAAGGTCTCCCGGGCCTCTCATCTTCATGTCTTCTTCCGCAAGCACAAAGCCGTCTGTTGTCTTGCACATAAGTTCCAGCCTTTTGCGGCTTTCCTTGCTGAGCTTATAGCCGCTCATAAGTATGCAGTAGCTCTTGGCCGCTCCTCTTCCCACTCTTCCGCGGAGCTGGTGGAGCTGGCTCAGCCCGAACCTTTCCGCGCTCTCTATTACCATAACAGATGCGTTAGGAACATCCACTCCAACTTCTATAACGCTGGTGGCCACCAGTATATGAGCTCTCCCGCTGGCAAACAGGTTCATATCTATTGCCTTGTCTTCCGGCTTCATCTTGCCGTGGACAACGGCCGTTATGTACTGTGGCGTTTTGAATTCCTCTATGATGCGCATATATCCTGCTTCAAGGTTCTCGTAGTCCATCTTCTCGCTTTCCTTTATCAGCGGATAGACAACAAATACCTGCCGACCCTGGTCTATCTGACTGCGCATAAACTCAAATACCTGCCGTCTCTGGTTTTCCCAGGCGTGGGTTGTAACCACAGGCGTACGGCCTGGAGGCATTTCGTCTATAATGCTGACGTCCAGATCTCCGTAGAGAGTCATAGCCAGGGTTCTAGGGATAGGGGTGGCCGTCATTACCATTATGTGCGGAGCCAAATTTTCTGCTTGGGCTTCTTCGTTCTTGCTCCACAGCCGGCTTCTCTGATCTACGCCAAAGCGGTGCTGCTCGTCTATTATGGCAAGTCCCAAAGCGTGGAACTTGACCCTATCTTCTATGAGGGCGTGAGTACCAACGATTATGTTCAGAGTTCCTTCTTCAAGGTCTTTCAGAATCTGCTTCCTTTCCTTGGCCTTGGTGCTTCCTGTAAGAAGGGCAATCTTTGCATCAGTGGCCTTGAGAAATTTTGATATGCTTGCAAGATGCTGCAGGGCAAGCACTTCAGTAGGGGCCATAATGCAGGCTTGGTAGCCGTTGTCTATCGCGATTAAACTCAAGAGAACCGCAACCAGAGTCTTGCCGCTTCCAACGTCTCCCTGAAGCAGGCGGTTCATCTGCTTCCCGCTGCGCATATCTTCCCGCATTTCCTTTATCACCCGTTTCTGGGCTCCCGTAAGAGGGTATGGCAAAGAGGCATAGCAGCGGTTGAAATTGCTTCCGACCTTGGTCATCATAATGCCGCCGCTTTTTGAAAGGCGGACGTTTCTTTGCTTAAGAAGGCTAAGCTGAAGGTAGAAAAGCTCCTCGAACTTAAGCCTTTTCTGGGCTGCTTCCAGTTCTCTTTGGCCAGCGGGGAAGTGGATGTTTCTCAGAGCCTCTTCCAGAGGACAGAGGCCCTTGGAACGGATTAGAGACTGCGGAAGGGTTTCTTCTATATGACCCTTGACCTTTTCCAGAAGAACGCTCTGGATTTTGGTTATGGCCTTTATTCCCATTCCGGAATTCTTCATCTTTTCCGTAATAGAGTATATGCCTGCCATTGAGCCTGTTCCGTAAGTCAAGGCTTCAGATGGCTTATAAATTTCTGGATGAACAAGATTCACGTGACCGTTGAAGATGGAGGGCTTTCCAAAGGCAATGAACTCCTCTCCCTGGACCAGCTTTTCGCTTATCCATTTCAGGCCGGAGAAAAAAACAAGTTCCATCTTTCCCGTGGCATCCTGGAGGGTGGCGACAAGGCGAGATTTCCCCTTTACCGTCCGGCCTGAGACAAGGCCCGCGTATTCCTTCTTCACAACCACTCCCCTGATCTGTATATAAGAAGAAGATGGAGCGTCATCCCCTTCAAGAGTCTGAGAGCTCAGGATGGAGCTTATTGGATAGACCTTGCTCTTGTCTATCCACCTGAAAGGAAAGTAGTAGAGCATATCTCTGAAGGTATGCACATCTGCCTCCTTTGCCAGCAGCTCCGCCCTCTTTGGGCCGATTCCCGGAAGGTACTTTATGTCCGTGTCCAATATGCCGGTTTTCATCTTGGGCAAATTTACGAATTATTGCAGTTTTTTTCGTAAATTGCACTTTAATATGAAACAGAAACTTGTAATCGGAATTACGCAGGGAGACAGCAATGGAATAGGCTATGAAGTTATCATCAAGGCCCTTTCCAATGCCAATGTGCTGGAACTTTTTACTCCGGTGGTTTACGGCTCCTCTAAAGCTTTCGGGTACTACCGCAAGCAAATACCTGAAACAGAAAATATTAACACTAATCTTATATCTTCCGCCAAAGATGCTCATCCAAAGAGGGTGAATATCGTAAACTGTGTTGGAGATGACCTTCCGATTGAGCCAGGAAAGCTTACGCACGAAAGCGCCAAGGCTGCCATAGCTTCTCTGGAAATGGCGGTTAAGGAAGCCAAGGCCGGGTACATAGATGTCATAGTTACTGCTCCTTTCAGCAAAAAGGGAGTTACCCTGGAGCATTTCAAGTATGCCGGCCACACGGGATATCTGATAGAGACTTTCGGGGCAAAGGACGGACTGATGTTTATGTGCTCAGACACTCTGAGAGTGGGCGTTGTAACTATGCACATTCCGCTTAAGGATGTATCTTCTTCCATCAGCAAGGAGCTTATAATGAGCAAGCTCCGATTGATGAACGAATCGCTGAGGAAAGATTTCAGAATTGAGCGGCCGAAGATTGCCGTTCTGGGTCTCAACCCTCACGCGGGAGACAGGGGACTTTTGGGAGATGAGGAACAAAACATTATAATTCCTGCCATAAAGGAGGCTAACGCTGAGGGCATAGACACCTTTGGGCCTTTCCCTCCTGATGGGTTCTTTGCGGCCACTCTCCAGGGCAAGTACGATGCTGTGCTTACTATGTATCACGACCAGGGGCTGATACCGTTCAAGACGCTTAGCTTTGATTCCGGAGTTAACTACACCGCCGGCCTGCCTGTCATAAGAACTAGTCCGGATCACGGAACTGCATTTGACATTGCAGGCCAGAACAAGGCCAATCCGCACTCTATGCTTTCCGCGATTTACCTTGGCATAGATATTTACCGCAACCGTGAACATTACCTCCAGATACACGCTAACCCGATGACTGCCCAGATTCCTGGAAACGACGACAATACTCGCAGGGGACCGGCTCCGGAAGCAGAAACTGAATAATATGCCGCAGAAACGCCCTCCGATATTTTTGTACACAGACGGGTCTTCCAGGGGAAACCCCGGGCCCGGAGGATGGGGCGTTGTCCTGGTATGCGGAGACAAGCGTAAGGAACTCAGCGGTGGAGAGGCTCTTACCACAAATAACCGGATGGAGCTTACGGCTGTGATTGAAGGGCTCAAGGCTATAAAGTGGAAAAACGCAACGGTTGAAGTCTGGTCTGATTCTTCCTACGTGGTCAAGGCCATAGAAGAAGGCTGGCTTGAAGGCTGGATTGCCAACGGCTTCAGAGACAAGCATAACAAGAAGAAGAAAAACGAGGAGCTGTGGATGGAGTATGTGGAGGTGTCAAAAGGCTTTGACCTTCACTATCACTGGCTGAAAGGCCACGCGGGCCATCCTGAAAATGAAAGGTGCGACGCCCTTGCCTTTGCCCAGGCTTCTCTCTACGCTCAGGAAAACAAAACATAGGCTATGGACAATATACTTGGAAAAAGAAACCTGAAGTTCGCGATGGTGGGCAGCGGAAGCTGGGCTACGGCTCTGGTAAAGCTGCTTATGAACCATCAGGAAAAAATATCTTGGTTTATAAGAGACCAGAAAAACATAGACCGAGTGATGAAGAATCACCGCAACAAGGTATATCTGAGTTCCGTAATTCTGGAGCCGGACCGCCTGTTTATGAGTACAGACATAAACGCGGTGGTAGATAGCGCAGACGTTCTTGTTTTCTGTATCCCGAGCGCTTATTTTCTTGGAGTTATGGAGAAGCTTACTGTTTCTCTGGACAGCAAGTTCATCATTTCCGCCATCAAGGGCTTTGTGGGAGAGAGGACGATCGCCGAGTATTTCAACCAGGTTCACCACATTCCTTACGACAGGATAGGCGTAGTCAGCGGCCCTTGCCACGCTGAGGAAGTGGGAATGGAAAGGCTTTCCTATCTGACATTCACCAGCAAATACATTGCAACGGCCAAGACCCTCTGCGATTTCTTTGAGTGCGATTATGTAAGGACAATGCCGGGAACGGACATCTACGGAGTGGAATACGCTGCCGCGCTTAAGAATATTTACGCTATTGCCGCGGGAATCGCGCACGGTCTGGGCTATGGAGACAATTTTCTTTCTGTGCTGATGACCAGTTCTTTCAAGGAAATGACCGAGTTCCTGAACGCATCGCATCCGGACAAGAAACGCAATGTTCTTACTTCTCCTTATCTGGGAGACTTGCTTGTTACCGGTTACAGCCAGTTCAGCCGCAATCGCACTTTCGGAAGCATGATAGGAAAGGGCTATTCCGTCAGAAACGCTCAGGTGGAAATGAATATGGTGGCTGAAGGCTATTACGCAAGTGCGGCTATCAATCTTATAAACAAGAAATACAGAGTTGAGATGCCTATAGCAGAGGCTGTTTACGACATACTCTACGAGGAGAAGTATCCGGCTTACGTGCTAAAGAGACTGAGCGACAAACTTTACTAGAAACCTAAGGATTATGCTTAAGCTTCATACTGATATGATAGAGCCCTTCATAGGGCCTGAAGATTTCAAGGGGGCAATGGACAGGGCTTTGCAAGCCTACGACACCCTCCTTTCTGGAACCGGTCCTGGCGGTGAGATGACCGGCTGGCTGGATCTTCCAGTCAAGACTCCGGAGAAAATTCTGGCGGATTGCAAAATGATTGCAAACCGCTGGCTGGGAACGATGGACGTGGTTGTGGTGATAGGAATCGGAGGATCCTTCCTCGGGGCTAAATGCGCTCTGGAAGCGTTTTCCCACAGTTTTGCCAGCGCCGGAGAGAGAAATAGCCCTCACATAGTCTTTGCAGGATATTCTCTCAGCGAGGACTATATGTCTGACCTTCTGGGCTATCTGAAGAAGAAATCTTACGGAATGATTGTCATATCCAAGTCAGGCACTACCATAGAGCCTGCCCTGGCATTCAGGATTCTGAGGAACGATATGCTTAAGAGGTTTGGGGTTGAGGATACCAGAAGGAGAATAGTAACTGTCACCGATGAGAGTAACGGAGCCCTCAGGGCGATGAGCGAGAAATACGGATACACTTCTCTTCCAGTGCCTTCCAATGTGGGCGGGCGCTATTCTGTACTTACGGCTGTGGGTCTTCTTCCGATTGCTGTAGCGGGATTCGACGTTGAGAGTTTCCTGGGAGGGGCAGCGGAGGCAAGGGAGCATCTTCTCAAGAAAGACAAGAGCAATCCGGCCTTGGTTTACGCATCGCTGAGGAACATTATGTACCGGTGCGGCAAGAAAATTGAGGTATTCGTCAATTATCATCCAAAGCTCAAGTATCTGGGAGAGTGGCTCAAGCAGCTTTTTGCCGAGAGCGAGGGCAAGCAGCTCAAGGGGCTTTTCCCTGCCACTCTGGACTTTACCACAGACCTGCATTCCGTAGGCCAGTATATTCAGGATGGAGAGAGGACAATGTTTGAGACTTCCATTCTGGCAGGAAGCAAGGAGGTGGAGGTGTTTGTTCCTAAATCTACAGACAATCTCGACGGCCTGGACTATCTTGTGGGAAGGACTCTGGAAGATATCAACTTTATGGCGGAGAAGGGTACCAGAATGGCACATACCAGCGGCAATGTTCCAAATATCTACATAGAGATGGAGAAGATAGACGAGTGGAATATGGGACAGCTCTTCTACTTCTTTGAATTCTCCTGTGCCGTAAGCGCCTATATGCTGGGCGTAAATCCTTTTGACCAGCCTGCAGTTGACGTTTACAAGAACAATCTTTACAAGTTGCTGGGAAGACCGGGATATACGGAATAGAAATGACTTCTGCCATTAACCCTATGCTTTTGGACCTGGCCCTGATACTCGTGGTAGCGGGGGTGGTGACCATTATATTCAAGGCGCTGAAACAGCCCCTTGTGCTGGGTTATATTGTGGCTGGCATTCTCACCGGTCCATACATTGGCTGGATTCCTACGGCAACCCAGGTGGAGAGCGTGGAGTTCTGGGGGAAGATTGGCGTTATCTTCCTTCTGTTCGGCCTTGGTCTGGAGTTCAGTTTCAAGCAGTTGAAGAAGGTCGGCGGCCCTGGCGCCACAACGGTTTTCTCCGAAGCGGTGGTAATGTTCTGCATGGGCTTTCTCATAGCCAAGATTTTCGGATGGGAGACCGTGACTGCTCTGTTTGTGGGAGCTATGCTTTCCATTTCTTCAACATCCATTATTATCAAGACCTTTGATGACCTTAAAATCAGCGGCAAAAAATCTTCACAGCTTGTGTTCGGAGCACTGATTTGCGAGGATCTTGTGGCAATACTTCTTCTTGTGCTGCTTCCTACATTTGTGCTCAGCAAGACATTCAACGGCGTGGAACTGGCTACCAAAATTCTGGGAATAACGGTGTTCCTCCTGCTTTGGTTTACAGGCGGAATATATTTCATACCAACTATTTACAAGAAGCTCCGCAAGCTTATGAGTGACGAGACCCTGATTGTGGTTTCCCTTGGACTTTGCCTTTTTATGGTTGTTGTAACCCTTAAGGCCAACATCTCGGAGGCGCTTGGGGCTTTCGTTATGGGAAGCATTCTCTCCGGAACAGTTCAGAGGGACAAGATACTTGCCCTTACCAGGCCTATCAAAGACTTCTTTGGTGCCATATTCTTTGTGTCTGTGGGAATGCTTGTGGATCCAGCGGTTCTTCTGCATTACTGGCCTCACGTACTGGTGATTACACTTGCTGTTATCATTGTCAAGCCGCTGGCTGCTACCATCGGTTTCCTCTTCAGCGGGCAGGCGCTGAAGATTGCCCTTCCCGCCGGATTGTGCATGTGCCAGATCGGTGAGTTTTCCTATATCATAGCATCTCTTGGCAAGAATATGCACGCCACTCCGGAATATCTTTATCCGGTGATAGTTACGGTTTCCATACTTACCACTTTTGTTACTCCATACTGGGCTAAGGGCGGAGACAAGGTCTTCAAGTTCATCTATGTCCACTCTTCCAAGGGCTGGCGCAACGTTATAGACCGTCTGGGAAGCGGCAAGAACACTTTCAACCAGCAGTCCAGATGGCGGAAGCTTCTGAAAAACTATCTTGGCCGTGTTCTCCTTTTCACTACCTGGATGGCTTTCATTATCATCCTGTTTACCAAGGTTATAAATCCTTTCATAAACAATCTGGTAAAATCTCTGTACCCGGAGATCGCAGGCCTTCTGTGGATACGCCTTATCCTATTCCTTCTGACTATAGGCGCTATCTCCCCGTTCATCTGGGCCCTTCTCAGGCTAAAAGACAAAGAGGGGCTTTATGACCAGATCTGGGCCGACGGCAAGTTTGCCCGCGGACCGCTTCTTTTCCTCAAGGCCATAAAGTACATAATCGCCTTTATGGCAATATCTTTTGTATCCAGCCTTTATCTGACAAAGAGTACTGGCGTCATAATTCTGATCTGCGCGACGGTAATCGTTTTCGTGGTCTTGTCGCAGAGGATAAAGGGTTATTATTCCAGAATTGAGCAGAACTTCCTTTCCAATCTCGACAGTGAAGGCGGAAGGCGTTTTGTCATTCCGAGGGAGATGGCTAATGAGATTCATATGGAAAAATGCACCGTGGGCCAAAATTCCTACCTGGCCGGACGCAGCATCGGTGAAGTTCACAGGAAAAAAGATACCGGAGCTCTTGTAATCCAGCTCATCAGGGGCGGCAGGGTAATTAACCTGCCGCATAAGGAGCAGGTTTTCTATCCGTCTGATTCTCTTCTTATTCTGGGATCTGATAAGCAGCTTTCTTCTTTCATTGCCCTTTCCAAAGACCGAGACAGAGATCCTTCCGCCGAGCTAAACGAAGAATCCATAGAGATGCGCCTATTCCAGATTACCTTGGGAAGCAAAGCTCCTGTAATTGGCCACAATGCCAATATTACGGCTTTCAGAAAGCAGTTCGGAGTTCTTCTGGTTGGTGTAGAAAAGTCAGATTCAGATGTCTTTCTCCGCCCAAATTCCACTGTAACTATAGAGGCAGGAGATACTATATGGGTTGTAGGAAACCACGAGAAAGTGAATAAATTGAATATTTCTGAAGATTGACACAGGCTGTCAATTTCAAGTCATATCTTTGCGTTTATGGAAAAAGCGTTTTTAAGGCAGGTTGCTTCGTTGTTTGCGCAAGACAATGATATACAGGGGTATACGTTTGTATTTCCTAATAGGCGTTCTTCCCTTTTCTTTCTTAAGCATTTGGGAGAGCTTAAAGACAAGCCTCTGTTTGCACCAAGGGTGTTCACGATAGACAATCTGTTTGATTATCTGTCAGATCTTGAAGTGGCTGATGATTTGACTCTGATTTTCAGGCTTTGGAAAACATATACAAGCCTCCAGAAGGATTATCAGCTAAAAGCAGGGGTCAAGGAAGCCGATATCAAAGAAGAGAAGGCAGATGATTTCATCTCCTGGGGCAAGATAATCCTCTCAGATTTTACAGATGTGGATCAGTATATGATAGACGCTCGCCAGCTGTTTATGAATGTCAAAGACATAAACGCGCTGAAATCAGATACTTCTATTCTTTCTGAAAGGCAGCTAAATGCTCTGAAGAAGATTTCTGGCCTCAAGGAAATCACCGCTGAAAAGAAGGTTGTCAAGAAATATCTTGAGATTTGGGATATGCTGCTTCCTTTGTACGAATCTTTCCGCGAGAGTCTCTTTTCTGATGGAATTGCATACTCGGCGATGTTGTACAGAAGCGTGGCAGAAAAACTCAAAAATATCGCTGAGCATCCTGATTTTGACGCTAAGCTTTCAAAACTGGGCAGAGTGGTTTTCATAGGTTTTTCCGCTCCTTCTGAATGCGAGAAAGAACTGATGCGATATTTTAAAAAGAACGGCGGGCTTTTCTATTGGGACTACTTCTCCGATATGATAAAAACTGGACATAACCGTTCTTCTCATTTGATTTCCAAGTGCACTAAAGAGTTTGGAAACTCAGAAAAACCGCTCTCCGGCAACGGAGGTTGGGAAAAAGGGCGTTGCATATTCAATGTAATTGGGGCAAGTGGAGCAACGGAGCAAGCAATGATTGCTTCCAAACTGCTGGATATGATACAGGAAGAAGGGGTTGAAGATATAGATACCGCCGTTGTGGTTTCTGACGAGACTCTATTGCTTCCCCTGCTGGAGATGCTTGGCCGCGAGAATGTGAATGTGACAATGGGTTATCCCCTGAAAGCTACATCTATGGCTTCTCTGATGTTGAGCCTGAGTGACTTGCATATTCGTTCCCGTAAAACTTCCAGTGGAATAATGATTCCCGGAGATGTCTTGTTATCAATTCTCAGTCACCCATACATAAAAGACATAGACTCAACAGCTGCTTCCAAGGCAATAGACTATATCAAGACATCAAATCTCTATATGCTGGATGAGTCTGAACTTACAGGTCCAAATCCTTTGGATATAAATTTCTCCACTCCTTTGTCTGAAATGCTAAAGAGATTAGCCCCAACTGAAAATATGTTTGGCTCGGCAGACGGCAAAGATGTTGCGGCAGCTATAACAGATTATTTCAGAAATATCTGCAAAGAATTGGCTGGGCATATTTCTTCTGTAGAAAGGTCTTTTCTAAATAAGTTTTTAGAGATTTTAGACCGAATTTCTTCCAGCAAGATTCAATTCCAAATGGAAAGAAGCTTTTATTCCCTTATCAGATCTGCCATAAAATCATCATCTGTTTCTTTCAGAGGCGAGCCTCTAGAAGGGTTGCAGATAATGGGAAATCTGGAAACCAGAGCTCTGGATTTTGACAGGATTATCTTTCTTTCTTTCAATGAAGGAACATACCCGGCAAGTGGTGAAAAGAGTAGCTGTGTACCATATTTTTTGAGAAAGGTTTTCAATCTTCCTACATACGAAAATGAAAACAGCATATCGGCGTATAATTTTTATCGCCTGATACAGAGGGCCTCCCAAGTTTATATGATATATGATACGGCTAATACAGACAAGCTGAAGGCAAAAGAAGAAAGCCGTTTCCTAAAGCAGCTCAAATATGATTTTGAGGTGGATCTGAAAGAAATGAGCTTCGATTTTCCATTGCCTTCTTCTTCTATGGCCTTGACAGGCAGCATAATGCTGACAGATAAAGATCGGGATAATCTTGGGAATTTCTTTAAGGATCTCAACAAAAGCAAAGAAAAAGAGCCGAGACGCTTCTCAGCCTCATCTTTGAACAACTATATAGACTGCCAAAGAAAATTTTTCTTTTCCAAGATTTTAGGGATAAGAGACGATGAGGATCTAACAGATACGGTAGAAGCAAATACGTTTGGAAGCATTTTCCATTATTGCATGGAACATATTTATGACAATTTTGCGGGAGGAAAGGGTAAAAAGCTATTTATAGATGAAGAAGTAATGTTCAAGATAAAGAAGCAAACTTTAGAAAAAGGATATCTGGATAAACTGATATCTGATGCTTTTGAACATGAAATGAAAGTCAAGAGAATAGAGGGCCAGAATCTAATTATAAAGAAGAGTATAGAAGCTTATATACGCAAGGCTATAAATGCAGACTGCATCAAGGCAAAAACGCCTTATGAACTTACTGGAAATGAGGTTTCTGTATCTGTTGAATTAGACAAAGATCTCTCCAGTGCCTGCTTTACCGGAGACATAGACAGGCTCGAGGAATATGCCGGACTTCCAAGAATTTGTGACTACAAGACCGGAAGATTCTTAAAAAAAAGCAGCAAACAATCTTCTTATCTGCCAGAAAAAGAGCTTAGAGATGATGAGTTTGAGTCATTGCTTGAGGGAATGTTCAATACAGAAAAACATCGCGATAAATATGAATCCATAATGTTTCAGCTCTTTGTGTATGCCTTCCTTTACAAACAGAAGAGCAAAATATCCTCAGACTTTTATCTTTCAGTATATCAATTGCCTGTAATAGACAAGACTGGCCCTGTATCCATTCGGATAACAAATAGTCAGCTGGAAAATTTTTCTGCAAGGCTAGCTGTTCTTCTGAAGGGAATCCGGGATAAAGCGGAAACGCCAGGTTCTTCAGTTGAGGTTTGCAAACAGATTTCAGGCAATTGCGATTATTGCGATTTCAATAAATATTGCAGGAGGAGCTATAGTGATGAAAAATAACCTTTTAGTTTATGATGCTTCAGCCGGAAGCGGCAAGACATATAAACTCTCAGAGAAATTCTCCGATTATCTTTTGGAGGAATTCAAAAGGGGCAATAAAGATGCCTACAGGTTTGTTATGGCAGTTACTTTCACTAACAAGGCAACTTTTGAAATGAAATCCAGAATCATATCTAGGCTCTATGATCGCGCTAAAGGCATTTCAAAGGAAGAACGAAAGTTGTCAGAAGAAGACAGAAAGAACTCAATGCTTATACTGAAGAATCTTGTGCACGACTATACTATGTTTAGAGTCAGCACAATAGATAGTTTCTTCCAAAAAGTTCTCAAAGCTTTTGCTGTTGAAATGGGCAGCAGTTCTTCTTTTGATACCACACTGGACCAGGATTCTGCAATAGAGGCTGCTATGGATAGCCTGTATTCAAAGCTAGATACAGATGAAAAATTGCGGGCGGCTCTAGAGAATATTTCTCTTGCAAGACTTGAAGATGAAAAATACTGGAACTGGAGAGATGATCTTTTGGCAATATGCAAGAGGGTTTTGGATTCTGAATATCAGAATTTCAAACCGTCCTGCCTTGGATCGGAGAGCATAGGTGATATTGAAAAGATTTTTGAAAAACAGCAAAAAGAACTAGATGAGATTTTTGCCAAACAAGTCATTGGTTTGTATGATTCTATAATTAAAGAGGCCAGTGATTTGAATCTTAAGGGCTTGAATGGCAAGAAGGATTTGAGAAAATTTCTTGAAGACAGCTTAGCCGCAGACAAAAAATTCATAGACAGGAATAACAACACAATTATTAGAAACTATCCAATAGTTCTTGATACCTGGAAGAATGATCCTCAGCAGTTGAACAAAAATGGTTCTCTGGCAGATTTAGAAGCAATAGACAATAAAGTTGGAGGGTATATTCACAGCATAAAGGATTTGTATGGCAAATACTACACAAAGTATAAATCTCTGGGGCTGATAAGGCTGAATATCAGAGAGTCTTCTCTTTTAGACGCTGTTAACAAAGAACTTGAGGAATACCTTTCCAGAGAGCAGCTTACACTGTTAAGCAGCGCTCCCAAGATTCTTGCAGACCTGATAGACGGCAGCCCCACTCCATTTGTGTACGACAAGATAGGCGTTTGTATAGACCATTATCTTTTGGATGAATTCCAAGACACTTCTGTTGATCAATGGAAGAATTTCAAGCCTCTGCTGGAAGAAAGCCTGTCCAGAAATGAATATGCTTCAACGGAAGGCTTGGAGTCTATGCTGGTGGGAGATGTTAAGCAGAGCATTTACCGTTTCAGAGATGGCAAGTGGGAACTATTCAAAGACACTGTCAAAGAAGAGTTCAAAGACAATTATCACAAGGAGCCGCTAGATGTCAATCACAGGAGTCTGAAAAACATTGTTGAGTTCAATAATCTGTTATTCTCGTCTGTTGAAAAGGACAAGTGGTTTGGAGAAGAAGCAGATAATGCCTTGCCTGGGGCATTAGTGGGCAGGTTCATAGACAATCTGGATAATAAAACAGGTGGGCAAAAGGATCTTTCTGGAACGATAGCAGATATATACAGAAAATCTGCCCAGCATATCAAGCCTGAATATGAAATAGCCAGCCACAAAGGCGTAGTCCATATTATTTCCTGCAACTACGATGAAAAAAAATCAAAGGTTTCAAAAGATGAATTCATTCTTTGGGATTTAGTCAGGAAAATAAACTATTTGACAAAAGAATTGGGTTTTCTGCCAAAAGACATTGCCATTCTTGCAGATAAGAATTCCCAAGCCGGACTAATAGCCAATTATTTGGTTAACAATAAAATAAACATAGTATCCGGAGAAAGCCTCAAGCTGGATTCCAACAAAGTTGTATCTTTGGCTATAGAGCTAATGAGAAAACTGGTCAACCCTAATGATAAAGGATTGGATGCTCTGATTCGGCTCTATGGAATTGAGCTTGAGAGACTCGATCTTCTCGATTTGGCTTCTGAAGAGGGAAAGCAGTTTACCGCCAGATTAAGATCCTGCAATACTCTATACCAGATGTGCAAGCTGATTCTCAGGACTTTCTTCAAGGAATTGGAAGATGGAGATTTGGCTTTTGCCAAAGCGTTTCTAGACAGGGTTTTGGATTATTCCCAGACAAACGGAACAAGTATATCAGACTTCCTCAAATGGTGGGATCTTTCTAAAGACAAGTTTTTCATACCAGAACCATCAAGTAGCCAGGCTGTTCAGATTATGACTATGCATAAGGCCAAAGGCCTTGGTTTCAGGGTGGTATTCATACCTTTCCTGAGGGATAACATGATATCGGTTCATCATTATCCAGTTCCTGAAAAAGTTTGGGTTGCTTTAGATAAAGATAAATTGGGATATGACGGTCCGCTTCTTCTTCCTTTTAAGTGTGAGATGGAAGACAGCTTCTATAGAGATTACTATTATAAAGAGCTGATGGAGCGTAGTGTGGATAATTTAAATCTGGCTTATGTGTCTTTTACAAGGGCAAAGGAAAGATTGTATATCTATGCCAAAAGCAGCGGAGAGCCCATCAACAGCATTTCTGCGGCATTGAATGCTTTTCTTCCTGAGATTAGCGGGGAAGGCAAGCTTTTCAAAGTATGTCCAGAAACTCTGGAAGAGGGAGAAACTGTAACAGATTATGTTTTGGGCAATGATGCTGAGACTCCATTTGAAAAAGATTGCTCCAGGAGCACAGATTATGCCGGAAGTATAGAGGCTTCTATGGTTTTGACAGATCCTTCAACTATTAATTTGAGAGGCGTGTACGATGAGGATGACAATATTATGAGAGGAGTTTTGTACCATGAATTGTTCTCATATATAGATGGTGAGGGTAATTCGGAAGGCCCAATAGAGCTAAAGGCTGGCAAGGCTGTGGATAAGTTCCTTAAGAGGAATCCAGGCTCTCTTATCGGCGATGATGCTGATTCGCTTAAAAGAGAGGTGCTGGATAAGATATTCAGTGTCAGGGGAAAAGGCTGGTTTGATGAAGGTAGGATAATACTTGGAGAACAAAGTATCTTGTCAAATGAAGGAACATATAGACCTGACCGTATAATCCTTCCTCTTGAGGGAAAGATTTGGGCAGAAGTGGTGGACTACAAGTTTGGCACATACGAAGAAGGGTCTAAAAAACACAATTCATACGTTAGACAAGTCAAGAATTATATGCGGCTTTTAAGAAATATGGGGTATTCCAATGTCAAAGGCTGGCTTTGGTATGTCTTGGAGGATAAAGTTGCTGAAATTTTAAATAACTGATAGACAGCTGATTGAAGTTTACCGTTTTGATAAACGTAAAAACTTCCATTTTAAGAGGGTAAATTTTACCGTTTGGTTTGCCCCGAGGTGAGGGCGCTGATATTTTTGCCGTTGTTTTTTATAGCGGCAGATTATGAAGCGCATATCTAAAATGGTTCGCAGATGGGGTTTGATTGCAGCTTTTTTGCTGTTTTCCGGAACCCTTGCTCGCGGGCAGAATTATTCAATTTCTACAAATGCGGCAGAATGGCTTGCCATGGGCACAATCAATGTCTATGGTTCAATGCCAGTATCCAGACACATTAGTCTTAGAGCAGGGGCCGCATACAACCCGTTCACATTCGGAAACGGGGAAAATCAGAAGTATTTCCGTCATCTGGAGTTCTCAGCCGGAGCCAGATACTGGCCGTGGTTTGTGAATTCCGGGTGGTATATGAGTGCCTATGCAGATTGGGCAAAGTATGCGTGGGGAGGAATTCTTACTCACAAGGCATATGAAGGATATGCTTGGGGAGCAAAACTAGGGGGCGGTTACGCGCTTATGCTTGACAAAGGTATTAATCTGGAGGTAGGGACTGGAGTCTTTTTAGGAATCAATGATTATACGAAGTATTCCTGTCCAAAATGCGGCCGCAAGGAAGAAAAGAAAGAGAAGTTTATCTTGGCGCCCGCAGGCCTCCTTTTGGGTATTTCACTTGTTTTCTGAGTGTTATGAGAAACAAAGTTAGTGTTGTAATACGGTTTGCGGGTTTTGTGGTTTTGTGGTTTGCGGCAATGTGCGTGTGTTGGAAATGCCGCGGAGCTTTCAGGGAAGACGGGACAAAATCGTTCAGGGCAGTTATAGCGGATGCGCCCGCCGATACCCTCTGGTCTATGACCGGATTAAAGGAAAAAAGACTTGTAACCGTTCCCGCAGAGGAAGAGGAGCTTGTGCTGAATGCCGAGGTAAGCGAATCAGGAGGAGAAATAACGGCGCAGGGCAAGCTCTCGCCTCTGACGGTGACAGCTCTTCACCGCAACATTGCTGAGAGGGGAGGAAGAATAAAACTCTTTGCAGATCTTCAGGTAAACGGTGAATTTTTGTCTGATGACCGTCAGCTGAGGATAGTGCCTTGCCTGATGACGGAAAGCGATACCATACTGCTAGACAGGGTTTTTGTGACAGGATCTGAATACAGGGCCAGCCAGCTGAAGGGCTATGAGAGATACAATAAATACTTTGCGTCAATAATACCGGATTCTGTGGATTTTCTGAAAGCATTCGGTTATCTTGATCTGCTTAAATGCTTTACTCAACGTAATCTGGACAATAGAACCAAAGGAGAATTCGGGGTAACAGAAGAAGAAGCAATTGACTATTATATCAAACGTTATCTGGTCAACCTAAACCAAAAGCGCAAGGATAGGCTGGAAGAAGTGTTCCGCAAATGCGTTAAAGATTCTATAGACCGCTTGGGAATAATGCTGGATACTATACTGGCAGATCCTTCTGGAGGCTTAATTTACAGATACTCTCTGGATCTTGCGTCAAAAAGAGATATGCATCGCCTGAGGATGAGCTTTACGGGAAGCTTACATTCATACGGAAATCTCTTGTGCAGATTCTCGTCTCCTGATACCTTAGTCTGGTATGTCAGTTCTCTGACGCAAATGGCTGATACATCTGCTGTTTACCGCAGGCATACCCTTGAAAGAAACGTGGAGGCAAGCACTCTGGCCTACATAGAGTTTGCAAAGGGAAGCTGGGCAATAGACACTTCTCTGGGAAACAATGCATCTGAGCTTGAAAGAATCAAGTGTGAATTTGATTCTCTTGCCGTAAGCCGAAAGTTTTCCGCAGATTCCGTAATAATCTGCGCAAGCTGCTCTCCGGAAGGTTCTTACAGTTTCAATGAAAACCTATCTGGGATGAGAGCTAAGTCGGTCAGGGATTATTTTTCCTCAGCGATTTCAAAAAAGATGAAAATTGTTTCTGCTTATGTTCCAGAAAACTGGGATTTGTTAAAGGAACATATCGTCTCAGACAGCAATATCGGTGATAAGGATAAGGTTCTTTCTGTCTTCAGAGAGAGCAATTCGGACAAAAGAGAGGAACTGCTTTCTAAATGTGCTGATTTCAAATACATAAGAGAGAAATTGTATCCTCTGCTCAGGAGAATTGATATCACCTTTAGGCTACATCGCAGAATATATGACACCATAACAACGGAAATAGTGCCTGATGAAGCCTACAAAGAAGGTATAAAGGCGCTTATGGGCAGAGATTTCAAGAAAGCTGCAGGTTTGCTCCGCCCGTATTCCGATATAAATACGGCAATAGCGTATCTGTGCATGGATTACAATGCGTCTGCTTTGGGGGTGCTCAAAGATCTGGAAAAAACGCCTAGAGTTAATTATCTGACAGCTTTGGCTTACAGAAGGCTTGGAAATGAGAATAAAGCCATAGAACACTATAAGGCAGCAATAGCGGGAGATTCTAGACTGAGATTCCGCAGTGCGCTTGATCCTGAAATGGAAGAATTCCTGGAACAATTGGACGAATGACTTTTAACTCAAATATTAACTATTATGATCAAAAAACTATTTTGTGTGGCAATCATTGCACTGGCCACTGCAGCTTGCAGCAAAGAAGAAGCTGCTATAGAGATGTCTTCCACTGAGAAAGCTACAATTCATCTTAGCGTTTCTCCGTATGAAATCATTACCAAGAATACAAATGCCAATCACGCCAACAACAAGTATTTGGATTCTGTAAGGACAATAGACGTTTTTGTATTCAGAGACGGGGGAGCTCTTGAAACCTACAAGCATTTTGACGTAAACAGCGCAGATGGGATAAATCTGTCAGACCTTCCGGTAGATGCTACTCTTGGAAACAAGACTGTTTATGTGCTGGCAAATGCCAAACAGACATCCTGGAGCGGAATAGTCAGAGAAAACAATTTGCTCAGTCTAGCAGTGCCTCTTAAGCAGGAGTCTCTGGCAAACTTCACAATGGCGGCAAAAACAAACGTAAACGTTCAGGACAACCAAACTGTGAACGTTGTTCTTAAAAAGCTTGTAGCAAAGGTTGTAGTAAAGGGAATCAAGACCGATTTTGCCGGCGGGCCTTATGAAGGCATGAAACTCAGATACTGTCGTCTATATCTTACAAACATTTCAGGTTCAAAGACTTATATAGGTGGCGACCCTTCTGAAAAAGTGACTCTCAATGCAAGAGGATATTCAGCGGAGGATAATGCCGGATGCCTGATGACTGCCTTGTTTGCGGAAGACGCTCCTGGCCTTATTGGAGATGACGGATATACTACTGTACATCATTTCTATTGCTTTGAAAATCTTCTAGAGAGCGAGACAACTACAGACAAATTTACTCGTTTGGTTCTTGAGGCCAATCTAGGCGGCACAGTTTATTATTATCCTGTAGACATCAATCAGCCAGGCTACGGATGGACTTCTGCCATAGGACATAAAGGAGTAAAGAGAAATACCTGCTATACCTACAATTTCACTATTACCGGACCGGGATCGGATGATCCTGAAAGCAAGATTGTTCTCAAGACCATAACAGTAGATGCTTCTGTGGAAAGCCTGACTGATTCTCCTGAATATTCTGTTAGTTTCTGATGAAAAAAATCTTGTTGGTTTTATTGTCGGCAATGCCTTTAGTCTTCCCCGGGTGCAACCTCTGGGAAGACCGGAAGGCTTGTCCGAAGATTCTGGCAGTTGATTGCAGTCTTCTGGAAGGCAAGGCTTTATATGCGGATATCTGGATATTCGGCCCACAGGAAGGCTTGCTGGCAAGAAGCCGAGTAGACGAGCACGAATTCTACAGAAAACAGATTTTTGAAGTTCAGGAGGGAGACTACAATTGTTATGTCTGGGCTAATTTGGGTGATGAAACCATCTTGACAGATATAAATACTCTAGGAGGCAAGATATACAAATCCTCTTCCGGGATCGGAGACCCTTTGTTTGCATTTGCTAAAAGTGCGGAATGCCGCAAAGATTCCGTTACGCTGAGGGTTGTTCCCAGAAAGATGTTCATTGATGTTTTTATTACTCTCAATGGGCTTAAGGACGGAGAAAAAGCGTCTGCAGAACTTATGTGCCCTTACGGAGGATTCACTCTTGCCGGTGAACCGCTAATGCAGCAGAGCCTGGCCTGTGCAGAGGGAAATCATCTTTTGCATCTTAGGATGATGCGCCCAGGAAAGCTTGAGGGAACGGCTCTTGCGATTCTTTTTGCCAGAGAAGACGGAAGGGAGCTGCGCTCGGATTTTGAACTAGGAAACTATCTTGTCCAGAATAATTACGACCTTTTATCAGACAACCTGAAGGATATTTATATTACCATAGATGTGGCCAAGATGAAAACCGTAATAGGTACTCAGCCTTTCGAGAATGTGCCTCCGGTTCCAATCCGCTTTTAGTCGCTCTCTTCCCAGAGGGCATCCACAAAGAAGCAGTTCTTGCCCTTATAGACTGTCAGGGAATCTTCCTGAACAGGTTCCACGGTATAGCGGCGATGAGACATTCCCATACGCTTTAGATAATTGGAGAGATTCTCGTTTCTGGCTTTTGCCAAAGCGAGAATCTTTTCGCGGTCTTCTTTCTTCAGTGCTTTCTTGAGGTTGAACCTTTGGCGGAAAGTGTAGTGAAACTCGTCTTTCTCCTTCATTGTCTGGCAGATAAGCTCCAGTTTTCCGTATTCTTTTGTGCTGAAGTCATCGCTCAGAAGGTCTATTTCTATGTGGTCCAGGTCTTCGTCTTTAGACAAAAGCTTTCCAACGGCTCTCATAGGCGCTCCTCCAACTTTCTTGAAGACGTTAAGAAGAGCCTTGAAAACGGTTTTCCTGTATGAGAAGTCTGGGTTGGAAAGGTCTCCTTTTACTGGAAGGCTGATGTTCATCATTCCCTTTCTGTTAGTCAAAGCATAGACTCCGAGCCTAACAGGCGCCTCGTAAACTGGTTCTGTCCATTTGGAGCGGCGGCTGACCTTAGGCTTATATATTTCTATCTGGTTGCTTCCTTCTATCTTGCCTTTGATTATGGTGTTGCGGCTTTCCCAGCGTACTGTGCCGCCTTCTATCCCGTTGCCCACATAGTATTTGGAGTAAGGGGAGAAATCTCTGGCGTTTATGTTTGAGGCCGTGATGTCTAGATAGACGTTTTCCATTTTTGTAAAGTCCGTAGTCCACTCAAAGTCTATCTTCCCTGCTTTAGAGGCTACTGCGCTTCCGGTGAGAATGTTCATCTTGTCCAGGCGGAAACCGCTGCAGCCAAGGCTTATTTCACTTAGGCTGTAGGAAAAACTTTCCTTCAGTGTATTGTCTTTGAACCTGGCTTTTCCGCCGGAGAGACTGAGGGAATCTATGATTAGTTTCATTGGCGGAGTGCCGTCTCCACTTGCATTATCTTCTTCCTTGAATAGGGTGCTGAAATTGTCTGTAGAGTCTTTCATTATCTCGTAGTAAGTCTCCGGGCCGCTTATTTCCAAAGACTTGAGATGGGCTATTCCTTTTTCCAGATTGAAATTGGAAACAAAGGCGTTTACTTTTTCAGCGGAGAAAACAGGCTTTCTCCTTTCATCAAGCACCTTGAGATCTTCCGCCAGGAGTTTTCCGCTTATATCTGCATCGGCAATGTGACGGGTTTTGCCTCGTACTTCCAGATTCCCGGAAAGGGTTCCCTTGCAGCGCTTAATGTTTAAGAATTGCTGAAGGTAAGGAGTCAACCCTTCTGTTCCGAAATCTTTCAGGTTGAGTTTCAGTGTATAGCGGCTGCGGTCTGGGTTGTAGCTTAGGCTGCAGTCCATTTTTCCGCCTTCCTCAAACGAGAGAACAGTGCCTACGGACGTGTTTTTGCCGTTTAGGTTGATTTTGGGAATGGCCAGGCTTATCTTGTTGAATGCGAATTTGCTGCCCAGCTGCTTGTCGCGGTATCTGAGCTGACCGCCAGAAAGAACGATGTTCCTCAGGTCCATTTTCCATCCGCTGCTCTCCCCGCTGTCTTCCATATAGGAGGACAATTTCTCGGCGATATCGTCGAAATTGAACTTGTCTCCGTCCTGGACAATGTTCAGGTATAGCGAGTCTATGCGTATTCTTTTGATGTTTAGAATTCTGCGTGTTACGGGGCGAAGCCTGGCATTGCCTTCAAGAGAGGAAAGCCTGAGGAAATCCTCCTTTCCGTCTTTTTCCTTTATGCACAGGTCCTTGACCTTAAGGCCGGCTGAAAGTGGATTGACGCTGAGGCTTCCTATGGTTATTTCCCTTCCAATAAGATCCACTCCGTGCTTTTGTATATAGAGGCGGGCAATGCTTCCGCTGAAGCACAGTGCAATAGCAGCAAGGACAACGGCAAAGACCGCCGCCCAAAGAATTCCCTTGCCCAGTTTTCTGAAAAAGGCTGCCATATAAATGTTTTTCCCTCTGCAAAAATACCTTTTGCTATCTTTGCATACAACAAATATTGTGCTATGAAGCGAGTTTATGATTTTCTGGGCCGTTTGTCGCGTAACAACAACAAGCCCTGGTTCGATGCCCACAAGTCTCAGTATCTTGAAGCAAAGGCTGTTTTTGAAGACTTTACAGCTGAACTTATTGAGGAAGTGGCAAAATGGGATGAGTATGTTGCAGCCTCAAAGCCGACAGTGAAGCAGAGTACATACAGAATCTATCGCGACCTGCGCTTTTCGCCCGATAAAAGGCCTTACAAGACCCATTTTGGAGCGTTTGTGGTTCCAGGCGGGAAGAAGTCTCCTTACTGCGGGTATTATTTCCATCTGGAGCCTCCGCAGAGTAGGGTTTTTATTGGCGGGAATATGCTTTTTGCCGGACTCTATATGCCTGAGCCAAAGATTATGGCGAGCTTCAGAGACGAGATGAGCGTTAACGGTGATCCTTTCCTTGAAGCTGTGGCAAAAGCGAAGGGATTTGAGTTTTCCCTGGAGAACTCCTTCAGGAAAGTGCCGGCTGGATATGAGAACGTGGAAAAAGAAGAGTGGAAAAATCTTCTAAAGCTTAAAGATATTAGCCTTGTGGCGGAGATGGATGAAAAATTCCTTTTTGCCCCGAACCTTGCAAAGAGGGTATCTGCCCGCCTTAAAAGATGCAGAGATTTTTCATTCATTATTAACCGTTGTGTAGATTACGCTTTGGAGGGGAATATATGAAAATGAAGACTCTGGCAATTATCCTGTGCGCTGTGGCGGTTGTGGCTACAGTGGCTGTTCTTATCTCCAGAAGACGGGGCGGAGACAGCGGCTATTATACCCTGTATATAGGTGGTTACGGCAATGCCGCAGTTAAGTGCATTTTTAACTCAAAGAGCCTGGAATGCACCATAAATCGCGATTTCAAGGCTAGAAATCCGTCATATCTTCTAACGGCCAATTCTCCCAAGAGAGTTTATGGAGTAAGTGAAAGCGGCTCGTTTTCAGGCGTGTGGGGATATATGAACAATTCTCTGGATCAGAGTCTCGGAGAGGTAAAAGACGGCGGGGCTGATGCCTGCTATTTGACTTTTTTCAATAACCACCTAATTACGGCAGGATACGGAAAGGGGAAGATTGGGGTTTATCCTCTTGATACAGCAGGGAGGATTATGCCGGCCTGCCAGGTTGTGAGTTTTCCTTCTGACGATGGAATCTCAAGGCTTCATATGGTTAAGGTACTTACCGCGCCTCAAACAGGAAACAATTATCTTCTTGTAACAGACAAGGGTTGTGACAGGGTTTATTCTATGAGGATAACAGACGGGGAAGACGGATTCAGGCTTACTGGATGCGATTCTGCATTTATCTCTGTTCCAAAAGGTTATGGCCCTAGGCATATGGAGTTTTCCAGGAACGGAAAATATATGTATCTCCTTTGCGAGACAAGCGGAAAGATTCTGGTTTATTCTGTAAAAGAAGTAGAAGGGAATATTATTCTTACTCAGATCCAAGAGGCAATATCAGACAAGACCGCTTCTGGAGCAAGCGCAGATATCCATCTTTCTCCAGACGGAAAGTTTCTGTATTCCTCCAACCGCAGGGGAAAAGACGGCATAGCCATATTCAAAACTCTTGAAGACGGAAGTATAGAAAGGATTGCCTATCAGGTTACTCTACAGTGGCCAAGGAGCTTTGCCATAAGTCCGGACGGAGATTTCTTGTTCGTAGCCTGCCAAAAAGACAAGACTCTGCAGATTTTCCGCAGAGACAAGTCTTCAGGCTATTTGTCCAACACCGGAAAAACCGTTTCTTTTCCGGATCTTGAACCTTCTTGCGTTCTTGTCAGGAACTACTAAAGGATGTCTTTCCACTTTTCGAACATACTGAGTGCGGTAGGAAACTCGTTTCCGTATTCTCTTGGCTGATACTGCTTTGGAGTGGTTATCCAGTTCCATTCCCACTGTCTCAGGCCGGAGTAGAAATCATCTGCTTCAATGGCTTCTCTTCCGGATGTTCTAGGCAGTTTTTCTTCATATTCCTTGTATCCTTTCCAGCTTCCGTCCAGCAGCTTTTCTCTGAGCATAGCGTGGAACTTGTCCCATCGCGGAAGATAATAGTCCCTGATAAGGCCGCTCCACTCTCTCCAGGAATAGTCAAAGAGGTAGTTAGTTCCACTTTCCTTGTCTGGTCCCCACTGGGTTACCAGCATAGACTGGTTGTAGTCGTAAAGCCTTGCTTCTTCTGGAGTTGTAGCCCATTTGAGGGCTTTCTCAATCTTGTCTTCAAAGCTGTACTCGCGGCGTGTTCCAACCAGTGTATCCAGGTCTAGGAGAAGGCTGTGGAACAAAGATGTGTACTTATCATAATCGCTGAGATTTCCGCTGTTAAAGGCTTCCTCCACCTTTCCCAGTATCTTGTAGGAGAGGTTGCTCATATACTGTCTTTGAATGTCCACGGCATCGAACTTGATACCGTCTGTATTAGGCGCCAGGCCAAGGATGATTTCCATTGCAATCTTCAGAGAATCATTGTCATACGGAAAGCTAAACGGATCGCTCGGTCCGGATTTCTTTAGGTGGAGAGCAGGTCTTGCAGCTACGGCTGAGCTTCTTTCTGTTCCGTCTGTGCCTCTTTTGTATGCAGTCTTGATCAACAGACTGATAAGACTCTCAGTGTAGTCTGAAGTGTAGCCGTAGCGTCCAGCGGCATATTCATAATTCCAGTCTAGAAGATTTCTTTCGTTTTGGTACAAAGGCATATTGAGAGCCAGATCATAGTAAAGAGGATTCTGGCAGATGCCTTCCATAAACACTCCGGTTCCAATAACTTTCTCTCCTGCCTCTTTGGCTTTAATGAACTGATTTTCAGCCAGTGCCTTAACGTCTCCGTGGAGCTTTACCCTTCCGCCAAAGTTGTGCAGGTTTCCGGCCAGGTAGCTGTAGCCCCAGAATCTTTCCTGCCCGTCTTTTCTTGGCGTGTAGTCTGGGTCTGCAAGATCCAGGATTATCAGCGATTCCTTTGGGATTGCCGTTACGATTCCTTTGGTAGGGGTCCAGCCCTGCATTATCCAGTACTTGAAGTTCGGGTCCACGGCCTTGTTGAGTGCCATAATGGAATTGGCTACGTCTGCCAGGTATGTGCTGTCTTTTGAAATAGGCTCGCTTTCGTGGAACGGGTCTGCTGCATAGAAGCCGTGGAGACCGTAGAGCTTTGCCTCCTCTTCAAAGAATATCTTTCCGAATTCTGCAAAGAGGGAATCGGTAGGGTCCAGCTGATAGACGGAAGGGAATCCGCACCAGTCTTCCTTTGCTGCAATTACGGCATTCGGGTAACGGTCTTTGAAAGCGGCCGGAACATTGCCCGCAAAGCCTTGCTGAATTGGGTGCATTCCAAGTTCTATCTCCCGTTGCATCACCTTCTTGCCCAATTCTATGTGACTGTCTATCCAGCTCTTTGGAAGAGGGCCTGCAAAGCTTTCTATGTTTCCCATCCACTGCCAGGCAAAATAGGCCGGTCCGCAAAGGTATTCTCTTGCCTGCTGGTCTGTGTATCCGCATCTTAGAAGGGCGTTATACCATACGCCTTCCAGACCCACAACCTGAAGAGGCATATTGATTCCGTTCATCGCAAGGAAATCTATTGTCCATTGCCAGTCTTCCCAGTCCCACCAGGCGGCCGTGTAGCTGAACGAGCAGTAGTTGAAAAACGAACGGATATCTCCGTTGATTTCACCTTCCTTCCTGCTTGGAAGAGGCAGAGCGGCGGGGAGTTCCACGCGGCTTCCGCAATAGGAGAGATTGACGTTGCACCATTGTCTCAGATATTGGTAATAAGCCACGCAAAGAGAAATAGTGGTGTTGCCTTCAAGCAGTATCTTGCCGTCGCGGCTGTCGTATAACCATCGCTGAGTACCTTCTACTGGATTGATTTTCAATATAAAAGAAGAGGAGTATCCAGGGGTTACCCTTTCAATCAGGGCAGAAACCGCCTTCTCTCTTCCGTCTTTCCAGCCAGAGGGGTTATTGCTGTTGCAGGAGGCCAGAAGCGTCAATGCCGCGAGGGCGGCCGCAAAATATTTTTTCATGCTATTCTTCATTGTCACTGTAAATACTGTAATCTGTTCTGCTGACCTTTCCGTCTTTGAAGTAAACCACTACTTTCAGCTTGGTGTATTGGCGGAAAGGGTCGTCCAGAATGGTCTTAGCCAGAGGAAAGATCTCCCAGCAGTCTATTTCGTGCTTTTCTTTTTTCTTGGTAATCCGCTGGCGGAAAATCACTTGTCTTTCATAGACATTGATCTTGACAGATGTGTAGATGCAATCGGACACTTCAAATCCGTTTTTGGCCATATTTTTAACCGCATACTCGGCGATTTTGCTCAGGTAAAGCGGCACTGGATGTATCATTGTCATATTCTGCTGTTTTGTTTTCTGCTGTCTTTAGGGGAGTTGTCAAAGACTCCGGAATAATTCCTGACGAGTTTTCCGTTCTTGTCATAAACCTTTACATTGTTCTCGAAACCGTAAGGCCTCTTGTCGCTTCCGTGGTAAAGAATCCTAATTTCGTAAGATACCTTGTAGCCTTGCTTCTTGGCGTTTATGGCTTTCTGCTCCAGCGCCAGAATCTCTCCGCCGTTGAGGTCCCTTCTCTGAGGAACAAAGTTTATCTGCTCAGCCGGTCCGTCAAGGGCCTGGGGAATAAGATGGCCGCAATTATCGCCCTGGATTCCGTCTTTGAATTTCACGGAATACTTCTGAGAGCTCTGGTTGCGCCCCCTTCCCTTAAGGTTGAGGTCTGGGCAAAAAACCTTCTTGATTCTCCCCCTGGAGTCTGTATAATAGCTGATATTGTCTACAAGATAATGGGCGGAAGGCAGATGTATGGTGTTCAGAAGCATATTTACGTAAACCTCCTTGCCGTTTTTTGGCTTTGTTCCTGCATCGGCCACGATAGTGTTTTCGCTTACAAGGCCGCAGAACTTCCCCCTGTTGTCAAAGGCGGCAACCCATCTCTGGCTTCTTTCTCTGCCCTGGAGCCGCGAGAGAAGAATTCCTGCTTTCCTTAAGGTTTCAGTGTCATTTCCTTTGCTGAGAGTATTAAGGTCGGTGAACTTGAACTTTCTGAAATCCACGTTGTAATACTTTGTTGAGCAGGCTTCCTTCCACCAGGAATTGAGCTTGGATGATTTTTCCAGCGCAGTGCCCCCGAAAGGGGTCCACGAGGCCAGAATCAGAGGCAGCGCCAAGGCCGCCAACAATGAAAATAGTGTGGCTCTTTTCATAACTTATGCAAAAATAGGTAATTTTGCAGAAAATGACTGAATATGGAAAGGGTCGATTTCTACAAGCTTAGGCGCGTGTTTGGGAAAAGGAGCAACTTCCTGGTCCTTGGCATTGCCCTGGTGGTGATGATGATATTCTATCCGGTAGACGGAAAGTTCAGGTACCAGTACAAGAAAGGCTCGCCGTGGCTGTACGAGACTCTGGTGTCTCCGATCGATTTCCCGCTGCTTAAAAGCCAACAGGAACTCGCCGAGGAAAGAAACCGCGCCGCCGAGCAGATGATCCAATATTTCCGAACGGAAGAGGATGTGAAGAATCAGGTGCTTACCGATTTTTCCGGCAAATGCCTGTCAGACAGCGTGGATGCCTTCATCAGCGATGCCGTTACAGAATCTCTTGTCAAGATTTATAACCAGGGAGTCCTTCCTGAAAGAACCCTTACAGACAAGACCGTATTCATCCAGAGGGGCAGAAACGCCCTGCCTGAAATTGAAATGGACCTTTACACTCCCTCCAAGGCTCTGAAGCTAGTGCGTAGCGATCTCAAGTATGCTCTTCCGCACCTCAATCCTGATTCGCTTATGGATGCCCTGGACATAGCATCCCTTGTGATTCCTAACCTGACTTTCGACCAGAACACAACGGAAGAACTTCACCACAAGGCATCTGACTACATATCTCCGACTAAGGGAATGATTTATGCCGGTGAGCATATAGTTACTGAAGGAGAGACCGTTACTGCGGAAATCGCCCAGATTCTGGATTCCTTCAAGGCCGAGTACCAGAAGAGCGTGGGATATTCCGGCAACATCCTTCTTCTTCATCTTGGGCACGCCCTTGTCATAATAGTCCTTCTGATAATGGCTTACGTGGCCGTATACTTTTCCGATCCGGACGTTCTCAGGCACCAGAACGAGTTCAACTTTGTGATTTTTATTCTCTGCCTGAATTTTGTTGTGATGATGCTTGTCAGAAAGATTGGACCGGAGTTCCTCTATATTGTGCCGTTTGCAGTTACTGTATTGTACCTGAGTGCTTTCTTGTACAACAAGGTGGTGCTTCCGGTTTATCTTGTTTCCATAATGCCGCTTCTGCTGATTGCGGAAAACGGAGTGGAACTGTTCTTCATTGCCGGAGCGGCTGGCTGCATAGCCTTTGTTTCCTTCTCGCTTTATGAAAGGGGATGGCTGCAGTTTATCAACACAATCTATATTTTCATAATCTGCGTTCTGGTACACCTGGGCTTCAAGCTGATAGCAGACGGAACCATTTTTCCGCTGGAGAGCAGGATCTATCTTTATCTGTTCATAGCCAGCATCTTGGTTGTGATTATCTATCCGTTTGTCTTCCTGATGGAGAAGACATTCTATATGGTTTCCATTTCTACGCTCAAAGACCTTTCAGACACGGAGAACGACCTTCTGGAAGAATTGTCTGCCAAGGCTCCCGGAACGTTCCAGCACTCCCTTCAGGTGGCCAACTTGGCTGAAAGGGCTGCTGTGGCGATTGGCGGAAACCCTAGAATCGCCAGAGCCGGTGCCCTTTACCACGACATTGGAAAGATGGCTAATCCTCAGGCTTTCATAGAGAATGCCGCCCCTGGAGTCAATCTCCACAAAGATCTCACTCCTGTGGAAAGCGCCCAGCTGATTATAAAGCACGTGGAAGACGGCCAGACAATGGCCCAGAAGCACAAGCTTCCGCAGCTGATCCTGGATTTCATACTCTCTCACCACGGCCACTCTATGACCGAGTATTTTTACAACGTTTACTGCAACGGCGGCGGAGACCCGCAAGACAAGGCTATGTTTACCTACAAAGGCAATCTGCCGGTATCAAAGGAAGAAGTTGTGGTTATGATCGCCGATGCTGTTGAGGCCGCATCCCGCTCATTGAAAGAGTATTCTGAAGAGAGCATTGCCACTCTGGTAGACAGCGTTGTGGAAAAGAGAATCTCCGGAGGCCAGCTCGTTCGTTCAGACGTTACCTTCCGTAACCTCAATACCATAAAAGCCGTGATGAAGCGCCAGATCAGGGAGATTTATCACGCCAGGATAGCCTATCCGAACAGAAAGGGCTAGGACAGTTTCCTTCTTCTTGACAGTATTCCCATAACAAGGAACGCAGCTGAAATCCAACAGCATAGCATTCCTGCAATATCGCCGTACCTTACATACGGGGTGATTTCCGTATTTGGATAAATTAGTCCTTTAATGGCAAATTCCTCCCACCAAGGGCTTGCTTGAAGAATATCTCCTCTCTGATTGACGATGGCGCTGGTTCCGGTATTGGCGCTTCGGGCAATATCTCTTCTGGTTTCAATGGCTCTCAGACTTGCATAGTGGAGATGCTGGATGTGGCCGCTGGTATTTTTCCACCAGCCGTCGTTGGTTATGATTGTCATAAAGTCAGCGCCTTCCTCTCTTATATAATCCCTGAAGAAATTGGCGAACACAGACTCATAGCAGACGGCGCTTCCGATTTTATGGCCGTCTGGAGTAATGAAAAGCCCCCGGTAACTCTGGGTTCCAAAGTTCCCGAATCCTCCTCCCATATCAAGGCCAAGAAATCCCAGAACACTGGTTTTTCCTATGTACGGTACCGTTTCAGCAAGGATAACCAGCTTGGATTTATGGTAGAAAGCCAGGGAAGAATCTTCTCCTGCAAATACGGCGGTGTTGAAATAGTCGTACCAGGTGTTAGCTCCCATAGGTCTTGCGCTTCTGGTAGGCTTTTCCGCTAGTCCAGGATAGTTCAGCTGAGTAACAGCCCCGAATATGAAATTCACCTTGTTTTCAGCGGCAAAGCGCCTAATAGTGTCTAGCGTAGGGTTTGAAGGATGGTTTTCAACGATGCTTCCTGCAGTATGGGAAGGGTTGAAGAAAGTCTCTGGAGCAACAGCCAGGAAGGTTGAATCCGTGATGTTCTCTTTGGCCAGGTGCAGAAGTATTTGATTCTGCTGCCTCTGGGTTTTACCCCCGAACTTGTCTTGGTACGGATCAATGTTTGGCTGAAGAATCACCACCTCCTTGGCGGAAGAAGGACTATACTCGGCGATTTTCTTTCCGTATGAGGAATACCTGATGTGTGAAAGGATAATAGGAACAGATATTAAAAGTACGGCGGCCAATGCCCACCATCCGGCTGTCCGCCTTTCTGAAACGTTTAGCAGAGTCTTGAATATCAGACTATTTGCTAGCAAAATCCATATCGAACCAGCAGTGGAACCTGTAACCTCGTACCACTGGATGTGCTTAATGCTCTGGGCAAAGGCATTCCCCAGATTAAGCCACGGCCAGGTAACCTGCCAGTCTTGGTAAAGATGCTCCCACGCGCACCACATAACGGCTAGCGCCAGGTAAGGCAGGAAACCCGAATATCTTTGCCTCAGGAATCTGAAAAGGCGGAAAATGAAGGCCATCTGAAGTGAATTCAGTATGATTGCCGCAACGGCTCCGGCTGGAGTGGCGTACCAGATCCACCAGGTTGCTATTACATTCCAGACAATGAAAGCGGAGAAATAACAGAGGCCGAAATGCCTTATGCTGTTTTCAGTAGCTATCCTTTCCGCGGCCAGCAGTGGCAGGAATGCCACCAGGATAACCAGTCCGCAATGCGGAAAGATGTACGGCACACTCAGCATCAGGCCCGAAATCAGGCTCAGAATCCAAAGTTTTCCAAGGCTATTTTTTTTCATCACCCAAAAATAGTAAATTTGCCGCTTGTTATGCAAGGCGAGATGCTTGAAGTTTTCCTTAAGGGAGTGATAGTGGGCGTGGGGGCGTCAATTCCTCTTGGCCCTGTGGGAGTCTTGTGCATTCAGAAGACCATTAGCAAAGGCCGGTTTGCCGGCTTTTTCACCGGTCTTGGAGCTTCCATCTCGGACACGTTCTATTCCGCACTTTCTCTTCTGGGCCTGTTTATGATAGACAGCTTCCTGGAAGAGCACAAGGCCTGGGTGCTTTTGTTCGGCGGAATAGTCATTGCCATTATAGGAATCAGGGTTTACCGCAACAATCCCGTAAAGCAGATCAAGCAGAAGCAGGGCGGCGGCAGCAGAATCAAGGATATGCTTGAGTCTCTGGCAATTACCATTACCAATCCGGGTTCCATCTTCCTTATCTTTGCAATGATGGCTGCCGTAAGGCTGGATATCTCCGCCTACACCCTTGAAACCGCTCCAGTAGCCGTAAGGATTCTACTGCTGGCAATATTCTTGGGAACCGCTCTCTGGTGGTTCTCACTTACATCTCTGGTTAGCATATTCCGCAAGAAATTCCGCCTCAAGCAGCTGATCGTGATAAACAGGATTTCTGGAATAATTATTATACTGCTGGGCATACTGAGCTTTGGAGAAGGACTCTTCAAGCTGATTCTTCAGTACATCATAAAGTAGTGGAGGTGAGCGGAGTCGAACCGCTGTCCAACCAGACCACCAACCGGTTTTCTACGTGCGTATCTTCGGTTTGTTTTTCGTCTGAAGACTGCCCCGAAGCGGGCAATTCCGCAGCTTATCCTTTAAAACTTAAGAAGGCTTAAAGGAGTCACCCTCCGCATTCTTCTTTAGATGATACCCCATATGCCAGATCCAAGAAGACGGAAAACACCTGGCGGGATACTCGTCCGAGGCACCTTGTGCCTCAAGGATTAAGCGTGTCAGCTTGGCTGATTACGCAGCGAGTCTAACATTAGTGTTGCCAATTAATGGCTGAAAGTCATTGATTAACGAGCGCGGCTCCCAACGCTCGGCACGCTTGCCGACCAATTAATCTGATGTCAAAACCAGAACACCCCCGGCAAAATTGGGACGCAAATATACTAATTTTATTCAGAAGCCTCGTCTATAAGATAGAGAAGGTTCTTGAATGTGATTCCGCTGTGCTCGCTCAAGCCTATCTCGCAAGTGCGGCTGGTGGCATAGCCTTCAGTGCAGCCTTCAACCTGGTTCTTCAGATCTCTCAGGCCCCAGTCGTTGAGCTCAGGAGTGAAGAATCCCTTGTCGCCGGCAAATCCGCAGCAGTTGGTATCCATTACCTTTACCTTCTTTGCGCACTGCTTTGCAATTTCAACGATAGTTGTATCCACTCCAAGCTTTTTGGAGGTGCAGACTGCAAATACTGCGACGCTGCGGTCCAGCTTGGTTATGTCGAGGTTAGGCATAAGGTAGAGCTTTGCAAACTCGGCTGGCTCGTAGAGAGTTAGCTTGTCTCCAAAGTTGGATTTCATAGTGTAGAGGCAAGGCGTCATATCGCAGACAATAGGAAGCTTTCCGCCTTCGGATACAAGGGTGAGCTCTTCCAGGAGATTGTCGCTGAGTAATTTGCCTGCCTTTACATATCCCTTGCTGGAGAAGGCCATTCCGCAGCAGAGTTTCTTCAGGTGAGCCGGATACACCACATCGTAGCCTGCTTTGCGGATGAGCTTGTCCATCAGCTTGGTAAGAGACAGGGCGTCTTTATAGTCCTTGCTGTTTCCCATTGAGCGGGTAAGGCAGCTCGGGAAGTAAACCACTTTGCCCTTCGGATTCTCAACGCCAGGTCTTGTGCCATCCAGTATTGCCTTGGAAATCTTGCGGTTGCCTTTAGGGAAGCTTGGATTCCACTTAGGTATCAGCCCGCAGGTGCACCATCTTGCCGCTTGAGCCAGAGGCTTCATAACGGTCTTTCCTACAGTCCTGCGAATAACATAAGACGTATTCCACGCGGCTCTCATTCCCCATACGGCCCTGTCCCAGTGAGCTGCCAGGCCAGCGGCCTTGTCTTCCTGCTTAGCGCTATGATGCTGGTGGCGGAGTTCTTTGGTAAGCTTTCCGTTGTCCACCTTTACAGGGCAGGCAACTGCGCAGAGGCTGTCCGTAGCACAGGTCTCATCTCCCAAATACTTGTATTCCTTATTCATTATGGCAAGGTCCGCAGGATTGCTTCCAGTCTTTTCCAGACGTGTCATTTCCCTGAAAGACACCACTCTCTGCCTTGGAGAGAAGGTCAGGCCTTCGCTCACGCAGTTCTTTTCGCAGAAGCCGCATTCCATGCAGCGGTCTATCTCCGGACTGGTCTGAGGGCAAGGTTTAAGGTTCTTGATATGAGCCTGTGGATCAGAATTCAGTATTACACCAGGGTTAAGGATGCCCTTAGGGTCTAAAAGCTGCTTGATCTCCTTCATAAGGGAGTAGGCCTGCTGTCCCCATTCCATTTCCACGAACGGAGCCATATTCCTTCCTGTTCCGTGCTCGGCCTTTAGGGAGCCGTCGTACTTGCTTACCACCAGGTTGCAGACATCGTCCATAAAATGCGCGTACTTGGCCACTTCCTCCTGGTTCTGGAAATCCTGGTTGAACATAAAGTGGAGGTTTCCGGCCAGAGCGTGACCAAAGATCACGGCATCTGAATAGCCGTCTTTGTCAAAGACTGCTCTCAGGTCTGTAACTGCCTCTGCCAGACGCGGTACCGGGAAGCATACATCTTCTATTATGGCGGTGGTTCCGGCCTTTCTCATTCCTGCAACAGTAGGAAGGCATTCCTTTCTGACTTTCCAAAGCGTGGCCCTTTCCTTGTCGTCCATCGTAAAGGAATAAGGCAGTACGGTCTGGAACGGCGCAAGAGCATCGGTGACCCTCTTTACCTTTCCCTGCAAAGATGGCCTGTCCTCTTCTGTGATTTCCACCAGCAGGCCGCAGGCTCCGTCTGGAAGGCTCTTGAGGTATTCCGGAACGCCGTCTGCGTTTTCAACGCTTCTAATAGACGAGCGGTCTATCAGTTCCACTGCGCTTACAGGCATCTGGGTAAGAGTCTGAACCGCGCTGCAGGCTTCTCTGATTGTAGGGAAAATCACCAGGGCCAGAGCCTTGAACTTGTTGTCATCCACCGTGTTGTAGGTAACGCTTGAAATAAATGCCAAGGTTCCTTCGCTTCCTATGATAAGGTGCTTGAGTATGTCTATTCCGTCTTTGTAGTCTACAAAGGCGTTGAGGCTGTAGCCAGTGGTGTTCTTGATCTTGTATTTGCGCTCAATCCTTTCTTTCAGTACCGGATCAGCATCTATCCTCTTTGCAATATTTTCCAGCCCTTCAACAATATGGGCGTGGGTTTTCCTGAACCTTGTAACTGATGATACGTCAGCCGTATCCAGATCTGTGCCGTCAGGAAGGATTATGTTTATGTCAGCAATTGTCTTGTACGAATTCTGGCTTACTCCGCAGCACATTCCGCTGGCGTTGTTGGCGGCTATTCCTCCAATCATCGCTGAGTCTATTGATGCCGGGTCCGGCCCGATCTTCTTGCCGAAGCGTGTCAGCAGGCGGTTTGCCATAGCTCCCCTTATTCCCGGATCCAGACGTATCTGCTCTCCCCTTACGGAAATGCTATAGTGCCTGAAGCCGTGGGTGCATATAATCAGGACTGAATCTGAAATAGACTGGCCGCTTAGCGATGTTCCTGCTGCCCTGAAGGTTACAGGAATATCCATCTTGTGGGCCTCCATCAGAATCTGCCTTACTTCTGTAGATGAATAGGCCCTAACCACCAGCTTAGGCACAAGACGGTAGAAAGACGCGTCTGTACCGAATGCCAGAGTTGTCAGCGGATCGTGGAACATCCTGTCCTTAGGGATGAACTTCAACAGCCTGTCATAGAATTCTTTGTACTTACCTGTAAGCATATTATTTCTGTTTTTTTAACATCACTTCAAGAGTCTGGGCAAGATTGTCTGCTGATACGCTTTTTGAAACAATTGTTCCATCGCTGTCCACAACCAGTATCATCGGAACAGCTTCCACATAGTATTTGCCTTCCAGCTCACTTATATTGTCTTTGGCGTAGAGTTGCCTGAATTCCAGCTTTTTGTCCAGTATAAACTTCCTGAAGGCATCGGTGTCTTTGCCCGCGTAAACGCCTGTAAAGCTTGCCTTCTTGCCGTATTCCTTCCAGGCAGCCAGCATGGCCGGCAGGGTTTCCTTGCATATTTCGCAGCCCGTACGGTAAAAGTACAGCACTTTAACTTTTCCGTCGGAAGGAATCATATCTGCCGGATTTCCGCCTATGTCGTAAAGCGATATGTTCTCCGCCTTGCTGCCAGGCGCATTCATCTTGAATGAGCGGACTGCGCTAGCTACGCTTTCGGCAAAAACAGTGTCTTCCCACTTCTGGGGCATATCAGTTACATACTTTTCTCCCAGATACATAGCGGTTTCTGTATTAGGCGCATAGCCGCAGAAGAAAAGATAGGTGAACGCTTGCCTCATCAGCCGTGAGAAAGCTTCTGAAGACTGTACTCCCTGTGCAATCTTATCCACTGCGTCTTTCCTGGCTTCCAGATCCAGCATAGCATCCGGAGCAAGGGCCTCCGATGGGAAGATTTGAGACAGGTATTCGTAGGCCTTGGCATCTTCTGATGCCTGTTCCTTAAGCATTTGAGAAAGAGTTGGGGTTAGGATGCCTCTTCCCCTTATCCTAAGGCTTTCGTCCAGAAGGAACATCTTTGGCGTGCTCACAATCCCGTAATCTACAGGAAATTTGCTTTCCCTTTCCAGGTCTGCGAGATGAAGCCAGCTTACATACGGATTATCTGTAGAGAAATGTTTTGCTATATAATCCTTCCAGGCAGCTTTTTCTGTTCCGGTATAGACTGCCGCTATGTTAAGCGGAAAAACCTGCCAGGAATCAGTCAATGAAACCAGCCTCGGAGTTTCTTCCTTGCAGTAGTTGCAGTCATCTGAATAAAAGTAGATTATGGAATATGCTCCCATCATCTCCCTTATGCTGTGAGCCACTCCTGCCGTGTCTTTCAGGTTTAACTCCGGTGCCTTATCTCCAACCAGAGTGCCCTTGTTTACGGTAACATACCAGGCTGCTTCAGCCCTGTCTTTTTCAGAAACAGCATCGTTACCAAGTATGTATTTTTCAGCAGCATAGACCGCGCTGCCTTCACATCCCATCACAATGGAAGAAGAATATCTTCTGAAACAGGCCAATGCCGTGGCCGCCCTCATCTTTGGATCTGTCAGGTAGCGGTTTTCCATCAGATAATCTATAGCCATGTTCCTGACGCTCTCCTTGGAAAACTTGAACTTGTCCAGGAAAGAGTTTATCTCGCCCTTAGTTAACGAGGTATAAAGAAGCCTCTCATCAGCAATCAACGGCAATTGTTCACTCTTTTCGGAGGTAAAGCCATTAAGAGCCATTTCCAGCAAGGTGCAGGTCAGAGAACCTGGAGCGTCTTTTTCTGCCTGGAACTGCATCCGTTTAAGTACAACCTTGTCTCCACCAGGGTAAAGGACATCGGTTGCATAATCTGCGGCAAGGGCTTCAGAACTGTCTTTGCTCATAGACATATTCTTGAACGTGAGGTAGTTCTGATAATCAAGATAAGTGATATTCTCTTTGCCGAAGACAGATTTGGTTCCGTCTGTTTCCCAGATGTAAAAAGGTCTGACTATAGAAAGGCGGTGCCGGAAAGTAATGGAGAAGCTGTCTCCCTCTGCAGAAGAATAAAAGAAACTGAAAAGAGGGCCTTCGCTGTCGCATACATCGTATTGTCCTGCGGTAAAGACATCGTTTTGAGAAACTTTAGTATCAATGGCAAATGAAGGACCGTAAAATACCGCTTTTTTGCGGTTCAATTCTGCAGAGTCTATCAGTATTGTTTCCCGGGTAGAGAGATTGTGCTTTCTTAAATATAGAATAGAGCCTTTGAATGCGCGGTCTGCATTTTTGCTCAGCCTTCCGCATCTTACCGTAATTTTGTATGTACCGGAAGGAGACTGGGCTATTAAGGGACTCGCTGAAAATGCAAACAGAAAGACGGCTGTTAGCCATCTGAGAAACCTCGGAGCTGATTTTCGCTTTCCTGATTTCATTTCTTTAGTTCTTTCTTGGCCTTGATATATTTCTTGATGTCAACTCCGGCTGGCATAAATGGAGTTGCGTCTCCGTTGTGGATGAGAAGGTCTCTTACAACGGTGGAGGAGATGAAGGAATACTCGTGGCTGGCCTGGACGTAAACAGTTACAATATCTGGGTCCAGCACCCTGTTGGCCTGTGCAATAACTCCCTCAAACTCAAAGTCTGTGGTGGTTCTAAGGCCTCTGACTATGAAGTTTACGCCAAGCTTGTGGCAGAGGTCTATGGTAAGCTGCTTGTAGCAGCACACATCCACTCTCTCTCCGTAAGGCTTTATGGCGTCTTTAATGATCTTGATCCTGATATCTACAGGGAAGAAGCCGGTTGTCTTGTTGCTGTTGTAGCCGACTGCAACTATCACTTTGTCAAATAGTTTGAGAGCCGAATCCAGAACGTCCAGATGGCCGGCGGTAAAAGGATCGAAAGATCCCGGAAATATTGCTGTGCGCATAGTTTCTCTTGTTTACACTTAACAAAATGTAAATTTAAGAAAAAAAGTTATGGGATTGCCTAACGGCTCCAGTCTATAGGAGAAAGGCCGTGGCTCTGAAGATAATTGTTGCACTTTGAAAAATGGCGGCATCCGAAGAAAGCGCCCCCGGCAAGTGGAGAAGGATGAGCGGCCTCCAGAACAAGATGCTTGGACGTATCTATCAAGGTCTTCTTGCTCCTTGCAAAATTGCCCCAAAGCATAAAGACAACCCCTTCCTTATTGTCTGATATTGCTTTGATTACGCTGTCTGTAAATGTGGTCCAGCCAATTTTGCTGTGAGAAGCGGCGGCATAGGCCCTCACGGTAAGGATAGCGTTCAGAAGAAAGACTCCCTGTTTTGCCCAGCCGGTGAGGTTTCCGTTTTTCCCTGCCATTGAAATACCGAGGTCGGATTCTATTTCCTTGTAGATATTCTTCAGCGATGGGGGCAGAGCAACTCCGTCAGGAACAGAGAAGCTCAAGCCGTGAGCCTGGCCTGGGTTGTGGTAGGGGTCCTGGCCCAGGATTACAACCTTTACATCGTTGAAGGGAGTAAGGGCAAACGCGTTGAAAATAAGGGATCCAGGAGGGTATATCACGGCTCCGGAATCTTTTTCCTTATGAAGGTATGCGGCAAGAGACCTGAAATAGTCTTTGCTGAACTCATCGCTTAGTATTCTCTTCCACTGCTCTTCTATCTTGACATCCATTTCTATTCCTGGAAAATGAATTTTAAAACCTCATCTATTGTCTTGACATACTTGAACTTGAGGCCTTTTATGTAAATAGGCTTTATCTCGGCGATGTCTTTGCGGTTTTCCTGGCTGAGGATGATGGTTGTAACCCCGGCACGCTTGGCGGCCAGAATCTTTTCCTTGATACCACCTACAGGGAGAACCTTGCCCCTCAATGTCATTTCTCCTGTCATCGCGATTTTGCTCTTTACCTTCTTCTGCATCAGGGCTGAGGCCATTGCGCTGACCATTGTTATGCCGGCAGAAGGGCCGTCCTTTGGAATGGCTCCCTCCGGCACGTGAACGTGAAGGTCGAATTTCTTGAACTGCTGAGTGGTCATACCCAGTATCTTAGGATTGGCCTTCAGCCACTGGTAAGCGATAGTGGCGGATTCTTTCATCACGTCTCCCAAATTGCCTGTGGTCGAGAGCATACCCTTGCCTTCGCTGCGGATGCACTCAACGAAGAGGATCTCTCCGCCCATTTCAGTCCAGGCCAGGCCGGTTACCACGCCAGGAGCCTCGTTGTCTTTCTGAAGCTCGTGCTGGTTGGTTGGAAGGCCCAGGATTTCTTTCACGTCCTTGACGGTAATCTTCTCTGGAACCTTCTCGTCCATAGCCACTTTCATAGCCTGGTGGCGGGCAATCTTGGCTATCTGCTTGTCCAGCTGCCTGACTCCGCTCTCGCGGGTATATTCGTCTATGATTTCGTTTATAGCATCCTCTCCCAGACCTAGCTGTCCCTTCTTCAGGCCGTGCTCTTTCATCTGCTTTGGAACAAGATATCCCGTGGCTATATGGAGCTTTTCTTCTGCCAGATAGCCGGAAAGCGGAATCATCTCCATTCTGTCTTTCAGAGCCGGCTGGATGGTTGCGGCGGTATTGGCGGTTGTGATGAACAATACTCTGGAAAGGTCATAGTCTATGTCCAGATAGTTGTCGTGGAATGTTGTATTCTGTTCAGGGTCAAGCACTTCCAGAAGGGCGGAAGAAGGGTCTCCGTGATAGTCATTGGAGACTTTGTCTATCTCGTCCAGCACAATCACAGGGTTGGACGATCCGGCACGGTTGATGGCCTGCATAATTCGGCCGGCCATTGCGCCAATGTATGTCTTGCGGTGGCCCCTTATCTCAGACTCGTCGTGAAGTCCGCCCAGGGAAATCCTCTGGTATTTTCTTCCAAGGGCTCTAGCCACGGACTTTCCAAGAGAAGTCTTTCCGGTGCCTGGAGGCCCGTAAAGGCATATGATAGGGGATTTCATATTGCCCCTAAGTTTCAGGACGGCAAGGAATTCCACAATCCTCTCCTTAATCTTGTCCAGACCGTAATGGTCCTCGTCTAGAACCTTGCGGGCGTGTTTGAGGTCAAGATTGTCTTTGGTGGTTTGGTTCCACGGAAGGCCAACCAAAAACTCCAGATAATTGAGTTCCACATTGTAGTCAGGAGTGTTAGGGTTCATTTTCTCCAGACGGCCTATGCAGCGCTCAAACTCTTTCTTGGCATATTCCGGCCAGTCCTTGCCAGCGGCCTTCTTGGCAAGATCTGAAACGTCTTTGGAATTGCCGCTCATTCCGAGCTCTTCCTGTATGGTTTTCAGCTGGTTGTTGAGGTAATACTCCCTCTGCTGCTGGTCCATCTCGCTCTTGACTTTCTGCTGGATGTCATCTTTGATCTTGAGTATCTCAATCTGCTTGCTCAGAACAGCCAGAAGCTTGTAGGCGCGTTGCTTTATGTCGCTCTCCATCAGCAGCTTGATCTTGTCAGCCACAACCTCGTTGTCCAGGGTAGATGATATGAAATTCACCAGGAACTCAAAAGAATCTATGTTCTTGATGGCGAACTCGCTTTCAGAGGCAAAAACGGAAGAATACTTGACCACCTTCAGAGCGGATTCCTTTATGGAGTCTGAAAGGGCCTTGATGTCCCTGTCATCTTTGGACGGGAAAATATCGGCGATGTTCTCAATCTTTCCTATCAGATAAGGATCCTCAGCGATTATCTGCTCTATGCGGAAACGGCGAACGCCCTGAAGGACAGCCGTAAGGGCTCCGTCTGGCATCTCTATCAACTTGAGTATCCTGGCACTGCAACCGGTCTCGTATAGGTCTGCAAGGCGAGGATCTTCTTTATGCACATCTATCTGGGTTGCGGTACCTATGATTCTGGTAGTCTTGTACATAGACCTTACCAGTTTCACGGATTTGTCTCTTCCTATGGTAACTGGAAGGATAGTGCCCGGGAAAAGCACGGAATCCCTCATAGCCAGAATAGGGAGCGTCTGCGGAACCTCTATCTTGTCTGTCTTGGCATTTGCTTCTATGCTCATAACGGGGAGTATGTTAATGTCTCCCTCCATCTGGTTAAGCAGCTTGTCGTCAAAAAACTTCATAAAATCTCCTTTCTATATCTATTTGCTGTTGTGTCAAAATGTCAGTAAAACCCCTCTCCCGGAATGTGTCCTTTCGGGTAAAGAGGTGAATTTCAACATCCGGATATAGTATATGTCAAGCATTGTGCCAAAGGGAAAATTGGCAGAAATGGCAGAAAAACAGCCCTTTTTTCCAAAAAACCGCCCTAAAATGCTCAATTCTAAAGAATTTTTTAAAAATCTTTTTGCAGGAAAGAAAAAAAAATCTATTTTTGCGCCACAAATATTCACCAATTAATTTCATTTAGAATTATGACTAAATCTGACATTATCAACGAGGTTGCTAAGCAGACTGGCTTAGAGAAAGTAACCGTAGCCCGCGTTGTTGAAGGCTTCATGGCAGCCGTTAAGGGTTTCCTTGCAAAGGGTAAGAACGTTTATCTTCGTGGCTTTGGCTCATTCGTAATCAAGAAGAGAGCAAAGAAGACTGCAAGAAACATTTCTAAGAACACTACAATGGTTATCCCTGCTCACAACATTCCAGCTTTTAAGCCTGCAAAGGTTTTCATGAGCGGTGTAAAGGGCGGTAGAAAATAATTATTATGCCAAGCGGAAAGAAAAGAAAAGGACACAAGATGGCCACCCATAAGCGCAAAAAGCGTCTGCGCAAGAACAGACACAAGAAGCGCAAATAAGGCATCTTGTCTTGACGATAATCTAAAGCAGGGGTTTCTCTGCTTTAGATTATTTTTTTAGAGAGATGGAGAAGGATTTGATTATCGACGTAAGCCCTGCGCAGGTGACAATAGCCCTGCTTGAGGACCATCGGCTGATGGAAATCAACAAGGAACAGAATACCTCGGCGCAGAGCATTGGTGTCGGTGATGTCTATCTGGGAAAAGTCAAGAAGGTTATGCCGGCTCTAAACGCCGCATTCGTGGATATCGGTGACAACAAAGACGCGTTCATCCACTATCTTGACCTCGGCCTGAATTTCAAGGCATTTGACTATTTCACCAAGCAGATCAACACCCAGAAAGATCTTCAGACCTTCTACTCCAAAGTCAGAATCGGTCCAATACTCGAAAAAGAGGGCAGGATCGACGAAGTTCTCTCGCCGGGCCAGCAAATTGTCGTACAGATAGTTAAAGAGCCTATTTCCACCAAAGGCTCAAGGCTTACGGCAGAGATTTCCATAGCAGGAAGAAATATTGTCCTGCTTCCTTTTGCAGATAAGGTAAGCATATCGCAGAAGATCTCCTCCAAGGAGGAGAAGAGGCGTCTGGAACGCCTGGTGCAGAGTATTCTGCCTAAGAATTACGGAGCCATTATCAGAACCGCGGCCGAAGGAAAGAAGGCTGCCGTTCTGGATGCAGAGCTCAGTTCATTGATAGAAAAATGGGAAGGAGGTTGCCGCAAGCTTCAGAATAGCCGTCCGCCGCAGCTCCTTTTCACAGAGAACAGCAAGACCACCACAATCCTCAGAGACCTTCTGAACGACACCTTCTCTTCCATAGAGGTTAACGATGAGTCAACCTTCTATGAGATAAGAGATTACATCAGAACCATCGCTCCCGAGAAAGAGAAGATCGTAAAGCTCTACAAGGGAGAGACGCCTATACTTGACGCTTTCGACGTCACAAGGCAAATCAAGGGTTCGTTCGGAAAAGTGGTTCCCCTCAAGAAGGGAGCGTACCTTATTATAGAACACACTGAGGCATTGAATGTTGTTGATGTCAACAGTGGCACCCGCGTCAAGAAAGGCGTGGAGCAGGAGGAGAACACCTTTGAAGTCAATACTCACGCCGCAGACGAGATTGCCCGCCAGATGAGGCTCAGAGACTTGGGCGGAATCGTCATCATAGACTTCATAGACATGGACAACGGTGATAACCGCAACAAGCTCTACAAGCATATGCAAGAGCTGATGCAGGCAGACAGGGCCAAGCATAACATATTGCCTCTGACCAAGTTTGGCCTAATGCAGATTACCCGCCAGAGGGTCCGTCCGGCAACCGAGATCAAGGTTAACGAGACTTGTCCAATGTGCCACGGCACGGGCGAGATTGCTCCTAGCCTGATAGCAGACGAGGCTCTTGAAAGACAGCTGGCGTATTACACCAAGGAAAGGAAGATTTTCTCTTTCATCCTCACGCTGAACCCTCTGTTCGAAGCTTATCTTACTAAACGAAAGGGACTGTTCCACAGTATCATAAAGGACTGGTGCAGGAAATACTCCTGTACCATCAAGACCAAGATTGATACGGATCTGCCGCTTTTGGACGCCCACTGGAGCGACCGCTCTGGCAATCCTCTGGATCAGGAGTAGAAATTCTCGGCGACTATTGTTGATGCGGCCTCTAGAACAAAGAGCGCCGCATCTTCTTTTTTATCTCTTTAAGGGTAAGATTCCCAATGCTGCCAATGTGGGTATGGTGCAAAGATTCGACATTCATCCTTTCTTTTGGAAAGTCAAAGGTACCTTCTGCAACCTCCTTTCCCACAGCCTTGTAGGCTTGCCTGAAAGGTTCTCCGGCTATGACTCTGCTGTTGACTTCCTCCACGGTAAAGAGCGGTTTGTATAGCGGGTTCTTGAAAATCTCTGTATTGACTTTCATATTGGAAAGCATCAGGCAGGCCATCTGAAGGCAGTCGTGAGTCTTTTCCAGTGCAGGGAAGATGATTTCCTTAAGCAGCTGATAATCTCTATGATAGCCGTGCGGAAGATTGGCAGTTAGCATTGCAGTCTGGCTATAGCAGGAAGAAATGATATTGCAGTTTCCCCTGATAATTTCCCACACGTCCGGATTCTTCTTGTGAGGCATTATGCTGCTGCCGGTAGTAAGTTCGTCTGCAAAGCTGATGAAGGAGAAGTTGGGGCAGGAGAACAAGCAGCAATCCTGGGCCAGCTTGTTTAGTGTTCCAGCAATTTGACCAATGGCGGCGGCTATGGCTCTTTCAGTTTTTCCACGTCCCATTTGAGCCGCTATTGAGTTGAAACTCAATGCACTGAATCCAAGAAGCTCAGTGGTAAGCTTTCTGTCCAGCGGGAATGAATTGCCGTATCCGGCGGCGCTTCCCAGAGGATTCTGGTCTGCTATCCTGTAGGCTGCTTCCAGCATAATCATATCATCTGCCAGAGATTCAGCATAAGCTCCCAGCCACAGCCCAAATGAAGACGGCATTGCAATCTGGTAATGGGTATATCCTGGCATCAAGACATTCTTGTATTTGGCGCTGAGCCTGGCAAGCAGATTGAAAAGGGCCAGAACTTCGTCTCTGGTCTTTTGGCATTCATCTTTGAAGAAAAGCTTAAGGTCCAGAGCCACTTGGTCGTTTCTGCTTCTTCCCGAATGAATCTTTTTGCCTATGTCTCCAAGTTTTTCTGTAAGAAGCAGTTCCACTTGTGAATGAATGTCTTCCACGTCATTTTCAAGACGGAATTCTCCTTTTTCTATCCTATTGAGAATTTCGTCAAGGGCATCGCTGAGCTTAGCAGTTTCTTCAGTGGAGAGGAGCCCGATTTTCTTCAGCATTGCTGCGTGGGCCTTGCTTCCTGTCACGTCCCATTTTGCGAGCCTAAGGTCCAGTTCCCTGTCTTTTCCAACGGTGAAAGATTCTGCTTTAGAGTTGAATGCGCCGCCTTTGTCCCAAAGTGTTGCCATAGTGTCAAGTCTATAAGATTTTGCTGATAAGTTTTGTGAAACCTTCTATTCCATCCGCGATTTCGGATTTTGTTATGTATTCGTCTGCCTTGTGGCTTCTTGAACTGTCTCCCGGACCTATTTTAACTGCCGGAATGTCTACACGTGCCCAATCTGATGAAGTAGGGGAGATAAAGGTCTCAATGCCAATATTTTGCAAGGCTTCCAATAGTAGTCCTGCCGGAGTGACGCGGCATCTGTGGCTAAGGTTTCTTGGCTTGAGGGTGCTTGCTGTCTTTGCGGAAAGCATCTTAAATATTTCCTCTGGAGTGTACTTGTCGTTGAACCTTATGTCCACGACAAAACTGCAGCTCTCCGGAACAATATTATGAGCGCTTCCAGCATTTATCTGTGTTACTGCCAGATGCGTAGGTCCTGTAATCTCGGATTTCCTCCTGAAGGAGAACTTTTTTAACGTCTCGATGTCTTTAAGGGCATTGTAAATTGCATTGTCCGGATTTGGATGTGCTGCGTGAGACCGTATTCCAATAGACAGTCCGTCCAGAACGAGAAGGCCCTTTTCTCCAACAGCCGCTTTCATACCAGTAGGCTCTCCAATCAAGGCATAATCCGGCATAGGTATATCCTTTTGGTTTTCAATATATTCCAAGACCGCAGGCATTCCGTCTTTTCCTCCGTTTTCCTCTTCGCAGACAAGGGTCAGAATCAGCTGGCAGGCGTTATTCTTCTTTGCCTGGCAGACAAAAGCCTCCAGAAGGCAGACAACAGATCCACCGTCGTCGTTTGTCCCTAGACCGTATAGCCTATTCCCTTTCCAGACAGGAGAATAGGGGTCTAGTTTGTATTTGTCCGCCGGCTTTACGGTGTCTATATGGGCGCAGAGCAGAACGGTTTTCTTTCCCTGTGCAGGGCAGAAAAGAATAATGTTGTTCTTTACTCGGGCGGTTTTTACCTTGTCTTCAAGTCCTTCATCCTTCAGGATAGATGCAATTTTCTCCTTCAAAAAGCTGCTTCTTGCTTCCTCTTTTCCTGAAGGAGCCGATATCGAAATCATTTCTTCCAGAAGAGACAAGGCTCTGGAAACCTGTTCTTTGCCTTTCATTTGAGTTTTTCGTCGCTGAGACTGTAGTAAATCTTAAGAGGATTGGAGAGCACCTTGGTGAAACCGATTATGTCCTGGGCGGTGAAAGATCTGTTGTCTTCTCCGTAGGCGCCGAATTTGGAATTCATCAGGTCGTAAGGGCTTTTACATCCGAGGATTTGGAAACAATATGGGCGGAGCTTGACATAGACGGTTCCAGTCACTTTCTTCTGGGTGCTTTCCAGAAAAGCTTCCATATCCCTGGCGGTAGGGTCTAGATACTGGGCCTCATGCATCAGTTGCCCATAATATGCTGAAATATGGTCTTTCCAGTTGAGCTGGCCTTTGACCAGAACGTGCTTTTCCAGAAGATGGTGAGCCTTGATGATTATTAATGGGGCGGCGGCTTCGAATCCTACTCTGCCTTTTATTCCGATTATGGTGTCTCCAATGTGGATATCTCTGCCAATGCCGTATTTGTTTGCAACTGAGGCAATTTTGCGTATGACTTCAACCGGGCTCATCTTTTTTCCGTTAAAGGCGCAAGGCTCTCCCTTAAGAAAATCTATGCTGATGACTTTTTCCTCTGTTTCCGAAGCGTGGTGAGGGTAAGCCTCTTCAGGCAGCCAACCGTCAGAATGAAGAGTTTCCGTGCCGCCGATGCTGGTTCCCCAAATTCCCTGGTTTATGGAATACTTGCTCTTCTCCCAGGAAAAATTGAAACCCTTGGCCTTCAGGTAATCTATCTCGAACTTTCTCTGGAAATTATTATCTCTGACCGGTGCAACTATCTTTATATCAGGCGCCAGTACATCAAAAATCAAATCAAATCTTACTTGATCGTTTCCCGCACCAGTGCTTCCGTGGGCAACAGCTCCGGCTTTTTTTTGCCGGGCAATCCTCAAAACTTCCATGCCCTGGAAGAATCTTTCGCTGCTGACGCTAAGCGGATAGGTGGCGTTTTTCAAAATATTTCCAAAAATCAGGTACTTTATACCTTTATTATAATACTCATCAACGATATTGGAGCAGGTATGGGTTTTTGCGCCCAGCTCCAGCGCTTTTTTGCGGATGCTTTCTTCTTCCTTTGGAGAAAAGCCTCCGGTATTCACGAATGCAGTGTGGACTTCATAGCCTTGTTCAATTAGCCAAGGAACGCAGAAAGACGTGTCGAGTCCTCCGCTGAATGCCAGTACTATCTTCTTTTTCATTGGTTTATGTTATTTAACAGTTTTCATTTCTTTTCTTCCTTATGGTCTTTGGGATCATAAAGCAGGGCGGTGCAAAGGCAAATCTTGCAGTCGTTGCGCTGCAGGATGTCGTAGTTAGGGCACCCGTAGCAACCCTCCCAGAATTCCTTGTCGTCTGTAAGCAGAGCAAAAGACACGGGTTTGAATCCCAGTTCTGTATTTATCTTCATTACAGACAGTTGGGTGGTAATGCTGAATATCTTGGCATAGGGATACATTTCTTTAGACAGCTCGAATATCCTTTTCTTGATCTGTCTGGCAAGTCCTTTTCTGCGATAGGGCTCGGCGACTATAAGCCCGGAGTTTGCCACAAATTTTGTGTGGCTCCAAGTCTCTATGTATGAGAAACCTGCAAGCTCTCCGCTCTCATCTATGGCGATAATTGCCTTGTGGTTTTCCATTTTGTCCTGGATGTATTCCGGGGTTCTTATGGCAAGCACAGTCCCTCTTTCCTTGGAAGATCCCTCCATCATTTCAACTATTTTCCCAATGTACTTGAAATGGCTTTCGTCTGCTACTGTAATATTGACTTTCATTTTTTATGTGGTAAGGTTATACTACGGTTATACTATACGTAATAGACTGCGATCTATTGTATTAGCTCAATGACAAAATATGAGCAAAGTTGGGTTTGAAAGAAACGCACCTCTCGCCGGCACTGTGAAACGTGACCTAAACGGGGTGCTTAGGATCGGACTCTAAAAGGAAATCTTACAGAATGAAATATGAATTTTTTTTCAGTCACGATGCAAATGTATAAAAATATCTTTACGATGCACTACACAAGGGATTATTTTTGTCTCAAAAGTGTAAGTTTTCCCCTTAAATGAAATTTTTTGGAAAATTTTTTGCAAAAAGATTTGGAGGTAACGAAAAAGTGTTTACCTTTGCAGCCCGTTTCGCCCCAAACGGCGTACGGAGTTCATTGACACATTGAAGACAAGCAGCAAACCTTTAAAAGGTTTTCCAAAAGGAAAAAAGAGCGT
>JAEEQS010000008.1 GCA_016285455.1 Bacteroidales bacterium
AGACCCGTCCTCTGTCCAAGACAAAGCGCTGGAGATTAGTTGAAATCGTTGAAAAAGTTAAATAAGCTATGATACAGCAGGAATCAAGATTGATGGTAGCCGACAACAGCGGTGCAAAGGAAGTTCTCTGCATCCGCGTTCTTGGAGGTACCAGACGCCGCTACGCCGGAGTAGGTGACAAGATTGTGGTAGCGGTAAAGAGCGCCATCCCTGGAGCAGACGCCAAGAAGGGCTCTGTTTCCAAGGCAGTGGTAGTTAGGACTAAGAAAGAGATCCGCCGTGCTGACGGTTCTTACATCAGATTCGACGAGAACGCTTGCGTCCTCCTGGACAACCAGGGTGAGGTAAGGGGAACCCGTATTTTCGGTCCTGTTGCAAGAGAGCTCCGCGACAACTACATGAAGATTGTTTCACTTGCCCCTGAGGTACTTTAATCATAGGAGGAAGAACAATGAATGCAAAATTCCACGTTAAGAAAGGTGATATGGTCTTCGTGAACGCCGGAAACGAGAAAGGAAAGACCGGCAAGGTTCTCAGAGTAGACCGCAAGAATATGCGCGCCATTGTTGAGGGACTCAATATGGTAAGCAAGAACACCAAGCCAAATGCAAACAATCCGCAGGGCGGAATCATCAAGCAGGAGGCTCCAATCCATATTTCTAATTTGCAGCTTGTAGACCCTTCAAAGGGCGGTCCAACCAGAATCGGACGCCGTCTCAACGATAAGGGCAAGCTTGTACGTTACGCTAAAAAATCAGGGGAGGAAATCAAATAATGGCAAAGGAAGTAAAGAAAGAGCAGGCCGCCAAGGGCGCAAAGCAGCCTAAGGGCGAAGGCAAAGCCAAGAAAGGCGGCGAGCAGGTAACTCCTAAGGGATGGATTCCTAACCTGCAGAAAGAGTACAAGGAAAGAATAGCTGGCGAGCTGAAGAAGCAGTTTGGCTTTACCTCAGCGATGCAGATTCCAAGACTCGAGAAGATAACCATCAACCAGGGCGTAGGCGTTGGCGTTGCAGACAAGAAGATTGTTGAGAACGCTGCTGAGGAACTGGCTATGATAACCGGACAGAAGGCTATTCTGACCTACTCAAGAAAGGACATCGCTTCCTTCAAGCTGAGAAAGGGAATGCCTATCGGCTGCAAGGTTACTCTTCGCAGAGCCAAGATGTACGAGTTCATGGAGAGGCTTATCAAGGTTTCTCTGCCTCGTATCCGCGATTTCAAGGGCGTTGAAGAGAAGTTCGACGGCAAGGGCAACTATACCCTCGGCCTGAAGGAGCAGATCATCTTCCCTGAAATCGATATTGACAAGGTTTCAAAGGTTCTCGGAATGGAGATCACCTTCGTTACCAGCACAACCAAGGACGAGGAGGCAAGAGCTCTTCTGGCAGCCTTTGGAGTACCGTTCAAGAAGAAATAACAAAACAGATAGTATATGGCAAAAGAATCAATGAAGGCACGTGAGGTAAAACGTGCGAAACTGTGCGCCAAATATGCTGAGAAACGCAAGGCTCTCAAGGCCGCTGGCGATTATGCAGCTCTGGACAAGCTTCCGAAGAACGCTTCTCCTGTAAGGCTTCACAACCGCTGCTCCCTGACCGGAAGGCCAAAGGGATATATGAGAGTATTCGGAATCAGCAGAATACAGTTCAGAGAGATGGCCTCCAAGGGTCTGATCCCTGGCGTACGCAAGGCAAGCTGGTAAAATAGTTAACAAAAGGATATCGATTATTAAAAACACAAAACAATGACTGATCCGATTTCAGATTTTTTGACAAGAATCAGGAATGCTTACAGGGCAAACCACAAGGTGGTTGAAATTCCTGCCTCCAAAATGAAGAAGGAGCTGACCAGAGTACTCTTTGAGAAAGGTTACATTCTCAGCTACAAAGTTATGGAGACCAAGCCCGTAGATACTATTAAAATTGCGCTCAAGTACCATCCTGAGACCAAGACTCCTGCCATCAAGAAGATTGTCAGGGTAAGCCGTCCGGGTCTGAGGCAGTACAGGGGAGTGGAGAATATGCCTAGAGTCCTCAACGGACTGGGAATCGCCATCCTGTCTACCTCCAGAGGTATTATGACAGACAAGGAAGCCAGGCTGCAGAATGTAGGCGGCGAGGTGCTTTGCTATGTTTACTAACAGAAAATACTAATTGATATGTCAAGAATAGGAAAATTACCTGTAAGCCTTCCACAAGGAGTTGATATCTCCGTAAAGGACAATGTGGTAAAGGTTAAAGGCCCTAAGGGAGAGCTTCAGCAGAAGGTCGATCCGGACATTGAAGTCTCCGTTGAGGGAGGCGTGGTAACCGTAAAAAGACCTACGGACCAGCCGCGCCACAGATCTATGCATGGTCTTTACCGTGCTTTGATACACAATATGGTTGTAGGAGTTTCTGAAGGTTTCCAGACCAAGCAGGAACTCGTAGGTGTAGGTTACCGTGTAGAGGCAGCCGGCCAGACTCTCAAGTTCAGCCTCGGCTATTCTCACGATATCTATCTCCAGCTTCCGAGTGAGGTTACCGCTGAGGTTCCTCAGGTAAAGAAGGGAGCCAACCCGATTCTTATTTTGAAGAGCGCTGACAAGCAGCTGCTCGGTATGGTTGCCGCAAAGATCCGCTCTCTGCGCAAGCCTGAACCTTACAAGGGCAAGGGTATCAAGTTCGAGGGCGAAGTTCTCCGCAGAAAGGCAGGAAAGACAGCCGCAGCTAAATAATGGAGGATAGGTTATGAATAAGATAGAAAGAAGACAGAGAATCCGTTACCGTATCCGCAAGATTGTCAGCGGTACGGCCGAAAGACCAAGGATGAGCGTGTTCAGATCTAACAAGCAGATCTATGTTCAGTTCATCGACGATGTTAACGGTGTTACTTTGGCCGCAGCTTCTTCCCTTGACAAGGACGTTGCAGCTCAGACCGAAGGAAAGACCAAGATTGAGGTTGCCGCTCTCGTAGGAGAGGCCGCAGCTAAGGTTGCCGCTGCAAAGGGCATCACAGAAGTTGCTTTCGATCGCGGAGGTTACCTCTATCACGGAAGAGTTAAAAGTTTGGCAGACGCCGCACGCAAGGGCGGTCTTAAATTCTAAGGACTATGGCAGAGATGAACAATAAGAACAAAGACATCAGAACTACTGACCTTGAGCTCAAGGACAGGCTGGTAGCTATCAACAGGGTGACCAAGGTAACCAAGGGTGGCCGTCACTTCAGCTTCGCAGCCATCGTAGTTGTTGGAGATGAGAAAGGTGTCGTAGGTTACGGACTTGGCAAGGCCAACGAAGTTACCACAGCCATCTCCAAGGGCATCGAGGATGCAAAGAAGAATCTTGTCAAGGTTCCTGTTTACAACAACACGATTCCTCACGAGCAGACCGCAAAGTTCGGCGGCGCAGAGGTATTCATGAAGCCAGCAGCTCCTGGTACTGGAGTAAAGGCCGGTGGTGCTATGCGTGCCGTGTTTGAGTCTGTGGGCATCCACAACGTGCTTGCAAAATCCAAGGGATCGTCTAACCCTCACAACCTGGTAAAGGCTACAATCGCTGCCCTCAGCCAGATGAGAGATGCCTATACCGTAGCAGGCCTGAGAGGCGTTCCAATGAATAAAGTATTTAACGGATAAGGAGATTCATTATGGCTAAAGTAAAAGTTACACAGGTAAGAGGAAAGAGCGGCGCCACCAAGAGGCAGATCGCCACTCTTGAGGCCTTAGGAATCAAGAAGATTCACCATTCCGTAGAAGTTGAACTGACTCCAGTCATCAAGGGTATGATCGAGAAGGTCCGTCACCTTGTCTTGATTGAGGAAATTTAAGGAGGACAACAGATGAAACTCAATACATTAAAACCTGCAAAGGGTTCCTTGGGAAAGGAAAAGAGAATTGGCCGCGGAGAAGGCTCCGGACACGGAGGAACTGCTACACGCGGTATGAACGGTGCCAAGCAGCGCAGCGGTTATTCTGCAAAGCTCGGTTTCCAGGGAGGCCAGATGCCTATCCAGAGGCAGCTGCCTAAGTTCGGTTTCACCAACCCGAAGAAAGTTGTTTACAAAGTCATCAACCTTTCATCTCTTCAGTCTCTGAGCGAGAAGCTGGGCGTTGACTCCATCAGCCGCGAGACTTTCATCCAGAACGGTCTTGTTTCCAAGAACGACCTGGTGAAGATTCTCGGAAACGGAGAACTCAAGGCAAAACTCAACGTATCCGCAAACGCATTCTCCAAGAGTGCAGTTGAAAAGATAGAGGCATTGAACGGAACAGCAACCGTAATCTAGACAAACAATGAAGAAACTGATAGAAACTATAAGGAACATTTTCAAGATTGAAGATCTGAGGAAGAGAATCGTATACACGCTTCTCCTGATTCTGGTTTACCGTCTTGGAAGCTTTGTAGTGATGCCAGGAATCAACCCTAACATGATCGCCGATTCAAATCTGACGGCTCAGACATCAGAGGGTCTTCTGGGATTGCTCAATATGTTCTCCGGAGGAGCGTTCGGAAACGCTTCGATATTTGCGCTCGGTGTAATGCCTTACATCTCCGCATCTATCGTGCTCCAGCTCCTCGGCATTATGGTTCCTTACTTCCAGAAGCTTCAGAAAGAAGGCGAGAGCGGAAGAAGAAAGATGAACCAGTGGACCCGTTACCTGACCATCGTGATTCTGGCAATCCAGGGCCCGGCTTATCTTCAGAACCTTCACGCCCAGCTTCCTAAGGAGGCGTTCCTGCTGCAGGGATTCTCCTTCAATCTGTTTGCTACACTGGTGCTTATCGGAGGAACCATGTTCATTATGTGGCTCGGCGAAAGAATCACGGACCGCGGCATCGGCAACGGTATTTCACTGATCATTATGATCGGTATCGTGGCCAGATTGCCTCACGCCCTGATAGCTGAAATCGGAACCAGAATGAACGCCAGTGTCGGAGGTCCTCTGATGCTGATCGTTGAGTTCATTCTCCTGTTCATTGTCTTCGCTCTTACAATCGCTCTGGTTCAGGGTACCCGCAAGGTTCCTGTACAGTATGCAAAGAGGATCGTAGGCAATAAGCAGTATGGCGGCGTAAGACAGTACATCCCTCTGAAGATCAATGCTGCCAATGTTATGCCTATCATTTTCGCCCAAGCTCTTATGATGTTCCCGCTGATGTTCTCACGCTTTGAGGCCACTAGAGGATTTGCAGCCACGTTCTCAGACGTGAAGGGATTCTGGTACAATGCGGTATTCGCATTCCTGATTATCATCTTCACTTACTTCTACACTACTGTCATCATCAATCCAACACAGATGGCAGAGGAAATGAAGAAGAACGGCGGTTTCATCCCTGGCGTAAAGCCTGGCAAGCAGACAGCCGAGTACATAGACTCTATAATGTCCCGTATTACCCTGCCTGGTTCCATCTTCCTTGCAATCGTAGGTATCCTTCCTGCACTTGCAATGATAGTTGGAGTTAACAACCAGTTTGCACAGTTCTACGGCGGCACATCCCTGCTGATTATGGTGGGAGTTGTGCTGGATACGCTGCAGCAGATAGAAAGCCATCTGCTGATGAGGCATTATGACGGACTTACCAAGACCGGAAGGTTAAAGGGAAGATAGCAGACAGTTATAAGTCGTTGAAGCCAATATAAGATGATTCACTACAAGACATCGGAAGAGATTGAGATTCTCAGAGAGAACGCCATCCTGGTGTCCAAAACCCTGGCAGAGGTAGGCAAGCACGTAACTCCTGGTGTTACAACCAAGCAGCTCGACAAGATTGCCGAAACCTTTATCCGAGATCACGGAGCGGTGCCAGGCTTTCTGGGGTACGGAGGTTTTCCGGCAACGCTCTGCCTGAGTGTCAACGATATGGTAGTGCACGGGATACCCGATGGCTATGTACTTCAGGAGGGTGATATCATCTCGGTGGATTGCGGTACCGTCTACAAGGGTTTCTATGGAGATTCAGCCTACACTTTTCCTGTAGGAGAAGTGGATGAGGAGACAGCTCTCCTTCTCAAGACAACAGAGGAGAGTCTTCTTCTTGGCGCTGAGAAAGCCGTGGAAGGGAACAGAACCGGAGACATTGGGCATGCCATTCAGTCATATTGCGAGGCCAGAGGCTTCTCTGTAGTAAGAGAGCTTGTGGGCCACGGGCTGGGAAGAGACATGCACGAGGATCCGATGGTTCCCAACTACGGAAAACCCGGCAGCGGAAAGAAACTCCGCGAAGGAATGGTTATTTGCATAGAGCCTATGATAAACGCGGGAGCCAAGGAAGTTTACGAGAAGAAAGACGGTTGGGGAGTGGCTACCGCAGACGGAAAGAAATCTGCCCATTTTGAGTTTGCCGTTGCCGTAAGGAAAGGCAAGCCGGATATATTGACTACATTCGATTACATTAAAAAGATCAAGGAATACTGATATGGCAAAACAAGAAGCTATTGAAAGGGACGGCGTAATACTGGAAGCTCTGTCCAACGCAATGTTCAAAGTGGAACTGGACAATGGTCCGGTGATCTTGGCCCACATTTCAGGCAAGATGAGGATGCACTACATCAAGATTCTTCCTGGAGACAGGGTTAAGGTGGAGATGTCTCCTTACGACCTTACCAAAGGCCGTATATCCTTCAGATACAAATAATGTAATCGGCTTATAAAGAATAAATCAAAAAAATCAAGATACAATGAAAGTCAAAGCTTCAGTAAAAAAGCGCAGCGAAGATTGCAAGATCGTAAGACGCAAGGGTCGCGTTTACATCATCTGCAAGAAGAACCCTAAGTTCAAGATGCGTCAGGGATAAGATTTCCCTGTAAAGGATTGTAAAACAGATAAAAATTTATCAAATCAAACCAATCAATAGAATATGGCACGTATAGCCGGTGTAGATTTACCAAAAAACAAAAGGGGAGAGATAGGTCTTACCTATATCTTCGGAATTGGTCGCAGTTCTGCCCAAAAAATCCTTGATAAAAACAGCATAGACCGCAACATCAAGGTGCAGGATTGGACAGATGACCAGATTGCTGCAATAAGAAAGACGATTGCAGACGAGTATAAGATTGAGGGCGAGCTCCGTACCGCCACTCAGCTGAACATTAAGCGTCTTATGGATATCGGATGTTACAGAGGTATCCGTCATAGACTGGGTCTGCCTGTAAGAGGTCAGAGCACTAAGAATAACGCCCGTACCCGCAAGGGCAAGAAGAAGACCGTTGCCAACAAGAAGAAGGCAACCAAATAATGGGAGGACTTAGATTATGGCAAAGAAAGTAGTATCAAACAGAAAGAGAGTTGTAAAGGTAGACGCTGTGGGTCAGGCCCATATCTCCTCTACGTTCAACAACGTTATAGTAACCTTGACCAATTCTAAGGGTCAGGTTATCAGCTGGTCCTCAGCCGGAAAGATGGGCTTCAGAGGATCCAAGAAGAACACTCCTTACGCAGCTCAGGTAGCTGCTGAAGATTGTGCAAAGGTTGCCGTTGACGCAGGTCTGCACAAGGTAAAGGCATTTGTAAAGGGTCCTGGCGCAGGCCGCGAGTCCGCCATCAGGGCCATTCATAACGCAGGTATCGAAGTAACCGAGATCGTAGACGTTACTCCGCTTCCTCACAATGGTTGCCGTCCAAAGGGCCGCCGTAGAGTTTAACTGATTAATCGTATAAGAATATGGCTAGATATACTGGACCAAAGACAAAGGTCGCCCGCAAGTTTGGCGAGCCTATTTACGGACCTGACAAGGCATATGAAAAGAGGGTAAGAGACAACAAGAACTACCCTTCCGGCCAGCACGGTGCCGCAAAGAAAAGAAAGAAAGTTTCTGAGTACGGTACTCAGTTGAAGGAGAAAGAGAAGGTTAAATACACCTACGGAGTTCTCGAGCGTCAATTCCGCAACCTCTATACAGAGGCTTCCAGAATGAAGGGAGTTAAGGGTGAGAACCTGATTATGCTCCTTGAATCAAGACTGGACAACATCGTTTACAGACTTGGCATCGCTCCTACAAGAGCAGCTGCCCGCCAGCTGGTGAGCCACCGTCACATTGTCCTCAACGGCAATGTAATGGGCATTCCTTCAGCTCACGTTAAGCCAGGCGATATCGTCGGAGTAAGAGAGAGGTCAAAGAGCCTCGAGGTAGTGCAGGCTTCCCTTGCATCTTCCCCAGCTCATTACTCCTGGCTCGAGTGGAATCCTGAGAAACTGGAAGGCAAGTTCCTCAACCTGCCAGACAGAACCGAGATTCCTGAGAACATCAACGAGCAGCTCATCGTCGAACTCTACTCTAAATAAAAACTGAAAATATGGCGATATTAGCATTTCAAAAACCCGAAAAGCTTCTGGTGCTTGAATCTACGGATACCGTAGGAAAGTTCGAATTCAAACCTCTCGAACCTAGATACGGCATTACCATAGGCAACGCGCTCAGAAGAGTTCTGCTCTCCTCCCTCGAAGGCTTTGCCATCACATCCGTGAAGATCGAGGGCGTAGACCACGAGTTTGCCACCATCCCTGGAGTAATCGAGGGAGTCATTGACATTATCCTCAACCTTAAGAAGGTGAGATTCAAGAGGATGATTGAGACAGAAGAAGGCGAAGCCGTGACATTTACGATTGGGGGTAAGAAAGAGTTTACCGCCGATGATATATCCAAGAAGCTTTCCTCTTTCAAGGTTCTGAATCCTGAGCAGCATATCTGCTCTATGGAAGAGTCTGTCAAGCTGGTAATCACCCTTACCATTGGAAAGGGAAGGGGTTGGGTGCCTGCTGAGGAAAACAAGGTTGAGAACGCTCCTCTGGGAACTATAGCTATAGATTCCATCTTCACTCCAATAATCAACGTCAAATACGTGGTGGCTCCTTGCCGTATTGCGCAGAAGACAGATTATGAGAGTCTCTCCCTTGAAATCACCACAGACGGAAGCATCAATCCTAAGGATGCCCTTCTGGAGGCCGCAAAGATTCTGATATATCACTTTATGCTCTTCTCCGAAGACAAGATCGAGATAGATGATCCTGGAAAGACTGAAGAGAACGCTCTCAACGAAGACGATATGAGAATGCGTCAGCTCCTGAACAATAAGCTCACCGATCAGGATTTGAGCGTCAGAGCTATCAACTGCCTCAAGGCAGCCGATATCGAGACTTTCGCAGACCTCGTATCACACCAGAAGAGCGAGCTTATGAAGTTCCGCAACTTCGGAAAGAAGTCTATGACCGAGATTGAGGCTCTGGTTGACAAGCACGGCCTGCACTTCGGAATGGACATCAGCAAGTATAACATCGAAAAATAGATTGAGAAATGAGACACAATAAAGCAGTAAATCATCTTGGACGTCAGAGCGGTCACCGCAAGGCAATGCTCGCCAACATGGCTTCTTCACTTATCCTGAACAAGCATATCGAAACTACGCTTGCAAAGGCAAAGTCTCTGAGGGAATATGTTGAGCCGCTGATCACAAAGAGCAAGAACGACACCACAGCCAACCGCCGTGTTGTTTTCAGCTACCTCAAGCAGAAAGAGGCAGTTACCGAGCTCTTCCGTACAGTTGCCCCTAAGGTTGCAGACCGTCCAGGCGGATACACCCGCATTCTGAAGACAGGCTTCCGTGCCGGCGATGCAGCCGATATGGCTTACATCGAGCTGGTTGATTTCTCCGCTGCTCCTGTAGAGAAGGAAGTTAAGGCTGAGAAGAAGACCACTACCAGAAGAAGCCGCGCCAAGAAAGCCGCTCCAAAGGCTGAAGAGCCTAAGGCAGAGGAACCAAAGGCAGAATAAGCCTCAGCGACCAAGAAGGTCATAAAACCTGACCTACGAAAAAAGCCGCAATCGAAAGGTTGCGGCTTTTTGTTGTTTAAATCAAGAGTCTACTTGGCAAAGTTGCGGGAAGCAAACGGAAGGGCCATCCTTAGGGCCGTATGCCAGTATTCCCAGTTGTGCACTCCGTTGCGGATGCGGAGTTCAGCCTTTATTTTCTTGTCTCTCATCTTCTGGTAAAGCAGAACGGACAGATCCATCAAAAAGTCATCGTCTCCGCAGTCTATAAACCATTTCACGGTCCTGAGCTTTGCAATTGTTGCATCATCTGCCTTTTCAACAAAGTTGATGGCGGAGTGCTCAGATACACTTTCGCAAACTATATAAAGCTTGTCTTTCTTCTGGTTGTTGCCTGCAACCTCGCCCATCTTGTTGTCTAGCCAGGCGCTCATTGCATAGCAGGAAGAGAACATATCGGGATGCCTTTGGGAATAGACTACACTTCCGCCTCCGCCCATACTCAAGCCCATAATTGCGCGGTGCTCCTTGTCGCCGATTACTCTGTATTTCTTCTCGGCAGCCGGAAGCAATTCGTTGAAGAAGAAGTCCTCGTAAGGCCAGTCTACCACGTTGAAATAGCCATTCTGGTAGTTTCTCACATCGTAATCTCCGGCGTTAGGCATAATGATAACCATTTCATCGGCTTCACCTGAACTTATGAGCTCATCTGCCACAAGTTTCATATTTCCAGATTTATCCCAGTTAAAATAGCTTCCGTACAAGCCGTGAAGCAGATAAACCACAGGATATTGCTTTTCGGACTTTTCAAATCCGGTAGGAAGATATACATTGTATTTCTGCCAGCAATTCAGGTTTTTGCTGTAAATGCTGTCTGTTACCACCTTGCTCGCATTAGCGAATACAGAGAAGGCTAGCAGAACAATCAAAAAGAGAAAGTATTTTTTCATAATCGTGATAGTTTAAATCAAAGTTAGCACAATTTATTTGCCAAAGCTCCGCGATGCAAACGGAAGGGCGAGCCTTAGAGCAGTGTGCCAGTATTCCCAGTTGTGACCGCTGTTTCTCACCCTGAATTCGGCCTTGATTTTCTTTGCCCTCATTTTTTGGTAGAAGGTAACGTTCTGATCCAGAAGATGATCCTCATCTCCGCAATCGATGAACCATTTAATGCTTCTGAGTTTTTCAACCGTTGCCGCGTCTGCATTCTCTACAAAGTCGAGCGCGGAATTCTCTCTCACACTGCGGTTGAGCGTATAGAGCATATCTCCCTTGTCGGCCTTTTCATCGTTCAGGCTCTTGGTATCCAGCCAGGCGCTCATAGCGTAGCAGGCGCAGAAATCCTCCGGATGCTTCTGGCAATAGACAACGCATCCTCCTCCGCCCATACTCAGGCCCATAATCGCACGGTGATATTTATCTCCGAGAATCCTGTATTTGCTCTCCACTTCAGGCATGAATTCCTTGAAGAAAAAGTCTTCGTAATTCCATCCCGGAATATTGAAATAACCGTTCTGCACCTTGTAGATGTCCCAATCTCCGGCATTAGGCATAACAATCACCATAGGGCAGGCCTCGCCACTTGAAATCAGCTCGTCCGCAACCAGTTTCATATTTCCCATCTTTGCCCAGTCTGAATATCCGCCGTACATTCCGTGGAGAAGGTAAACCACTGGATACTTCTGGTCAGACTTGTCATATCCGTCCGGAAGGTAAACATTGTACTTGTGCGTAAAATTCAGCGTCTTGGAATAGATGCTGTCTGTAACGATCTTGCCGGCAAAGGCAGAAACGCCAATGCCCAGCAGCATAATCATAGAGAGTAAAAACTTTTTCATATCGGTTGGTTTTTATTTTATCTGGTGTTGAGATGCTTTGTAGTTTTTCAGTTCCTGCTGCATTTTTTCTTTGCAAATCTCAGCGATGAAAGCCTCTGAAAACTTTTCAAAGATATACTTTATTGCGGCATCTGAAGGATGAATCATATCTTCCGCATACCATCGGTAGTCTCGGAGTTCATCCAGCATTATTTCATATGACGGAAAATACTCTGCCCCAGCATTGTCTATTGCCAGCAGCAAAGCGCTCTTTGACAGGTTGTTGCCGTGGGCTCCGTCTGCAAGGTGGCGGATAGGGCTAACTGTGAAAATGAAGCGTTTCTGCGGAAACATTGCACATATCTGGCTGATCAAGTTTTCAGCGTCTTCTGACGGAACAAATACTCTTTCAAAATCCTTTGCCGGCATTTTATGGCAGTTGGAAACCACGAACTCCGTTCCCTTTAGCTTGAACACATAAGAAGTTCCAAGGGTGATGATTACAGTATCTGCCTTAAGGAAGAATTCCGCTGCTGCCTTAAGGTCTTGGTTTGCTTTCTGGAGGAAATCTTCTGATGTAAAGCCTTCGCTTTCCTTAAGCGCGCATCTGGAATGATGGCTCCAGGTAACAAATCTTCCATCGGGGCGCAAGAACACGTCTTCTTTGGAAAACAGAGGATTATCCTGGCTCCTTAAAAGACCGGAAACAGCTCCAAGCCTCATAAGAGAATTGTATACAGAACAGATGTTGTAGAGTGTGCCAAAGGGATTAACCATACAGTCAAAGCCGTACATCTTCAGCATCTGTCCCAACTGGTCTGCAAAGCAGCTTCCAAGAGTCAGTATCCTGGAAGAATAGTCTATCATCTTTTCCGGTTTCGGAATCTCTACGGGAGTCAGTATTTTCATCGCGATATATTATGTTTTATTTTCTCAAGGCCGGCTCTAAAAAGGGGAGTTTCTTTGAACCTTTCTCTGAAAACTTCTTCTGTCATTTCTTCCCAATTTTCTCTTGTCAGCCCTGCCAGAAACTCTCTGTTGGCAGAGAATTCCTTCCATCCAGTCTTGTTGAAACGGTTCCAGGGGCAGGCGTTCATGCAGTCATCGCAGCCGAAAACCCATTTCTCTGACTGTTCGTTTGTCCGCTCTTTGTCCGCCTCGCCCACCGGTTCTTCGATAGTCTTGTATGACAGGCATTTGGATGCGTCAACCTTGAGTGGCGCATAGAGCGCTTTCCGCTTGCAGGCATCTAGGCAACGGGTACATTGTCCGCATCCGTTTGGAACCGTTTTATCTGTATAAGGCAGTTCCGCCCTGGTCAGGATGACGGCTAGGAAATTCTTTATTCCCGCTTTTGGGCTAATCAGGAAATTGTTCTTGCCTATAAATCCCAGTCCGGCCCTTAAAGCCCAGGCTCTTTCCATTACGGGAGCCGAATCGGTGAACACTCTGCAGCTTTTCTTTTCTCCCGTATTTTCTTCAATTAAAGAAACAATCCGGTATAGTTTGTCCTTTATGATCTTGTGGTAGTCTTCTCCCAGAGCGTATTCAGAAAACTTGAGTCCGTCTTTTGTCTGGCAGAAGCCTTCCGCGCTTGAGAACGGGGCAAGGAAAACAATTACGCTTTTTGCTCCCGGAAGAAGAAGAGACGGATCCATCCTCTTGTCCACATTCCTGCTGAGGTATTCCATCTTGCCGAACTGTCCGTTTTTCTCCGCTTCCTGGTATCTCCTGGCCTCGGGGCTTCCGTCCAGAGGTACAATCCTGGCGCATCCGCAATCTGCAAAGCCCAGCTCCCGGGCCATCTTCTGGATGCCGTTCCACAATTCATCTGCCTTTGCAATTATCGCGGAGTTTTCATTCATTCCAACAAATTTACGAAATAAAGCATAATAGCATTTCTCTAATTATTTAAGATAAGGACAAAGATTTTTATTAATTTTGTTCTGCAAAATCGGAAATTGCTTTAAGGTTTATAGAGAAAACAAGAAAGTCATATGAAAAAGATATTGGTTGTAGGCGCTGGCGGACAGATTGGAACGGAACTGGTTCCTCATCTTCAGAAAACATACGGAGCGGATAACGTAATTGCCGCGGAAGTAAGGCCGGAAGTCGTAAAGAGACTTTCCGAAACCTGCACCGCCATACAGCTGGACGCTCTTGATTTTGAGGGGTATGGCGCGGCAATAAAAAAGTTTGGCATAGACGGGATTTACAACCTTGTGGCTCTGCTTTCCGCAAAGGGAGAGATGAATCCTGACCTTGCCTGGAAGATCAATATGGGAGCCCTTCTTAACTCCCTCAACCTTGCGAGAGAATTCAAGTGCGCTCTCTTTACCCCTTCATCCATAGGCGCTTTCGGCAACAGCACCCCGCATTACAAGACGCCTCAGGACACCATAATGAGGCCTGATACCATCTATGGAGTATGCAAGGTAAGCGGAGAGCTCCTCAGCGATTACTATCACAAGAGATTCGGCGTGGATACCCGTAGCGTGCGCTTCCCAGGAATCATTTCCAACGGATGCCTTCCTGGCGGCGGAACTACAGACTATGCAGTGGAAGTTTTCTACGAGGTTGTAAAGAACGGAAAATACACTTGCACCGTTCCAAAGGATGCCTATATGGATATGCTCTATATGCCTGACGCTCTGGAGGCTACAACCCAGCTGATGGAGGCTGACCCTTCTAAGCTTATCCACAGAAATTCCTTCAATATCGCATCTATGAGCTTCACTCCTGAAGAGCTCTTCATCGAGATAAAGAAGAGAATCCCAACTTTCACCTGGGACTATCAGATAGATCCTGTGAAAGCTGCAATCGCTGCAAGCTGGCCGGACGTTATGGATGACAGCTGCGCAAGAGAAGAATGGGGCTGGAACCCGAAATGGGGCTTGCAGGAAATGATAGACGATATGCTTAAAGTCTGCAAGGCAAAAGTCGAGAGAGGGGAGTACTGAAAAAACTGATAAGCTATGAAAACTGGTAAAACTAAATCTTTTACACTGTTGGTTGCATTGCTGGCTGTTGCTGTTATTGATGTTAGGGGGCAGAAGATCAACAATGTTGACCATATAGTTAAGATTGGTGCGGGAGCAGTGTTCCTGTTAGGCAGCGAAAGTTATGATGGCGATGGCGGATTTGCCGTGGGCGCATCTTACGGTGCTGATGTCTGGGTAAATGACAAATGGTCTGTTATGCCTGAGATCGGAATAAGGGCTCAGGCTGACACAGAATTTTCTTCCGGCTTTAACGTGATTTGTGCGGCAAGATATCACTTTCAGACATCGGGAGGTACAAAAATGATTGTCGGGTTGGGCCCTGAGCTGATGTTTTTTACTCATAGTGGGGAATATTATTATGATGCAAATCCTGATTACGGGCTGAATCACAAGACCAAATACAAATCTTGTGACATTACGCTGCATCCAAGCTTGTTTCTTGAAAGCGGTAAACACTGGCTTTGGGGGCTGGAGGGCAGCTATGGCTTTCATGATATGAGGAAAAAATATCCTGAATATAACATCAACGGCTCCACACATTTTGCTTTTTTGATGCTTACCTGCGGATTCAGGTTCTAACCCAAATCTGTTTCTTTTTCTTTTAAACGATTATAATCGATTATATCCGGATAAATTTCGGATAATTAAGTGTTCTCCCGTTATGTTTGCGGCAAAAGAAAGATTATGCAAATTTTGCATTATCACAAATTTGTGTTAACTTTAAACCGTCAAACAAATAATGAAGTGGAGTGATAGACGTATATGAATGTGATAATTGAAAGGGATGAAAGAGGCTACTCCGTTTATAGTGACGGGCTTAAAAGTGGAATCATTATAGGCAGCGGCAAGAGTGTTGCTGAGGCGAAAGAAGATTTTTTCAATACTCTGAAAGAAATCAAGAGCACTTATCCGGAAAGAGGCTTGTCTGTTCCTAAAGAGTTGATAGATTCCACATTTGAATATAGGTATGATATTTCATCTGTTTTGGATGAACTTGACTGTCTTAATCTGACCAAATTTGCAAAGATTGCAGGTGTTAATTCTTCCCTGCTAAGACATTACAAGCGCGGAGACTTTGCAATATCTAGTAAACAAGTGGGTAAGATTGAAACTGCCTTGCATAATCTGGGCAGAAAACTAATGTCTGTTTCTATTTTCTAAGGAAGCCGGGAGCACTTGTGCCGTTTCTGCAGGATTATTTAGGGGCGATGCGGTAAAGGTAGATAGCGATTATCAGGTAGAGGACGTTCGGCATCCAGATGGCGATAAACGGCGGCAGAGTGTTGGAGTAGACGAACATCTGGCTGAATCTCATAAACAGGATGTAGGAGAAGCTGAGGGCTATTCCGATTCCTATGTTAAGACCGATTCCTCCTCTTCTTTTTACAGAAGACAAGCTCACTCCGATAAGCGTAAGGATAAATGCCGCAAACGGCATGGCCCACCTTTCGTTCTGCTCTATAAGCGAGAACATTACGTCTTTGTCTCCACGGATTTTCTGGTCTCTGATAAGCCTTCTGAGCTGGCCGTCCGGAAGAGTCTGCACGGTGTTTTTCCTTCTGTAGAAATCTTCTACTGTAACGGCTATTACGGTATCCAGCTTAGGTCCGGTCTTCACATTTTCAACTCCGTCTTCAAATGTGCGGAGGATGTAGTCCTTGAGTTTCCATCCCTGGAAGGTGGAGTCCCACTGGGCTTCCGTGGCGCTGAGCTTGGAAGTTATTTCGTGGCCGTTAATGGTTTCCAGAGAGAAGCCGTAAGCTGTGTTGTTGCTTGGGGCAAAACTCTGGACATAGAGGAAGTTGCCCGGGCTTATCTGGTAATGGACGTTGCGTGAGAAGTTCTCGTATTTCTTCTTGACGTATTTCTGCTCGAACGCGATTCTTCCCTTGTTGCAAGGAGGAATGACATAAAGGTTCAGAACCAGGGAGCAAAGCACAATCACCGTAGCCGAAACAAAGTACGGCCACATCAGCCTCTTGAAAGAAATACCTCCAGCCAGAATGGCTATGATCTCCGTGTTGGCCGCCATCTTGGAAGTGAAGAAAATCACCGTGATGAAGACGAACATCGGGCTGAACATATTCACGAAATACGGGATGAAGTTGGCGTAGTACTGGAAGACAATCAGTCTAAGAGGCGCCTGGTTGGTGACGAACTTGTCTACTTTTTCGCTGAGGTCAAAGATTATTACAATGCCGATGATAAGCAGAAGCGCCACCACGTAGGTGCCGATGAACTTCTTTATGATGTACCGGTCTATGGTGGTAATCTGCGGCTTGAAGTCCTTTATGCTTTGTTTTATGTGCTCTCTGCTCAGGTTCATTGTTTAGCTAATCCTCCGCGATAGTTTTACAACAGTATCCTCTTTCCACTTTTTGAAGTCTCCTGCAATGATGTGTTCCCTTGCCTTTGTCACCAGTTCCAGATAGAAGGCCAGGTTGTGGTAGCTTGCTATCTGGGCTCCCAGCATCTCTCCCGCTATGAACATATGCCTCAGGTATGCTTTGGTGTAAGTATGGTCTACAAATGACGTGCCCTGAGGATCGATCGGGGAGAAATCTTCCGCCCACTTCTTGTTCTTTATGTTGATGGTGCCTTCCCAGGTGAAGAGCATTCCGTTTCTTCCGTTTCTTGTAGGCATTACGCAGTCGAACATATCCACTCCGCGGTCTATGCCTTCCAATATGTTGGCAGGGGTTCCTACTCCCATAAGGTATCTAGGCTTGTCCTTTGGCAGTTCTTCCTTCAGCACGTCCAGCATCTCGTACATTTTTTCCGTTGGCTCTCCCACGCTGAGGCCTCCAATGGCGCAGCCGTCCATATCTGCATCGGCGACAATTCTGGCGGCCTCCCTTCTCAGTTCAGGATAGATGCAGCCCTGCACAATCGGAAAGAAGAACTGGCGGTAGCCGTAAAGCGGCTCGGTTTCCTTGAACCTTGCAATGCATCTTTGAAGCCAGCGGTTGGTTCTGTCCATAGACTTCTTGGCATACTGGAAATCAGCTGTTCCCGGAGTGCATTCATCTAGGGCCATAATAATGTCTGCTCCTATCATTCTCTGCACGTCAACGTTGTTTTCCGGCGTGAAGATGTGGCGCGATCCGTCTATGTGAGACTGGAAAGTGCAGCCTTCTTCAGTGATTTTCCTTCTTGCGGCAAGGGAGAAAACCTGGAATCCGCCGCTGTCTGTGAGAATAGGCCTGTCCCAGCTTACGAACTTGTGAAGCCCTCCGGCCTTGTTTATCAGGTCAGTTCCCGGCCTGAGCAGAAGATGATATGTGTTGCCGAGGATTATCTTGGCCTTGATGTCTTCAACAAGATCTCTATGATATACTCCCTTTACGCTTCCAACCGTGCCCACGGGCATAAAGATAGGGGTGGGAATGTCTCCGTGATCTGTGTGGAGAACTCCTGCCCTTGCCCAGCTGTCTGGATTATTGCCTAAGACTTGGAAAAACATACACGGCAAAAGTACGAAAAATTGTATATTTGTAGTTAATCGGATCAAACCGGAAAATCAAAACAAACCACATATGAAGAACACTACAAAGAAAGACGGGCCACGTATAGGTTTTATGGGGCCTAAGTTTCTGAAGGTTGCGCTGGTGATAATTGCCGTTGGTTTTATTTGCGGCATAGTCAACGCAGCCGTTACTCCTCAGACGGAGCCTGAGCCTCAGGCAACAGAGCAGGTTGCCGCTGCAGCGCAGGTTACAGATCCTGCTGATGAGGCCATAGGGGAGAAGCCATCTGTTTCTGCAGAAGAACCAGCTGTGGAAGAAAACACAGATGCTCTTGCAAAACGCAAGGAGATGTTTGCCAAGATTCTCGATGAGAAGAAACTTCATTTCAGTTTCGGTTCAATTGCAAAGGGAATCCTGGGAATTGCAGTCATAGTGCTGATAGCCTGGCTATGCTCAACAGACCGCAAGAAAGTTAACTGGAAGACAGTTGGAATGGCTCTGCTGCTGCAGTTCATAATCGCTTTCTCCGTGCTGATGTTCCCTCCTGTGCAGAAATTCTTTGAGGTATTCGGAAAATGCTTTGTGGCAGTCTTAGGCTGGACCAAGGCGGGCGCGGACTTCCTGTTTGGCCCGCTGATGGATACTGGCGGAATCGGCTATATCTTCGTATTCCAGATTCTTCCTACCATCATCTTCTTCTCAGCACTTACCAGCCTTCTGTTCTACCTGGGAATTCTCCAGAAGATTGTATGGTGCATGGGCTGGATTATGACAAAGCTTATGAACGTTTCCGGAGCCGAGAGTTTGTCTTGCGCCGGTAATGTGTTCTTGGGCCAGACAGAGGCTCCTCTGATGGTAAAGGAGTATATTCCTAGAATGAGCCGAAGCGAGCTAATGCTGATTATGGTTTCCGGAATGGCAACGATGAGCGGCGGAGTGCTGGCGGCCTACATCGGAATGCTGGGTTGCGGAGATCCGGATATGACGGTAGAGTTTGCAAAGCACCTTCTGAGCGCATCTGTGATGGCCGCTCCTGGAGCTATCGCAATGGCCAAGATCCTCAAGCCTGAGACAGACCAGATAGACAACTCCGTTCAGGTATCTAAGGAGAAACTCGGAAGCAACGTGCTGGACGCCATATCAATAGGAACCACCCAGGGCCTCAAGCTTGCCGCAAACGTGGCAGCAATGCTTCTGGTGTTCTACGCTTTGATTGCCGGAGTAAACTACATTCTCAACATCATAAGCTTCCCTGCTATGGACCGCTGGATTACGGCCGTAACAGACGGAAGATATACAGACCTCAGCCTTGAATGCATACTCTCTTATGTCTTCTATCCTGTAATCTGGCTAATCGGAGTTCCGAGCGGAGATATAGGATATGTAGGAAGGCTTCTTGGAGAAAAGCTGATCCTCACAGAGTTCATAGGATACGGCTCTCTTGCGGATATGCTCCAGAACAGCGTATTCTCTTCTCCTAAGTCTATTGTGATGGCAACTTATGTTCTTTGCGGATTTGCAAACTTCGCCTCTATCGGAATCATAATCGGAGGCGTTGGAGGAATGGCGCCTAACAAGCAGTCTATACTCGGCGAATACGGAATCAGGGCCTTGCTCGGCGCAGCCTTGGTGGCATTGGTTTCTGCCGCAATGGTTGGTATGTTCCTGGCTTAATACGGGAAATACAGAAGCGCATAGGCGGGATGGCTGAATTCAAGCAGCGCATCCCGCTTTTTGAATGTGTTAAGAGTAGCTTTCCACCAAAGGTTGAAAGTAACATCGTCTGTTTTGTATTCCAAGCCCTGAGATTTTATCTTTAGAGTCTGGTCAAAGGCAAAGATGGATATTCTGTCTCCCGGCTCTCCCTTCAGGCGCGTTGTGTCCAATATAGGAACAAATACACCGTAATCTGTTACGGCGGAGACCGTTACGCTTTCCTTCGGAAACTTTTCCTTGAGCTTTTCTGCAAAAACAGGAAGATAAGAGATGTTGCCGAGAGCATGGTCTTCTCTTTTTCCGGTCGCCCCTAGAATTATGATTGAGTAATCTGTTTTCCTTTTCTGCTCAGCGATGTATTTTTCCAGAATGCCGAGTGAAAAGCGGAAGGCCTTGCAAAGGTCGTTGAAATCCTGTTCTTCTTCTTTGTGGATTATGTCCTTGAACTTGGCCTGGTATTTCTTTGGCAGAGTGTCCATATCGCCCACAATCCAGTCTGCGCTCATCCCGTTTTTCAGAAGACTCAGGATTGCTCCGTCACAGGCGATTACGGTATGGCTCTTCTTTGCTCTCTGAGCCTTGCGGATAAGGCTGAGACCAGGACCCCTTGAAGGGAAATCCCCGTCGCAGAGAATGACAATTGTCTTTTCAGATAAAGCGGATGTTTTCATCTCCCACAAGATTTTTGTGCCCGTTTATAAAGTCCACCGCTCCCATCCTTTTCTTTCCGGCAGGCTGCAAAGAGGTGATCTCAAGCATCTTGTCAGAGCAAGGAACAAAGATGGCCTTGTCTGTTATTATTGCCTTTGAGCCTTTTTTGTCTGATACTTCCGAAGCAAAGATTTTCATCTCGATAGTTTCTCCGCTTCCTGTCTGCATTGTTGCAAGAGCTGCGGGGTATGGAGAAAGGCCTCTTACCAGAGCGTCACATTCTTCTGCCGTTTTGCTCCAGTCTATCCTGCAGTTTGTCTTGTTGAGCTTTGGTGCCGCGGCTGTGGTTTCAGTCAGAGCTGAAGCATCTTGAGGCTGCGGAGCAATTGTCCCGTTTTCAAGCTCCTGCACAGTCTTTACCACAAGGGCAGAACCCATTTCCATCAGTTTGTCGTGAAGAGTTTCAACAGTTTCCCTTTCTTCAATAGGGCATTTTTGCTGGAGAAGTATGCTTCCGGTATCTATCTTTTCATCTATGAAGAAAGTGGTAACTCCGGTTTCTTTTTCCCTCTGGATTACGGCCCAGTTGATAGGGGCTGCGCCTCTGAATTTAGGAAGCAGAGAAGCGTGGAGGTTGAAGGTTCCCTTCTTTGGCATCTTCCACACAACCTCTGGCAGCATCCTGAAAGCCACTACAATAAAAAGGTCTGCGTTGTAGCTTTCCAGCTTTTTGAGGAAAGATTCATCGCGGAGCTTTTCAGGCTGGAGAATATCTATGCCGCCTCTTTCCAAGGCAAACTTCTTGACATCGCTCTGAGCCATCTGAAGGCCCCTTCCTTTTGGCTTGTCCGGTACGGTCACCACTGCGGGGATTTCGTATCCCGCATCCAGCAATGCCTTAAGAGGGGCAACCGCAAACTCCGGCGTACCCATATAAATTATTCTGGTATGTCTTTCCATTCTATTGGTTGTTTTCGGCTTCTTTCTTGAGGATCTGGGCCATCTTCTGGCGGTATTGCTCTCTCTTTTCCTTGTTGAACAGACGGCCAAAGAAATTCTTGACGTTTTTCATTGCATTGTCCGGATCGAATACCGCTGAATCCTGGGTGCATTTCCAGGTCAGGAACGCTGCCAGCGGGGCAAGCACCAGAGTGGATATGAAGGCTCCCAGGAACGGGCTGATTGCTCCGTCGTTGGCAAGTTTCTTTCCGCTGATGTCTACAACCCAGTAAAGCACAAAGAAGAGTATGGAGATAATGGCCGGTGTTCCCAGTCCTCCCTTCCTTACAATGGCTCCTATAGGGGCGCCTATGAAGAAGAAAATCAGGCAGGCCAGGCTTAAGGTGAACTTGCGGAAGGTTTCTATGATTGTCCTTCTGAGCGGATAGGCTGTCTGGTAAATCTGGGCGTGGTAGAAACTGTAGGAAACCTTCTCGTTGTTAAGGGTTCCGTAAACGGTGGAATAGGCTTCAGCCTTGTCTCCCCGAGTTTTCCAGTGATAGAGGTCTTCTTTCTTGAGACTCTTGCGGAATCCTTTGTTTCGGGCGGTATCCAGCTGGTCCTGGTGGCCGAGCCAGTCTGCGGTGAGAGCTCTCTTGGTATGCACGTTCAAAGAAGAGTCGTTTGCTATGGTCAGGGAGTCTCTGTCTTTGCGCAGCTGGGTTATGTTCTTTGCCATAACCTCCTGGCTGTAGCGGCCTTCGCTTGAGCCTTTGAAAGCATAGTTTTCCAGCGGAATGGCAATCTGCTGGAAAGTGAATTTGATTCTCTGGAGGGCCAGGGAAGTGTCTGTGTAAGTGCGGGTATTGGTCTCCTGATAATTCACTCCGTTGTAGAGGGTTATGAGAAGACCCTGCTTGTCTGGAGTGATTGAGAATCTTCCTGAATCGGCGATGGTAAGATCTGTGTTTCCTCCCTCCTTGGAGTGGTTGTAAACCATAATCTGATGCATAAGCATATTCTTGTCTCTTGCGCCCACCCTTATGGTATAACCTTCTATTCCGTCGTAGAATATGCCTACAGGTATCTTGATTTCTTCCTTGGTGTTGGTAATGTCTTCTCTAAGGGTGTAGATCTTGTTGTAGGCCACCGGAATAAGGTTGTTTGAAGCAAAGAAAGCTCCCACCACAATCACTATGGCCACATAGCTTAAAGGCCTCAGGATTCTCTGGAGGGAAATGCCGGCTGCCTTCATGCTGAGCAGTTCGCTGTTTTCTCCCAGGGTTCCCATTGTCATAATGGAAGCCAGAAGTGTGGCAAGCGGCAGGGCGTAAGGAATCAGAGTGCAGCTTCCCCACAGCATAAACTGGGCAATAACCTTGAAGCTCAGTCCCTTTCCAACAAGCTCATCGATATATACCCACAGGAACTGCATCATCAGGATGAAGATAACAATGAAGAAAACTGCTACAAATGGACCCAGGAAAGACTTCAGCATATAGCCGTCCAAAGTCTTTACTCCAAGCTGGCGCAGGAAACCTTTAACGGCTTCCTTTATCCTCCTTATTAGAGGCAGCTTCTCCTGAGTCTGTTCTTCCATCCTAATTGCTTAAACTTTCCTTTATGCAGTCTAGCGCGGCGTCTATTCCTTCAACATTCTTTCCTCCGGCGCTGGCAAAGAAAGGCTGTCCGCCTCCGCCTCCGTTTATGAACTTGGCTGCAGGGCGGATGTCTTTGCCTGCGTTCATTCCCTTAGCCACCAGGTCGTCGGTGTACATCAGCACCAGTCCTGGCTTTGCCGGATCGGTTATACCGCCTGCAAATACCGTACTTGTGCATTCGCTCCTGAGCATAAAGGCTACGGTCTTCATAAGTTCAGCCGGGAACCGGCCCTTTACGCGTATGAAGTCTATTCCGTTAATCTTTTCAACGAGTTCCTTTGCCTTGTCTTTGAGAGCGGTAGCCTTTTCCTTCATCATATCTTCCGCCTGCTTCTTAAGCTGGTCGTTCTCCAGAATCATCTTCTTTGCGCTGTCCATAAGGTTAGGGGCATTCTTGAACAGCTCCTTCAGGCTGGCCATCAGGTCTTCCGTGGCGTATACAATGTCTTCAGCGCTCTTTCCTGTGGTGGCCTCGATTCTTCTGACTCCTGCTGCAATGGCGCTTTCGCTGAGTATCCTGAAGTAGCCTATCATTCCGGTGGAAGGTATGTGGGTTCCGCCGCAGAACTCAATGCTGTCGCCGAACTTGATAACCCTTACCTTGTCTCCGTATTTTTCGCCGAAGAGGGCAATTGCACCAAGTTTTTTGGCTTCCTCGATTGGCATATCCCTCATTTCCTCTTTCTTTATATCTCTGCGGATGAGAGAGTTCACTAGCCTTTCCACTTCGCGGAGCTTCTCGGGGGAAACTTTTTCAAAGTGGGAGAAGTCAAATCTCAGAGTCTGAGGGCTTACATAGGAGCCTTTCTGCTCAATGTGAGTTCCGAGAACTTTCCTAAGGGCATAGTCCAGAAGGTGGGTGGCGCTATGGTTGGCTGTGGTTGCAAGCCGCTTTTCTTCATCTATCTGAGCAGTTAACAGGGCTGCGGTATCGGAAGGAAGTTTCTCGGACACGTGGATAGAAAGCCCGTTTTCCTTTACCGTATTTACTATCGAAATCTTCTCTCCGGAAGCGGAGCAGAGCCATCCCTTGTCTCCTACCTGTCCGCCGCTTTCCGCATAGAACGGAGTCTTGTCCAGAACAATGTGGAAGAGGTCTTTGCCCTTGGTCTTTACCTCTCTGTAGCGGAGTATCCTTACGCCTTCTTCCAAAGTGTGGTCATATCCGGTGAATACGGATTCCTCTTCAGCGTCAGATATATATACCCAGTCTCCTTCTTTCTTGGCGTCTGCGTTGCGGCTTCTTTCTTTCTGCTTCTTGAGTTCTGCCTCAAAGCCAGGAAGATCTACTTCTAGCCCGTTTTCCTTTGCAATGAGTTCTGTAAGGTCTATCGGGAATCCGAAAGTGTCATAAAGTACAAAGGCATCAGTTCCGTTTACAAGAGAAGATCCAGTGCTCTTGCATTTTGCCACAACTTCGTCCATCAGACGGATTCCTCTTTCCAATGTTCTTAAGAACGCGTCTTCTTCTTCTTTGATTACCTTGGAAATCAGAGTCTCCTGCTTTCTTATTTCCGGATAGAAATCTCCCATCTGCTCAACCAGCGTAGGTACCAGCTTGTAAAGCAGCGGCTCTTTTACTCCCAGGAAAGTGTAGGCATATCTTACAGCCCTGCGCAAAATCCTGCGGATAACATATCCGGCCTTGACGTTAGACGGCAGCTGACCGTCTGCAATGGAGAATGTTATTGCCCTCACGTGGTCAGACACCACTCTCATTGCCACTCTAACCTTCTCATCTGCAGATCCATAGTCAACTCCTGCAATCTCTCCAACCTTATTCAGCAGCGGGGTGAACACATCTGTGTCGTAGTTGCTCTTCTTTCCCTGAAGCGCCATACAGAGCCTCTCGAATCCCATTCCCGTATCTACATTGTTGTGAGGGAGTTTCTCCAGGCTTCCGTCTGCCTTCCTGTTGTACTGCATAAATACCAGGTTCCAGATCTCAATTACCAGAGGATCTGACTTGTTGACCAATTCTCTTCCAGGCACTTTCTGTCTTTCGGCATCATCGCGGAGGTCTATGTGAATTTCGCTGCAAGGGCCGCATGGTCCCTGCTCTCCCATCTCCCAGAAGTTGTCTTTCTTGTTTCCAAGCAGCACCCTGTCTGCCGGAAGATATTTCAGCCAGCTCTGTCTGGCTTCCTCGTCCAGGCCCAGGCCGTCCGGCTCATAGCCTTCAAACACAGTAGCATACAGCCTGCCCGGATCTATTCCGAACACCTTGGTAAGCAGCTCCCAGCCCCACTCGATGGCTTCTTTCTTGAAGTAGTCTCCAAAGCTCCAGTTGCCCAGCATCTCAAACATCGTGTGATGGTAGGTGTCGTGCCCAACTTCTTCCAAGTCGTTGTGTTTCCCGCTAACCCTGAGGCACTTCTGGCTGTCCGCCGCTCTCTTGGCAAACGGCGCGGCATTGCCCAGGAATATGTCCTTGAACTGGTTCATTCCCGCGTTGGTGAACATCAGCGTAGGGTCATTCTTAACTACCATCGGAGCGCTCGGCACTATCTCGTGCTCCTTGCTCCGGAAATACTCCAGAAACGTTTCTCTTATCTTTCTTGATTCCATAAACTATTCTTTGCCTTGCCAAAAACACATATTTTGGCATAATCGTACAAAAATAACATTTATTGCCGAATTGTCGTTTTTCTTGACTAAATTTGCAGAGTATGGAGGAAGGCAGCAAACTATATTACACAATCGGGGAAGTATCCAAGATTCTTGGAGAAAGCACATCGCTGGTCAGGTTCTGGTCAGACAATTTCCCGCAATTCATAAAGCCCATCCGCAACAAGAAGGGCAACCGTTTCTTCACGGTCAAGGACGTGGAGACTTTCAAGATGATTCATCACCTGGTCAAAGAGTCTGGAATGACGCTGGAGGGGGCTCGCCAGAGGATGAAGCAGAATCTTTCCCCAACAGACCGCAAGCTTGAGGTTATAGAAAAGCTCCGCAGCATAAAGGCAAAACTCCTGGCAGTGTCTGAAGACCTTGAGGGAGAGTCGGATGCGGGTTCAGGCGCAGGTTCAGATTCAGATACAGTTTCAGATTATCCGGAAGATGCAGAAAAAGAAGACAGTCAAAGCCTCTGAAATCGCTGAGGCTATAGAAAGATTTGCCCCGCTTTCTTCTCAGGCAGAGTGGGACAACAGCGGATTTACGGTAGGAAACCCTTGTGGGGAGGTGCATTGCGCGCTGATAGCCCTGAATTGCTCTCTGGAAGTGGTGCGGGAGGCGGTGAAGAAGGGGTGCGATATGATAATCACACACCATCCGCTGATAGTTCACAAGCCTTGCCTTTCTATATTGGAAGGGGATGTAAGGTCAGATGCCATAATGCTGGCAATCCGTAACGGGATAACAGTGTATTCTTCCCATACCCCTCTGGACAGGGCTGCTGGAGGTCTCAACGATATAATGGCTCAGAAGATGGGGCTTGTGGATTGCAAGCCTCTCAGCGATGACGGATTTGGTGTAGTGGGCAACCTGCCCTCTCCTATGACGTGCGCCAAGTTTATCTCATTTGCAAAGAAGGCGTTTGGAGTGCCTTGCCTGAGGACCTCTGAGCCTTTGAAGGGAAAGATTTCAAAGGTGGCTGTAAGCAGCGGAGGAGGCCAAGGCTCTATACCTGATGCAGTTAGGGCGGGGGCGCAAGTTCTTTTGACGGGAGACGTAACACATCATAACTTCTATTGCCCGGACGGTTTTATGGTGGTGGATCTGAGCCATCATTTCAGCGAACTTCCTGCAATAGGCCTTCTTCAGTCTATTGTTAAGAAAAATTTTCCTAAATTTGCAACCCGTTTGAGCGAGGCTGACACCAGCCCGATATTTTATTATTGATATGGCAACAACAAAGAAAAATCCTGCAATGAGCGGGGAGACTTTTACCTCCCTGCAGATTTCAACAAAGAACGCAGACGCGCTGGAAATGGAAAAGAAGCTCCATCTTCTTTACAAGCTCCAGCAGACAGACTCAAAGATAGATTCCATTTACCTTCTCAGGGGAGAGCTTCCTCTGGAGGTCAGAGACCTTGAAGACGAGGTAGCCGGCCTGAAGACCAAGCAGGCTTCCATACAGAAGGAAATCAAGGAGATAGAAAACTTCATAGCTGCCAAGAAGAACGAGATGGAAGAGTGCCGTCTGGCAATCAAGAAGTACGAGCAGCAGAGAAACAACGTCAGGAACAACCGCGAATTCGAATCCATTTCCAAGGAGATAGAGTTCCAGCAGCTGGAAAGCCAGCTGGCAGAGAAGAAGGCCAACGAGGGAGCAAAGAACCTGGTAACCAAGAAAGAGGAACTGGAGCTTCTGGGCGTTGAGATGAAGGGCCGCGAGGCAGACCTGGACGCAAAGCGCAAGGAGCTGGAAAACATAGAGAAGGAGACAGAAAAGGAAGTTGAGAAGCTGCAGGAAGAGAGCAAGGGCTATCAGGATCAGATAGATTCCAGAATGCTAGCCGCCTACAACAAAGTTAGAACCAACGTCCGCAACAAGATGGCCGTAGTAACCGTTGTAAGAGGCGCTTGCGGCGGCTGCTTCAACAAGATTCCGCCTCAGAGGGAGATAGACATAGACGAAAGCCGCAAGATTGTGGTTTGCGAGTATTGCGGAAGAATCCTTGTAAGCTCACGTTTTGCCGAGGAAGACAATCCTCAGGCAGAAGAGGCAAAACCGGCTAAGAAAACCGCAAAGAAAAAATAATCAGCGATGAAGCAAGGACCCTACACTTTGAGGGACCTCTTCTTCAAGCACGTAGGACAGACATCCTCTTCCCCGCTAGGTTTAGGCATAGTAAAGGCAGAGGGTGTTTTTCTTTATACGGAGACTAAAAGATATCTGGATTTCATTTCAGGGGTTTCAGTCTCCAACGTGGGCCACGCCAGAAGAGAGGTCATAGATGCCGTAAAGGCCCAGATGGATAATTATGCCCATCTGATGGTCTATGGGGAGATGATCCAAAGTCCCCAGGTAGAGCACGCCACCCTTTTGTGCTCAATTCTTCCTGACAATCTCCAGAGCGTTTACTACGTGAATTCCGGCAGCGAGGCCAATGAAGCGGCCATAAAGCTGGCAAAGAGAATTACCGGAAGACGCAGGATTGCAGCTTGCTGCAACGCCTACCACGGAAGCACCCAGGGAAACCTCAGCCTTATGGACAGCGAGTATTTCAAGGGAGCCTTCCGCCCGCTGCTTCCGCTTGTGGACCATTTCAAGTTCAACGATATTGATTCACTTTCAGTCATAACAGAAGAAACGGCAGCCGTAATAGTGGAGCCGGTCCAGGGAGAAGGCGGAGTCCAGATCCCTAATCCGGGCTTCCTGGAGGCTCTCAGAAAAAAGTGCGATTCCACAGGCGCCCTGCTGATATTTGACGAAGTGCAGACCGGTTTTGGAAGAACGGGCAAGATGTTTGCATTTCAGAAATACGGAGTGGTCCCCGATATCCTCACGCTGGCCAAGGCTCTGGGCGGAGGAATGCCTCTGGGAGCGATGGTTACATCGCGGGAAAGGATGGCCTGCTGGCAGAAGGACCCGCCTCTTGGGCACATCACCACTTTCGGAGGGCATCCGGTGTGCTGCGCAGCCGCCCTTGCATCGCTGAGGCTGCTTCTGGAAAAAGACTGGGTAGGGGATGTTGAGAGAAAGTCGAGAAAAGTTGTGGAGGGCCTTTCTTCGCATCCCGCTGTAAAGGAGATACGTGCAGCCGGACTGCTTATAGCGGTGGATTTGGGCAGAGAAGATTTAGCGAAAAAAGTGCTATATTTACTACTTGATGAAGGCGTGATTACAGACTGGTTCCTTTTCCAACCTACATCGTTCAGGATAGCTCCTCCCCTCTGCATTTCAGATCAGGAGCTGGAAGAAGGAATTAAGGCAGTAAGAAGGGCGCTGGACAAACTGGTTTAAAGGATATTTATGGCAAAGACAGTCAAAAACAAGAAAGGAGAGGTTGACCTGGAGGTCTCTGCCCTGCAGCACGGGGTTAAGGTTCCGCAGGCTCCGGAAGTGGAAGCTTCCGTGCTGGGAGCGATGATGCTGGATCAGGATATCGTGGAGGAACTTATGACGGTTCTTCAGGAAGAGTGTTTCTACAAGCCTGAGAACAGGCTGATATTCAAGGCAATCTCTAACCTTAGCAATGCTTCCCAGCCGGTGGATATGATGACTGTTGCAGACCGCCTGAAGTTCAATGGAGACTTTGATGCTGCCGGAGGTCTGGACTATCTGACCAGGCTGACTTCAGACATCGGTGCCGCAGTTCACGTGAACTACTATGCCAAGATACTGGTGGACAAGTTCATCCAGAGAGAGATGATAAGCATAACCAACGACTCCCTGAGAAAATCTTATGACGAATCAGAGAGCGTGGATGATCTTTTGAACACTCTGCAGCAGAGGCTGTTCGAGCTCAGCGAAAAGAATATGAGCCGCAAGGAGCAGTCAATCGCTGAGATAATAAAGACCAAGATGGACAGCCTGGAAAAGCTTCAAAGCAAGGGAGGACAGACGGGTCTGCAGAGCGGCTATATGGCTCTGGATAAAGTCACTTACGGATGGCATCCTTCAGACCTGGTGATTATAGCCGGTCGTCCAGGAATGGGTAAGACTGCTTTTGTGCTCACTATGGCAAGGAATATGGCTGTGGACTTCAAGATTCCGGTAGCCTTCTTCTCTCTGGAACAGGCTCCTACCCAGCTGCTTGAAAGGCTTATGGTGGCCGAGAGCGGTCTGCCTTCTGACAAGATAAAGGGAAGCGTAAAGATGACTCAGGCAGACTGGACCCAGCTGGAAGACAGCCTGAAGCCTTTGGAGGAAGCTCCGATCTACATAGACGATACTCCTTCTCTTTCCATCGCAGACCTTAGGGCAAAGGCCCGCCGCCTTGTAAAGACCAGCGGAGTGCAGATACTCATTATAGACTATCTGCAGCTTATGACAGGAAGCAAGGAGCTGAAGGGAAACCGCGAGCAGGAAGTTGCGGAAATTTCTCGTTCCCTGAAGGCCATTGCAAAGGAGCTGGACGTTCCGGTAATAGCACTTGCGCAGCTCAGCCGTCAGGCCGAATCCTCCACCGGAGGGCAGAAGAAACCTCAGCTTACGCACCTGAGGGAATCCGGAGCCATAGAACAGGATGCGGATATAGTTCTGTTCCTGCACCGTCCTGAATATTACGGACTTGAAGATATAAATGTGGAAAAAGGACTCACGGAGGTCATAATTGCCAAGCACCGTAACGGACCTACCGGAGAAGTAGAGCTGAAGTTCCTTGCCAACCAGATGAAGTTTGTAGACAGAAACGACAGCTTTGCACAGCCTTCCATTACTCCAGGTTCCTTGTCTTTCGGTTCCAAGATTAACAGCGGAAACTTTACAGACTTTGACATTACCGCTGAAGACGAATACGACGGAAACTAAATACATAAGGAAATGAAAAGATTTGCCACTCTCGCATTCTTGCTTGCTGTTTTCTCCGGCGCCTTTGCCCAGGAAAACAACAACTATCCTTTCCAAAACGGAGAGAAAATGAACTTTGTTCTGAATTATACCTGGGGCGGAGTCATTACGGATGTGGGCGACGCCACTTGTACTCTTTCTTATAACAACGGAAGCTACAACGTGCTGGTTACAGGCAAGACTTTCAGGTTCTTTGATATGTTCTTCAAGGTAAGGGAGAGGTTTGAAGCCAATTTCAACGAAAAGACCCTCCGCCCTTCCAGATTCTACCGCTCGGCTGCTGAGGGAAAGTACAGGATGAAGAACACTCTGGTATTCCTTCCGAGCGGCAACATCAATTCCCGCACCCAGAAGTATGACAGGGAACCTTTTGACACCCTGCTTAGGGGAACAGCCAACACTATGGATTTCCTGACCCTCCTTTTCAAGAGCAGGACAATGAATTTCGACAACGCTCCTGTCGGAAAGAAATATCCGCTGGAATTTGCCATAGACAAGGAAATCTACAACATCTACTTCATCTACCAGGGCAAGGAAACCAAGAAAATCCAGGGCCTTGGAACCTTCAATACAATGAAGTTCTCCGTAAAGGTTGTGGCCGGAAACGTGTTTGACGGAAAGGAGGATATGAATATCTGGGTCACCGACGACAAAAACAAGCTTCCGATTTTCTTTGAATCTCCGGTTCTTGTAGGAAGGGTTCAGGGAAGGCTCGTGGGCTATTCCGGCACCAAATATCCCGTAACATCCAAAGTCAAGTAGAATGCAAAAAGGTGTGATAGGTCACGAAGGGGTGGTTTCCGCCGTTATGGAAGACGGATACAAGGTTACCATCACCTCCAGAAGCGCCTGCGCCGCCTGCCACGCCAGGGGACTTTGCTCTGCGTCAGAGATGGAGAACAAGGTCATAGAAGTCAAGCATAAGTCTCCGCTCAGCTTCAAAGTCGGAGACAAAGTCAGCGTCAATATGAGCGAGGCCGCCGGAATGAAAGCCGTGTGGATAGTTTATGCCATTCCGGCAATCATTTTAGTAACCTTTTTGTTATATTTGCAGAGTTTGGGAATAAGCGAATTGGTTACGGGTCTGGCCATCCTCGGAGCTATAGCGGTATACTTTGTCATACTATATCTTTTCAGGGGAAAAATCGGGCGCCGTATCCGTTTTGACCTGTCCCCTTTAGACGAAATAACCAACAATTAACTTGATGAATACAACAATTATCTTTACTATCGCCACATTGGCAATCCTGGGATTGCTGCTGGCGATTGTGCTCTACATTGTTGCTCAGAAATTCAAGGTGGAAGAAGATCCCCGGATCGACACCGTTGAGTCTCTGCTGCCTGGCGCCAACTGCGGAGGTTGCGGCAAGGCAGGTTGTAGAGCTTTTGCTGAATCAGCAGTAAAAGAAGGGCTTGGCTCTTTGCACTGCCCGGTAGGCGGCAATCCTGTAATGCAGAAGATTGCCCAGGCTCTGGGGCAGACTATTGAAGAGAAAGCTCCTCAGGTTGCTGTCGTGAGATGTTCCGGATCTTGCGACAAGCGCAAGAAAACTACCGTTTACGACGGTCTTGCCACCTGCTCCGCGATTGCATCGCTTTATGGCGGAGACACAGACTGCCGGTTCGGATGCCTCGGCAGGGGAGACTGCGAGGCCGCCTGCAAGTTTGACGCTATCAAAATCAATCCTAAGACGGGACTTCCTGAAGTTGACGAGGAGAAGTGTACCGCCTGCGGAGCTTGCGTGAAGACTTGCCCTAAGCAGATTATAGAACTCAGGAACAAAGGTCCAAAGGGCAGAAGGGTTTACGTAGCCTGCCGCAACCAGGACAAGGGAGCCGTGGCAAGAAAAGCCTGCCTGGCCGCCTGCATCGGCTGTGGAAAGTGCGCCAAGACTTGCCCGTTTGAGGCCATTACAGTTGAGAACTTCCTGGCTTACATAGACTACACCAAGTGCCGCATGTGCCGCAAGTGCGTGGTTGAGTGTCCTACCGGAGCAATCCACGAGGTGAACTTCCCTCCACGCCCGGCAGCAGCGCCTGCCGCTCCGGCACAGGCTAAACCTGCGTCTGAGCCAGAAGCAAAGAAAGTTGATATACCGGTTGAAAAAAAGAATTAGAGTATGAGAACATTCAGAATGGGTGGCGTTCATCCTGCAGACAAGAAGATCAGCAAGGATGCGGCAATAGAAAAATTGCCTCTGCCAAAGACTGTATATATCTCTATGGGCCAGCACCTTGGCGCTCCTGCAGAACCTTGCGTGGCAGTGGGTGACAAAGTAAAGGTCGGCCAGCTCATAGCAAATGCAACCGGTTTTGTTTCCGCTCCTGTGCATTCATCGGTGAGCGGTACCGTAAAAGCAATTGAGACAGTAAAGGATCTTGCCGGCAAGCCGTCCAAGGCCGTGGTAATAGATGTTGAGGGAGACGAGTGGATGGAAGACATAGATCGCTCCCAGGACATAGTAAGAGAAATCAAGCTTGAAAAGAAAGAGATTGTTGACAGGATCAAGGCATGCGGAGTTGTAGGACTTGGCGGCGCAACCTTCCCTACGAACGTTAAGCTTTCTCCTCCTCCTACAGCAACTCCTACCTGCGTGATTATCAACGGAGCGGAGTGCGAGCCTTACCTTACTTCAGACTACAGGGTTATGATGGAAATGCCGGAGCAGGTGCTCATTGGCGGAACCATTTTGATGAAGGCCCTCGGTGTAGACAAATGCTACATAGGAATTGAGGAGAACAAGCCAGAAGCCATCAAGAAACTCAGCGCTCTGGCTCCACATTACAAAGGTGTTGAAATAGTTCCTCTGAAAAAGAAATATCCGCAGGGCGGTGAAAAGCAGCTTATCGATGCTGTTATCCGCAAGAGGGTTCCTTCTATGGGACTTCCTGTTGATACTGGAGCCGTTGTTCAGAATGTGGGAACCGCCTTTGCCGTTTACGAGGCCGTTCAGAAGAACAAGCCTCTGTTCGAGGGCATTATGACCGTTACCGGAGACTGCTTGGAGAACCAGCGCAACTTCCTGCACAGGGTCGGAACTCCGCTGAGCTTCATTATGGAATACAGCGGCGGAGTGCCAGAAAAGGCGTCAAAGATCATCAGCGGCGGACCTATGATGGGAAAGGCCGTTGTCAACATAGACGCTCCTACACTTAAGGGAACGTCCTCCATACTTTATCTTACAGAAGATCAGACAAAGAGAAAGGCTGAAAGCAACTGCATCCGCTGCGGAAAGTGCGTTAGCGCCTGCCCTATGGGCCTGGAGCCTTATCTTCTGAACAAGTTGGGAAGAGCTTCCCTTATGGATGAACTCGAGCAGCATCACGTTTATGACTGCATAGAGTGCGGCTGCTGCTCATTTACCTGCCCGGCATTCATTCCTCTGCTGGATACCATCCGCCAGAGCAAGGCTGCCGTAATGAAGATAATGAAGAGCCGTCCAAAGAAGTAATTGATTATTAAAACGTACAACAAATGAATACATTGATTGTATCTCCTTCTCCTCACGTCCACGGGAAGGAATCAACCAGAAGGATAATGGGAGATGTAATTATCGCGCTTCTCCCTGCAGTTCTGGTTTCAATCTGGTTCTTTGGCTTGAGTGCAATCCATCTGGTATGCGTGAGCGTGCTGGCCTGCGTTGTGCTTGAGTATCTGATCCAGAAGTTTCTGCTAAAAGGAAAGAGTACCGTAGGAGACCTTTCCGCCGTTGTTACCGGCGTTCTTCTGGCTCTCAACCTTCCGGTTTGTTCACCTTGGTGGCTGATACTCATCGGAGCGCTTGTGGCAATCGGAATCGCCAAGATGACCTTCGGCGGCCTTGGCCAAAACCTCTTCAACCCGGCTTTGGTAGCCCGTGTGGTTCTGCTGGTTTCTTTCCCTGTGCTTATGACGGGAACCGCATTCCACGCTCCTGAAAGCGGCTATCTTTTCGGCAATTCAGACTTTGCTTCAACGGCGATGGACGCAATGAGCGGAGCCACTCCTCTGGGATTCGTAAAGGAGCAGCTGGCAAAGGGCGTTGCTATGGAAGAAATTATGGCTACTCCGGGCTTGTCTTACACCCAGCTTCTGTTTGCCAATATGGGCGGAAGCGCCGGCGAGCTTTCTGCAATAGCTCTGGTGCTCGGCTTCATTTACCTGCTTTGCAGAAGGGTTATCAAGCCTTGGATATCGCTGAGCATTCTGGCTACTGTGTTTGTTTTTGCAGGAGCTCTTTACCTTGGCAATTCTTCAAGGTATCTGGATCCTGTATTCCACATTCTCAACGGAGGTTTGCTTCTGGGAGCCTTCTTTATGGCAACCGATTACGTTACTTCTCCTATGACAACCAAGGGACAGGTGATATTCGGTATCGGAATAGGTGTCATCACGGTTCTTATCAGAACGTTCGGAGCCTATCCGGAAGGAGTTTCCTTCGCGATACTTATTATGAATGCTACCGTTCCGCTTTTGAACAAGTTCCAACCTAAGAGATTTGCGGAGGAGGCGCAGAAAAAGTAATGGCTATCAAATCATCACTCAGAAATATGGTGCTTGTGCTCACGCTGGTATGCCTGGGCGCATCCGCCGCTGTGGCAGTTATTTACGCTGTCACTAAAGATCCTATCGCCGCCGCTTCCACGGCCAAGACCAACAAAGCGATAGAAGAAGTGGTTCCCGCTTTCGACAACAATCCTTCCGAGGAAGTCCTCAACATTGCAGCAGACCTTCAGAAACCAGACGCCACCAGCAAGGTATATGTGGCAAAGAATGGCGGAGAGGTTGTAGGCTATGCAATCGAGAGCACTACCACCAAGGGTTTTGGCGGTCCTTTCACCATTATGGTTGGATTCACTCCTAACGGAGAGGTTTACAACACTTCAGTAATTTCCCACTCGGAGACTCCTGGACTGGGCGCCAAAATCACAGACTCCAAGAGCCATTTCATCACCCAGTGGAACGGCAAGAACCTTACAGACGGCAGCCTAAACATCTCTGTCAAGAAAGACGGCGGAGACATTGACGCCATCACCGCATCCACCATATCTTCAAGGGCTTTCTGCGACGCTATGCAGATAGCCGCTAACGTGTTCAACAATATCACCACGGAAAAGTAAAGTTATGAGCAAGTTCAAATATCTGATAGACGGTATTGTCAAAAACAACCCGACCTTTGTTCTGGTTCTGGGTATGTGCCCTACGCTTGCAACTACCACTTCTGCAATAAACGGAATGGGTATGGGACTGGCCACTATGGCTGTTCTGCTTTGTTCCAATATGGTTATCTCTCTCCTTGCTCCGGTTATTCCGAACAAGGTCAGGATACCTTGCTACATCGTGGTGATTGCCGCGTTCGTAACTGTAGTCCAGCTTGTTATGCAAGCCTATACTCCTGGGCTCTATGAGACTCTGGGAATCTTCATCCCTCTGATTGTGGTTAACTGCATCGTCCTGGGAAGAGCCGAGGCCTTTGCAAACAAGCACAATGTAATTGAGAGCGCCCTGGATGGAATCGGAATCGGAATCGGCTTCACCATCGCCCTGACCTGCATAGGTTTGGTGAGGGAAGTTCTTGGAAATCTCTCCGTTTTCGACCACAAGTTTTCATCTTCAGACGGTATGCTGGTATTCGTGCTGGCGCCAGGAGCCTTCATCGTGCTGGGATACCTGATGGTTATTTTCAACAAGCTTAAAGCCCGCAAATAAAAGCAGTGTAGAATCATTAAAGAAAAAATTATGGAATATCTAATCATAATAATAACGGCGGTATTCGTAAATAACGTAGTACTCAGCCAGTTCCTCGGAATCTGCCCGTTCCTGGGTGTTTCCAAGAAGATCTCCACCGCTTTCGGAATGAGCCTTGCGCTGATTCTGGTTATGGGCCTTGCAACCCTGGTTACCTATCTTATCCAGAATTACGTTCTGATAAACACCTGGTTCGGAAGGGAAATCAACATCACCTTTATGCAGACCATAGTCTTCATCCTGGTGATCGCCGCCCTGGTTCAGATGGTTGAAATCATCCTCAAGAAGATCAACCCTACGCTTTATCAGGCACTGGGTATTTTCCTGCCGCTGATCACCACCAACTGCGCCGTTCTGGGAGCTGCCCTGATAGTTGTAACCAAGGAATTCTCCTTTGGCGGAGAGCCTCATATGATGAACCTTGCGGAAAGCGTGGTTTACTCAATGAGCCTTGCCGTAGGATTTGGCGTGGCCATCATTCTGTTTGCCGGAATGAGGGAGCAGCTGGAACTGAGCAATGTGCCAAAGTCTCTGAAGGGAACTCCTATCGCTCTGATTACAGCCGGACTTCTGGCTCTTGCCTTTATGGGATTCCAGGGTATTGTTTAGCTCAGCGATAAATGCAGGATAAAAAGGAAATACTGGGCCGGATTATTACCGCGGTAGAGATAGAAGCTCTTATGAGAGAGGGACGGAACGAGGAGGCTCACTCCAGCCTTTCCGCTCTCTTGAAAAAAGAACCAAAGAACGCCTACGCCTGGTATCTCCTTGGAAACCTGTACAGCCGCCAGCAGCTTTACCGCGAAGCTTTGGACGCTTACAGCAACTCCAAGCTTCTGGAACCTGAAGGCCCCGCCGCCGCAGCCGTAGACTGGGTGGTGGAACAGATGTCCGAAGAAGGTATCTGAAAAATCAAACAAATAAAGAACCTTATCAATTATGAAATCAACAACAAAAGCACGTCTGACATCCTTTGTGTCAGTACTCTGCATTGCAGCAGCAATGACGCTGAGCGTTTCCCCTGGCTACTCCCAGAGAAACGGAAACTTCCCTCCTCCAGGCCAGGCTCCGGGCGGAGAAGGCGGCCCTCAAGGCCAGGCCCAGAAAAAGAAAGGCCCTGAATCACTGGAGAAATTCGTAAAGAAAGACGCCAAGATAATGAAGGGCTTTACCACTGTCTATAACCAAGATGACAAGTGGTACATTAGCATCAACGACAGTATCATCGGACGTGACATTGAATTGGTTTCACGTATATCAAAGAGCGCTGAGGGAGGCCGCAGGGGCTTCAACGGCTATGCCGGTGACATTGTAGGCGAGGCTATGGTACGTTTCTCCAAAGGCCCCGGCAACAAGATCTTCCTCCATCAAGTGATGCTCCGCGAAAGGGCTACTGGAAGCATGGCGGATAATGTCCTCAAGTCCAACACAACGGCTATTGTGGCTTCATTTGACATAGCCGCCTGGAACGACGACAAATCGGATAACCTGATTGAGGTTTCCAACTTCCTTCTTACGGAAAACCCTCTGCTGCACTTCAACAAGTATCTCAAGCGCACCTTCACTCTCCAGAACATAATGAAAGACCGTTCATACGTGAAGGAGGTCAACACATATCCTATCAACACCGAGTTCAAGAGCGTGATAACCTACGGCAAGGAAAATGGCCAGAGCGCAACATACGAATACAATGCTTCAATGGTACTTCTTCCTAAGGAACCTATGATGGGCCGTATCGTTGATCCGAGAGTAGGATATTTCACCGTCAGGTATACTGACTTTGATATGAACCCTCAGGGAGTAAAACAGGTTAGCCTTGTTGCCCGCTGGAGGCTGGAGCCAAAGCCAGAAGATATGCAGAAATACGCCAATGGAGAACTCGTGGAGCCGCAGAAGCCTATCGTAATCTACATAGACCCTACTACTCCTAAGGAGTGGGTTCCTTATCTGATTGCAGGCGTTAACGACTGGCAGGCAGCATTTGAGAAGGCCGGCTTCAAGAACGCCATCATGGCCAAGGTTGCTCCTACAAAAGAAGAAGATCCTACCTGGAGCCTTGAAGACGCAACTCATTCAGCCATTGTCTACAAGCCAAGTGATGTTGCAAACGCCAGCGGTCCTCACGTATCCGACCCGAGAAGCGGAGAGATCATAGAGACTCACATCAACTGGTACCACAACGTTATGAACCTTCTGAGGAACTGGTACTTTGTTCAGTGCGCCCCTTCAGACAAGGCAGCCAGGAATATGGAGCTTCCAACAGAGCTTATGGGAGAACTCATCCGCTTTGTTTCATCTCACGAAGTTGGCCATACCCTTGGCCTAAGGCATAACTTTGCCGGAAGCAACTGCCCGATCTACACAGTTGAAAACCTCAAGAACGTTGAGTTCCTGAAGAAATACGGCCACGCTTCATCCATTATGGACTACGCCCGCTTCCTGTATCTTGCAGAGGAAAAAGACAACATCCCTCAGGAACTTCTCTTTCCTTGCATCGGCCCTTACGACAAGTGGGCTATTGAATGGGGCTACAGGTACTATCCTCAGTTCAAGACTCCTAAGGAAGAAGCTGATTACCTGAAGAAGATTGTTACAGAAAAGCTCAAGGATCCTACCGGAATCTACAAGTTCGGAACAGAATCAGACCCTTCAGATCCTCGCTACCAGAGCGAAGACCTGGGCGTTAACCATATGCTCAGCAACGAGATCGGAATGAACAACCTCAAGGTCATAATGAACAACATCGAGACCTGGACCGCAACTCCTAACGAGCCTTACACCAATCTCAGCGACATTTACGATCAGGTTGTAAACCAGTACAAGAGATACGTCAACCACGTTGCCAAGTACATAGGCGGAATAACATCCGAGGAAAAACTGGCCGAGGAGCCTGGTGATATCCGCACACACGTAAGCAAGGCAAAGCAGCAGGAAGCCCTGAATTTCCTCAAGAAGCATTTCTTCACCACTCCTAAGTGGCTGCTCAAAGACGAGATCTTCAAGAAGACCAAGAAGGACAAGCTCACAGTTATGCAGGGCATCTACAATGGAACGCTCGGCAAGCTTGTAGACAACCGCGTCTTGGACAACCTCGTAAAGGCTGAAGTTGCCAACGGCAAGAACGCCTATACCATAGAGAACTATTTCAACGATCTGAACGCCATCATCTTTGCCCCTATGCCTGCCGATCCTCAGGATGCAGCTTACCGCCGCCTGATGCAGAAGATTTATGTGCAGAAGCTCTGCGATATGTACACCGGCAGCGGCAACGGCAACTCTACCGGCGGAATGATGGTAATCTACACTCCGGAAGAGAAAGGCAACTCCGATGTCTCCTCAATGATACTCGGACAGCTTGAGATGCTCCAGGCCAAATTCAAGGCCGCATCTACCAACACTACTACTCTCAACGGAGCACACAACCGCTTCCTCTACGAGAGAGTAAGGCGCGCCATCACAGACCAGAGGCAGAAGGCTTCAACCCCTTCCAACACCAATATGCCTCCATTCATCGCTGAGGAAGATTTCAGCACCATCTGCACTCTCGGCAACTAAGTACCAGTCGGTTACAGCCTGTAAGTGCTCAGATAAATGTGCCCGTTCTGTTGTTTAAGCAGAACGGGTTCATTTATTCTGTTTATGTGTACCGGTGGTCCAAGCGTGGTGTCACCGGTTCAAGCCTAGAAATTGTAGCGGATACCCAAGAGGATGGCGCCCTGCTCTCCCATTCCGAACTCGGCGAAGCCGCGGAGCTTTCCGCCCGCCTCGATGCCTATTAACGATGCCTGGAAGTTGAATACTACATCTTTGTTTTTCTCAGTGGCAACAGCAGGGTTAACGTCTTTCATATTGGTGTTCACGAAGCTGATGCCTGCGGCAACTTTGGAGTACATTCCAAAATGTTCTTTCCTGAGCCAGTTGAACTTGGCTGCTGGCATAAAGGAGAAGTAAGAACGGGTGTAGCTGCCGGTTTTGGTTTTGGCAGCTTCTCCAGTTGTGCCGGAAAGGGATCTGGAAAAGACGTCATCCTTGAAAGAAGCCACCGAACCAACGGCGCCAACTCCTACAACCGGGCTGACGCGGTAAAAATATTCTGCTGAGATTGGCCCCACGGCGCTCTTCTGCTTGGTCTCTCCGCCGAACATCACTGTTACAACTTCCTGGAAGACCTCAACCCACTCGGAGTTGGAAAGTGTTCCGTAAGCTACTGAGAATTCATTCTTTGTAACGATGTCTTTCCCGATTACCTGAGACCAGGAATCAGTGGCAAACATCAGTGCCAGTGCCATAGCGGCAACAAATAATCCTTTCTTCATAATCTCATATAATGATGATTCTGTTATTTATCTCATAATGTCTAGGCATTATTTTTGCTCTCAAATACCTTGCCGAGGAAAGAGTTCATGTAAGTTCTTCATAGATAACCTGACGAAAAACCAGAGTCCTCAGATTTTTTTATATATATTTGATGCATCAAATTGTACCACTATGAGAACTTTATCACATTTTCTAATATGTTGCACCATTTTGTGTGTAGCCTCTTGTTCGGTTAATTCTATAACCGATCAGCCTTCCAATGAAAAAGAATCTTCTTCAGATATTTCCTCAGTTAGTCTTAAGTGCACTAATACGAATTTCAGCGTGGATCCTGTATTGCTTAACTGTTATTTAGAGAACTTTTACAAAGGTAAAAAAGTTGAATCAATAGAACCTCTTATAGAACAGGAAGATACGCTTGCTTATTATGTGCAGTTTTCTGATGATTCAGGATGGGCTTTGGTTTCAGCCGACATGCGTATTTCACCAGTCCTTGCTTCTGCAAATGACGGTGCTGTTGACTTTGGCAGTCTTGATTTAGAAAATCCAGCTCTATTCACATTATTTAATTATTTGGAGTACATAAAAGAAGTTAAGGCTGGATCTTCAACAGAACTCAATAGCGTTTGGGCGTTTCTTTCTCCCAAACAATCTCTAAGAGCTGTAAGAACTAAATCACAAAATGGCTCAAGAGGATATGGACAAGGAATGTGGATACCGGTTGACACCTCTTACAGACAAGTGGTAAACGCTTCACCTAAATTAACTTTATCCAGTTGGGGACAAGATAGTCTCTGGAAGCAATATACACCTAAGATTAATAATCAGCACACAAAAGTAGGATGTGCCGCTGTTGCTGTTGGTCAGCTTCTTTATGCATATTATAGAAATGACCCAGGTCAATATACAATACCCTCTTCTGCTGATACTTTATCTTCACCGATTAGCTTCAGTCACTTTACAACATCAGCCTGGAGTTCTCTTGTGCCCAATCTAAACTTCGTGCCAACAGACACTACTGCAATTTTTCTCTCTTGGCTTAGTAAAGAAATGCATTCAGCTCCAGGTTTAGAAGGAACAAATACAGATTGGAGTTATCAAGAGGCAATACTTAATGCTTATTTTAACTACAGGAATGGTTTTCATGTAGGCGACAACAATCAAAACCAAAGAAATATGTTTTGCGATACGGTTGTTGCTTCCATCTTTAGCGGGAGCCCAGTTTATTTCGTTTCTAAAGATCACCACGGGCAATTTTTGGGGCATTCTTTCCTGATAGACCAATGTACCTTGTTTGAGTATCAATGTGTTATTACTTATGAGTTTGATCCAGACTACAATATAACAGAGGACGATATTTACAATTATCCTTATTGGTGTTTTGTTGAGCCTGCTAATGGAATATATGAATTAGAATATATCATTACTTTACAAAAAACGATTACAGTAAAGATGAATTGGGGTTGGAATGGTTCTTATAACAACACGAGTAATTTGTTAAGAGCAAGGTCCTACGATATAGGAGAAAATGGAAGCTATTTAAGTACCGAACAAATAAATTTGACTTGGATTTTCCCAGATGGAACAATTACCGATGTTTATCACTGGGGGCATCATTTCACCAGAAATATAAATTAGTCTTATTATGAGAGCACTTGTTTTATTATTGATGTTGACTCTGTTTGTTTCCTGCAGCAAAGAATCTTATTCAGAGGAAGAGAAAGAGTTGCAAAAACAATTTGTTAAGTTTGAGAGCAATGTTTTTGAAAAATATTGTCTAGATAATTTCGATTTGAACAACGATGGCAAAATAAGTTTGTATGAAGCTTCTTTTGTCATCAGCATTCGATTTGTTAATGAAGATGATGCGAAAGTTTCTGTTAAGGGGCTTGAATCCTTCACTAATCTTCAATCGCTTTTTCTAAAAGGGTTTATAGGGGATTTGGATTTGTCCAAGAATGATAAATTGACTTCTTTAGAGGTTACTTCAACAGATTTGGAATATATTGATGTCTCCAAGAATACGGAGTTGACAATATTTAAATGCGGGAATAACAAAATAAAGAAATTAGATATTTCAAACAATAAAAAGTTAACTGACTTTGAGTGTGACAGAAATGAAATATCATCTCTGGACATATCTGACTTTGAGTGTTTGTCTATGTTATCTTGTGTATATAACAAAATCAACAGTATCTCTATAAACAATTGCAAAGCCTTGGGTTTAGTTAGAATGGATAATAATTGCATCTCTGATTTGTCCTTAACAAACTGTCCTAATCTGAACGAATTGTTTTGTTCTGGCAATAACCTGGAAAATATTGATTTGAGTTCTTTCCATAAGTTAAAGATCTTGGCCTGCATGGATAACAGGCTAACCTCTTTAAATGTTTCGCAATGCAATCAAACATTAGTTCTTGTTGCTTGGCCACAAGAGAGTATATTAGAAAAGCTTTATCGAAAATGGAATCAAAAGCTTTCATTCTTTACAGACTACTATTTAAATAAGACTGTGGATATTTCAGAATACGGAACAACGTTAATTAATTTGGAATAGACGTATTAAATAAAAAAAACAAATCAACCGGCTACGATTTGTAGCCGGTTGATTTGCTTTTGAGCGGCTTGCTTCTTTTAAAGCTGGCTGTAAGAGATGTTGTAGGTGTCTCCGTAGCGGAGATCTCCGGTCTGGAGGCCGCGCTTGAGCCATTTCTCTCTCTGGGCGCTGGTTCCGTGGGTGAAGGCGTCAGGAACGGTGTAGCCCTGGGATTTCTTCTGGAGATAGTCGTCTCCGATAACCTTGGAGCATCTTATGGCGTTGGCAATGTCCTGCTGGTCTATAGAGCCGAACATCTTGCCCTCGTGGTATCCCCAAACGCCGGCCAGGAAGTCTGCCTGAAGTTCCAGCCTTACGCTCCACTGGTTGGCGGTTGTCTGGTCAGAAGTCTGCATCTTCTGGTGAACCTGGTTGAGTGTTCCCAGAAGGTTTTCAACGTGATGGCCTACTTCGTGCGCAATTACGTAAGCATAGGCGAATTCTCCGTCTGCCCCCAGCTGCTGCTTCATCTGGCTGAAGAAGGAGAGGTCTATGTATAGCGCCCTGTCTGCTGAACAGTAGAACGGTCCTACAGAAGCTGTTGCGCCGCCGCATCCGGTCTGAACGGAAGAGGTGAAAAGAACCATCTTTGGAGGTTCATACTCAGCGCCCACTTGCTCTCTGAAAACCTTGGTCCAAACGTCTTCTGTTGATGCCAGAATCTGCTTTGAGAACTCTGCCAGAGCTTCTTCCTCTGCTGTAGGCTGATAGTCTTGGGTAACTTGGGTGCCGCCGCCACCGGCCTGTTCCAGTATAGATCCCAAGGATCCCATATCCAGTTTGCCGCCGTTAAGCAAAAGCATAACGAGCCCGGCAATCAGTATTCCGCCGATGCCAAGGCCGGCAGCGGCTCCGCCAGACATTCCTCTGCGGTCATCCACATTGGAGCTGGTCCTTCTTCCTTGCATTTTCATAATTGCAGTATTATAAGTGTTATAATTATCAACGATAGCATCTCTTGCAGGAGAATGCGCAAATACAAATATAACAAAAACGGAATTTGTTCGGAAACAAAGTCAGACTTTTCCCATCTTCTTCAGGAATTCCCACAGCACCACCCCGATGCAGACGGAAACGTTGAGGGAATGCTTGGTGCCGAACTGCGGAATCTCAATAGAGGCATCGCTGAGATCCACCACGCTCTGCTGAACTCCGTGAACTTCGTTGCCGAAAACCAGAGCGTACTTTTCTTCTGGAGCAGTTTTGAAATCGCTGAGCAAAACGGAATTCTCCGTCTGCTCTATGCTGATGATCTTGTAGCCCTGAGCCTTGAGAGAGGAGATTGCATCTTCCGTATTTTCAAAATATTCCCAGGCCACGGAGAACTCGGCTCCCAGGGCGGACTTGTGGATTTCCGCGGTAGGGGGAGTGGCGCTGATTCCGCAAAGAACTATTTTCTCAGCGATGAAAGCGTCGCTTGAACGAAATACCGATCCTATGTTGTGCTGGCTGCGGACATTGTCCAGTACAATTACCAGCGGCACTTTCTCAATTTTCTTGAACTCTTCCAGACCCGGTCTTCCAAGTTCACTGTTGAGCAGTTTTCTGTTAACCATCGCGATAAAAATATCTGTTCAAAGATAACAAGTTGTTTTGAATAAAATTGGATATTTAGAGAGGAATGAGTATATTTACAAACCTAAAATCCAAGATTATTAATCCAAAAATTCAAGTCATATGAAAAAATTATTAGGTATTGTTCTGGCTCTTCTGATCTCAGTTCCTATGTTTTCACAGGGAAAAGAGAACTTCAAAGAAGAAGCTTTTGGAATTGAGATTTCAATGATTTATGTTCAAGGCGGCGAGTTTGTGATGGGAGGAACTTCCGAACAGGGAAAGGAAGCAGACAAGGACGAAATTATCCACAGGGTGACCGTTGGCGATTTCTACATCGGACAGTTTGAAATCACCCAGGCTCAGTGGGAGGCTGTAATGGAAACTAGCGTTGTGCAGCAGAGCAGAAAGGCAGATGCCAAGCTGACTTTGGACAAACTCAACGGGGTTGGATCCGATTATCCTATGTACTATGTATCTTGGGATGAGGCAATGGAATTCTGCCGTATCCTCAGCAAGAAGACAGGCAAGAGGTATTCTCTCCCTACAGAAGCAGAATGGGAATATGCAGCAAGAGGAGGCGTTAAGGGAGACAAGAAATTCCGCACAAAATATGCTGGAAGCAATATGCCTGAAAGAGTTGCCTGGTATGACCGTGGATCTTCTCATCCTGTAGGACAGAAAGAGGCTAACGAACTGGACATCTATGACATGAGCGGAAATGTCTGGGAATGGTGCCTCGACTGGTATGGAGCTTACAACAAGAATGAGAATGTAAATCCGGAAGGACCTTCAATTGGAACAGAAAGAGTCCTCAGAGGAGGAAGCTGGCATAACCCTGCATCCCGCAGCCGCGTTTCTTACCGCGGACACAACTCCCCTGACCGCCGCGCAGGCTACAGAGGATTCCGCATCGTTTGCCACGATGAAGATGGCGCCGAGCCTCAAGGCAACGACGACAACGGCAACGACGATGATGACGAAGAAGAATAGTCTTTTGTTTCTTGATAAATGAATTGATGCCGGACAGCCTCCGGCATCTTTTTTTGCACGTCATTCTCTGACTGTTGCAATATAATTCTTATATTTGCCAATCTTATGCGATTTTAAACAGTTTATACAATATGAAACAAGATCTCGAAATATCCGAACTCATCAAAAGAGAGGAAAATCGTCAGTCCAGAGGCGTTGAGCTCATCGCTTCTGAAAACTTTGTAAGCGACCAGGTACTTGCGGCTCTGGGAAGCGTTTGCACAAACAAGTATGCCGAGGGCTATCCTGGCCACAGATATTATGGCGGATGCCAGGAAGTTGACAAGATAGAGCAAGTAGCAATAGACCGTATCTGCCAGCTCTTTGACGCTGAATACGCAAACGTTCAGCCACACTCCGGAGCACAGGCAAATATGGCTGTTATGATGGCCTGCATCAACCCCGGAGACACCTTTATGGGCCTGAACCTGGATATGGGCGGACACCTAACCCACGGCTCCCCTGTAAACGTTTCAGGAAAGATGTACAATGCTGTAGCTTACGGACTTGACAAAGAGACCGGACTGATAGATTATGACGATATGGAGGCCAAGGCTCTGGAGCACAAGCCTAAACTGATAATCGGCGGCGCCAGCGCATATTCCAGAGAGTGGGACTGGGAGAGGATGAGAGCAATTGCAGACAAAGTTGGAGCTATACTCTGGGTAGATATGGCCCATCCTGCAGGATTGATTGCCAAGGGTCTTTTGAAGAATCCTGTAAAGTACGCTCACATCGTAACTTCCACAACTCACAAGACTCTCCGCGGACCTCGTGGAGGTATCATTCTGGTGGGCAAGGACTTTGAGAATCCTTGGGGACTAAAGACTCCTAAGGGAGAAATCAAGAAGATGAGTGCCATACTCAACTCTTCTGTATTCCCTGGCATCCAGGGCGGACCTCTGGAGCACTGCATCGCAGCAAAGGCTGTTGCTTTCTTCGAGGCTCTGCAGCCAGAGTTCAAGACCTATGTGGAGCAGGTTCACAAGAACGCTGTTGTAATGGCAGAAGAGTTTATGGCAAGAGGCTACAAGGTAGTCAGTGGCGGAACAGACAACCATATGATGCTTATAGACCTGAGAACCAAGTTCCCTGAACTTACCGGAAAGGTTGTGGAAAATACTCTTGTTCAGGCAGATATCACCGTCAATAAGAATATGGTTCCGTTCGATACACGCTCTCCGTTCCAGACCTCAGGCATAAGGGTAGGTACTCCTGCCGTTACCACCAGAGGCCTCAAGGAGAACGACATCAAGTTTGTTGTAGGCCTGATAGACAAGGTCCTCAACAACCTTACAGACGAGAAGGTTCTTGAGGATGTACGCCATCAGGTTGAGCAGCTTATGGCAGGCCGTCCTCTCAACATTTGGTAGAACATTTAGACGACATTATGAATATTATCAAAAAGACAATCCAGCTCGCAGACGGACGTACAATTGAAATTGAGACTGGAAAACTGGCCAAGCAGGCAGATGGCTCGGCCGTAGTAAAGATGGGTGGCACAATGCTTCTTGCCACTGTTACTTGCGCCAAAGAAGCAGAAGAGGACGTGGATTTCCTCCCTCTTCAGGTAGATTACAAGGAGAAGTTTTATTCCGCAGGTCGTTTCCCTGGCGGCTTTATGAAGAGAGAAGGAAAGGCCAGCGACTATGAGATCCTGATTGCCAGACTTATAGACCGCGCGCTCAGGCCTCTGTTCCCAGAAGATTTCCACGCAGCCGTATTTGTTACCGTAAATCTTATTTCAGCAGACAAAGACACCCAGCCGGATGCTTTGGCAGGCCTTGCCGCAGCATCTGCCCTGGCTGTTTCAGACATACCTTTCAACGGTCCTATTTCCGAGGTCAGGGTGGCCAGAATAGACGGCCAGTACTGCATCAATCCGGGTTTCAAAGACCTGGAAAGGGCAGACCTTGAACTTATGGTAGGAGCAACCGCCCAGAACATTATGATGGTTGAGGGCGAGATGAAGGAAGTTTCCGAAGAAGTAATGCTCGGAGCCATTATGTTTGCCCATCAGGAAATCAAGAAGCATTGCGCTGTTCTTGAGGAGCTCACCGATGCAGTTGGCAAGAGAGTAAAGAGAGAATACTGCCACGAGGTCAACGACGAGACCATCCGCGAGGCCTGTGCAAAATTCTGCTATGACCGCTGCTATCAGATAGCTAAGAGCGCTCTTCCTAAGCAGGAGAGAACCGATGCTTTCGATGCCCTGAAAGAAGAGTTTATGCAGACCATTCCTGAAGAGGAAAGGGAAGAGAAGACAGCTATGGTCAACCGCTACTATGCCGCTGTTGAGAAGAAGGCAATGAGAGACCTTATCATCAACGAAGGCCGCCGTCTGGACGGACGCGCTACCACAGACGTGCGCCCTATCTGGTGCGAGGTTGATTATCTGCCTTGTGCTCACGGAAGCGCCATCTTCACCAGAGGCGAGACCCAGAGCCTTGCAACTGTAACCCTTGGCACCAAGCTGGATATGAAGGAGATGGATGAAGTACTGATTGAGAGGACAGAGCCTTTTGTTCTCCACTACAACTTCCCTCCTTTTGCAACCGGAGAGGCCAGGGCCGCCAGGGCTACTTCCCGACGAGAAGTCGGCCACGGAAACCTTGCAATGAGAGCTCTCAAGCCAATGGTTCCAACCGGAGAAGAGAATCCTTACGCCATAAGAGTTGTTTCAGACATTCTGGAAAGCAACGGCTCATCTTCAATGGCCAGCGTTTGCGCCGGCTGCCTTGCCCTTATGGATGCTGGTATCCAGATCAAGAAGCCTGTAGCCGGAGTGGCAATGGGTCTTATTGAGCAGGACGGCAAGTTTGCCATACTTTCTGATATTCTCGGAGATGAGGATCACCTGGGAGATATGGACTTCAAGGTTGCTGGAACAAAGGACGGCATCACAGCCACCCAGATGGACATCAAGTGCGACGGCCTCTCTGAAGAGATTATGGCTAAGGCTCTTGCCCAGGCTAACCAGGCCCGTCAGCACATTATGGGAGAGATGATGAAGACACTGGATGCTCCGCGTCCAGAACTCAAGCCTTACGCTCCGCGTATCGTCCAGATCAGAATTCCTGGGGAATTCATAGGCGCCGTTATAGGCAAGGGCGGAGAAGTTATCCAGAAGATCCAGAAGGAGACAGGCACCACCGTTACCATCACAGAGGAGAAGCAAGACGACGGTACCAGCATCGGAGCTGTTGACATCTTTGGAACAGACAAGGAGTCTATGGACAAGGCTCTCAACTGGATCAAAGGCATCACCACCGTTCCGGAAGCCGGACAGGTTTATCACGGAAAGGTTGTCTCCATCCAGGACTTTGGAGCATTCGTTGAAATTCTTCCAGGCAAGGAAGGCCTTCTACACATCTCCGAGATGGCTTGGCAGAAGACCAACAAGGTTGAGGATGTGGTAAAGATGGGAGACGAAGTAGACGTCAAACTCCTGGAGATTGACGAGAAGACCGGCAAGATGCGCCTTTCTATGAAGGCTCTCCTTCCAAAGCCAGAGGGCTATGTTGAGCCTGTAAGGCGTCCTCGCCCAACCGGAGACAATAGCCGTCCAAGCAATGGACGTCCTAACGGCAACCGCAACAATAACCGTCCTAACGGAAATCGCGGAGGCAACCACTCTGACCGTCCAAGCCACGGCCACAAAGACAACGAGTAATTACTCAGCGTTTTTAATAAACGGCTGATGTTCAACGACAAGAAATTCAACTTCTGGTTCAACATGTTCATCCTGGTGGGCATGATAACCGCTGTTGTGATTGTCAATATCCTGAAGATAGGGGCTCAGAATGCCATTACAGTAAAGCAGATAGTTGTTGCGGTTGGTGCCATAATGGGAGTGGTCAATACCGTCCTTAGCGCCAACGGCAACATCTGGACATTCCTGTTTGGAGTTCTTGACGTGAGCATAGGGGCCTATGCCAACTACGACAGCGGCAATATGGGGCAGTTTGCCCAGCACGCCTTCTACTTCCTTCCAATGCAGTTCATCGGCTACTGGCAGTGGAGAAAGAGGGGCGCCGGCAAAAAGACGGAAGACGGAGAAACCTCCAAGGTCAAGGCCAGAAGGCTTACGGGAAGGCAGTGGGTTTATGTAGCCATTGCGATAGTTCTTGGAACGGCTCTCTGCTACGGCATCCTCTACTGGGTAGATCTCAAGCAGCTGCAGGCTGGCAGAATCGCTGAGATAGACAAGGCCAAGCTTTTCCTAGACAGTTTTGTACTAGTGCTGAATTTTGCCGGCCAGATACTGATGTCATATGCGTATATGGACCAGTGGTATCTGTGGAACCTGGTGAACATCTTCTCGATTATGCTCTGGACCAACCGCCTGATGAGCGCCCAAAGCGATAGCTACACCATCGTGATGGTCATCAAATATTCCTTCTACCTTCTCAACTCCATAAACGGCTTGAGGATCTGGCTCCGCCTCAGCCGTCCGCAGAATCCTCTGCCAGCTGAATAACAGAGAAAAAGAAAAAAGGGTTGACCCAGCGGTCAACCCTTTATCATTGTAGAATCTTCCCCGCTTATTTACGGAGGTTGAGATCCTTGACGATTTTCCTGTATCTCTCGATGTCGACTTCCTTGAGATAGTCAAGGAAGCGGCGTCTCTTTCCTACGAGCATAAGAAGTGCACGCTGTGTGCCGTGGTCCTTCTTGTTCCTCTTCATGTGCTCGGTCAGGTGAGCGATACGGTAGGAAAATAAAGCAATCTGACTTTCAGCAGATCCAGTGTCTTTATTAGACTTCCCGTACTTGCCAAATATCTCTTGCTTCTTGTCTGAATTTAAATAATCAGCCATCTGCTTAAGATTTTTGTTGGTTAATAATAATTTAGCTCAGCGATACAGGACATCAAATCCTGACATCGGGGACGCAAAGATATAAAAGTTTTCTTAAAAGCAAAGCCTTCCCCGCCTATTGTTCAACAAAATCACTGAACTTTAGTTTGATGGCAGCGAGCTTGGTGTCTGAGCAATCGATGGTTTTGCCGGTTTTGGTGCACTTGTAAACTTTGCTGTTTTCTCTGTCTCTAAGCGTGAAGGTAAAATCAGCAGGGTCTGTGTTTTTTACGCCCTGGCCAAAGAACAAAGCCTCTCCATAGGTATTGGATGTTGATATTTCATTCAGGCCAAAGTGACCGCTCTCGGAGCCGGCGTTTATCATTCGTACGAGACTGAGGCGGCCGTTTTCATCTAGTCTGTTTACATACATATTGTTGCTTCCGAACTGAGGACAAGACAAAGAATAAACGTGGTTGAGCTCAAGGCCTGTTACTGTAATCTGGAAGTTGGTGTAGAATTTAAAGGTTAGAGAAGTCTTCAGATAGACATCGGTTGCAGATACAAGAGAAAGGGAGTTGGCTACAGGATCATAAATATAATCTATTCCACCGCCAGAATATCCAGAGTTGGAGGTAAAACCGGCAGACAGAACCATAGGGGATTTATTCTCAGGCTTGGCAAAACAAGCTGGCATATAGAATAGATAGTTATGGCCGTCGGCAGGATGGGATTCATACCTGGTCCATCCGTTAACAGCGTTTATAAGATTGTTTCCGCTAACCCAAAGCGTATAAATAGCGCCCCTGTAAACATCTCTGTATGCAAATTCATCCGCATCCATAATGCCGTTTTCGTTCTTGTCTCCAAGAAACTCTGCAGGATAGTCTGCTACTAATTCGCCCTTGGCCACCAGTGCGTCTGCCAATTCTCCTACCTGGTATGACTCTTCCCAGGATGAAGTAAGGTATCTGAGTTCCAGGTCGTGGTGGCGGATAACCTTGTTGGTAGCACTTTCGTCTTCATAGATATCGTTGAACCAGAAATATAACTCGTCGTACATATCCCAGCCCTGTTTTACGGCCTTGGTCTCCCCGCCTGGAGAAGCAATGCTGAAGTTGATTTTTACCGGACCTTTCTGTGCAGGTGCTTCCGGTGTAATGTTCTGATCTTTTGAACAAGATGCAAAAATGGCAACTGCCGCTAAAATGTATAATGCTTTTTTCATGATTCTTTCCTCCATAATTTTACCATTCATCTTCACTGTCTGGCACGCTGTCCCCAGAAAAAGGATCAGAAATACTGCCAGTAAGGTCATCCGTAGGAGAGCCCAGGCAAACGCTCATTTCAATTGTAACGCCGATTGTTTTTGATAGAGGCGCTAAGTAGTTTTTCTTTTTCATACCTTAATTGAATTAAATTAGAATAATCTTCATTATGAAACACAAAACTACTTTTCCTGTTCCTCTTTGCGTTCATTATTTTTCATTAATTTAAGGTCTGAATCGTGCCAAAAAAGCATTAATTAACCAGGATTCTTGATATTTTTGCATAAGAAGATTATAATATGGCGCTTCAGGCTAGAACGGTTAAGTATGAGAACGGGCTTGGTAATGTAACCTACACAAAGTATCCTCAGAGCCGGTCTTTCAGGGTGATTGTCTCTTCCAAGGGGGAGGTTAAGGTCACTCTTCCGGTCTATGCGTCATATCATGACGCCGAAAAGTTCCTGTTTTCCGTAGGCGGAAAGATTCTGGCCAGAAGGCAGGAGATCCTCAAGCGGCTGGAAGCTCAGGCCCAGGCCGGAGCGCCGTCTGACTACCAGACAAACAAGCTTGCCCACAAGATATTGCCCCAGAGAACACGCCAGATGTACGAGATGATGACTCAGAAGGTGACCATCCGCAACCGTCTGGGACTGGTGGTTAAGGATCCGTTCCGCTATAACCGTGTTGCAATCAAGAACAACTCCTCCAACTGGGGCAGCTGCTCAACCCTCAGGAACATCAACCTTAATATGAATCTTGTAAAACTTCCGCCGGAACTTATGGACTATGTTATTGCCCACGAGCTTTGCCACCTGGTCTATCCCAACCACAGCCAGCGGTTCCACGCCCTTCTGAATGCAATAACGGACGGAAAGGAAAAAGCCCTTGCCGCCCGTCTAAAAAGAATCAAGCTATAAAGTTAAACCTATCTGAAATTGTACCCGACTCCTAACCCAAATTGGATAGTCCTGTATCTCTTGATGCCTTTTGCTCTGTCCAATAAATCTGGATTGACGGTCAAGATAACATTCAGGTTGTTAAAATTGAAGCCAACCCCCGTCCTGACTTTGAGGTTTGTCTTGCGAAAGAGATCCGGCAATTCATAACCATCAGGTTTGTAGTTAAAGATGTATCTTAACTCCGGACCAGCAAACAAATCAATACTCATCTTGTTTTTTATCGGAAAACTGATTCCTGCAACCGCATTGATTTTTGCGCCGGCTTCTAAAGAATATCTTCCAGATTGGGCCATTACATTATAAGGATTTGGTCCCTCGAAAATTTCTCCAGATGTTGCGCCAGACGCATAATAAAGATATCTGCCAGGCAACGGCAACTTTGAGAAAACAAATCCTACCGCTTCTTCAATATACAAATGGTTTCTTAAAAAATGTTTTCCTCCTATATCTAAGCCAAAGCCTAAAGTTCCATCTTTTTTCATTGGAGGGTGTTTTTTGTCTCCTTCTTGAACAGAAGTATAATAATCAACGGACCCATTGACTCTGACAAAAGCATTATTTGTTTTGATTCGTTGTCCAAAAGAAGTGGAACCTATAGATATTAGCAGAATCAAAAAAGTATAAAACTTGTTCACACTAATAACAACATATTAAAAATAAAAACTAATTATTTTTTCTGCTGAAATGGTGACACCAATTGTAAATCTGTATAATTACTTCATCTTGACGAATGTGGTGCCGTTGAATTCGTAGCGCACAGGAGTGGCCATTTCCCAAAGCCGGTCATCTTCAATATAGCTAGGCCTGAGTTCCAGAACGCAGTCGTCTTGCTCGCCGTGCCTGAGGTCCAGGCCGTGGAGAGTGTTCTTCTTGGAGGCATACTCCTTTTTCATATAGTTCACCTCTTTCTTCAAGTCTGCCGGAATCTCAACTCCCTCAAAGAACTCGTCGAAATTTGGAGCCTTTATAGGGCACTCGACTTCTGTCAGAGAGCCGTTTTTGTAGGTGTATGTCTTCATATTGTCAAGAACGGCACCGTCTACTCCGGCTTCGGTGTAGAAGAGTACGTAGTAGCTGCCCTCATCGTTGAGCATAGGATAGCAGTCTACATAAACAATGTTGTAGATGCCGCCTTCTCCGTTCATCGCGCTGATTTTGTACGGAGACGTGTATTCGTCAAATACGCGCTTTGTTTCTGTGGCCTCCCTGTAGATGGAATCATTGATCCTTTCTGAAATCAGGCTGCGGTCTATGAGTTTAAGCACATCCTGGGCAACGTCCGGTCCGCTGTAAGTCTGCTGAGGCTGGACTTCAGGCTCCGGAGTCTGGACTGTAGCGGTCTGGGTAGAATCCGTTGCGGCGGGAGCTGCATTCTCCCCCGGCTTGTTCTTGCAGCCAAAGAGTATAGCAAGAACTATAAGTACCGACAATAATCTGTAAGCTTTCATATTATTTCTGGCTGAGAGCGCTGAGCCTTTCGTAAAGGGCGTCAATGCCCTCGATAAGCTCTTTGTTTACGCCTTTGTAATACTTGTCGGCCTTGATTTCTGCCGGACGATGGTTTACCTTGTCCATCAGGTCATCCTGAAGGTCCAGGGCGTCGCCGATGATTTCTCCCACCTTGTCCATCTTTTCTTCTCCGTTAAGCTCCAGATAGATGAAGCAGTCGTCTACAAGCTCTGCAACAAGGAATTCAACGTCTTTCTTTATATCACGAAGATTCATATTTGTAATGTTTTAATTGATTGTTTGTTCTATGTAAAAATACGAAAAATCAGTTCTGAGTAAATCACCACGGTCGTTTGCCGGAAAGGCGAAGACGCTCGGATAACGGGGTTAGGGGAGCTGCGAGGCCTACGGCAGGTATATTGTGCTGTTCTCCGCTGATGTCAAAGCGCAGCGATGCACCGTTACTGCGGACTTCCATGGTGACAGGTGCGCCCATCACCAGCGGCAGGTTCACGTCTCCGTGTCCGGCTGGAAAGCCGCACAGGACAGGGATATTATAGGACTTCAAGTATTTACGCAGCATTGCTTCCACGCTCTCGTCGGTAAATTCCTTGCCGCAGTCGGTAAACTCGCCAAGGATGACGCCCTTGCAGCGATTCAGGACCCCGTTCATCATAAGGATGGTAAACTGCCTGTCGATGTTGTGCATAGACTCTTCGACCTCTTCGATGAAGAGAATCAGGTCGCGGCCGGCGGTGGCGTCAGCCTGAGTTCCCAGATTAGGGGCAAAGGTGCAGAGATTTCCTCCTACCAGGACTCCGCGTGCAAAACCCTCGATATTCTGGGGATGAGCCGGCACTTCATAGAGCGGCACATTGCCCAGAAGCAGATCTCGCATCAGCGTGCTGGTCAGATCCTGGCCGCCCTTGGCAAGGAATGAACTCATCGTACCTTGTATGCTCATCACGCCGGCACGGTTCAGCAGGCCGTGAAGGGTGGTGATGTCGCTGAAGCCTACAAGCCATTTCGGATGAGCGGACAGTTCTTTGAGCTTCAGCTCGTCGATGAGCTGGATGGTTCCGTAACCGCCGCGGTTGCAGATGATGGCCTTGATGGAAGGATCGTTAAGGGCCCAGCGGATGTCGCTTACACGCTCCTCGACGGTTCCAGCATATTGGCCGTCATACTTCTTGCCCACGTTCGGCCCGATGACTGGTTCCAGGCCCCAAGTGCGAAGCAGTTCAGCAGTCTTCTCCACATTCTCCATCGGCGTGAAAAATGATGGGGAAATAAGCGCGACCTTGTCGCCCTTTTTCAGATAGTCCGGTTTCCTGCAGTTAAGGGTAACGTGCTTATGCCTGGAAGAATCATCAATCTTTTCGCAGGACATAGTCAACAGTCCGCAAAGGGCAGCTAAGATAAAAAGGCGTAATTTCATTTTTATTCCTCTGCTGCATATTTGAGGTCTACGCCCTTGTTCATCTCAAGTCCGAGACCTGGCTTGGATGAAGGAACGATTCTTCCGTCAACTACGGTTGAGGAGTGGAACACGTCATTTGCAATCAGCCAGTTTCCGTCAAGGTCTGTCCATTCGCAGACAGGAGCGATCTGTGCTCCGGCGGCGATGGCTACTGATGTTTCTGTCATACATCCAATCATCAGCTTCATTCCCAATGCCTGAGCAAGGGAAACCATCTCCCTTGCCTCGTGCAGTCCGGTGCACTTCATCAGTTTGATGTTGATTCCGGAATAGTGGCCGTAGAGCTTCTTCACATCGCTGAGCCTCTGGCAAGCCTCGTCTGCCATAATAGGAAGCGGGCTTCTCTCTGTGAGCCAGCCGGTCTCTTCAAGCATCAGTTTAGGCATAGGCTGCTCAATCATATTAACGTTCTTGGTTGCCAGCCAGTTGATCATGTCAAGAGCATAGTGTTTGTCTTTCCATCCCTGGTTTGCGTCGATGCAGATAGTTGTATCGGTGACTTCGCGGATGGTGTTGATCATCATCTTGTCCTGCTCCTCGGTTCTTCCGAGCTTTACCTTGATCAGATGGCCTTCAGCGGCTGCTTCCTTGGCCTTCTCCAAGACTTCTGCCCTGTCTGCCAGACCTACGGTAAAGGAGTTGTAAGGGCAGTTCTTAGGGTCGAATCCCCAGATCTTCCACCACGGCTGTCCAAAGATGTTTCCAACCAGATCGTGGAGGGCGATGTCTATAGAAGCTTTTGCAGCGCAGTTGTTGGTGGTGATAGCATCCATTTCGGCCATTATGTCGCCGATCATAAACGGATCCTTGAACTTCTTCAGCACCGGCCTGGCCTTCTTCAGGTAGTCGATCGCTGAGTTAGTTGTTTCTCCCAGATATGGCGGCATTGCGGCCTCTCCGTATCCGGTGTATCCGTCGTAGGTGATTCTGGTTAGAACGATAGGGGTTGTGGTTCTGGAGTTGTTGGAGATGGTGAACACGTGTTTCATCTTTGCGGTGAACGGGCACCATTCCAGTTCAAGCTCCTTCTTTCCGTTCGGCTTGGAGGAGAAGCCTCCCTTAGCCCTTGCGAAAATCTGTGATGGACTCAGAAGAGCAGCAGCTGCAGTCAGCAATCCGGCGCTCTTCAAGAAAGTTCTTCTGTCGGTCATCTGTGTATGTTTTTAATAGTTAAATGTTTATCTCAGCGATAGTTTATTCTGTAATTCCGATATTCTTGACGCTTATAACGCCCTTGCCCTGGTCTGCGGTGCCGATGATGCGGCGGGCCTTGAGCATTCTTTTTGCTCCGGCGTAATAGTCTTCCTCTCCAGGAATCAGGCTGTTGATTCTCACTACGTTGGATGAGTGGATGATCTTTCCGTCTCCCATATAGATAGCTACGTGGGTAACCCTCTCTCTTCTGCCGTTCTCTGCCTTGCGCCCGAAGAAAATCAGGTCTCCAGGCCTAAGATCTGAGAGGGCATCTTTTGTGTAATCTCCTTCAACAAAGCGGTGCACGTCCACGCTGTCTCCGGTCTTGCACTGCTGCGATGCGTCTCTTCTGAGAACATAGCCGTTGAGGAAGTAAGTGCTCTTGCTCAATCCGCTGCAGTCTACGCCCTTAAAGCTGGTTCCGCCCCATACGTAAGGGAAGCCGCAGAATTGCTTTGCAGTTTCCACGATGTTCTTCTCTGTTGGCTCAGCGTTATCCATCCAGGTCTTGAGGTCTACAACGTCAGATGCCGGAACATATCCCGTTCTGCCGTCTGCTACGGATACTTTCCTCCAGCTTCCGTGCTTTCCCTCATCCAGCATTATGCAGCCCCAAACAAGGTCGCTAACCGGAAGGCTGTTAACATTTTTCTCAGAGTATATGGTTGAGTACTTTGCCTTTACAAAAACCTTTGGTTTTGCCAGATAGGCTTTGTACTCTTCCTCGGTCATTGCCTTTATGCTGCGGGTAATAACCCAGGCCGTGTAGCCTTCCATATTGATGCAGCGGTACCAGTCGTCCCTTTCCTCAAGGATCGTAACCGGCATTCCCATCAGGGCCTGCGTTCCGCTCTCGGCGCTGAAGCTTCCGTTGCAGTTGAAGCTGGCGGTGGACATGCAGACGATGCCGTAAGTCTTGCCGTTCAGCTTTTTGGACGGAAGAAGGTCTATCTTGTTCACAGCCTTGATCCCGGCCTTGCCAAGCCTTGAAAACAGGGCGTCTATGGCTTCCTTTTCAGTGGTAGAACCTACCAGGGTAAGCGTGCCCTTGTTGTCAATCAGGGAAACCTCGTAGGTCTTGTCCCTCTCGTCAGGGGCGTAGGTGTCACGTACTTCGTTGTTGATTCTCAGGAACAGCTGATTTACGTTCTGTCCAAAACCTGAAACGTTCAGCAAAAGGGCTGCAGAAAGCAGCAGGAAGATTCTTTTCATCGGCGATAGTTTTAACAGATAACAAATATACAAAATTTAGTAACTTTGTAAAAACACATTATACCTATGAAAAGAATCCTGACCATCTCAGCCATTTTTGCGGTTTCAGCATTGTCTGTTTGCTGCAAATCCAATAGCCAGACGCAGACCCGGCAGGCTCCGGTAAAGACTCCGGAGGCCGGAACCTTGACCGCCTACTATGCCACAGAAGATTTCAGCGATGTCACTAGCGCCTATAATTTCGAGAAGGGAGATTTGATCTGCGATGACAATAATGAATACAACTCCATAGTCGACTATGATGCAGACAACTACAAGTTTCTCCCAGAAGAAGCCGAAGATGGCACCGTGTATGGCGCATTCGTCTTCCCTAAGTCCAAGGCCGAAAAGGTTGTTTACAACCAGAACCAGCTGACAACCGAACTTGTCGGGGACAGGATAGTCTTCAAAGATAAAGACGGCAACCTGGCCACCATATTCAAGTCTAGCAGAAACGGCCAGCCTTTATACATAATGAATGACGAGAAATGGGAATTTGAACCAGGTCCACAGGAGCTTCTGAAACGGTATGACAACTGCTATGTGATCACTGTCCATTTCCCTGACGGACTGTTTGAAGAGCCGCTGGAAACCCGGGGAGACATCATCAAGCTGTATAATTACGAAGAGGATGCTGCAAACCCTACATATTCCGGAGCTATAGAGGACGGCTGGTATGTAAAAGGAGACTGGGACTACAGGAAATCCGCTTATGACGAAAACGGAAATCTTCTGGTTCCGCTGGAAAGGACAGTGGATATCCCTGTTACCCATTCCGTTGCCTACATAGGTTCTCTTGACGCCCTCTACGTAGACGGCACCCTCTACTACAGGGTCAAGTAAAGTAACGGGGCCGGGGCGATGGCAGAACTGAACTCGTTTGTGGACTTTTTCCGTAAGAAGTACGGAGCGCGTATGCAGAAGGTGGTTGTGGACGCTGGCTTCACGTGCCCCAACCGCGACGGCAGCAAAGGCACGGGCGGATGTTCCTTCTGCCTCAATAACGCCTTCCATCCCAACTACTGCACTCCGGACAAGCCCATCCACCAGCAGATAGACGAGGGCATCGAATTCCACCGGGTCCGTTACCGCCATGCCCAGCGCTACATAGCTTACTTTCAGCCATACAGCAATACTTACGCCCCGGTTGAAAGACTCCGGGAACTCTACGCCGAGGCCCTTTCCCATCCCCTTATCGAGGGCCTCGTCATCGGCACCCGCCCTGACTGCATCGATGAAGAAAAACTGGATCTTTTAAAGAGCATTGAAGAAGATGGAAAGATAGTAATCATTGAGTACGGGATAGAGAGCTGCTACGACAAGACTCTGGAGAGGATTGGCCGAGGGCATGACTTCGATTGTGCCAGACGGGCGGTGGAAGCAACGGCCAAGCGGGGCCTTACCCAGTGCGCCCACTTCATCTTCGGCCTTCCGGGAGAAACACTCCAGATGATGATGGACGAGGCGGACATCATCAACACCCTGCCTCTGACAAGCGTCAAGTTCCACCAGCTGCAGATAATCAAGGGAACGAGGATGGAGGAGGTATTCCGTACTCAGCGACAGGATTTCCACGAGTTCACCCTGGACGGCTATCTGGACTTCATGGCGGAGTTCATCCCGCGCCTCAGGAACGACATCTACATTGACCGCTTTGCCAGCGAGGTTCCTCCGCGATATCTCTCTCCGCTTCAGAAAGGCTGGGGCCTGATCCGCTACCAGGAACTCCTCGCCATGCTCCGTCAGCGCATGTCCGCTCCCGCTGACACATAGAACGGGACAGCGGGAGCACTTTGGAGTATAAAACGTGCCTGCTGACACACGTATTGGGACAGCAAAAGCACTTGAAAATAAAGTTATATGAGAAGATTATTGTTGATTGCGGTTTTGGGCTTGCTGACCGGTGGTTGCAGCCAGCGGACGTTTTCGTTTGTGCAGATGAGTGATCCGCAGATAGGTTTCAGAGACAAATCCCCAGGATATGAGCATACTGATTCTTTGTTTGCAGAGGCCGTGAGAAAGGTGAATTCTTCTGAGTATCATGGATATATATCTAAGAACTGTGCACCCAGCGCAGATTTCGTAATCATTACCGGGGATCTGGTAAACGACCAAAGGGATGCGCTCCAGGATTCCATCTATCGGGCAAACCGTGCAAAGATAGAAGTACCAGTGTATGAGATTCCAGGCAATCACGATATCCGGCCGTGGACACCGGAGAATCACTCCAACTATCTTGTGCTGAGGGGTTATGACCGCTTCTCGTTCAAACATAAAGGATGTGCGTTCATAGGCATAGACTCCAACTGCATCGTGGACAGTTCCGAAGAGGACCGCGGAGGAGACGTAAAGATTTTACCGTCCGATAAAGCTGCTGCTGCACAGGCAGAAGCAGAGCAGCTGGAATGGCTTAAGGAGGAACTTCGTAAGGCTCGGCGATGCCGGTACACTTTTGTATTTCTGCACTGTCCGGTAATCCTCAAGGACATCGATGAGGAAAACAATTACTTCAATTTCCCAAAGAAAAAGAGAGCAGAGTATATAACTCTGTTCAAGGAGTATGGGGTGGATGTGGTGTTCGCCGGACATACGCACATGGATAACTCTACCGCTAAAGGGACAGTGGCTGAAGGCATCCGGTTTGTGATTGCCGGTCCGGTGGGCAGTCCTCTCGGATTAGGGTATTCCGGCTTTGAGGTGGTAACGGTATCCAAGGATGGTATAGATTGCAGCTACACAGATTAGTTTATCCAGGACATTCTTTTTGGGGGTTTGGCGGGAATTGAGTATATTCGCCAAATTATTGTATTCGGTAATCAAAACGGTTTGTCATGCAGAAGAAAGTCATTAACAACAACCCTGAAGACCAGATAATGTTTGAAGGTCTTACGTTCGACGATGTGCTTCTGGTTCCATCTCACTCGAATGTGCTTCCACGGGAGGTGAATATATCTTCCAAGTTTACAAGGGAAATAACGTTGCAGGTGCCTATAGTTTCCTCAGCGATGGACACCGTTACGGATTACAGGATGGCGATTGCCATAGCCCGTGAAGGCGGAATAGGAGTAATCCACAAGAATATGCCGATAGAGGTTCAGGCAGACCAGGTACGCAGGGTAAAGAGAGCCGAGAACGGAATGATATTCGACCCGATAACGATTTCTCCGGACGCTCTGGTGTCTGATGCCCTTAAGCTTATGGCAGATAACCACATAGGAGGAATTCCGGTAGTAGGCCCGGACAAGAAGCTGATAGGAATCGTAACCAACAGAGACCTCCGCTTTGTGTCAAACAAGAAGACTCCGATCCAGAAAGTTATGACCTGCGAGAATCTTGTTACCACAACCCGTACAGACCTTGCGGAAGCAACCCGCCTGCTCCAGAAGCACAGGATAGAAAAGCTTCCTGTAGTAAACAAGCAGGGCATACTCGTAGGACTGATCACTTACAAGGATATTACCAAGATCAAAGACAATCCAGACGCCAGCAAAGACTCTATGGGAAGGCTGATGACGGCCGCAGCCGTGGGAGTAACGGCCGATGTTAAAGAAAGGGTGGCTATGCTCACCGATGCGGGCGTGGATGCCATTGTGATAGACACTGCGCACGGCCATTCAGAGGGAGTTCTCAGGACAGTGAGGGTTGTAAGAGAAGCATTCCCAGGCCTTCAGATCGTGGCCGGAAACGTGGCTACGGCAGAGGGGGCAAAAGCCCTGGCAGATTGCGGAGTGGATGCCGTAAAGGTGGGAATCGGACCAGGCTCCATCTGCACCACCAGAGTTGTGGCCGGAGTGGGTGTTCCGCAGCTTACAGCCGTAATGCTTGCCGCAGACGCCCTCAAGGGAACGGGAGTTCCAGTGATTGCAGACGGAGGAATCCGCTATTCCGGAGATATAGTAAAGGCTCTTGCAGCCGGAGCTAGCACCATAATGGCAGGGTCTTTGTTTGCAGGAGTGGAGGAGTCTCCGGGCGAGACCATCATCCTCAACGGACGTAAGTTCAAGTCATACCGCGGAATGGGATCTCTGGAAGCCATGCAGCAGGGCAGCAAAGACCGCTACTTCCAGGATACGGAAGACGATGTAAAGAAGCTGGTTCCGGAAGGCATTGTGGCCCAGGTCCCTTACAAGGGCAACCTCAACGAGGTCATCTACCAGCTGGCAGGCGGACTGAGAGCCGGAATGGGCTACTGCGGAGCAAAGGACATTGAGGCTCTGCGGAAGTCCAAGTTTGTGAGAATCACCGCTGCGGGCGTTAGGGAGAACCATCCGCACGACGTAACCATCACACGTGAGGCTCCAAACTACAGCCGCGGACTTTAAACTTGTCGCTGAGAAAAAAGAAAAAAGTTGAAAAAATTATAACAGATGTTCCTTAGAAGATTTTCTGCAGTTACTGCAGCTATTCTGGCGCTGACGCTTTCTACGGCTAATGCCCAGGTTTACAAGAACGGACTTATAGACAAGACGGTTGCCCTGATTGGCAACGAATCAATATTGCTTTCCCAGCTGGAGGAGCAGGTTCAGCTTATGCTGGCAAACGGAGAAGCTCCAACGGATGAGAAGAAGATGAGGTGCAAGATATTGGAACAGACTCTCCAGCAGAAGCTTTTCCTAAATCAGGCCAAGCTGGACTCCCTGACCATTTCATCTGATATGGTGGAGGCCGAGCTTCAGAGCAGGGTTGACAATGTCCTCTACCGAATGGGCGGACAGGAAAATGCGGAGGCTTATTTCAAGAAGCCGATGTTCCGCCTTAAGGAAGACTGGAGGTCTATTCTCGGCGAACAGAACCTTATTCAGCAGGAACAGAGGCAGATTGTCTCAGGAGTTTCTCAGCTGACCCCTAGCGAGGTGCGCCGTTTCTACAAGAGAGTGGACAAAGACTCTCTTCCGGTTATTTCCACCCAATATCGCATCAGCCATATAGTTCTCTATCCGAGCAAGGAAGATGCTATTATGGAAGTTAAGGAAAAACTCCTGGAGTTCCGTCAGAGAGTCATCAACGGAGAGAGATTCTCCTCACTTGCAGCTCTTTACTCAGATGACAAGGAAACGGCTATAAGAGGCGGCGAGCTTGGACTTGCACCTAAGGCATTGTTCTGGCCGGCATTCTCAGATGCTGCCGTGAGCCTGAAGGCAGGGCAGATTTCCCAGATTGTTGAAACTCCGGACGGCTTCCACCTGATTCAGATGATTGAGAAGAACGGAGATATGTTCAACGCCCGCCACATCCTTCTCAAGCCAAAATACACCGATGCCGAAAAGCAAAGATGCTTTACCCGCCTGGACAGCATCCGCAATGCCATTCTCATAGACAGCACCACGTTTGAAAAGGCAGCCAGACTGTACTCCCAGGATCCTAAATCCTATCTGAACGGAGGCCAGATGGTAGACGAGAATACAGGAAGCACCTACTTTGAGAAAGATATGCTCAAGCCTAGCGACTATGCTGTGCTAAAAGACATGAAGAATGGAGAGATATCCGCTCCGTTTGAAAGCCAGGACAACGAGGGTAGGGGACAGACCATCTTCAAGATTATCCGCCTAGAAGAAGTCATACCGTCACACACAGCTAACGTAGACCAGGATTTCCTTGTCATTCAGAACTTTGCCCAGGGCATCAAACAGCAGGAAGCTCTCAAGAAATTCATTGAAGAAAAGCAGAAAACCACTTTCATCCGCATAGACGAAATGTTCAAAGACTGCCCGTTTGAGAGCAAAGGCTGGGTGAAATAATCTGATATGTTTTCAGGAAAAGCCATACGCAAAAAAAGCCGCTCTGCATTTCTCAGTGGAAGTGCCTTGGCTCTGCTTTTCCTGTGCTTTTTCTCAGCGATAGCCAGCGCCCAGGATTTTGGCCAGGATCGCGACAGCCTTGTACGCCTTATTTCCGCCAAGTCTATCAAGCTCACCGAGATAGGGGGCGCTCCGTTCAGGATTGTGAACGGCCCCGCCCGCTTTATGCACAACAACGCTTACCTGTACTGCGACAGCGCAGCCTGGGACGTGAACGCCAACGTCATAGACGCAATGGGGCACGTGAAGATAGAGCAGCAGGACACATATCTGGTCAGCGAGTTTGCCACCTATCTGGCAGACGAAAACGTGGTGCAGTTCCGCGGCACGGAAGTCAGGCTTTACAACAAGAAAGGAGACCAGCTCAAGACGCAGTTCCTAGACTACAACACGGCAGACAGCGTAGCCACCTTCTACAACGGCGGTGCAATGCGTTCCGCCAAAGGAGACATTTTGGAAGGCCTTGAAGGAATGTACGATACGGCAGACAGGCTCTTTATGTTCAACGATGATGTCAGTATGTATTCGGATTCCGTCTTCCTCAAGTCCGATATGGTGGAATACCATTCAAACCAGGAAGTGGCGATATTCGGTGAGCAGACCGTGGCCTGGAAGGGGAGAGACACTCTCTTCTCCAACAATATGGAATACAACACCAAGAGCAAAACCTTGGTTCTGAAGACAGATAACTACATAGCCACCCAGGACCAGGAACTCTGGGCCGGATGGATAGACTACCACCGCGAATCAGGAAATGCGGAACTCTACGATAACGTTCAGGTCAGAGACCAGGCTCAAAGTGCCATAATTATGGGAGACAAGGGCGTATATGTTCAGAAGCCATTGCTCCTGTATATGACGGAAAACGCCGCCGCCGGAATGTATTCAGAGGAGAAAACCGGAATAGACTCTCTGAGCGGCCTTCCTATCTACAAGAGAGACACTCTGTTTATCTCTGGAGATACCCTTAAGATGTGGCAGGTTCCTATGCATCAGGTAGATAGCGCTGAGGTTGCCTGGGCCCACGAGCGCAGAAAACTGGCGGATACGGATCCTATGGATGAAATCAACCGCCAGAACAAAGCCTGGCTGGACTCCTACAAGCGCAACAAGGAACTCTTGGATCATCCTCTTCCGCCAGCTCCGCCAAAGCCTAAGGAAACTCCAAAGCCAGAAGAGCAGACTCCTGACGGCCCTCCTGAGATGCAGATGGATCCTCGAGGCAAGATTCCAATGCCAACGGATTCCTTATCCGCAAAGGCCGGGCTTGACTCCCTTGCTGCAGCAGATTCGCTGAGCATAGCAAAAGACAGCATTGTTCCCCTGGACACCACGGCCGTTACTTTCCTGAGCGTCTTCCATAACGTCAAGATTTTCAGAAGCGACCTCAGGGGCCGCTGCGACTCGCTGATTTACACGTCTATAGATAGCATTGCCCGTTTCTATCGCGACCCTGTGCTCTGGAACGAGGAAAAGACGCAGTTCACTGCAGACAGCATCCAGCTTTCCATCCGCAACAATGAAATCTACAAGGCCAACCTTATAGAAAATGCCTTTATAATTTCCCAGGAAGACTCCATCCATTTCCACCAGATCAAGAGTACGGAGATGGTGGCATATTTCAAAGACAACGATGTTTACCGCTTTGATGCCCTTGGCGGAGTTCAGGCAATGATTTTCCTGGCAGAAAAAGACAGCGTCATAACCCTTATGAACCAGAAGGAATGCCGCCTTATGACCGCCAAGATTGTTAACCAGGATATAGAGCGTGTCCGTTACATAGAAAGTGTCAAGAGCGATGTCTATCCTACCTACAAGTTGGAAGAGGAGAAGATGAGGCTGAGAGATTTCAAGTGGAGGAAAGACCAGCTGATCACTTCCCGTAACGAGCTTACCACCCGCAAGGTTCATCCTACCGCAAGAGGATCGCTGAGAAAGAAACTTTTCCCCAACTACTTCCATACCAGAGATTTCTTCCCTGAGTCCTATAAGCTGATACGCTCCGTCCACGATTCCGTAACCCAGAAGATCAGGCAAGAAGACCGCGAACGCCAGGCCAGGGAAAAGCAAAAGGAAATGCAGAGCAAAGAGCAGGAACTTGAAAACGACGCAGCCCATCGCCAGGCCATAGACGAGGAAAAGTCAGACGGCCCAGTGATGATCTACAAGGATCTTAAATAATTCAGAAAATAAGCTTAATCAAATGGCTACATATAAAAGATCATCTTTCTTCATTTACGCCGCAGCCCTGCTGTTGTCTTTTGTAATAAACGCTCCTGATCTGACTGCCCAGAACAAAAAGATGAACCCGTTCAAAGACAAGGAAGTAAAGCAATATGTTAAAGATAGCCTCCAGACTCTGATTGCCCGTTGCGAGGTTGTTCTCAAGGCTGCCTATATGAAAGGGGAATACGTAACCACTCATTACGACGTTCCCGGCTGGGAAGGCTATCCTGTTGAGGAATACACATACTATACAGGAAAAGACATTAAGACCGGACGTCCCAAGAAAGGCCGTGTATATCTTCTGATGCCAACGGCCGAGCAGCTTGCATACTGGACCATTTCCGCCTGCTGGAAGACTGTCCACAGCCTGGACTACCAGTACACCAACACCCTCCTGAGATTTATCCGCTGGCAGAGCGGCGCCCAGTTTGCCGTAAGGGGAGTGGTCTATGAGGATATGTACACTGCAGGATACTACGAGCCTTATGTTTTCAAAGATGGCATAACTGTTTATGTGGCAGATCCTAAGATGAAAGCAGGAGACGACCAGCTTGCCGAGTGCACAGAGGAGCAGCTCCAGTTTTATCTGGATCTCAGCGACAAGGACCTGAAGCCTTATACCGGCTCCTTTGCCCGCATCTGCTCCACCACCAGGGAAATGTACTACAGCTGGGGCGGCACCACAGATGTTGGAGTAAGTTCCTTCCGTGAAGGACGCAGCCTTAACTTCCTTCCTGTCATCCGTGAGCTTTACAAAAAGGCCCTCAAGAGCAAAGACAACGAGCTCATCGATGCCTGGTGCAATGTCAACCTCAAAGATTATCCATATAAAGGAAGAGACTAGCCAAACCAGAAATACCGCCACAGAATGCTTAACGTTACAATCATAACCATCGCGATCTTCCTGGGAATCATAGGAATCATCGGCTGTGTTCTGCCGGTTATCCCGGGCCCTCCTATTTCCTGGGCGGGAATGATGGTTCTCTACTTCTGGGGCAGCGGCACCAACTCTTCGGGTGATCCTATGAGCACTCGCCTTCTGATCATCTGGCTTGTCATAACCATCGCGGTGACCATTCTGGACTATCTCGTTCCTTCATACCTTACCAAGAAATCCGGCGGCAGCACATACGCCTCCAGGGGCGCTCTGGCCGGACTTTTCATAGGCCTGATCTTCTTTCCGCCGTTCGGAATAGTCATCGGCCCTATGGCAGGAGCCTTCCTCTGCGAGATTATCTTTGGCAAGAAAACCGCCGGCCAATCCATAGTTCCCGCTCTGGGCGCCTTTGCCGGCTTTATCTGCGGCACCGGCCTTAAGCTTATCGCCTCCGGTATGATGATGTACTACATCTTTGTCTATATTCGCTAAAAGCCAGCCTTCTTCCCAAAATTTCACTTTTTTCGCCTTTTGCTACGCAAAAACTTGCGGATTGTCAATATTATTTCGTACATTTGGAAGAATTATGGCGTATTGTCTTTACAGGGCAATTATGTCTAGCAGCAAATATTTAGTGTAAAAATATAAATTTATGTCCATGAAGTTCTTAACCAAAAAAGAAGAGTATCTCGCCCCGTACTGCGAGATCGAATCTATTGAAACAGAAGATTTCATTGCGGCTTCTCCAGATAACACTGAAACCCCAGATGATGACGGAGAGTTAGATTTCTAAAAACATCAGTTATGAAAAAGTTATTCAAATCAGTTTTTGCCCTTGCTATTATGGGGCTTGCTCTTGTTTCTTGCAACAAGGCTGATGAGGCAATTCCTCAGGATCCCGAAAAAGGATACGTTTATACTTTTTCTGTAGTTGATGATTATGCTCCAACCAAGGCAACACTCGGAACAAACGGTGTAGGTTGGGAAAGCGGTGATAGGGTTGGTCTCTTTACACCAAACAGTCACGGCTATGCATCAATAGATGTCTCCAAGACTCCTAAGGAAGTAATCCTTTACAGCAAAGAGATTATTCCTGCTGGAAGCAAGGCCTATGCTTATTATCCTTATTCATCAGACAACACGAAAGATGACGATGAGGCAGCAAAAATTGTCTTCCTTGATGTTCAGCAAGGCACCAGTGTTTCCGCTATGCCAATGGCCGGTATTCCTTTCACTGTTGAGACTGAGGTTGCAGCCAAGACCAATCAGAATGGAGTTATCAAGTTCTTGAACCTTGGTTCTATAATTGAGTTCAACGTCTTCTCATCAAAGGCTGAATATCAGACAGAAACAGTTAAATCTATTCTCGTTAAAACAACAGGTGACGACTATGTATCCGGAAATACTTATCTCGACCTAACCCAAGTTGACGCGTCAGACGAATCTTCTCTTTCTGTAATTTTTATCCAAGCTTCAGATGCCAAGAATGAAGTCAAAGTCAACCAGGACGCACAGGTTGCAGATTCCAAGAATAACGCTACTCCTGTTTATATGGTTCTTGTTCCAGGAAACCACTCTGGACTTATCATAGTTAACACAGACCAGGCTTCTTATACGTGGAATCTTCCTTCTGTTGCCTTCAAGCGTAACGGCCTGAAGCACTTCAATATGGACCTTAACAACGCTACTCGCGGACCTCTCAATGAAGTAGTTAAGACCCTTCCATACGAAGAACCATTTACTGCAAGTATTGGTGAATTCACAACAAATGAGGTAATACCTGTTCCTGAAATTGGAGCTATTTGGAAATGGGGTGGAGCTACTTATGGAATGAAGGCAACGGCAAGTACAGGAGGCAAAAGTCCAGTTAATTATGCTTCTGAGGCTTGGCTCATTTCTCCTTGGATAGATCTTACAGGCGGAGTTCAGTATGCAGCCGTTACATTTGACCATGTTCATAGATATGCCGGAACAGCTACTGAAGAGCTTACTTTCTGGGTTTTGTCAGATGATATTGGCGCAAAATGGACCCAGCATACGATTCCTACATATGCTTCTGGAACCAATTGGACTTTTGTTAATTCAGAAGAAATTTCTCTCAACAGCTATGTTGGCAAGAAAGTTAAGGTTGGTTTCAAATATTTAAGCAACACTACTAATGCAGCAACATGGGAAATCAAGAACTTCAAGGCTTTTGTCGCTTCTGCGCCTAAAACAGCCAATCCTGTAATTTCTTATGAAGCTTCCACTAAGACTGTTACCATAACTTGTGAAACCCCAGGCGCTAAAATTGGTTACACAACCGATGGTACTAATCCAGACGCAGATGACAGCGGTCCAAAAGGAACTACACAGTTATACACCGGTCCATTCACAATTTCTAAGACAACCACCGTCAAAGCTTTTGCCGGTGCTGATGAAATGGATCCAAGTGATATTGTTTCTAAAGAATGTGTTGTTGGCTATGAGTTTGAAACGATAGCCCAGCTTAATGCTTTGGCTACAACTACATCAAAGAGTGTTTATGGTAAACTGACTAATGCTGTTGTATCCTTTGTTCCTGGTACCATGGATGCTGTTATTAAGGATGCTACGGGTTCTGTCCTTTATCATAAGAAAGATCACGGACTGAAACAGGGACAATACTATACAGGCGATATTACGGTTGATTTGATCTACTACAACGGTTTGTATTCAGACATTACAAGCATAGACGTTAAATTTGAAGGTGATGGTGAAGTAGTTAATCCTGAGGTTCTGACTCTTACCCAGCTTACCGGTAACTATACTAAATATCAGAACACCTATGCAAAAATTGAGAATATAAAAGTTACTAATGTTAGCGGCAAAAATATAACCGTTTCCGATGGAACCAACACATATGTTGTATACACCAACTACGGCGATGCAACTTGTGCTGTTGAAGACAAGATTACTGCAATTGGAACAATTACCAAGTACGGCACTACTGAAGAACTCAAGGTTTGGTCAGCTGATGATATTACAGTAACAGAACATACAGCAGCAGAACATGCCATAAACATTACTCAGTCTACTGGTGGTACAATTACTGCAAAAGTTGATGGAAATGAGATAGCTTCAGGCACCAAGGTTATGGAGGGAAAAACCGTTCAGCTTAGCGTAACTATAGATAATAATTATAATTTCAATCAATGGATAGTTGAAGGCGCTGTTAATCTCAGTAGCACAACTTCTCATGTTGTAACCTTTAAGGTTGGAACCGAAGATGTTTCCGTTTCTGCAACATTTACCAACCAGAGTGGTACTACTTATACTAAAGTTACAACCGCACCAACCGACTGGAGCGGTACTTATATCATTGTGTATGAGTCATCCGCGACATCTGGACTTGTATGTCTTGCGGGTACTGATGCGTATCAGAACTTTACAACCGCTACAATCGCTTCTGGTGTGATTTCTTCAAACGATTTATCCTCTTATGAAGTGCAAATAGCATCTTACGATACAGGCTATTCAATAAAAGCTCTTGGTGGAGCTAATGCTAACAAGTATCTCGAAGGTAAAGGCGATTCAAATGGAACCAAATTCAATGCTAGCCCATCTAAAGTAACTACATTCAGCCTCTCTGGAGGTCTTGTTACCATAACGAATAACACAGACCTGTTTGTTTATAACTCAACAAATGGTCAGAATGGCGAAAGATGGCGTTTCTATAAATCTGGAACTGCAGGCAACGGTGGTGTTTATAAGAAACCTGCACTTTATCGAAAGAATTAACAGAACAGTTTGATTTTTTTAGAGACTTAAGATTGGATTTGAGCCTGGTTTTATACCGGGCTCTTTTCTTTTAGTCTAAGTTTGATTAAAATTGTCTTTGGCTCAATATTTTGACAGACTATCTTACAACTGTCAAAAAATCGTAAAAATTGACAGAAGGTAAAATATCTATCAAATAAGTTCCATTCATAACAATATGTTTTTTTATTATCTTTGCATCAAGCGTTTAGGGAATCGCTGAGGCAGAGCGGTGTCGTTTAGAGACCCAGTTACGGGGAGCCCCGTTTGCATTTTTGCCAATCTGCTGAAATTCCCGATCCAGGGCACTAATTGTAACATTGCCGGGCGGTATTTGCCGTTCCGGATTTGTTAAACATTTAACACTATGTTACGATGGTGTCTCAAATCACCAACGCGTTGAAGCAGTTGAAAGAAAACAAACTGTCTAAAGCAACTCCGGCGGGAATCGTTTCAGAATCGTACAAGCTGTCGAATGAGGTTGATGACAACGGAAAGCCGTTTGTTCTTTCTTCAAATGGTTCTACGGTTTATGGAGAGATAAGTAAGGATAGCGGATTACGCCCGGCTCCTATTAAACTGAGTATTGGTGAAAGCGTCTTAGATGATAACGGGCGAAGCAGAGGTTATGGTTTACTTCATATTGAAGATAACCATGGAAACCAAATACGTAAAGCAGGCTTCCCTTCTGTCGAAGCATTTGTTGAGACGATTGCCAAAAAATACGAGACAATTCGAGAGGGCTGTTCAATCGGCGATAAGCAAACTTACTTGCTAGAGGTATTCGATAGGCACAATAATACTTTATTTGTTCAGTTATCGAATGATGGAACATATTGGAATGTAAACAGCGCGGGAATCTTTAGAGAAAGATACTCGCGCCGTAAACCAAAAGTTTTGTCCTTACCCGAAGTCGGAAGCAACTCAAACACCGAAGTTACTGAAGTTAATCGCAGCCAAAATAAAGGTGTAACTGCCACCAACGGGAACTCTTCCAAAACTTCTGAGAGCAAAAATAGCGCACTGAAAACAAATATCCAAGAATAATCGCAGAAAAATGGGGGCAAGAATAACCCGCCCGCCGCTTTTAACTTTCAAATCGTAGAGATTATCAGATATTTATCAACGATTCGTCTAGAGCTTCTGAAAGCTTTGCCAACGAAGATAACGTAAAGTTCGGGAATCCCTTAGTCCATCTAGTAATTTGTGTTTCATTGCAACCGATTCTCCGGGCCAACTCTCTTTGGGAAATACCATCTCTTTTCAAAATCATGTCAATCTTGTCTATGATTGCACAAGACCAGTCCATTTCCCGCTTTACCGCTGGGCTAACCTTTTCAAGCTGATTCCTAAACAAAACGTTCCGTTTCATATAAGCTCTAATATTGTTTTCTTTTTCATTGCTAAAAAATATAAAATTTACATTAATGTAAAGTTATATCACCGATTTTCTTTTAAGTTTCTTCTAATCGTTGCCGCAAAATATAGTTAAAAGACAATAGGCCGGATGCCAAATCAAGGCTTTTTGTGCGAATCCTGGAAAAATAGAAGGCCAGCTCAGCGATGAATCCACAACAAAAACAGGATTTCTCCTTCGAACTGTCAAAAAACAAACATGCTTTTTCACTATCAAGGTCGTGAAGAAGGCCGTGCCGAGCAACGAGTGGAAGATTTTCGGCAATTTGTAGAAAGGCTATTAAAGCATGGTGTCCCAGTAGCGACAATAACGTTGAGATATACCAAGTTTAAGCCTCCATTATAGGGGGCTTTTTCTTTATAACTATTAACCGAAAGAACTTTCATAATTTTGGAAAATTGTCAAAATTGGCCGTTTTTGTCTGGAGCCGCATCCATTCCAGAAGGGAAAACCGGCTTTTGTCCGCCCCGTTGTCCTCCTGGCCGTCGGGCACAAGATACAGCCTGAGCCTAAACCTAACAGGGCTTTCTGTCTTGAAAAGTGATTTAGAAGTTATTCGTGTCATTAATAAAGAGTTTTAATTATATTTGCAGTCGACATATTTGTGAATACCCGCAAAAATATCGAGTTATGGAGATTAAAAGAGATGCTTTAGTATCACGATTATTAGAACATAGGCATAACGGAATGATAAAGGTCATTACCGGAATGAGGCGTTCTGGCAAATCATATTTGCTTTTTAACTTGTTTACAGAAGCTCTGAGATCAGAGGGTATAGATGATACCCATATTATTAAGGTTAATCTAGAAGATCGCAGAAACAAGGAATTGCGCAATCCTGATATATTGCTGCAATTTATTGACAATCAACTAAAAGACAAGAAGATGCACTATATTCTGTTAGATGAAGTGCAACTTGTTCGTGAGTTTGAGGATGTTCTGAATAGCTACCTCCATATTTCAAATGCCGACGTGTATGTAACAGGCTCTAATGCAAAGTTCCTCTCCAAAGATATCATAACAGAATTTAGGGGAAGAGGTGATGAAATACATATAGGCCCGCTTTCTTTTAGGGAATTGCTGTTGGCTAAGCCAGATTTCCCTAAAGAGGATCTTTTACGGGATTATATGACCTATGGGGGACTCCCGCAAATAGTTACTATGTCATCAAACTCTGAGCGTGAGGCGTACCTGAAAGGGCTTTTTGTCAATACATATTTGAGAGACATCAAGGAAAGACACGCAATAAAGTTAGACGAAGATTTATCTGAACTTATTGATTTTCTGGCATCCGGCATCGGAGGTTTCACTAATTCGAGAAAATTGATGAATACATTCCTGTCTGTAAAAAAGCGTTCCATTACTCAGGATACAATTATAACCTGGCTAGATTGGTTGCAAGATGCCTTTTTTATAGAAAAAGCTGTTCGTTACGACATCAAGGGGCGTAAATATATAGGCACTCCATCCAAATACTACTTTGGAGACACGGGTCTTCGAAATGCCAGGCTGAATTTTCGGCAGACAGAGTGGACTCACTTGATGGAGAATGTCATTTACAACGAGTTGCGTGGCCGAGGTTTTTCCGTTAATGTTGGCCAGGTGGGGATTAATACTTTAGATGTTAATGGCAAAAAACTAAGGAAAAACCTGGAAGTAGACTTTGTCTGCAATCAGGGATATAAGAGATACTATATTCAGTCTGCCTATAGTATTCCAGACAAAGAAAAGATGAATCAGGAAACCGAATCACTACGGAAAATTGGTGATAGCTTCAAAAAAATAGTCGTAGTGAACGACCGCACCTTCACTTATCAAAACGACGACGGAATTCTTATTATGAATATTCTGGATTTCCTGTCTGATGAGAACAGTTTGGCTAAAGAATAATTTTTCTCCGCGATATGGCTGAGGCTATTATTTTATTTCGTAACTTGTGCCCGATTACGCGCCCATATCCATTTCTGGGCAAGCCCCCAAAGAAGTAACTAATTAATATTTATAACGGAAATCTTAACTCTAAACTCTTATGGTTTCAACGAAATCTACAATTGTTTCCAGGAGCTCATATGTAGCTCCTGCGTGTAAGCTCTACTCGATAAACATCGAGTCAGTTATTGCTCAAAGCCCATATGGCGGCTCTGGTGAAGCCGGTGGCGACACAGGCGGCGGAAGTGAATATGATCTTTAATCTTTACGGCTATGAAAAAGTTATTTAAAGCAACATTCGCAATTGCATTGTCCTCAATGCTTCTGTTCTCTTGCAGCAAAGCAGAACAAGTTACTGCCCCGGATGACAGCAACCTTGTAAAGGTTACGCTCATAGCTGGCAACCCTCAGGTTAACCCTGGTACAAAAACTGAAATATCAGGAACTACTCCTTACTGGTCTGTTGGTGACGTAATTGGAGTTTCAAATGGAACTTCATCAAACGAATCTTTCTCAACATCTATTACAAGTGCTTCAAAGACAGCAGAATTTACCGGAACAACCGTATCTGGAGACCTATACGCATATTATCCTTATACGACTAATGGTGTTGGCTCGGCTGCAAGCACTACTGGAGCAAAAGTTGACATTCCTGCAAATCAGAATCCTACAGTTTCTTCTTTTGACAGCAAGGCAGACCTAATGGTTGCAAAGCAGTTTACTGTCAGCCCTGAAAACACGACTGTTTCCGGACTGCAGTTCAAAAGACTCAGCGCCATTGTCAAGGTTGTTCTGAAAGATAATACCACAGGAACTGTACTTGCAAGTCAGCATCCAAGCTCGGTTAGTCTTGAAACTTCCGAAGATGGAGATCTTCTGGCGGGAAGAGCCGTAATTGATTTTGAAAACCAGAGTCTTTCTGAAATTTATTACAACGGCACCAAAAAAGTGACAGCAAACTACACGTCCTCTACTCATTTTTTAATCAACAGTTCCAATGCCGCTTATTTCTCAGTTTATCCGCGTGAGCTCCAGGCAGGTACCACTCTCACAGTTACGGCCAGCACAGAAGATTACGAGATTAGCAAGGTTATAACTATTCCTGCGGGAGGAATTAACCTGGAAGCAGGCAAGATTACAACCCTTAACATTGGTCTTTCTGACGCTCAGGTAACTGCCAGCAGTTCAGGTCTTGCCCTTCCTTTTGTTGATGACTTCAGCTGGCAGACTGCTACATCTGAAAAAGGCTTAACAGATGAAGATGTCGATGACAAATGGTCTGCATTTGAGAGAGCATATGCAGGCAAGGCTGCAGGAGCTGTTCGTATAGGAACCGGTTCAGCTACGGGACATCTGACAACAGCAGAATTGGATTTAAGCAGCGCTTTCCATGTTATCGTATCAGCATATGCTTATAATGCGAGCGATGACAGCAAAATAGAGGTTGTTGTTGATGGCGAAACTACAAAGATTGCAGAAGAGTCAATGACATCAACCACAACAGCAACTGACTATATCTTCAATTTTGATGCAGCTACAAACAAATCCAAGGTTAAAATAACAACTAACCAAAAGCGTGCGATTCTGACTAATGTTCAGATAATTAGCGGAACTTATGTATTCCCTCCTGTTATCAATGTAACTACTGCTACTCCTATTTCAGTTGCCAATACAGCAAGCACCGGCAATGTTATTGCGTACACCATAAACAACCCTGTTACTGGAGTTTCTTTGACTGCTTCTTCTACAGATTCTTGGATTAGCAACATTTCAGTTGCTTCAGGCCAGGTTACATTTAATGTTGCCGCTCAAACATCTGGTGCCCCTGCAAGGTCTGGAATCATCACTCTTAGCTATACTGGCGCTCCAGATGTAGAAGTAGTGGTTAACCAGGCTGCTGGATCTGGAGGAGAGACAGAAAAGACCTTTACAATCACCTCTGGTGATGTAGTAAACACTTCCAGTTATAAAACATATTCGAATACAGTAAGCAGCCGTGTTTGGCTCATTACCTTTGGAGGCAACACTATATCTGTTGGAACAAATAATAAAAACAGAGGTAATTGCAACCTTTCCGATTATTCAGAGTATGCTGTTTCTCCTGTAACAACATCAAGTGTTGCATCGGCTTTTGCCAATACTACATCTCTTTCCAATGTCAAGAAAATAAAATATACATTCAACGGAGGAAGCAATCAAGACAACACGAATGTTTACTTGCTTTATTCTTCAGACGGAACTACCTTCTCTCAAATAGCGCTGACAAGCGGCACTCAGGGTGCTGCAATTTCTTCAGGCACTGAATTTGAATTCGCCAAGTGCTCTGGATATTTTGCAGTTTTATTTGAGGCAACAAACAGTTCTGGAAACTGGAGAATTGACGATGTTGAATTGACTTTCACCTACATTGAATAAAACGGGTGCGAAAAGTTAAGCTATTTCAAGCGGGCGGGAATTTTCCTGCCCGCTTTTTTGTTGCGGTTGCATCGCTGAGGAAGAATTATAAGTTGCGGAATCTATGTTTTTTTTGGAGATTCCGCAGATTATAATTTTAGATGACGGGATTTAGGAATAAAAAGAATATTTGTAACTTCGTGGTGTATATGGAGAAAAGCTTATATATAATTTGCGGCTGTAATGGTGCCGGGAAGACAACGGCATCATATACGGTATTGCCGGAAGTCCTTAAATGCAAGGAATTCGTTAATGCAGATGAAATAGCACGTGGCTTATCTCCATTTAACCCAGATAATGTGGCAATTGAAGCGGGGCGACTGATGTTGCAGCGAATAGAAATACTATTGGAACGAGACGTTACTTTCTCGATAGAGACGACTCTTGCTGCAAAATCGTACATTAATCTTGTTAAAAGAGCACAAGAAAAAGGTTATAGAGTGAAAGTTCTGTTCTTTTGGCTTAATTCGCCAGAATTAGCTATTCGACGTGTGGCTGAACGAGTGGCAAAAGGAGGACATGGCATTCCGGAACCGGTTATAAGGCGAAGGTATATAGCGGGAATAAAGAATCTCTTTAATTTGTTCATGAAGAAAGTAGATTATTGGGATATTTACGATAACAGTGTGCATCCTCGCAAGCATATAGCTTGTGGCGGCAAATTTGCAGAGACTAATGTTTTTGAACAATCAACTTTTGAAATAATTAAGAATTATGTCGGATAAAGAAGTAAAAGATTTCTCAGAAAAGCTGAAGAAAGGTCTAGAGTTGGCTGAAAAGAAAATGCTTGAAGAAAAAGCATTGCACAATGAGGACATCATCGTATCATCTGACGGCAAAACATTTCAACGAATTCCAGCGAAACAATTAATCTGATACGTTTCTCCTTATTTGTTTGCAGGCGTGAAGGTGCGTTTGATTTGAGGTATTAGAGCGGGCGGGAGAATTCCTGCCCGCTTTTTTGTTGCGGTTTTCATCGCTGAATAGGGGTTAAAAGGATTTTTTGTAAATTGCATCAAATATGCGGGATGGGATTTTTGGGGATTGGGAATGGTTTATTAGTTTTTTGCCGATGAAATCAAATAGTCTTGAAAACACTGGACGGGAAGGTTACACCGCTCCAAAGTGCAGGATGTTTGCCTTTTGCGTAGAGGGTTGCATTACTTTGGGCAGCCCTGAACCTGGAGAGCCTAGTTCTCCTGATAGTTATAATGATTACGAAGACGACTAAAAGGCTGTTTTATGAAAAAGTATTCTGTTTTTTCAATTAAAGGAGCATTTTGCTCGTTGCTTGCAACAGCACTGCTTTTAGCAAGCTGTTCAAAAGACAAGGCGGAAGAACCTGAGTCAAATACAAATACCTTCAAGAGAACGGTAAGCGTAACTTTCACGAAAGGAGCCGACACTAAAACAGCTGTTGTTGAGGGGGATGATAAAGCTTCTTATATCTGGACAACTGGTGACCAACAGTACTTTAAAGTTTACGAAAACACGGTTCTTGGTACTGTTACCAACATCAGTTACAGTGATAATATGAAAAAAGCCACGCTTACTGTAGGCTTTAATTCACCGACTGCACAAGAGTACGTTTACAAGGCTAAATTTGCAAGTAGTTTCAGCAGTGACGGCAATCCTGAGATTAAGTCTGAGCAGAATCCTTCAGCCACATCTTATGATCCTGCTGCTGATGTTATGATTTCTGATGAAATAAGATCTGCCACTGGACTTACGTCACTTCTGTTTACTATGAATCGTGTAGTAACGGTAAATAAGCTCACCCTAAAAGGTTTAGAGACAGATGAAACAATCAGCAAGGTAGAAGTTACTTTTGACAAGAATGTTGCAGGTTTCTACATTTATTCCGGTAATAATGCAGGAAGTTATTCTGGCAATAGCAAGAAATTGACATTAACCTACTCTGGTGGAGCATCCGTTCTTTCTGATGGAACCTTCCCTGTTTATTTTATCGCGATGCCAGTCGATGGTGTAGCCCTTGAAAGCGTAGTGGTTTACACAGATAAGAACACTTACAATAAAACATACTTTACAAAGACTTACGACTTTGCAATAGGACAGATGGCTCGCTTTGGAATCAATATGTCGGGTTATGGAACTCCTATTTCATCTTCAAAGAGCTATACTCTTGTTCAAAATGCAGATGATCTTGTTGAAGGGGCTGAGTATTTGATTGTTGCTACATCTTCTAATAAGTATTTTGCTATGGGTGCATATACTGGAGGGGAATATCATCCAAGCGTTGAGGTTACGAATTATGTTTCCAGCACCACAATTTCAATAGACAACTCATTACCAGTAGAACCGGTAATCTTAGTAAAGAATAGCTCCGGCAATTGGTTGATAAAGGATCAGGTCTCAGGCAGCTATAAGAATTATTTTATAGCTTATTCTGATTCTGGCAATAACAATATGTCCAAGGAGCAATCCGGTGAATATGCTTGGACAATTACTTTTGATAATGGAAAGGCTCAGATTAAATCTGTAACGAAAAGTACTAGGGTCTTGCAATACAATCCTTCAAGTCCGCGATTTGCTTGCTATACAGGAACTCAAGTAACCCCTTCGCTTTACAAGCTGGATGGAGATGTGCCCGTGCTGGGAATTTCCTTTGATATCCCGTCTTACAGCTTCAGTATAGGAAGCAATGGTTACAATGCTTTTGTCGGTCAGACTGTAACAAAAGACGACTTAGATACAAGAACGGTAACATATTCCATTTCTGGAGCTCAGGTTGGCTCAATTAATGCCTCTACCGGAGAGGTTACCTTGGACGGAACTACTACTGGAACGGCTACTGTAACAGCTACTGTGGGTTCTGCCACCGGATATCTGGCAGGAAGTGTAAGCTATACCATAACGGTAACGGCAGCAGCTGGAAGCAATGTTACTGACGTGCTTACAGCCTCAATGTTTACGGCAACGAACAATAACTACACAGACTTTTCGGGAGTTACCGCTACAAGTTCTGCTATTTATGCAGGTAATTCAGCTCTGAATGGAAGCAATATCCAACTTAGATCAGACAAATCTAACTCCGGCGTTGTAACAACAACTTCCGGCGGAAGGGTTGCAAAGGTGAAGGTTACTTGGGCTTCCAGTACATCAAGTGACAGAACATTGGACATCTATGCAAAGAACACGGCCTATAGTTCAGCTTCAGACCTTTATGGCACCAACAAAGGTACTAAGGTGGGTACCATTGTTTGCGGTACATCTACAGAATTAACCATCAGTGGTGACTACACCTACATAGGCCTCAGAAGCAATAGTGGAGCAATGTATATCTCCCAGATAGAAATCACATGGGGTGAAGACAGTGGCTCCGGCGGCGGTGGTGGCGGCGAAGAAAGCGGGGAAGTCCCAACAGGTTGGCTTGAGCTTCCGACAATAACCACAGGATCGAATATCATCAACGGAACATTATATGGTAGCAGCACGAAGACAGGTGCTAACCGTAATTACACTTACCATTACGACAAGAGTTACTACACAGCTCTGTGGAGTGCTTACCCTCTTACAGCGAGCCATATTTCAGGAAGTGCATCGAGTACAACATGGTACTATAACGAAGAAATAACTGATAAGAGCATCCAGATTAATATTATAAACAATAGTTATGGAACAAACTACGGAAATAACACATACTCCCGTGGCCATCAAGTTCCAGCAGCAGACCGCAAATGTAACTCTACTATGCGTAAGCAGACATTCTATGTAACCAACCAGACTCCTCAGATTCAGAATAATTTCAATTCCCCTATGTGGAGCAATCTGGAGGGTGCGATTAGAAATCTGACGTCAAATACTGATACGGTGTATGTGGTTACTGGCGCAGCATTCAGAAAAGTAGGTGGTAATGAAACCATTAAAACTTTGAATGCGGCAAAGAGTGGTATCGCTCCAGCGACTATTTATGTTCCTAACTATTACTGGAAAGTTCTGTTGAAGGTAAAATGGAATTCTTCAGGTGAGGTATATGCTGCCTCTGCGATAGGTTTCTGGGCTTATCATGAAGCCAGTCCAGGCGCCTACACCAGCTACGCCACTAGTGTTGCTAAGATTGAAGAGTACACCGGCTTTGATTTCTTTGCCAATCTGCCTTCTTCGCTGAAGAGTGCCGCCAAGAACAACACAAACTGGAATACATTCCAGAACTTCTAGGAAATAAAAAAAGGCTTGAGTTTCGGCTCAAGCCTTTTTTAAGCTTTAAACGTGATCGTTTTTGTATCCCCGAGGCGAATCGAACGCCTATCAATGGAACCGGAATCCATCGTTTTATCCGTTAAACTACGGGGACTTTGTGGTGCAAAGGTATAAAATTCTTATCTTTGTCGGCCAATACTAAAACCTTATACGAAATGAAAGCATTTGTATTTCCGGGCCAGGGTGCCCAGTTTACTGGAATGGGTAAGGAACTCTATGAAAGCGAGGCTCTTGCCCATGATTTGTTTGAAAAGGCCAATGAGATTCTGGGATGGAGGATATCTGACGTGATGTTTACCGGAAGCGCAGAGGAACTTAAGCAGACAAAGGTCACCCAGCCTGCTATATTTATACATTCGGTTGTTCTGGCAAAATGCCTTGCCGAGTGCGCTCCGGAGAGTGAATTCAGGAAGAAGGCTGCTGAGGCCGGAATTCCGGGCTTTGATCCGGATATGGTTGCAGGGCATTCACTCGGCGAATTCTCTGCTTTGACAGCAGCCGGAGCACTGAGCTTTGAAGAGGGCCTGAAACTGGTTGCAAAGCGTGCTTTTGCAATGCAGAAGGCCTGCGAAATGAAGCCTTCTACTATGGCGGCTGTGCTTAAGCTGGAGGACAAGGTTATTGAAGAAGTTTGCGCTGAGGTTTCCGCAAAGGGAGATACAGGCGTGGTGGTTGCAGCAAATTACAATTCCCACGGACAGGTAGTAATCAGCGGAGATATTGAGGCTGTAGCAGCAGCTGGCGCGCTTCTGAAGGAGAAAGGCGGAAGGGTAATTCCTCTGCAGGTGGGTGGAGCTTTTCATTCCCCGCTGATGGATCCTGCAAGGGTAGAGCTCGCCGAGGCTATTGAAAAGGCAGTTATCGTTGAACCGATTTGCCCGGTTTACCAGAATGTAGACGCTCTGCCGCATACAGATCCTGAGGAAATCAAGAAGAACCTCCTTATTCAGCTGACCAATCCGGTCAAATGGTCCTATATCGTTGAAAAAATGGTAGAGGATGGAGCTAATGAGTTTGTAGAACTTGGTCCTGGAGCCGTTCTGCAAGGCCTTGCAAAGAAACTTGCTCCTGCTGAAACTCTCATCAAAGGCCTTCAGTAATTATTTGAGGGCTCTGATGCTTGCTAATGCCCTTTTAATTTGCTATCTTTGATAGCGAATATTGTTTTAACTGATTCTTATTATTATCGCACATAATTGATTCAATATCATGAGTAAAGAAAAAGTGTTTCTGACCTGCGACGGAAACCAGGCAGCGGCTCACGTGGCTTATCTTTTCAGTGAGCTTGCAGCGATCTATCCTATCACGCCTTCATCTCCTATGGCTGAGCACGTAGACGAGTGGTCTGCCTTTGGAAGAAAGAATCTCTTTGGAGAGACTGTGAAGGTGGTGGAGATGGAAAGCGAGGCCGGGGCCGCCGGAGCCGTACACGGTTCCCTTCAGGCAGGTGTACTTACTTCAACATTTACAGCATCACAGGGATTGCTGCTTATGATCCCTAACATGTACAAAATTGCGGGAGAGATGCTGCCTGCAGTATTCCACGTAACTGCAAGAAGCCTTGCAACGCACGCGCTGAGTATCTTTGGAGACCAGCAAGACGTGATGGCAGTACGCCAGACCGGTTTTGCTATGCTGGCATCTGCAAGCGTGCAGGAGGCTATGGATATGGCTGCAGTTGCTCATCTTTCAACCATCAAGTCTTCAATTCCGTTTGTTCATTTCTTTGACGGATTCCGTACTTCTCACGAAATCCAGAAGATTGAGGTGCTTCCGGAAGAGGGCCTGAAGAAGATGATCAGCACCAAGGCTTTGGCCGCTTTCCGCAAGAGGGCTCTTAACCCTAATGCTCCTGTAACCAAGGGCACCGCGCAGAACGCAGATGTCTATTTCCAGGAGACCGAGGCAAGGAACCAGTACTACACAGAAGTTCCTAACATCGTAGCCAGGTATATGGGCGAGATCGGAGAACTCTGCGGCCGCCACTATCTGCCGTTTGACTATTTCGGAGACCCTGAGGCTGAAAGAGTTGTTATCGCGATGGGTTCTGTCACCGATACAGTCAAGGAGGTGGTTGAATACCTGGTTGCCAAGGGCGAAAAGGTGGGTGTTGTTGTCGTAAGGCTGTACAGGCCTTTCAGCACCCAGTATTTCCTGAGGGCTCTGCCTAAGACCACCAAGAGGATTGCCGTTCTGGACCGCTGCAAGGAGCCAGGAGCAGTTGGCGAGCCTCTGTACGTGGACGTAAAGAGCGCTTTGGCAGACACCGCATTCGCCGGAAAGGTAAAGATCGTGGGCGGACGCTATGGCCTCAGCTCAAAGGACACTTCTCCTGCACAGATTCTGGCCGTTTACCAGAACCTCAAAGCAAAGGAGCCTAAGAACTCCTTCACCATCGGTATCGTTGATGACGTTACATTCCTCTCCCTTCCTCAGAAGGAGGAGATTTCCCTTGCAAAGCCGGGTACCTATGAGCTCAAGTTCTTTGGACTGGGTTCAGACGGAACCGTTGGCGCAAACAAGAACACCATCAAGATAATCGGCGGAACAACAGACAAATACTGCCAGGCTTACTTTGACTACGACTCAAAGAAATCCGGCGGATTTACCTGCTCTCACCTTAGGTTCGGAGACAATCCTGTAAACTCTCCTTATCTGGTTTCTACTCCAGACTTCGTGGCTTGCCACGTGCCTTCATACCTGACAAAGTATGATGTGCTTAGGGGAATCAAGAAGGGCGGTACCTTCCTGCTGAACAGTCTCTGGGATACAGAGGAGACTCTGAAGAGGCTTCCGGACTTCATCAAGTACCAGATCGTTAGCAAGAAGCTGAACTTCTACATCATCAACGCAACCAAAATCGCTGAGGAAATTGGTCTGGGCAACCGTACCAACACCATCCTCCAGTCTGCATTCTTCAAGATTACCGGCATTATTCCTTACGAGGATGCCGTTAAGGAGATGAAGAAGATGATAGACAAGAGCTACGGCAAGAAGGGCGAGAACATCGTCAAGATGAACTACGCCGCTGTTGACCGTGGAGGCGAGTACACTAAGGTTGAGATTCCGTTCGAGTGGAAGAACCTGAACGCAAGCAAGTTTGTTCCAGACAGCTACAACCGCCTGGCTCCGGATTGGGTAAGGCAGATTGCAGACCCTGTGAACGCTCAGTGCGGCAACGACCTGCCTGTTAGCGCATTCCAGAACTTCCCAGACGGCACCATTCCAGCCGGAACGGCCGCTTACGAGAAGAGAGGAATTGCAACTCACGTTCCTGAATGGAACCCTGCAAACTGTATCCAGTGCAACCAGTGCGCCACTATCTGTCCGCACGCTGCAATCCGTCCGTTCCTGCTTAAGGACGAGGAGATTGAGAAGGCTCCTAAGGGCGCTCTCCGTGGACTTAAGGTTGCAGAAGGAAAGGCTAACCTCAAGGATTACAAGTTTGTGATGCAGGTAGATCCTGCAGACTGTACGGGCTGCGCAAACTGTGCAGACATCTGTCCTGCAAAGGAGAAAGCTCTGGTTATGAAGCCTGCAGATACTCAGGCAGATCAGCAGAAGACTTTCGACTGGCTGCACAACAAGATCGGCTACAAAGACGAGGTTATGAAGAAGGATTCCAACATCAAGGCATCCCAGTTCAGTCAGCCTCTGTTCGAGTTCTCAGGCGCATGCGCAGGCTGCGGCGAGACTCCTTACATCAAGCTGATCTCCCAGCTGTTCGGAGACAGGATGATGGTTGCTAACGCTACCGGATGTACATCTATCTACAGCGGAAGCTTCCCTGCGTCTCCTTACTGCAAAGACCGCAACGGAAGAGGTCCGGCTTGGGCCAACTCCCTGTTTGAGGACAATGCGGAATTCGGTCTGGGCCAGAGGCTCGGATTCGCAAGGCTCCGCGAAACTCTTGAAGAAAGGGCAAAAGCTGCCGTTGCAGACGACAAGTGCTCAGAGGAGGTTAGAAACCTTCTGAAGCGCTGGCTCGAGAACAAGAAGGATGTTGCAGTTTGCAAGGAGATTGCAGCTGCTCTTCCTGCTGCCCTCAAGGACTGCAAGTGCGCTCACTGCAAAGGCATCGCAGAGTACATAGACTGTATCATTCCACGCTCTCAGTGGATAATCGGCGGAGACGGTTGGGGATATGACATCGGCTACGGCGGACTGGATCACGTGCTTGCTTCTGGCGAGAACGTTAACGTTCTGGTTGTTGACACCGAGGTTTACTCCAATACCGGCGGACAGTCATCCAAGAGTACTCCTGCAGGAGCAGTTGCCAAGTTTGCAACCAGCGGCAAGAAGATCCGCAAGAAGGATCTCGGAATGATGGCTATGAGCTATGGCTATGTATATGTGGCTCAGGTAGCTACAGGTGCTAGCCAGATGCAGTATCTGAATGCTTTGAAAGAGGCTGAGGCCCACGATGGTCCATCTCTGATCATAGCATACGCGCCTTGTATCAACCACGGTCTGAAGGCCGGAATGGGACACTCCCAGCTGGAAGAGAAGAAGGCAGTAGAGTGCGGATACTGGCATCTTTACAGATTCAACCCGGACGTTCCGGAGGGAACAAATCCGTTCACTCTGGACAGCAAGGAGCCGGATTGGAGCAAGTTCCAGGACTTCATCAAGGGCGAGGTAAGATACGCTTCCCTTCTGAAGACCTTCCCTCAGGAAGCAGAGGAGCTATTCTCGCTCACCGAGAAGTACGCTAAGCTCCGCTACGAGGGCTACAAGAAACTTGCCGGCAAGTAATAAGCTCAAGCCGCAACACCAAGGGGGTGCCTGAAACCAGGTGCCCCCTTTTTTTGTATCTTTGGAACTCATTTTTGACGACGGTATCTATGCGAACACTATATAAGGAGTTTATAATAAGCGTGTTATTCTCGGCGATGAGCCTATTTGAGACGGTTGAAGCGGCGGCTCAAGACGGAAAACCGGCGGCAAGATTCGCCTCAGACAGCGTGGCTATTGAGGATACCACTTCAACATATCTGACAGAGATCAACGTGCTGTCTTCCAGAGTGCCGATTGTCTGGCACAAGCAGGCCCGAATGGTTACTACGATAAACACAGAAGCGGTTCAGGCAACTCCAAGCCAGAGCATAAACGATGTGCTGAAGTACTCGGCGAGCGTGGACGTCAGGCAGAGAGGCCCTATAGGTGCGCAGACAGACATAGGAATCCGCGGCGGAAGCAGCGAGCAGGCCGCCATCCTCCTGAACGGAATCAATATCTCAGATCCGCAGACCTCCCACAACTCCTTCGACCTGCCGCTCAATATGCTACAGATAGACGGAATAGACATTCTGGAGGGGCCTTCCGGCAAGATTACCGGCAGTTCATCTTTGATGGGAGCCATAAACGTAAGAACTCACATCAGCAATGTGAACGCGTTCTCAGCGAATGTTGAAACAGGTTCTTACGGATATCTGAACGCCGGAGTCAGATTTGACTATGCAGGAGCCGACAGATTCAGAAAAAATATCAACAATTTCTTTTCTGTTCCCCGGCTCAAGAACTCTATAAGTGCAAGTTATACTCGTTCTGACGGTTATTCAAGAAGCGCCAACGGTCATCTGAATATGGACTACAAGACTCTGAAAGCTTACTATGAAGGACAGTATCAGGATGAGAACGTGGAGCTTGGATGGTTTGCAGGCGTAAGTTCCAAGGATTGGGGATCAAACCGTTTCTATGCCAAGTACGATGAGCAGTTTGAGCATACGTTCAAGACATTTGCCGCAGTCAAGGCTCGCAATGTCAGGGGAATTCTTAAGGTCAATCCTTCCGTTTACTGGAACCACACCAACGACCGTTTTGAACTTTTCCGGAACAATCCGGATGCGTATCCGTTCAACTACCACAAGACGAATGTATATGGAGTGAACCTGAACAATTACTTCGAGTGGAAGGCCGGCATTACAGCCTTCGGGGGAGAGATTAGAAATGAAGACCTTGTCTCAGGCAATTTGGGCGAACCGCTGGATCATCCGAAGCACATCAAAGGAACAGAACGTTACTACGATCACGGCCTGAACCGCACCAATACCAGTCTGTTTCTAGAGCATAACGTTATAACGGAAAACTTCTCAGCCTCAGCCGCCCTGCTTGCCATAAAGAACAGCTGGGCAAAGATGGATATGAAAGTCTATCCGTCGGCAGATGTAGCCGCAACTCTTTACAAGGCTGAAGGCAAGCTGCTCCGGCTCTTCGCGTCCTATAATTCATCGCTGAGGATGCCTTCAGTTACAGAACTATACTATTCAGTGGGAGGGCACAAGGCCGACAAGCATCTTAAGCCTGAAGAGGTAAAGGCATTTGAGTTTGGGCTTAAGTATGAAGGAGGCTGGTTCTATTCTTCTGCAAGTGTTTTCCGTAACCGTATGACCAACCTCATAGACTGGATCCGCAATACCGCAGATGGAGAAGATGCGCTTTGGCAGAGCATGAATTTCGGAAAGATTATTTCCAATGGTTTCCTGCTCCAGTACACCCTCAGACCAAAATTCATAAGCAACAATTTTGGTATTAGCAGCATGAATTTTTCTTACAGCTACATAGATCAGACCAAGAGCCAGATACCTCAAATCCAGAGCAAATACACGTTGGAGTATCTCAGGCACAAGTTTGTGGCGTCTGTCAGTATGGAATTCTCACACGGTTTAAGCTTGTCTATGTTCTATCGTTTCCAAGACCGTGTGGGCACTTACACAGATACGGAAGGCGCAGTTCACAACTACAAGCCTTACGGCATCTTTGACGCAAAGCTATTCTACAATACCCGCAGGGGATTCCAGTTCTATGTGGAGGGCAACAACCTCACAAATGTAAAGTATCGCGATTTCGGAATGATACCTCAGCCCGGCTTCTGGTTCATGGCTGGAGTCAAGTTCAAGTTATGGAGTCTTCGTTAGATTCTTAAAAAGTTTTTCTGTGTTTTTGAATTGTTGGAAAATTTCGCTTAACTTTATAAATGGAATTTTTGAAACAATAAAAAAGCAATATGAAAACAAGCGTTTACAATTCTTTCTACACCCCGATGGGGCTCGTTAATTTTGAGCATCTTGCGCACGGATGCGTGCATATGGAATGGGAGGGGATGCATATATACGTGGACCCTTGCTCAGACTTCTTTGACTTTACGGGTTGCAAGAAGGCGGACCTGATCCTTCTTACTCATGCGCATACAGACCATTACGACACCAAGGCAATTGAAGAGATTTCTATGCCGAACACTACATTCATCGTAAGCCGCGGCGTCCGTACGGTTCTGGAGAATGATCTTCTGGCGATGCGTGCCGGAACAGCCAAAGGCCCGGATGGAAAACTTCTTCCAAAGCTGGATCTGGACAACAATCCTTTGAACGTGGATCCTTCTACCAACTTGGTGAGCATGCTTAACATCCCTAAGCTCCGCCATTGCAAGGTTGTAACTCTGGAAAACGGGGAGAGCGTTTCTTCTATTGGCTTGACAATCACGGCCATTCCGGCATATAACATCAACTACAAAAGGGAGAACGGACATCCGTTCCACATCAAGGGAGAGGGAAACGGCTACCTGATTTCTATGCAGGGATTTGACATCTACTTTGCCGGAGACACCGAGCCGATTCCTGAAATGAACGAGCTGGCACCTGGAGCTGTGAGGGCTCACTCCTGGTCAAAGTTCCTGCAAGGAGAAATAGACGTGGCCTTCCTGCCTAAGAATCTGCCTTACACAATGAGCGATGACGACTTCATCAAGGCTGCCAACCTCATCAGGCCAAAGAATCTCTTCCCGATCCATTACTTTGAGATGGATGCCAAGGCTCTCAACCGCCGCCTGGATACCGGCATCTGCCTCTACGTGAACGGCAAGCAGGTGTAACAAGCCGCGTTGACAAAACAAAAAAATCCGCCGAAACCGGCGGATTTTTTTATCGCTGAGGAGGAAGGTTTTACTGAACGAAAGCGATGATTTCGTCTTTTACAACCTTCTGACCCTGCTTTGCGGTGATGGCCACGAGCTTGCCGTCTGCCGGGCAGATGATCTCTTCCATTCCGTAGAATGCCTGCACATAGCAGAGAGTCTGGCCAATCTTCACATCACTTCCTTCTGCAGGAGCGGATGATTTGTCAGCTACATCGTACTCCCATACAACCTCACCCTTTACGGTAGCGTGTACCGGCTTAGCGTCTGGATACTTAGCCATGATCTTGTCTACGTCGAATGCAGGAACTTCTACAACCGGACGGGTGATGACGATAGGAGCGCCTGCCTTTGCGCGGTTGGCTTCCAGTTCTTTCTCGAACCTCTGCTTTGCTATGCCGCTCTTGTAGTCTCTGTACTGAGTCTCGTGCATAGCAAACTCAAAGAGTTCCTCGTCGTCCTGGCCTCTGTCCCAGCCTTCCTCTTCCATCATCTTGATGAAGCGAGGCAGATCATCTGGGAATGCATCCTGAGGCACGCCCTCATAGAACTCAAGGCCTTTCTGCTTAACAATCTCCTTGATTTCAGGAGCGAGTTCGCCTGGCAGCTTGCCCATCTTGCCAAGGATCATATTCATTGTGTCCTTGTCTATGGTCTTCCACCTAGGCTCGCCCTTTAGCATATGCATCAGGTTCATCAGGGCGGTGTTCTTCACGTACTGGCTGAACGGAGTTACCAATGGAGGGTAACCCAGTCTAGGCCATACATATTCTACCTCCTGGAACAGCATAACAACCAGCTCGTTGATGTCCAGTTCCTTCTTTCCCTGGTTTCTCAGCGATGCGTTGATTGCGCCCTGGAAGCCCTTGAGGTCTGCCATCATAGAGCCCATCATTCCGCCAGGAAGTCCGCAGCCTACGAGAAGGCTACTCATCTGGTGGTTGCCTGGAGCGATCCAGTAGCCGAGGAAATCGTCTATGAACTTCTGGGTTAGTGCCCTTGCCTCCATATAGGCGTTCATATTGATGTCCTTAACCAGGAATCCGGCATCCTTGAGCATTGCCTGGATGGTGATTACATCCGGGTGAATCTTTCCCCAGCTCAGCGGCTCCATTGCCACGTCGATATACTCGGCGCCTGCGCGTGCAACTTCCAGCATAGAAGCTACGCTGAATCCAGGGCCTGAGTGTCCGTGATACTGAACCTTGATGTGAGGATATTTGTCCTTGATTGCCTTAACGAGTCTTCCCAGGAATGCAGGACGTCCGATGCCGGCCATATCCTTGAGGCAGATTTCATCTGCGCCGTACTCAACCACCTTGTCTACAACGCCCATATAGTACTCAACGGTATGGATAGGCGAGTAGGTGATACTCAACGCTGCCTGAGCAATCATTCCGGCTTCCTTGGCGTGGATTACGGAACCCTTGAGGTTGCGGTGGTCGTTCAGTCCGCAGAAAGAACGCATAATGTTGGTTCCCTGGGCTTTCTTTACCTTTGCCATCAGAGCTCTTACATCGTCTGGAACCGGGAACATTCTCAGCGCGTTCAGACCTCTTTCAAGCATATGGGTCTGTATGCCAGCCTTGTTGAAAGGTGCGGTCCACTCTCTTACCGCTTTGTTAGGATTCTCTCCGAAGAGAAGGTTCACCTGCTCAAAGGCACCACCGTTGGATTCTACTCGGTCGAAGCATCCCATATCGATGATTACCGGTGCAATCTCCTTTAGCATAGCCACTTTAGGCACGTATTTGCCAGAAGACTGCCACATATCCCTGTACAGAAGGGAGAATTTTATTTCTCTTGCCATATAGTTTTAAAATGAATTTCGCAGATGTCAAAGTTAAGCAAAAGATTGCCGATAACAAAAGGAATACTTGCATCTTTGTGGAAAATGTAATTGCATATTGCCAAAAAGATTATATCTTTGCATCCCCGTAAATATATGGTGGCTGTAGCTCAGTTGGCTAGAGCGCCAGATTGTGGCTCTGGAGGTCGTGGGTTCGAGACCCACCAGCCACCCTTGACGGGGCTCTCTGCAAAATCGGAGAGCCCCTTTTCTTTTTCACCCTTGCAGAAGTCTGTATTTCCAACAATTAGAGAAACGAGCGGAGAAAAATCAGCGGTTCGAGTTTTTAAATTTTCCAAATCGATTTTTCCGTTAAAAATCGAACCAAGTATTTGAAGTTTTACCTCAATCGGTGCTACAGATATGCAGGAGCCCATTTTTTCAATAAAACGCACGGAGTACTCAAACTTCTTCCATGCGTCTTTGTCGTTTGGCTTCTCCATCGTTTGAGCCATTTCCATCTCTGTCTCCTGCTTATCTCTTATAAGCCGCGAATTCATGTTCTTGAATGTATCATCATCGAGTACTCCTTCTAACCATTTCTCTTGAACTTTCTTCATCTTTTCATCGATACTGGAAAGGCGCTTTTTGACTTCTTTCAGATTGTCCTGCCTTTGCCTGTAGTTGTCATTATGTATTTCAGCATTTAACTCGTTATAGAGAGCAACAACTCCTTTATCGGGTTTGATGTCGTTGAGGAATCTATACATATTGTCATTTGCTGTTTCTGCAGATACTCTGAACTCATTGCAGTAGTTGCAATGATAGTAGGAGTACTTCTTGTTTCTGCCCTTGCTGAATGAGCCATAAATAGGGCTTCCGCAATGCGGACATCTTAAAAAGCACCGCATATAGAATACATCATCAGGAATCTTCTTGACATTGACATCTTTCTTCTCTGTTCCCTTCAACAACTTCTGAACTACGGCAAATGTATTCAAGTCTATTAGCGGCTTGTGTTTTCCATCCACTATCATTTCAGGTTCATCTCCATAGGCGGGTACTCTTATCTTTCCGATGTAATAGATGCTTCTGAGCATCCTGAAAAACGATGATTCGCTTATCTTCATTCCCTTTTTCCTCAAGTCCCGATATACCAAAGTCGGTGCTTCCACACCATAGGCAACTCTCTTGAATGCTTCTTTGACAAGAGCGGCTTTATCATCATCGATTTCTATCCAATTATTGTGCTTGCCGCTACTCTTGCTAACATATCCAAAAGGTGCATGTCCTGCACTTCTTCCCTCCGCCAGCGCTTGATGTATTCCGTCCTTTGTAGACTTGGAACGTTTGTCGTTGTCTACTTCAGCCATTGACAGATAAACTGCCAACATAATCTTAGATTCCGCTATGTTGAAATCAAGATGTTCTTCTATAGCATTAACTTCTATGCCATATTGCCTAAACTTCAGGATATAGTCCCATCCATCAGATGCATATCGGGTAAATCTGTTCCAGCGCAACACAAACAGATAGTCTGCATCTATTTCTTTTTTCTTCCGCAGATACTTGCTGCAGATTCTTTTCATTTCGGGGCGATTGAACGTTTTTGCGGAGTAATCTTCTCTGTAGATTTCCACCACTTCAATCTCATTGTTTTCGCAGTATCTTTTCAGGGCTGCTTCCTGATAGTTGAGCGAGTGTCCGCGTGCCTGCTCATCACTACTTACACGGCAGTAAATAACCGCCTTCTTCTTTGTTCCTTCACTATTCATCTTCTTCAGTATTTGAACTATTATTATTTTCAACCATTGCCACCATCATCAGGAAATCTCTGAGCATGGCAATTTCATTGTCACTTGGATTCAGTTTGTAACCATTGTCTTTTAAAATCTTTCTGCATCTCTCAATCGATAACATTTAAAACATACCTTATTCACTTATTCTTACCCGACAGGTAATTTGTCCTTCGGGGAGTAGGACTGATGGTATTCACCCGTCCACATTGAAAGAATAATGGCAGTCACTAAAAAAGTCAATGCTTTTCTGGCTAAAGAACATGAATTTTCTCAAACATCCAAAGGAATCCTCTATAACTTTTTAGCCATCAGCGACGTGCTGTATTCAAAAAAATCAGTATATTTGGACTGCCATTGAAAGATATGGCAGACATATAGCGAAAGTGTTTTCGTTTATCCTCTCGTAGGAATGTGGAAATTTCAAAGAAAGAGGGACTACGGAGATACAATTGCTCGTGCAAGGCTATGTCGCATCCCCTTATCAAGGGCTGATGCTTCATATACCGCCGAGTGTGAAGTATCAGTAGTTTATTTCTGTCGGGTTTTCCACAACCTCTATGTTATAAGCGAAATTGGCTTCACACTTTTTTTTAAACCTGTCTTAAGGAGTCAGAGACATTTTTAAATAGTTTGAGATGAAACATTACTTTTTGGTGGCTTTCTTTTCATTAACGGCGTTATTCCTAATCTCTTGTGGGAAATCAGATAAAGAATCAAATAAAGAATCAGATAATTTGGGCTTTTTAGAAATAAACGGAAAAAAATATTATGTTTTTCCAATGTCAACAACAGCAGAGTATTATCATTATTCAGAATCTTGTAATATAAGAATAACGCTTTCTACTACATTAGAAAATGTTACAGATATGGCAACATTATTTTTTTATTATGAAAGTTCAACATGTACCCAAAAGGGAGATATAATTTCTAATATGTTATTAACGAGTTTTCTCGATTTTTCAAATGATAAGATTCTTCCTAATATTGACTATAATTTTGGCACATACAGTGAACATCTAAGCGGTAATCTCAAAATTGAAAATATCAGTAAAGGAAAGATAACGATGTCTTTTAATAATTACAAAGAAAAACTACCCGATAGTTTAGGCGAAGAACAATTATTGATAAAAGGGAACATTACAATTCCTTGGAAAGAAATTAAGTAGGAACAATCTTTTCGTTCTATCTTTTGAGAAAAGGAAAAGCAAGATTAATGTATTATTTTCATCAGTATTTTTATTATTCAAATTCTTTCTTCAATCTTTGAACGGTACTGATACCCACATTACATAGTTTTGCGGTATCACGAATAGAGCAACCTTTCTTGAGATAGCGGAGAACATCGGCATGCTTTTCAGCGCGGCGTTCTCTGCTTTCTTTTGAGCCCGTTTTACGCCCCATTTTAACGCCTTTTGCCTTTGCCTGCTCTCTGCCCTGATGCAAGCGAAAATAGATATTCTCTCGCTCTTTCTCGGCACAGAATCCGAGACAACTTATGTAGATGGCCATGATTGAATTTACTTTGCCATCTTGGAACAATCTCAACCCTTCTTTCTCAAAGAACAAATCTATCTTCTTATCAACGCAGAATTTGATTGTCTCAAGCACTTCCCATATTGCCCTGCCACACCTTGAGAGTTCGCTGAACATAATCATATCTATCCCATTGCTTACCGCCTCGTTGAGGCAACTTGTAAGAACGGCTCTTTCCTTGTTGATTGTGGCTCCGCTAATATGCTCTCTGTAGATACCTGCGATTTCATAGCCCATTGTGCTGGCTATGTCGGTAAGTGAATTAACCTGCCTGTCGGTACTCTGTCTGTCGGTGGTGCTGGACACCCTTGCGTAGATATATGCTTTCATTTTAATCTTTGATTAGATTGAACACTCTTGATGGCTTGTATTCAGTATCGTTTATGATTTGTTTGAACACACTTGATTTTTGAACACATCGTGTTTTCATCTGATACTTTTATTACCACCGAATAGTATCAATACTTGTTTACCTTTTTCACTATACAAATATATGACAAATAAGTCTAATATGCAAATTATTTATGACTTTTTAGTCTTTTATGTCAGGTTTTCTTTGTTTTTCTTACCTTTACTCCTGATATGGGAAAAGATAAGTTTGAAAAGAAGGTTGTCCATCTGATTATCAAAGGCGAAAACAGGGAGAGCGATATACATTCCTACTTTGGGAGTGTTGCCTGCATCTATAGCCACTATACTGAAGAAGAAATCGGCATCACCTATGGTTCTTTAAGGAACTACGGATTGTCGGAGAACAAGCCCTACGAAAACAAGAAGGTTATTATCCGACAAGGCAAACTTTGGACTAAAGACAGAAAAGATAATCAGTAAGTTTAAGCCATGAGAAGTTTTCTTTCTATCTATCTCGGAGCAGGTGTTAGATATCTTTACTTTCGTTATATCAGACGAAACAAGAAGTCTTTTAAAACTATTTTAAATGGAGATGGCAAAGATAGTGACCGCGATTTTCGGGAACGCTTAAAAAATTCAATTTGTGGATTTTTATTCTTATTGGCTGTGATAGCGATAATTGTCATAATAGGAAAAATTATTAGATAATATGTAATGGCAGGGGATATTGTTATTCTATCCCCTGTCACTGCAAGTTTAACAAGTCTTTCCATTGTATTTTTGTCCGTCCATCAGAGAACCTTATTACTGCAGATAGGTGGTATAGGAACATATCTGCAAGCCGTTCTTGTTCCATAATTATTTCTGGCGCTGGAGCAATTTCCCTATTGATGAAATAGTCTTTGAGTTCTTGATATGGAAGCCGAACCTCAAGCCGATAGAGCCGTTGGGGATTGCCGTGATAGTTTAGAATATACCACTTTTCGGAATCGTTTTCAACCTCCGCTGTTTTGTTATATGCTTGAACGGTTATTCCATCACCCTTATAATCCAATGCTTTCTTTTGACTGATTGTAATGGTGGGATACTTCAGTCTATCAAGCGATGTTGAGTACTCGAAATATACCTCTCTGAGAATAGGTTTCCTATCCTTTATCGCCTTGCCGTTGATTATGGTTGTAATCTCCTTGTTCCGCATCAATTTCTTAATAAGCGATGGCAGATTCTTGGAAGTGTCAAAAGCGATGTGTACTTCGGTAAAATTGTTAAAGACAAAGCCGATGGTTTCGGGAAACCTCAACACCTCTCGGAATACGTCAGGAGAGTAAAGAATAGGGTTGAGAACCTTGTAATAAACGTGTAAGATGTCATCATCCTTATCTGTATGGAGCCCATATTTCAGTACAGCCACTTGTTGCCCATCGGCACACACATCAAAGTAATAGCCGAACCTGTCATTGACTATTCTGTATAGGGTGTATTTGCCGATGGTGACTGAGCCGCCTATCTCCACCTCATTGAGTTGTTTTAAGTCGCTAACCTCCGCGATATAGCATATTCGTAGTTCATCTATTACAAATTTTCCATGGGCTATCATTGTTCATCGGTGTTGTCTTCATTATTCTCGGGGCGATTTTCCACTGTCGCCCAATATGCCAACATACCCTGTCGAATCAAATTTTTAACCCATTCAGGTTTCTTCCTGCCTCTGGCGCTTTGGCTCAGTTTGCGTTTAGTTTCATCGCTTAACTCGCGATATTGTCTTTTGTATTTTGTCATAATCTTTAGGTTTTTCTATAAATAGTAGTTAGTTCAGAAAAAATAGTTGAAATAGTAAGAATAGTTGAATTTAAATTACTTCAAAGTATAGATACACTTCTTTTAAAACACAGTTTTAAGCCAAGTATGGCAACTAGGCGGCAACGGATTAAGGGGGATAAGTTCTTCAAAAAAACGGCTTTTCATGGGGCTGTAGGGCAGAAAATAGTCTAAAAATGGAGTTGTATTTCTTGAAATTCACTCAGGAAAATAGATATGGGTAATTTTGCCGATTTTCGCCTCATTTTATATGTCGGGAAAGTATTCTTTAAGAGCCCAAAACTTGTCTAACCATGGCTGTAGTTGGTTTAAGTCGGGAAAGCGTTGTTCACCCTCCCCAAACGCTTCGGAAATCCGGAGCGTTTTTTTATTCCGCTTTTTTTCTTAAATTTGAAACAGAAACGCGAATTACTAAACCAACATAACTATACTAATTATGAAAATCAAAAATCTTATTTTGATGGTAGTTGCTATTATGTTTGCAGTTGGTTCTCTTTCTGGCCAAGCCAGAAAAAGCAAGCTTAAGCTAAAAGAGAATACAACCAAAACTACCAAAGAGAATCAAAACTCTCAAAACAGGAACACGGGCAAAAGGTCTAACACTAAGACAGACAATCAGACCGACTCTAGAAATGGCACTGCTACAAGGCAAAATTCTAGCAATAATTCCAAGAGCGGTGAGGAAGATATCCTTACTATGCTCAGCCGCTACGAGTCCAAGGACTCTCCAGCAGCTCTTACACGCAAGATCAATGAGGCCGCTACTCCTCAGTTTATTATTGCTGGAGGTGATCTTCTCGAATTAAGGAGTGTTCCTGTAGATGTCAAGGAACAAAAGAGCACGGATCTTTTCTGCAACGAGGGAACCAGCCTTTATCCTGGCTGCCTTGTTCACGTAAATGAAGATCTTAGAGACGGCAATGCCGTTCCTGTAACAAATCTTGGCTACGGCCGTGTAAAGGTTACTCTTGATATTGATACCGGAGGAAAGACTTCCGTTGAGGCCGAGAACTCTTATTCCGGAATTCAGGATGCTATCAGACAGCTTGTACGCCAGGCTTATAGCAGCGGATATCATCAGCCTGCACGTTCTGGCTATATCAGCGACGACTACACCAGCAGCCAGAAGATGGCAATTGACGTAGGATGTGACGTGAGCTATGCCGGAGCAAAACTGAAAGTTGAAACAACAACAACATCAGGCAGTACAAAGATTACTCATTTTGAGGATCTGTCCATGATTTACTACACCGTTCACGTTGAGCCTCTTGATGGAGACGTTAGGAATCTGTTCGGAAAGGATACCAAGGCATCTAAAATTGAGAATGCAATTAAGAAATACGGCCAGCTTGCTTACGTTTCTGATATGAATTATGGCTGCCGTATTTATCATTTCACCGATTATGAGGCTACTGACTTCTCTTTCAAGGGATCTCAGGATGCTTCATACAGCGGATCCAGCGTATCTTCAAAGCAGGATATTACCAAGAATACTTCTAGAAAGAAAGAAAGAGTTTTCGTATGGGGCGGCCCTCAGGGTATGGTTTCCGGAATGGTAGAAGACTCTGCTACCGTAAAGAAAACCCTCAAGTCTGTAGCAAACAAGACCGGCTTCAACATCAGCTCTAAGAACCAGGGTCTTCCTATTGGCCTTAAGACCACGTTTGTTGCATCTGGAAGGCTTTGCCAGAGAGCAACTTCCGGAAAATACTACGATGTTTCATATGTTAAGCATCCAAAGGTTGTAAGCTTTAAGGTCAGCATAAATGTAGACGGTATTGCCGGCGCACGCGTAAAGCCTAAGTTCATTTACAAAACAATGACTGTAGATCCTGTCAAAAAAACCATTACACGCAGACAGATTGAACAGGCTCCTCTCGAGGAAACATTTGACGGCAACGGAAGCTCTATCAAGAAGGGTTGGAACTATACTATCAAGCTGAAAGACAATGAATACATAGACGGTAATATGTATTTTGGCGTAAGGACAAGGGCTTATTCCAACAGCAAATGGAAACAAGCTATAGACGGCTTTGTTGATCCTGTTGCTTGCGGCGGAAACATCAACATCTGGGTTAAGGGAGATGTAAGAAGCAGGACATATATTGGCGTAGATTCTCCTGTAGGCCTTATCAACCAGACAAAGGGCAAGTACTAAAATTAGTACAGATATCTTTGACGGGGCTCTCTGAAAAAGGGAGCTCCGTTTTTTTCATTTGCTTATCTTTGCAGCTGACTATTATCGCGATAAAAAAGGATTTGAGATATGGGAGATATCAGCAAAACAAAAACCTGGTGGAAAGAGTTTATCAAGATATGCCTTGCCACCACGATTTCCATTGTGTTCACGTTTGGCACGGCGGCTCTGGTGGACAGCTGCAAGAGGGTGAAAGACCGCAAGATGACTGCTCTGATGGTGATGAGCAATATAGAGGATTATGCCAGGAGCCTGGATAATATGGCCAAGGTTATGGCCCGTAAAGACACAGTTGCGGCCTGGCTGCTGAGCCTTCCGGAAGAGGATGTGAAGAAGGCGGATCCGGCATATTTCTCAGAGCCTATCAGGGAGGTGATTTTCCTGCAGGTTCTTTCTCACGACAAGACAGCCGAAAGCATCTTCAGCAGCAATATGGACACGTGGAAGAATATGGGCAACTTCCGTTTCATAGACAATGTGGGAGACTGTTTCTCCAATATGAACTGGATGGAAGACTACTGGAACCGCCAGGTGGAAGAGGCGGAGACTATGTTCCTAAGAGTGCAGAAAGAAGCGGAGCAGAACTCCGACCACCTTATAGTCAGGCTGTTAAAAGACCAGGATATGCGTCTGTATCTGAACAGGATTCACTCCATAGCTGTGTGGTTTGAGGGCAATGCCATAACTTACAGGCAGATGAACCGCGTCAATATGCAGCTGTTGAACATCTCCGAAAAAGAGGTGATGGACTTTACGGATCAGATGAAAGACAAGATGGATTTGGAGGTAGAAGAAGATCCTTATAAAGACTTGGAACGAGGCCTCCTGAATCCGGATAGTCTTGAAACTATAAAGCCTTACAAGCAGAAGCTGGACAGTCTTCTTTCTCAGCGACAGTAAAAAGAATCAAAAAGAAAATATAATATTGTATCTTTACTCTGCTATTGAAACGAGATGAAGACGCTCACGGTTTTTACTCCGGCATACAACAGGGCTCACACCATCGGGAGGACCTACGAGAGCCTGCTAAGGCAGACTTGCAAGGACTTTGAATGGCTGGTGGTGGACGACGGCTCCACTGATAACACCAGGGAACTGGTGGAAGGCTGGATGCAGGAGGGAAAGATACCCATCCGTTACATCTGGCAGAAAAACCAGGGTATGCACGGGGCGCACAATACCGCATACGCCAACATTTCAACCGAGCTTAACGTCTGCATAGATTCCGACGACTATATGCCGGATGACGCTGTGGAGATAATCGTTTCTTTCTGGAAGAATAACTATCGCGATGAAGACAAAGACCGCATTGCGGGTATCATCGGTCTGGATGCGGACACTTCAGGCAATGTGCTGGGAGCGGAGTTTCCTCAAGATTTAAAGGAGACCACTCTCCGCGATTATTATGAGGTGCTTGGTGGATCGGGAGACAAGAAACTGGTTTACAGGACGGAAGTGGTGAAGAAATATCCGCCTTATCCACTGTTCGAGGGAGAAAAATACGTGGGGCTGGCACTGCTTTACAACATGATAGACGAGGACTACAAACTGCTGGTCTGCAACCAGGTGATGGTGAATGTGGACTACCAGCCGGAAGGCTCTTCTTTCAGCATGTGGAAGCAGTACTGGAACAATCCTAAGGGTTTTGCTCATTTCCGGAAGTTTGATATGCAGCACGCCAAGAGCTTCAAGCGCCGCTTTCAGCTCAACGTTCATTACGTGAGCCACTCCATCAGAAGTGGCAACAAGCATTTCATAAAGGAATCGCCGAGGAAACTGCTTACCGTTCTGGCGCTTCCTTTCGGATGGGGGCTGTACCTTGTCAACCGGCGCAAGATAAAGAGGGGTGCGCAGTTCAAGTTTTCAAAATGAAAAGAATTATAAATAACAAGATATGCTGAAAAGTGTTGTTAGAGGAGTTTTTGTTTTCCTCGTAGGCCTTTGCCTAGTGATTTGGTCCAGCCAGGCAGGTGAGATTCTGCTCAAGGCTTTGGGCGTTTTCCTGATTCTTTCTTCCGTAATCACAGTTGTTTACGGTTTGGCCACCAACTCTTATGTTGATCTTAAGGGAATGAGTCTGATTTCCATAGCCAGCGCCGTGCTGTTTTTGGTGGTGGGTCTTTTTCTGCTGCTGAAGACAGGTTTCTTTATGGAGTTCATAGGCTTTGTGCTGGGAATCCTGCTGGCTTTGTACGGTCTGCTGCAGCTGATAGTTTCCGTGCGCAATTCCAAGGGCATTAAAGACAGGTTCTGGTTCTTCCTGGTTCCGGCGCTTATCTTTGTTGCTGGCATTGTTTTCTGCTTCTTCCCTAAGTATAACATTTCTGTACTGTGCATAGTCTTTGGCATCTGCCTGATGCTTCTGGGCGCTTCAGAAATCTGGATGGCTATCAAGGTCAAGGCTCTGGCAAAGAGACTCCAGGCCGCTGCCCAGGCTGAGGCCGAGAGGATGCAGCAGAATCAGCAGAACATTGTGGTTGAGGCTATTGAGCCTGACGCTGAAGAGACAAACATCGCTGAGCCAGCTCCTGAAGAACCAGAAGAGCCGTTCAGTCCCAACGCTGAATAGGGGTATCAGTATATAGCCAGGCCAATCAGGCCTCCGGCTATTATCACCCAGATAGGGTTAACCTTAAAGAACTTGCAGCTTATGAAAGCTCCCGCAAGAAGGAGCCAGTTGCTCCAGTGGAAGAAGTTCTGGGGCGTAATCAGTATTCCTGCCGCCGCTGCAATCATTCCAATTACCACCGGCCTTATTTCTTTCATCAGCGATTTGAAAAGGTCGCTTTTCTTGACTCTCTGGTAGAGTTTGCAGATTGCCAGAACGATAATGAAAGATGGGATTACCACAGCCAGGGTTGCAATGAGGCTTCCGCCCACGCAAGCCCACGGGCTGTAGCCCATATTCAGAGGAACTGTGTAGCCTACGTATGTTGCTATGTTGATTCCCACAGGGCCTGGTGTTGCCTGTGAGATGGCCACAATATCGGTTAACTGCTCGGCTGTTATCCAGGCATTGTTTACCACCACCTGGTCCTGAATCAGGGAGAGCATTGCATATCCGCCTCCGAAGGTGAATACTCCAATCAGCAAAAACGTGTAGAACAGCTTCAGGAATATCATTCTCCACCCTCCTTATTTTGAGATTTGCCAGGGGATTTCTTTTGTCCAAAGTACCTGGCGCAGAAGAAGCAGGCAAAGAATACCAGCAGTATGTATATCGGTGACACCTTCAGGAATAGTATTGCCGCAGCTGTTCCTATGGCCAGCAGGGCTCTCCAGATGTTGAGCTTGCTGCGAATGACCATATCCACCACCGGCACGGCTATCAGAGCCACCACCACCGGGCGGATTCCCTTGAAAATCTTTTCTACGTAAACGTTGTCTCTGTAGCCTGCAAAGAACAGAGCTATTGCCAAAATGATCAGGAAAGACGGAAGGCAGCTCCCGATGGTTGCAGCCACGCTTCCCCGCCTTCCCCTGAGCCTGTACCCGGCAAAGATGGAAATGTTTACAATCAGAAGTCCCGGGGAGCTCTGGGCTATGGAAAGTATATCGTAGAACTCGTCTTTTTCCAGCCACCGCCTTTTTTCCACCACTTCGCGGTCTATCAGCGGAATCATTGCATAACCTCCTCCGAGGGTGAACATCCCTATCTTGGCAAATACGGTTGCCAGTGTCCAAAGCGACACTCTTGCAGGATTATCTCCTGCTTGGGCGATAGTGTTTTTTATGCTTGTTTCTTCCGTGTTCATTTGACGATAAGCCCTCCCAAGGGCCTCAAAAGCGTTCAAAATTAGTAAAAAGCCCTGCAGTCTAAAAGTTTTGGCAAAAAATTTTGCACATATGGAAAAAACATTTACCTTTGCAACCCCATTGAAACAGATGTGGGTGCCGGACATTCCGGCAGACTTGTTGAATTATAGGCTCGTAGCTCAGTTTGGTTAGAGCACCACACTGATAATGTGGGGGTCCGCGGTTCAAATCCGCGCGGGCCTACAGATTGGGGGACTAGCTCAG
>JAEEQS010000017.1 GCA_016285455.1 Bacteroidales bacterium
GGAAGTTGCAGTCTTCCGGCCAGTCGTTGGAAGAATTCAAGGCCGTTGCCGCAGAGCAGATAAGGGAGTTTTCCGAAGAGGAAAAGAAAGCCATCAGCAAGGTCATGGACTTCATTGAAGGCCGCGCAGCCGAGTTGGGCTTCCGCCTGCCTGTGTCCGGAGAAATAATCTTTATCAAAACCGACATGGGGGATGAGGGGCACATGGGCGGCTATACGCAAAATAACGAGATTTACCTCAGTGCCGGTGAAGCCGAGTATCTGGCCCGCGCATTTCAGGCAGATCCGGAATTCGACGCCGACTACCTGGAATACCTCATCCATTTCGGCCGCGGGCTCATATCCCACGAAGTCTTCCACTGCCTGACCAGAAATAATGCTGAGTTCAGGGAGGCGATGTATGGCCTGATTGGCTTCAAGGTGATGGACCATGATGTGGAGTTCGGACCCACCGTCCGCAACCTGCTGCTGCAGAACCCGGACGTAGAGCATAATGACTGCTGGGGAGAGTTTACTATCGATGGGCAGAAACGCCGCTGCGCCCTGGTTGCCGTTTATCCCGGCACCTACGCGGAGGCTGCCGCGGACAACCCCGACGCAAACTTCTATGCCTGTATGAAAAGCGTTCTGGTGCCGCTTGACGCTCCTGATACCATGATCCCGATTGAGGATGTGCCCGGTTTCTATGATGTGATGGGCCGTAACACCGACTACATCTGCGTGCCGGAAGAATGCCTGGCCGAGAACTTTTCCTTCCTGATTTCCTACGGCTTCTTCGGCCGCTACGACCTCACCCTCGACACCCGCAAAGTCCTATTTGTCCCCTACACCACCCCGACTCTCATCCGTAACATTCATGCTACGCTTTTGGAACACTTCCCCGGGCGTTAGATGTTTTCGTATTCTTAGAAGAGAATAAAAAAACCGATGGGATAGAGTAGCGTCAGCCGTTAGGCTAAGGTTCAGCCTCTTTTATCTCAGATAACTCTCAATCTGCGATAATGGCACTTAACCTTTTCGAGTCTGCCATTTCGGAGACGTATATGCGCTCTTACTTTGACCTTCCTCTCAACACACACCCTAATGGTGATTTGAGTCAAGCGTTGCTTTGTTTCCATATAAGTTATTGAAATTATTAAAGACAGTGTGAAACAAAAGGCTCCCTTGCTTCAGTACCTCCCATCGGTTAATTATCTCCAAGAAAACAAAAAACAGACATCCACTGAGAGAATAGATGTCTGTCTTTTTTCTTGCTGTCTTTTTTCAATAACTCGATGCAAATATAAAGAAATCTTTATAAACGACAAGTACTTACGGCAAAAATCAGTCTTTGACATATAAGTGATTCTTACCGAACTTTTCTATCAAAGGTTTAAAGCGCTGTCTTTCTGTCTCTTCCTTGAAAGCTCGGTAAAGACACTCCGAAAAGGAGGATTCGTGCTTTGCTGCCACGGTAATGAAAATGAACATATCTTCAATGAAGTTATAAGCCCAGTCGTTATCGTATGCCATTACTGCTTTGAACAACGGAATTGTTTCACTGTAGCTGAAATAATTACTTGCAAGTTCATAATCTCTGATTTCCTCCAAGGCAGGGATAAAAGCCTCATCTGGCCAGTTTTTGATTGCTTCAAGAGCGTCATCTGTGGCTCCTTTCCGTCCTGTTATCCGTCCTTTCTCATCCAATCCAACTTTGAACTCACGAAGAGCCGATAGTAATAATAATTTATCTTCAGGGCGTTTATAGGATGCAAGTAATGGCAAGACCTCTGGATGTCCTTCGTAGAACAATTCTTTCACCCTGTCATGAATATCTTGGAGATATGCAACTCTAGTGGCATAAGGTGTCATATAAATGTGTCTTAACCCTGGAGTGAATACAATAAGGCTGTCTAGATGAATCATTTGTTCATCAGAAAGTACACTTATTCCTTCTTCATATTTGACATTGACAACATCCAGAAAGAAAGAGGCTATGTTTAACCATCTTCCCATATCGTATGTAAAAGCAAGAAATTGTGAAGTGTCTTTCAACGATGATACAACTTTTTCAAAGCACTTGTCGCTTTGCTTTTGAGCTAAGGTCAGAAAAGCCAACGCTTTGACAGCAGGAATGCTGCAATAACGGGCAAGAGAATCCAAATCTTTGTCAGTAGCAATTCTTTTAATATGTTCTTGAGCCTCCCATCTTTTATTCATCGTTCGTGTAAATGAATAAGTATTGTCCGCCATTCCTGAAAGAGCAAAAGAAAGCTCTTTCTCATGCTTTTGTCCCCAAACCATCGCTGAAGAGAAAAGCATGCCCAGCAAAACCGAAAAAGCAATATTCAACTTATTCATTTTAGAAACTATGTATCTCGATATAAAGATAGTGTTTATTCCGATTATAATAACAAAACAGGCACCCGTTAGTGGTCGGATGCCTGTGCTCTTTTGTGCAATTATCTTACAGACTCTCTAACCTTCTACGATGACTTTATGGAGATGTATTACTTCTCCCAATGGCTTAAAGACTATCAAGCAGGGCTTGCAGAAGAATAGATAACCGCTTTTAGAATGAGGTAGCAGAACCGATTTTGATTACTTTTTTCGCTTGTATTTTTCAGGGTATAAGGACTTGAACCTCTCCGTTAATTCTTCAGCCATAGGAATAAGATTCTCTAACGCCTGCTGATTATTCTGTATAATGGCTTCAGAAATGCTGTTCAGAATCTCTACTAATTTTCCGCAATTACTATAATCATCAAATGGGCTAAAACCTTCAGCCATAACAATACATCCAATACTTCCGAATCTTTCAGCATACACTCTATATTCATATCCATCATTTCCCAAAGGGTCTGCTAGATATGATGAAGAGTAAATTGCAGATAAAAACAATTCCCTAAAGCATCTTGTTGCTTCTGGCGATATTGGGCAACGATACTTTTTGATATTGGCTTTATATTTTACTCTTCCAAAAAGCCTTTTTATCTTGCCTATCAAAGAATTAGAAATAGTGCCCTTATATACTTCTAAGACAAGGACAGAATCACTATCATCATAATAACAAGTATATGATTCGATAACAAATGCAAAATTTGTTATTTCCCCTTTATTCTTATTCCAAGATAGGTATTTGTAAGAGTTAGCTCTAGGAGGATACAATCTATCTTGCGCTTTTGCTTCCGTAGTTAAGACAAAGCAGAATGCCAGCAATATCAACAAGATTCTTTTCATAAGAAACGCTTTTTCTATGCGAGTATAAAAATAGCATATTTCTTCTGATGGACAAATTCTGCATTCTTTACCATATCTATTTTGCTAAGTGATTTATCAAAAAAGAAACGGAAAAATGCCCTGCTCTCAAAGACCTCTAAAAATTTGTCAAAAATCCTGCTCACAATAGCATAGAAGCGGGATTTTAGCATCCCCCGCCACTTTTGCATTTTTTAGGCATAAGCCCCCTTAGAAAATTAGCCGAATACTAACCATTGTAGGTATCATTCAGATGGATGAACGAAGCCTATCTGACTTTTCGTTGAAACCAAATTTTACTACTCTTACGAATTTTTCTGAACCTGCTACTATTTATAGAAAAACAATAAGATTATGACTGAATATAAGAGACAATATCGGGAGCTGCCCGATGAAACAAAACAGAAAATCAGCCTCAGCTCAAGGGGCAAGAAGAAAAGTGAATGGCATAAAGAGCACATTCGCCAGGCGATGTTGGACTATTGGCAAACCGTTCCCCATCGCCCTGAAAATAATGCAAGTCAAACCTTAAACGATGCGGAGGAATGAAACTAACATTCAGATAGATAAGTTAAAGCTATGCTTTCGGGTACCAGTTGAGGAACTTCAATACATGAAGGAGAAGCCATCAGTACTATTTGTAGGTGGCTATAAGCTTAAGCCAGCTATGGATGACAGATTTGACTATTGCTATAAAGTCTATGAGTCCAATGCAGGAGAACTTCTTTTTGACATTGATGAAATAGGGGATTGGTGTAATTGGGGGCTGAACCAGGAAGAACCTGAAGCCCCTGTAGCTAGCATCAAATTCGGGAATGCCATTGATAGGAATAGAGATTATGTGTATCTGATGTATCATATTTATAACCACGTCTTATATTCTGATAAGCTGGCTGAGGTTGTCAATCTTCCGCTTCTATTATCAGACAGCATCAGATTCAATAATTATTCAGAACTGGATATAGCTTTGGACTCTCAGCAGAATGTTTCATCGCTGATTAAGAAGATGCTCCGAGACGAAAGCATAACGACAGTAGTTAATCGCAAGGTTGTTAGTGATAGGAAAAAAGTCATAAGGAGAATCTGCTTTGAATACTCCACTTCGCTGACCAAGCTGATGTATCCAACAGTTACTATTGAGCAAGAGAAAGCGCATAAGGAAAAAGGGGTTGAAATACAGGCGTATAATAAGATAGCTGAGATAGAAAATAGCTCTGAAAAATACTATATTCTTAAACACTATGATTACCCCAAGAGATTGTATCGTCTTGAAGTCAGGCTTCCATACCAGTCAATTAAGGATTACCACATCAAGAATGGTTTGGAAGAAGATTTGAACCTGATTTTTGATAAGCAGAAACTCTTAGAAATGTTCCTGCACTTTTTAGATTCAGTAATCCATTTCAAGGACAGAAGCAGGAGAAAAATACAATGGAAAGAGCTCTTGAAATTGTCGCCTGAGGGTATATAACAATACCCCCCCAGAAAGCAGAGTTATGTATCAATACTGAAGATGTATCAGTTTAAGATTAAAATAGAGGTAATACACCAGCTACAGATGTATCACCTTATGATTTTGTATTAAATTCACAAAAAAGCGATTGTCGTTTAGCATTATGTAATAAACATAGCAGTTGTGTAAAATGCTAAACTGAAAACTAATAAAATAATAGTAGCCCAGCCCCTTAGTTTTTTAATCCATTTGTTGTTATACTCTTTCCCATAAGTAAGAATATTTCGGTTTTTAATGGACAGGCATACAACAAAGGAAAATATAGCCACGCAAATTATTATTGCTTTTGTAATCTCTATATTAAAAGCATATAAAACAAATGCTATAATCGCATTTAAATTAAGCCCCAAGATAAGACTTAGTATCGCTTTAGCACGAAAACACACCATATCATCATCTTCTGTCCCAAAGAAGAGATAGAAATCATAAAGTCTGTACAATATGTAATAAATGAATTTCATTAGAGTTCATCGGTTCGGTTATATCTTGGGGATGTGATGATAATGCCCCGCCTAATGATACACATTGAATTGGAGTAGGGAGTATCTTCCTGAATGTTGAGGTTCTTAAGATAGGAGTAAGATACACCGATAGCATCCTTATCCCAATGGTCACAGAGTGCCTTCAAATTTCCATAGTAATAATGCTGTCCGTCTTTCTCAAGATGGACAATGGCTCTTTCTTGCTTCTTTGATTCAGTCATCCTGATACTTTTTATACTACTAAGATATACCAAAGTGGCAAATAATCAAAATTTGCAATAAAATACTTGCATATATTAAATAAAAGCACTATCTTTACCACAGAAATCAGATACTAAACGGATATGGAAAAGGTAGTCATTTTAGCAAGAGTCAGCACCGATAGGCAGGAGTATGAAAGGCAAGTCACCGAGTTAAGAGAGTATTGTGACAAAGTGGGGTGGAGCGTAGAAGCAGTATTCAGTAACAAGGTTAGCGGAGCCAAGAAGATGGAGGAGAGAGCAGAGATAATGGAGATGGTTGAGTATGTAAAGAGCAATGACATTTCAAAGGTTGTTTGCCTTGAGATTAGCCGACTTGGGCGAAATACATTGGAGGCGTTGAAGGTTATCCAACTCCTCAGCGATAAGGGAGTGTCACTCTATGTGAAGAACTACAATCTTGAAACACTCACAGACGGAAAGGTAAATCCTGTAGCCAGTCTTATCTGCACCATCTTGCTTGAGATAGCATCAATGGAAAGACTAACAATCAAGGAGAGGATGGAGAGCGGGAGAAATCAGTATATCGCAAGGTGCAAGAAGGAAGGTATCAAGATGGGACGTCCTGCCAGTTACAGGAAATCAGAAGCATCCTACAAGAGTCAGTACAACAAGGAAATATCTCTGTTAAAGAAGGGAATATCGCTTAGGAATATAACAGCCATCACAGGCACATCAATAAATACTTTGAGAAAGTTGAAGAAATATGCTTGACTTTTATGAGGGTTACACTTAATGTTTAAATGTAGGCGGGTGAATGTGCCTGAATCCTACTCTCTCTCAAGGGGGAGATAATAATAACCTTAGTCACCAACATACACGGGACGTAAGGAGTGTAATCCACAATTAAGTCATGTTAAACATAACGGATTATGAGAAAGATTTTCAAATTTTAGGAATCACAAAGGAAGAAGGTGAGATACTGATATCTTACCTCAGCGATTTGGCGGAAATAGGGATTTCCTGCCTTGAGAATAAGGAGTTAGAAGAGAAAGAGTATGAGTAAGAATTGTTTTATTTGGACAAGGGTGAGTACTAAGTACCAGGAAGACAATGGGGGCAGTCTTGACAATCAGAATCAAGTCTGCTTGCAGTATGCTTCTCTTCATAGCTTTGTAGTTAAGGGTGAATATGGCGGAACACACGAATCCGCAAAGACACCAGGTGCGCTAATCAAGGAGATGATTAGTGCTGTAAAGAAAGATAAGTCTATATCCTATATCTTAGTCTCCGAAGTAGATAGATTTTCCAGGAATGCGGCTCAGGCATTGTCTATCATAGATGAGCTTGGAAAATATGGAGTGGCGATTCTATCGGTGAAGCAAGGAATAGACTCTTCCACTCCGATAGGCAAAATGATGCTAGGTGTATTGCTCTGTACGGCTGAATGGGACAATACCAATAGGGTAGATAAGTTTCTGTCGGGAAGAAGGCATTGCATGTCTTCGGGAGTATGGTGCAGCAGGGCTCCGCTTGGCTATGACAAGTCAGGCAAGAGCATCAACACAGTCTATACCATCAATGAAAAGGGAGAACTGCTGAGGAAGGCATTTCATTGGAAGCTACAGGGCATAACCAATAAAGAGATAGTGCAAAGGCTCAAAGACAGGGGGCTTGAATTCTCAAAGCAGACATTGCATAAGATTCTTACCAATCCGTTTTATGCAGGAAAGATTAAGAATCATCTTATAGGCGATGAAATCGTAGATGGAAAGCATCCAGCTCTAATAACATATACCCAGTTCCTGAGAGTGCAAGAAATACTCTCAGGGCGAACAGGGCGGTATAAGCATAAGAAGGAGAATCCGAAGTTTCCATTAAGACATCATGTGCTATGCAGCAAGGATTTTACTCCTTTCACAGCATATACCAACAAGAAAAAGAATATAGATTACTATAAGTGCAATCTCAAGGGGTGCGGACAGAATACCTCAGCGAAGATACTGCACAGCAAGTACAGGGAATTGCTAGAAGGATATAATGTAATCTCGGAGATTCAGGATTTGTTCAGAAGGGTAGTGATGGCTCAGATGGGAGTGCTGGAAAGCGAATCTGATAAGGATAGGATTATATTGAAGAAGAGACTGACTGAAATAGAAACTGACATCAAGAACATTCAGATTAGGCATGCAGTCGGCAAGATAGATGATGAAGAGTATAATGTGGCTATTTCTGAGCTGAGCCAAGACAGGGCAAAACTGAAAGAAAATCTTGAAAAATTGGGGAGCAAATTATCTAACCTTCCCAATAGGGTAGCAGATGTAATCGCATTGTGCTCACATTTAGGAACTTTATGGGCTGCTGGAAACCTGGAAATATGCCGAAGAGTACAGAATTTGGTGTTTCCAGATGGTATTTTGTGGGACAAATCCAAAAATGAATATCTAACCGTAAAAGAGAATTCTGTGTTCTCAATATGCCGCAAAATATCAGAGAGTTATAAAAAAAGAAAAGAGACTGCATTTTGTGATGCAGTCCCCTTGTGCGGGTAAAGGGACTCGAACCCCCACGGATTACTCCACCAGATCCTAAGTCTGGCGCGGCTGCCAATTACGCCATACCCGCATTGGACTGCAAAGGTACATTATTTCCGCTAATTATCAATAGCCGCTGCACTTGCGGCGTGATATTTGCGGCTGGAAGATAACAAAGAGTATTATTGCTGGAATTATTGTTTGATAAAAGCGAATAATTATGAAACAGAAAGTCTTAACATTTGCAGCTATGCTACTCTGCGGATTGCTGGTGGCATCTTGCGTAGAATCAACCTACAAGACAATCAAGATTGAAGGAAAAATAACGGATCAGAATGGTGATCCGGTGCCTGACGCAAGGCTGGAGCTAAAAGATTTAAGGCACAATGAAAGGGCTTTGGAGCTGTATTTCGATGCCAAAGGCCGCATTTCCTACAAGTCTGATTTTGAGTATGGCAGCCTGAAAGGAAAGCTGAGAGACGGCGTGAATGCAGTTTATTACGAGAAGAATAATCCCAAATATGCCGGCAAGTTCAAGGACGACTCTGTAAGAGCCTACTCAAACTACAAGCGTAACAACAACGATTGGGATGAATGGAATGAGGGTGTATATAAGATAGACATCCAGATGAAACTCAGGCCAAAATCTGCCGATGACTAATTGTTTGAAAGATTGAAAAAAATCATCGTTTTTTCTATCTTTGAAAAGTTAAATCACTGGACGAATGAAACTAAAAACAAGAAAGATATTGGCTTTAATTGTAAGCTGGGCTGGTTTCAGCACATTGATGGGCTGCTGTGCCTATGGAACTCCTTATTCAAATCTCAAGATATCCGGTAAAGTTACAGACCAGAATAACAATCCTGTTGCCAATGTCAGGCTAGAGCTCAAAGATCTGGAAGACAATCTCAATTATCATGTGATTACGTCAGACCTGAAGGGTAATTTATCATATTACCACGAGATTTATGGAGGTCCTGATTACAAGGAGGATCACCTTAAGGATGGGGTTAATGCGGTCTTTTACGGCAAGAACAACCCGGGATTGGCAGATAAGTACAAGGATGATTCCGTTAGGGTGAAATCTGTGTACAAGGAGGGCAAAGGGAGTTGGCATACGGGAGACTATAAGATAGATATCCAGCTGAAACTCAGGCCAAAATCTGCTGATGACTGATTTTCTGAATGAAAATAGTATCTTTGAGAAGTCTTTTGAGGAATAATATGCGAGTTTTTAGAAAGATACTGGTAGGAGCGCTGGCGCTGATGGGTTTTGCCGGTTGTGCTCCAAAGGTGGAATATGGATGTCCGCACTCAACTCTTAAAGTAACGGCAAAGGTCGTGGATCAGGCAGGCAATCCGGTGGGGAAGACAAGGCTGTTTATCAAGAATCTGAAGGATAATCTGATTCTTCACGATGTGGAGACAGAGGATGACGGCACGGTTTCAAAAGTATTGTATTTCTCTTATGAACTTGATAATCTTTCCGAGGCCAATGTGGTTTACTATGAGGAATATAACCCGGAGCATAGAGGGAGGTTCAAGGACGATTCCGTTACTGTTAAGACTGAAACATTGGATGAAGGAGATGGCCGCTGGGATCACGGAGATTATGAGATAAACTTCAATCTAAAACTTAAGGATAAATGAAAGGGCTTCCTTTCAAGACCTGGCTGGCCTGCGAGGCAGAGCGGAAAATCAGGCACATAGACATCAAGGAACATAAGCTCAAGCAGCTCTTCTGGGAGTGTACGCTGTCCTGCAACCTGCATTGCAGGCACTGCGGCAGCGACTGCAAGGTTCTGCCGTCTGCAATGTCTATGAAGGCTGAGGATTTTCTGAAGGTGCTGGATTCCGTAAAGGCCTATTGCGAGAAAGTAGGGGATGACCCTGGGCATATACTGGTGATACTGACCGGCGGAGAGCCTTTGATGCGCAAAGACCTGGAGGAATGCGGGCACAAGATAATCCAGAAGGGTTTTCCGTGGGGAATGGTAACCAACGGCTTTGCAATGACTCCGGACAGGTTCAGGAGGCTGATGGCTTCCGGCCTGCATTCTATGACGGTGAGTCTGGACGGCCTTAAGGAGTCTCACGACTGGATGAGGGGCCGTGAAGGCAGCTACGAGAGAGCGGTTGGAGCAATAAAGCTGGCGATATCGGCTGGTGATGACCTGGCCTTCGACGTGGTAACCTGCGTAAATCAAAGAAATTACAACGAACTCAACCAGATAAAGGAGATGCTCATTTCGATGGGGCTGAAGCGGTGGAGGGTATTCACCGTGTTTCCGTCAGGAAGGGGTAAGTACGATCCAATGATGCAGCTGGACAACGAGCGTTTCCGGGGCGTGATGAAGTTCATAGAAGATACCCGCAAGGAAGGCCGCATAAAGTGCGACTATGCCTGCGAGGGCTTTCTGGGGCCATTGGAGGGAAAGGTGAGAGGCCATCTTTTCCGCTGCCACGCCGGAGTGAATGTGGGCTCTGTGCTCAACGACGGTTCCATCTCCGCTTGCGTGAGCATCAGGGCAGACTACAACCAGGGCAACATCTACAAGGACGATTTTATGGAAGTGTGGAACAACCGTTTCCAGGTTTATCGCGACAGATCCTGGATGAAGACAGGCCAGTGCGGCTCCTGCAAGTTCTTCCGCTATTGCGAAGGCGGAGGAATGCATCTGAGGAATTCAGACGGTAGCCTCCAGTTCTGCCACCTCGACCGCCTGAAATAATTTCTCAGATTTTTTTTATAAATTTGTCCTCAGCGATGGGAAATACCTCAATCGCTGAGTAATTGTTTTTATTATGGCAAAGAGAATCAAGGCATTTTGGAAGTATCTGCTGGCAAGCGTCATCTCGGTTCTGGGGCTGTCTTCCTGCACCTGCAACAGGGGCGGTAATAATGGAGAAGTAATATGCGAGTATGGGGCGCCTCACACGGTGTTCAAGCTAAAAGTCAACGTTCAGGACAGTGAGGGCAATCCTGTCAAGAATGCCACTTTGAGAATCAGAACCCACAAACCGTCTGAGTCTGACAATACGGAAATGATTGCTGAAAAAACGGATACGAACGGAGTGCTGACGGTGGATAAAGAAATTTTCTACAGTTTTGACAAAGACGAGGTGTATGTGGTTTACCGCTCGTCTGACAACCCTGAGCAGAGTCCTCAGTACGGCAATGATTCCGTAAAGATTGCTCCTTTGGAAGTGGAAACTGAAAAGAAGAGCCTTTTTGTTGAAGGTACCTATAAGCTTGACGGCACCCTGAAGCTTAAAGAAAAACCTGCGGCAAGTGAAAAGCAGTAATGCCTGCCCTTTAATTTGTTGACACTCAGCGATATAAGCAAACATCCTCCCCTGAAACCAAGGGAGGATGTTTTGTTTTTATGCTGATTGCCAGACTGTTAAGCGGCAGCGGATTTTTAGTAGCTCTTGGCGATGGCGATGAAGTCATCTGCCTTGAGAGATGCGCCGCCGATCAGGCCGCCGTCTATGTCTTTCTGGCTGAAAAGCTCCTTGGCGTTGGATGGCTTGCAGCTTCCGCCGTAGAGGATGGAAGTATCTTCTGCAAGGGCGCCGAACTTCTCGCTTAAGGTCTTGCGGATGAATCCGTGGATTTCCTGAGCCTGCTCCTTGGTGGCGGTTTCGCCGGTTCCGATGGCCCAGATAGGCTCGTAAGCTACAACAACGTTTTTCATCTGATCATCGCTGAGGTTGAAAAGGACTTCCTTTATTTCATTGGCCACAACCTCAAAGTGCTTGCCGGCCTTTCTTTCTTCCAGGGCCTCTCCTACGCAGTAGATGACCTTCAGGCCTTCTGCGAGGGCGAGCTTGATCTTCTCAAGAAGGATAGCGTTGGTTTCCCCGTAGTAGCCTCTTCTTTCTGAGTGGCCGAGAATTACGTATTCAACAGGTGCTCCAATTGCTCCCTCAGGGGCGCCGGCTACAGTTCCAACGGCTTTGCCTACAGATGCGAGCATCTTGGCGGAAACCTCTCCGGTGTAAGCGCCTTTTTCCTTGTCTGCGCAGTTCTGGGAGCCCAGAGAAATCTTGGAACGGCAGAATGGGCACTTGATGTCTCCGATTATCTTGCTGACAGGAAACAGGTGGGTGAAAGGAGTGTTAACGATAAGCTTTACGTCTTGAGGAACTTCCTCTATCTTTCCAATGATCTGGTTTACAAGTTCAATTCCTTCTGCCACTGTGGTGTTCATCTTCCAGTTTCCGGCAACAATTTTCTGTCTCATAATCTTTTGAGGTATTTTTTTGATGTTAATAATTATTCTTGCGCTGCAAAAGTAGCAAAAAATGCCTAAATTTGCGGGTCTTGGACATTTATGTCCATCGGCTATTAGAATATTTACAATTAAAGACAATATGAAAGTAACTAAGAAAGAAACAGAACAGCTGACCTACCTTTTGACGGTAGAGTTTGAGAAGAAAGAAGCAAACGAAAAGAAAGACAAACAGCTGAAAGAGTATCGCAGAAAGGCAGAACTTAAGGGATTCCGCAAGGGTATGGCTCCTATGGGGCTGATAGAGAGGCTTTACGGCCCAACGGCAATGAACGAGGCCGTGAATGAGCTCATCACAGACGGAATCAACGGTTTCATAAAGGACAATAACCTTGACCTTATCGGCGAACCGATTCCTAACGAGGAACTCCAGAAAAAGATAGACATTGAGAAGGACGAGACCTTTGAGTTCGTTTACGATATGGCCGTAAAGCCAAAGGTTGAGATCTCTCTGGACAAGTCTGACAAGGTGACTTATTACGACATCAAGGTTGATGACGAGGCCCTTGCAAAGTACAAGGAAGACATTCTGCGCCAGTTCGGCTCTCTGGAAGACACAGAGAAGGCAGGCGAGGAGGATTTCCTCCAGGTAGATCTGGAGCAGGGAGAGAAGAAGGTTGAGAACACCTTCATCACCCTCAAGAGCATAGATGCAAAGAACAAGAAGCAGTTCATCGGAAAGAAAGCCGGCGACAGCTTCGACATTGATGTTGTAAAGTGCTTCCCTAACGAGACAGACAGGGCTTCTCTGCTGAGAATCAAGAAGGAAGAATTTGACGCCGAGAATCCGGTTTTCAAGCTCACCATAGCAAAGGTTCAGACATTTGTTCCGGCAAAGGTAGACCAGACCCTGTTCGACCGCCTGTTCGGCAAAGATGCCGTAAAGGATGAGGCTGGATTTGAAAAGGCTCTCTCTGAGAGGCTTAAGGGAGAATTCAAGCAGGAGAGCGACTGGCGCTATCGAAGAGACCTTATAGACTATCTTGTAAAGAAGGCAGACCTTCCGCTTCCTGAGAACTTCCTGAAGAAGTGGCTTTTCAAGGTCAACGACGGCAAGTTCACTATGGAGCAGATAGAGAAGGAATTCCCTCTCTTCCTGCAGGATTTCCGCTGGCAGATGGTCAGCCGCAAGCTTTTTGACGACCAGAAGATGAAGATTGCCAAGGAAGATCTTCTCAATACCGCAAAGGCCATGACAGCCCAGCAGTTTGCAATGTACGGAATGCCGAATGTTCCTGAGGAATACCTGACTAGCTCCGCAGAGCGGATGCTTGCCAGCGAGAAGGATCTTAACCGCGTATATGAAAAATGCGAGGAAGACAAGGTTCTGGACTGGGTGAAGGGAGTTGTTGAGGCAGATGTAAAGCAGGTTACCCGCGAGGAGCTGGCTCTTCTGAACGACAACGCCGCTCCGGCAAAGCCCGCTAAGAAAAAGGCCGCTCCAAAGAAGGCTGCAGCCAAGAAAGAGAAGGCAGAATAAAGATTAAGACATGATAAAGGACTTTCAGAAATTCGCACAGGACCGCAAGGGAATAAGCTCCTTGAAACTTGATGGTTATGCAGGCTTCAGCGCTGCATACATCAATCCTACGATTATTGAGGAAAGACATCTGAACGTAGCTTCTATGGATGTTTTCTCCCGACTTATGATGGACAGGATCATTTTCCTTGGAGTGCCTATCAACGATGATGTGGCCAACATTATCCAGGCGCAGCTCCTCTACCTGGAATCTGCAGACCCTGAGTCTGATATCCAGCTGTACATCAATTCTCCCGGCGGACAGGTATATGCCGGATGGGGAATCTACGACACCATGAACCTGGTTAACCCTAAGGTTTGCACAATCTGCACAGGAATGGCCGCTTCTATGGCTGCCGTGCTTCTGGCTGCAGGAGTGAAGGGCCGCCGCAGCGCGCTTCCTCATTCCAGGATAATGATTCACCAGCCTATGGGAGGAACTTCCGGACAGGCTTCAGACATTGAGATTGAGGCAAGGGAAATCATCAAGACAAAGAGAGAACTCTACGAATCTCTGGCGGAGAATACCGGCAAGACTCTGGAGCAGATAGAGAAAGATGCTGACAGAGACTACTGGATGACTTCTCAGGAAGCCAAGGAGTACGGAATGATAGACGAGATTCTCTCCAAGGCAAAGAAGAAGTAAGATGACTGCCGGAGAAAAGGGCGCGGGAAGAAGCCGCACCGCTCCCAAGTGCATAATATGCGGACGCGGGGAGAAGGACGGGGCATTGCTTATAGGCCGTTCTTCCGGATGCATCTGCACAGACTGCGTAGACAATATCCACGATTACATTCACTCCAATACTGCCAGCGGAGACAGCAAGGGTAAGAGCTATGTGTCCAAGGTAAAAGAGGAGTTCAAGCTTCTGTCGCCGAGGGAAATACACAAGTATCTGGACCAGTATGTCATAGGTCAGGACGAGGCAAAGAAATTTCTCAGTGTTGCGGTTTACAACCACTACAAGAGGATATTGAGCCAGGATGACGACGGCTCCGGAGTTGAGCTGGAGAAGTCTAATGTTCTTATGGTTGGGCCTACTGGAACAGGTAAGACTCTTCTGGCCAGGACCATAGCCAAAATGCTGCATCTTCCTTTTGCTATTGTTGACGCAACTGTCCTCACAGAAGCAGGATATGTTGGAGAGGATGTGGAAAGCATACTCACAAGGCTTCTTCAGGATGCTGATTACGATGTTGCAAAGGCGGAGATGGGCATAGTCTTCATAGACGAGATAGACAAGATAGCCCGCAAGAGCGACAATCCTTCCATTACACGCGACGTAAGCGGAGAGGGAGTTCAGCAGGCAATGCTCAAGATTCTGGAGGGCAACATAGTAAACGTTCCTCCGCAGGGAGGAAGAAAGCATCCCGAGCAGAAGATGATAGCCGTAAACACCAACAACATACTCTTCATTTGCGGCGGAGCGTTTGAAGGTATAGACAAGAAGATTGCCCAGAGGCTCAACACCAAGGTGGTAGGCTATGGAGTGCAGGAAAAGACCAAGGGCGTGGACAAGAAAGACCTGTTGCGTTACATTGCTCCGCAGGATCTTCGTTCATACGGCTTGATTCCTGAGCTTATTGGAAGGCTTCCTGTGGTTACATTCCTCCATCCGTTGAACCGCGAGGCTTTGATGGACATTCTTACTCAGCCTAAGAACGCCCTTATGAAGCAGTACGAGAAGATATTCAAGATGGATGGCATTGACCTTCAAGTGGAAGCAGAAGTGCTTGACATTATTGTAGATACAGCTGTCAAGTATAACCTGGGAGCAAGAGGCCTTAGGTCTATATGCGAAGCAATAATGGTGGATGCTATGTACGATGCCCCGTCTTCCGGCAAGAAGTGCTTCAGGGTAACTCCGGATTACGCCAGGGAAAAGCTGGCTTCTTTCACCGGCGGCTTGTTGCTGCAAGCCTAATTAAAAATTAACAAGACAATGACTTACGACGAATTATACGGCCAGATAAAAAAGAAGGGAAGTTTCCTTTGCGTTGGACTGGACACGGACCTGGAAAAGGTTCCGTCCTGTGTTAAGGAACGCAATGTAACTATGAGCGATGCCGAGGCCATCTTCCTTTTCAACAAAGACATTATAGACGCCACGGTTCCCTATGCTGTTGCCTACAAGGTAAATACGGCATTTTACGAGGCTGCCGGCTGGGAGGGCGTGATGGAGATGGAGAGAACTGTCCAGTACATCAGAGATACTTATCCAGGCATTTTTGTCATCGCCGATGCAAAGAGGGGAGACATTGGAAATACCGCTCGCCAGTACGCCAAGGCTTTCTTTGAGAGAATGGACTGCGACGCTGTTACGCTTTCTCCATATATGGGCGGAGACGCGATCCGGCCTTTCCTTGAATACAAGGACAAGTGGGTGATTCTGCTGTCTCTGACTTCCAATGTCACGGCGGTTGATTTTGAGACTATGCTTACCGTCTCTCAGAATGAAGACCAGTATGATGCACAGATGGAGGTTCCTCTCTACGAGAGGGTTATACGCAAGTCCTCTCAATGGGGAAGCAAGGAGAACATAATGTTTGTGGTGGGCGCCACACGTCCGGAGCAACTGGCCAGAATCAGGCAGATCTGCCCGGACAACTTCTTCCTGGTTCCAGGAGTTGGGGCTCAAGGAGGCACTGTCGAGGAGGTGGCAAAGGCCGGGATGAATTCTTCCTGCGGCTTGTTGGTCAATTCATCGCGAGGCATAATTTACGCAGACTCAACCGAAAAGTTTGCGCAGACCGCAGCTATCAAGGCGGAGGAGATGGCTTGTGAAATGAAGCGTTTTTTGGAATAACAACATTTTGAGATATGAGAAGATTTTTGACAATTTCAGCGATGGTGATTGCAGCCTTTTTCTTCTGCAGCCAGTCAGCTGCCCAGAAGGTTAAGGTGATTTTCACCTCCGACCTGCATTCCTGCGCGGAGAAATACCCTAGGCTTACCGCCTTCATCAACCAGGAGAGGGCAAAAGCTCAGGCTGAGGGTTACGGAGTGGTTACCCTGGATGCCGGAGACATTGCCTTTGGCTCTATTTATTCCGCTTTCACGGAGATAGACGCTACAGAGTACCGCCAGCTGGCTCTTGCCGGATATGATGCCTTTGTTTTCGGAAACCACGATTTTGACCTTGGGCTGACTTCCCTGTCTTATATGTTCTACAATTCCCGCATCCAGGGCAATTCCATTAATCCTGTAACCAACAAGCTGGTAGACTGGCCTTTGAACATTACGGCCAACATAGATGCCGGAGAGAACAAGGATTTTGCCCAGGCTCTTCCTTATATCAACCACCAGAGATACATCATTCTCCAGAAAGGCGGAATGAAGGTTGGCATTTTTGGCATTCTTGGAAAGAACGCCTACGAGACCAGCGCCGTTAAGGGCAAGATGCCGTGGAAAGATCCTGTTGAGGTTGCAAAGAAGATGATCCCTGCAATGCAAAGCGCTGGAGTGGATTGCATTATAGCCCTGTCTCACAGCGGAGCCCTTACAAGGGAAAACAGCGAGGATGCCCGCTTGGCCCGTGAATGCCCTGAGATTAGCCTGATTGTCAGCGGTCACGACCACGAGGCGCTTGCAGAGCCTTATATGGTTGGCAACACCGCCATAGTTTCAGCGGGAGCAAACGGAGAATTCATCGGCGAGGCTGATCTTATAAAGAATGGTTCTTCCGTTGCCGTTTCCGGTTACAAGCTCCTTCCGCTTCCAGAAAACATCACTCCTGATCCGGCCACCCAGATTATCTTTGACCGCCTGAAGGAAAAGGTTGTGGATCAGTTCGGAAAGCGCTATCATTCAAATCCTTTTGATGTAATTGATACTATAAAGACTCCGCTTTCCATACATACGGATTCCACCGGATTCAATCCTTTTGGATATGATGTTGCAAAGGCAATCTTCAACGCCGCTTATTTCCTGAACGAAATCAACATAGATTCTGCCCGCCTTGTGGCTGTGGTTCCAGACGGAGTTCTGCGTCAGCAGTTGCCAGAAGGACCAATTACCTACAACGACATTTTCAATTCTCTGTCTTTGGGAAGGGATTCCAGGAAGAACCCTGGCAGCCAGCTGGTTGTATGCTATCTCAAAGGAAGCGAAATCAAGAAAATCTGCGAGTTCAACTCCTCCTCCGCCGCCGAGAATCCAGACACCCACATCAGTTTCTACGGCCTGAACTACACATACAATTCACGTATGCCTAAGTTCTTCAGAGTCAAGGATGTTTTTGTTCACGGAAAGAAAATAGTATCTTCAGATCTCTATCCTGTTGTCACAGATCTTTACACGGCAAACAACATCTCTCTGGCAGGTGAAAAATCCCACGGCCTTCTGAGTCTGGAGCCTAAGAACAAAGAAGGTCAGGTAGTTCCGGACATTGAAACGCATTGCAGCCTAAGGGGCAATGCCGCTGGCTGGTTTCTGGACAATGCAGATATCCAGGAATGGTACGCCTATGCCGTTTACCTCAGAGACAAAGTAATTCTCGGCGACAGCTATCCTGTTCCGGCAGCTGAAAATAAACCTAGTTACCTGCCGTACATAATCTTCGGCGGGCTCTGCATCCTTGCCCTGATACTGATAGACATTGTTATCAGGGCCTTGAGAAAGAAGAAGAAAGCCTAGACTTGAATCCAACCTGTAAACAATTGAGAAAGGGTGTAAAGAAAGTTTACACCCTTTTCTTTTTGCGTTTTCTCAAATCACCTGTTTCTCAGCGATTTGGCTTTTGTGGCACGGGTGGTGCTGCAATTCAGGGCGATTGATTTCAGGTTATGGTTAAAGTTATTTCAGTTAGATGTTTGTTTGCGTGGTCTCTCGCGCTTTTCCTGACATTTTTTTCAACTGTCCGGTCTTCGGCACAAGATATGGCTGGCGGCGGGGAAAGCGCAGAGTCCCCAATGCCGATGACTCTCCTTCAGTGTATGGAATATGCCGTGGAGCATTCATCAAAGATGAAGATGGCCCAGGCGGATCTTTCCGATGCCAGAGTGGAGCGTAGAGATGCGATTCTGAAAACTTTCACTCCATTTGTGAGTGCATCTTCTTATGGCTATTACAACTGGGGCCGAAGCGTTGACCCTGAGACCAACACCTACAGCAACATCAAGTCTTTCCACAACGGATATTCTCTTTCAGCCGGCCTTACTTTGTTTGACGGATTCCAGGCAGTCAACAATATGAAGATTGCAGAGACTTCTCTTCTTATGGGGATCAGCCGGGAGCAACAGACTGAGGATGAGGTTTGTCTGGCAACTATGGAAGCCTGGAGCAACGTGCTATATTATACTGAGTTGTCAAAGATTCTCCAGGATCAGGTAGCAGCCGCCGAGTTGTCTCTTTCCAAAGCCAGAAAGGAAGAGCAGCTAGGCAGGAAGGCTTACGCAGACGTGGTCCAGATGGAAGCCGAACTTTCGGACAAGCAATATCAGAATCTTCAGGCCAAGAACCGTGCGGAAGATGCGCTTCTTACCCTTAAGAGCGTGATGATGTGGCCGATGGAGGAGCCTCTTGTCCTGGATGAGAACGAGCCGTCCCGTCTTGCAAATGAGTCCGCCGGCACGAAAGAAGACATCAGTCAGATTGTAGATTACGCCTTGGCCCACAATCCCCAGGCAATAATCGCCGAGGGAAATGTCAGCAACGCCAGAAGGCAGCTTTCCACAGCCAGATGGCAGCTGGCTCCGAGCTTGAGCCTAAACGGTGGTTGGTCAACAACATATTTCACTTATCCCGGAAGGGCCGGCTACACTCCAATTCCTTTCAGGGAACAGTTAAAGAACAATCGCGGAGAATACCTTCAGCTTAGCATAAGCATTCCGATATATAACAGACTTCAGTCTCAATCGTCTGTAAGAAGGAGAAAAAACGCTTATGACAAGGCTGTAGCCGAAAGAGACCAGAAAATGACCGAGCTTGCCTCTGAGGTACGACGGGCCGTACAGGACAGGGACAACACCCTCTCTTCCTGGAAACTGGCACAGAAAAGGGCAGAGGTTCAGGAAGAAGCATATAAACTCAATGTCAAGAAATACGAGCAGGGCATGATTTCATCCATAGAGTATCAGACTGCAATAAACACCTGGCTTCAGGCTCAGGCCGACAGGCTTCAGGCACAGCTCACATATATGATCAAGGAAAAGGTCCTCAGGTATTATCAGGGGCAGAGTTATCTGTCTCAGCGATAGAAACACAAATAGTCAAGAAATAGAGATAGCGATAAATATGGACAGGGTTATTGAAAAGAAAAAAGGAATACGCAGGGCTTTCACAATGAAAGCTCTTCCATACTGGCTGGGAGCGTTTGTGCTGCTGTTTGTGGTTTACCTTCTTGCCAAGGGTAACCAGAAGACTCTCAGGGCAGATGCCAAGAGCATCACTCTCAGCGAAGTGAAAAAGGGAGAGTTCAAAGATTACATCAGGATCAACGCCCAGGTTCAGCCAATGGTTACCATACAGCTCAGCCCTATGGAAGGCGGAGTGGTTGAGCAGATTCTCATAGAGGAAGGCACTGCCGTAAAGAAGGGCGATCCGATAGTCCGCCTGAGAAACGACAATCTGGACCTTCAGATCCTCAACGCCGAGGCAGACCTGGCCGAGAAGGAGAATATCCTGAGAAACACTATGATTTCCATGGAACAGCAGAAGCTCTCCGTACGAAAGGAGAGGCTTGCCCTGGAGATGGAAGTCCAGAGGAACAGGCGTACATACGATCAGTACAAGGCTCTCTATGCAGACAAGCTTGTTTCAAGAGACGAGTATCTGAAGGCTGAGGAAGACTTCATCCTGAGCCAGAAAAACTACCAGCTCACCAAAGAAAGGGAAAGGCAAGACAGCCTTTACCGCTCCGTAGAAATCCAGCAGATGAACGAGAGCCTTTCCAATATGCGTCTGAATATGAATATGATAAGGGAGAGGAAAAACAACCTCACCGTTACCGCCCCTATAGACGGAGAACTCGGTCTTCTGGATGTTGTACTTGGCCAGAATGTTGCCGCCGGAATGAAGATTGGCCAGATCAACAACCTCGAAACCTACAAGATAGAGGCTCAGATCGACGAGCATTACATAGATCGCGTGACAGCCGGCCTTTCAGCTTCCTTCGACCGCCAGGGAGAGACATACAACACCGTAATCCGCAAAGTCTATCCCGAGGTCAGGGAAGGAAAGTTCAAGGCAGACTTCCTCTTCACGGGAGCCCAGCCGGACAACATAAGAACCGGCCAGACCTATTACCTGAACCTCCAGCTCGGACAGAGCGAGGAAGCCATCCTCATCAGCCGAGGCTCCTTCTACCAGAAGACCGGCGGACAGTGGATTTACGTGATGGACAAGGACGGAAAGGGCGCAACCAAGCGCAAAATCAAGATCGGCAGGCAGAACCCTCAGTACTTTGAGGTGCTGGAAGGCCTGAATCCAGGAGAGAAGGTAATCACCTCAAGCTATGACAACTACGGTGACAGCGATGTACTTGTATTCTAAGCTATGAAGAGTTTCTGGAATTTTTTGAAGAAGAACAAGTTGTACGGGGCGGTAAACCTTGTTGGCCTTACGGTGTCTATGGCTTTCGTGCTGCTGCTGGCGGTGTATATTCATCGGCAGTTGTCCACGGATTCTTTCCAGCAGAACGCGGACCGGATTTATGTGATAGCCAATGACAATCGGGTTACAATGGGTTATTGGCTAGACAAACACCTGAAGAATAATATCCCAGAAATTGAAAAGGGGTGCTGCGTAGCCAATCTCTCTTCTGCTTCCGCTTATACAATAAATGGGAAACTGGTCTATGGAAGTGTTATGGCAGCCGACAGCACTTTCTTCGAGATGTTCAGCTACGATCTGGTGGCTGGCAGTAAATCCGACTGGAAGGTTTCCTGGGACCGCTGTATGATAAGCCAGGAGTTTGCCAATGCACATTTCGGCGACAAGGATCCTATAGGTCAGGTAATTATCAATAACGCATATGAAGTCCCGTTGACTGTTTGCGGCATCTACAAAGACTTCGGGAATTCCATACTTAAAGCTCAGGACATTCTTCTGCGCGGCGAAATGATGACTAAAATGAATTCCGCCAACAATGAGGAAATGAGCAATGCGGGTGCCGGTATCTGTTTCGTTATGACTTATCCCAATGCAGACATCAAGGCAAAGCAGGGCGAAATCCTTGAATGGCTGGAAGAAAATTTCTGGGTATATAAGCAGGAGTACGATACGGTCCGTATCATTCCATTGAAGGATATGTATTTCCTTAAAGACGGAAATTATGACGGGACAAGGACCGTTCAGTTCGGTAACAGGAATTTCGTGAATTTCCTTCTGGCGATGTGCATTCTCCTTCTGGTCTTTGCCGTCTTGAACTACATCAATCTTACTACTGCCTTGACTGGTTTTCGGGCCCGGGAGATGGCTACCCGTAGGCTTTCAGGTGCCGGTAAACGCAGTATCTTCTTGAAGATGATTGGAGAAAGTACTCTTGTTTGCGGCATTTCTATGCTTCTGGCTATAGTGCTTGCCCAGGTGATCTCTCCTCTTGCATCCCGTGTTCTTGAATATCAAGTGTCCATTTTTGAGGCTGTTACGCCAACAAACATTTTACTGGTGGCTGGGTTTATTGCAGTACTGGGCATACTTGCCGGTATTGTCCCGGCTCTGTTAATCCAAAGGGCTGAGCCAATAGAAATTGTGCGCGGAACACTCCGGCTCAAGACAAAGACGGTTTACAGCAAGATAATCATCGTTGTGCAGAATGTGGTGGCTATTGTTATGCTGGTCAGCGCAATTACCATGTGGCTTCAGGTTCGGCATCTGGTTACCTCAGACTTGGGTTACAATACGAAAGATGTCCTTGTGGTGGACAATGCGTTTGGAAAGACTGGCGATATCCGCCCGCTGCTGGATTGTCTCCGTGCTGAATCCTGCGTGGAAGAAGTTGGGCAAGGCGACGGCATTCCGCTGGAAGGCACGAACAACTGGACTATTGAAATGCCTGACGGCCGCTGGGTATCTTTCCAGCAGATTCAGGGAGATGACAAATACTTTGATATTTTGGGCTTGAAAGTCAAACACGACAATCATCAGCCTCACACTTGGTGGCTGAATGAGTATGCATTTAAACAGATAGGCATAGACGAATCAGCCACTGAGTTCCAGACTGCCAAATTCGGGACAATTCAGATAGGTGGTATTTACCACGATTTCAAAATCCGTCCCCTTGAAAATGACCAGAGTGCGGCACTAATCCACAATCGCGGAGAAAATCCGGATGATGATTCTCCTTGGGTTCTTGTCGTGAAAACTATAGGCGACAAGTCAGAAGCCCGAAAGCGGGTTGAAATCATTACTAAGGATTTGTTTCCAGACCATCTGTTCCAGGCCAGTTATATTGAGGAATTGATTGCAGATGGTTTCAAGGATGAAAGCCGAGTGCTCAAAATAGTGCTTGTTTTTACGCTGCTCTCCATTTTGGTGAGTGCTCTCGGCCTTTTTGCAATGAGTTCTTACTATATGCAGCAGGAGATTCGCAGCGTATCCGTAAAAAAGGTTTTCGGGGCCGAATATTCAGGTGTGTTGAAAGGACTGGTGCTGTCGTTTATGAAGAATGTGGGCATTGCCTTTGTTATTGGAGCTCCGGTTGCCTGGTTTATTATGAACCGCTGGCTCTCAGGATACGGTCACCGTATCAGCCTTCACTGGTGGATATTTGCACTTGCTGGACTGGCGGTTGCCGTCATAGCGGCGGTAAGCGTGCTTTACCAGAGCATCAAGACCGCACGGACTAATCCCGCCGAGGCATTGAAAAAAGAATAAGAGTTTGAAAATCAGATAGAAATAACTAATAAACAATACATTATGATAAAAGTATCTAATCTTAGCAAGGTCTTCCGTACGGAAGAAATCGAAACCACTGCACTTGACGGTGTTTCATTTGAGATCAAGCAAGGGGAGTTTGTGGCCATAATGGGGCCTTCCGGATGCGGAAAGTCAACCCTTCTGAACATCCTCGGCCTTCTGGACAATCCTACGGGCGGAAGCTATCAGCTTCTGGGAACCGAGGTGGCTTCTCTCAAGGAAAAGGAGAGGACAAAGTTCCGCAAGGGCAATATCGGCTTTGTTTTCCAGAGCTTCAACCTCATCGATGAACTTAATGTGTATGAGAACGTTGAACTTCCTCTAAGGTATCTGAACATATCTGCATCGGAGAGGAAAAAGAGAGTTACCGAGATGCTCAAGAGGATGAATATCTCTCACCGTGCAAAGCATTTTCCTCAGCAGCTTTCAGGAGGTCAGCAGCAGAGGGTTGCAATTGCCAGAGCAGTGGTGTCCAACCCTAAACTGATTCTGGCCGATGAGCCTACAGGTAACCTGGATTCAAAGAACGGCAAGGAGGTCATGGACCTGTTGAGTGAATTGAACAAGGAGGGAACCACAATCGTGATGGTTACCCACTCCCAGAAAGACTCCACATTTGCCCAGAGGGTGATAGACCTGTTTGACGGACGTATAGTAAACGACGTTAAGAATCTGCTTTAAAGAATATTATGAGAACATATCTCCGTTTCCTGAAGGAACACAAGTTTTATACTCTGATAGAAATCATAGGCATTAGTGTGGCTCTGGCTTTCATTATCCCGCTTCTGAGCTATACCAATGACCTGTGGAGGCTGGACCACGAAAACAAAGACTATGACCGTATATACACGATGACCCTGTGGGGCAAGTATCTGGGCGGATGTTTCGACCAGCCGGAGTTTCTGAAGTCAAACATTCCGGAAGTGGAGCAGACGACTCTTTTCAGCGCCACCCGCCCTGCGGACATAAAGATTGGTGAGGAAAGCTACAGCATTGAGCTGCTTCTGTGCGATTTGGATTTCTTTGACTTCTTTCCTACAAGGTTCATCTCAGGAAACCGCAATGTTCTCAGCGACAACACTAACGCTCTGGTGTCCGAGAGCTTCGCCCGCAAGGCGGGCTGGGGCAGAGATGCCGTGGGCAAGCACTTTGTGCTGGATGATCTGGAATATACGGTAGAAGGCATAATCGGCGATTATGAGAGGTCTCTGATGCTGCCTCACGATGTGGTAATCAACATTGCAGGACCTACTCTCCAGTATTACTGGAAGAATCCACAGAGGATGCACCAGAAAGACCTCTGCCTTTTCAAGGTGAAAGATGGCACAGACCGGGATGAACTGATTGCAAAGATCCGCTCGGCGGCCAGAAACAATTATAGCAGAGCGTTATATCTTGAAGAAGCCTCGGAAGAGGACGTTAAAAGGATCCTGGAGGAGCAGGTCAAGCTTTTCCGCTACGATGAGCTGTCGGATACTTCAGGAGGATGTCTTACAGCATCAAAGAGCTATTTGTTTGATTTTGTTTTGATACTCAGCCTTGTGCTGCTTATGTTCGCCTTGTTCAACTACATAGCTCTCAATGTGGCAATGGGGTCTTTCAGGGCCAAGGAAATGGCTACGCGCAGGCTTCTGGGGTCTTCCAGGAAGGATGTTCTGGGAAAGCTTCTGAAGGAGTCTCTGATACTGACTTCCATCTGTTTCGTTCTTGGTGTGGCTGTTTCATATCTGATTGTGCCTCAAATCAATGCAGTATTCCGTACTACAGGGCTGGGATTTGACGTGAGAGTGGGCTATAACTGGCAGAGCCTTCTGATGTACGTTGCGCTTGGTGTTGTGGTGGGCCTGATTGCAGGGTTTGTTCCGGCCATACTTATATCGCGATACAAGGCAATAGAGGTAATCAAGGGAGAGATGAGGGCCAGAAGCAAAATGGTGTTCAGCAAGGTATTCATCTTTGTCCAGTGCCTTGTGACTATGGTTCTTCTGACGGCTTCTCTGGTTTATGTGTTCCAGTACAGGAAGATGGTTTCTCTACCTTTGGGCGCAGATGTGAAAGATGTCTATTATCTGTACGGGCCATACGCCCATCACGAGCTTGACCCTGCGATTGAGGCACTCAGGAAACTGCCTTTCGTGGAAAAGATTGGATATTGTGACGACAAGCCGGGCACTCTTTCAGAAAGGGCTTTCATCACGGATGAATCGGGTTCCACCCAGATGATTGTAAATACTTCCGATGGTGCGGAGGAAAAACGGGGATACAACGTATCCAAACTCTACTGCGACCGTGGAGCCTTTGAAGCATACGGCTTCAAGATCGTGAAGGATTTCAAGAGGGAAGAAGACAGGGTAGGATACTTGACTGAAGGCCTGGTCAAGCTGATGGGGCTCAACCCTGAGGACATCCAGCCTACGCAGGATCAGCTTGACAACCTGGGTATTACGGCAGTGGGAGGAATTATAGAGGACTTCAGGGGAAGCTATTATTACGACAATGCTACCTATGTCTGCATAATGGATGACTGGTATGTGAACCCGACTGCTTATTACAAGTCTTTGGCCATCAAGGTCAACGGTCACCACGGCGCTGCTGAAAAGGAGATAATGGAGTGCCTCAAGAACACTCTCGACCAGTCCTGGGGTATCTACAAGGAGCCTCACAGCAAGGGTTTTGTTCCCGCGTTGAACCGTGAGCATCTGAAGGATGAACATGCGCTGATGATTCTTATTCTGATGTTTGCCGGTCTTATGCTCATACTGTCTTTACTCGGCCTGACGGGCCTGAGCACCTGGTTCATATCGCTGAAGGAACACGACATTGCAGTCAGGAAAGTCTTTGGCGGTACAGTTTCCTCAGAGACCTGGAAAAATGTCAGGGGTTATATGATTCTGGTAGTGATAGCCTGCCTTGTTGCAATTCCTCTGGCCTGGTATATCTGTAAAGATCTCCTTTCTGTCTATGTCCATAGAGTAAATCTAAGCGCCTGGTTCTTCATTGCTGCTTTGCTGATTATCGTTGCTTTCTCCTTTGCCGCTGTTTCCATTCAGACCCTACGGGTCACCCGCCTCAACCCGGCCGGAGTGCTGAAAAAAGAATAAAAAAGAATAAAAATGAAAAGCTTTTTCAAATTCCTCAGCAGAAACAAGTTATATGCATCAATTGAGGCGGTGGGGCTGGCTGTGAGCCTGGCGTTTGTGATCATCATAGGTTCCTATGTATGGCAGCAATATGCCGTGACGTGGGAGAATCCGGACAGGGTAAGAGTCTATGTGCCTGGAACACCGGGATTCCCTGCGCTGACATACGGTTTCCCTGATGCCATTGGGGACATTCCGGAAATCGAGTCCGTTTCCAGGATGTGCAATGTAGTAGTACATCCTGTCATTCGGGGAGAGAATACGGATGCAGAAAGCGTCGGCGTAGAACCTGCGTTCTTTGAGATATGTCCTCAGCTCCGCTTTGCGGAAGGCTCAGCAGATGTGCTTTCAGCTCCGACCAATGTCATTCTTTCAGCCTCTTTTGCTAAAAAATACAGTCTTTCGATGGGTGATGCCCTTGACATCAGTGGGAGCAGCTATGTGGTGGGTGCCATATTGGAGGACCTGAAGGGTACGGTCATCAAGCCTTATGATATATTCCTCAATGCTGCTGTTTACAAAGACGAGTGGCAGCCATTCGATAATTACGGTAGTACGGTTACACTGATCAAGGTCCGGCCTGCAACTGACAGAAAAGAGCTATATGATAAACTTGAGAGTGTTTGCAAGGATGTATATTCAAGTATCTATGGGCAATCTTTCTTTGAACATCTGGAACTCTCTCGATATGATGAATTGTTTTTCAAGGAGACGGAGGGATTTTTCAGAAATGGAGACAAAGCAACACTCAGAGTTCTGATGCTGGTTGGGCTTCTGCTCCTTCTTTCGGCCATTCTGAACTACATCAACCTGTCTGTCGCACTCACTGGAAAGAGGGCAAAGGAAATGGCCGTGAGGCAATTGTCCGGAGCATCAAGGGCCGGCATTATCTGGAAGTACGTGGCTGAATCCATTGCGTTTACCGCAGTATGCTTTGCGGCCGGTCTATTGCTTGCAGAAGCCTTCTGCCCGGCTATGAATGCGCTTTTGAACAATCCGGATATCCCGATAAAAGTCATCTGGTCTCCGGGTTATGTAATTGCATATATCGTCATCATTCTGCTTGTGGGAGTGCTCTGCGGTATCTTCCCGGCAATGATGGCGGGCCGCTATAAACCCGTGGACGTGATGAAAGGAGGATACCGGCGCCGAAGCAAAATGGTATTCAGCAAGGTTTTCATCGTGCTGCAGAATGCGCTGGCGGTCATCCTTATTGCACTGGCAATCACAATGGAGGCGCAGATGCGAAAGACACAGGCGCGGCCGATGAACTGCAATATCGATGACATCTTCTTCCTCAAGGATTTTTCCGGCGAAGACGATACGCCTTTGAAAGATGCCCTTGAGGCGCTTCCTTGCGTGAGACGGATTGGAAGAAGTTCGGGAGTGCCCGGCAGTATCAATATGGGCCAGTACAGCACCACCCGGGATGGGCAGGACATTCTCTACAAACTGCTCAGGTTGGACAGTACTGCTTTCTCGATGTTCGGATTTGAGATTCTGGAAGACTTCCATGCCCCGCAATTCAATAGTGTCTGGTTCTCGGACAAGAGTTTTACCGCTACCGGTTTCGACTCTGACTATCACGACATCAGCGGCACGCTGAGCAGACGGACGAAGGGCTGCGAACAGGTTGCCGGCGTTTTCAAATCTTTCCCGACGAATAATGCCAATATTGGGGAAGAAGACTATGCCATCGTTTCGCTGATGCGCTCTGATGACATTCCTTTCGCTGGATGGGTCATAGAAACCACCCCGGACCGGAAAGCGGCGAAAGCGCAGATCATGGAAGCTTACGATAACTGCATCAAGGGCAAGCAGATCTACGGCAGCTTAGCTTTCTGGGTTGACGAGAACATCGCCGAGGCATGGAAACCGGCCCGCAACAACATGCGTCTGGTGGAGATTTTTATGCTCCTGTCTATTATCATCGCCCTGCTTGGTCTGGTCGCCATGAGTACCTATTATGCCAATGAAAAATCCCGCGACATTGCCGTGCGGAAGGTTTTCGGGGGTACGGTGGACACGGCGGC
>JAEEQS010000009.1 GCA_016285455.1 Bacteroidales bacterium
GCCATTACTTGTTCTCCTTGCGGTTACCTGAGTGGCCTTTGAATGTACGGGTAGGAGCAAACTCTCCGAGCTTGTGGCCTACCATATTCTCGGTTACGTAAACGGGAATAAACTTGTTTCCGTTGTGAACAGCTACGGTGTGGCCTACAAAGTCAGGGGAAATAACGCTTGCCCTTGACCAAGTCTTCACAACGTCCTTCTTGCCAGTCTCGTTCATAGCAAGAATCCTCTTTTCCAGAGCTGCCTCGATATACGGGCCTTTTTTAATTGAACGACTCATAATCTTAAATTTATTCCGTTACTTCTTTCTTCTTTCAATAATGAATTTCTTGGAAGACTTCCTAGGGTTCCTAGTCTTGTAACCCTTTGCAGGAAGACCCTTGCGGCTTCTTGGATGGCCTCCTGAGGCGCGTCCTTCACCACCACCCATTGGATGGTCAACTGGGTTCATCACAACGCCTCTGTTGCGTGGCCTGATACCCATCCAGCGCTTTCTTCCAGCCTTTCCGTGAGATTCAAGATTATGATCCGGATTGGAAACGATGCCCACGGTTGCGCGGCAGGTTGTCAGCACCATTCTGGTCTCGCCTGAAGGGAGCTTCAGAACTGCGTGGCGGCCTTCCCTTGCAACAAGCTGAGCGTAGCATCCTGCGCTGCGTGCCATTGCGGCACCCTGTCCAGGGATGAGCTCAATGTTGTGAACATTGGTTCCGAGAGGAATCTCGCCAAGAGGGAGAGTGTTACCAACCTCAGGAGCAACTCCGCTGCCGGAAGCTATAACCTGTCCGACCTGGATGCCCTTAGGCGCGATAATGTAACGCTTTTCTCCGTCCTGATATACTACAAGTGCGATTCTTGCACTGCGGTTAGGATCGTATTCGATCGTCTTTACGGTAGCGGTGTATTCATCTTTGTTCCTGAGGAAATCGATGATACGGTACATCTTCTTGTGTCCGCCGCCGATATAGCGCATGGTCATATGACCTTCGTTGTTTCTTCCTCCGCTGCTCTTGCGAGGTTCCAGAAGGCTCTTCTCAGGAACAGTGCAGGTAATATCATCGAATGCGCTGATTACTTTATTTCTCTGACCCGGTGTTACCGGTTTGAATTTACGTACTCCCATCTCTAAATGTTGCTATAGAAATCAATCTTGTCGTCACCGGCGAGGGTTATGTAAGCCTTCTTGAACCTGTTGGTGCGGCCCTTGAGCAGACCGGCCTTGGTATAGCGGCTCTTTGCCTTGCCATTGTAAGAAACTGTGTTGACATCCTTCACAGTCACATTGTACATCTCCTCTACAGCTTTGCGGATTTCAACCTTGTTTGCGCTGTAGTCAACGATGAATCCGTAGCGGTTTCTCTTGTCGCCCTCTGCGGTCATCTTCTCTGTTACTATCGGCTTTATCAAAATACCCATAATTCTCAAGTTTTAACGTTTGTACTCTACCTTAAGAGAATCCTGGGCGCCGTCCACGAACACTACGGAATATGCGCGCATAATGTCGTAGGTGTTGAGATTGTTAGGAGTAGCAACCTTTACGTTCTCCAGATTGCGGGAAGACAAACTGATGTTCTCATTTCTCTCAGGAACCACGAAAAGAACCATACGGTCGTTAACCTTGATGTTCTTGATGATGTTCATGAATTCCTTTGTCTTAGGAGCTTCCATAGTGAATGGCTCAACTACTGCGATTGCATTGTCCTTAGCCTTGTATGAGAGGGCTGAGAAACGTGCAAGCTGCTTTACCTTCTTGTTGAGCTTGAATTCATAGTCGCGAGGACGAGGACCGTGAGCCCTGCCGCCGCCAACGTAGATGTTAGCCTTGATGGAACCGTGGCGTGCGCCGCCGCTGCCCTTCTGGCGAATGATCTTCTTGGTTGAGTAGGCAACTTCGCTTCTGTCTTTGGTCTTGCTGGTTCCCTGTCTATGGGCTGCAAGATACTGCTTAACGTCCAGATAAATAGCGTGGTCGTTAGGCTCGATTCCGAATACTGCATCGTCCAGAACGGCTTTCTTTCCGGTCTGGGTGCCGTCGATCTTCAATACTGCAATTTCCATAAACTATTCCTCCACAATTACGTATGAACCAGTGGCTCCTGGAATGGAACCCTTCACAAGAAGAAGATTGCTTTCAGGAATGACCTTGATAACCTTAAGATTCAGAATCTTTACTCTATCGCCGCCCATTCTTCCGGCAAGTCTCTTGCCCTTGAATACTCTTGAAGGCCAAGATGATGCACCCATAGAACCAGGAGCACGAAGCCTGTCGTCCTGGCCGTGGGTCTGACCACCTACGCCGCCGAATCCGTGGCGCTTAACAACGCCCTGGAAGCCTTTACCTTTAGAAATACCGGTAACGTCAACCCAAGTGTCTTCGTTTTTGAAAACGTCTGAAACACTGAGAGAATCACCCAGCTTGAGCTCGCCTTCGAAATCGTTCTTGAATTCAACGAGCTTGCGCTTAGGAGTGGTGTTTGCCTTTTTGAAATGTCCCATCAGAGACGCGCTGGTGTGTTTCTCTTTCTGTTCGTCATAGGCAAGTTGTACAGCGGCATAACCATCTTTTTCTTCTGTACGAATCTGCGTAACAACACACGGACCAGCCTCAATTACGGTGCAAGGGATGTTCTTGCCATCAGCACCGAATACGGAAGTCATTCCGATTTTTTTGCCGATTAATCCTGGCATTTTACTGTGTATGTTTTAATTAAACATCAGCTGCATAGCCATTTGCGGAGGCACTGCTTTTTCCTCAGCGATGAGAGAATCTGCGTTGCGCGCACCTGGATACAGCTCCCTGCATTTTTTGCGGGGGTGCAAAGATATAAACATTTTTTGAACACGCAAACAAAAAATGCTTTTTCCACCACCTGCCAACAAAAAACTCCTGCCGGGATTGTCTGGCAGGAGCTTTTAATATAATGTGGAGTAATGTCGCGATTAATAGTTATTGCTAAATGTCGTATGATACCTCTCATACATTTGAGCTTCTGTCATCACACCTTCGGTGTCATACAATTTCAGGGTTCCGTTGCCGATATTGTCTGACTGAGCTAGTGTGAGAACTACCTGATGGAGGCTGTAGCCTTCACTCTGAGGCCAGGCCTTCAATGCGTTGAGAAGCGAGCAGTAGTGAATGTCCAGCGTGGAGATACTGCACTCCCTGCAGTCCAATTCCTTCAGTCTGGCCAGGCCGGAAAGGTCAAGAGAGGTCAGGCCGCTGTTCTTTGAGCAGTTGATGAATACCAGTTCAGGCAGGCCGCTGACATTGATTGAGGAAATCCCGGCTTTCTCGCACTTCAAAGACTTGAGGCCTCCGTTGCAGGACATATCGAGAGCATTGTTATAGTTGGTAAAGGAAATATTCAGGTCCTCCAGCGCAGGGAAGACATTGAAATCTCCGGCAGGCCAGGAGATAATCTCCGTGCCGTAAAGATTCAGAGTTTTCAGTTCATCGCATCCTGTCCAGGCAACAGAATTGCTGATTTTACAGTTCTTGACAGTAAGAGATTCCAACTTCTTACAGTCGGCACAATTGAAATTATTAAGAAGTGAAAGCCTTTCAATATCCAGAGACGTAACGCCGGAATTGGCGCACTCGAAATCTTCGATTGGTGCTCTCTCAGCCACCGTGATTCCGGTCAATAACTGATTGTTGCCCGCATCTAGTTTCTTCAGATGTCCCTTGTCGCTCAAATCAAGTATTCCTTCATAATTGCTGCCGTAAAGATCAACCTCCTCAATGTAAGAGAAACCAGCAAAGTCCTCTGCGGGCCAGGTTGCCAGTTCGGCGTTGCGGAACAGGAATTGCTTTATGGCAGGGCAATTGGCCCAGGTTATCGAATTGGAAACTTTAGACTGTCTGAGGTCCAGTTCTTCAAGTTCTGAACAATTTGAGCAGTTCACGTATGAAAGATATGGCTGATAGGACAGGTTCAGCTTAGTTAACTCGGTGTTGGCGCATTCAAAACGCTCAAGAGCGAGAGTGTTTTCAATATCAAGCGTGGTGAAGCTGGTGCACTGGCTGAGGTTGATTTTCTTTAGAAGGGTGTTGTTGGTGGCGTTCAGATATTCCAGTTTAGAAAGACCGTAAGCGTCTATCTCAGACAGTTTGGTGTAGCAGCTTTCAAGCCCTTCCAATTGGGTGAGCCCTTCTATATTGAGACTTGAAATATCGTTGTAATTCACGACAAGCAGCTTTAGGGCTGTATTCTGTCTAAGGTCAAGACTGGCAAGAGGGCCTTGAACGGAAGTAGAGCCGGAAACATTCAGAATCTGCAGGTTCTTGAACTCTTCTATTCCCTTCAGCGATGAGGCATAAATGAGGTCGTATCTATCACTTCCAGAATAATAATACGTGTACTCGTGAGTCGGAGATGCATTGAAGCAATTCATTACGGTAACGGCCAGAGCCTCGTCTTCGCTTATTTTGCCATCTCCGTCTGTATCAAAGTTCGCCAAGCAGTATGCCTTGAAGGTATCGTCTTCGAATTCAACATACTTAAGAGGCTCCAGAGCAACGCTCAAAGCAGCCATACTGCGCCTGACATTGCGGGTTATGGCAACATTGCTGGATGTGCTTTTTACGAATTTGCCAGCAACTCCTCCAGAGGTGCCCCTAACGGTAATCTTGAAACCGTTTGTGAAAGTAACAGGAGGAATTACAAAGTTGAATTCAGTGGCTTCTGCGGCTGTTGTTCCCAATGTAACCGGATTCGGGCAGTTTATCGTTATAGAAGAGGTTCCAGATGTCATTATTTCAACAACAGGCGCAGAACCAGTCACCAATGTTTCTGCAGAAATAGAAGCAGGGCCGGCAATCAATTCATTGTTATTGCCTTCTATGGTAATGCTTTTGACTGTAACGTCATCTCCATAAAGCTTGAGCCTGAGGTAACCGCAAACATTCTTGAATTCAAAGTTTGAATCTTCATTTGTTATAGCCCCCCTGACAGCAAGCATATAGTTGGCGCCTGGGCCAAATGAATTCTCACAGTAAGTTTGAGTGGCCGGAAGTGTCAAGAAAATATCTGCACCGGATTTGTCAACCTCGTTATCTTCTGAATATGGATAGATAGCAAACACCTTGTCAAACTGCTGACTTCCCTGGTCTTCTCCTACTTTTTGGAAAATGCCTTCTGAAGTGCCTGGCGTGCCTACGAACTTATACTCTATGTTATACATGTTTTGGTTAAACAAAGAGATTCTGTCATTTGCGTTCCAGAGAACTTTGAGATTATCTCCCCAGTAGGTTTTGGTTCCTGTCTGTGTATTGGTCTCCGTCTTGGCATAGATAATTGATGGAGCCTCATGTTTGTTCAAAGCTGTTTCCTCAGGTACATTCTGGTCTTCTTTGTTGCAAGAAGCAAAGCAGACAGCCGCAAAGGCAAGCAATAATAAATATCTTTTCATGGCTGATTGTTTTTTCATTTACCAAGGAATTTCTGTAGGATCATCTTCTGGTGTTTCTGTCGGGGATTGGCAAACCAACCCTTGTACCTCCACTATCCATACTTTAGAGTGAGGAGATTCGTAATTTTTTTTCTGTGATTCCATAGATATGCGCATTATCAATATTTGCTTACAAATTTCTGTAAATATAGTCAATTTTGGTTCGTTATTTTTCAGTATTTAGAGAGGGCTGACAAGGTAAAAATGCACGATTTTTCACTTTTATGGCAGATGCGTTAACTTTGCAAGACTAAATGGAGTTTTAAATGACGAGTTTCAGATTCTATATATTTTTTGTGTTTGCGGCGGCATTTATAGCTGCATGCACCCATCGCGGAGAAGAAAAAACAGGCTCAGAAGCCCATATAACGCAGCTGATCTCGGAAGCCTCGGCTGAAGTGGAAAGCCAAAGGTTTGACTCAGCGATGGTAAAAGCGATTCAGGCACTGGATCTGGCGGAAAAGAAAGGACTGCCTCTCCAGAAAGTGAAGGCTCTGGAGTGCATCGTAGGCATCGACATTATGACCAGCCGCGACTCCGCTGCTTGGGAAAAAGCCCTTCAGGCTGAGGAAATAGCCCGCAAAGAAGGCTTCAAAGATGATCTTTCCGGCATTTTGATTTCAAAGGCAAAACTGTGCTCATACGCTGAAATCTCTCCTGAGACTAGCAGAAACGATGAAGGTCTGGAATATGCCCAGGAAGCTCTCACCCTTGCAGAAGAGGCTCAAAGCATGGAAAAACAGGCAGAGGCCTGCTATGTCATAGGATCGCTTTACATCAACAAGAACCGTTGGAACGACCAGATAGATACGGCCATCTACAATACGGCTGGGCGATATCTGGCCAAAGGACAGGCTATAGCAGATACCTATGATATACCTAGGCTGAAACGCAACGGCATAATGTTCCGTTCCCGCTGGTTCCAGCAGGGAGACCGCAACGCTGAGGCCGTACAGTACTTCTCCCAGGTGCTCACAACCCTGAAAGACTCCGACCATCTGACCGCCTCCAGCCTCTACGACCGCCTGGTAAGGCTCTATACACGCTTGGGAGAAAATGAAAAGGCCCTGGAGTGCCACGATATGTACGTAAGGCACCAGCAACAGTATTTAGCTCAGAAAAACGATGAAATCCTCCAGGAAATGGAGACCAAGTTCGAGGTGGAGAAGAAAGAGAAGGCCCTGGTAATTGGCCGTTACCGTACTGCTCTGCTCGTTCTGGCTATAATTCTCGCTCTGGCAGCTCTGGCGGCCGCATTCCGCAAGATTAGGGCTGTCCGCCATCGCAACGCAGAGCTAGCAAAGAGCAACAGCATAAAAGAACAGATTATCTCCTTCCTGTCTAATTCACTCAGAGATCCGGAAAGCAAATACACTTCCGCCTTTGAAGCCCTCGCCGCCGAAGCTCCGGCTTTGACAGAAGAGCAGATAAGGGAAAGGTGCTGCCAAATAACAAAGGAAAGCCATTCGCTCAGCGATGATGTTGGCAAATATCTTTCAGACCTTCTGGCTGAAAAGCGGAACAAAATCGCCGAGATGGGACTGTCTCAAAGAGAAATTGAAATCATACAGCTCTCCGCCCAGGGGCTCAAGGCTTCTGAAATTGCAGAAAAGCTATTCCTTAGCGTACATACGGTGAACACCCATCGCCAGAGGATCTACTCTAAAATGGAAGTGCGGAACATATCTGATATGCTCCGCAAATCCAAACTCCTGGGTATTATCCAGTAGGAGTCAGTAATCTCTTCAATAATCGCTGAGGATTACTTCAGATAGTAGGTAACGGATGTAACAACCCTTACCTTCTTGATGTAATCTGTTGTCTCGTCAAGATCCTCGATGGAGAACTGGCCCTGGCTGGCAGTCTTGATTTTTCCGAGGCTGCTGCCGCAGTTGTCGGCGAACTGCTGGGCGGCTTCCCTTGCTTTCGCAGTAGCTTCCTTGATCATTTCCGGCTTCAGGTCGTTAAGGCCGGTGAAATCGTAAGAAGCCCAGTCGCTGATGATAATGTCCTTCTTCAGCATCTCGGATGTCAGAGTTTTTACCAGATTCCTGATAGCATCTACCTTTTTGGTGGAAATGGTCATGGACTGGTTAATCTGCCACTTGTAGGCAGGCTTGTTGTTGGAATACCTGTACTGGTCCTCGAGATTGCTTACAGATGGTGAAGCCTCAAAGATTTCATCGTCCGTGATACCTGCCTGCTTGATGAAGTCCTTTACGGTCTTGGCGTTGGCGTCAACAGAAGAATAGAGAGAGGACAGGTCGTTGCCCTGCCTTCCGAAAGAAACTCTCCAGATAGCCTTGTCGGCCGGAACCTGCTGCTCTGAAAGTCCCTTTACGGTAACCACGTTGTCCATAGATTTGAACTTTACGATTCCGCTCCTAAGGCAAAGGCCCAGAGCCAGAAGTCCTACGGCAATAAGCGCAGCCGCAAGAACCTTGTTTCCTTTTTTCTGATTTTCGGTCATAGCTTATAAGTATTACGATAATGATTTCCGTTTCTGATGTAAAGATATGCAAAAAGAGTGCAGTTTTTGCTAAATTTGCGGCGGTTTCGGAGATTTTTTTTGTCCCCGCAATTGCGACAATTTGAAATAAACCATTTAATTTATTGATAATATGATTATTGTAGATGTACAGGGTAGAGAAATCCTCGATTCAAGAGGAAATCCTACTATCGAAGTTGAAGTAACCCTCGATTCAGGTTTCAAGGGTGTGGCAGCCGTTCCATCCGGAGCTTCCACCGGCGAGAACGAGGCAATCGAACTCAGAGACAAGGACCCAAAGCGCTACGGTGGAAAGGGCGTTCTGAAAGCAGTAAAGAATGTTAACGAGATAATAGCCCCGGCCATCATAGGTATGGACGCTCTCCAGCAGAGAGACATAGACCAGCTTATGATTCAGCTGGACGGAACCAAGAACAAGGCAAAGCTGGGAGCCAACGCCATTCTGGGAGTTTCCCTGGCAGTTGCAAAGGCTGCAGCCGAAGAGCTGGAGATTCCTCTTTACAGATATATCGGCGGAACCAACGCATACGTGCTTCCAGTTCCTATGATGAATATCATCAACGGCGGCGCTCACTCAGACGCTCCTATCGCTTTCCAGGAGTTTATGATCAGGCCAATCGGTGCCAAGAATATGGCAGAAGGCGTTAGAATGGGAGCCGAGGTGTTCCACGCTCTTAAGAAAGTGCTCAAGGGCAGAGGCCTTTCCACCGCAGTTGGAGACGAGGGCGGTTTTGCTCCTGCACTCAAGGGCATAGATGACGCTCTGGACTGCATCGTTGAGGCAATCAAGGCAGCAGGCTACAAGCCAGGAAAGGATGTTACCATCGCTCTGGACTGCGCAGCCAGCGAGTTCTCAGTAAAGAAGGGCACCAAGTACTCTTACGACTATTCACAGCTGAACAACGGCGTGAAGAAAGAGCCTAAGGGCAAGTGCCTTACAGCAGACGAACAGGTTGCATACCTGGAGAAGCTCTGCAAGAAGTACCCTATCGACTCTATCGAGGATGGTATGGACCAAAACGACTGGGACGGCTGGGTTAAGCTTACCAAGGCTATCGGCGACAAGATTCAGCTTGTTGGAGACGACCTCTTCGTAACCAACGTATCCTACCTGGAGAAGGGTATCAAGAAGGGTGCGGCTAACTCCATCCTGATCAAGGTCAACCAGATTGGCTCTCTGACAGAGACTCTGGACGCCATCGAGATGGCTCACCGCAACGGTTACACCACCGTTACCTCACACCGCAGCGGAGAAACCGAGGACACCACTATCGCAGACATTGCTGTTGCAACCAACAGCGGCCAGATCAAGACCGGTTCCCTCAGCCGTACAGACCGTATTGCCAAGTACAACCGCTTGATGAAGATTGAGATTGAGCTAGGTTCAACCAGCCGCTACGGCTACAAGAAGATTAAGTAAATCTTCCTCAGCGATTAGATTATGGACAAGAAAGATTTGATGAGAAGAGCAATCCAGCTCTCAGACGAGAGCGTGGAGAAGGGCGGCGGACCATTTGGAGCCGTGATTGCCCGTAATGGAGAAATCGTTGCGGAAGGAAGCAACAGCGTAACGCTCAACTGCGATCCTACGGCTCACGCGGAAGTTACAGCTATCCGCAACGCCACAAAGAAACTTGGAACTTTTGACCTTTCCGGATGCGAGATTTTCACATCCTGCGAGCCTTGCCCTATGTGCCTTGGTGCAATTTACTGGGCTCATCTGGACAAAATCTACTATGCAAACAACCGGAAAGATGCCGCAAAAATCGGGTTTGATGACGACTTCATCTACCAGGAGATAGAACTCAAGCCTGTAGACCGGCAGAAAAAATCTGAGAAACTTCTAAGGAAAGAAGCCCTGGAGGTTTTCAAGAAGTGGCAGGCCAAAGAAGACAAAACGGAGTACTGATTCAGCACTCCGTTTTTCTTTTGTGATTGTTTCAATCTTAAATCTCCCAGGTGGTGGTGCCGTCTTTGTTGTCCTTGAGCTGAATGCCGAGGGCTTTGAGGGTGTCTCTGATCTGGTCGCTCTTGCCCCAGTCCTTGGCTGCTCTAGCGGCCTTCCTGTCCTCGATGATGTAGTTCATCAGACCGTCAATTACCTTTGCAGAACCACCCTGGCCCTCAGAGGATTGGGCGGCTTCTTCATCAACGAGGCCGAGAATGTCTGTGACAACATCTTTGAACAAGCTGGTTATTGCATCCTTTTCAGGTTTGGCAACAGAGAGCCTGCCTTCTTTTATGTTGTTGACAACCTTCACAAGTTCATAAATATAGGAAATTGCAACAGGTGTGTTCATATCGTCGCAGAGGGCCTCAAAAATGTTCTCCCTTATTTTCTTTATATCCTCAGCGATGCCTTCACTTGACTTTTCAGATTCCTTTAAAGACTCAGCATCCTTGACTGCCTGCATCAGGCGCTTTAGACCTTTTTCCGCTGCTTGAAGAGCGGCATTTGAGAAGTCCAAAGTTCCGCGATAATGAGCCTGAAGGATAAAGAAACGCACCGTCATAGGAGTGTAGGCCTGCTCCAGGTTAGGATTAGAGCCGCTGAAAAGCTCATCCAGAGTGATGAAGTTGCCAAGAGACTTGCCCATCTTCCGTCCTTCTATGGTAATCAGGTTGTTGTGCATCCAGTACTTGACGCCTCCGATTCCCCTTTCGGCAAAGTTCTGAGCCATTTCGCATTCGTGGTGAGGGAACATAAGGTCCATTCCGCCGCCGTGAATATCGAATTCCTTGCCCAGGTACTTTTCTCCCATAGCGGAGCACTCCATATGCCAGCCCGGGAAACCATCTCCCCACGGAGAAGGCCAGCGCATAATATGCTCAGGGCTAGCCTTTTTCCAGAGAGCAAAGTCTGCAGAAGAATGTTTGTCTTCCTGCCCGTCAAGTTCACGGGTGTTATGGAGCATTTCATCTAGATTTCTTCCGCTCAGAGCACCGTAATTATACTTCTTGGCGTATTTCTGCACATCAAAATAAACGGATCCGTTGCTGATGTAGGCATAGCCGTTTTCCAGTATCTTCTTGATGAACTCTATCTGCTCGATTATATGGCCGGAAGCGTTAGGCTCTATGCTTGGCGGAAGCACGTTCAGCTTTGCCATCGCCTGGCGGAAATGCACGGTATATGTCTGTGCAACCTCCATTGGCTCAAGCTGTTCCAGGCGAGCTTTCTTGGCTATCTTGTCCTCTCCTTCATCCGCGTCGTGCTCCAGATGCCCCACATCAGTAATGTTGCGAACATAGCGCACCTTGTATCCGATATTCCTCAGCAGGCGCACCAGAACGTCAAAAGTCACGCCTGGTCTTGCATGCCCCAGATGAGGATCTCCGTACACGGTAGGACCGCACACATACAGTCCAACTCTTCCAGGGGTTATAGTTTCAAGCCTCTCCTTTCTTCTGGAGAGAGTATTGTAGAGATAGAATTCCCTTTTGATTTCTTCGCTCATAAAAACATCCGGCGTTTTTGTCCGCCGGATGCAAATTTAAACATTTTCCGGCAGAGACATTTTCAAAGCCACAATTTCGCAGGAATATCTCTCCTGCCCGTCTTTGGAAGTGTAGGTGTAATACCTGATCTTTCCTGTAAGTTCCACAAAATCACCTTTTCGGATTCTGGCAAAATCGGGCATACCCTTGGTAGACCAGGCTGCCACGTTATGCCAGGTGGTCTCCTCTTTGTACTGCCCGTCTTTTCCTTTGTAAACCTCGTGCGTTGCCAGGGAGAAACGGATAAGACTCACTCCTCCCTCCATTTCGGTCACCTTGGGGTCAGCGCCCACGTTGCCCCTCAGTTCCACTCTGTTTAATGTTTTCTCCATAAATCACATAAATTGAATCGGAGACAAATAAAACTCTGAAACTGAAACTCAACCAAATTTTATCCGGATATAAACGATTATAATTGTTTAATTTACGATTACGGAATATTTGTGTTTTTCTTGTAAACACACATTTAAGACACAATTACGGAAAAAGCAGAAAATCAGGCACAAAATTCTGCGGTTTGCTCCTCCAGGAAAACTCTTGACTATTTTTGAGCCATTATTAGAAAGAGGAAAGAAGGGACAACAAATGACTATCAGGAAGTGTCCGGTATGCGGAAAGAATGTAAACGGACGGAGCGACAAGAAATTCTGCAGCGATGAATGCCGCATATTCTACAACAACGCGCTGGGAAGAAGACGAAGGGCCAGGAACGGCAAGCAGCTGAATGCCATACGTTCCAACATTATGGAAATGGAGAGAGCCAATGCCAAGATTTTGCTGAGGATCCTGTCTTGGATCAGCAAAGTATTCAGAAAGATGAGTTCTCTTAGCCGCGGCAATTCACAAGAATGACATCGCGCAGATCTGTGGTGTAGTGTCCGGATAGCCTTTCACGCTTCATTTCCCATTGCTCTTTCCGCTCGGCCACTCCCGTTTTCCCGCTGCCGGAGAATTCTGTCCTTTTTATCCGGCGGTTGAATATGGCGGATTCTCCCTGCACGGCAAGATGCAGGCTGCTTTTGCCATACCGGTGATTTACTTCATCCATCAGGCAGTCCACTTTCCTCATCCTCTCACAATCAGACTTGTAATAAAGGCTTTGCTGAATGTGCCCGTTGGGAACGATTCCGCTAACCGTAACTCCTGCTTTCTTGTACGCGTATCCGGGCTTGAATATTTCATCCAAAGCGTTAAGGCATCCTTCCACCATATCTATTGTACTGTCTGAAGCTTCCGGAAAAACATAAGTTGCCTTGTTGTAATACTGTGGAAGGTCTTCTCTGAAAAAACTCGTCATCAGAAACACGGTGGCATACATCGCCGAGCTGTGCTGGCCTCTTAGTTTCCGGGCGCAGGAAGAGGCAAAATTGGATACGGCACACCTGAGTTGCGTTAGATCAGAGACAAGCTCCCCAAAGCTGCGGCTTGTGGTTATGGTCTGCCTCAAAGCGCTGTTGTCCAGGCGTATGACGCTCCTTCCCATAAGTTCCTCGTAAGTTCTTAGACCGCATATGCCCATATTTTGCTTTATCCAGTACGCCCCTTTGCCCACAAAATCATAGGCCGTGGAAATGCCCAGAGAGGAAAACTTCTTCTCGCTCCTGAAACCTATGCCCCAGACATCCCCCGCCGGAAGCAGCCTAAGGGCTTTTTCACGCTGCTCGTCTGAATCTATAATGCAAAAGCCTTTGTATCCGGAATATTTCTTGGCAAACTTTGTGGCGGCTTTTGCAAGCGTCTTAGAGCGGGCGGCTCCCACAGACACCGGAAGCCCGGTCTGTTTCCTCACCTGGAATACGATCTCTCTTCCAAGACGGACAACATCGTCTTTTCTCATTCCGGAAAAATCTATGAACGCCTCATCTATGGAATATACTTCTATTCTCCCGACCAAACCGCGTAAAACATTCATAGCCCGCCTGCTCATATCCGCATAAAGCGTGTAATTGGAAGAGCGCATTATCACGTCTGATCTAGGAAACTCCTCATTTATCTTGAAAGCCGGCGTTCCCATCTTTATGCCCAGAGCCTTGGCTTCTGCGCTTCTGGACACGGCACACCCGTCATTGTTGGAAAGCACGACCACTGGCCTACCCTCCAGCGACGGATCGAACACCCTCTCGCAAGAAACAAAGAAGTTGTTACAATCCATAACTCCAAGAAACGTCCCGCTATTTTCCACGCACATCTTTTATAGAGTAAGTTACTACGCCCCACACCATAAAGTTCTGGTCTGGAGTAACTTTTATTTTCTTGTACTTTGGATTTTCCGGCACAAGCCACATCACATCTTTTTCTATATGAATCCTCTTGAGAGTAAACTCCCCGTCCAGAAAGCAAACCGCAATGTCTCCGTCAGAAGCCTGAAGGCTTTTGTCTATAACTATCAGGTCCCCGTCATCTATTCCCGCTCCTGTCATAGAGTCTCCGCTAACTCTCCCAAAGAAAGTAGCCGCGGGATTCTTCACAAGTTCCCTGTTCAGGTCTATTCCGCCCTCTATATAATCCTGCGCCGGAGAAGGAAATCCTGCGCAAATTCCCCCCTCCGCCACAGGCAAAACCACACTGGACATAGGTGTTATCTTTCACTTCTGATAACAGAGATGCGGATTTCTTTTTCCTCTGCAATAGTCTCCTCTATGAAAGCCTCTATCTCGTTGCTGAAAAGAAGATTGTAGTTGTTCATATCCTTATGTTTTTATTTGTTTTACTTTCCTTTTTCTTTTGTTTGACGATGCAAAGGTATCCTGGCGTTTTGACAGGTTTTGTCAACATAAAAATTATTTTTATCTTGATTCAAGTTTATTTTTGCTATCTTGCAATTGCATCAGAAACTATAACTCTATGAAAAGATTATTGCTTATAACTGCTTTTATGATTGCCTTTGCGGCAATGGTTTCCGCCCAGAACACCAAAAAGCAGGACTGGGCTCAATTCTATGTATTCCAGAAAGACAACGCAAGAATCGCTGAGATGACAAAAGACACGCCTAAAGGAAAATGCCCAAAGTGCGAATGGAAAAACCGCAAAATCAAGGCAGTGCTTATGGGGGATTCCATCACTGAACTTTGGTGGGATCTGGATTCCGCCTTCTTCAAGGAAAACAATTTTGTAGGAAGAGGCATTTCCGGCCAGACCACAAGTGAGATGCTGGTACGTTTCAGAAGAGATGTGCTGGACTTAAATCCTCAGTACGTGTTCATTATGGCCGGCACCAACGACGTGGCGGAAAACAACGGAAAAATCACTCTTGAAAATATCCTTGGCAATCTCAAATCTATGGTGGAACTGGCCAGGGCACACAAGATCAAGCCTATACTCTGCTCTGTTCCTCCTGCAGCAGGATTTGTATGGAGAAAGGATCTCAAGCCGGCACAGGACATAATCAAGCTCAACGGAATGATTAATGAATATGCCCAGAGCATAGGAATCCCGTACATAGACTACCACTCCATACTCAAAGACGAAAACGGAGGCCTTCCAAATAAGTATTCTAAAGACGGAGTGCACCCTATAATAGAAGGCTATAAAGTTATGGAAGGATTATTGCTAGAAAGATTCAAGGAGATAGACAAGTAAAACTTACGGCTATGAAAAAGATCTTTGCAATATTTGCCTCAGCGATGATTCTGCTGGCTCTGCCGTCAAAGTCTGACGCGCAGACTATCCGCGACCGCTACGGCGCACAGATAGGCACCATCCAGAGCGACGGCACAATCCGTGACAAATACGGCTCGCAGGTAGGAAAGATAGACCGCGACAACGCAGTCCGCGACAAGTACGGCGCCCAAATCGGGAAGATTGACTCAGACGGCACCATCCGAGACAGATACGGTTCACAGGTAGGCCGTGTTTATTCAGACGGAGTTGTGCGAGACAAATACGGGGCCCAGATAGGCAAGGTAGACAAGGACGGTACCATCCGAGACCGTTATGGAGCATCTATCGGAAGCGCTAGGGGCGTTCCTGTAACCTGGGCCGGCCTCTACTTCTTCTTCAACCTCAACTAATTTAATCCGCACTCCTATGTACAGATTATATTTTATGCCTAAAGTATCTCCTATCAGGCACTTTGCCTTGGCTGTTTTGCTGTTTGCCATTTTGATAATCAGCGGATGTTCAAAAGATGAAATAACAAAGAAAGAAGACCTTCCCGAATACTCCATTAAAATCAACAGAGACGGAAAGCTTATCTATAAAGGAAACCAAACGTATTCCGACTATGGATGGTACACCAGTATGTCTAAAACCTTCTTTTCGCACCACCTTATTGTTATTCCAAAATACCCTGACAATCCGGATTCAAAAACAGTAGAAACAGTCCTGCAACTCGAAGACGGTACTTCTTTCCTTGCAAGCATCCAAGTAGCTGGGGGCGTTTATGAAGGCATAACGGAAGACAGGGAGAAAATTAAGGAAAAGACTTACCCTGTATATCCGTATTCAGACAATACTGAACTAGATGGAATAAAGTTCCTGTATCAAGGAAAAACAGATAATGAGACTTGGACTCATATAAATGGGGAACACACTATAACAAAAATGTTTATTGTCAAGCAAACAATAAAGGACAGTAATGGGGAAAAGTTTGTTCTGCCTCTCGATTATATTAACGGCGAGTTTGCAATAACATACAAAGACAAGTCGGGCCAGCATACCATTACAGGACAATACCGGAATCTGTCTATATAAGAGGTGCGGGGAGGTAGAAAGTCGCGGCGGCGACCGGCCGAGCAGGCCGCATACCCCTTGAGGGGTGCTCACTGAGTGAGCGGGGTGACATCCTACAAAAAAGTGATGGTACGTCCATCACTTATTTTTTGTAGCGCGGGGCGGGATTGAACCGCCGACCTCATGATTATGAATCATGCGCTCTAACCAGCTGAGCTACCGCGCCATCACTGTGCCCAGCAGCTGGCTGGACTGTCAGATTTGTTGAGATACCCGGATTCGAACCAGGACTAAGAGGACCAGAATCTCTTGTGCTGCCATTACACCATATCTCAATGTTCCCTGGTGGTTTTGGGGTTGCAAAAGTAAGCAAATTTCTCTTATTCACAAATTTTTTCCACAAGGACAGTGGCATAAACGGCTACGCCCTCTTCTCTGCCCACGAATCCGGCACCCTCCGTAGTGGTGGCCTTGACAGATATGTCATCTATGGAAGAAGGGTATCCGGCGCTGACGTTGGAAAGTGTTTCAGCGATTGATTTGCGCATCTTTTCTATGAATGGAGCTACTTTGGGCTTCTGGAGAAGGATGGTAATATCTGCGTTGACAAGGCGGTATCCCTTGTCCAGAACCAGGCGGTAAGACCTTTCAAGAAGGATTTTGCTGTCTATTCCCTTGAACTCGACGCTGGTGTCTGGAAAATAATGGCCTATATCGCCGAGAGAAAGGGCTCCCAAAAGGGCATCGCAGAGAGCGTGCAAAGCCACGTCTCCGTCTGAATGGGCTACGCAGCCCTTTGAATGCGGGATGTGGATTCCGCCCAAAACCAAAGGAAGGCCGGGCGCCAGAAGATGCACGTCGTATCCGTTTCCTATTCTGAATATGTGTTTGGTATTGCTCATATGGTGCAAAAATACTGTTTTTCGGGTATGATTGTTATCTTTGCGCTGTTATGGGATTCAAGTTTTTTTCTTTGCCAAGTCACAGGGTGTTTGACTACCCTGCAAGATACTACAATAAAGATCTCGAGAAATTCGAGGGCATAAATGCCGAAGCCAAGGCCAGGCAGGATGGCTCCAAGTATGTTCCGGGATCTATAGTGTCCAAAGGTTTCCGCAAGGCATCCAAGGAACTGAAAAGGGCCGATGGGGGATACGGAAAGGGCAAGAGGCTGATTGTATATTTGCTGATAGCGCTGATACTAGTGGCTCTGCTGTATTTTACCAAGGCGCTGCATCTGCTGTTCCAGTCTTATCAGATGACACATTGAGGCTTGGGATAAAACAAGGATTATGTTAAAAGTACTGCCAGAACATATTTACAGCTTGATAGCCGCAGGTGAAGTCATCCAGAGGCCAGCTTCTGTTGTGAAGGAGCTGATGGAGAACTCCGCCGACGCTGGCGCAACTTCCATAATGCTGGTTGTCTCCGATTATGGAAAGACACTTATACAGGTCATAGACAATGGCATAGGAATGAATGCGGAAGAGGCTGACATCTGCTTCCTTTCCCACGCTACCTCCAAGATAGATGCGGTGGAGGATCTGCAGAACCTGTCCACTTTCGGTTTCAGGGGAGAGGCTCTTGCTTCCATAGCCGCCTGCGCAGACGTAACTATGAAAACCCGCAAAAGGGGCGAGGAAACCGGGACGCAGATTCACATTTCAGGCGGCAAGACTCTGGAAAAGACTGAAATAGCTTGTCCAGAGGGTTGCAATATAGCCGTGCGCAATCTCTTTTTCAACATACCTGCCAGACGCAAGTTCCTCAAATCAGACAACAGCGAGTACAGGATGATTGTGTCTGAATTTACCCGTGTTGCCCTTACCCGCCTGGATATTGAGTTCCGTCTGATATCAAACTCCAAGGAAGTTATAACCCTGCCAAAGGGAAGAAACCTCAAGCAAAGGCTTACAGACCTTTACGGCTCCGCGATGGGTAAGCAGATGGTTGATATCAGCGTAGAAACCACCGTGGTAAAGCTCAGCGGAGTGACAGGCACGCCTCAGAGCGCAAAGAAAACCCAGCAGAACACATTCCTGTTTGCCAACGGAAGATATTTCCGTTCACCGATGCTCCACAAGGCAGTTATGAAAGCCTACGGCAACCTTATTCCGGAAGGAACTTCTCCTCATTATTTCATTTTCCTGGAAGTACCGCCGCAGGAAATGGACGTGAACATCAGCCCGTCAAAGACAGAAATTAAGCTGGAAAACGAACAGGTAATCTTCCAGATTGTTGAGGCCGCTGTCAAAGAGGCTATTGGAAAGAACGCCTTTGCTCCGGCTATAGATTTTGACACGGAAGGCGTTCCGCGGGAAATCACATCCGGAGACGGCTTCACCCTCACTCCAGAAGAAAAGCGCAGTATTCAACAGGGCGGAATTCGTCCTCCAAAGACATATTACGATCCCCTTTTCAACCCGTTTGAAGAAAACGGAAGGCTTGAAAAACCAAAATACAACGTTCCGAGTGCCATCAATGAAACTCTTATGGAAGAAGCTCCGCAGAGGCGCATTCTACAGATAGACAAGAACCTGGTAGCCATCGCCGATGAAAAGGGAGGACTGATTGTCTTCAACGTTGCAAGAGCAAGGCAGAGGATTTTTTACGAAAGATACCTCCGCTCCCTTACTGAAAACAAATGCCAGATTCAGGAAGAGCTTTTCCCTAAAACCGTAAGCCTGGACCATTCGTCTTTTGTGACCCTTATGGACAATGTGGAAAAAGTCCGTTCCCTAGGGTTTGAAATCCGGCAGTTTGGCAAAGACTGCGTGGTTGTAAGCGGAACTCCTGCAGATTTCAGGGGAGAGAAATTCTCCGTAGAGGAATGCATAGAAGAGATAGCCCGCTACATAGAAGAAGGAGACAGTTCTGAGCTTTACCGCAAGGCCGCTTTGGATATTGTCCGCCGTTCAAACTTCTCCTATACAGCCATAATTTCAGACAAGGAAGCTGGCGCGGTAATAGATGAGCTTATGCAGTGCAAAGAACCGGCAACATCTCCTGCCGGAGGATATACCTTCCTCAAGATCAGCGCGGAAGAAATCAAAAAGAAACTGTTATGAGAAACATACCTCCAGCACTCAAGCACATTATCCTCATCAACATAGTGATGTTTATTGCCACCCTTTTCATCGGTGACAAAATGTATGAGATTTTTGCGCTCTTTCCTATAGGCAGCCCTTGGTTCCAGATATGGCAGCCTATAACCCATATGTTCATGCACGGCGGATTCTTCCACATCTTCTTCAATATGTACACGCTGTTCTTCTTTGGAATGGCGCTGGAGAGAACCTGGGGAAGCAAGAAATTTGTCCTCTACTACTTTGTAACAGGACTGGGAGCTGCCGCCTGCCATCTTGCAGTTATGTATCTTCAAGGCGCTCCGCTGAACGTTCCAACCGTGGGGGCATCGGGTGCCGTTTACGGAGTTCTGCTGGCTTACGGAATGCTATTCCCAAACAGCAGAATCACTATGGTATTTCCTATTCCCGTTACCCTCAAGGCCAAGTGGTTTGTGCTGATATTCGGAGGAATAGAACTCATAACCGGAATCTTTGACACCTATTCTGGAATAGCTCATTTTGCTCATCTTGGAGGAATGATTTTTGGCTTCCTGCTGATACTCTGGTGGAAGAAAAGAAACAGGATGTACACCTGGGAATAGAATATGGGAAGATCTAGGCGCAGAAAAGGAGTTCGGAGGTTTTTCGGGATAACATTCCGGATGGTTCTGGTTATTGCCGCAGTATGCCTTCTTCTTGCGTATATTTCCTCTTACATAGACCCGGCTAAATTTTCCGTGCCGATATTTTTCGGCTTGTATTTCATTCCGATTCTAGCGGTTAATCTTCTGCTTCTTTTGATAGCGCTTATTTCGCGGAGCAAAAGCGCCTGGATTACCATTATCGCCCTGCTTCCGGCCCTGCTGTTTGCGGAAAGGTTTGTGCGTTTTGGCGGAGAAAAAGACGCAGACGGAACCAAAATCAAGATAGAAACTTACAACGTAGGGCTTTTCCGCCTGTCTAAGAACAGAATGCCCTACAAGGCAACTATGGACAGTATCTTCTGTCAAATAGGCAACTGCGATGCGGATATTGTCTGCCTCCAGGAGGTTTATCTAGACAGTCTCCAGGCTGCTAAAACACTCCTCCCTCAATACAGATGGAGAACCTATCATCTGATTTCACACCAAAACGGAAAGAGAAGCGGTAACATCATTTTCAGCCGTTACGAGATAACGAAAGGCGGAGTTATCAAGTTCAAGTCAAGTACCAACCTTTCTTTGTTTGCAGATATTGTGGTGGAGAAAGACACTTTGAGAGTTTACAACAACCATCTCCAGTCCTACGCCATTTCCCCTACCGCCCTCATCCAGAAAATAAGAAGCAAGAAAACCTTCTCGGAAGAAGTCAGCAACGAGATTATCAGCGTTCACAACAAGTTCCGCAGTTCTGTCATCCAGCGCTCCCGCCAAGTGGGTGCAGTACTGGACAACATCAACAAGAGCCCCTATCCTTATGTTGTTTGCGGAGATCTCAACGATATTCCTATGAGCTATACCTATCACAGGCTTTCGTATGGAAGAAAAGATACTTTCAAGGAAGCCGGCCACGGTTTTTCCGCAACTTTCTCTGTACTTTGGCCGCTGTTCCGCATAGACTATGTCTTCATACCTGAAGACTGGGCGGGAGTTAGCCACAAGACTATCAGATGCAATTTTTCAGACCACTATCCGGTAATCGCTGAGTTCAGCACAGGAAAATAAATTTAATGACATGGCAAGACATTCGTATAAAATGGATCCCAAGATGCTGACTCAGATAGAGAAAGCTATTGAAGTGCTGAAAAACGGCGGAGTAATCCTCTACCCTACAGACACCATCTGGGGCATTGGCTGCGACGCCACAAACCCGGAAGCGGTAAAGAAAGTCTTTGCCATAAAGCAGAGAGAAGAGAGCAAGAGTCTTGTTACTCTGGTCAGCGATCTGGATATGCTGGCACGATACGTAAAGGAAATTCCAGAAGCCGCGATTGATTTGATTGAGGTCAACGATGCTCCTATGACTATTATATACCCAGAAGCAGTAGGGCTTGCGCAAAATGTCATAGCGGAAGACGGGAGTGTTGGCATTCGGATTCCGATGAACGAGTTCTGCCGTCAGCTCTGTTTCAAACTTCGTAAACCGCTGGTTTCCACCTCGGCCAACATTTCAGGAGAGAACCCGCCCAAAGGTTTCAAAGACATATCAAAGGAAATAAAGGATGCCGTAGATTACACCGTGCATCCGTCTATGGAGGAAAAGACCTCCACTCATAAAGCCTCTCAGATTATAAAGCTCAGCTTGAGCGGCCAAATCCAGATTATCCGCAAATAGCCGTTTCATTTCATTGGCACGAAAGAAGGAGCGCTGTGCCCTCTAAGGTGCACAAAGGCCTCCGCATAGTCACACCAGTACTCCATTCCACGGAACTTTTCCATCGGGATATGCCAGTTGCCTAAAAGATCAGGCATACCCTGGCTTTCGTGGCAATAACAAGCCTCGTGTTTTTTCTCAGCTACAGAAGTAATATCCACATAGTCTGTAGGCACAAAGTTCATGCTCTGGTTTCCGCTCATGGCTTCCGCATAGAAGAGATTGAAACTGTAGCCGCTATATCTCCAGGCGTCATAAACCAATATGGAGCAATTTCTATGATCTCTATGAGTATCTATAGGCCAATGGGTTATGACCAGCTCTGGCTTTTCTTCCTCAATCACTTTAAGCATTTCGTCATACTTTTCCTTGTTAATTACGGTAGCACCATCTACCTGTGACATAAATCTGTATCTTGCTCCCGTAACCTTGCAGGCGGCTATGCATTCCTTTTCTCTGATAGCGGCCGCTTCATCTCCCGAGATTCCTTTAATTCCGGCCTCTCCTCTTGTAAGATACACACACACCACATCCCAACCAGCCTGAAGCAGAAGAATCATTGTTCCTCCCGCAATCGTCTCAGGATCATCCGGATGGGCTCCAATCACAAGAGCCTTTCTTTTCTTGCCCTTCTTGGAAGACGGAGCAGACAACTCTCCGCTCAAAGAAGAAGCGTTTAGGATTGAAGGAAGAGACAATGCCGCTGCAGAAGCTGCTACTCCGGCGGAAGTCTTAAGCCAATTTCTTCTTGATACTTTTTTCATATTGCTGTTTTATTTTAAAGACGAAAAGTAGATCTCAGAAACACCTGCAACCGCGGCGGTTTCAACCCTTAGGCGAGAAGGTCCAAGGGTTACAGGCAAAAATCCTTTCTGAAGAGCCAATTCTATTTCTCGGGCAGAAAAATCCCCTTCCGGCCCTATCATTAGCACAACCTTTAGATTATTGGCTGTATAATCGCTGAGTCTTTGGCGGATGGTTTTCTTTTCTCCCTCTTCACAGTGGGCTATCAGTTTCAGCACATCTTCCCCTAAATCACTATTAAGAAAATCGGTGACAGAAACGGCATCTTCCACAACCGGCAGACAAGACTTCAGACTTTGCTTTGTAGCCGCCAGAACCAATGCCTCAAGCCTTTCTTTCTTTACATTTGTTCTTATGGAATGTTCTGATATCAAAGGCACTATACTATCCACGCCCAGCTCCGTAGCCTTCTCCACAAACCACTCGTAGCGGTCCATATTCTTGGTAGGACAAACCGCCATCACAAGATGATAATTCCTCCGCCCTACTCCCTGGCTTTTTTCCAGAACTGCGCACTCCACAACAGCTTCACCCCTCTTGGGCAGAGTGACTGAAGAAATCTTGCAATTGTAAAGCCCGCCTTTTCCATCGATGATGAAAATGCTGTCACCTTCCTTGTGGCGCATCACCCTGGCGCAATGGTCCGCCTCCGCCCCAGAAAGAGTTATGATGGATTTCTTTATGTCGGTTGTATAGAATAGTTCCATAGGCACAAATTTACAAAATCAACGATTATTCTCCACCGCACTCCATATTAAGTTTTTCGTTAATTTTGTATCAAATATCTTTAACAATATGTCACAAGCTAAAACCACCCGATATGTCGCACTAGACGTTCTCAGGGGAATGACCGTTGCCGGAATGATTCTGGTCAACAACCCTGGCAGCTGGGGGCATATCTTCAAACCTCTCAGGCATGCCGCCTGGGCCGGATGCACTCCTACAGACCTTGTATTCCCGTTCTTCCTCTTTGTTGTTGGAGCGGCAATGGCATTTTCTTTTGCAAAATACGGAGAAAGCCTTTCAAAGGCAAGCGTCAAGAAACTTCTGATCAGGGGCGCGCTTATTTTCCTTGTTGGAGTGGCCCTGAACGCTTTTCCGTTCATCAAGCTGCCTATGGATCCGGACCACGGATTCTGGTGGAATGTGGCGGAGAAATTCAGGCATCTGAGAATCTTTGGAGTGCTGCAGAGGATTGCTATGTGCTACATTGTTGGCGGACTGCTTGCGCTGTGGCTGAAAAAGCCTAAGAAGATTGTGTGGGCAATGGTCATTTTCTCTCTGCTGGAAGTTTTGGTTCTGTGGCTTCTCCGCGACGGCCAGGGAGCTTTCCTCTTTGGCGAAACAGTTAAGGACACGATGGCGGGAAGAGCCAGCGGAGCATTTGACGTGAACTTCTTCAACGCCCTGGGCCTCAACGGAGAAAACCACGTTTACCACGGAGAAGGCTTTGCCTTCGACCCTGAAGGTTTGATTGGGGTTCTTTCCGGCTGCTGCACTGTTTTGCTGGGGTTCATCATAGGCAATATCTGCCGTACAACCCAAAACAAGATTGATGCGGTTGCAAGGCTTTTTGTCATAGGAATGATCTGCCTCGGCTTGGGAATGATTGCCAGCATCTGGCTGCCTATAGTTAAGAAAATCTGGACCGGTTCATACGTTCTTTATGCAGGTGGATGGGCAATTCTGATGCTCGGTTTCTTCGCCTACTTCATAGACGTAAAGGGCAAGGAAAAAGCCTTTACGCCTTTCAAGGCTCTTGGAATGAATCCTCTGTTCGCCTTTGTTATGGCCGGCCTGTTCTCCAAGATTCTAGGCGGTATAATCAAGTGGACCGTTCCCGCACTGCAGGACGATGGAACTATGGGAGAAAAGACCTACTCCGTTCTCAGCTGGTTCTACCAGAACTGCTGCTGCCCACTCTTCCGCTCAGACTTCTTTGGGGGCAACAACGGCAACAATGAGTTTGCATCTCTGATGTATGCCATAGTCTATGTAATTGTTTTTACTCTAATGGCTTACGCCCTCTATCGCAAGAAGATAGTTATCAAGCTTTAACTGTTCGGCGATGAAAAAGATGATAATGATAGGAGGCAAGATGGCAGACGCCATCAGATGGGACGGGGTAAACATCGCTGAGATAAGAGAACTTGCCAAAGACAAACTCCTGGAACCTCATCTTTGCATGGGGTTCCTATATCTTTTCATCGCAACACAAGACGGCATATCACAGTGCAACGAAGGCGACTGGGTAGCAAAAGACCAGGACGGCAATTGCCACGTTCTCAAGGCAGAAGAAATGTAACAATTATGGCAGAAGGAGAAAACATACTAAAGGCATTCACAATCAACAGCCTTGATGAAATAGACAAGGTTGCCGAGGATTTCATCCAGTATATCTCGGAGTCCGACCTTGAAAGCAACATCTTTGCCTTCTATGGCAAGATGGGAGCCGGCAAAACCACCTTCATCAAAGCCATATGCAAAGCCCTAGGTGTCAAAGATATAGTCAACAGTCCCTCCTTCACCATTATCAATGAATACAAAAGCAGCCGCGGTTTTTCTATCTACCACTTTGATTTCTACCGTATAAACAAACTTCAGGAAGCCTATGACATAGGCACAGAAGACTACTTTGCCGGAAGCGGCCTCTGTCTTATTGAATGGCCTGAAAAAATAGCCGAGATACTTCCGGAAGACCACATCAAAGTCACCATCACCACCAACCCAGACTTCAGCCGCACTATAGCAGTTTCACAGGCTTAACATCATTGCCTTATAAGAAAAACTACAGAATTGAAAGAAATATATACCACTTAAAAACAACGCACATTCATCAGGGTTTGAAAAAGATAAACGATGCCTCTGAATTAGCTTACAACTAGCCTGTTGAAAATCTTTAAAAGAAGAAGTAACCTTGCGGCTTTCTATGCCTTCCTAATGAAAAATCATTATGTTTGAATAAAGTCTCGCAATCTGTTTCTTCTATACCATTCTCCAATTACCAAACTCAAATAACAAAAAGACAGCTATTTTAATATAATCGTTTCAAATAAACTATTAATTAAGTTAGGTATAGAGACGGGTTCGTCCTTCTCTTCTTTTTCGATCGAATTATTAATTATAGTGTCGGCCTCTTCAGCACCACTATACTATGATTTGTATTAAACTCAATATTGTTCATCCAGTAAAGCTTGTGCGCGATATTCATCTTTTACCAAATCGAAAATCCCTACTAAATTAAATACATAATCACTAGAGAACTTCTTATCGCAAAGGATTTCCACATCTTGATAACTGATTTCGTTTGTTCTCTCATTGACATAAACAACGAAAGGCAAATAAAACGACTTATCAAGATTCTCTGTTTTGCCAGCTTTCTTCAAGCTTTGACGTACTTCTTCGTCTGCTGATATTTCACAAAGAATCAAATATTTTTCATATCCTGATGGAGCAGATAATCCTTGCTCATTTCTGATACACTTTATCTCTAGCCTATCCGCTAATAATAATCTCTTGTCAGACTCATGATCTATGTGGAAATAGCTATAAAAATTATTCTTCTCCATAAACTCACGAGCCAAACCCTCTACGATATCTTCATCCAAGGTGTTTTCAAAAGAACAACTTGAAATAGATATACAAACAGAACAAAAACAAAAAAAAGCTAATAATCTTTTCATGATTCTTGATATTTTAATTAACATAATTGTTGACAGCAGTTGATAATTACACAACTCTCATTTTATAAACACAGGAATTTCTTGTGGAACAAATGCCAATATGTCCACATTTTCCCCACTGGAGAACTAGGATGATAAACACACATTGCGGGTATTTGTTTGCCTTTAATATTATATGTCCAAACTTCTGTGCTATCTATTTGATGAGACTTATGATCATATTCAAAAGTATCTATCTCTATATAATTTTCATATCCATCCCACCCGGGTAATTCTTGATACAATCTTTTGCCCCAAACGATTATACAATCTGGAAGGTAAGTTTCCAGAACTTCTTTGAAAGCACCTTCATTATCTTCTTTTTGAGGCAAAAGAGCCTGTCGAGGACCTTTCTGATATTGTTGTATATAGTTATAGAACACTATACTGTTCCAAAAATCAAATCTTTCTTCAGAGCTTAATTCTTTTCCCATTACCGCTCTTTCAAAACAAAGAAATGTTTGTTGATAATGTTTTCCCCTGTAATCGTTGATGAATTCATCTATGACATCCAAAGTGTCATTCGAATCTGCCCCCGCGTTTGGTTTATCGCAATAGTGGCTTTCTCCCAAGACAAGGACTTTTTTCCCAAAGATTCCTCCTGTAGCATAATTACAGCCTACCCATGGTTTAAACTTTACATATTTCATAATTTGAGTGTTTCCGACAGAGCTCCGGAGCCGATTTGCTATAAAGAAAGTGTGGAGCCCTTCGTTTATCTAGATGAGGTTCTGGTAAACCCGACAGAGATAAACAACACTCCACACCGAATATGGTTTGCCCTATTGGTACGACAATCCATACACAGTGAAAGTCATTGCTTCTTCCCTCTGTCTAAGAAATTTACCAGATTTCATCTAGGGATAAAGCGAAACACTTTCATCAATATGTCATAGCCGCTTGCGGCGGCTACTTTACAAATATAGGAATAATTTATGAGTTATCGGGGCGCTTGAACTTTTTTAGGGGGGCGGACATAGTCAATTTTACCGTTTGGTTTGGAAAAGGAATATTGGTCACTATATATTTGCCTTAAATGGAAAATGAAATATATTTATTACATTTGCGATGAGGAAAATTTATTGGAGCAAAGACTATGAGGATTTCTTCAAGTCAATTGACAAAAAAGTCCAAAAGAAGATTGATTACATATTGCAAGTTATTAAAACCAAGAAAGTTGTACACTCAAAATTTGTCAAAAAACTTGTAAAAACGCCTTATTATGAAATGAGAATTTCAGTATGCAAAGAATATCGGGTGATCTTGTTTGCCGCAGACAATCCTGATTTTACAAAAGCTACTGAAGTTTATCTTCTGAATGGATTTATTAAAAAGTCTTCCAAAGACTATAAAAAACAAATTGCAATAGCTGATAAAATAACGGAAAACCTGTTTAATCAATAATCATATGAGAAGCAAATATAAATATGAGGATATTGTCATTGACAAAAAGAAACTAGCTGGCTTGAAGTCTTTTGATGAACACCTGGATGAAGAATATGGCCCGGTTGGTTCTCCTGCCAGAGATGAATTTGAGGCAAAAGCCTTGGCTTGGTATTATGCAGAATGTCTTAAAGATGCCAGGAAAAAGGCGGGACTTACGCAACAGCAGGTTGCAGACAGAATAGGAAAGAAGCGGACATATGTATCTTTGATTGAACGCGGACAAACAGACCTTCAGTTATCTACATTTCTTCTTATGTGCGTGGCCGTTGGAGCACAGCTATCATTTACCTATTAACTCCTTATTAAACAATTTTAGGGGGCGGACATCGTCAATTTTACCGTTTGGCATTCGCCTTATTTCTTATCAAGATATATTCGCCTGAATTATTTTAAACAGGTGAAATATGTTGTGTAAAGTTTATTGTGCGTGCTGTAACGGGCTGGAGGTTACGACCGTTACTGTGGAGGTAAGCGTGACAGACGGCATCAGGTTCTTTCTGGTGGGTCTCCCGGACAATGCGGTAAAAGAAAGCCAGCAAAGGATAGAAAGCGCCTTGCAATGCTACGGGTTCCGAATTCCAGGAAAAAGAATAACCATAAATCTGGCACCCGCGAATATCAGGAAGGAAGGATCTGCGTTTGATGTTCCGATTGCCGTTGGAATTTTATGCGCATCCAGACAGCTGGATGAAAGCGTAGGAGAGAAGCTGAAGGATTTTATCATACTCGGAGAATTGGCCCTGGACGGAAATCTCAGGGATATCCCGGGAGCGCTTCCAATCATAATCCACGCAATGGAGCAAGGATTCAAGGCTTGTATACTGCCGCCGGGCTCAGCGATGGAAGGGGCTGAGATAGAGGGAATAACTGTTTATTCGGCACAAAATTTCAGGGATGTGCTGGAGATTCTGATGAATCCGGAAGAAAGCTGCAGCAAGATAATCACATCGCAGAGTATTAAACAAGAAGCAATTATCGCCGATGAAGACAGCCTCAACTATGATTTTGCACAGGTCAAGGGGCAGATGGCTGCAAAGAGAGGACTGGAGATAGCTGCGGCTGGAGGACATAATATTCTGCTAAGCGGTTCACAGGGAAGCGGCAAGACTTTTATGGCAAAATGCCTTAGGGGAATTCTTCCGCCTATGTCTAAGGAAGAGGCCATACAAACCAGCAATATCTACTCTGTAGCTGGACTGCTTGGAGCGGAATCTTCCAAGGAACATCACAGCGGCGGACTTCTCCGCAACCGCCCCTTCCGCTCTCCGCATCATTCCATCACGCCACAAGCGCTGATTGGAGGCGGCAGCAAAGGTCTTCCCGGGGAAATTTCTCTCTCCCATCATGGCGTTCTCTTTCTTGATGAATTCGCAGAATTTGATCGCAGGTGCATAGAGGTTCTGCGTCAGCCGCTTGAAGACGGAGTGGTGCAGATCAGCCGAGTCAAGGGGAAGCATTTCTACCCGGCCCGTTTTATGTTGGTGGCCGCAATGAATCCCTGCCCGTGCGGCAATCTCTATGAAGAAGGCGGAAAGTGCAAATGCTCTTCCTCGGCGATGATGCGATATCGGAGCCGAATATCCGGTCCAATTCTCGATAGAATTGATATTCAGCTTGTTGTGCGCGCAGTTAAAGCGGGGGATCTTGTGTTTTCCTCCGGTAGAAAAGAAGAATCCAGCCGCATAATCGCAGAGAGAGTCAAAAAGGCCCGGCAAATCCAGATGGATAGATACAAGGCAAAAAACGAAAGCTTTTATACCAATGCAGCGATAACACCATCTAGGCTTGCGGTCTATTGCAAGCTATCCTCTTTAGACGAAAAACTTGTAGAAGCATTTGTCAACAAGTTTGGAATAAGCGCGAGGGGCTACACCAGAATCCTTAAGATTGCCAGAACTGTTGCAGATCTTGAAGGAGCCGAAAAGATAAATACCGCCCATCTGTCCGAAGCCTTCAATCTCCGCTGCCCAGACAAAAACGAAATGATGCTGTAGAAGAAAATCTTTTTGTATTTTCGCAATCTATATGGTTTTCAAGATTGCGGACAACATAATTTCACCTCTGGGAAGGACCTCGGAGCAGAATTTCCGGGCTGTTAAGTCTGGGAAAAGCGCCCTGGCCTTTCACTCTTTGCCTGGGCTGAAAGAGAGCGTATTTGCTTCCTTGTTCAGTTCTAGTAACAGGGAAAGTCTGCGAATTGATGGACTGAGCCGGTTTGAATCTCTAGTTTACCGGTCTGCTTTCCAGGCTCTTGATGACTCTGCTGGAGTTTTTGACATTGCTGGAAAAGATGTGGTGTTTGTCCTTGGAACAACCAAAGGCAATATTGAGCTTTTGGATGGCAATGCGGGAGAAGAAGATCTTCTGCCAGGAAAGAGCGCGGAGAGGATTTGCTCCCGTCTTGGAATTACTACAACCCCTATCGTGGTCTGTAATGCATGCATATCTGGTTTAAGCTCCATTGTTCTGGCATCAAGGCTTTTGGAATCCGAATTATTCAAATACGCCATAGTCTGCGGAGCTGATGTCCTAGGGAGATTTATTACCTCTGGATTCCAGGCTCTGAAGACTCTTTCAGACGAAGCCTGCAGGCCGTTTGACATAGAACGCTGCGGAATGAATCTGGGAGAAGCCGCCGCAACCATTGTGCTCTCTTCCAAGCCTAAGGCAGAAAAGCCTTGGACCATCGAGGCCGGAGCGGTTAGAAACGACGCTCACAACCCAACTGCTCCTTCTCCAAAAGGAGATGGAGCTTATCTTGCCATATCACAAGTTCTGGAAGGATACCCAGTTCAGCGATTGGCTTTGGTCAATGCTCACGGAACATCTTCTTTGTTTATGGACCAAATGGAAAGTGTAGCGCTGGAAAGATCCGGCCTTTTGGATGTTCCTGTCAACAGCCTGAAAGGTTATTTCGGCCATACGCTTGGAGCCGCCGGAATTCTGGAGACAATCATCACGATGAAGGCTCTGGATGAAGATCTTGTTCTGGGAACAAAAGGTTTTGAAGAACTTGGAGTAAGCTCCCCGATTAAGGTAAGCCATGAGCAGATTTCCGCTGAAGGGAAGAAGGCTTTTGTGAAGACGGTGTCTGGCTTTGGCGGCGCAAATGCTGCTATTCTAGCAACTTGCGATTCGAATAATTCGAGTAGGACTTTTATCTCCCCGCTTTTGAGAAAAACCAGAAGAGTGAGGATCTCTCCAGAAGGCGCTTGGGTAGACGGTACCGCCTTAAGCATTCCGGAAGGATTGGGTGGCAAAGAGATTCTCTCGTTGCTGTATAAGGAAAAGGTGGGCAATTATCCGCAGTTCTACAAGATGGACCTTCTGAGCCGTTTGGGATTCATTGCATCAGAGCTTCTGCTGGAGAATGACAGATGTGAAGGAACCGATTCGAGGGCTGTGATTTTCTTTAACCGGTCTTCCTCCCTCAAGACAGACAGAAAGTATCTGGAAACTATTGCTGAAGACTATTATTTCCCGAGCCCGTCTCTGTTTGTCTATACGCTTCCGAACATAATAACCGGAGAGATTGCCATCCGCAACAAATACAACGGAGAAACGTCTTTCTATATACTTCCGGAAAGAGACGAAAAGACAATGGAGAGGGTTTTGAGAGCCGCATTCTTAGACAAAAAGACCAAGAGCGCTATCGCGGGATGGCTGGACTGCTGTGGGGAAAACGACTTTGAGGCAGATATTTACATCGTTAAAAAAGAAGATTAAAGATATATGAAAGAGAGAATTAGAGAGATTCTGGAAGAAGCTCTTCCGCTTGTGGACTTGGATTCCGATTTCCTTTTCAGGGAGCTGGATTCTCTTGGAGTTGCCACCATCCTGATGAAACTGTCTGAAGAATATTCCATAAAACTCGACGCTAAAGACGCCACGCCCAAAAACCTGAAATCTCTGGATTCTCTTGAGGCGATGGTGAAAAGCAAATTGGAGAAATGAGGCTCGTAGATTATCTTCACCAAAACGCCAGGCTTTATCCGGATAAAACTGCTGCTATCTGCGGCGGAGAAAAGATTTCTTACAAGGAACTTTCAAAAAAAGTTCTAGAAAGATCTTCTTCCTACAAAAGCGGCCAGGTTGTTCCGTTCAAGTCTTCGCAATCAATTGATTTCCTTATAACTTACTTTGCCATTCATCAAGCCGGAGGCGTAGCCGCACCGCTTGAGGGCGACATTCCGGAAAACCGGTTCGGGGAGATTTCGGAGATTCTTTCCGCCAGCATAGTTCCAGACGGAACTGCAGATATTCTCTACACCACAGGAACTACGGGAAAGTCCAAAGGCGTAATGATAAGCCACAAGACTATCATAGCAGATGCCGAAAACCTGATAGAAGGCCAGGGATTTTCGCACGACCTTCTGTTCATAATTAGCGGACCGTTGAACCATATAGGAAGCCTTTCAAAAATTTTCCCTGTTACTATGCAGGGAGCTACTCTTTACATCCTAGAGGGGATGAAGGATCTTGATAAGTTTTTCCAGGCGCTGGATTATCCGGCAGCAAAAGCCGCAACTTTCTTTGTTCCGGCTACTATCAGGATGCTGTTGATGTTCAGCGGAGACAGGCTGGCAAAATATGCGGACAAGATAGATTTCATAGAGTCCGGAGCCGCTCCGTTGGCGCACTCAGATATGCTGAAACTATGCGAGGTCCTTCCAAAGACCAGACTCTACAACACATACGCTTCTACGGAAACCGGTATCATCTCCACCTACAATTTCAACGACGGGCAGTGCATACCAGGATGTCTGGGAAAGCCTATGAGCCATTCCAGAATCATCATCACCCCAGAAGGGAAAATCTCCTGCACCGGAGATACCCTTATGAGCGGATATGTCAACGATCCAGACCTTACCGCTTCCGTTCTGAAAGACAATACAATATACACTTCAGACATCGGCGAGCTTGATGAAAGGGGAAGACTTAACCTAAAAGGCAGAGAAACAGATGTAATCAATGTTGGCGGCTTCAAGGTATCCCCTTCTGAAGTGGAAGATGCCGCGATGTCTTTCCCGGGACTGAAAGACTGCATCTGCATCGGAGTGCCTCATCCAATTACAGGAATGGCCCTTAAACTTATCGTTGAACTTGAAAATAGCCGCAGACTGGACAAGTCGAGCCTGGCCAAGTATCTCAAGGGCAAGCTAGAACTGTATAAGGTTCCTTTGCTATATGAACAGTCTTCGGCAATAAAGCGCACTTTCAACGGAAAACTCGACAGAAAATTTTATAATTCACAAAAAATATGAAACTCAAATTTATGTTATCAGCACTTTGCTTTGCGGCGTTGACAGCCGGATGCACAGGCGGAAAATTATCTTCCGGCCTGAACTTAGCCAACATGAACGATTCTATAGCTCCTGGCGAGGACTTCTACGAGTACTGCGCCGGCGGATGGATGAAAGCTAATCCGCTCAAGCCTGAGTATGCAAGCTATGGTCAGTTCAACGAACTTGCAGACAATAACGAGCTCCAGCTCAAGGAGATGTTTGAGGAATACGCAAACAATCCTCAGGAGAAGGGTACGCTTGGCCAGAAGATCGGCAGCATCTACCGTATGGCTATGGACTCCGTCAAGAGGAACGAGGACGGCTACAAGCCTATTATGAAAGACCTTGAGTATGTTCGCAACATCGCAAATCGCGAAGATTACCAGATAGCCAATGCAGTTCTTGGAAAGAAGGGCGTTGACATTGCTATGTTCTCCATCTACTGCGACGCAGACCTTTCCGATGCCGAGAACAACCTCGTTCAGACTTATCAGGGCGGTCTCGGACTCGGGAACAAAGACTATTACCTGAACGACGACGAGGCTTCCAAGAAGATTATGGAAGCATACAAGACTCTCATCTGCAAGCTCTTTACTATGGTGGGCTATTCAGAAGACGAAGCTAAGGCCAAGATGGAGAACATCCTTTCCATAGAGTACAGGATTGCAAGAGCATCCAAGAGCAGGACCGAGCTTAGAGACGTTCCTAACAACTTCCACAAGATGAGCTATGCAGACCTCAAGAAGTATTATCCTGGCATTATGTGGGACGATGTTCTCAAGGGCATTGGCTATCCGGAAATAGACAGCATTTCCGTAGGCCAGCCAGATCAGCTTAAAGAGGTTGAAAGAATCCTCAACGAAGTTCCTCTGCAGGCCCTGAAGGACTATGCAGAAATCGGAGTTATTTATGGTGCCACAAGTATGCTCAGCGATGATTTCCGCGCTGTTGCGTTTGAGTTCAGCCAGGTTATGAGCGGAGCCCAGGAAGACAAGCCAAGATGGAAGAGAGCCGTAGGCGCAGTCAACGGAGTTCTCGGAATGCCAGTGGGCAAACTCTACGTTGAGAAATATTTCCCTGAAAGCAGCAAGCAGCGTATGCTTACCCTTGTCAACAACCTCAAGGATGCTCTGCACCAGAGGATTGAGCAGCTCGAGTGGATGAGCGACTCCACCAAGCAGCAGGCTTACGACAAGCTCTCCAACTTCATCGTGAAGATCGGATATCCAGACACCTGGAGAGACTACTCAAAACTCCAGATAGACGACACACTTTCTTACTACGAGAATATGTGCAACGCTTCCGAGTTCTACATTGCAGACATGATAGACCGCAAGGTTGGAAAGCCTGTAGACAAGACTGAGTGGCTTATGACTCCTCAGACTATCAACGCATACTACAATCCTACCACCAACGAAATCTGCTTCCCGGCAGGCATTCTCCAGCCGCCATTCTTCAACCCGGCAGCAGATGATGCAGCAAACTACGGAGCAATCGGAGTTGTAATCGGCCACGAGATGAGCCACGGTTTCGACGACCAGGGCAGCCTTTTCGACAAGAACGGCAATATGCACAACTGGTGGACAGTAGAAGACAAGGCCAAGTTCGACGAGAGAACCAAGGTTCTTGCAGACTTCTTCTCTACCCAGGAAGTTCTTCCGGGAGTATTCATCAACGGAAAGCTCACCCTCGGAGAGAACATCGGTGACAACGGCGGTCTTCACATAGCTTACCAAGCCTTCCAGAACGCTATGAAGCAGAACCCTCTGGAAGAGAAAGACGGCTTCACTCCTGAACAGAGATTCTTCATCTCCTACGGTTTCATCTGGGCGGCAAACTTCAGGGAAGAGTATATCCGCAACCAGACCCTAAACGACCCTCACTCCAATGCCAAGTTCAGGGTAAACGCAGCCCTTCCTCACATCGATGAGTGGTATGAAGCTTTCGGCATCAAGGAAGGCGACAAGCTCTACCTCGCTCCTGAAAAGAGAGCCCGTATCTGGTAAAACATTATTGCTCAGCAATGAAAAAAGTCGGTCTGATATCTGATACTCACGGCTACTTTGGAGCTGAGCTTAAAGATTTTCTCAAAGACGTGGATGTTGTCCTTCACTGCGGTGACTGGGGCAACATCCGCACTTTTGAGGAAGTCTCTTCCTTCAAGCCGGTTATAGGAGTTTACGGCAACTGCGACGACACCGACATCCGCCTTGAAGTTCCCCTTTACCAGCACTTCAAACTAGAAGATCTGGACTGCCTGATGATCCACATAGGAGGATATCCCGCAAGATACGACTACAGAGCCTATCAGCTCATAAACCAAATCCATCCAGACATTTTCTTCTGCGGTCACTCCCACATCCTCCGCGTTATGAACGATCCGCACTATTTCTCAAAAGAAGAGCCTGAAAGAAAAATGATGGTGATGAATCCCGGCGCCTGCGGGCAGATGGGATTCCACAACGTAAGAACGGCCCTCCGCTTTACTGTGGAAGGCTGCAACATCTCAGACCTTGAACTCGGCCAGTGGCCCCGCTAATTATTTGTAGAGCAGGAACGGTGCTCGCTCTTTCTTGAAAGCCTTGACGTCTTTCTGCCAGGAATCCTGGAGTTCAACAGCAAGCTTGCCGGCATTGCAGCCTTGGTAGGAGGCTTTTTCTATAATGGTCTTTCTGACTTGGGTATTTCCGATTTCCAGCTCGAACATTCTGGTGAAAAATTCATCGCCCTTGCTTCCGCAGCCAATATATGCATCTATGATGTAGGTAAGGTTGACCTTTCCGTCGTTGATGCGGTTGATTGGAATATCGGCAAGAGATACTCCCGTACACTCTTTGTCCAGAAGAGGAGGATTCTTGGCGCCGGCAACGCTTCTAGGAGTGAACTTGTATTCTGCCGGAACCCTGGCGTCTGTTCCATAGGCGCTTCTGCCCTGGAAAGATGTGGTTGCCATATCCGGGGCTCCGTAGATTTGGAACGGAACAGCGGTTCCCCTTCCAAGGCTAATTTTGGTGCCTTCAAAGTAACAGGTTGAAGGATAAAGATATACACTGCGCATATTAGGAAGATTCGGCGATGGCTTTACAGGAAGGCGGTAGTGAGAGTCTCGCCTGTAGTTTTTGCACTTGATTACTGTAAGGTCACATTTTAGGCTTGGATCGGGTTCCCAGGTTTCCTTGGAAGGGAAATTGAGCCAGCCCTTCTCGTTTGCCATATAGGCCAGTTCTCCCATAGTCATTCCGTGGGCTACAGGTATCGGAAGTCCGCCTACTCCGCTCTTGAACTTGCGTTCCAGCATAGGGCCGTCGGTGAGGAATCCTATAGGGTTAGGCCTGTCCAGAACAATGAAAGGAATGTTGAAAGCAGCGCATTTTCCCATCATCTTTATCATCGTTACATAGTAGGTGTAGAATCTTACTCCAACATCCTGAAGATCAAAGAGCATTATGTCAAAGCCTTCCATTAGCTCCTGATCTGTCATCTTGGCTCCGTAAAGAGAGCGGATAGGAATGCCGGTTCTGATGTCTACGCTGGAAGAAACGTGTTCACCTGCATCTGCGGTTCCCCTGAATCCGTGTTCTGGACTCATAAGGCACACAACATTTACATCCAGGCTCAGCAGAGTATCCAGAACGTGTGTATAAAGACTCATAGGCACCTTGTCCATAGCGTCTTTCCCGTCGCTGACCAAAAGTTCCATAGGAATCTCCTTGCCGGCCTTGAGCATAATGCCGGTCTGGTTGGAAAGAAGGCAGACTCTTTTTCCCTGGAGCAGAGGAAGGTATTCGTCGATGGATGCTGCGCCAGGCTGGATGGTGCCGTCATATGCCCAAAGGTAATCTGGCCTGAATGGATCTCTTACCTGAGAATCAGAAGAATTCTTTATCGCAGAGCATCTGCAAAAAAACATAGACACTAAAGCCGTCATTGCCAGCGGCATAAATACTTTAAGGATACTCTTCATAACTGAAAAATGGTTGGTTTTCAATGCTTTTCAAGGACAGATACGATTTTGTCCGTAGCGCCGAGATTCTTTTCTACATACTGGCGGCAGCTGCGGCCTCTGAAATCGCGGAGTTCACTGTCTTTTACATAGTTATCCAGAACCTGGTAAAGCTCTGAGGCGTTTGAGACGCTGGTAGCGCCATTGCATTCAATTAGATCTATTGCTTCCTTGAATTTCTTGTAATTCGGACCGAAAGCCAGCGGAACTCCGTAAACGGCAGCCTCAAGAGTGTTGTGGATGCCCACTCCGAATCCACCTCCGATGTATGCGAAATCTGCATAGCGGTACAGGGAAGAAAGGATGCCTATGCAGTCTATCACAAGCACTCTCTTGCCCTCTGCAAAAGACGGGGCGGACTCGCTGACAGTCTCTCTGAGGGCATCGTCTTCTATTTCAGAATACCTTATGGTTCCGTAAGACGAGTAAACGTCCAGAACCTGATCTATCCTTTCCTTGTGAATTTCGTGAGGAGCAACTATGAGTTTAACCTTGGAGAAATTTTTCATCACCTCAGCGATGATTTCGTCATCCGGAAGCCAGCTGCTGCCGGCAACTATAGTAAATCCGTCTTTGGCGAAAGCTGCTATGACAGGAAAATCCTTGCTCTGGGAAGCAATCTTCTCCACTCTGTCGAAACGAGTGTCTCCCGCGATTATAACATTGTCTTTAATTCCGATACCCTCAAGGTTTTTTGCAGATTCTTCATCCTGGACAAAAATCACCTTGATGCACTTTAGCATACCGCGGAAAAAGCAACCCCACCATTTGAAAAAAGGCTGCCAGGAGCGGAAAATCGCTGAGACAAGATAGATTTCGCAACCGGCTTTCTTTGCCTGGCGGATAAGATTGTTCCAAAGGTCGTATTTAGTGAATATCAGTTTCTTAGGCTTAACGGCACGGACAATTCTGCGGGCATTGGAAATGGTATCCAGAGGAAGATAGAACACCCAGTCTGCCAGAGAATAATTCTTTCTAAGCTCATAGCCGCTCGGAGAAAAGAACGTAAGAAGAATCCTGGTTTGAGGACAAGAACCCTTGTACCACTCTATGAGCGGACGAGCCTGCTCAAATTCTCCTACGGAAGAGCAGTGGAACCATATGACTTCGTCTTTCACTCCGGAGAAAGTTTCTTCTATTTTAGGCACAAGCCCCCTTCTTCCGTTTAGAAAGGCTCGAATCTTCTTGCTGAAAAGGGAGGCCACCCAAATGCCGGGGAAGGCCATCCACATTCCTATACTGTATAAAAAGCTCATTGAATAAGTTGCAATTTTCAAAATTAGTGATTTTTTCCAAATTTCAGTAAATTGCACCCCAAGAGCGATGATTCCTTAGGCGATGAAAGGCACGTTTCAAATAACTGGAGAATATTGGCAGCTGATGCTCAGAGTTTTCCGCAAGCCGGAAAAGTGGAGCATATTCTGGAAGCAATTCTGGAAGGAATCGCAGAAACTGATCATAGGCTCTTTGGTTCTGGTATTCATCATTTCCCTGGCAGTAGGAGGAGTTCTCTGTCTGCAGACGGCCAATAATCTGGAAAGCCCGCTGATTCCAAAGTATTACGTGGGAGTAATGGCCAGAGAAAGTCTTGTTCTGGAATTCTGTTCAACGATGGTTGCCCTTATTCTGGCAGGCAAAATGGGCTCAAGCATTTCTTCAGAGATTGGAAGCATGAGGATTACCGAGCAGATAGACGCTATGGAAATAATGGGCGTAAATTCCGCCAATTTCCTTATCCTTCCAAAAATCACGTCCGCCACGGTATTCAGTCCTCTTATGATGCTGATGAGTTTTATCATTGGCCTTATCGGAGGAGGAGTGCTGATAGCCCTTACTGGAATCATCACTTTAGCCCAGTACATAGAAGGCCTGCAGTATGCCTTTAACCAGTGGTATATCTTCTACAGCATGATCAAGATGTCTGTGTTCTGCTTCTTGATAACCAGCGTATCAGCCTATTACGGATACTATGCAAAAGGAGGTTCCCTTGGCGTGGGAAAATCTAGCACCCAAGCTATAGTAACTATCTGCATGCTGATCCTGATATTCGACCTGATACTTACCAAACTCCTGCTCTGATTCTGGCGGGCTAATAGATTCACTGACAATGATAGAAGTTAAGGGACTATACAAGGAATTCGACGGCAAGATGGTACTTGAAGACATAAACATCAAGTTCCAGCCTGGCGAATGTTCCCTAATCATCGGAGCCAGCGGAAGCGGAAAGACGGTTTTGCTGAAAAACCTCGTGGGGCTGTATGAGCCTACTAGCGGAGAAATCCTTTACGGCGGCAGCAACTTCAACAATATGAAGATGGAGGAAAAGAAACAATTCCGCAGAGAAATGGGAATGCTCTTCCAGGAAAGCGCCTTGTTTGATTTCGCCACCGTTCAGGAAAACGTGATGTTCCCTCTGGACTTCTTTACAGACTGGAGTTTTGAGCAAAAACTTGAAAGGGTGAATTTCTGCCTGCGTAGAGTCAATCTGGAAAATGTGAACAATCTTTATCCGAACCAGATATCAGGCGGAATGCAGAAAAGGGTGGGTATTGCAAGAGCCATTGCCACAAATCCAAAATATCTGTTCTGCGACGAGCCAAATTCTGGCCTGGATCCAACAACATCTATTGTCATAGACCGCTTGATTCAGGAAATTACCAGGGAGTACAAGATTACTACAGTAATCAACACCCACGACATGAACTCCGTTATGGAAATCGGAGATCACATTGGTTTTATCCACAAGGGAAGACTTGTCTGGGAAGGAAACAACAAGGAGATAATGGATTCAGACTGCCAGCCTCTCAACGATTTTGTCTTTGCCAACAACCTGGCCCGGCAGCTCAAGAAAAACAAATAAGCATTGCGCTATTTCAAATGGAAGCGGATACCGGCCTGAGCCTCAAACTGAAGAGGATGGTCTGTACGTATGCTTGCAGGAAGATCTGAATCAAAGTAGTAGGTTACGCCTGGCTCAAGATAAAAGCCTACGTTCTTGCCTTTTCCAAAACGATACTCCATTCCGGCAACAGCCTTGGTGGAGAACTGGATGCCCTTAACATAGGAATCGCTAGTCTTGCCGTTTCCGGCTGCTGACTTCATCTGGTATGTAACCTTGACTCCCTTTTCTGCAGCTCCGCCTGCTGCGGCATAGAAATCAAGATTGCCTGAGTTTCCGAGATTGAAATATACGTTTACAGGAATGCCTACATAGTGTACGCCTTGCTTGATGTCATAGTATATGCCGTTGATAAGGCCGTTGTATTTGCTGTGAAGGTATGAGTAGCTTACGCCTGTTCCAACGGTAACCACATCGCTGACCTTGTAGCTTACGCCAATGGCGAAATTCAGAGGCAGGGAGTATTTAGTCTCCGATATCTGCTGAACCTGCGGAGCGGAAGAATACTGAATGTATCCGAACTCTGAAGCCACAGCCTTTATCATGCTTGAGGAAGGCCCCTCAACCTTTCCCCTTCCGGAGAAGTTGGATGAAGCAGAGAAAGCAAATCTGTTGCTCCGCGATGGCGTCTTGTAGTATTCCTTCTCGTATGTCTTCTTAAATGTTGTCTTAGTGTCAGAAACCTTTTTTGAATCTGCCTTTTTCTCAGGTTCATTGGCCTGAATTGTTGTTTTAGTTTCAGCCGGAGTTTCTACCTGAGTTTCTTCCGTTTTTGTTTCAATCGTTATGCTTTCTGGCTCGGTTGGGGTATCAGTAGTCGCCTGTGGTGTTTCCTCCTCAGAAATACCCTGCTGGCCGGACACTTTTTGAGTGCCCGAATAAGCCAGCACAGGCATCTGAGCCTCCTTCTCCCGGCTTGGGGACTCTGCACTTTCTATAGCCCCGTTCCCGTCTGCAAGAGTTGTAGTTTTTTCAATAGGTTTAATTTCAGGCTGGAATGGGGATGGTGAAGAGGAAGGCGATCTGAGTAGGAAAAAGGCCGCCACGGCTGCTGCAACAGCTGCCGGAACCGCCCACCAGAGGAATCCTCCCTTAGGAGCGGCAGAAGGCAGATTGGAAGAAATGCCCTCCCACAGAGAAGATTTCTCATCCTCTGTCAGAGACCATTTCTTGCCGAGGTCCTTTTCCAATATGTCTTTAAACTGTTTCAATTCTCTATAATTTTAGACACGTTATTTCATCTTCTTGAGCCTTTCCTGCAACCAAACCCTCGCGCGGCTAAGCTGGGAGCGGCATCCACCTTCACTCAGAGACAGCATCTGGGCTATTTCCTTGTGGGAATAACCCTCAATGGCATAGAGGTTGAACACCGTCCTGAACCCTTCCGGCATAGATACAATCAGCTCCATAAGCTTGTCTGCATCCAGTTGGGCCGTCTCCTGAGGATCCAGCTCCAGGGAAGTCTCAGCCTTGGCGGATTCTCCGTCTATCTGCACCGTTTGCTTGAGGATGTCGTTCTTGCGGATCTGCATAAGGCAGGCGGTAACAAATATGCGCCTTGCCCAACCTTCGAACAAACCTTCTCCGCGGTAGTCATCCAACTTGGAAAAAAGAGTGATAAAACCATCGTGAAGCACATCTTTGGCTTTTTCCCTTTCTCCCATATAGCGCAGACAAACGGGGAACATCCTCATAGAGAGCCTGTCATAAAGCTCCCTCTGCGCCTTTCTGTCCTGCTTGCGGCAGCGTGCCACAAGGTTGGAATAAGGATCCGGCTGTTCCCGTGTCTTTTTGTTGTCTGACATTAAGATGCAATTTGCCGCTCTCTTGTTGCAGCGGAAAAGCAAATTTAGCACATTATTTGTTAATTTTGTCTCTGTCATGAGACGGTTGAGTGCAATAATGCTTCTTTGCGTTCTGGCGGGCGCCATTCATTCTGCCCTTTTGGCCCAGGACATCAAATCCATATCCAGAAGCGATTCCTGCATGATTGCAGCGCAGCTGGCATATACCAACCATCAGGCAGACAGCGTAAAGAGCCTGTGCCGCCAGGCCATTGAGTTCAATCCCCAAAACGACGCCGCCTATTATATGCTGGCTAAGGTAGCTTTGGTGGAGATGAACCTTGAAGAAGCCGAAAAAAATCTCACCGCTGCTGTAGGCATAGACTCTTCCAACTATTATTACCTGGCAACTCTGGGTGCGCTGTATATGCAGAACAGCGATACTCCAGCCGCCATAAAGCTTTTTGAAAAGCTGGTGGAGATGTTTCCCTCCAGAAGCGAGCCTTATCTTAGCCTTATCAACCTTTATGTGCCAAGAGGAATGCAGGACAAGGCCCTTGCCCTGGCAGACAAGCTGGAGCAGAAAACCGGCCCGAACGAGGCTGCCGTTATGACGCGGTTCAGAATTTACTCTTCCCAGGGTAAAGATGAACAGGCTGTCCAGGCTCTCATAGACGCAGACAACAAGATGCCTAATCCGGAGTATGAAGCCTACATAGCTGACATTTACGCGGGAGGCGGAAAAGACTCTTTGGCTCTCGTCTGGTACAATAAGGCTCTGGAGATGGAATCAGACTATGTTCCCGCCATTTACGGCAAGATGCAGACCTACCGCAGGCAGAAAAACTACGGAATGTACCTGATCTATCTGAAATCTTTCCTGGGAAACCGCGACGCTGACGCCGGAATAAAGAAGGCCCATCTGGAAGAAGCAATGAAGAATCCAGTATTCTACCAGCAGTATCGCGAGGGAATGGCAGACTGCCTGATGGCTCTGGCAAAGGCCAATCCCGCAGACAGCAGCGCCGCCATAACCAGCGCTATCTACCTGTCTCGCAGCGGTGAAACCCAAAAGGCCGGCAAGGTCCTCAGCGATATTCTGGAATATTATCCGGAAGACCCTTATCTAAGAGGAAATATGCTGAGTTTCCTCTACAGCGCCCAGAACTGGGAGAGGCTGGAAACTTTTGTTGACTCATCAATGGCCCTATTCCCGGACCAGGCCCCGGATCTTTTCCAATTCAAAGGAATAGCCCAGTACAATCTCAATAAATACGACGAAGCCATCGCGACATTCCTTTCCCAGGAAAAGGCTGTAAGGAAACAGAAAGACACATCTCTCCTGCTCCAGATTTATTCTCTGGTAGGAGATATGTACCATAGCAAAAAAGAAGACAAGACCGCTTTCAAGTATTATGACAAGGCTCTGAAGCTGAACCCTAAAGATCCTGGTGTCCTGAATAATTACGCCTGGTATCTGGCAACGGGAAATCCAGGGAAGATGCCAAGGGAAAAGGATCTCCAGAAAGCTGTGCGGATGGCAAAGGACGCTGTGGAAAACAGTTCCGGAGAATACCATTATCTAGACACTTATGGATGGGTACTCTTCCTCTCCGGAGACAAGGAACAGGCAAAGAAATATCTTCAGCAAGCCGTGGCTTACGGCGGGGCGGATGACTGCGGAATTCTCACCCGCTATGCAGACGTTCTGGCTTCTCTTAGAGAGTTTGACCTTGCCGTAATCTACTACAAGAAAGCCCTTTTGAAGGCAGCGGAAAGCGGAGACCAGGAACAGGTGGACAAGATAACGGCCCGGCTGGAAGCCCTTCCGCAAAACAAAACAGACTAAAAGATGTCATTGAGGATAAAGGCATATTCCCTGATTTTGGCGGCAGCTGGATTTCTGGTCCTGGCTGCCCCTGAGTGCTCATACGCCCAGAACAAAACCATCGAGAGCAAAAAAAAGGAGGCCGGAAAACTCCAAGACGACATCAAATTCCTGGACAAGCAGATATCAGAGACAAAAAAGCAGCGGCAGAATACGCTTTCCGAGCTCAAGCTTCTGAACAAGAAGGTGGAGACAAGGAAAAGACTCATAGACCGCCTGGAAGAAGACATCAAAGGCCAGGGAATGCAGATTTCAGACAAGACCAAGGCCCTGGAGATTATGAACGCCAAGCTGGACAGCCTGAAGTCTTCCTACAGGAGAATGATAATGAAGGCCTACCGCAATCGCGATTCCCGCAAATGGTTTATGTACATAATCGCCTCCGACAATGTGGAGCAGGGTTATCGCCGATGGAGCTATTTGAAAAAATACTCGGGGTCTCTTACCAAACTTGCTTCTGAAATCAAGGAAGAAAGCAGAAAGATTGAGGCAGAGCGCAGCGAGCTGTCTCACCTGCAGGCGGAAAAGATTAAAGACCAGCACGAAAAGACAGAAGAGCTCAACCGCCTCAAGCAAGACCAGGACAAGTCAAAGGCCTACGCCAACACTCTGGCTAAGCAACAGAAAAAATACACTCAAGAACTCCAGAAGAAAAAGCAGCAGGCCGAGAGGCTGAACAAGGAAATAGAAAAGCTCATATCCCAAGCCATTGCTTCCGAAAGGAAGAAAGCGGAATCCTCGGCCAAGAAAAGCGGAGGAAAAACATCTTCTTCCTCAACCTCTTACGCGGAAACTCCTGAAAGCGCAAAGCTTAGCGGCTCGTTTGAAAGCAACAAGGGAAATCTTCCTTGGCCGGTCAAGAGAGGAATGATCGTGGAAGGCTTTGGAGAGCATCCTCACCCTACAATAAAAGGCGTAAAGCTCCCTTTCAACAACGGTGTAAATATTGCCGCGCCTAAAGGCAGCCAAGTACTCTGCGTCTTTGAAGGCGTTGTAAAGCAGATTATCGTGATTCCTGGGTACAGCAACTGCGTGCTGGTTGAACACGGAAAATTCTTCACCTTCTACTGCAAGCTGGGCAAGGTCAGCGTAAAGAGCGGGCAAAAAGTTTCTCAAGGCTCCGTAATCGGAACCATAGACACTAACCAGGAAAGCAGCGAAATGCACTTCGAGCTCTGGATGGGAACCCAGAAGCAGAATCCTGAAAACTGGCTTAAAAGATAGATGTTTTACTTGTCTGAGAACAAGCCTCCAAGCTCTGCCTGGATGGCGTCTATGATTGTACTCAGATCTTTAGGGTTGTTCTGGAAATCCAGCTTGTCTACATCCAGAATCAGAAGCTTGCCGTCTTTATAGGTAGCGGCCCATTCTTCGTAGAGATCGTTCAAGCCTTTGAGGTAATCCAGACGGATTCCTTCTTCGTACTTGCGGCCTCTTTTCTGGATGTTAGATACCAGATGCTCAATGGAAGAGCGCAGATAAATCATCAGGTCAGGCGGTTGAACCAGAGAAATCATCAGGGAGAACAGATCTTTGTAGTTGTCATAGTCTCTGGTTGGCATCAGGCCCATCTTGTGGAGATTCGGCGCAAATACGCAGGAATCTTCGTAAATGGTCCTATCCTGGATTACGTTGTCGTTGGAGTTGCGGATATTTACAACCTCCTGGAACCTTTTGTTCAGAAAATAAATCTGAAGGTTGAAAGACCAGCGAGGCATGTCGTTGTAAAAGTCTTCCAGATAAGGATTGTTCTCAACCGGTTCATACTTGGGAGTCCATCCCAGATTCTTTGCAAGCAGCCCTGTAAGAGTAGTCTTTCCGCTGCCAATGTTTCCTGCGATTCCGATATGCATAGCTCTTGACTGAAGTTTAAGCAAAAATAACAATAATCTTGTAAATTTGCTAGACAGATGGAAGAGAAAAAAGACACATTGGTTTTTCAGGGCCGCAGGAAACTTCTCGTTGATGAACTTTCAGGGAGCGGAATGTTCTCCCAAAAGGTTCTCAAGGCAATAGGAGCAGTCCCGCGCCATCTGTTTGTGCAGGAAGGGCTTGAAGATCTGGCCTACAAAGACATACCTGTAGCGATAGACGCAGGCCAGACCATCTCGCAGCCTTCCACCGTAGCCCTCCAGACTCAGCTTCTGGACTTTAAGCCGGGAGACAGAATATTGGAAATTGGCACCGGATGCGGATATCAGACAGCTGTGCTGTTTTACCTTGGAGCGGAAATCTTTTCCATAGAACGGCAGGAAGAACTTTTCCGGAAAGCCATAATCAATTTGGAGGCAGCCGGTTATATTTTCCCAGACGAAGATTTTTCTGTATCCACGGCTTTGAGGCTGGAATCCGGAAAGATCCATCTTTTTCTCGGCGACGGGTTTGAAGGGCTGACGGACCTTGCGCCTTTTGATGGTATTATCGTTACTTGCGGAGCCCCGCATCTTCCAAAGGAACTTATGGCCCAGCTTGCCCCGGGGGGGAAAATGGTAATTCCGGTGGATGAAGACAATGCCGAAAAAGCGGCCGGAAAAAAACAGATACTTAAAGTCATAACCAGAAAACCAGACGGAAAATTCACCGGACGAGACATCTCCCGAATGAGCTTTGTGCCTATGCTCCAGGGAGTGGAAAGAATAGACAACATTTTTTAGCATGATAACTGTTAAACAATTTTACTTCAACGAATTAAGAGAGTGCTGCTACGTTCTTTCAGACGAAAGCGGAGAGTGCGTAATCATAGATCCGGGCATCAGTTCCCAAAAAGAGCAGGAAAGGCTAGCCCAGTACATTTCCCAGAACAGCCTCAAGCCCGTTAAGCTTCTGTGCACCCACGGTCATTTTGACCACGTAATGGGCAACCGGTTTGTAACGGACACTTATAGCATTCCAACATACATTCATCCGGCAGACAAGGATGTTATGAAAATGACATCTTCCACCTGCGGACTTTTCGGAATCAAGGTGGAGAATCCTTCTTCCGATACTATGGACATAGCAGACGGAGACATCATAACCTTTGGAAACTCCAGCCTTCAAGTAATATCCACGCCCGGGCACACCTGGGGGAGTGTGCTGTTCTACAGCAAAGACGAGAAGATATGCATTACCGGAGACACCATTTTTGCCGGCAGCTGCGGAAGGACGGACCTTCCAGAGGGAGACAGCAAGGCAATGTGCGAATCTCTGGTAGGCAAAATTGCAAGACAGATTCCTCACGATGTTAAGCTTTATCCTGGACACGGTCCTGAAACTACAATGCTGGAAGAGTTGGCTCATAATCCTTATCTGAGACGTGATACCTGGCTGAGATTCGACATAGACTATTGATGGACAGCATTCAAGTCATAGGAGCAAGAGAACATAATCTCAAGGGGATAGACGTTGAAATCCCCAGGGGAAAGTTCGTGGTAATTACCGGTCTGAGCGGAAGCGGAAAATCCACCCTGGCCTTCGACACTATCTACGCCGAAGGGCAGAGGCGCTATATGGAAACCCTTTCCGCCTACGCAAGGCAGTTCATCGGCATACTTGAACGGCCTGCAGTTGAGAGCATAACTGGCCTTAGCCCCATCATAGCCATTGAGCAGAAAACCACCGGCGCCAATCCTCGTTCGACCGTTGGCACCACCACAGAAATCTATGACTTCCTCCGCCTTTTATACGCCCGGGCTTCAGACGCCTATTCTCCTGTTACAGGAAAGAAACTTGTAAAATATACAGCGGAGCAGATAACCCGGCTTGTTATCGCTGAGTATAACAATGAAAAATGCTACCTGTTAGCCCCTCTTGTGGCAGGAAGGAAAGGCCATTACAAAGAACTGACAGACAGCCTTATGAAAAAGGGCTTCACTCATGTCAGGATAGACGGGAAAATTTATGAGCTCGCCGATGTTAAGCCGCTAGACCGCTATAAGGTCCACTTTATAGAACTCGTGGTTGACAAAATCATCCCAACGGATAAAGACGACAAAAGGCTTCACTCTTCCATAAACACCGCACTTGAAAGGGGCAAGGGAACCATCGCGATACTGAGGCTGGGAAAAGAAGACGAAGCACTGAGGTATTTCTCGATGCATCTGATGGATGAAGACAGCGGAGAATCTCTGCCTGAGCCGGCTCCTTTTACCTTTTCTTTTAACTCTCCGCAAGGAGCCTGCCCAAGATGCAAAGGCCTGGGATATATTACCCGAATAGATATGGACAGGATCATTCCAGATCCTCATAAAACCATAAACGGAGGCGGAATTGAGCCTATCGGAAAGTACAAAGACTCAGATACTTTCCGCATTCTGGAGGCTATGGCAAAGAAATATGGCTTCTCCCTGAACTCCCCTATTTCAACTCTCCCGGAAGAAGTGATGAACATGATTCTCTACGGAACACAGGAACTCTTCCGCGTAAGCCTTGCAGACGGAACACTTCTGGCTTCATTCCCTGGGGCGGCAGCCTCTCTCAAAGCCAAGGAAGAAGAGGACCAGGAGGAAGGGAAAAAGATTCTCAAGGAAAGGTACATAGAAGAAATACCGTGCCCAGAATGCGGCGGAACCCGTCTTAAGAAAGAAGCTCTTTATTTCAAGATAGACGGGAAAGATATCTCCCAGGTGGCAGCAATGGATGTGGCCAGCCTAAAGGAATGGATTGAAAAACTTCCTAAAGTTCTGGACAGCAGACAGAAACTCATTGCCAGAGACATTATCAAAGAACTTAAAGACAGGGTGGGATTCCTCAGCGCCGTAGGGCTGGATTATCTTTCTCTGGACAGAGCCACAGCCACCCTCAGCGGAGGAGAAAGCCAGAGAATACGCCTGGCCACCCAAATCGGAAGCCGCCTTGTGAACGTGCTTTACATACTGGACGAGCCGAGTATCGGCCTTCACCAGAGAGACAACATAAAGCTTATCAATTCTCTCAAGAAACTCCGCGATGAGGGCAACTCAGTTATGGTGGTGGAGCACGACCTTGAAACTATGCTCAGCTGCGACCGCCTGATAGATCTCGGCCCCGGAGCGGGAAGCAAGGGCGGAGAGCTTCTTTTGAACACTACCATTGAAGAGCTGAAGAAAATGCCTCTGGCCAAGGTCAAAAAACTTGGAAGCCTTACCGCGGAATACATCAGGGGAGTCCGCAAAATAGCCCTTCCTCCAAAAAGAAGGGAAGGAAACGGCAACTATCTCATACTTAAGGGAGCCAAGGGCAATAACCTCAAAGGCGTGACTCTGAAGATTCCGCTGGGATGCCTCGTAGGAGTGTCGGGAGTAAGCGGCAGCGGAAAGTCTTCTCTTATAAACCAAACTCTTAAGCCTATTCTGACAAACCATTTCTACCGTTCTTCCGAAAGGGCTCTGCCATACAGCGGCATAGAAGGTCTTGAGAATATAGACAAGGTAATTGTTGTGGATCAGGCCCCAATTGGACGAACCCCGCGATCCAACCCAGCCACTTACGTGAATGTCTTTTCAGACATAAGGAAACTTTTTGAGAAAACGCCGGATGCGCAGATACGCGGGTTCAAGGCCGGAAGATTTTCCTTCAACATAAAAGGCGGAAGATGCGAAGTATGCAAAGGCGCCGGAGTTGAGACCATAGAGATGCATTATCTTCCTAGTGTTTACGTTACCTGCAAGGAGTGCCGCGGCAAACGCTACAACGCGGAAACTCTGGAGGTAAAATACAAGGGAAAGAATATCAACGATGTTCTGGAAATGACTGTGAGTGAAGCAGTGGACTTCTTCTCCCAGATTCCTTCTATATACCAGAAACTCAAGGCTATGGAAGATGTAGGCTTGGGTTACGTTAAGCTTGGTCAGCCTTCCACCACTCTCAGCGGCGGAGAAAGCCAGAGAGTGAAGCTTGCTACGGAACTCTCAAGGAAAGACACTGGCAATTCTATCTTCCTTCTGGACGAGCCTACCACCGGTCTTCACTTTGAAGATATAAAGGTTCTTCTGGGCGTTCTCCAGAAAATCGTGGAAAAAGGAAACACCGTGGTGATAATTGAACATAACCTGGATGTTCTCAAGAGCGTGGACTATCTTGTGGATATGGGTCCGGAGGGAGGAAAAGGCGGAGGTCGGATAATCGCCGAGGGAACTCCAGAAGAAGTTTCCAAAAACAAAAACAGCGTAACCGGAAAATATCTTAACTTAGTACTCTGATAATTATGGAAAAGATAAGAATATACTGCACCAACAACAAGCAATACTATGAGGTGGAGCCCCGCACTACGCTAAAGCAGCTGCTCCAGATTGTGGATTATGACTGGGAGAATATGGATGTTCTGGCGGCATATGTCAACCACGATCTCAAAGAGCTGGGGTTTGAGCTCCTTCTTGCTTCCACCGTACATTTTGTCACCTACCGCGACGCAGACGGCAGAAGATGCTACAGCCGTTCTCTCAACTTCCTGTGCCAGAAGGTGATTGGAGAGCTTTTCCCGGACCGTGTCCTCTGTATGGACTATCATCTTCCGAACGGGCAGTACGGAGAGCTGAGAATGAGGGAAGACTTCACCAAGACAGTTCCGATGACTGAAGAAGAACTGGGAGCTGTGAAAAAGAAAATGTGGGAGATTGTCAAAAAAGACATTCCATTCATCAAGACCAAAAGGACCAACTCTTCTGCTTCCTCTCTTTTCCGCAGCCACGGCCAGGAATCCAAGGCCCGCCTTGCCGAGAGTATGGGAGAGTATTTTGTAACCGTTTATTATCTGGATGGTTATGGCGATCTGTTCTACGGCCCTCTGGTTTATTCTACCGGTCAGCTGGACCGCTGGAGCATTAAACTCTACAGCGACGGCTTCTGCCTCCAGTCTCCGGAACCGTGGCATCCGTACGACCTCCCTCCGCAAAGGTATCAGAAAAAGCTAGCTGAGATTTTCGAGGAGTACAGCAACTGGTGCAACGTCATAGGAGCCAGAGACATAGCAACCATCAACGAAGCCATAGAAGAAGGCAAGGGAGCGTTGGGCATTTCGCTTGCCGAAGCGCTTCACGAGCGCAAATACGCTATTATCGCAGACAAGATAAAAGAAAGGAGCCGCGACGTGAAACTGGTGCTGATTGCCGGCCCTTCTTCCAGCGGCAAGACCACTACGTCCAAGAGAATAGCCCTTCAGATGAAAGCCCTTGGTCTCAATCCGGTAGTTGTGGCTATGGACAACTATTTTGTAGACAGGGAACTTACACCTAAAGACGAGAAGGGAGAGTATAATTTTGAGAGTATTTACGCCCTCAATCTGGATATGCTCAACGACCATCTGAACAAGCTGATGGCTGGAGAAAGCGTTACTCTTCCGATTTTTGATTTCAGCACCGGAAAGAGTTCTCTTAACGGGCAGACTATAAAGATGAAAAAAGACGATGTCCTGATTATGGAAGGCATCCACGCCCTTAATCCGGAACTGACAGAAAAAATCGCTGAGGAAAGGAAGTTCAAGGTTTATGCTTCAACACTTACTTCTCTTTCTATAGACGAGAACAACTATATCTCCACAACAGACAACCGTATGCTCCGCAGAATGGTCAGAGACAACTACTTCCGCGGATATACCGCAGAAGATACAATCAACCGCTGGCCTAGCGTTATTGCAGGAGAAAGGAAGAACATTTTCCCTTATCAGGAAAACGCAGACATTATGTTCAACTCCTTCCTGCTGTACGAGCTCCCGATGCTGAAGTACTTTGCAGAACCTCTTCTGAGAAGAATTACCCCTATGAGCAAGGCATACTCTGAAAGCCTGAGGCTGCTCAACTTCCTGAGCCGCATTATTGCTCTCGGACCTGAAGAGCAAAAAGCCATTCCTCCTACTTCCGTAATGAGGGAATTCATCGGAGGCAGTGTTTTCACTTATTGAAAACCCAAAAAACAGATGATATGAAAAAGATTCTTTCACTACTAGCTTCCGCTTTCCTTCTTGCAGGATGCGGCACTATGGGTTCTTCAGATTCCGGCAACATTCTGGGATCTATCCTCGGATCTCTCGGAAACGAGAATACGGTTACTTCTATTGCTGACCTTGTAATCGGCAAAATCAGAATTGACCAGAGCCAGCTTGTTGGAACCTGGAAATACCATTCTCCTTCCTGCGCTTTCACCAGCGAGAACCTTCTTGCCAAGGCCGGCGGAGCTGCAGTGGCCGCGCAGATCAAGACCAAATTGGAGCCAACTTTCCAGCAGGTGGGAGTCAGCGCAAACAACACTTACTTCACATTCACACAGGACAACCAATTCCAGGCAAAAATCAACGGCATTCCTTGGAACGGAACCTACACTTACGATCCAGAATCTGGAACCCTGAAGATGAAGAGCCTGCTTCTTTCCAGCACTGCCTTCATCACACGTTCAACCAGAGGCCTCAACCTGAACTTCGAGAGCAAGAAACTGCTCAACATCCTCCAGGTTGCAGGCGCAATGAGCGGCAACGCCAACCTTCAGACCATCAGCGATCTGAGCAAGAATTACGATGGCGTACACCTTGGATTTGAAATGTACAAGTAAACTTTTGAAGAACAAAGAAACCGGTATCAGCCTTTGAGGATGATGCCGGTTTTCTTTATTATCTCGATAGATACATCAGGGTCTGCCTTGAGGGCTCCGCGGAGCTTGTCTATCTGAACATCAAGGTTGTGGGAGATGCTGTCGTTATCGTAATCTCCCCAGATTGTTCCCTGTATCTTCTTGCGGTCCACGCACTTGCCCATCTCGCGGCAGAGCATTTCAAGAACCTTTGCTCCGGTAGGAGTTATACGGGTTTCGGCATCGCCGAGAATAAGTCTTCTGGCTGATGTGTCAAAGGTGAATTTGCCAATTTTATAGGAGTTGTCGGATTCTGTTCCGATACCTTTCTGCTGAAGAAGAGACTTGATGTTAAGATCCAGCTGCTGAACGTTGAACGGCTTTTTGAGATACATATTGGCGCCGCTCTGCTTGAGGAATTCCATCTTGCCGGTGAGCACGATTATCGGAATGTCGTTGCTAGACTCCCGAATTTTCTCAATCATCGAGTTGCCGTCCATTCCGTCTCCCATCTCAAGGTCTGAAACTATTATATCAGGGCGGAAAGAAGCTATTGCCTTCAGGCCTTCCTTGCCGTCAATGGCGGTTTCCACGGTATAGTCTCCCTGTTTTTCCAGCTTCTTCTTGATCAGGAAACTGAGATTAGTGTCATCTTCAACAATTAGCAGTCTTATCATCACTTTAACGTTTTAATCCTTGATATCGTACTGGCGGCGGGAAGGGAAACCCAGAATCACCTCGGTGAACAAGCCTATCTGGCTGTCCATCTTCACGTAGCCGCCAAAGAATTGCATAAGCTGATAGACATAGTTGAGGCCTATTCCGTGGCCGGAAATGCCCACGGTGTTTTCTCCCCTTTCAAACTTTTTGAAAAGGCGTTTGGAAGCCTCTGGAGAAAAGCCGGATCCATCATCTTTGAGCCGTAGTTCCGTAATTTTCCCGCGTCTTACGCTGCGAACGAGTATGTTAACCGTCTTTCCGGAATACTTTATTGAATTGTCTATCAGATTGTCTATGATTTCAGTAAGGTAAAGGCGGTCCGCTATCAGCCATTTTTCCTGACTAAGGTCCGCGGAAAAATTCACTTCTTTCTGAGCCGTTGGATAAAGGGCGTCTAGTCTGGCTTTTATGCCGGAAAAGAATTCTTCCAGGTCTATCTTCTCATAGACGAACTTCAGTTTCTTGTTGTCTACTTTGGCAACGTTGATGACCTTTTCGCAAATGCGGTTCAGATGGCCGCATTCGTCATCCAGAATCTTGAGCTGCTCCCTTGTATCGGGATCAGAATTGATTGCCGAATTGTCTTTGAAATCCTCAGCGATTATCATTATGGAAGACAGTGGAGTCTTCATATCGTGAATCATCGCGTAGGTATGGTCTTTTCTCAGGTTGTTTATGAAAGTCACACGGCCCAGGGTGCGGATCATTTTCCAAAGGCACCAGATAACGAACAGCACAAGCAGCAGCGAGAAGATTATCAGCATCTTAATGCTTGGAAGTATAGCGCTGTAGGGATTTGTAATCTCAGCTGCCACGCCTCTTGAAAGATCCGGGGAAGTTGGAACGATGTGGGTGATCATAGAAGAGAAAGAGGTCTTTTCCATAACCGGATCGATGAGGAAATCATCGGCCGTGCGGTAGAAGTTGGTGTCGTTCTGAGTCTCGAACACCTTGAAGCTCAGATTCTGGAGCTCCTTTTCCGCAAGGTTTTCGGCAAAGGCAGCCCTGATGCTGTCCAGGTTGACGCTGCTTCCGTTCATTTCCAGATAGTCTCTGATTCCCACTAGCGCCCCCGTAGTATCCAAGCGGCCGAACCGGGAAAGGGACTCCTCTTCCACAGCGTTGCGGAAACACTCGTCAACTGTAGTGTAAAGATTCTTTTCCAGAGAGTTGTAAACCTTCAAGAGCAAAATCCACTGCAGCGGAAGCAGGGCAACCGCGGCGGCAATGGCTATTATCTTGAAATACTGTTTCATTTTATCCCTCAGCGATAATTCTAGCTACTTCTTCCTTTATGTTTTTCCAGGTTGTTCCGTCTAACTTGGTTCCCACAACTTCCACAATCCTGGACGATACGTAAGAGCCTATGCTTCCGCAGATATCCAGAGGAAGATCCTGGGCAAAACCGTAAAGGAAACCGGCGGCGTAAAGGTCTCCTGCACCGGTAGCGTCTACTGCATTGGCCAGGAAAGGATCTATTCTGTAAATCTTTTGGCCGCTTTTAACCAGAGAACCTTCTTTTCCCACCTTTACGACTGCTATTTTGCACAGTCTGGAAATGTCTTCCAGCGCCTCCTGCGGCCCCTTGCCTGTAAAGGCCTTGGCCTCAGTCTCGTTGGCAAAGACAATGTCCACGTATTTTTCAACTATCTCGTGGAGAAAATCATAATTGCTTTCAACTACGTTATAGCTTGCAAGGTCTATTGATATAGTCATTCCCAACTGGGCGCAAATCTGAACGGCACGGCGAACAAGATCGTGGTTCTGAACCAGATAGCCCTCTATATGAAGAATGTCGTACCCCGCAAAAAAGTAATCTCTCAGATCATCTGCCCCAAGCTCCAGGGCCGCGCCCATATAGTCTGCAAAAGTGCGCTCTGCGTTTGGCGGAGTTATAAACACTATGGCTCTTCCGCTGGCGTCTTTTCCCGTCAACAGATGCGGACGGATGCCTATGCTCTCCTGGCTCTCCTTGAAAAGGCGGCCCGGGGCATCGTCTCCAACCATTCCCACAAAGGCGCTGCGCATTCCCAGAATGGCCGCGCCTGCAATGGTATTGGCTGCGCTTCCTCCCGGAACAATTTGTATCTTAAGGTCTTTAATATCTTCCCATATTCCGTTTGCCGTCTGGCGGTCAACCCATTGCATACTGCCTATAGGAAGATTGTATTTTTTCAGGATGCTCGTATCCGGCATCACTGCCAGAACATCAGTAAGAGCATTGCCGATTCCTATGATAGATTTCATTCTTTTCTAAAATTTGCTCCTTTACAAAGGTATCATTTATTTTGCGTAAATTTGTTCTCATTCAAAAAAAGAGTTTGTATGGCAGAGGGAAAAACCAAACGGTTTTCCGCAAAATATATAATCCAATATGTCCTGATGCTGGCCTTGGCGGTCGTGCTTTTGTATTTCAGTTTCAGGAAAATAAGCTGGGGAGAATTTGTGGCTGGCCTATCCACTTGCCGGTGGGGCTGGATTGCCGCCGCCGTTGCAACAGGCTTTTTCGAATACCTGATCCGAGGAGCAAGATGGAAGATGCTGCTGGGCCAGATAGATCCGGATTCCTCCGTATGGGCTTCATATCACGGCGTTTCCATAGGCAACCTTGCAAATTTTGCCTTCCCAAGAATCGGTGAAGTGGCCCGTTGCGGCGTGGTCAGCACCCTTAAGAAAAACACCACATTTGAAGGCGCCGTGGGTACCGTAGTGGCAGAAAGGGCTTGGGATCTGTTCTGCCTGGTTTTGATAGGAGTCAGCTTTGCTTTTCTATGCTGGAACGAATTCGGGGAATTCTTCTCCAACCAGATGATAGATCCCGCTTCAGGAAAATTCACATCCTCATCGCTGAGGCTGGTTTTCATAATTCTGGGTTCAGTGGTTCTGCTTGCCATTTTGACTTACGCTTTTCGTAAAACAATAGCACAGACCAAGATAGGCTCCAAAATAATAGGCTTTCTTTCAAATATGTGGCAGGGAATCAAAGCCGCCTTCAAGATGAAGCGCAAATGGCTTTTCTTCCTCTACACTATTCTTCTTTGGGGAAGTTTCTATGCTACGAGCTACTTTACGATTGAAGCTTTCCCTGCTCTGGAGGGATTGGGTTGGAAAGATGCTCTTTTCCTTATGGTTGTGGGCAGTTTCGGCTGGGTGATTCCTGTTCAGGGAGGAATCGGGGCCTACCATTTCATCATAGCTTTAGCGGCTTCCGAAGTATATGCCGTGCAATGGAACGACGGCGTTGTGTTTGCCACTATAAGCCATGAGTCCCAGGCTCTTTCAATGATTCTGTGCGGCGTGGTTTCTCTGATTTACTATGCCTGGTACAAAAGAAATATTACAAAACAATGAACATATACTTCAGAGTAAGAGTCGATACCTTGCCGGGTGATGAAGTCTATATCACGGGCTCTTCTCCCCTCCTTGGAAAATACTATCCAGACAATGCCTTCAAAATGACGGCCGCGGGCAAGAATCCAGCCGGGGAAACTCTATGGGAAGCCAGGCTGGTATTTGATTCTCTGAAGGAAAGGGTGCTATTCTACAAGTATTTTGTCAAAAGCCCAGACGGAACCATCAGATATGAAGTGGGAGGCGGAAGAAGGCTTGCCCTTAACTCAGCGACGGCAAAAATCGAGAGCATAGACCATTGGCAGGAATATACGGAAGAGGCTCCGTTCTTGACGGATCCTTTTGCCCACGTGTTCTACGGAGCCAGGTACAGCCCTTACACCCAAACCCACAACGAAACTCACGAGCTGATAATCAGGGCTGTTGTGCCTAATGTGCCAAGAGACTGCAGGATTGTGCTTTGCGGAGAAGGCAAAAGGCTGGGAGGCTGGAAGCCGGAACAAGGAGTCAAGATGGCAAGGCTCAAAGGACTGAAATGGATAGCCAGTTTCTGCACCCAAGGCCTTGAAGGCCAGACGTTGAAATACAAGCTGGCGATGGTCAACCAAAAGACCGGAGAATACATTTTTGAAACTCTTCCAGAGGACAAGGAAAGAGAATTTCTCATTCCAAAAATAGACAGAAACGAAACCGTAATCAAAGAGCACTCCCAGGTAAAATTCCCGCCAGCCAGCCGCAAGTTTGCAGGATGCAGCGTTCCGGTATTCTCCCTGAGGACAGAATCAAGCAGCGGATGCGGATGCATAGAAGATCTTAAGGCCATTATAGACTGGGCTTCAAAGACAGGAATGAAAGTGGTGGAAATACTGCCTGTAAACGACACGGCCAACACTTTCACCGGAGCAGATTCAGACCCGTACAGATGCATTACATCCTTGGGTATAAATCCTCTGTATCTTTCTCTGGCAACCCTCAGTCCGTTGAAAGACAAGCAGAAAGAAAAAGATGCCCAGAAGGAGATGAAATCGCTTAACCGCAGGGCAACCGTAGATTACGAAGACCTCTACTTTTTCAAGAAAAAATATCTGGAAGATCTGTTTGAAGAAAGGGGCAAGACAGATGCGGCCCATCCGGATTTCTACAAGTTCCTTGGCGAGCACAAAGACTGGGTTTACGGTTATGCTCTTTTCAGCGCTCTAAGAGACACTTACAACACAGCAGACTTTTCCCTCTGGGGAGGGTTCAGCAAATATTCGGAAGACCTTTCCGTGGCTTTCGGCGGAAGGGTTCTCAGCAAAACGTTTGCGGCCGCCCATTCCGTTCTCGGAAGATTCAACTGGGAGACTATAAAGCAAATTCATCAGAAGACTCAGTTCTATATCTGGCTTCAGTTCCATCTTTTCCGCCAGATGGATGACGTAATAAAATACGCCCATTCAAAAGGCATCGCCATAAAGGGAGAACTCCAGATGAGAGTGCTGAAAAACAGCGTGGACACCTGGAAGTTCCCTCACTTGTTCAAAGAAGAAGCAAAAGACGGATTCGCCGTCTTCAACTGGAAGGCTCTGGAAGAAGAAAACTTTATGTGGTGGAAAAAGCGGATGAGGGTAATGAGCTGGTATCTCGATATTTTCAGCATCAGAGAAGAAGATGTCTGCACAGAGGAAGAACGTCCTATCTACAACAAGATGATTCCTCAGCTGGTTGCTGCATCCAACCTGATGGCTTGGGGCAATGGCTGGGAAAGCCTGAGGCTTCTGCCACTGTCAAAAGCGGAGGACAATCCACAAACTCCTTACCTTGGCGCTATCTATTCTTCCACTCCACAGTCCAAGACTCTCAGGATGTGGCTCGGTGAAAGAATCAAGACAATCAGCTTTGCCTCTCCAGACAAAAAGCAGACATATTTCGACGCTACAGAACAGGAATGCGCTGCTGAGATAGAAAACATCCTGGGGAAAGACAGCATGTTTGCCCTTGTTTCAATTCAGGACTGGATGAGCCTGGATTCCAAACTCAGAAGCCGCTTCCCTTATTCAGAAAGGATAAATGATCCGAAATCCAAGGATCAGGTCTGGAAGTACCGGATGCATATAACGGCAGAGAGCCTGCTTGGGGCAGACTCTCTCAATGCTCTTATCTCCAAACTCATATCCAATTCAGGCAGAGCGGAATAATTACTTGTGGGCTGAATACTCAGACGCAAGTTTTACAAGATGCTGGAAGATTGGCAGGAACTCTTTTTTGCCGGCATACACGAATCCTTCCGGATGGAACTGCACACCATAGAACTTTCCGTCCGGACTCTCGATTGCCTCTACGATTCCGTCAGAAGACTTTGCGGTAACCTTGAACCCAGGAGCAATTTTCCCGCAAGCCTGATGGTGGAAGGAATTAACTGCAACCTCTCCGCTTCCAAGCAATTTCTCCATAAGCGACCCTTTCTCAATCATTATGGTGTGGCTGCCGTAAGAGCGCGGACCTGTCTGGCGATGCTGGATAGCATCCTTTACTTCAGACGGTATGTCCTGGATCAAGTCTCCGCCCATTGCAATGTTCAGGCACTGTATGCCTCGGCAAATTCCTAGAACAGGAATACCTTTCAGAACGGCTTTCCTGATAAGCGCAAGGTCATATGTATCCCTTTCTGGAACAACCGTTCCCAGGAAAGGGCTAGGCTCCTGCCCAAAAAGCAGTGGACTAACATCCTCTCCTCCAGTCATTAGCAGGCCGTCTATACGGTCCAGATATTCATCAATCTCTTTGTCTGATGTTGTAATCGGAATGATGAATGGGATACCGCCGGCTTTACGGACGCTTACAACATATGTCATTCCAACTTCAACGGTTGTTCCGTCTATGGAACAGGATATTCCAATAACCGGCTTCTTCTGGGTTTGTGCCATAACCGGAATGCTGAGCAGCAATGCTGCCAGCAGCATTATTGAAGAGTAAAATCTTTTCATATCTGTCTTCTTTTATTTCCTTGTCCAGCCGCCAAATGCCTTCTCCTCGCCTTCTCCGAACTCCTGGTCAAATCCTGTAACCTTGCCGTCTTCCATCCTGAAAGTCAGCTCAAAGCCGTGCCCGTCTGAACGGAATACATAGGTTGTGCCGCTCTTGTGCTTGAGTTCTTTCTTCCACTCTTTCTTGTCTGCATACTTCACAGGAATGCGGTAAAGTTTTCCTTTCTCGTATGTGATGATAATGTCTCCGAACGGAGCTTCCTTGGTGTAGGTTCCGGCAAAGATGCTCTTGTCGGCAACTTCCGGAAGAACCTCAGGTTTCGGCTTTGCTTTCTGCTCGGCGATGGCCTTGTCTCTGGATGTGGTGTAGTCTTTCCAGTACTCGGCGCTGTAGTCTCTGAGAGGCTCCTTGGCTCCTCTGACAAGGTCAATCACCCTTCTCATAATAGCATATCTCGGATTTGCTCCAACCTCGCAGTTGAGCAGCACGCATCCGGCCAGTTTCAGTTCAGGAACATAGTAGCAGATGGCTGTTACTCCCCAGGAAGTTCCCGTGTGGAAGTAAAGCTTGTAGTCGTGGTTCTGCTCTATGAACCAGCACATTCCGTAAAGTCTCATCATCGATGAGTCTTGGCTTACAACTGTGTATCCGCGGTGCAGAGGAAGCATTGCCCTTCTCGGCATCACGAAAGTTGTATCAACCACATTACCGTTACCGTCGCGATTGACAACATAACCGTTGTTGCAGTGGAACTGGGCATACCTGATCAGGTCTTCCACATTGGAAACAAGGCTGCCGGCCGGACCGATCACTGTCAGCCAGTTGAGAGCCTGCTCGTCTCCGTAAAGAGGAAGCACGGCAACCTTTCCGCCTCCTGCATAGGTGTAGTCGTGAGGAGTAACCACATCCTTTGCAGCAGCAAAGCCGTCTGCATTCATCGTGGATGATTTCATTCCCAGAGGCTTGAACACTCTTTCACGCACATTGTCTTCCCAGCTCTTGCCGGTGTATTTCTCTATCAGCTTGGAGCATACAACAAATGTGATGTTGTTGTAGTCATAGCCGCTGCGGAAACTGAATCCAGGTTTCAGGAAGCCCAGAAGCTTGTAGGTGTCTTCCCTGTCATAGCCCAGGTTTCCGAAGTAGGTTCCGGCTTCATCCACAAGACCTGTTGAGTGCAGAAGGGCGTCTCTAACGAGCATGTTGTTTGAAACATAAGGATTGTCCTTGAACATCTCAAAGTCCGGCAGCAGTTTCTTTACTGTATCTGTCCACTTGAACTTGCCCTCGTTAACCAGCTGAGCCATCACCGTTGCCGTAAAGGACTTTGACACAGAGGCTATCTGGAACATGGAAGAGGTCTTTACCGGGTCTCCCGGCTTGTTGACAACAGGCTTCACTCCGGCCTGTGTGAACTTGCACTCATCGTACTTTACTCCTGCAAAGCCCACTCCGTCCGCAGGCCTGAGTTCCTTCACTCCGTAAGCCTTCATAAAGACAACCTTGTTGTCAACCGACACGGCAACGGAAGCTCCCGGAATTTGCCAGGTTTCCATCACCTGCTTTACGTAGTTGTCAACCTTGTTTGCAAAATCAGAGTCCTGTGCGGAAAGTGGAGCCATAAGGCCCAGCACTATCGCTGAGAAAAGAAATAATCGTTTCATAAAGATTGCATTTTGCTTTTCACAAATATAACCATTTTACGTTATATTTGTCTTGGGAAGATAATAGTTATGGCAAAGGTCAAGAAAGCGTTTTTCTGCAACAACTGCGGTTATGAGAGTCCGAAATGGCTGGGGCAGTGCCCTTCCTGCGGACAGTGGAACACTATGGTGGAGGAGGTGATAAGCCGCGGCGAAGGCCCTTCTTCCAAGAGTTATGCTGCTCCTGGCATTAACGCAAAGCCACAAAAACTGTCTGAAATCGAGGCCAGCGGCAATGAGGAAAGGATTTCTTTCGGCTCTCTGGGCGAGCTGGACCGTGTCCTTGGCGGAGGTATGGTAAAAGGCTCCCTGGTTCTGGTCGGGGGAGAGCCGGGCATCGGAAAATCCACCCTCAGCCTGCAGATTCCGCTTTCCAACCCTAACCTTAAAACTCTCTATGTATCAGGCGAGGAGAGCGCCCGCCAGATAAAGATGAGGGCGGAAAGGCTTGGCGGTATCCACGACGGCTGCTACATTCTTCCTGAAACCTCCCTTGACAACATAATAGACCAGGCAAAGGCAATAAAGCCTGAGCTGATAATCATAGATTCCATACAGACCATCTTTTCCACAGCTGTGGAATCATCTGCCGGTAGCGTATCCCAGGTTAAGGAATGCGCCGTTTCTCTCCTGAGGTTTGCCAAAGAGACCAACACCCCTGTAATCATCATCGGCCACATCACCAAAGACGGCACCATTGCCGGCCCTAAGGTTCTGGAGCATATAGTAGATGTTGTTCTCCAGTTTGAAGGAGACACAAGGCATTCCTTCCGCATTCTCAGAAGCATCAAAAACCGCTTCGGGGCTTCTGCCGAACTGGCTGTGTACGAGATGACTGGAACTGGCCTCAGAGAAGTCCTCAACCCTAGCGAGATGTTCATCTCCACCCACGAGGAAACCCTCAGTGGCAGCGCTGTTGCCGCAATGCTGGATGGCACCCGCCCGTTCCTGATTGAGGTGCAGGCTCTTGTCTCAACCGCCGCATACGGCACTCCTCAGCGTTCCGCCACCGGCTTTGATGTCAGAAGGCTCAATATGCTGCTGGCAGTCCTGGAAAAGAGAGTCGGCTTCAAGATTGGCGCAAAGGATGTCTTCCTGAATATTGCCGGAGGCATCAAGGTTGCCGACCCGGCCTGTGACCTTGCCATCATAATGAGCATTCTGTCTTCCAACTTTGATGTTGCCATAAGCCAGAAATATACCTTTGCGGCAGAAGTGGGCCTCAGTGGAGAAATAAGACCTGTTTCCCAGATAGAGAGAAGAATCGCCGAAGCGGAAAAACTCGGTTTCGAGAGAATCTACATCTCCTCCTACAGCCAGAAAGAAGAAAAGCAGCACAAGAAGATCAAAGTCATCCGCGCCTCTTCAATTCCTCAAATCGTAAGAGATATTTTCCAGGAAGACTGATTATATGAAAACCGCACGCCACATACTGCTGTCTTTCATTGTAACAATTGTTTTTGCTGTCTGCTCCAAAGCTCAGACAAAGGAAGGGTTTACTACACTTATAGAAATCTTCCGGCAGGCAGAAAGAATCAATGGTCACTATATCCCAAAAGATCTGGAGGACGCTGTCAGATGTCTGGATTCCCTGCTCACAGATGAAGAAAAAGACGCTTTTGGCTATAACGATATAATTGATCAAAATGGCATGTGGTTAAGAAACAGATGGCTGTTGTGGTGGAATTCACGTCTGGCTGTCTATTTTAAAAGCATAGGTGTGAGGGAGCCTGAAAACATGTCCTGGATTATCGAAGAGGCTTATCATAACTGGAAAAAGAACAAAGATATCGGGCTGGAAAGAATTAAAGAGGATAACAGAAACCATATCCTTCCGGATGATTTGAAAAAGAAATATGAGAAATTTGAAAATATGGGATTAAGCAATCTTTGGGACGACCGCGAACTTGAGTATCATGGAAACCGCAACCGTCCCATATTTGAAAAAGAAGGGCTGAAAGTGGGGACCCGGCTTTATTACATTTTTCCTTTTGGATGCACAACTGAAAAAGAAGAGAATATCCTGCATAGAACCGGTTCCTACAAGGATATGACGGAAGGTATTATAACCGAGATTCAGTATTTCCCGCCCAGGATCAAAGTAAAACTGACTAAATCCACTTCAAGGCATGGAATAATAGTCTTTGATGAAAACGGTCCTTTTGACAATCTGCACAAAAGCCGGGATTTCAAAATATTCAATGTCAAAAGCCGCAATATATATCTGCTCGGTAAAGGCAAAGAATTCTGGTTCTCCTTAAAAGGAGCCTGGGAGGTATATTGATCTAATTGCTATCATATCATAAGTCTCTCCTCGAAAAGGCAAAGCGGCTGCGGCCGGAAAGGTCTTCCAGGATGCTTATATTCTGGAAGTTTTTCTTTTTCAGCATCTGCTCTATTTTATCGGCGAATAGAGGGTTGATTTCAAAGTAGAGAAGGCCGCCTGGCGTGAGGAGTTCTTTGGCAATCTCGGCGATTTTATCGTAGAACAGAATCGGATTGCTGTCCGGAACAAATAGGGCTTCCTTTGGCTCGAAGTCCAGCACGTTTTTGTGCATCAGTTCCTTTTCTTTCTCAGCGATGTAAGGAGGGTTGGAGACGATTACATCGAGTTTTCCGATGAAAGACTTCAGTGCAAGGAAATCACCATTCAATACATCATATTTAAAGAACATCGGCCAGCGGCTGGAGTATAGGAGTTTTTGACTCTTGGCGTATTGAAGGGCCGTGTCTGATATGTCACATCCGTAAGTTTCAAGAGTAATGGTTTCAGAGAGCCTCTTGTGGAGAGTCCAGGCTATGCAGCCGCTGCCCGTGCAGATATCGAATATCTTGAACGGAGCAACTTTAGGTTTGTTCTGAGTATTCTTCAGATCTTTCAAATCGCTGAGGATATGAGTTACCAGTTCCTCTGTTTCAGGCCGTGGAATCAGGACTCCGTGGCCGACCTTGAACTTTTCTCCGCAGAAATACTCAAAGCCGGCAATATACTGGACCGGTTCACCGGAAGCCAGACGCTCAATGACATCAGAAGGGTTCAAAGCGGCAGGAATCACTTCTTCCGGATATGTGAGCTGATGAGTGCGGGAGATGTTGAAGATGTCTTCAAGAGCTCTTGATGCAAGAGAGGCCGCTTCCTCTTTACCGTAGAGCGGAAGCAGCCTTTTCTTGCAGTCATCTATGAACTCTCTGATTGTCATCCAAGTCTCTTGAGCTGGACGGTGAAGTGGCGCATCAGAGGAGCTTCCCATTCAATGGCAACGCCTCTTGTGATGGTCTTGCGCCTGTCGTAAACGTTCTTCAGGGCAGCGGCTATTACCTTCATGTGGTTGTCTGTGTAAACCCTTCTTGGAATTGCCATACGGAGAAGATCCAGGCCGCCGAAGCGGTTTTCTCTTGTCACAGGGTCACGGTCTGCCAGCATATAGCCGATCTCGCAGGCCCTGATGCCGGCCTCAAGATAAAGCTCGCAGGTCAAAGTCTGGGCAGGGAATTCCTCCTTAGGGACATCGGTGAGCACCTTGTCAGCATCCACGAAGATGGCGTGTCCACCGGCAGGCCTCTGGTAAGGAATGCCGTATTCGTCAAGCAGGCTTGCAAGGTATTGGACCTGATGGATACGGGTATGGAGCATATCGAACTCGGTGTTCTCGTCCAGACCCTGGGCCAGGGCGTTGAGGTCGCGGCCGTTCATGCCTCCGTAGGTTACATAGCCTTCAAATGGAATGCAGAAGAGCTTGGCACCTTCGTACCACTCTTTGTTTCTGGTTCCGATGAAACCGCCCATATTCACAACGCCGTCTTTCTTGGCGCTCATTGTCATGGCATCTGCGTCCTTATACATCTCAAGGGCAATCTCCTTGATGGTTTTGTCAGCATAGCCTTCTTCCCTTGTCTTGATGAAATACGCGTTCTCGGCAAAGCGGGCGGAATCCATCACTACAGGCACTCCGTACTTGTGGCAGAGAGCGCAGGTATCCTTGATGTTCTTCATTGAAACAGGCTGTCCGCCAACGGTATTGTTGGTAACGGTAAGTACCATAAACGGCACGTTGCCCTTGTTCTCAACGAGCACTTTTTCAAGCTTTTCCAGAGAAACGTTGCCTTTGAAAGGAACCTCTTTCTGGGTATCCTTGGCCTCGTCTGTGGTTACGTCAATTGCCTTGGCCTTGCGGCTTTCTATATGGCCCTTGGTGGTATCGAAATGGGCGTTGCCGGGGATTACGTTGCCCTCCTTTACCAGGTAGGAGAAGAGAACGTTCTCGGCGGCCCTTCCCTGGTGAGTCGGAATAAAATAAGGCATACCGAAAATCTTCTTTGCCATAGCCTCAAACTTGTAGAAAGAGGTGGCTCCGGCATAGCTCTCGTCGCCGAGCATAAGTTCAGACCACTGGCGGTCGCTCATAGCGCCGGTTCCGCTGTCGGTGAGAAGGTCTATATATACCTGTTCGGCCTTCAACTGAAATACATTATAGTGAGCCTCAGCCAGCCATTTCTTTCTCTCCTCAAGGGTTGAGCGGCGGATAGGCTCAATCATTTTTATTTTCCACGATTCTGCAAAAGGTAGTTCCATGTTCTAGTATATTGATTCGTTTGATGTGTTTTATCTAGGGACAAAGGACTCTTCTATTAGACTTGAAACAAAGTCCGTTATATCTATTCCGGCAACCCTGAGCATATTTGGCACAAGGCTCATTTCAGTCATTCCCGGAACGGTATTGGTTTCAAGGAAGTAGATATCTTCATTTTCTGTAACTATGTAGTCCATCCTGACAATGCCGCGGCAACCCATATAGGAGTAGATGCTTTCTGTCAGATTCTGGATCTTGGCGCTCAGGCGCGGAGTTATTCTGGCAGGGCAGATTTCTTGGCTTTCTCCCAGGTATTTAGCTTCGTAATCAAAGAATTCTCGGTCTGTAACTATCTCGGTTACAGGAAGGGCCGTAATTTTGCCGTGGAACATGAAAACTCCGCAGGTCATTTCCCTTCCGCTTACGGCTTTTTCTGCCAGAATGGTTCCGCACTCCTTGAAAGCCTTGTCAATTGCAGTCTGAAGCTCCGCTTCGCTCTTAACCTTGGTTACTCCAAAGCTGCTGCCTCCCACGGTTGGCTTGACAAACATCGGAAGGCCCACTTGGCGGATAATCTCGCGGAGAGAATAAGGCCTGTTCTTGCTGATGAAAATATCGTCTGCCATCTTGACTCCGGCAAAGTCCAGAAACCTTTTGCAGGAATGCTTGTCGAAAGTAATCGCGGAGACAAAAGAAGAGCAGGAAGTGAACGGAATTTTCTGCATTTCCAGATAGCCCTGCAGAAGGCCGTTTTCTCCCGGAGTTCCGTGAATCATAATCAAAGCGGCATCGGGAGTTATTCTTCTTTCCTCAGCAATGAATGAAAAACCATTCTTGTCCACAGTGGGCGCTCCTTTATGCGCCAATACAGTTTCAACTGTCTGATTTTCCGGAGAAAGCACAAACCAGTCTGTGCCTTCTATGAAGACGATGAAAGGATTGTACTTCTGGCGGTCTATGTGCTTTAGAGTGTTCAAGGTGGAAAGGACGCTAACTTCCCTTTCAGAGGAGTCCCCGCCGCAAAAAACTGCTATTGTTTTCATCTTAGTTCTCTTCTATGAAGTTGTCTGCATCCACATCTGGATCGGAGGTTGAATGAGCTGGTATGCAGTCTATGCTGTAGCCCTGAGGTTTGGCAAAATGATCGTCTATGCTGATCGGGATTGACGGGTCATCCAGGACTTTCTTCATCATCAGAGCCCATATAGGAAGAGCCACGCTGGCTCCCTGTCCCATACCTGTCCAGCGGAAGTGAACCTGACGGTCTTCTGCTCCAACCCAAACTCCTACTGTAAGCCTAGGAACATAGCCAATGAACCATCCGTCTGAGTTGTCGTTTGTTGTTCCGGTCTTGCCGGCAATTTCTCCGCCCTGGATATAGCGGCGGATTCTGGCACCGGTTCCGGCATCAACCACGCTGCGCATCATTCCAATCATCGTGTATGCCGTGCTGGCTCCAATGGCCTCTCTCTTTCTCGATGCAAAATTGGTAAGAACCCTGCCGTTCTTGTCCTCAATCCTGAGAACATACAGAGGATCTACGTAAACCCCCATTCCAGGGAAAGTATTGTATGCGCTTACCATCTGGTAAACAGGCACGTCAGCACTGCCCACGCAGAGAGAATGTACTGGTTCCAGATAGCATTTCAGACCCATATTGTGAGCCATTTGAACCAAGGCTTCCGGGCCGAACTGTTTCATCAGATAAGCGGAAACGTTGTTGTTGGAAGTGGTGATTCCCCACTTGAGCGTAACGGTGGCTCCATTGCCTCCTCCCTTAGGAGTCCAGACATTGTTTCCTATGACAAAAGACTGCGGAAGATTAACCGTCACATCGCAAGGGGTGAATCCCTCCTGCATTGCAAGAGTGTAGAGGAATGGCTTGAAGGTAGAACCTACCTGCCTCTGGCCCTGCATAACCTGGTCGTACTTGAAGTAATTGTAGTTGGCTCCGCCTACATAAGCCCTTACATATCCAGTCTCAGGCTCCATTGCCATAAGGCCTGTGCGAAGGAAAGACTTGAAATAGCGGATACTGTCGTCCGGAGTCATAAGGGTATCTATATAACCCTTGTCGTTCCAAGCGAATACCCTCATCTTGGTCTTTTCCGTAAAGCTCTTTTCTATTTCAGACTCGGAGAAGCCGGCCTCTTTCATATTCTTGTAGCGGTCGCTCCAGCGGCGGGCACGGCTCATTAGGGTTTCTATCACATTCTGAGGAGTCCCGTCTGCAAACGGGAAGTTCTTCCTGTACTTGAGGTCGTCTCTGAACAAAGGCTGAAGATATTTCAGATGCTCTACCGCAGCCTGTTCGGCATATCTCTGCATCTTAGGATTGATAGGAGTAATAATCTTCAGGCCGTCTTTTTCCAGAACGTATTTTTCTCCGTTTGGCTTGAAGTTCTTGTTCAGCCATCCGTACAGAGGATTGTCTTTCCAGTTGATGGAATCCTGCTGATAGTCGTAATAGTTGGCGTAGGAAGAACGCTTAGGTTCGTTTGCGCTCATTATCCTCTTGAGCATATCTCTGAAGTAAGGGGCCTGCCCGTTTGATACGTCCACGTCTCCTTTGGATGCCAGGATGATAGGAATCTTGACTATGCTGTCGTACTGGGCGTCTGTCAGGTAACCGTACTTGTTCATCTGCTTGAGCACGTGGTTGCGCCTCTGGAGAGAAAGCTCAGGATTGCGCACCGGATTGTACTTTGTCGGCTTGTTGACCATTCCAACCAGAAGCGCGGCCTCCTCCACGGTAAGATCTTTAGGAAGCTTGCCAAAGAATGTGGCCGAAGCACTCTTGATTCCGTAGGCGTTCCTGCCAAAGAATACCGCATCCAAATACATGCTCATTATCTCTTCCTTGGTGTAGCTTCTTTCCAGCTTTACAGCCGTAATCCATTCTTTCAGCTTGGTGGTTATGAGTTTAAGCTTGCCCTTGCCCTCTCCTCTAGGGAAAAGACTCTTTGCCAGCTGCTGGCTCAAGGTGCTGCCTCCTCCGCCTTCCGCACGATTGCCAAGGGCTATACTCTTTACGGCAACCCTTACAAGGCTTTTTCCGTCAATTCCGCTATGGTCGTAGAAACGGGCGTCTTCCGTAGCCACAAGGGCGTCTTTGAGGTTCTGGCTCAATTCCTCGTAATTAGAATAGGACCTGTTTTCCACGTGGTAGGTATTCAGAAGGGTTCCATCATCGGCGATGATCTGGGTGGCCAGGTTGCTCTGAGGATCTTCCAGCTCTTCAAAAGACGGAATATCGGCGAATATCCAAACCAGCAGCAGGGCCACAAGTATCAGAATAACGGGGCTGAATACAATGAGCCACAGCCATTTTATAAAACGTTTCCGGTTTTTTATCTTAAAACTCATAATCTTTTTCATCTAAAAATTTGCCCAAAGGGCAAGAGTTGCAAAAACTGGTTCAAAAAACAAAAATACAAATAAAAATTTGGAATAAACGGGAGTTAATGATTTACTTTGCACCTCCATTAAAACAAACGAAGGGAATATGGGAGAGAAACTAGTCATTGTAGAGTCTCCGGCCAAAGCCAAGACTATCGAGAAATTCCTGGGAAAGGGATACACAGTAAAATCAAGCTTCGGACACATATGCGATTTGCCCAAGACAGCCCTGGGCATAGACATAGAACACGGCTTCAAGCCGAATTATCAGGTTCCGTCAGACAAGAAGAAAGTGGTATCGGAACTGAAAGCTCTGGCAGACAAGGCGGAAGTAGTTTATCTGGCAAGCGATGAAGACCGCGAGGGAGAAGCTATTGCCTGGCATCTTCAGAACCGCCTGGGACTCAAGCCGGAAAATACCCGCAGGATTGTTTTCCACGAAATTACAAAAAACGCCATTCTGGACGCCGTTCAGAATCCGAGAAGCGTAGATGACAATCTGGTAAACGCCCAGCAGGCCAGAAGGGTTCTGGACCGCATTGTGGGATTTGAGCTTTCTCCTGTTCTTTGGAGAAAGGTGGGCAAAGGCCTTTCCGCCGGAAGAGTACAGAGTGTTGCCGTAAGGCTTATAGTTGACAGGGAAAAGGAAATCCAGAATTTTTCCTCAACTCCTTTCTTCAAGGTTACTGGACTTTTCCATCCGGAAAGCGCAGCCGCAAAGGTCAAGCTGAGCGCAACGCTGGAAGGAAAATTCCAGACCAGGGAAGAAGCGCTTGCTTTCCTTCAGAAATGCAACGGCGGATGCCGCTTCAATATCGGTTCCATTGAGAAGAAACAGGCTTTCCGTTATCCGGCTCCTCCTTTTACAACGTCTTCCCTGCAGCAGGAGGCCAGCCGTAAACTCGGCTTCTCTGTATCCCAGACAATGAGAGTGGCCCAGGCTCTTTACGAGAGCGGAAAGATCACCTATATGAGAACAGACTCCACCAATCTTTCCTCTCTGGCTATCAACACCATAAAACAGACAATAACGGAAAGTTTCGGAGAAGAATACTCTAAAGTCAGGCAGTTCCACACTCACGCCAAGGGAGCTCAGGAAGCACACGAAGCTATCCGTCCTACATATGCCTCAGACAAAACCATAGAAGGCACGCCTGCAGAGAAGAAGCTCTATGAACTTATATGGAAAAGAGCCGTTGCTTCACAGATGGCAGATGCCAAGGTTGAAAGAACAACCATCACTATTTCTTCAGATAAATTCCCTGAAAAATTCATCTGCGAAGGCGAGCAGATTCTCTTTGACGGATTCCTCAAGCTTTATATGGAAGGCCGAGACGACGAGCCTGAAGAAGAGACTCTCAGCCAGATGATTCCGGATCTTGCCCCGGGTCAGAAGATGGAAGCTCTCTCTATTGAGGCGATGCAAAAATTCGCCCCTCGCCCGCCGCGCTATTCAGAGGCCACCCTGGTAAAGAAGATGGAAGAGCTGGGCATTGGAAGGCCAAGTACTTATGCCCCTACCATCACTACCATTACCAGCAAGAGAGGATATGTTGTAAAAGACTCTAGACCAGGTGCAAAGAGACAAGCCGTAAAGATAACCCTGGAAGGATTGTCTGACTCAGCGATGGGAACAATCACAGAAACTACTGTTGCGGAAAGCGTTGGAGCCGAGAAGAACAAACTCTTCCCTCAGGATATGGGTACTGTTGTAACTCATTATCTGGAAAACAATTTCAAGGAAATAATGGACTACGGATTCACCGCCAGGATTGAGGAAGACTTTGACCGGATAGCTGAGGGAAAACTCGGATGGACAAACCTGATTTCCGCTTTCTACTCCCCGTTCCACAAAACAGTTGAAGCTCAGAACCAGGAAAAGACTCACGTAACCGCTGAAAGAAATCTGGGTGTGGATCCTAAAGACGGCAAGCCGATTACTGTAAGGCTCGGCAAGTTCGGTCCATTGGCTCAGAAGGGAACATCAGATGACCCGGCAAAGCAGTTTGCATCGCTGAGAAAAAACCAGTCTATAGAAACCATCACCCTTGAAGAGGCCCTGAAGCTTTTCGAGCTTCCTCGGCTTGTTGGAACTCTTGATGGAAAGGAAGTTACAGCTGCTATCGGAAGATTTGGAGCATATGTCAAATACGACGGAAAATTCTTCTCCCTGGCAAAGGGGCAGGATCCTTACACTATAACTGTGGAACAGGCACAGCAGCTTATCCAGGCAAAAGAACAAGCCGCTGAAAAGAGCCTTATAAAGGAGTTCGCCGATGAGGATATCCAAATACTTAACGGAAGGTACGGCCCATATATCAAGCACAAAGGAAACAATTACAAAATCCCAAAGGGAAGAGGAGCAAAAGCCGCTGCCGACCTTACTCTTGAAGACTGCAAGTCTTTGATAAACAACGCAAAGCCAAAGAAATAACAAATATGGAAACGAATCCCGTAAAAGACGCTTACAAAAGTCTCTACCCGCTTTCCAAGGGAATGGAAAAATGCGTGGTCTCCACTCTTGAAGAATATCTTCCTTACGCTTCTTCAAGAAAGAAAGACAAAGACAGAGTAGACATTGTCTTGTGCGGGGATAAATTTCCTTCTCTGAAATCTTTGCGTTTGGGCAAGAATTTTTCTTCTGCACTCATTTCTTCCGGCTGGGATATTCCTGTTGAACTGATAGACGCTGTCAAGACGCAGAAAAGTTTCTCTATGATAGGCATTCAGAAATATCTTTTCATGCCTCAGCTTGAAATGGCTATGAGTGCCTGCGGATTTGAAACTCTGAACCTGGGAGCCCTGAGAGATGATATGACTTCTTGCGAACCTCTTCTAAGAAACACTAACTACGTGTTCCTGGATCTTTGCAGCATCAAGCACGCCGATTATCCGTGGGCCGGCAACACTAATCCAAACGGCTTTTACTCCAACGAAATCTGCCAAATTGGAAGGTACATAGGCTTTTCCTGCAATCTCAAAGCTGTTTTCGTTTACGGAATACCCCAGAAGAAATGCCCGGAGGTTTGTGCCAATATGGCCGCACAAACCGCTTGGCACATTGCAGACGCCGTGGCTGTCAACATTAAGGAAGATCCGGCTTCTGAAAAAAAGAAAGGGAGGCTTTCCTCACAATTTGAACACAGAATCGTGGACTTTATGTCCGGCGGAGATACGCTTACTTTCATAAATAGCACGGTTACAGGCAGATGGTGGATGGAAATACCAGTTGTAAAAAAGAACACTTCTGAACTTGTGGCTTGCAGCCTGTCTGACTACCATACCGCTACGGAGTCTCAGGTGCCTATCAGGTGGCTGTTTTATTACAACAAGTTCAACACCCTGTAACATTTTTTAATTTTTTTTGCTGTTTTTGTTCAAAAACTCTATTTTTGCAATATAGAGAACGAGAAAACTAAATATTTGAACAATATGGCAAAGTATCAAATCGACGAAACCGACCAGAAAATCCTTTCCGCTCTGGTCAAGAACGCAAGAACGCCTTTCCTAGAAATCGCTCGTGAATGTGGCGTTAGCGGAGCCGCTATTCACCAGAGATTCAAGAAGATGGAGTCTTTGGGCATCATTACGGGATCTCGCCTTCTGGTAAAACCAGCCACTCTTGGATTGGACGTTTGCGCTTTTGTGGAGGTAAATCTTTCTCCGGTAAACAAGTACCCTGAGGTTATAGAGGCTCTGAGAAAGATTCCTGAGGTTGTAGAGTGCCATTTCGTAACAGGCAGGCACACTCTGCTTCTGAAAATGTACTGCTTTAACCACGACCACCTTCTGGATATTCTGATCAATACAATCCAGAACATTCCTAGTGTCCAGGATACGGAGACCTTGGTTTCTCTGGATCAGGCTATCGAACGTCAGGTTTGGGTGAAAGACCATCCTGAAGAGAAGGGCTATCACCGCAAAGACAAGAAATCTTCAAGGAAAAAATCCTAGATGCCAGAAAGAAGGCGGGCGGCGTATTTCAGATCTTCCTGAGTGGTAATCTTGATATTGAACCGGCTTCCTTCTACGGTGCTGAAACTATAACCGCTGCTCTCCATTACGCTCGCGTCATCCGTGAACGATGGAGAGTATGGTTTTTTATATGCCAGCTTCAATCTGGTTGAATCAAAGACCTGTGGAGTCTGAACCAGGAGATAATCTTCTCTTGTAACTGGAAAAGTACCCTCTACTTCTCCCCCCTCTCCGTATAATTTCTTCCGCATTGATTCTACAACCTGAATCACCGGAATTACGCCGGCGCACTTTTCCGTAATCGGATATTTGAAAAGCTTTGCCAGCAGCTCAACGGGAACTATTGGCCTGACTCCATCGTGAACAGCAACAACGGCTCCGTCTGGAATTGTTTCCACTGCAGAGCGCACAGAATGGAAACGGGTAATGCCGCCTGGTACTATCCTGTGGGGAATCATTATATTGCTCTTGTTGTAGATTTCCTTCCATTCCTCTATGTGAGACGGAGGAAGCACAAGAACTACATTAACGGGGAAAACCAGACGGGAGAAAAGTTCCACCGTCCTCAAGAGTATGGGTTTGCCGTCCAGTTCCAAAAACTGTTTTGGCACCCTGGACTTCATCCTTTTTCCGACCCCTCCGGCCGTGATCACAGCATAGTATTCCATTTGCGATTATTTAACACGACAAAATTATAAATATTTGGCCGATTTTCTTAAATTTGTGATTGCTCAAAAAAGGACGAGAAAGTGAAACAGATCAAGAAAGCTCTTATCTCCGTCTACAACAAAGACGGAATCATTGAGATAGCCTCTTTTCTGAAGAAAGAAGGCGTGGAAATACTGTCCACCGGCGGCACTGCCTCTTTTCTGGAGAAGAATGGAATACAGGTTTCCAAGGTTGAAGATCTGACACATTATCCGTCTATTCTAGGAGGAAGGGTAAAGACTCTTCATCCTGCGGTTTTCGGAGGCATTCTCGGAAGAAGAGACAATCCTTCAGACCAGGAAGAGTTTTCCAAATATTCCATTGAGCCAATAGATCTGGTTATCGTAGACCTTTACCCGTTTGAGGAATATGTTGAAAAGGAAGCTTCGCCAGAAGAGATCATTGAGAAAATAGACATTGGAGGCATATCTCTTATAAGGGCGGCCGCAAAGAATTTCAATGATGTTGCCATAGTGCCTTCCAAGGCTCAGTACGGTTACCTTCTGGATTTGCTGAAAGAGCAGGGCTGCCGCACAGATCTTTCTCAGAGAAAATACCTGGCCGGTGCGGCTTTCGGAGTCTCAGCCTCTTATGATCGGGCCATTTTCGGCTGGTTCAATTCCACTCCTCTGCGATACGGGGAAAACCCTCACCAGAAAGGAGTTTATATCGGCGAAAAAGACTCGCTGCCTCAGCAGATTCACGGAAAGGAAATTTCTCACAATAATCTGCTTGACATAGAGGCGGCAATAGAGCTCATCAGCGATTTTGAAGAAACAACCGTCGCGATAATAAAGCACAACAACGCCTGCGGTTGCGCCAGTGCTCCAACCCCTCTCCAGGCTTGGAAGAAGGCTCTTGCAGGAGATCCAGTTTCTGCCTTTGGGGGAATAATTGTCACTAATGCTGCTGTAGAAAAAGATGTGGCTGAGGAAATGAACAAACTCTTCTTTGAAGTAGTTATTGCTCCTTCCTACAGCAGCGAAGCTCTGGAAATCCTAAAGTCCAAAAAGAATCGCATCATCCTTGTAAACAATGGCGTAAAGCTGCCAAAGATAAAATTCCGCAGCCTTTTTGGGGGAATTCTTAAGCAGGAAAGAGATGCACGCACAGAAACCCCTGCAGACCTTAAGTCTGTAACCGTTCTTTCTCCGCAAAAAGACAAGATTGATGACCTTCTCTTTGCCAACAAATTGGTAAAGCATTCAAAGTCTAACGCAATTGTTCTAGCAAAAGACAAGCAGCTGATAGGCAGTGGTGTAGGACAGACCTCCAGAGTGGATGCGCTTAAACAGGCAATAGAAAAAGCCCACAGCTTCGGCTTCAGCACAGAAGATGCCGTTATGGCATCTGACGCGTTTTTCCCGTTCAAGGATTGCGTTCAGATAGCATTCGAGAACGGAGTCCGGACCGTTATCCAGCCTGGCGGATCCATCCGTGACGGAGAAAGCGTAGACTTCTGCAATGATCACGGAATTGCTATGGTAACCACCGGCATTAGACACTTCAAACATTGATAAAAAAGTTAAGAGAAATATGGCATTTTCATTTTTGACACAGGAACTTGCAATCGACCTCGGGACGGCCAACACCGTCATCTTCATGAAAGACAAGATTGTGGTCGATGAGCCTTCTATCATCGCGATAGACATGAACACGAAGAAGCCTATGGCTATTGGAACCGCGGCCAGGCTGATGCACGAGAGAACCAATCCTAACATCAAGACAATCAGGCCTATGAAAGACGGCGTGATTGCTGATTTCCAGGCCGCCGAACATATGATCCGCGGATTCATCAAGATGATAAACAGCAAGAGAACCTCCCTCTTCACACCTAACCTGAGAATCGTCATAGCTATTCCTAGCGGAAGTACCGAGGTGGAAACCAGAGCCGTAAGAGATGCTGCAGAACATTCCGGCGGAAGAGACGTTTACATACTTCTGGAGCCGATGGCTGCTGCTATAGGAATCGGGCTGGATGTAGAAAAGCCTTCTGGACATATGGTTGTGGATATAGGAGGCGGAACCACAGAATGCGCTGTTATTTCTCTGGGCGGAATCGTATGGAACGAGAGCCTCAAGGTTGCCGGAGACGTATTCACTTCAGACATCCAGCAGTATATGCGCCAGCAGTACAACATCAAGATTGGGGAAATTACGGCAGAACAGATCAAGATAGCCGTTGGAGCAGCCCTTCCTGAACTGGAAACTCCTCCTGAGCCATTTGTTGTAAGAGGTCCTAACCTGATGACCGCCTATCCTGTGGATGTTCCTGTAACTTCCATGGAAATAGCCCATTGCCTAGACAAGTCTTTGGCAAAGCTGGAAGCCACCATAATCAAAGTGCTGGAGCAGACCCCTCCTGAGCTTTATGCAGATATTGTAAAGGAAGGTATATACCTCAGCGGCGGCGGAGCTCTCATCAGAGGCCTGGACAAGAGGCTCAGCGACAAGCTCAAGATTCCGTTCCACGTTGCAGAAGATCCTCTAAGGGCCGTTGCAAGAGGAACCAACACGGCATTGAAGAATCTGGCAAAAAGACACTTCCTTCCTTATCTGATGAGATAATCGTTCCCGATAATGAAACTTCCTCCGCTGATTTACAATTCCATCGGGAAGTTCCTGGTATTCGCGGCTCTGGAAGCCGTGTGCCTGATTCTTATTGCAAGAAACAGCACCGTTCAAAGTTCCAGAGTTATGGAGGGAGTACGCACGGTCTACTCGTTTTTCTGGGAGAAGACCACCGCTGTAAAAAACTACACCGCTCTTAGGCACGCCAACCGCAATCTTATGGAGGAAAACGCCTGGCTTCTGGAGCAGAACGCAAAGTTCCGCGAATATATAGTCCGGCTTCAGGGAGAAGACCGCCTTGCGGAACTTTCCGCCCAGATGAGCGGAAATATCGGTGACTCAGCCCTTGCCGGTTATTCCTTCACCCTAGCCAAAGTCATAAAGAACACTTTGGGCACTACACACAACTATCTGATAATAGACAAGGGAACCAAAGACGGCGTAACAGAAGACCTGGGAGTCATTACTCCAAGCGGTGTGGTGGGAATTATCCGCGCCAGCGGTCCGCGCTTCAGCTATGTGATGAGCCTTCTGAATCTCAGGCAAAGCATCAGCGTCAAACTTGGGCGTGGTTCCGCCCTTGGAACACTCAAGTGGGAAGGCGGAAGCATACGCAAGGCCTGCCTTACGGAAGTAGCCCTTAACGCAGAAGTCAACAAGGGAGACACTGTCTTCACCAGCGGAAACTCGTCTTTCTTTCCTCCTGACATTCCTGTAGGAAAAGCCCTTTCCTATACCATAGAAGACGGAATGTACAAAAGGGTGGAAGTAGAACTACTTCAGGACTTTTCAAGTCTTGACCACGTGATCGTAATCAAAAACTCAGACAAGAGGGAGATAGATTCTCTCTCAGCGATTAACGCTGCTTATATAGAAAAGAAGTAGGATGAACACTTTCAAATACATATTCGGTTTTATGGTGATTCTCATCCTGCAGCTCTTGTGCTCGAATTTCATCAATCTCTGGCCTATCCTCTATATTGCGGTGATTCCGCTTCTGGTGATTCTGCTGCCTCCGGATATCAACACTTGCATTCTGATGCTGTGCGCCTTTGCCATAGGACTGCTGACAGATGCCCTTTGCGACGGAATTTTAGGGCTCAATGCCGCCTGCTGCGTTCTTGTTGCCGCCTGCAGGAATATGATAACCAGGCCAATGAGGCGCTATGACATACAGACGGAGGAAATGGATCTGAACTACGGCGAATTCCGTCCGGGCAAGCTGGCAATGCTTCTTGTTGCAAGCTATCTTGTCTTCTTTGTTCCATATGTTATCATAGATGGCCCTATGGGCAAAGGAATAGCTTATCTTGCTTTCAGGATTATCCTTAATGTGATTGTCAACTCCTTGGTAGCATATCTTCTGGTCAGGCTATGGATAAGAAGGTTTTTCTGATTGCGGGTATCATTATTGCTGCTTTGTGCCTGGCAGCCAGACTCTTCTATCTACAGCTGATAGACGAGCGCTACAAGGTCAACGCCAACAATAACGCCCTGCTTTACCAGACCAAATACCCGGCCAGGGGAGAAATCAAAGACCGCAACGGAAATACTCTGGTAGGAAACAAAACCACCTACGACATAATGGTCACCCCTATAGACTTGCGGGAGTTCGACACCGTGGATTTCTGCCAGACCTTCCATCTAGATATAGAATCCGTTAGGAAGAAACTTCAGTACTATAGAGAAAACCGCCGCAAAATCGGCTATCAGACTTTCACCTTCCTCAAGCAGGTTCCAAGCGAATATTACAACCATTATGCGGAAAAAGCTTACAAGTTCCCAGGCTTCTACGCCATAAGCAGAACAGCCAGAGTCTATCCTTTTGGGGCGGGCGCAAGCCTTTACGGATACATCAACGAGGCAGACTCGGCATATCTGGCTAACAATCCGGAATACAGACGCGGAGACTATGTGGGAATCACCGGAATAGAACGTTCCTATGAAGATGTTCTTAGGGGCAAGAAGGGCTATAACATAATGGTCAGAGACGTGCATAACCGCATCAGGCAGAGTTTCAGAAACGGAGAAATGGACGTAGAGGCCGAACCAGGCAAAGACCTTGTAGCATCAATAGACGGAGAGCTCCAGCAATACGGAGAACGCCTTATGCAGAACAAGGTCGGAAGCATAGTGGCCATTGAGCCAGCAACTGGAGAAATCCTTGCAATAGTCTCTGCTCCAGGACTTACCGTAGATGATCTGTCAAACATCAGGAAAGAGTACGGAAGGCTTGCCACAGATCCATACAAGCCAATGTTCAACCGCGCCGTTATGAGCGCCTATCCTCCGGGCAGCGTGTTCAAGACAGTTAACGCCCTGGTTGCCCAGCAGATGGGAGCCATAACTCCGGAAACCAGGTTTTCCTGCTCCAGAGGTTTCTACTACGCCGGCGGAAAGATGGGATGCCACGGCCACCGCAGTCCGCTGAACCTGAAGGAATCCATAATGATGAGCTGCAACGCCTACTATGCCAATGTATTCAGGGCTATGATGAAAAATCCGGACCATCAGCCTATCGCTGAGGCTTTTGATTACTGGAAAGAGCAAGTGATGAAATTTGGCATAGGAGTAAAGCTTGGCAGCGATTTTCCGGCAGAGCTTCAGGGCAATCTCCCATCTACCAAGACTTACGACAAAATTCACGGAAAAGGCAAGTGGAACGCCTTCAACATCCTATCTTTGGCAATTGGCCAGGGAGAGGTTGGAGCCACTCCTCTCCAGATTGCAAACGTTGGGGCAATTATCGCCAACAGAGGCTATTACATTATTCCACACCTTATTAAGAACGCTCCTGATTCCCTGCGTCGGGCAAAGTATACGGAAAAGCATTGGGTGGGAGTTGACCGCGAGCATTTCGACCCTGTGGTGGAGGGCATGTACCTGGCGGTCAACGCTCCTCCTGGAGCAGGAGGCACATCGCGGAGAGCTTATATAGAAGACATTGCGGTCTGCGGAAAAACAGGAACAGCCCAGAACCCGCACGGAAGAGACAATTCTGTCTTTATGTGCTTTGCCCCAAAGGAAAACCCAAAGATTGCAGTTTGCGTTTATCTGGAAAATTCCGGAGCCGGCGGAACCTGGGCAGCGCCTGTGGCCAGCCTTATCGTTGAAAAATACCTTAAAGGAGAAGTCTCCCGCAAAGAACTTGAGCAAGTTGTGGAGAATGCAAATCTCAAGCAGTTTGTTCCTGTAAGAGGAAAGAAAAGATGATGGAATCTATGTCATACGGCCAGGGCCCAAGGGCCAGGAAGGTGGATTTCGGACTCCTCCTATCCTGGCTGTTTCTGGTGTTTTACGGATGGCTGAACATCTATTCCGCAGTCTATTCTGAAGAACACGCGTCCATTTTTGATTTCAGCCAAAGATACGGCCTTCAGTTTATCTGGGTTTGCATTTCTATAGGTATTGCCATACTTCTTCTGTACATCATAAACCCGAGAAGCCTCCAGCCGCTTTCCCTTATTCTTTACCTGGGTATGCTAGTGCTTCTGGCTGCGGTAATTTTCCTGGGCAAGGAGGTCAACGGTTCCAGAAGCTGGTTTTTTATCGGATCTTTCGGGCTTCAGCCTGCTGAGTTCTCAAAAATTACTACAGCGCTGCTGCTATCTTACATAATGAGCCGATGGGGCTTTTCTCTTTTTAGCCGCAAAGATGCCATTAGGGCAGCGCTTGTGGTCCTTGTTCCTATTCTTCTCATCCTGCTTGAAAAGGAAACTGGCAGCGCACTTGTTTACGTGGGACTGATTCTGGTATTTTATATGGAGGGCTTGGCCGGATGGGTAATTGTAGCTGGACTAAGCCTTATCGCGATGTTTGTAATCACGATAGCTCTTTCTCCTCTTACGGCCGTAGTCTGTGCCCTAAGTGCCGCTTGCATCATCCGCTTTTTCCTTAGCCGGAGACTCGGATGGCTGTTTGCCGCCATTCCTGTTATTGTTCTTATGTGCTTTGTTCCAAGGCTATCCAACATTGAGAGTTTTGCTTTCCTCAAGGCCTTGAAACCTGAAGTCTGGGCACTGATTCTATTTTCTCCGTTCCTGATTCTGTGGATAAGAGACCTTCTTTCCAGAAGAGATAAAAGAGGCAGCGGAAGGCTTCTGCTCAGCCTTTGCTGCGCGGCTGCAATGGTCTTTTCCGTAAACTTCATCTTCACCAAAGTCCTTCAGCCGCACCAGAGAGCCAGAATAGAAAATCTGTTCGGCATAACGGAAGACCTTCAGGGAATAGGCTACAACGTACACCAGTCCAAGATTGCAATCGGCAGCGGCGGCCTGACCGGAAAAGGCTTCCTGAACGGAACCCAGACAAAGTACAACTTCGTGCCTGAACAAAGTACCGATTTTATATTCTGCACCGTTGGCGAGGAATGGGGATTTCTGGGAAGCATCGCCTTGCTTGGCGTCTATATTTTCATGATTCTTAGAATCATTCATTTGGCATCCAAGAATTCAGACGCCTTCACCAGGATATACGGATATTGCGTGGCGTCCATCTTCCTGATGCACGTTGTCATAAACATAGGAATGACTATGGGGCTTCTGCCCGTCATTGGCATACCCCTGCCGTTTTTAAGCTACGGCGGAAGCGGCATGGTGAGTTTCACCATACTGCTTTTCATCTTTATAAGACTGGATATGGAGCGTCAGAACAAAGACGCTTAGTCTTCCACCTTTGCCAGAATCATTGTGCTGTTGTGGCCTCCGAAACCGAAGGTGTTGCTCAGCGCCATCTTCACTTCTCTCTTCTGAGGAGTATTGAAGGTAAGATTCAGTTTAGGGTCTATCTCCGGATCATCCGTAAAATGGTTGATTGTAGGAGGAATGGTTCCGCTGTTGATGGCGTGGATGCAGGCCATTGCCTCAACGGCTCCGGCTGCTCCCAGCAGGTGGCCGGTCATAGACTTGGTAGAAGAGATGTTCAGCTTGTAAGCCGCATCGCCGAATACTTCCTTTATTGCTATAAGCTCAGCGATGTCTCCAAGGTGAGTTGAAGTTCCGTGAACATTGATGTAGTCTATGTCTTCCGGCTGAACGCCTGCCCTCTTCAGGGCGGTCTTCATTGCAGCCTTTGCTCCTAGTCCCTCCGGATGAGGGGCTGTAATATGGTGAGCGTCTGCGCTTATACCGCAGCCCTTAAGCTCGGCGTAAATCTTTGCGCCTCTTGCCTTTGCGTGCTCGTATTCCTCAAGAACGAGGATTCCGGCACCTTCTCCCAGAACAAAGCCGTCTCTGTCTTTGTCGAACGGACGGGAAGCTGTCTTAGGATCGTCATTACGGGTTGAAAGGGCCTTAGCGGAGTTGAAGCCCCCCACTCCCGGAATGGTGATGGCTGCCTCGGCGCCGCCGGTGATGATCATATCTGCCTCATCCAGAAGGATAAGGTCATATGAGCAATGGATGGCGTGAGACGAGGAAGCGCAAGCGGAAACCGTAGCAAAGTTAGGACCCATAAAGCCGTATTTGATGCTCACGAATCCGGCTGCTATATCCGCTATCATTTTTGGAATGAGGAAAGGACTGAATCTAGGATGGCTGCCGTTTACGACAAAATCTGTAACGTCGTTGGTCATTGTCTCAATGCCTCCAACTCCGGAACCGATAATAACGCCCACCCTGGACTTGTCTATCTTCTCCAAATCTATGGCTGCGTCTGCAACGGCCTGGTCTGCTGCAGCTACTGCAAACTGGCAATAGCGGTCCATCTTGCGGGCTTCTTTCCTCTCTATGTACTGGAGCGGATCAAAGTCCTTGACTTCGCAGGCAAATCTGGTATTGAATTCGGTTGCATCGAACCTAGTGATAGGAGCCGCTCCGCTGACTCCGGCGTCGAGAGCGTTGAAATATTCTTCAACGGTCTTTCCCAACGGGTTAAGTGTTCCGAGTCCGGTAACGACGACTCTCCTCTTTTCCATATATCTTGTTTTAGTATTGTCAAAAAAATGGGGAAACCCGCATCTTTCAGACTCAAGGTTTCCCCTTAATGAGCTATTGGAGCTTATTTCTTCTGAGCCTCAATATATTTAACTGCATCACCTACAGTGGCGATTTTCTGTGCTTCCTCTTCAGGGATTGTGATCTCGAAAGCTTTCTCGAAATCCATAATCAGCTCAACTGTGTCCAGAGAATCAGCACCAAGATCCTTAGTGAAGTTAGCCTCAGGGGTAATCTCAGACTCATCAACACCCAGCTTCTCAACGATGATCTCCTTAACTTTTGAAGTAATGTCTGCCATGATCAAAAATTTTAGTTAATACAATAAGTTTATAATTTTAGTAGGCTGCAAATATAAACAAAATTTTTTTAATGAGTATATTTGTCCATTGCAGGCCGTTACAAAGGGCCTTGCCAAGCAAAACAGATGCCAGACATAAAAACAGAAACAAAATGTTCAAGATAGCAGTGTTCGCATCGGGCAGCGGAACCAATGCGGAAAACCTCATCCGCCACTTCAATTACGAACTGAAAGGCGCAAAGGCAAAGGTAGAACTAGTGGTCTGCAATAAGCCGGAAGCATATGTTTTAACCCGCGCAGAGAAGCTTAACGTTCCTTATGCCGTAACCAAAGATACCGGAGAAATACTTGAACTCCTCAAGCAATATGAAATCAATTTCATCCTCCTGGCCGGCTATCTTCTTAAAATTCCAAAGGAACTTATAGACCTGTATCCAGACAGAATCATAAATATCCACCCGGCCCTTCTCCCTAAATTCGGAGGAAAGGGAATGTACGGAGAAAGGGTGCACAAGGCCGTGCTGGAAAACAAGGAAGAATACAGCGGAATCACCATCCATCTGGTTGATGAAGAAATGGACCACGGGAAAATCCTTTTCCAGTCCTCTTTTAGGCTCAGCGATGGTGAAACCCTGGAATCCCTTGAAGAGAAAATCCACATCCGCGAGCAGGCGGACTATCCGAGAATAGTTGAAGCTTACCTTAATTCCCTGTAGGCATCAAGGCCCTTTTTCAGGAAATCCACGTAATTGTCCACGTTGAGGTTGTAGCCCACCGGGCCTGAGAGAATGTTGCCTTCTGAATCCAGCACCAGGTAGAAAGGCTGGGCGTTGGCGGAAAACTTCTCCATCACAAAGCGGGAGTTGATCTTTCCCATTCCCTTGAGGACCTTTCCGTCTTCCAGAGTTACATAGTCCTCCTCAAGAACCTCCATCTTGTCGTCTCCGTAAAGAGAACAGATTACAAAGTCGTTCCTCAGCATTTCCAGAACCTTCGGGTCGCTCCATACTCTGGCTTCCATCTCGCGGCAGTTTACGCAGCCGTGGCCTGTAAAGTCAAAGAACACCGGCTTTCCCTGCTCCTTTGAAGCCTTCAGGGCCTCGTCAAAGGTGAAGTAGCCCACAAGGCCGTGAGGCAAATGCAATTTGTCTGAATATTTCCTGTCCGGCACAACAACTTGACTTGTCGCTGAGGACGGATTATATGTTCCAACAGCAGCGCCGCTGGTATATGGCACCACAAAGTCTTGGGTCTGGATAGGAGGCAGATAGCCGCTGAGAGCCTTCAGGGGAGCGCCCCACATTCCAGGAATCATATACACCATAAACGCAAAGGTTATGATGGCCAGCATCAGCCTTCCCACGCTCACGTGGTCAGACGGAGAATCGTACTTGAACTTGAGTTTGCCCAGAAGGTACATTCCCAGAAGGGCCGCAATCACAATCCAGAAAGCCAGGTAAACCTCCCTGTCCAGAATTCCCCAATGGTAGGTCTGATCCGCCACGGATAGGAACTTCATACCCAGAGCCAGCTCTATGAATCCCAGCACCACCTTTACGCTGTTGAGCCAGCCGCCGCTCTTTGGAAGCTTCTTCAGAAGACTTGGCGCAAACGCAAAAATCGTGAACGGAATAGCAAAGACTATGGAGAATACCAGCATCACGATTATAGGAGTCATCACTTCCCCCTGCATACTCTTTATTATCGCTGAGCCTACTATAGGGCCTGTGCAGGAAAATGACACCAGCACCAAGGTAAGAGCCATAAAGAACACTCCGAGTATTCCTCCGCGATTAGACTTGCTGTCAGCCTTGTTTACAACCGAACTCGGAAGCACAATTTCAAACGCTCCAAAGAAGCTCAGGGCGAAAATCACGAATATCAGGAAGAAGATAACGTTGATCCAGCTGGTAGCTATCCAGTTGAAAATGTCTGCCGCAAAGTTCTTTCCGCCAAGAGTATATGTCAGCAGTATTATTATCGCGATAGGGATAGTGTAAATCAGCACAATGCAGATTCCGTACAGGATGGCCATAAACCTTCCCTTTGAAGGATTCTTCTCGTTCTGCTTGAGGAAGAAGGAAACCGTCATAGGAATCATCGGGAATACGCAAGGAGTCAGAAGAGCCACCAATCCCCAGGCAATGGCTTCCAGAATAAATCCCCATAAAGAACCAGCCTTGCTATTCTTTTCTTCTCCGCCAGAAGATACTTCCGGCATATTGAGGCTCAATTCAGCCTCTTGCGGAGCCACGCAACTTCCCTGTGTACAGGCCTGATAGTCAACTGATACGTTTATCTTTCCGGCCGCATCTGGGCCTATCTTTATCTTCTGAGCCAGAATGTCCCCGTCTTCCACAAGGTCTATCTCCATCCCAAAGGTTTCATCCATCACCCTATGGCCGCCTTGCTTTACATAAGGCTCGCCAACAAGTTCCACGCCCTGGCCGCCAACAGACAGTATCGTTGGATTCGGGCCTCCGTCATAAGGCCCCAGACCATAGGTGTGCCATCCTTCTTCTATCTTGGCTGTAACCGCAACTTCATAAATATCATCGGAAACCTTCTCCACAGAAGCCTTCCACTTTACCGGCTCTCCCTTGTCAAACTGCGCGTACGAGGCTGAAACAAAGGCAAAAAGAACAGCCAATATCAAACATATTCTCTTCATAAATCAATTATCAAAGCATACAAAAATAGAAAACGGGAGCTACAAAAGCAACCCCCGCAGCAATTAATCGAAAAAAAAACGAATCTATGAACACTTGATTAATTGCCATTATATTTGACAAAAGGACACTCGTTATGTAAAGTGTCCTTCTGAAAAAAATGCAAATAAATGCACCTGGAACGAGTATTCTACATTATTTGCTCTTGGAGAACATCCAAGACATGAAGTCCGGCATCTCAAAGGCCTTCCACCAGCATACGTGTCCGCAACCAGGGAATTCATGGTAGCGGACATCTGCTCCTGCCGCCTTCAAAGCTCGGTAAGCATCTCTGGAACCTGAAACCGGAACTGCAGGATCGCTGTCTCCGTGGTAAAGACTGAAAGACACGCCCTCAAATTTTCCGAGCCTGTCAGGATTGATATCTCCACAGATTGGAACTGCTGCTGCAAAAATGTCTGGATGACGGGCCACTGCATCAAAAGCGCCGATTCCTCCCATAGACATTCCATAGATATACACCCTTTTCGGATCAACATCCGGCCGCTGCAGGAAAAGATGCACAAGTTCCATCACCTGTTTCATCATCTTGCTCTCCGGATAATCTTTCGGAAAATCGTAGGATCCCGGGCTCACGTCAAAGGCCCAGGTACGCCCCTCCGGACATTGCGGCACTATGACAAAGCAAGGATAATCTTCTCTATTACAAGGATTCTGGAACATCTGTGCTCCGAATGTAGTCCTTTCATTGTCATTTCCTCTCTCGCCAGACGTATGCAGATAAAGAACAAGAGGATACTTCTCCATTTTCTCCGTCTTTTCCGGAACAAGATAACGGAAAAGGAGGGTATCGCCATCCGCACAGCGAAGCTTTCCATATTCATATGATTGCGCCCTCACCGTCTGCACGGAAAAGAATGAAAAGAATAACAAGAACGAAAAAAATGACAACAACAGAATACTCCAACGTTTCATAGATACTAGCTTTTATATTACACCAATGTCAAAGTTAAACAATTTGTGCAACTTTTTGTGCCACCTTTACAAGAAAACCGCCCCGCAGATATCTGCAAGGCGGTTATAATATGCCAAAGTATGTAGGAATAATTAGGGAATAAAAAAGTGCTCGGGACGGATAAAGCCCAATCGGTGGCTATCGTGTGCTATTTATCGCTACCGAAAGATTTGGTTATTAGAAGGTTGATAGATTGTTCGGTGTATTCAAATAATGAGCGGAAAAGGTGACCAAAAGTGACCGACAGAAAGAGATAAATTGTATTTTTAACAATTCGATAAATCGGAATTTATATGGACCGCAGTCAAGAAATCATCCGCACCAGTTGGATTGGCATCGCCGCTAATGTATTGTTGGCGGGATTTAAGACCGCAGTAGGCATCTTGGCCAGCAGTGTGGCTATTGTGATGGATGCCGTCAACAACCTGAGCGATGCGCTGTCGAGCGTCATCACCATCGTTGGCACAAAACTCTCCCAGCGTCCTGCCGACAGGAAGCATCCCTTCGGCTTCGGGCGCATCGAGTATTTCAGTGCCATCATCATCGCCGTCATCGTGCTGTCGGCAGGTATCACCTCGCTCATCGAATCGGTCAAGAAAATCTTCGACCCCACGGAGCCTTCGTACACCACGACTGCACTGGTGGTCATCGTGGTAGCTATTGTGGTGAAACTCCTCCTCGGCCAGTATGTCAAGAAGAAGGGCAAGCAACTGAAGAGCGATGCCCTGATTGCCTCAGGCTCTGATGCGCTGTTCGATTCTGTCATCACGTTAGCTACGCTCGTCTCTGCAGGTATTATGCTACTATGGGGTGTGTCGCTTGATGGTATTCTGGGTGCGCTGATTTCGCTTGTTATCATCAAGGCCGGAATCGAGATGCTGGCCTCGCCCGTCAACGAACTTCTGGGCACGAGCATTTCAGCAGACTTCGCAAAACAGATTCAGAAGGAGGTCTCAGACTTCGAGGGCGTTCACGGTGTGTTCGACCTGATATTGCATAACTACGGCCCCGACGTGAAGATCGGTTCGCTGCATATCAACGTATATGATACGATGTCAGCGTATGACATTCACGGACTGACACGACGGATTTCCACGCAGATGTATGAGAAGCATGGTATTATCATGACTGTCGGCGTATATGCCATAGCTACAGGTGAAAACCGCCGTGCAGAGTTGCAGGCGAAGGTAATACAGACCCTCTCCGCCCACAAGGATATCGTTCAGGTGCACGGTTTTTACTATACGGAGAAAGACAAGTATCTATCTGTCGATGTCGTCCCTGATATCTCCGTCCACGACGAAGCCTCCTTTGTCAATCAACTCACTGAAGAACTGCAGGTCTTAGTTCCCGACATGCAGGTTGTCATCGTGGTGGATCATAATTACAGCGAGTAATTTCGGATTTATCGGTGACCAAATGGTGACCAAATTTGGTGAATAAAAGAAATAAGACTTTGTAAAATGCTTGAAATATAGCAGCTTACAAAGTCTTATTTGTGCTCGGGACGGGAATCGAACCCGTACGGACATTCTGATGATTGGGATCAGGACCGGCATTACAATGCTTTATCGGAAGCAGATTTTTGTGGATGCTTTGGACTAAATGAATATATTTTGTACCTTTGCGGTTAGAGATAAGCTAACCGAATGGAGATAAAACATAATAAAACTATTTCTTCTTCCGAAAGTGCCCTGCTAGGATTCCTGGCCGAAGAGGGAAAGCAATGGTTTACCATTGAAGAGGCATACGCCGCCTTTCCGGACAAATCGGAAGAGGCGGTGCGTTTCATGTTGAAGCGAATGTTGGACAAGGGACTGTTGATTAAGATTTCCAGGAAAGTTTATTGGACGGTTCCTTTTGACCAAGAGGCGGAAGACTATCTTCCAGACTGGCACTTGATGGCCGAACCATTAGCTGGAGGCAACCACTATATAGCCTACTATTCAGCCCTTCAGATTCACGGCCTTATTACCCAGCCATCGCTGAAAGAACAGATAGTCCGTGAGCGTCATAAAACGGAGACCATTATACTGAAAGGTGTTGAATTCCAGTTCATTTACCACAACCCCAAACATTTTTTCGGGATGAAGAAAGTATGGATAGACTCATACAATAAAGTATCCTGCTCCGATTTAGAAAAAACTATGATTGACTGCTTGTATATGCCGGCTTATGCCGGAGGCATCATTGAGGTGGCGAAAGCACTTTGGACGGCAAGGGAGAAACTAGACTATGGAAAGCTACTTGCTTACGCCAAACAATTTGACAGCCAGGTTGTCATCAAAAGACTTGGATTCTTGCTGGAAAAACTTGAGATCAGTACGAATATCATAGAAGAACTGCGCAGCTTACGCAGCGCGACGGTATCTCCATTGGACACGGAAGTTCCAAATGAAGGAAAGATTTCCACCAAGTGGAGTATCCGGCAGAATGTTGAGATCGAAACAATTATCGACGCAATAAACAACTGATATTATGATACGTCCGGCAGAAATACAGAAGAAAGCGAACAAGGAAAAAGTGAGGGACACCCAGATAGAAAAGGATTACATCCTGACATGGATTCTCACAGGCGCAGCAAATAATAAAGTCTTGTCCCAAGCATTGGCCTTCAAAGGCGGCACGGTTCTTAAAAAATTCTATTTCAAGGACTACCGCTATTCTGAGGACCTTGATTTCACCTTGGTTGATGACAACCTTTCCAATGAGGAAATCCAGAACGCTTTTAAGGAGGTGTTCCTATATGTTCGAGAAGAAGCCAACATCCCGCTCTCCATGGAGGATTTCGGTATCCATGAAACGGGAAACATCAACTTCTATATCTCCTATGTCGGTCCCCTCGGAGGGACAGGGGCCAACAAGCGTGTTAAGGTTGACATCTCCCGGACGGAATTGCTTTGCTTCAAGCTGGAGAAACGGCCAATGTTTGACGCCTATTCCGACCAAGAAGACTGTACGGTCCAATGCTATTCTTTGGAAGAGGTGATGACGGAGAAGATGCGGTCGCTGCTTTCCAGAACCCAGCCGCGTGATTACTATGACCTATGGTATCTGTCGGAAAAGGAAGGCATGGAAATGACCGATCACCGATTTGAGTTCGAAGCGAAAGCCCGATACAAAGGCCTAGGTCCAGATTCCCTGCAGGAGAAACTTGAAGGCAAGGTTAACGTTTTCAAGTCCAGATGGGAGAGTTCCATGAAGGACCAGATCGCAGAATTGCCTCCCTTCGAGCAGGTCCATCGAGAATTGGGCAAACACTTCCGTCTTCTGTTCAAGCAGTAGGGTTTATAGGACAAAACTGGGGATGAAAGAAACAAGACTTTGTAAAATGCTTGAAATTTAGCAGCTTACAATGTCTTATTTGTGCTCGGGACGGATAAGGAGGTATCGGTGGTTATCGTGTGTTTTTCGTGTCCGTTTTTCGGGATTTGTGTCCGAACGTATCCGACTAAAACAGACAGTTATCAGCACTCTTGGCATGTTTACTTACAAAGGGATTGGTAGAAGCCCATCATTTGGGCTTTGAGGGCGGCGGGGTCGAAAGCTTTGCCGATGGAGGCGTGGAAGGAGTAGCCGTAAAAGAGGGATTGGAAGGTGGCGGCGACGGTGTCAAGGTCTTCCTGCGGGCTGATTTCGCCAGAGGCGACGGCATTGGTGAGGACTTTCTTCCAGAGGGCAATTTCGTCTTTCATGATGGTGTAGTAGCGATCGCCCAGGTCGGGGTAATAGCGTTTAATCTGCAGGACGAGGAGGAGGTAGGCGTGGGTGGGGTTCGAGGGCAAAGTGTCGGTGACGGTATCCAGGTAGTAGGCCCTGGTGCTGACAATGCCCGTGAGATAGGCCTGGATGAAATCCTTGAGGGACATGCCCTCCGTGTAGTTCACTTTCCGGTGGATGTCTTGCTTTTCCAGCACCTGGCTGATGATGACCTGGCGGAAGAAGTCCAGCTTGGTTTTGGCGTAGTAGAAGATAGCGCCGCGGGTGAAGCCCGTGGCATTTTCCACTTCTTCCAAGGTGAGGTCACCGATGTTGTGGGTGAGCAGCAGCGAGAAGGTTTGGGCGAAGAGTTTTTCTTTGTTATTCTCTCTCATTGCCAGTAATACGCATTTATACAAAGATAAGCACTTTTTTTTCTCTCCTTACATACCGTTCGGTATGTTAATAACATACTTTTTAGTATCTTTGCGCTTTGTTAGTAAAAACGTATAGCAAAATGGAAAAGACTAAGAATGAGTTGTATCAAACCCCAACGACAAACGTTATAGAGGTAAATGCCAAAGGAACCATCCTCATCGTCTCTGGTGACGCACCACAGTATGAAGGACCCGAAGAGTTTTAGGAGGAAGTATTATGAAAAAGAGAACGTTATTCATACCTGTATTATTATTGGGCCTGGGCATTGCCTCCTGCGACAAAATGGAACAGATTATTGAGGAGGAAACTCCGGAAACCGTAGTTGAAGGGGAAGTCTGGACCTTGAAAGTGGAGGCCGGTAAGAAGACTGAAGCCCTTACCAAAGCTCTGTCGATGAACTCTGATGGCACCATCAAGTCCGAATGGGTGGAAAACGACGTCATTATTGCTTATAAGTACCTTGAAAATGGAATGCTATATCTTGCAGAACCCGTTGGCTCGCTAACTGCTGAAACGAGTGGTTTGCACACAACCTTTACCGGTTCGCTGACTTCCGTTGAAGGTCTGGCAGTAGGCACGAAGATTCGTTTGACCTATCCCAATGACCAACCCGATTATCGCGGCCAAGATGGAACGCTGCAGTACATTTCCGACCACTGCAATTATTCCTATGCGGAGGTGGAGATTACGGAGTTGAACACAGATACGAAAGTGATCACTACTACCAATGCTGCCTTCAAAAACTGCCAAGCCATCTGGAAAATGAAGTTCAAGGATGCGAATGGCGACATCAACGTGACAAGTGTCACGATTGCCGCAGACTACATTAAGAACTATACAAGCGGTAGCCTGGCTTTTGTAGGGCAGATAACCATTACTCCTGCAACACCTACTAATGAAATATGGGTGGCCGTCAGTTCTATGAATCGTGATAATAACTATGTAATCAAATGTGTCACTGACAATTCAAGAAAACTGAGTTGCGTAAAGAAAGGAAATCTTCAGGCTGGGAAGTATTATACTTCGACCTTGACGATGACGCCGTTGGATGCAAACTTCATTACGGAAATCAACACGGTATCTGATTTGGTTCAGTTATCCAATGAAGTTAGTATCGGTAAGACCTATGAAGGTCAGA
>JAEEQS010000023.1 GCA_016285455.1 Bacteroidales bacterium
AAGCAAGAGCCTACAAATTTGAAAAGACAGACCATATCCCGACCTATCTCTTCTCATTCGTGGCGGGCAAGTTCGAGGAATATGCTGATAGTCGCGACGGGATGGAAATCAAGTGTCTGTATCGCGAGACAGATCCTGAGAAAGTTGCCCAGATGCCTCAGATTATGGACCAGGTGCGCCATTCTATAAAATGGATGGAAAACTATACAGGCATACCGTTTCCTTTCCCGAAGCTGGACTTTGTGGTTATTCCGGGCTACCAGTTCGGCGGAATGGAGCACATAGGCGCAATACAGTTCAACGACAAGCGCATCTTCCTGGAAAAGAACCCCACCCAGGACCAGCTGCTCTCCAGGGCGGAACTCATAGCCCACGAGGTTTCTCACATGTGGTTCGGAGACCTTGTCACAATGAAATGGTTTGACGATGTCTGGACCAAGGAAGTGTTTGCAAACTATATGGCCAGTATGATTGTGGCCGAGCAGTTCCCGGACATCAACCACAACCTGAATTTCATCCGCAACTATCATATCCCCGCCCTTGAGGAAGACCGCACAGACGGCTCTCACCCAATCGCCCAGAGACTTGACAACCTGAAAGATGCAGGTCTTCTCTATGGCAACATAATCTACAAGAAAGCCCCCGTAGTGATGAGAAAACTCCATCAGTTGATGGGAGACGAGCCGTTCAGGACAGGCCTTCAGAAATACCTCAAGAAATTCTCCTATTCCAACGCCACCTGGGATGACCTTATAGACATCCTCAGCGATGAAGCACCAGATGCCAACCTCAAAGCCTTCTCCCAAAGCTGGGTGAAAGAACGCGGCTGCCCGACAATTCTCAGCGACCTGTCCAATGGCGTTCTGACCGTCACTCAACAGGACATACAAGGAACCAAATCCTACAGAAAACTCCTTTCAGACATAACCGGCATTGAGCAAACGGAAAGAGACATCGTATGGCCGCAGACTATTGATAATCACATATATTATAATCCGCACTCCCTTGGCTGGCACATACTCTACGATGAAAAAGAAGTCTTTGTCTATATGGACAAGCTGTCCAAAACTATCGAGTTGTCCAGCAAATACGGTCCTATCAGAAAACACGACTTCAAAGACTATTTCAAATACCTGTTCCCCAATTACGATGGCAGCGGCTTCGGAAGATTTTGCTTGAGCCAAGAGCAGTTAGATGACCAAATATCCCTTTATTTATCTCCTTCATCTGGTACATCCGAAGAACCTAGACTTTCAGCAATGATGAATATTTTTGAGAATGTTTTGATGCATAACATAACGGCAGACAAGGCGGCTAATGTCTTTGTTGATGAAATCAAAAATTGGAGTGAGCCTCTACTGGCTTCTACTGCAGCTAATTATCTTTCTTCTTTGATGAACTTATGTGAGAATCAAAAAGATATTCAAGAATCTCTATTGGCCATACGTAATTTAACAGGCTATAGTTTAGCCAAGCAAAAAGCGCTCAGGATTCTCATCAGCAAAGCCACGGAAAAAGATATCATTGAAAAGCTTTATGAAATCTGGAAAGAGCAGAGCGAGCCGCTTCTCAACCAGACAGACTATATCAACCTTTCCTATCAGCTGGCTATTCGTTATCCAAACAAGTGGAGGGAGATTCTGGATGAGCAGCTTTCCAGGTTAGACAATCCGGACAAAAGGAAAGAGTTTGAATTCGTGAGCAGGGCCTGCAATCCTGATCCGAAGAAACAGGACGAACTGTTTGCGGAACTGCTTGAGCCTAAGAACCGCAAGATTGAGCCGTGGGCGCTGAGTGTACTGTCGCTGCTGAACCATCCGATCAGGGAACCTGAAAGCAACCGCTTCATCCGCCTGGCACTGGACGAACTGCTTGAGGTGCAGCAGACAGGAGACATCTTCTTCCCGAAGAATTGGTGCACAGCTCTTCTTTCCGGACACAAAAGCCCGGAAGCCAGACAAATTCTGCTCGACTACTTGAAAGAGCAGCTAATGCATTCCACTCTTCCTCAACCGTTGCTGAACAAACTGCTGATGGCAGGATACTTCCTCCTGAACGCAGCAGACTAGAACTTGAAGGTTAGCTGAACGTACACGCAGTTCTTGTCCTGGAAGCCGCCGCCCAGCTGACGGTAAGTGTAGTTTAGCTTAACGTCAAAGTTCTTGATTGGAGCGTAGGTGATACCTGCGGTATAGTCCATCTCGTTGATGTTCTTGGAGTTTGTATCCTCGTCCATATAGTCATATCTGGCAACAAACTTCCAGTGGTCTGTAATATTGGCTCCAGCCGCAAAGTATCCGCCAAGGCTGTTGAAGTTTCTGGTAAGGTTGTCTGTGTGGCCGCCAATCAATTCAGCTCTTGCAAAACCCCAGAAATCAACATAAGAGAAACCGCCGCCGTAACGGAACATCTTCAGATACTTGAAATCGTCCTGTGGAGTGTATTTCTGAGTGGCATCATCAAAGCTAGGATAAGCGCCCTCGCCTCTCTGGAAATATCCGAATACGGAAAGAGGCTTTATAGGATTAACAATCAGACGGGCTACGATATCCTTGCTCTTGTTGTTGTCTGTGGTGTTGAGTTTGTAGCCGTTGAAGACTGCAACTTCATAGTTGATTATGCTGTAACCATCGCGATGCAAAGCGCTTCCAAGGAATTCAAATCCGAGGTCTCGGCCGGCTTCTGAAAAGCCGCAGATATCCTGGGTGCTCATTCTGGCAAGCCTCTGGACGGCAAGAGAGTAATTGACGAACTCCAAAGTGGTAGGACTTCTCATGGAGTTCTCCCACGTCAGAGGACTCTTGAACTGTCCGAACTTGAGCCCTATTTCCTTAATGGGCATATAGGTTGCAAACGCGTCTATAACTTTAGGGTTGCCGGCAAAGGCAAACTGGAGTTTATAGTCCAATGTTCCGTAATCTCCCTTGTAAAGATTTCCAAAGAGAGAGATGTTCACGTTCTTGATTTTGAAAGTGGATGTTCCTGCATCGTTCCAGTCATATCCTCCAATCAAGTAACCGCTTGGGGAAATGTATTTGCTGATCTTGTCCCAGTTGACAGATTTCTTTTCAAGAGCCGCAACCCTGTCTTCCAAGGTTTTAGGATTTGTCTCGTTCTGAGCGAAAGCAGCTGAGCAAACCAGGAGCGCCAAAGCTGCTGCAAATAGTTTTTTCATAAGTATCTTTTGTTTATTTGTTTTCTGTTATTCTTCGTCGCTGTAGTCTGGGTAAATGCCCTCTTCCATCGTCGACTGGAATTCTTCCTCGGTCGGGTAGCTTACACATATCCTTCTCTTCAGATTGTCCCACGACTGGAAGTCAAACTGAATTTCCCCTATATCGTCCAGGAACAGTGATATCCATCTCTCCTTGGGCTTGAGCTCCTTCTTTTCAAAGTCAAAACCTGCATTAAGTGTGACCTTGAGTGCCGGATACTTGTCGGTTGCCTTTGTAGTGAAAACCCAGTTGTAACCTTCAGAATAAACTTGCTCATAATCTGAGAGAGGGACCATCTCGAGCACAACATCATTCTCCCCGCCGCTGAAAGTGATCTTGTTGTCCTTGATAACAACACGGTTTACCGGCCACAGGAAAGACGGAATTTCAGAAGAATCCTTGCGGTAAATGTTATAGAACTTGGCGTTCTCCATCAAAAGTTCCGGGAACGGCTTGGACTCGGGATAGTTAGCAAACATCCGTCTCTGGAGATCAAACTCATTCTGGATTTGGAAGTAATGCCCCTCCTTGGTCTTTAAGATGAAACGGTCCATATCCCACTGTCTCTTTTCCCCGAAAATTTCCGTCCTGTATTTATCCACGACAATAGTGTCACAAGGCAGAGAAGTTTCTCCCTTTCCGGACACGATAAAGTTCCATATGTACTTTTGAATTTCAACCGTCTCATAGCTCTTCTCCTTGTCTATGATGTAAGTGCTGCAAACGCTGTCCTTAACCACAACAATGCTGTCGGGATAAATTGTCGCCGACATATTGAATGGACTCTGTGTATAGATTCTTTCAAGTTGCAGGGCAATACCCTTATCGCCCTCGTTCTCAGTCTGGTTCCCGGCTCCCTGGGTATTCTCTCCTCCACGGCAGGAAAACAGCGCCAGAACCAAAGCGGCCAGAACAAGTTTCTTCATAAGAGGTTGTGGTATTAATTAGTATTGATGTTTCATTCCAGATTTATTCTCCTGGCCTTGAACTTTCCCGTTTTCAGGAAGTTCAAAAAGCGCCGGGTCAACAGGAACACCCACTTCCAAATTAGATATCGTCTGAACTACAGTAAAACCCACAGTCCCCACTTCCATGCGGATAGGAAGGCCGTGCCAGATCCAGACCTTGGCATCCGCCACCACACCCTGTTGTGACTTCTGGAAAGTGTAGATATCACAGTCATAGCCGTCAATCTTTTCACTGCCAGCCTTTTTGATATCGTGCTTCTCCATCACTTCCGGAGTCAGATTATTGAAGTTCACAACCTCATCGTCAGGTACTTCTTGGAATTGCGGAGCAATTAAATAAGACATGCCGTTAATTTTTAAAGTAATAACCTTTTCCCCCATTATTTCCATCTCGTTTCTCTGGCGTGCCCCATAATCCATAAACCAGCACTCGGAAAGAACCTTCAGGGCTCCCATATCTACAACCATAGTAAAATGTCCGGTTTCATCCGCGAACAAACGATCCTGAACATTGTCCTGCGCAATACCCATCACAGGCATCAATGCCAGAGCAATAACAGCTAACAGTCTTTTCATCTTGATTCCATATTTATTGTTTGCAAAAGACAAATATAATAAAAAAGTACGCTGTTTTACTAATACGCCTCCTCAGCGAGGCGTCAGGACACAAAAAAACCGGCAAATGATGCCGGTTATTTTTGTGGAGAACAAGGGAGTCGAACCCTTGACCCCCTGCTTGCAAAGCAGGTGCTCTAGCCAACTGAGCTAGTCCCCCAATCTGTAGGCCCGCGCGGATTTGAACCGCGGACCCCCACATTATCAG
>JAEEQS010000001.1 GCA_016285455.1 Bacteroidales bacterium
AAAAAGCAGGGCTGAAAATCTTTTTTGCGGTTTTGATTAAATCGCTTATATTTGCAGCCCAATTGGAGAGATGGCAGAGTGGTCGATTGCGGCAGTCTTGAAAACTGTTGAGGTGAAAGCCTCCCGGGGTTCGAATCCCTGTCTCTCCGCAACAAAATTGATTCTCAATCATTTAGATTATCAATATATATATTAACGCACACCAAAAGTGTGCGTTTTTCTTTTTTAGACTTATAATGGATACTTCCTTCTAATTCTAGGACGTGGGAGCTGAATAACAACTTTGGGCTTACACAAGCATTTAGTAGCGACAGCATTGAATGAGCAATTATACTTACTGAAAGTTACGTCCATTAGCATATCCGCCGTTATTCCTCTTTTTTCCAATTCCAATAAGTCATTCTTTTCTAGTTTATTAAATAATACAAGCCCTAGAGCTGAGCTGTATTCAATATAAAACACATTACTTTGTTTTCCACAACTTCTACAAGAAGCAATATCCTCCACTAGATGTCGATCTAACATATTTGATGTGAATCCAGAACATTTTTTATTCAAACAAAGAGAAACAACATCCGGTTTGTGGAGCTTTTCTACAAGTCTAGGCAAATCTTCTGGGTGGACGTTATATTGAACTAGAACAATTCCATTTTCCCTATAAAATGCCAACGTATTTTCCTCTGGAGAATGAGTATACACGACTTCTAATGCGACTCGGACCTTTCCAGAATCATCTAACAAAGCAATATCTGGACGACAGACCTTCATATCATACTCTACTGATATTGTTTTAGTACAATACAAAAGATTACCAGAATATGGCGTATTGCAGACGCGACACCTCCAATCAACAACAAATGCCTTTTTCTCATTTAAGAAACTGTTTAATAATGTTGCCGCCTCTTTCTTGAAGACTGCGTGTAAGACAGATTCCGGATCACAGTTATGTCCTCCTCCCTTATGTGCAAAATGAGGACAACGAGAACCAGGTCCTGACTTGCCACTATTCTTATAAATCAGTTCCTCTCCACATTCTGGACAGAAATACTTATTTCCCTTAACGGCATCTTTTGCTATGACAAGATGTCCTTTCTCATCATATGCGATTTTTATTAAAACATCTTTCATATCTCGCTTTTACATATTTCTGCAAAAATAGATTGTCGTTTTGACAGTTCTTGTCAAAATTTAAAATCTTACAATAATTGTTTTGATTGACGTGAATTGTCAATACAAAGGGCTACCTTTGTCACTATGAATAGGATGGTTTATGAGAGTCGCAATTAGATGTATTTTTTACAAGGCGGTAACACCTTCTTGTGATATAGTTGATATGGATGACGAGACATGGAGTTTATTTTTACGATCTGACAAATACAAGCGTATAGAAATAGCTCTTCATATACTTCATAGAGAGAATCTAGAAGGAATGGTCCGCGAAATTGCGTGGATCCCATTAAACGACCAAACCAAACTTCAAGAGATGCCTAATCCGTTTGAAAAGGGATAAATAAACAAATCCCCCTTGTTCAGAGACAATCGGAATTGTTGTAATTAATTGGAAACGTTGAAGTTGTTGATAGGAAGATGGTTATAAAGCTCCTAACAGCTCTTGAAGTTTTGCTTTTAATGTATCGACGTCTTTAGGTTTTGTTATTGATTTAAGATATGAAATCCTTTGCAACTTGTTCTTTTTGAACAAATAAATGCCCAATGTGTCTATCAAGGCCACAGCTTTGTGACACTCTTTTCCTGATATTTCCAAATCTTCTTCTAGACAAATGCTGCTAGGACGATAGTATTTCTTCAACTGAGCAGATAGATGGTCTTCTATCTCTTGATTTAGTTTAACCTCCACAGGCAGATATTTACCACCTAGTGCTATTACATTATCAATTTTGCCGGTTTTTCCACTCATATCACCAGCTACACAATAACATTCGCTGTACAGTTTCCCCGATGTTTTTAGTTTCGCTAAAAGATAATCAACATAATAACGTCTAAACTGATCCTCAGAGATGAACTTGAATTCGTGCATCTTTGTAACTGTAAGCCAATTCTTCCCATCAATCTTCTTTAAAGGGATCGGAGAAGAAATGCAGTTCTTGAAAAACGAGGATAGCCTTGGATTCTTTTTTAGGATTAAATCCCTCACTTTGTTGTAAGACTCTCCTAGCACAGATGTTATAGCCCCTTGCTGCTGAAAAGAAACAAGTTTCTTAAACTCAGAAAGCGGAATAGGGGTGTCTAGAACCCTAACATCTTCATATGTACAATAAACATTTGATTTCCAATGATTCTCCGCTCCCACTTCATTCTTTTCTCGCCAAGCAGATGATGTCACCTTCCCAACTGCAAATATTTTCCCTCCAAAAGCACGATAAGCTATCTCGGCCTCACTTAGAGCATGAAGTAAATTGTAGTAAAACATGCGATCCGCCTCTGTATGCTTCTTGTCTCTTAGAAGTCCAGAGCCGATACTCATCAATTCTCGCTTTAGCTTATTTAATATGCTCTTGCTAGATACAGATTGCATAAAGAAACAAATATCGCCTGCTTTAGCCCAGCGAGGAGCCGTATACTCAATAGGAATATCGTTTACATAAAAGGAGGATAACATATACAGCCTCTCGACATTTCCTGGAGTAAACCCAACTTCAACGTATTCATGCAGGTCTTCCAAAGATTTTACAGGAGATAGATTCAGAATATAGGATTGGATGTATTTCATAATGCTTTTTGCTTACAAAACAAAAATATCAAAATATATCTAGGTTTCCAAGATTATCTCTTATTATAAAACTCCCAGTTTTTGCCTGTTATGATTATTTTAGAACAACTCTTTCAGCGGTGAATTCATAATATTTATTCAAGTTTTTCTTTATCTTGCATTCATTAATTGGTGAGTTGTCCGAGCGGTTGAAGGAGCCTGCCTCGAAAACAGGTTTGCAGTAAAATGCAACGGGGGTTCGAATCCCTCACTCACCGCGTTTTTCCAAGATATTTGCTACATTTGCATTTGAATCTTTAAAATTACTCAGCGATGGAAGAGAATTATCAGGGCTACAACCAGTCCCAGAGCCAGTGGCAGGGCCAGGACCCTAACCAGCAGCAGGGTTACGGCTACCAGAATCAACAGCCGAACTACGGCTATCAGCAGAATTACCAGAACCAGCAGGGTTACCCTTACGGGAACCAGCCTCCTAAACCTTCCAACAATCTGGTTTGGGGAATATTGACCACAATTTGCTGCTGCCTTCCTTTCGGAATAGTGTCAATCGTTTTTGCAGCCAAGGTAGATTCCCTGTATTATTCAGGCAGATATGAGGAGGCTCAAACTGCCGCAAGAAAAGCAGGAACCTGGGCAATTGTGGCAGCCGTTGTAGGATTCCTTACTTCTGCCGCCTGGGGAATTTTAAATTTGATAGCCGCAAAGCAAGGTTACAATTGGTATGACAGCGGGATGTTTGACAGCACTGGGTTGTTCTAACAGATTTTGATGCCGCTGAAATCCTCAAAGATATGGATGTGGATTATTCCTGTCGCCTTGGTGGCGGCAGGAATATTTTATTATTTCTTTGATCCGTCAAAGTCTTCTTATGCGCCAAAATGTGTAATGAAGGCCATAACCGGATACCAGTGCCCCGGCTGCGGATTCCAAAGGGCGGCACACGCTTTCCTCCACGGAAATATCGCTGAGGCTGTGTCTTATAATCTGTTCTTTATTATCGCGATTCCTTATTTGCTTGTTCTGCTTTATTCATCGCTGATGATGCACGGTAAGAATCCTTCAAGGACAACGGTGAAACTCTACGATTTGGCAACGAGCAGATACGCCATTTTTTCATATATTGCCATCTACTTGATTTGGTGGGTTGTCAGAAACATTTTAGGAATATGAAAGCGGCAAAGAAAATACCCCATACTTTTGTGATAGTGGGATTCGTGCTTTTGGTGTGTGGAATCCTGACCTGGGTGCTTCCTGCAGGAGAGTTCGACCATCAGACTGTTACAGTTGACGGGGTAGAGAAAGACGTGATTGTGGCGGGTTCCTATCACCAGGTGGAAAGCAGTCCTCAGAGCTGGCAGATACTGGGAGCCATTGTAGATGGTTTCAAGAGGCAGGCCGGGATAATTGCCTTTGTGCTCATTATCGGCGGAGCTTTCCAGATTCTGAATTCGAGCAGGGCCATAGACTTTGGCATAAGATCCTTCCTGAAAAGAGTCCATAAGCATTGGGCTATTATTGTTGCCACAATGGTGATATTCAGCCTTTTTGGAGCGGTCTTCGGAATGAGCGAAGAAACCATTGCATTCATCATAATCTTTGTTCCGCTTGCCATATCAATGGGCTATGACTCCATAACCGGAGTGCTTATGGTTTATGTGGCGGCGCATATCGGATTCAGCGGAGCCGTTTTCAATCCTTTCACCATCGGCATTGCTCAGGGCCTTAGCGGCCTGCCTCTGTTCTCGGGCTTTGAGTACAGGATGGCGGTGTGGGTAATACTCACGCTTCTGATAATTGCTTTTACCCTCTGGTATGCCAACAGGGTTAAGAAGAATCCTAAGCTGAGTCCGACATACTCTATCGATGAATACTGGAGAAAGAGAGAAGAGGAAAGCGCCTCAATGGAGTTCAAAGAAAAGACATCGCTGAGCGCCTGGGTTGCATTTATTATCTCGGCGATTGCAATAGTAACAGCTGCAGTGCTTTATCCTAAAACCAGCGTGAGTTTCGGAGGCAGGGAATTCACGTTTGTTTGCCTTCCTGTAATTGCCGGGCTTTACATAATTTCCGGAATACTGACTCTGCGAAAATCTTATCTATTTTTCATATTAAGCGTGCTAGCATTCACAATAGTCTTCCTGATTGTTGGAGTGCTTGGTTACGGCTGGTACGTGAAAGAGATTTCAGCCCTGTTCCTGGGTATGGGAATCATCAGCGGAGCTGCAATGGGAAGCAGCGCCAGCAAGATTGCAGTTGAGTTTGTCAACGGCGCAAAAGACATTTTGACGGCGGCTTTGATAGTCGGCCTTGCAGGCGGAATCATAGAGGTTCTGACGGCGGGAAAGGTTATGGATACCATACTCTACGGCCTGGCAAATACAATGAGCGGAACCAGCCAGGGCGGAACTGTTTCCATAATGTACGGTATCCAGACTGTCCTCAATCTTTTCATTCCTAGCGGTACAGCCAAGGCAGCTCTCACAATGCCAATCATGGCTCCGTTCTCTGACGTGATCGGCCTCAGCCGCCAGGCAACGGTAATGGCCTACCAGTTCGGAGACGGATTCACCAATATGATAACTCCTACATCCGCCGTTCTGATGGGCGTGCTTGGAGCGGCTAGAATTCCTTACGAAGTCTGGCTGAAATGGTTTTGGAAGATATTGCTGGTATTCATGCTGATAGGCCTTCTGCTTCTGATGCCTACCGTTTACATGAACCTCAACGGATTTTAGAACTTACTTGTTGTAGCCAATAAGCTCCACGTCTTTATCGGCCATCGCCAAACTGATTTTCGGGTTGTTGGTCAAGTCGATTTTTGTGAGCTTGTTTCTGTTGCACATCAGCCATTCCAACTTAGGGTTCTTGCTGACATCCAAAGAAGTAAGCTGGTTGCCCTCGCAATTTAAAGATGATAGTTCAGGGAGATTGCTTAAGTCAAGGCTTGTAAGCTGATTGTTGACGCAATACAAGCGTTCTATTTTGGTGTTGTTGCTTACATCCAGATTTTTGATCTCATTTGTAGAACAAGCAAGATCCGTCAGCTTGGTGCATTTGCTAACATCCAGGACAGGAATCTGATTGTCGCTGCAATTAAGATTATATAGTTCGGTGTTCTTGCTCACATCCAGACTGGTCAGGCCACATGAAAAGCAGTGCAAGTCTCTAAGCAGCGGATTGTGGCTCACGTCCAGGTTTCCGATTTTATTGGAGCTGCAATACAGATGTACCAGTTTAGGGTTCTTGCTTACATCCAGACTTGTTACCTCATGATCTTCGAATACCAGCGCCTCAATGTTAGGGAAATACTCAAGACCCTTCAGAGAGAACAGAGGCTGGTCATATTCCCAGCCGGAAGGACCTTCTTCACTAGCGTAAGTGGAAGGAAACACCAGTTCGAGTACACCTGCTGCTTCCGCCATGGAAAGCTTGCCGTCTGAATCGGCGTCAAAATTTATAATGCAGAATGACTTGAATGAAGGATCATCCATAACAGTGCAAACGTCTTCAACTTCAGGAAGAACAAACGCATCCTCTGCCGCAGCGGCATTCTCTGTGTTTGCGGTATTCTCGTTATTATCTCCGCGATTCTTGCAGGAGAATAAGCACATCAAGGCGATAAGCAGCGATGCAAAAACGTATTTTTTCATATCGGTTTATTTTTGGTTTTCTGGAGACGGTTCCGGCGCTACTGGCATCGGCTCTGCCAGAAGCGGGAACTTGCGGTGAATGTTTTCCTTTTCTTTGATAAAAACGTGACCTAGAATTCCGAAGGAAATCTTTTTTTCCGGCTCTTTTCCGGTATTAATGTATCCTATGCTGAACAAGCCGTATCCCATAACCCTAAGGCAAGGGTTAACAGCGCTGTTGTAAAGTCCGTAACTAGCATATTTAAGAGATTTTGCGGCATCGCCTAGATTATTCAGGTTGGCCTTTTCCACAATATCATTTCCGATGGCGTCTATAATTGCTTCTCTGTGCGCCCTTCTGCCCGGGCAGGTCAGAAGAAGCACAGCCAGGATTGCAACCCCAATTGCAGATATGGTAATCTTGAAAACTTTTCCTCTTTTCATAATGCCTTTCTTTTCTTCTAAATGCAAATTTAGCAAAAAATGAAAACCACTGCCCAGGTGTGTTTTTGTATCTTTGTGGTGTTATGAAAAGATTTGTTTTGCTTGCTTCTCTGGTGTTTGTTTGTGCATCTGTTTTTGCACAGGTTAAGATAAAAGACGCGAAAGCTCTGCCGCTGAAGGCGGAACGGGTGGCGGATCTGGCAGACTGGACTCCAAACAGTGTTGAAATCAAAGGTTCCACTCAGGGAATGGCGATGTACAAGAAATATGTGGTGGTGCTTCACGACGATGGAATGTGCTGCATCTACGACATGAAGAAGAAAGCTCTGGTTTCGGCTTTCATGCTGGAGGGTAATACCTCTCACTGCAACAATGCCTTTTTCGGGAAGGAGAAGTATTCAAAGAAATCCAAGTTCCCGCTATTGTATGTTTCAGAATGCAGAGGAAAGCACGCCTGCCTAGTCACCGATATTAGTTTTGACGGCGGAAAGATTGTGCAGAAGATTTACTATGAAGGAACAGATTATCCGGGTTCTATCGACTGGTGCGCAGATGTAAAGAACGGTTTCATCTATACCTTTGGCGGTAGGAACGGAAGCTTTAAGCTACTCAAGAAATTTAAGATGCCGGCTCTGGCGGACTCTGACGAGAATGGGGAAGTGCATCTGAAAGATTCAGACGTTTTAGACGTAACCAGGATAGAAAGCGGTATCAATATCTGGCAGGGAAGCTATGTTATGGGAGACTTTGCCTTTCTTCCGGACGGTTACGCTCCGCACGACAGGCTTCTTCACATTGTCAATCTGAAAACCAAGCAGCTGGAGCGCACAGAAAACATCAATGCCCTCGTGGATGAACCAGAGGGCATCGATATTCACGGCAAATGGGTCTATGTTGTTTTCCATACATCCCGTCAGCCGAAGCATTCCAAGCTGTGGAGATTTTCCCTTAAGTAATTATCTGAGCTGGAAGATAATAGGGAAGGTGTACTTTACCTTGACGGCCTTGTTCCTCTGGCGGCCTGGAGTCCATTTCGGTGACTTGGAAATAACCCTTACGGCTTCCTTGTCCAGAGAAGGATCCACACCTCTTAGAACAGTCACGTCTTTGACGCTTCCGTCTTTGTCTATGGTGAACTGAACGGTCACCCTTCCCTGTATTCCGTTTTCGCGTGGAAGTTCCGGATACTCGATGTTGTTGTAAACCCACTTGGTAAATTCATTGGCATCTTTTCCCTGGAACATTGGCTTGTCCTCAACAATTGCAAACGGAATATATTCCTCTTCTTCAGCCTCTTCAACCTCCGGCTTGGTCTCTATGTAAGGAACAATCTTTATAGGAGCGGCATTGTCGTCGGGGCTGAGGAACTCAGTGTCTATCTTCACGTCGTTTTCAACGATCTGAAGGTCTTCGCTCATTACAGGCTCCTTGATGGCCTCAGGCGGAGGAGGGGTTTCCTGCTGGGTGATAGGGACAGTCTCGTCATCGATAAGGGAAATTCTTCCGGCGGATATTGATGCTACGTCTTTGGTGGAAGAGTTCCACTCAAAGGAAGTCAGTACTAACGCAAGAGATGCGATAAGCCCGATCTCAAAGAACAAAGCTCTTTTGTTTTCCAGGCTGGCTCTGCTGTTTTTCTTTGCTTCCATAGTTTTGTGCTTTAATGGTTAGAAATGGTATTCGCTTTTTGTTTCAATGCAAATGTCATCTCTTTGCACTGTGGTTGCAAAGAATTGTACATCAATAAATTATCAAAGTGAATAATCCTCAAATCTTCATCAACGGAACGTCAAATTCACCTCAAATTTCCGTCAATAAAATATCAATTTTGGATTATCTGTAAAGAGACTGAAGACTTTCAACGGCTTTTTGCATTATTGCCTTGGCATTTGGATTTTCTTCCAGGGCATATGCTGCTTCAAGATCTTTCTTTGCCGTAAGAAGTTCTGTTGAAAGTATGTATGATGCGGCGGCTCCCCTGACTTCAAAGTCTTTGTCGTAGAGAAGGCACGTTGCCCAGGTTTTCATGCTCCAGGAAGGATGGGTCATCATCCAGTTGATGCCTTCCAGTTTCTCTTCCTTTGTTCCGTAAACAAATGTGCGGTAGAGAGATCCTTCTTTCTGAAGGTCTTCCTCGTCCATAATAACTTCCCTGTCCAGGAAAGGAGCCTTGTACTCAACAGGCAAGGCAAGGTCTTCTTTGCCTGCGCACCAGAAAAGTATTCTCGGAATCATCCAGGAGAAAGAAGCGCTTCCTTCCGGATGGCCTATGGATGTGAACACTCTTCCCTTGCCGTAGTTGTTTGCCAGGAAGAATGGCTTGCCTGGACTTATTCCGCTCTGGAACTCTGCTCCTGTGTGCACATCGCTGAGCATAAGGGCAATAGGGGCATACTCTGTTGCGGGAGATTCCGCCAGAGCTGCAGAATCTGCGGGAACGAGCATTGGGCCGTTTTCAAAGAGTATATGAAGGGTGTCTGTGTCTTTGAGTTCAGGAAACAGTTTTTTGCCTTCTTCTGTCAGGGCTATGGAGCAAAGCCCCTGGCCCCTGGAGGAATGGTCAAGGTCAAAGACCTGGGCTCCGTTCATCCCAAAGCAGGCATAGTCCGGAGTGTGGCTTAGGGCATAGGCTCCGGCACAGATGCAGAGTATTCCGCCGCCGTTCTCAGCCCATTTCTTTATTATGTCTATGTTAGTGTTTCCGAGGCTGAACGTGTGCATGCTTCCGCCTCCGCCAGGAATTATCAGCACATCCAGGCTGTCCAGAACACCCCAGGCTATGTTTGCGCTGGTTATGTATTTTATGCTTATGCGGGAATCCAGCTGCGCTGCCGCAAAGGCTTCAGTCATATTGGTATGGCCGCTTCCCAGGCCGTCCAGCATTCCAACTTTCAAGAGAGGCTGAACTGTCTTTTCACGGTTGCAGGAAATTCCAATAAGTATTCCGCACAGAATCGCGGAAATCAGGATTAGAGTTCTTTTATTCATATCGCTGAAGATTATATTTCAAAAATACAACTTTTTGTAAATTTGTCAGACAAACATTCAAGTTTTGATTCTTATGAAAAGGTATTTAGTTCTTTTTACGGCAGCTTTGGCAATTTGCCTGGCTGGCTGCTCCGGCAAGAAAACTCAGACAGATGTAAAAACAGTCCCAGACACTCTGGCGGTTGTGGATGAAACCTCTGATTCTGGATTCGGGGATCCTGCTGTAAAGGATGTTGTAAAAAAGCTTCCCGCAAATATGATCAGAGACGGCTTTGTGGTTATTTCCGAGGCCGTTCCGGATGTGATTCTGGAAATAAGATATTATTCAACCTACAATTTTGTAGGCTCAAGGATAGACGGCTATGAGCAGCCTGTTGCCCTTATGACAAAGGAGGCGGCAAAGGCTTTGAAGGCGGTCAGCGATGACGTGAAGGCCCAGGGCTACCGTCTGAAGATATATGACGCTTACCGTCCTGCAAGGGCAGTGGCTCATTTCTGCCGCTGGGCGAAAGATGCCGACACTTCAATGAAACGTGCCTTCTATCCAAATCTGGAAAAGGCAAACCTTTTCAAGCAGGACTACATAGCCACCAAATCCGGCCACAGCAGGGGAAGCACCGTGGACCTTACTCTCTTTGATATGAGGACCGGAAAGGAAGTGGATATGGGCGGCACCTTTGATATGCTAGACCCTTCTGCCCATCCGGACTACAAGGGCGTAACTCCTGAGCAGTATGCCAACCGCCAGCTTCTCAGGCAGGCTATGATGCGCCACGGCTTCAAGCCGCTGTACTCAGAGTGGTGGCATTTCACCCTACGCGATGAGCCGTACCCGAACACTTACTTCGATTTCCCTGTAACCTTCAAATAGGCTCAGCGATTTTTTATGAAACAATAGGGCAGCCAGGCGTAGAATTTCCGCTTGGCAAGATATTCCGTGTCTTTTTCGTTGGCGTATGCCTCTTTTTCAAAGCCGATTCTCCAGTATGCCTTCCTTGCTGAAAAGCAGCAAAGGAATCTCACTATCCATTCTAGCGTATACCACAGGTAGAAAAAGATGAAAAGCATCTCCCTCTGCTGGGCGGTATGTATCTTTTCGTGGTTCAGCGATGAAGGCGGAAAGAATGCGCCTTTGCGCACGATTATCAGGCCGAAAAGGTTGATTGCGATGAAGTCCTTTCCGGCAAAGGGAAAACGTCTTGAATATTTGACGATTGCCATTTTAGTTTCCCCAGTCGTTATGATAGGCAATGCCTAAGCTGTCTTCCGGAGCGGCGGCCGTATAGAGAGAATCCAGGTAATTGTTGATGGAATGATATCCAGCGCTCAGTTCACTTTTTGGCCCGGCATTGGTGCCTCCTGAAGAAATGCTGCCCTTTTCGCACTCAATGTAAACATGCCATCCGTAACCGTCCAGAATTTCCATTTTCGGGCGGTAGGATCTTTTGAGTTTCCAGAGCTGGTATTTCTCAACCATATCGGTGACCTTGGTAATAACTTCCTCAGGAACCCTGATAAGATGAATGTCGTTGTCGTAGTGTGAGTAGCCCAGCTGAACGGTTCCGTCTTCCAGCTTTTCCAGTTTGTAATAATCTATAGGGTAAGCCATTGTTCCGCTGTAGGAATAGGTATAGCTGGTTACAGGGCCTTCCGGCTTTTTGTTGTCGCCTTCTTCTATGGTTCCAAAGTTTCCTCTGGAACAGAAATTCAGAAATCCAAGCATACAGGTTAATGTGAAAAGATATTTCATAATGTATGTTTTTATTTTATTCTCAGCGAATTCCGCCGCCGCTGCCTCCTCCGGAGTGTCCGCCTCCGCCATGGTAGGAGGAATGGCCGCCGCCACCTCTGTAGCTGCTGCTGCCGCTCCCCGCGCTCCAAAGAGCGGCGGATGTTGCAGCCCTTTCTGCGGAGAGTTGGGAATACGTTGCGGCATTTGCCGTGTAGTATGCAATATTGCTTACAGCGGCTCCAAAGTTGAATGAAGAAGATTCCAAAATGTTTGCAGCCTTGCTCATTGAGAAATATTCAGGGCAGACTTTCCTGAAATCTTTCCTTACCTGGTCTGCCATTCCCAGAAGAGTTGCAAACACAAGATATTCGTCCCAGAGCCTGACTTCCATAACCCCACGTTCCTCTATGAGAGTGAAGTCTTTGAGGAAATTCTTCAGCTTAAAAAGACGGGCCAGTTCTTCCTTTTTCGGAGAAGACGAAGACTGCCTTAAACTCAAGATTTCCTTGGCGTAGGAGTTATTGTTCTTCAGCCACCTCTTAAGTTCGTTTTCCTGGAGGATGCCGTCTTTTCCGGCGGCACTGCGGAAGATGTAATAGAGGGTGTTTTCAATCTTTATGTCTTTGGCGCTCTTGCGGCCGTCTTCCGCCTGCTCAACGTGCTCTCCGATCTTAATTGTCTGAATACCGTTTTCCTCATAAAGAATCAGTTCTCCTCTTTGGAAAAGACGGAGGATGTAGGCTCCAAGAACATTGTTTATTTCTGGAGTTTCCTTGTAAGACAAAGTGTTGAGAGCCTTGTTGGAAGCAAAGAGACTACCGTTGAAAGGAATCTCTCTCTGCCACGGAGAAAGGCCGCCTTTAGCAAGCCTTTTGATTCTAAGCCTTTTCAGCCAAACCCTAAGAGGCTTCAGACTGATTATATATGCCAGATAGGTAAGAAGAGTCTTCAGCTTGGCAAAAAGCAGCACTATAAGCCCTATTACGCCCACGCTAACGCCCATAGCCACATTCTCTATGGTGTTGGGGTTATCTATGCCAAATTTGCCGCAAATCCACTCGGCAATGTCATCTGTAAAAAGACGGTCGCTGGAAGGATCATATTCTCCTCCAAAGTTGGCTCCTTCCAGAGCTATGTCAACTACATTCTGGAACGGAGAGTCAAGCGTGTCTGCAGGATGGATGATGCCTTTCTTGAGAGCAACCATCACTATCATCCTGCTGGAAGAAGTGAAGTTTTCTGTCCAGGCGTCAAAACATCCTTCCCTGAACTCTGTTTCTCCGTAATAGCCAAAAGCCCAGCCTCTTGCGTTGGAGGTGTCTATAGGAACGCCTTCAACTTCAACTCTTAGGTTAACCTTGTCTGGCAATGGGTAGATGCCGGGGGCTATGAAAAGATGGTTGAAGCCTTCAGCCTCTTGGTAAGACTTCATCAAAGAACCCAAAGTGTAGGATATGGTGTAAACTTTTTCTTTTTGGCTTTCTCCGCCTGCAAGAAGGTCTAGTCCCCAGCAAAGCTCATATGCTCCGTCTCCTTTGGAGACTATGCCGCACCGCCCCGCTTTTTCTCTTCTTGTTGCAGACACGTCCCATCCTACAAGGCTGTATCCCAGGCCGGTCTCATCGGTGACCCTGAAATCTGAAAGGGTAATTTCCCTCAGGCCGTCCATTGCTATGTAGCACTCGCTTCCCTTGGAAGTGATGGTCATCCTGCGGGTTTCAGTAACAAGAGCGTCCCCGTTGTCTCTGACATTTACAACCAGCTCCAGATCTTTCAAATAGGGCTGGCCTGCCGCTGAAAAAGACAGCAGCAGGAAAAGGGCCAGAATCGCAACGGGGAGTCTTTTCATTAGCCTATTGGAGGGAAGTCCTTCTTGCTTTCGTCTGACTGGAGATACTCTCTCTTTCCGAAATGCAGCAAATTGGCTACAAACGAACTCGGCCACTGCCTTACCATACGGTTCATCTTGGTGGCGCAGTCGTTGTAAACCATACGGCTCAGCCTAACGTTCTCCTCATAGCCTCTGATGGAAGCCATAGTGTCTTTGTAAACGTCTGCAGCCTGGAGCTGAGGATACTGCTCTCCGATAGCCATCAGTCTTCCTAAAACCTGTCCAATGGCATTCTGCTGATTGTTAATATCTTCTGCAGTTGAAACGTTATTCATTCTCCTCTGGGCGATGGTTTCAACCATTGTGTCGTGCTCGTGCTTTGCATATTGCTCGGTGAGCTTTACCAAAGCGGAAACGGCATCCCATCTGGTGTTCAGCTGAACTGCAATCTGGCTTATGGCGTTGTTGGCCTTCTCATCCAGATTAACCAGGTTTCTCTGCGTAGAATAGATGTACAGTCCAACAATCACCAGGATTGCGACTATAATAATCACGGCAATCATCTTGTATCGAGTTTAAGGTTTATTATCAATATTTTTCAGTCAGGCATTTGCGGCCCTGGTAGTTGACTTTCTTCATCTTTTCCAGATATTTCATCAGTATGTCTGCAGTCAGGGCGTTAATATCTTCTCCCTGATTGTCATCTGGAAGATCGCTGGTAATGATGGCATATGAATTAGCAATCACCTTGTAGGTCTTCTTAGGGTTCAGAGGCTTTCCGTCCGGCCCAAAAATCTTGAGGTCCTTGATGCCGCTCTGCTCCTTGTCTGTGTAGGTGACTTCGCAGCTGCAGCCGGAAGTGAACGGGAATCCGTGAGAATCCTGGCTCTTGCAGGCTATGAGCATATCGTGGAGCTGCGCTCCCGTAACGTTCACAACAACAGCGGTGTTGCCAAACGGATCCAGACGGAGCACGTCACTTACCGTAAAGTCTCCTGCAGGATGGTCTTCGTACCTTACTCCGCCGGCATTGCAATAGGCTATGTCGGCTCCGCTGAAATCTTTCAGAGCGTCGCACATCAGGATTCCAAGCTCCTCGTAGCTTGAGAAAGGAGCCTCGGCCTGCGCAAGCACTCTCTGGAATTCAGGATTGTCGCTGAAGAAATCCAGAAGAGCCTTTGACGCAACGTTTGTCTTAGGATAATTGGCAACGTCTATGTTAGTTGCGCTCTTGCCTGTAACCTTTCCGTTTTCCACAACGAGTACCGTGTGGGTAAGCTTTTTGAGCTTGTTCACGTTCTGGGTGATCAGCACTCCGTTATGAAGTTCTCCTCCGTCTATCTGTGTGTGGGAATGTCCGCCGATTATAAGGTCAAATTCAGGGAACTTCTTTGCAACTTCCACGTCTTCGTCATATCCTATGTGAGACAGCAGAATGAATACGTCGCACTCGTTTCTCAGCCAGAGATACTTTTTGATTGTTTCTTCTGCCTGGGCAAACCTCATTCCCTTTACGTTGTTCGGATGAGTTGAAGGTATGCCGTTGAACTCGGCTTCCACAACTCCCAGTATGCAGATTTTAACGCCCTTTACATAGTAGAACTTGTAAGGCTCGTACTGGATTCCCAGATCCTGGTCTGTAAAGATGTTGGCGCAGATATAAGGGAAAACAGACTCGTTGATATTCCTTGCAAGGCCGGCCTGTCCTGAGTCAAACTCGTGGTTTCCAAAGGCGGAGCAGAGAAATCCCATCTGGTTCATCAGCGCTACCATAGGATAGGACGGGTCCGAATACATATCGTTTACAGGATTACCAGTGCGATTGTCTCCGGCGCTTATTACCAACAGGCTTTTGTCTATTGCCCTGAGGCTATCTACGATGGCTGCCATCTTTGGCATATTCTCAATTGCGGCGTGCACGTCATTTACAGACACTATGTTGATGTCTGTCTTGTAAGATGCCCTGACTCCGTTCTGCCCGTAGGCAATGCCTGCAAAAGCCAGAGCAAGAAGCATTGTTAGAACTCTCTTCATAACTCTAGAATTTGAAGGTTATGCTCTGTCCCTCTTTAAGAGGAGAATCGTCACCGATTTCGTGTCCTCTTCCGTCGAAGACTTTGATTTCTCCCAACTTGGAAGCGTCCATCTTCTTTTTCAGGATATACCTCAATATGGCGTGCTTTGCTGTTGCGCCTTTGAATATCCTTACCTCTTCCTTGTTAACTTTTACTATCATGGCAAAAAAGTTTTATTGTCCGTTGTTTTTCTGCTGCTCCTGCATCTTCTTGAATTCCTGGAATTGCTTCCACTGCTCGAATTCCTTCTGCTGCTCAGGCGTCATCTGTGGAGGAGCTTGCTGCTGAGGCTGTTCAGGCTGAGGAGGCTGCTGGTACTGCGGTATCTGGATTTCAGGTACAGGAGGAACTTCTGGTCCCTGCGGAGCATTTACGTTTGCAGCTTTCCTTTTCTTTGACCTTCTGACAAGCAGGAATATAAGCGCTGCTGCAATTACCAGGAGTATGATTCCAAGCACAGGCCGGTATCTGATCCAGGCTATCGCAATTACGATCAGAGACCATACGAGGCCTATAATTCCGCAAACAAGTCCAAGTCCGGTTTCAACAATCTGGCCGAGGAACGGCAGAACTTTCAGAAGCGTAGGAACTATGCTTACTATGCTCCTCAGGCCGCCAATGACGATAAGAATTCCCAGGATCCTGAGCAGCCAGGTAATCAGTTTGTTGGTGGCGTGCTCGCTGTCGAACATTTCCTCTGCGGTGTTTTCTCCCATATACAGAAGGTCCAGCTTGTAGCCGTTCTTTGCCTTGTAATAGGTGAAGGTGTCTCCAGCAACTTTTGCAATCAGGGAAACCTTGCTCGGCATGTCCTTGGTGAAGGTAATCTTCACGTCTCCCACTTCCGGCACGTTAGGGTTGCGGCCAATGTAAACCACGTTGCCCTGGGTATGGACAATAGCCGCTGAATCCGGAACAAGGTCAAGCAAGCCGCCCCTGGACAGGAATGCCTTGGCGTTGTCTCTTGCAGCCTTGTCCATTTGTTTTGAAAGGTCGGCATCCAGAGCCGCTGCCAATGGCTGCTCGTTATGGAAAGATCCAACCTGTGAAGAATTCAGCCTGTAGGCTCCGAAAGTCACGTTCTCGGCAGCGCTGGAAGCGTCTTCAACAGTCTGGTACACAAAATTCAGGGCCTGGTAGTCAGGATCCTTGAATTCCGCCGAATTTATCGGTGAACCGCTCCATTCCTTTGTATATGTGTAGGTGTGCGTGGTTTCCTGAGCTCCGCCTATCTTGTCTTTCTTCTCTGTCTTTTCGTGCTCTATCCACTGGTAGTATTCCACATTTCTGTGGATTTTTACTGCCACCGCTCCAAGGTTGAAGGTTCCGTCTGAAAGGGAGTCTGTAGTGGTTGCCAGCGCTACCGCATGTACCAGCTGCCCGTCCAGCTGGGGATCCTGAACGGCAGGGTTTGCCATTTCCACATAGTTTTTCTGCCCTTCCTTGAGCATATCAGATGTCTTTACCGCCCTGCCTTCGTTCCACCAAAGGAGGATGGTTCCGCCAATGAACATCAGGATGCCGATCAAAACGCCACCCAGTGAATTCTTTAGTCTTGTCCCGTATCCTGTACGGGTAACTTCCGTGTAAGCCATTTCAGTTTTAGGTTTATCTAGTTAATAATTTGTTGCGGTTTTATTCAACTTCAAAATTAACGAAAAAAACATAAAGATTTTTATTCTCCTGTTTTTGTTGTAAATTTGGTGCTTTCAAATTGTTCACGATATGCAGGAAATTAAAGGCAGAATAGCCCAGATAGTGGGGCCTGTGGTGGATGTGGCCTTCAGGGGAGCCGAGAATGTTTCCCTTCCGTCTATCCACGATGCCCTGGATGTGCTCCGTCCGGACGGCAGGCATCTGGTTCTGGAAGTGCAGCAGCACATAGGAGAAGATACCGTTAGATGCGTGGCGATGGATTCCACGGACGGCCTTCGCAGAGGACTGGATGCGGTATGGACCGGAGGCCCTATAGCAATGCCGGTTGGAGACCAGATCAAGGGCAGGCTTATGAATGTAGTGGGCCAGACCATAGACGGAATGGACCAGCCTTCCAGAGACAAGACATATCCTATTCACCGACAGCCGCCAAAGTTCGAAGACCTCACCACGGTGCAGGAAGTGCTACCTACGGGTATCAAGGTCATAGACCTGATTGAGCCGTACAGCAAGGGAGGAAAGATTGGACTGTTCGGAGGAGCAGGCGTGGGAAAGACCGTGCTCATTATGGAGCTGATCAACAACATTGCAAAAAAGCACAACGGATTCAGCGTGTTTGCCGGAGTGGGAGAGAGAACCCGAGAAGGAAATGACTTGCTCAGGGAAATGATAGAAAGCGGCGTTATCCGCTACGGAGAAGAATTCCGCAAAGGAATGGAAGAAGGCAAGTGGGACCTTTCCAAGGTGGACAAGGAAGAGCTGGCAAAGAGCCAGGCAACGCTGGTATTCGGCCAGATGAACGAGCCGCCTGGAGCAAGAAGTTCCGTGGCTCTGAGCGGTTTGACAATCGCTGAGTCCTTCAGGGATGCAGGAAAGGAAACAGGCCAGAAGAACGATATTCTTTTGTTCGTGGACAACATCTTCCGTTTTACCCAGGCAGGAAGCGAAGTGTCAGCCCTGCTGGGCCGAATGCCTTCTGCAGTGGGATATCAGCCTACGCTGGCATCAGAAATGGGAACGATGCAGGAGAGAATCACATCTACCAAGTACGGTTCCATCACTTCTGTTCAGGCAGTTTACGTGCCTGCAGACGACTTTACAGATCCTGCGCCTGCAACAACGTTCTCACACCTTGACGCTACAACGGAGTTGAGCAGAAAGATTGCGTCGCTGGGTATCTATCCTGCAGTGGATCCTCTGACATCAACATCCAGAATCCTGGACCCTAGAATCGTGGGCCAGGAGCATTACGACGTAGCTCAGAGAGTAAAGCAGATCCTGCAGCGCAACAAGGAACTTCAGGACATCATCTCCATTCTCGGAATGGAAGAGCTCAGCGAAGAGGACAAGCTCGTGGTTAACCGCGCCCGTAGGGTGCAGAGGTTTATGAGCCAGCCGTTTACGGTAGCGGAGCAGTTTACCGGAGTGCCTGGCGTTATGGTAGACCTGAAAGATACTGTAAAGGGCTTCAAGATGATCCTGGACGGAGACTGCGACTATCTGCCTGAGCAGGCGTTTATGAACGTGGGCACCATTGAGGAAGCCATAGAGAAAGGAAAGAAGATACTCGCCCAAGCCAACGCTTAAGCAAAATGGAAAAACTTCAGCTGAATATAATATCGCCGGAAAAATCGCTGTTCAAGGGAGAAGTCTCCAGGGTAACTCTTCCCGGAACCCTGGCGCCTTTTACCATATTGCCGGACCACGCGCCAATCATAACTTCTCTAGAAAAGGGAAAGATTGTGTTCACCGATGGGGAAGGCAACTCTCAGGAAGTTGAAATAGAAGGAGGCTTTGCCGAGATGAGCAATGGAACGGTAACTGTATGCATCTGCTAGAATGGAACTTGGAATAAGGAAATATATCATTGGAATTCTCATCTGCCTGGTCGGTGTGGCGGCTCTGGCTATGGGAGCCGCATATATGTGGTTCCCTGAGGCTATGTCCTGGAAGATTACTGTTTTGGCAGCCGTGTTCTTTGCCGTAAGCGTATTGGGCATACTGATGCTGAACCGCTACTCCAAGAAAGGAGACAGGACTCTGGTTTCAGGCTATATGGCGGTAAAGGGAATTAGGATGGTTATATTTGTGGGCGTTCTGCTAGTTTTCTTCCTTATGGATAGAAGCTCAGTCAAATGGGTAACAGCCGCATTCATCCTTTTCTACATTACGATGCTGGTGTTTGACACAATTTATTTTTCAAAGAAATTCAAGAAGTAATGCGCAGGGCTTTGATCATAATCGCGATGCTGTTGGCGGGATGCGTTTTCTTCCCGACCAGGAGCTTTGCATCTCCTTCCGAGGAAGGCGAGCCGATCAATGTCCAGCACATAATCTTTGAACATATGCTAGACTCCTATTCCTGGCACATAACCAAGATAGGGGAAAAGGATGTGGTAATTTACCTTCCTGTCATACTTTACAGCAAGACAAGCGGATGGCACGTGTTCTCATCCAGAAGGCTTCACGAAAACGGTGGAAGCTACGAGGGCTTCTACCCTGCTCCTGAAGACGGGCCTCACGCCTACAAGCTGATGGAGAAGATGAGCGACGGCTCTATGGTAAGGCCTATAGACCTGAGTCTTACAAAAATGAGCCTTGCCCTGCTTATAAACGGAGCCATACTTCTTCTGATATTCCTTCCTGCAGCAAGATGGTACAGAAAACATCGCGGAGACAAAACGGCTGTCCCGACCAAATACGTGAGCTTTGTGGAAATGATTGTGGCGATGGTGGAAGACGGAATCATAAAGCCTTGCGTGGGAGAAAACTACAGGAAATTCTCCCCGTATCTCCTGACGGCATTCTTCTTCATCTTCACCTGCAACCTTATGAGCCTTCTCCCGATATTCCCTGGCGGAGTGGGAGTTACGGCAAACCTCAGCATCACCCTGTTCCTTGCCCTCTGCACCTTCATAGCGGTGAACGTGTTCGGTACAAAGGAATACTGGAAGGAAATCATCTGGCCCGATGTGCCAACTTGGCTCAAGGCTCCGATACCTATTATGCCGTTCATTGAGTTCATAGGCATTTTCACCAAGCCTATAGCCCTTATGATAAGGCTCTTTGCCAATATGCTCGGCGGCCATATGGCTATGCTGGTGCTTACAGTGCTGATTTTCATAGGCTTTAGCGTTGGCACAACTATGGGAAGTTCAATGACTTTCCTTAGCGTGCTGTTCAACATATTTATGTATGCCCTGGAACTTCTGGTGGCATACATCCAGGCATATGTATTTACCCTCCTGAGCGCGGTCTTCATAGGCTCCGCTCAGATTTACCACCATAAGAAATAAAGTATAAACATTTAAATAACAGTAAATTATGTTAACAATTCTTTCAGTAATCCTTGAGTACACGATGGCACTGGCAGTCAGCAAAGCTGCAGCAGCAATCGGAGCAGGAATCGTTGTAATAGGCGCCGGTCTGGGCATCAGCAAGATCGGATCCAACGCAATGGACGCTATCGCCCGCCAGCCTCAGGCAGCAGGTGACATCCGCAGCGGCATGATCCTTTCCGCAGCATTGATCGAGGGCGTTGCCCTTATCGCAGTTATCGTCTGCATGCTTTCATACTTTGTTCAGCAAGGATAAAAAAGGTTTATAAACAATAAGTTATGTCATTACTTGTTCCCGACAGCGGATTGTTGTTCTGGATGCTGATCTCTTTTGGCGTGGTGTTTTTCATCCTCGCCAAGTTCGCGTTCCCTATGATAACAAAGTCTGTCGAGGAGAGAAAGACTTACGTGGAAACCTCTTTGAACGATGCCAAGGCCGCCAAGGAAACTCTTGCCAGAGTGGAAGACGACACCAAGGCTCTCATCGCTGAGGCTAACAAAGAGCAGGGAAGGGTTCTCAACGAAGCCGCCGAGCAGAGGGAGAAGATAATCTCCGCAGCAAAGGATGAAGCTTCGGCAGAGGCCCGCAAGACTCTTGAAGATGCCAAGGCCCAGATCCAGAGAGAAAAGGATGAAGCCATGCTTTCCGTAAGAAGAGAGATGGCCAGCCTTTCCTGCGACATCGCCGAGAAAGTCCTTAAAGAGAAACTCTCAGACAAGGACAGTCAGATGGCCTTGATTGACAGGATGCTCGAAGAGGTTGTAAGTGAGGGAAAATGGACGTAGGAGTATTGGCTGTAAGATATGCGCGGGCGCTTTTGGACTATGCCCGCAGCCGTGGAGTGGAAGGGGAAATTTATTCCCTGTCTTCTGCTCTGCTGGAATGTTTTGCAGATAATCCTGATCTTTCCCGCACACTGGAGGACCCTCTTCTCTCCCGGCAGAAGAAACTGGAGCTGCTCTCTTCTGCAACTCCCGCAGAAGGAGACGTGAAAGACGTTATGGACAGGTATTATTCTCTGGTTGTGGAAAAGCGCAGAGAATCCTATCTGGCATCGTCGCTGCGCAGCTATATGGACCTCTACCGCAAGAGCGAGGGCATAGCGGTTGTCAAGATTACGACAGCCGTTCCCCTGAATAAAGAAATGGAAGACAAGATTCTTTCCAAGGTTTCTTCAGCCCTTGGGAAGAAGATTGAGCTTCAGAAGATTGTGGATCCGCAGATTGAGGGCGGCCTGATCTTCGATATAGATGACTACAGATTAGATGCAAGCGTGGCGGCTAGGCTAAGGAAGATACGCCGCCAGCTTCTGGACAAGAACAAGCGAATAGTATAATATGGCACTGAATATCAAAGCAAGTGAAGTTTCCCAGGTGCTCCGCAAGCAGCTGGAAGGAATCCAGGACAAGATACAGCTAGACGAGGTTGGAACAGTCCTTCAGGTCAGCGATGGAGTTGTCCGCATTTACGGCCTGAGAAACGCCGAGGCCAGCGAGCTTCTGGAGTTTGAAAACGGAGAGATGGCCGTGGTGATGAACCTGGAGGAAGACAATGTGGGAGCGGTGCTGCTCGGTCCTACAGACGACATCAAGGAAGGCTTCACGGTACGCAGGACAAAGCGAATCGCCTCCATAAGGGTAGGCGAGAGCATGCTCGGCAGAGTCATAAATCCTCTGGGCCAGCCTCTTGACGGCAAAGGGGAGATAGAAGGAGAACTCTTTGAGATGCCGCTGGAAAGAAAGGCCCCTGGAGTTGTTTTCCGCCAGCCGGTAAACCAGCCGCTCCAGACCGGAATCAAAGCCATAGACTCTATGATTCCGATTGGAAGGGGCCAGAGAGAGCTCATCATTGGAGACCGCCAGACAGGAAAGACAGCCATTGCCATAGACACCATTATAAACCAGAAGAACGCTATGCGCAAAGGCAAGCCAGTTTATTGCATCTATGTGGCTGTAGGACAGAAAGGCTCCACGGTGGCTGCACTGGTGGAGACTCTGAGAAAGAGCGGGGCTATGGATTATACCATTGTGGTTTGCGCCACAGCGGCCGATCCTGCCGCCCTGCAGTATTTTGCTCCGTTTGCCGGAGCTGCCATCGGCGAGTATTTCAGAGATACCGGAAGAGATGCGCTAGTGGTTTACGACGACCTTTCAAAGCAGGCAGTTTCCTATAGGGAAGTTTCACTGATTCTTCGCCGCCCTTCCGGAAGAGAGGCTTATCCTGGAGACATCTTCTATCTGCACTCAAGGCTTCTGGAAAGAGCCGCCAAGATAATTGACCAGCAGGAAGTTGCAGAAAAGATGAACGACCTTCCTGCATCGCTGATGGGAAAGGTAAAAGGAGGCGGTTCACTTACAGCTCTTCCTATAATTGAGACCCAGGAAGGAGACGTTTCCGCATACATTCCTACAAACGTTATTTCCATTACAGACGGACAGATCTTCCTGGATACAGACCTGTTCAACCAAGGAAACCGCCCGGCAATCAACGTGGGTATTTCTGTTTCCCGTGTGGGAGGAAACGCCCAGATCAAGCCTATGAAGAAAGTAGCCGGAACACTTAAGATAGACCAGGCCCAGTATCAGGAGCTGGAGGCTTTCTCCAAGTTCGGCGGAGAAATGGACAAGGTTACCGCAATGACCATAGACAAGGGAAGGAAAAACACCCGACTTCTCATACAGCCTCAGTACTCGCCGATGCCTGTAGAGGAACAGGTTGCCATTCTCTACTGCGGAACCCACGGCCTTTTCAAAGACATAGATATCAGCCAGATTCAGGATTTTGAGAAGACTTTCCTCAATTCTCTGAGGCTCAACCATCAGGAAGACGTGCTTGACCTTCTTGCAAAAGGAGAGTTCAACGATGATATCACGTCTAAGATCGAGAAAACGGCCAAGATGACTTTGAACCAGTTTATAGCATAGCATTATGGCATCGCTGAAGGAAATAAAGTCCAGGATAGGTTCCGTAAAGGGAACAAGCAAGGTGACTTCCGCAATGAAGATGGTTTCTTCCGCCAAGCTTCACAAGGCGCAGGGAATCATAACCTCTATGCTTCCTTACCAGCGGAGCCTAGACAATATCGTTTCCAATTTCCTGGGCGGAGAGACTCCTTTCGAGTCTCCGTTTGTGGCGGATGAGATTCCTCAGGCCGATGCTTCAAAAAGAGTGGCCATTGTGGCCTTTTCTTCAAACTCTTCTTTGTGCGGTCCGTTCAACTACAATGTAATCAGGGAGTTGATGTCTCTTCTTCTGGACCTTAAGACAGAAGGTATTCCAGATGAGCAGATAGACATTTACCCGATAGGAAAGAAGGTTGAGGATGCCGTCAGGAAGATGGAATTCAAGCCTGAGTCTTTCCAGAGCCTTGCAGCCAAGCCAGACTACAAAAAGATTTTCGCCCTGTCTTCTCATTTGATGGAGCGTTACAAATCGGGAGAGCTGTCTAAGGTTTATGTCATCTACCAGCATTTCAAGTCTGTCGGAGTCCAGAAGGTTCAGAGGGAGGTTTATCTTCCAATGGAATTGTCTTCATTCAAGAAGGCAGACAAGGAAAGCGCTGATGGCTACCTGAATAACTACATCGTTGAACCATCTGTTCCTGAGGTCATTGCATCTTTGATGCCGCAGGTTCTCAAGCAGAAGCTCTACACTTGCCTTGCGGATTCCTACGCCAGCGAACACGCTGCCAGAACCATTGCAATGCAGGTGGCAACAGACAATGCTGATGATCTGATTCAGGAGCTAACCATCCTCTACAACAAGAGCCGCCAGCAGGCAATCACCGCCGAACTTCTCGACATCGTAGCTGGCAGTGCCCAATAGCACTTATTTATTGCAAGTATTGGAGGTGTCCGATCTGAAGGACGGTGAGATCTTTGCCGGACTGTTCAGATGCTCTCTTCTCGTTAAAAAGAGGCTCGTCCCAATTGTGCTGGCCAAGCGCGAACTTGGAATGATGCACTGTAATATAATGCTTTGCATCAAGGTCTTCCATAACCTTATGGAGCTGCTCCGGCAAAGTGTGTATCTGAGCCCAACGGTCGCTGTACTGGCCGTTTTCTATGAAAGCCCAGTCTATGTCGTATTCTTCACCGATTTTCTTGAAGTGGCTGCCATAGCCGCCGTCTCCGCCAATGAAGATGCACTTGTCTGCTGCCTGGAGGATGAACGAAGCCCAAAGTGTTTTGTTGCGCTTGAAGCTTCTCCCTGAAAAATGCTTTGCCGGAGTGCAGATGAAACTTATGGGATTTCCGTCGTTTGATGTGGAGATGAACTGATAGCCCCAGTCCAATTCTTCCAGCATATCAGGATCAAAGCCCCAGTATTCAAGGTGTGAGCCTATGCCAAGAGGAAGGATGACCTTGCCAACTTTATGCTTAAGCCTCTTAACCGCCTTATAGTCCAGATGGTCGTAGTGGTCGTGAGTCAAAACCAGATAGTTGATGGCAGGAAAATCTTCCGGCCTGTAGATTGCTGTTCCCTTGAACGGGCGGTTTATGAAAGATACAGGAGATCCGCGGTAAAGAACTGGATCTACGAGTATGGTCTTTCCGTCTATGACAAGAAGATAAGATGAATGCCCCAGCCAAATAACCGCATCTTTCTTTTCCTTGATTGCCAGAGCAATGGCATCCTTGTCCAAAGGCTCGGCCTTCATCGGCTCTCTTGGCTTTAAGCCTTTCTTGCTGGAGAAGATGAAGTTCCAGATAATTGAAGCCATGCTCTGCTTCTTAGCCGAATCGGTGAACATCTTTACAGGCTCCAGATTCACGAACTTTCCGCCGCTGTAATTAGGACTCCCCTGGCACCTTTCAAGCCTATCTCCGCTCGGAACTCTTCCGATACTGACATAGTCCGTAAAAAACAGGGCCACTATCGCGATGATTATAAACAGAGAGATGAGCATTCTTCTTTTTCCTTTTTCAACCCCGCAAAATTAGTGAATTCAAAATAAACACCAATTATATGTATATTTGTTGTACAACAAAGCAAAAGATATGGCACATAGCGTTTACAAATACCGTACAGGCGAGGCTTATCCTCATTGCTACAAATATCCTCAGGTGGCGCTTACCGCAGACTGCGTAACATTCTCATTTGACGGCAAAAACCTATATGTTCTGCTGATAAGGAGAGGAGGCGAGCCTTTCAAAGGCTGCTGGGCTTTTCCCGGAGGGTTTGTAAATCCAGACGAGACTGCAGAAGAAGGAGCCAGGAGAGAGCTTAGAGAAGAGACTTCTCTTGAAGCCGAATATTTTGAACAGATAAAGGTGTTCTCGGCTCCGGACAGGGATCCTCGTCAAAGAACTGTAACCGTTCCGTTTATTGTGCTTTCTTCTCACACAAATGTTGTTGCCTCAGACGATGCTGCTCAGGCCAAATGGTTTCCTGTAGACCAGCTTCCTGATTTGGCTTTCGACCACAAGCAGATTTTTGAAGAAGCGCGTGCTGCCCTCAAACGCTCCCTGAACTTTAATCCTGTGGCATATTATCTTCTTCCTCAGCGATTTACTATGCCACAGCTTCAAAGGCTGCATGAAATCATATTGGACTGCAAATTCGATCGCCGTAATTTTGCCCGCAAGATGAACAGTCTTTCTATCCTTGAAGAGGAAGAAAGAAGTCAAGGCATGCCGAGAAGAATAGCGTCCATCTTCTCTTTCAAAAAGGATAAATTGCTTTTGCCTTAAGCCAGTATTTCATTTGCCTTATTCTTCAGATGCCTCATATGCAGGCATACAGCCAGAGTAATCACTATCGTAGTGCCACCGGCGAGCATTGCGCCCAGGTTCTGCTCAAGGCCCATCATCTGTCCTGAAATGAATACGAAGTCGCTGCAGATGAAGGTCATGAATATGGCCGGTATAATTGACACCAGCCAGTAAGCCCCCTTGCCCAGAGAGCTGCTTCTAAGATACAGGAACACCGTTATGGCCCACAGGGTGAATACAGCCAGGGTCTGATTTGCCCATGCAAAATACCTCCAGAGAATATCGTAGTTCATCAGCGTAATTGCATAGCCTATTGCGAACATCGGGATGCATATGTAGAGCCTCTTGAGAATACTCCTCTGTTCCAGATGAAGGAAATCGGCGATAATGAGCCTTGAACTTCTGAACGCGGTGTCTCCAGAAGTGATAGGGGCGGCAACCACTCCCAGCAAAGCCAGGATTGCTCCAAACTTTCCAAGGGTAGTTTTGGTGATGGTGTTGACTGCCCAGGAAGCGTCATTGCCATTGTCAGCAAGGGCTGCGTTCAGTCCTGCAAGGCTGTCTTCCAGACCGTTGTAGCCTCTAAAGAAAGCCATTGCGGCAGCGGCCCAGATCAATGCTATTATACTCTCGGAAATCATTGCTCCGTAGAATACGCTGCGGCTTTCCTTGCGGTCTTTCAGGCATCTTGCCATCATCGGGCTTTGCGTTGCGTGGAATCCAGAGATTGCTCCGCAAGCTATCGTGATAAACATTGTAGGAATAATAGGGAACTTTGCTGCCTCTGTCTTGAAATTCTGGAACGATGTCAGGTCAGGAATTGTGTATGTTCCGAAGAATAATACATATAGAATTCCCAGCGCCATAAAAATCAGCGCTATTCCGAATATCGGGTAAACATTTCCTATGATTTTGTCTATAGGCAGCAGTGTTGCAAGAATGTAGTAAGCAAACACTATGTAGAGCCAGATACTCTTGTCCCATCCGGTCATTGACGCAAGGATACCTGCCGGCCCCAGCATAAACACCGCTCCCACCATTATCATCATAACCACGGCAAATAGTCTCATCACCTGCTTTGTGGTCATTCCCAGATACCTTCCAATGATTTCAGGAAGGCTTGCTCCCTTGTGGTTGAGGCTCATCACTCCGGCAACGAAGTCGTGCATCGCGCCCATAAAGATTCCGCCCAATGTTATCCACAGAAACGCAACCGGCCCGTATGTGGCTCCCAGAACAGCTCCAAAAATTGGCCCCAGTCCTGCAATGTTCAGAAGCTGAATCAGGAAGGTTTTCCACCTTGGCAGAGGAATGTAGTCCACTCCGTCAAACATTGTCTTTGAAGGAACTTCCTTATCGTGCTTGATCCCGCAAACTCTCTCCAGAAAACTTCCGTATGTGAAATAGGCGATTATCAACGCCGCCAGGCAAATCAGAAATGTTGTCATATCCTAATGAACCAATAAACGTCTTACAAATTTAGCAATTCTCCCGTGAAATGATTATATTTGAAAGACTAATCTTCATCCAGATAATTAAGAACTTAATTGATGATAACTATGAGAACGATTTTGATTGCCGCTTTTGTTGTTGGCATTTGCATCTCCGCCTGCAAGACCAACTCCAGAAATTCAGACGCCGCTCAGGCTCCGGCTGATTCTTCAGAAGTTAAGGCTGTTGAAGAAATGCCTGCTCCTGCTGCAGAAAACTCAAAGTACAACCCCAATGATGCCCGTACTTATGGTGTTGTAGGGCCTGTTCAGGAAGTCCGCCTGTCCAAGGCTCTGCTTTCAACAACTTCTACTGAAGAGCAAGGAGATCCTTGGCTGGAAAAGGATGAACTAGAAATGACATTCGACGAGAACGGAAGAGTTACTCTAGACGGCCTTGCCGGATGCAAATATGTGTATGACGAAAACGGCAATTTCATCAAGGGCTTTTCAGACAAGACTGAACTCAAGCGCGATGATAACGGTCGTATCGTTTCATATGTCAACACCAACGTAGAAGGGCAGGATTATTCTAACATCAACTTTGACGAATACCTTTCCAAGACTTTTGATTATGACGAACTTGGAAGAGTTGTAAAAGCAACATACAGCGGCTGGGAATGGATGACAGATTATGCCTACGAATATTTTGGCGGAAATGTTTATCCAACAAAAGCAACTTACGAAAGCACAGCAGAATCTCTGGTGATAAAGGGCACTGTTACCTACACCTACAAAGAATACGACCAGTACGGCAACTGGACTGAAAGGCAAGTGGTCTGGGAAGAAGAGACTCGCGACTGCGGCGGAGCAGGAGATCCTGAAATCTCAAAGAACGAATACCTGGAACGCCGCGTAATAAAGTACTATCAGGAATAACCTTATCCTTTTCCCCCCCCCCGCAAAGCAACTTCCTTGCATTCTCCGAGGCTCTTTGTTGTATAATCGCAGAAGAAAGAAGCAATAGCCTCTGCATGGCAAGTATCTGATATTTAATGATATATGACTTTTCTGGTGCGGAAAGAGAAGTACTATGAAATTCATAATGTACTGATAAACAGAGGCTTTGCGTGCAGGGGCTTATCTTGCTGGTATGGTGTTTGCATAAGAATCAAATAGCTATATTCATCGATATGTTAAAGAATACAATTAAAGTCACAATCTTTATCGTGATGATATTGATGACCAAAGGACTGTTAGCACAAGATGCTGATATTGTTGATTCTTTGAATGTCATTTCAATAGAAGATTTAGACGGAAAGGTAATAGATGATTATCTTGATGCTGTAAAGCATATCAAGCACAACAACTTTGGAAAGTTCCAGACAACTTACAAGGTGTTTTACGGTAGTGAAAAGCAGACTCCTGACAAGACGGGCAATACCTGTTTTGTCTATAAGCTCGGAAGCAATGGAGGTGTTCATCCGGCAATATCTTATCCGCTGTCTCCTGACTATGACTCCACGGCAACTAGGTTAAGTGCTTGGAACGTATGGCTGGCAGGACATACATTGTACTATCTGGATATGCCGAACAAGAAATTCAAAGAAAAACATAAGGATCTTGAACTCCTGCTTCACAAGGAAAAGGAAGGAGAATACATACTGTTTACGGTATTTGACAGAAGATACCAGAGAAAAGATGAGACGACTATTAAATACAATCCTAAAGTTAAACAGGTTGTTGAAATTACACGAGTCATTGAGAACTCAGCTTTCCTGTATATCTCTTTTGCTTCAATTAAAACAACTCTAAAACTTGCCAGGTCCGGGAGAATGTTGTTGCCGGAAACAATATCTACGCAAATAATCACTCAACAGGGAAGCATCATTGAAATTGAAAATACGGATCTAGTCTACACAGATGTCTCTCCTAAGGAATACAAAAGTCTTAAGAAAGCCGGTGTCTGGTAATAAGTGAGATCTCTCTCCGGATTCCGTCGGGCTGGCTCCCTCCGGCATCCCTGCCCGCCTGCGGCGGGGCAGTCCAATCTGTCAATAAAAAACGCGCTCAAGCAAGCTTGGCGCGTTTCCTATTTCCATCTTGCGGAGAGATAGGGATTCGAACCCTAGTGACGGTTACCCGCCAACCCGCCCTCCAAACGGGCGCTTTAGACCACTCAGCCATCTCTCCCGGGGTTGTTTGGGAGTGCGAATATAGCATATTTTTTGTTAAGTTGTTACATCGCGGAGGAAAAAAGTTATTCCCATCATAAAATGCTGATGATTTGAGGGTTGTAAATTATGTTTACAACTTGTTGATTTCTTTGTTTGCATTGATTTTTTGAGACGGGTTAAATTCTTACATTTGTGGTGCGCAATACCCCCCAAGGTGTTGTGCTTTTTACTCAAACCTAAAGTTTATTATATAGATATTTTTTTGTTGAACACTATGTCAGCCACTCAGATTTCTATTGTCAAGAGGGACGGAAAACAGGAATTGTTTTCAATTGAGAAGATTAAAAACGCAATTAGAAAGGCTTTTCTTGCAACAGGAAGCTTCGCATCGGACGAAGACCTGACAATTATTCTTTCACACGTAGCTATCCGCAACGGGATGAGCGTAGAGGAGATTCAGAACCAGGTGGAAGTTGCATTGATGAAGGAGAAATACTACCAGATTGCAAAGAACTATATGCTCTATCGCCAGAGGCACACAGAGGATCGTGACGTAAGAGACCGTCTGGATTTTCTGGTAAACTACTGCAAGGCAGACAATGCCGCAACCGGCAGCAAGTACGACGCCAACGCAAATGTGGAGCACAAGAATATTGCCACCCTCATCGGCGAGATTCCAAAGGCCGGATTCATCCGCCTGAACAGGCGTCTGCTTACAGACCGCCTGAAGGATATGTACGGAAAGGACTTTGCAGACAAGTATCTGAGTCTGCTTTCCAAGCATTTCATCTACAAGAACGATGAAACGTCTCTGGCAAACTACTGCGCCAGCATCACTATGTATCCTTGGCTCCTGAACGGAACACTGAGCATCGGCGGCAATTCAACAAAGCCAACAAACCTGAAGAGTTTCTGCGGCGGATTCGTGAATCTGGTGTTCATAGTTTCATCTATGCTCAGCGGCGCATGCGCAACTCCTGAGTTCCTGATGTATATGAACTATTTCCTTCAGAAGGAATACGGAGAGGATTACTACAAGAGGGGAAGCCAGATAGTTGACCTGAGCGTAAAGCAGAGAAGCATAGAGAAGGTGATCACCGATTGCTTTGAGCAGGTGGTATATTCCATCAACCAGCCAACCGGAGCAAGAAACTTCCAGGCAGTGTTCTGGAATGTGGCATATTACGACAAGTATTACTTTGAGAGCCTGTTCGGCGAGTTCCGTTTCCCTGACGGAAGCGCTCCTCATTGGGAGAGCCTGAGCTGGCTGCAGAAACTGTTCATGAGGTGGTTCAACGCAGAGAGGCTGAAGACTCCTCTGACCTTCCCTGTAGAGACAATGGCTCTGCTTACTGAAAACGGAGACGTAAAAGACAAGGAGTGGGGAGATTTCACAGCCCAGATGTACAGCGAAGGACACTCGTTCTTCACTTACCTGTCTGACAACGCAGACTCTCTGTCTAGCTGCTGCCGCCTCAGGAACGAGATCCAGGACAACGGCTTCAGCTATACCCTCGGTGCCGGCGGAGTTTCCACCGGAAGCAAGAGCGTGCTGACCATCAACCTCAACCGCTGCATCCAGTATGCTGTAAAGCACAAGATGGACTATATGGAGTTCCTCGGCGAAGTGATTGACCTTGTTCACAAGGTTCAGCTGGCTTACAACGAGAACCTCAAGGATCTGCAGGCAAAGGGAATGCTTCCTCTGTTCGATGCAGGATACATCAACATCGGAAGGCAGTATCTGACAGTAGGAATCAACGGCCTGGTAGAGGCAGCCGAATTCCTCGGATACAAGATAGACGACAATCCTGAGTACGCCAACTACGTGCAGCAGGTTCTCGGACTGGTAGAGAAGTACAACAAGAAGTACCGCACCAAGGACAATATGTTCAACTGCGAAATGATTCCAGCAGAGAACGTGGGTGTTAAGCACGCAAAGTGGGACAGGGAAGACGGATACTTTGTTCCTAGAGACTGCTACAACAGCTACTTCTACATTGTTGAAGACAAGACTCTAAACATCGTGGACAAGTTCAAGCTCCACGGAAAGAAATATATTGAGCACCTTACCGGAGGCAGCGCCCTTCATATGAATCTGGAGGAACACCTTTCACAGGCACAGTACCGCCAGCTTCTGAAGGTTGCCGCAAAGGAAGGCTGCAACTACTTCACCTTCAACATTCCTAATACAATCTGCAACGACTGCGGACACATAGACAAGCGTTACCTGAAGGAATGCCCTCACTGCCACAGCACTAATGTTGACTACATGACCCGAATAATCGGCTACATGAAGAGAGTCAGCAACTTCTCCGCTCCAAGGCAGAAAGAGGCCGCCAGAAGGTACTATGCAAAAGACCACGGCGAGATAGCTTCCGCTCTTACTATGGCCGATGTTGAAAAGCTTGAAGAAACCGCCAAGGCTGAGCAGGTCGCAAAAGAAGAGAAGGCTCACGTAGAGGTTTAGTGATCAAGTGTTATAATTTTGATATCGTATGTCAGGAAATACCTGACCAGATAACCCTTGCGTTCAATATATCGGGTTGTCCCAACCGGTGTCTAGGCTGCCATAGCCCGTGGCTCTGGAAAGATGAAGGCGTGCCGCTTGACGAGCATTTCCTGTCTCTTCTGATAGACAAGTACTCTTCCGGCATCACTTGCATCTGCTTTATGGGCGGAGATCAGGCTCCGGAGCAGGTCAACTCTCTTGCCGCTTTTGTCAGAGAAAAATTCCCGCATCTTAAAATCGCCTGGTACTCAGGCTTTGACGATATACATAAAGCCATAACCATCTCCAACTTCGACTTCATAAAGGTGGGCCCTTACATCGCAGAGAAAGGCGGCCTGAGAAGCGCTACCACCAACCAGAAGTTCTATTTCGTTGAAAAGGACGGAAGCCTTACCCAGTATCATTTTCCGCCCAAGAACGGTTAGTTTCCCTCAATCCGGCATTTTTAGCATAATTTTTGTACTTTCATATTGTGAATAAAAACAAAACGGATATGAAAAAGTTGTTTCTTTTCTCGGCGATGATGCTGGCGGGAGTATTCTGCCTTGCACAGAACAAGGTCTCCAATGCGGGCATATATTACTATGACTCTAGCTCTTACGGAGTTATGCAGAGAGATAGTGCAGACTACTACAGGGTTGTGGAAAACAACAACTCTTTCAACGACTATTATTCCAAAGACAATTCCCTAAGGGCCAGCGGCACGGTGGTATCCGTTGATCCTTCAGACGATGCCAACACCGTGTTCGAAGGAGCTTTCATTGCCTATTACCCTAGCGGAAAGGTATGGATCAAGCAATTCTTCAAAGACGGCAAGAACGATGGGGAATACACCGAGTATTACGAGAACGGCCTGATGAAACAGCACGAGTTCTACAAGGCCGGCGTTCTGGACGGAGTTAAAACCGTGTTTGAGGAAGACGGCAAGACCTGCAAGCAATGGGAATACAAGAACGGGGAACTTGTCAACGATGTCTATACCCAGAGCGGTAGCGGCTATTCAGTTGAATATGACACCCAGACCAAGGAACCTGTTTGGAGAGATCCTGAAACTTCAGACCTCAAGGCTTACAGGACAGAAGACGGACAAGTAATCCGAGCATACGCAATAAACGGTTTATACGTATCCATAGACGTTGCATATCAGCACTACTACGGCAAGTACTATGTTCTTCAGCTGTTCATTCAGAACAACTCTCCGGAAGATGCCTTGTTCTCTTTCGACAACTCATCCATCCAAAGTCCTAACGGAAACATAAAGCTCTTTACCAAGAGCGATTTAGAGCGCAGGATGAACAGCCGCCAGGGCTGGGCCCAGTTCGGCATCCAGGCAGCAACTTTCGCAACCGCTATAACCCTTGAGGCTATTACAGACGAGGCGTTCTACCGCCAGGACAGAAGGCATCATCGCACCTTTGGCAGGGATTTGGCTCACGATATGTCTGCCTTCCTTATCCGCCAGAGTGCAGTGGTTGGAAGCGTGCTGATTTCCGGAATGTTCAACGAAGCGCACAAGAATGTTGTCAACAACAACATCGGCTATCTGAAGAACTATAGAATCAAGCCAAATACCTCCATAACCGGCTTTGCCTACGCAAAGTACAGCCCTTCAGCAAAGCAGATACTGGTTAATCTTCCAATCAACGGCAAGGTATATCAGTTCCCTGTAGACGTAACCAATCTAAAGACCATCAAATAAGGCTCAGATTTTCCTGAAATTCAACAGCAGGGAATTGCTAACAACGCACACGCTGGAGAGCGCCATTGCGGCTCCGGCTATCATCGGATTGAGCATAAAGCCGTTAATTGGATAAAGAACTCCGGCAGCTATCGGTATTGCTATTATATTGTAGATAAAAGCCCAGAATAGGTTCATTTTTATTGTCTTGACCGTCTTCTGCGACAGCCTGACGGCAGATGCGAGTTTTCTTAAATCGGAGCCGGTGAGAGTGATTTTTGCGCTGTCCATAGCAATGTCGCTGCCGCTTCCCATCGCGATGCTTACATCAGCCCTTGCAAGTGCCGCGGAATCGTTTATGCCGTCTCCAACCATAGCCACTTTTTTACCCTCTGACTGAAGTTCTCTTATGAAGTTTTCCTTGTCTGCAGGAAGCATTGAAGACTTCACTTCCCTGATGCCGCATTCCTCAGCGATTGCCTTTGCAGTTAAAGGATTATCGCCCGACAGCATCACCACTTCCGTTCCCAGATCCTGAAGTTCCTTTATTGCTTGTTTAGACGTTTCCTTAACCTTGTCCGCCACTGCTATAACAGCCAATACTTCTGCGCTATCTGAGAAATAGACAACGGTCTTTGCCTGAGATTCAAACTCTTTTGCCTTTTCAAGAATTGAGTAGGAGAGTTTTACCCCTTCATTTTCCATCAGGGCAAGATTGCCTGCAAAGTATTTCTTTCCTTCAAAAATGCAGATTGCTCCCTTTCCCGGAAAGTTCTTCACACCGGAAACTTCCGTATGCGGATAATGCCTTGCAATTGCCTCAGCTATAGGGTGCTGTGAGATGGCTTCCATTCCGCCCAGAATGCCTTTCAGTCTCTCTTCGCAAATTGTCCAGTATTCGTCTGTGACTTCAGGACATCCTGAAGTCAGAGTTCCGGTTTTGTCAAGTGCTACAACATCCGTCTTGCGGAAATTCTCCAGAGCCTCAGCGTCTTTGATGAGTATTCCGTTCTGCGCACCTTTTCCGATGCCCACCATAATGGCGGTCGGAGTGGCAAGTCCGAGGGCGCAAGGGCAGGCGATAACCAGCACAGTAACCAGCGTTAAGATGGAATGTATCAGATAGTTGTTGCCGGTTGCCATTCCGCAGATATTCCAGATAATGAATGCAAGAACAGCAATGCAGATAACAGCTGGAACAAACACAGATGCAATCTTGTCTGCCAGCCTCTGGCTAGGAGCGCGGCTTCCCTGAGCCTGATGTACAAGCTCGATTATCTGGGCCAAAGATGTTTCGGCTCCGACTTTTTCTGCATTGAATGTGAAGCTTCCGGTCTGGTTGATGGTGCCTGCAAACACCTTGTTCCCAGCCTTTTTCTCTACCGGTATGCTTTCTCCCGTGAGTATGCTTTCATCTACAAAACTTTCTCCTTCCACAACCATTCCGTCTACAGCAATCTTCTCGCCTGGCTTCACCACAACAATATCCCCAGCCGCCACATCCTCAATATCCGCAATAACGATTTCTCCTCCTCTTTTTATCGTCACATTTCTGGGCTGGAGTCCTGCCAGGCGCCTTATCGCTGAGGAGGTTGAAAACTTGGCTCTTTCCTCCAGCAGCCTTCCCAAAAGAATGAAGGCGATGATAACCGCGCAGGATTCAAAGTACACGTGGCTTTCAAGGCCGCGGCTTGTCCAGACAGAAGGGAAGAGGGTGTTGAACATGCTGAAAAGATATGCCACTCCAGTTGAAAGCGCTATCAGCGTATCCATATTGGCGTGGCCGTGCTTTGCCTGATTCCAGGCATTTACGTAAAAGTCTCTTCCAAAGAAAACTACGGAGATTGTGGCCAGAGCCCACATTATGAGATTTGCAGTTTTTTCCGGTAAAAAGAAGTCACCGGAATGCCTCATTGAAGACATCCCGATGACAACTATAGGTATGGCGATGATTATCGCCCAAACAGTTTTCCTAAGAAGCCTTTTGACTTTTTTTTTTCGTCTTCGGAGTTGTCGGACGCTGCAGAAAGGGGAGTCGTGTCCATATCATATCCTGCAGCAACCACGGCTTCTTTTATCTGCTCGGGAGAAATCTTGCTTTCGTCATATTCTATGAGGGCGCTATTGGAGGCAAGGTTCACGTTCACATCCTTAACTCCAGGCAAGCTTTCAATTGCTTTCCTCACGTGCGCTACGCACATGGCGCACATCATATTCTTGACTGCAAAACTCTGCTTCATAGTTTTAGAATTCGTTGCGGATTTTTTCCATCAGTTCTGGAATCGGCAGATGCTGAGGACATTTCGGAACGCATTCCTGGCAGCCGGCGCATTGGTCAGGACCGCCGCCCTTGGCAAATTCCTTTCGGAAGGCTTCCGCGAATGCTGCTTTCTTCTTGGCGTATTTTTCAGCGGACTGGTTGGCCTTGTCTGGAATGTTGGACTGCATCACCATCTTGTTGTAGGTGGCAAAAACGGAAGGTATCTCAACTTCAAACGGGCAAGGCATACAGTAGCGGCAGGCGGTGCAGTTGATTCTCTTGTATCTCTGATATTCCAAAATGGCTTTCTGAAGGGTGGTCTGCTCGTCCTGGCTAAGCGGCTTGAAATCGGTGAAGGTCTTAAGGTTATCTACAAGGTGCTCCATATAAGTCATTCCGCTCAGCGATACCAGAACGTTTGGAAGAGATCCCAGCCACCTGAATGCCCAGGAAGCTATGCTCAGATTTGGATTCTTATCTTTGAGTATCTGATTGGCGTCTGTTGAAAGAGATGCCAGCCTTCCGCCCAGAAGAGGTTCCATAATCACTGCCGGAATCTTCCTTTCTGCCAGGGAGTTGTAGAGATACTCGCCGTCTTCCTGCCAGTCTATGTAGTTGAGCTGGATCTGGACAAAGTCCCACGGATGCTTGTCTATGATGTGCTCCCAGCAAGCGCGGTCTGAGTGGAAAGAAAATCCCAGATTCTTGATCCTGCCTTTTTTCTTCTGCTCTTCCAGATATGCATATCCGCCCCATTCCTCGTAAATCTTGTCGTAAGACTTGATGTCTGAAATGGAGTGCAGCAGGTAATAGTCGAAATAGTCAACTCCGCATCTTTGCAGCTGCTCTTCAAAGATCTTGGCAATTTCTTCCTTGGCCCTTACCCTGTAGCCCGGCATCTTGTCTGCCAGGTAGTAACTTTCTCTCGGATACTTCTTCAGAGCCTTGCCGATTATGCCTTCGCTCTTTCCGCCGTGATAGACGTATGCGGTGTCGTAGTAGTTGATGCCGTGGGCATAGGCATAGTCTACAAGCAGCTGTGTCTCAGCCTCGTCAACTGGAGCGTTACGGCCGCGTCCGTTGGTAGGGAATCTCATACAGCCAAAGCCCAGCATAGAAACCATCGTGTTGTTTTTGTAGTTGAGCTTCTTGTCGCACGGCTTGATTTCTCCTGCCGCGGCTTTAGCCTGGAGGTTGGTCAGGAACGGATTGTTCTTGAATGAAATGGTGCTGGCTGCCAGTGCGGCTGCTCCAAGTCCAAAGATCTTGAGGGCTTTCCTGCGGCTGATGTCTTTGTTGTCTGTCATGGTGCGGAGTATTTATGTTGTGTGTTTCAAATATACCTAAAAAATTAATCGGGGAGGATAGTTACTGGCATTCCCACCCAGGCGTAGTTTTCCTTAAGATGGATGATGTCTTCATCGCGGAGGCGTATACAGCCCTCGCTTCCTCTGCCGGGCACGCTTTCCTCGTTGTTGGTGCTGCCGTGGATGCCTATGCCGCTCCACTTGTAGGTGTTGAGCCTGAGGAACCATTTTCCGTATGAGAGTATGCTGCCCCTTCCGTCTCCAAAGTCGTGCTTCCAGTATCCGCTAGGCTGGATCTGGGAAATCTTGAAAGGCTTTCCCGGAGCCGATTCCGGAGTTCTCATATCGCCTTTTTTCTGCTTGTTGCCGGGGTTCTTTCCAACACAGACCGGATACTCGGCGATGAGGGTTTTCTCTCCTTTGACCTTGGCGTAAACGTAGAGTTTGAAATCCTTTTTGGAGATCACGATATAGGACGTGCTCTTTGGGAAAGTGCCTTTGTAGTGTACTTTCCTTTCCGCTTTTTCCTGGGAGAAAGAGGAAGTGCTCACTAGCATTAGAATTGAGGCTAAAATCGCCTGGAAACAAACTCTCATATCAGCTCCAAGGATCATCTTCTGCCGGCTTGCGTATATCGGCCAGGAAATTGATTGAATTCAGGAACCACTCCTGGGTGCTTTTCTTCTGCCTGAGCTTTATAGGGCGCGGACTGTCTGCCCCGCTGCTCTTGAGATAGAGTGTTGCCCATCCGTTTTCCTTGAAGGAATAGGAGTTGGAGGTTACAGTAATGCGGTAGGGCTCGGTAGGGGTGTATCCGTTGTCTGGAGAACTGCCCTTGAAAAAAGACCATACTTTGTAGGTTTTTCCCATAAGGCGGTCTCTGATCTGAGTCTTTTCCAGCAAGGTGATTGGATCCGGCCCCTTCAGCCAGTTCAACATCGCAAAGCAGTCTGCCTGGCTTTCTCCAAAACGGGCGAGAGCTGCTACGGTCATCGCTGAGACAAAATATGGATCTGTCCGGTCAATTTCCATAGATTCAAGCTCTTCCAGATTCTGCGGCAGAGCCTCGAATTTGAATGTGCGGCTGCCCAGCTGGCCAGTGGCTGAACAGCATAAAATGGCTGTGACAAACAGAGCCAGAGTCGGCAGGGCTAAACTGATAATCTTTTTCATACTCAATAACCGATTGATTATAGAGTAAAGATAAAAATTTTGAGTAATTTTACCCAAAGAATCATTTGAAATTTATATGAAAAACATCCTCGCCATTTTCCAGAAAAGCATTTTGCTTGCGGCATTGCTTCTTGTCTTCAACTTAACTTGGGCGCAAACTCAACCCGAAGCGTCTAACAATTCAGCAGATACTGTAAACGTTGAAAAATCAGCCCAAAGCCAAGACGACTGGTATGATCCCAACAAGATGGACACCAACGATGAGTCTATATACGACGAATACGGAGTGGAACATTCACGGTCCATCTTCCGCCAGCCCGCAAAGAGAATTTACGGATGGCTGTACAATATTGTCAGAAAAACTACAGGCCTTGGGAATGGAGCTACAAGCATAATTGTTCTGATTATAATTCTTATAGCTGCATACTTCTTTGTAAAATACTTCTTGAAGATTGTGATCTTCCTCTATTGGCTGCTCACTTTCAAGCCTTTGAGACGCTATCTTACAAGAAAGAAACTTTTGAAGGGAGAGGAGGAGTATTTCCGCAAGCTGCCTTTCAAGGGAGACATTTTCCAGTCAAATATGGCTTTGAATTCTCTTTCCGGTGGAATCTCGGCGATGGGAATTGGAACGGATATAGGGCGTGCTATTTCAGCCTATACTCTCAGGATGCTGAATAACGGAAACCTGAAGCTGACAGGCACTCCGGGGCAGATGCAAATAGAGATAGGAACGGCTCCAGCAGACTGCAAGGTTCCGGCCCTGGAAAAGATCAAGAACGACGCTCCAATTGAAAAGGTTCTCTACAACATTTACAAGGATGCTGCAGGGAAAGACGGAACGCTCCAGAAAGGAGAACTGATAAGCTACATTTGTTCAAAACCAAAGGTGCTGAACCCTTTGAGGGCCCTACACAGAACTCAATCTTGCAGCAATTATGCAAAGACATCAGTTGCTCAGCTCTACGGCCTGAAGAATTACCTGAACGACTATACTCTTCTCAACGAGAGGAAAATGGTGGAATCAGGACTTTGGAACGAGTATATGGTATTTGCCGTCCTTTACGGGATAGCAGACAAGGTAAAGGGAGAATTCAAGGCTGTTTGTCCTGAAAACTTTGACATGAACCGTATAATCGCCGAGCTTGAAGAAGTTGGCGGAGCCGTTGGCCTTTCCAGCACTCTTGCCAAAAAGGCCAAAAGGAAGGGGAATCTCTTTTAGAAGTCCTGTGGAGGAGGGCCTTGAGGCCTCTGGCCGCCAGGTCTTTGTCCTCCTTGGCGATTGTTTTTCATTCTCTGCATTCTTTCCTGCTGCTCTCTAAGCCTTTTTGCTTCATACTCTTCGTATTTGGCATATTGCTCTTCGGTCAGTGCTTTCTTGATTTTCTTGTCGCACCTTTCGCGGAAGCTTTTGATCTTCTCTTGGTAGCTGTTCATTCCGGTATTCACCTTGGCTACTCCAGGTCCGCCTCCGCCACGCATTCCACCGCCTCCGCCAGGCCTCATACCACCGGGTCTCATTCCTCCAGGCCTGCCTGCCGGCATAAGATTTTCGGTTTCTTTTTCGCGGTTCAAAATAGCTTTATAGACTTTCTTGTACTGGTCTTCAGTCAGTTCCAGTTCTTCCTTAAGCCTGTCGGCCTGCATAGTGGCCCTTTCCTGAGGGGTGAGTCTCTTAGGAGCCTGACGCTGTTCCTGCTGAGGCTTTGCGTCCTGAGGCTTATCATCTTGAGCCATCGCTGAGGAATAAGCCAGCAAAATTGCTCCAATGATTAAAAAGATCCGTTTCATATATGTCCGTTTTTATTGATTTGCTTGAAGAATTATATAAAGTTCCTTTTTGACTATTTATGGACCAGTCCCAGTTCTGCTCCCTTCTGTTTCATCAGTTCAAAAGCCTGGTCGAAGTTATTCTCTATCTTGCCGTCCAGTATGGCTTCCTTGACGAATTCCTTCAAAACGCCGATCTCACGCCCTGGACCTATTCCGTAGTACTCCATAATCAGCTCTCCGGTGATAGGGTTCTTGAAGTTGCGGATGGCGTCTTTGGCTTCCACTTCAATTAGTTTCTGACGTACCATCTTGAAGTTTGCCTTGAGCCTTCTAACCTTGGATTCGTTCTTGGAAGTGATGTCCGCCTCGCATAGAGTCATAAGGTCATCTATGTCATCTCCTGCGTCAAAGAGTAGTCTTCTTATTGCGGAGTCTGTAACAATATCTTCTACTAGAGCTATTGGCCTAAGATGCAGTGCTACAAGCTTCTCCACATATTTCATCTTCTCGTTCAGCGGCATTTTCAGCTGCTTGAACACACCAGGCACCATCCTGGAACCTACCACTTCGTGGCCGTGGAAAGTCCATCCAGTTCCGCTTTCGTACTTCTTGGTTGCCGGTTTTCCAATGTCGTGGAGCAGGGCCGCCCACCTCAGCCAGAGATTGTCAGATTTCTCTGCCACGTTATCCAGCACCTGGAGCGTGTGGGCAAAGTTCTCTTTGTGGCCTCGCCCTTCCATAGTTTCCACTCCCTGAAGCGCTGATATCTGCGGCAGGAACTCTTCCAGGAGCCCCGTTTGCTGCAGAAGATTCAGCCCGATGGAAGGCTTTGGGCAGAGGAGAATCTTGTTCATTTCCTCAGCGATTCTTTCGCGGCTCAGAATTTCCAGCCTGTTCTTGTTTCTCTTGATGCTTTCTATGGATTCCGGAACGATGGTAAAATTCAGCTGTGCGGCAAACCTTATGGCACGTATCATCCTCAGCGGATCGTCTGAGTAAGTGATATCAGGATCCAGCGGGGTTCTGAGCAGTCCTTTCTGCAAGTCTGTCACTCCGCCGAACGGATCTACCAGATTGCCGTAGTCTTCTTTCTGTAGGCTGAACGCCAGCGCGTTAACGGTAAAGTCTCTTCTCTTCTGGTCATCTTCAAGCGTTCCATTTTCCACTATCGGCTTCCTGGAATTGCGGTTGTAGGATTCTTTCCTTGCTCCCACAAACTCTATCTGCATTCCATTGTATTTGAACATTGCGGTTCCGAAGTTCTTGAATACAGACACCTTGCTTCCGACTTTCTCTCCAGCGGCCTTTGCTATCTCTATTCCGCTTCCTTCCACCACTATGTCTATGTCGTTGCGCGGCCTCTGGAGGAAACAGTCACGCACAAAGCCTCCTATCACAAAGGCTCTTACGCCGTGTTCTGCTGCCGTCTCTGATATTATCTCAAATATCTTGTCCTTGAGGAATATGTCGTTTCCGCCGCTCATTATTTTGTCTTCTTTCTGGTATGCCGGCACGTCCGTTATGAAGCCGTATTGCTTTTTCTGCTGGTCATAGCGGCAGGCGAATGTCTGCTTGCCGTTTGTTACAACAATGTACTCTACCTTGAGTATCAGTGCATAATGCCATATCTGCTCAAAGGTCTTTGCCGTAATCTTTACACTTGGCCGCTTGCATTCCACAATCATCTTGGGAGAGAGGTTTTTCCCGTAGCAGACTATGTCGCACCTGAGCTTTACGTCTCCTATTGAAATCTCGGTCTCGCTCATCATCATATGCAGTGGCCAGCCCCGTTTTTCGTTGAGCCAGCGTATGAACTGCTGCCGGACGTTTTCTTCCGGTGTCAGAGCCACGCGTTTCTTTCTGAGCGGATCGAAAATCTCTTCCATAACACACAAATATAGGAAAAAAAGAACTAATTTTGGAGATACAATCAGACAGCTAGGTTATGGCTCAGAAAGTAGACAAGGAGGGCAGCGTTAAGAAGTTCCAGCAGATAATGGAGAACATCCGTGCAGGAAAGTTCGCCCGCATATATGTTCTTGCAGGCGAGGAGCCTTATTATTCTGATGTAATCATCGATGCCCTCAACTCTACTGTCTTGGACGAGAGCCAGAAAGACTTCAACCTCAGCATTGTCTACGGCAACGATTCCGATGCAGGGCAGATTGTCTGCCTTTGCAGAAGATATCCTGTGGCAAGCCCTTATCAGCTTATCATAGTCAAGGAGGCTCAGCAGCTGTCATCTCTCCAGCCGTTTGAGTATTACCTTGCTTCTCCAGCTCCTGACACCATCCTCGTGCTCAGTTTCACTGGCAAGGCTCTGGACAAGCGCACAGGTTTCTACAAGAAGCTCAAGGACAAGGCTGAGGTGCTGGAATCCTATACTCTGGACGAGTGGAAGGTTCCGCAGTGGATCACAGACTACACAAAGCAACTTGGCTACAACATCGATCCGGACGCGGCCCAGCTTCTTGCCCAGAGCGCAGGCACATCGCTGAGGAAAATTGTACTTGAGATAGACAAACTCATCAAAGGCACAGACGGCACGGTCATAAGAGTCAAGGATGTTGAGGTAAACATCGGCGTTTCAAGAGACTACAACCCGTTTGAGCTTTGTAAGGCGATAGGGGAAAAGAATATTCTGCGTGCCTTCTCCATTGCCGAGGTCTTTGCTTCCAACCCCAAAAAGTACCCTATCCAGGCTACTCTGGGCGCAATGTTCTTCTACTTCAACCAGCTTCTGACTGTTGAGGCTGAAGTCAGCGCCGGAGAACGGGATTTCTTCTCCGCCTGCCAGAAGGCCGGAGTTTTTGGAACCCAGAGAGTGAGGGAATACCAGACAGCCGCCAGAAACTTCCCTCTGAAAAAGACTATGGGCGTAATTTCCCTGATCAAAGATACAGATCTCAAATCCAAGAGCAACTACGGCGGCAACGCAACGGACGGCGCCCTGCTGAACGCCCTCCTTTCAAAGCTCTTTGTCCTGTAATTCCACTTGAAACTAATAATGCTTTGAACTTGAATCCGCATTCTTTAATGCAAAGTACCGTATTCTTTATTGTGGACGGCAGCGTTTGGAGTCATACCCCTAACAGGGGCCGCTTTCTGATACCGTAACGACTGAGCACTGTTTTTAGGAACATCATAGTACTCTACTTCAAATGGAACTGTGAAGGAATAATCTACAGGACCTTCACTGGAATAAGCTGGAGTAACATGCTTCTTTTTTACAAAATTCTTACAGGCAACAATAATTTCATGGTCCAATTCTGGAATTCCTGTAGATTTCGTCATTATTACAGTTTTTAAAGATCCGTTCTTCTTTAATTGAAACTGCACTTCCGAATAATATTTTGAAAGAGGAAACACAGATGGATAAACATTAATAGCAACGTTATCAACATAGTTTTTTACAGCCTCTTGAAATAAAGTTCCTTTATACAAAGGCTGACTTACTATCGTTGCTTCTCCACTACCTTTTCCGGCCTTAATAGTCTGAGCATCCGAAAAAGTCACAGAAAACAACAATAATAAAATTGATATAAAATAAAACCTTCTCATACTTGTACATTTTTATTGTTCTTCAAAAAATGCATATATTGTGAATTCTAATTAGAAGTGCAACGACTTCCAAAGTCAAAGTTAAACATTTTCTTACAATACTCCAACGGAGTCAGATAGCCGAGGGATTTGCGAGGCCTGTTGTTCAGTTTCCACTCAATCTCCTCAATCATCTTATCCGTCAGTTTGCTGAAATCCGTACCCTTCGGGATGTACTGGCGAATCAGACCGTTTGTATTTTCGTTTGCGCCCCGCTCCCAGGAGTGGTACGGACGTGTGTGTATCTTGTCCTTGTAGGGTAGCAGCGCTTCGATTGCCGTGCTGGCCAGCGGGGCGGCTTCTTTCCCGGCAAGCTTGCGGATCAGCACCAGATGCGTGCACCTGTCATTTGTCGTCATTATGGCCCCCTTGCGGTTCTTGCCAATCAGCGTGTCTATCTCAAAGTCTCCGAAACGCTTCTTCTCATCTACAACCGCCGGCCTCAGCGATATGTCAACGCGGTCCTGGATAATCCCCCTGGAACTGTATAGGCTGTCACGTCTTCGTTTCCGGCGCCCGTGATGCCTGAGGTTGCGGGCCATCTCGTCGTTGCCCCGGCGCTTCTCCTGCCAGATCCAACGGTAGATGGTCTCCGCACATACCATCTCTTCCCCCCTCAACCGAAACCGGCCGCAGATCTGCTCCGGACTGTACTGTCCGTAGATGAGGAGCCTTCTAACGGTACGTTTCATATCGTCGGTGAACTTCAGGTAGTGTCTCCTGGACTTCATCCTTCTCTCATACTTCTTCTGTGCCAGCCCCCATCGGTAATGGTGATAGCCTCGCATATCACTGTTCCTCCGGATCTCACGGCTCACTGTACCTGTACTGACCCCTATCACTTCTCCTATCTCCCTCAAGTTCATAGGTGTCTGCAGCAACATCTCTATTGTATATCGCTGTTCCCTTGTCAAATGCTTGTAGCCCATCCTCTGTCGCTTTTCTGTTTATGACAGTAAAGTTATACTGTCAGACTTCATTGCGTTGCACTTCAGAGTAGAATCCAGCATCTGCCCCTCGTACTTATAATGCCATTACAATAGAGATAAAGGCTGCCGCAAGAGAGTTTGTGAAGAGTAGCCGATAATTAACATAGATGATTCAAATATCGTTTTTTGCTTTTCTGAATAGGTTTCATCATCAACCTTAGAAATGAACACTACAGATGACCAAAGTACAAGTGCTTTGGCTGGAGGAATTAGAGAATGAAGCTTCTTTTTTGCAATAAGGCAGGGGGGCTATAAGAGTCTAGGAATACTATTCTCAAATCCAAGAGGTATTACGGCGGCAACGCAACGGACGGCGCCCTGCTGAACGCCCTCCTGACAAAGCTTTTTGTATAGGGCTATAGTTTATTTGGATGTTCTTTTAGAAATCGCTTTACCATAAACGTCAGGAAATAGGGAAATGTGTAGAACTTGCCATTCCAACCGATGTTTTTGTAGCCCAGTTTGATGCCATAGTGAATATCAGAATAGGAATTCCAATCGATTAGATGATTCAGAGATGCTGTAGAGCCATCGTTGGATTTCACTTCAACAGGGATCAAGGTATTTGCATCCCGAACAAAGAAATCCATTTCCAGAGCGGGGTTATCTTTCTTGAAAAAGTACAGATCTTTGTACCCTGATTTTACGAGCATTTCTCCAACGATATTCTCATATATGGCACCTTTGTATGTGCCAAAGTTCTTGTTAGCTCTGAGATCTTCTTGGGCTTCCTCATCAAGCGATGCAATGAGAAGCCCTGTGTCATGGTAATAGATTTTATAGTTATTGGCTTCATAATTGCCCTTGAGTGGAAGCTCTGCCTTGTCAAGACAGTAGGCAACATTAATAACCCCAGCTTCTTTCAGCCAATCCACACAGCCTACATACTCGCGGTTGCGAGCTCCTTTTGCGACCTTCGTTACCTGGAATTTTTTGTTGTCCTTGGCAAGAAAGGTGGAAATATGATTATATATAGCCAGTATCTTCGCCTTGTCAGTTTCTTTGGCATATTTCGTAATATCTTCCTCGTAGTCTTTAAGGAGTTGCCGCTGGATTTTTAAAGTTCCTCCAAAATGGCCGTTGCTGATATAGGTCTTAATTACCTCAGGCATTCCTCCAAGTGTCATATAGTCTCGGAAGACATCCATCATAGTGTCCATTTCAAGCTTGGAAAAAGGCATCAGGTAAAGCATGTGAGTATAAAGATCCTCTATTTGGGCGGGGGAATATCCCTTTGCCCACAGGAATTCCTCAAAGTCCATAGAATACATCTCATAATCGTCTTTAAAGCCGACGGCATTAGATTCAATCTCTTCATAATAAATACCCATCAAAGAGCCAGAACATATTACGTCAAACCTCTCGTCTTGGCAAAAGGATTTAAGTGAAGTAGCACAGTCTGGGCATTTCTGAAGCTCATCAAAGAAAATAAGTGTTTTGCCAGGGATGAACTCCCAAGATGGCTCAAGAAGTGAAATGTTCTTGATAATGGTATCTACCTCATACCCGTCATCGAAAATACGCCTGAATTTCTTCTGGAGCACAAAGTTTATTTCTAGGAAAGACTCATAGTTTGCCTTGCCGAAAGCCCTTACTGACTCTGTCTTTCCAATTTGCCTGGCACCCTTGATGATAAGAGGTTTGTGGTTAGGGTTCTGTTTCCAAGCTTCTAGATAGCTATCTATCTTTCTTTTAAGTAGTTTCATAGTTATAATCACAAAATCCGGTACAAATATAGGCACTTTTTCACATATTTTGGAATAAATATGGATATTTTTCCACATTTTAAGTCTATTCCTGCTCTATTTTGCCCGACAACGACAAAACAAAAGCTCCCGGCTTCAGCAACGAGGCCGGGAACTTTTATTACGCCAATAAGGACAGTTTGCTTTAATTATAATAATCCGGATACTTTATGTTCTTTTTTAATTGTTTAAGAAAACCTGTAGATGTGAGAGAATGGTTTTTATAAGAAGGTAAAGACTTAATATCTGATTCTTGAGCCCAAACAGTTTCTCCTATCAGGCATAATAACAAAAGAAGGAATGTAATCTTTAGTATATATGCTTTCATATATATTTTCTTTTTCAAGACTGAATGTTTTTAGTTCAGCTTAATCTGAGACACTGAATATTTCACCTTGTCAGGATGGCCTTCTTTGAAAAACACCAAGTCAAATTGCTCTGCATCAATATTGCTTAATGGAAAAGTTACGGCAAGCAAACGGTTATATTTTACAGGACGGACATCATAATGTTTCTTTGAGCACTCAATTATTTTATCGCCGATTCTTATGGCTGCGGTATACTTTTTATGAGTAAAGTCTGATGAAATCTTGTTGTTGTCCTGGACAAATAAAACTAGTTCATCAGTATCAACTCTTTTCTCTGCCATAAACAGTCCTACATTTTCATCAGAAGACGTGTATGAAATATGATAAGATATGTTATTCCCCAATTCAAACTTTTTGAACATATCAAAATAAGGGTCTTCTTTTGCAATAAAGCATTTTTGAGGTTTGACGGTTTTCCCGAATGCCCTCATCATCAGATACAACATAGGTTCATCGGCTTCTAGAAAGTTGCTGCCCCCACGGTTATCTGTAGCCTGAGTCATCCACAAAAGATTTCTGTTTCCGCCGTTAACTTCAAAACCCTCAATAACTATAGACTTGTTAAAAGAGTGGCGAGTCTTTTTATTGTTGTTGGAAACCGGAATATTATTGAAATTGTCTCTAAGTGCAACATTTTGTCTGGCGAGTTCTGTGTCGTAATAATTTTGGCCATAAGTTTTGTCCTGGTTTACAAAAGAACCCGAGCCATCTAATCTGTAATAATTATAGTAGGAAGGATAATTTAAGTTTCTCTGATTAAGCTTTGGGCTTTTGGTTACATCAGAATCGCTATCCCAGTAATCTACATATACGTTAATATAAAAATCGGCATTCAAACTATCATTTGTCCGGTTAGCTCCATACAAAGACAAAGCTTCTTCCAGATATTTAAAAAACGATTCTTTAGATTTATCAAACTGAGAAGATATCAGATTATAGTAATGAATATCGGAGATGTAATAGTTCTTTCCGGCCAACTCGTAATCTCCCATAGACATAATATCAACAGCATGGAAAGGCGGCTGGGAATAAGGTTGCGCTATCAAGCTGCTGCTCAGAAAAATATAAGAGATAAGAGAAAATAGATATAGTTTGGTTTTCATAGTATGTATGTTTTAGCAGTTATTGTTCTTTTAGAGAAGCGGTTTTATGTTTGTTGCAAATCGTTTCATCTCCATTTGTTTTTTGTTCACCGAACGCAATATAATAAAAGGAATTTTAAAATGAAAGTTTTTGCTTTTTTTTTCTAAAAATTTTGAATTTGATGGGCTGAATTGTTTGCGTTGTGAAACAAGGTAGTTACAAAATTGACAATTATTAAATAAAGAAGCACCCTGCAATAAAAATGCAAGGTGCTTCTTGTCTTGAAGTAATAATGTGTTACTTTACAACCACTCTCTTAACTCGTCTGGCGATGGAGGTGTAGACCTCGTAAGGGATGGTCTGGAGAACCTTGGCCTGGTCTATGGCTGTTGGCTTGTCTCCAAAGACGGTTACTATGTCTCCAACTTTGACATCCTTTACGCTGGTTACGTCTATCATGCACATATCCATACAGATGTTGCCGATGGTAGGAACCAGTTTGCCGTTAACGCAGAACTTGGTTGCGCCTCTTCCAAGGTGGCGGTTGATGCCGTCTGCATAACCCAGAGGAAGGGTGGCGATCTTGGATTTTCTTGTAATCTTGCCGTGGCGGCCGTAGCCAACGGTGCCGTCTTCAGGAGTGAGTTCCTTTATCTGGAGGATGCGGCACTTGAGGCTGGCAACAGGCATAACGTTTTTCTGGTTGACAGCGCTTACGCCGTAGATACCAATGCCCAGTCTGCACATATCTTTCTGGAACTGGGAGAAGCGCTCGATTCCGGCAGAGTTGAGGATGTGGTGGATAGGATGGTATCCTATTGCCTGGTCGATCTGCGGAGCCATCTTGTCATAGAGGGCAACCTGGGAGAGAGTGAACTTGTCCCACTTCTTCTCGTCAGAAGCGGCAAGGTGGGAGTAGATGCTCTGAACCTTGATCTCCTTGTGAGACTTGAGGAATTTGAGAAGTTCAGGAAGCTCCTTTTCCATAAATCCCAGGCGGTGCATGCCGGTGTCGAGCTTGATGTGCACAGGATAAGTCTCAACGCCCATCTTCTTGAGGACGGAGTCGAACTTCTTCAGGGAGTAGAGGTTAGGGATGCCCGGCTCCAGGCCGTTTTCTATGATTTCCTTGTAGTAGTCTGTTCCAGTGGTAAGCACGATGATAGGGGTGTTGATGCCGCCTTCGCGGAGCTCAATTCCCTCTATCGGATGGGCAACGGCAAAGTAGTCTGCCCCTGCCTTTTCCATCAGCTTGGCAAACTCCACTGCCCCGTGGCCGTAAGAATTGGCTTTGATGAGGATCAGAAGCTTGGTTTCCTTCTTGAGGTAGCTTCTGAAATACTTGAAGTTATGGAGAGCAGCCTTGGTGCTTATCTCCATCTGTGCAAATGTCTCTTTTTCCATTTTGTTAAGACTTTTAACTAATCTTGTAAAACGCTTTGTACCAGTTATAAAACTCGGCGATGCCTTTTTCAAGAGGAGTGTTGGGGCGGAAGGCATAGTCTTCTTCCAGATGCAAAGTAGATGCAAATGTAGTGTAAACATCGCCTGGTTGCATTCCCTTCATCACTTTTTTCGCCTTTTTTCCGGCGGTGTTTTCAATGGTGCGTATGAAGTCCATAAGGCCTACAGGCTTGCTGTTTCCGATGTTGTAGACAGGGCGCTTGGACTTGTTTGGACCTTCTATGACGGAAACGATGCCTTTTACGATGTCGTCTATGTAGCTGAAGTCTCGGCTGAGGTTACCTTTGTTATAAACGTCTATAGGCTCATCGCTGAGGATTTTCTTCATGAACTTGAAAGGAGCCATATCTGGCCTTCCCCAAGGGCCGTAAACCGTGAAGAACCTGAGTCCGGTGCAAGGGAGGTTTCTCTGGTGAGTGTAGACGTGGGCCATCAGCTCGTTGGACTTCTTGGTGGCGGCATAGAGGCTCTGAGGATCGTCTGTGCGGTCTTCCTCTTCAAACGGAACCTTGGCATTGTTGCCGTAAACGCTTGAGGAACTTGCATATACAAGATGCTTCACTTTGTACTTGCAGCAGAGCTCCAGTATGTTGAAAAAGCCGATGATGTTGCAGTGGATGTAACTCTTTGGATTCTCAAAGGAATATCTTACGCCGGCCTGGGCCGCCAGATTGCAGACCTTGTCAAACTTGTGGGTTTTGAAAATCTTTTCCATTGCGCTGAGGTCTGCGATGTCTTTCTCTGAGAATGAGAAGCTGCCCTTTGCACACTTGGCGCATTTTCTGACGTAAGAAAGCCTGGCCTTTTTCAGGCTCGGGTCGTAGTAGGAGTTCATATTGTCCACTCCTATGACGTTATGGCCTCTTCTTAAAAGTTCAACTGCGGTATGCGAGCCTATGAAGCCCGCCACTCCTGTTAATAGTATTTTCATTGCGATTGTTGTTTCTTTCTGATTATTGCATAGCAAATGTCGTTGCCGAGCTTGGTGTATTCAGAATCTTCTAGAATCTTCTTCAGGTACGGGCTTTCCCCGGCTTCCATATCCTTTCTTTTGCTAACGTCTTTGACTATCCACTTTTCCTTGAAGAATATGACGCCCTCCGTAAAATCTTTCATCTGGAGCGTATCCAGTTTCTGAACCTCGAGGCCGTTCTGGCGGAAGTAATAGTCCATATTGTTGCCGGCTCTGAAGCAGCAGAAGTAAAGCGGAAGATTTTCCTTGGCCGCTATGGCTGAAGCCTCAAGGCAACCATCCTTTACTCCAATCATCTTGTTGACTTTAGGCATAGAAAGGCTTCCCAGGAAAAGAGTCACGAAAATGGCGGCGGAAATCACGCTTATGGCTATGCTGGTGCTCTTGTCTCTGAGGAACTTGAGAGCCAGTAGCCCGCCCAGAGTCAAAGGCAAGAGAATCACCCAAAACGGAGCCCAGAGTTCTGGGAGCTCTGAGGAAAGTTTTGCCGGAATGATTAGCCTGGTGAAGATGGAAGCAATGCCTATGGCAATGAATATCCAGGCAACGGCTGCCACAACGCCTTTAACCAGGCGGTCATCTTTGAAATAAGGCAGCATAAGGGCCGCTGCATAAACGAACATCGGAACGGCAGGAAGAAGATAAACGGCAAGCTTGGAGCTCACGATGGTAAGCATCACCAGAATAGTCAGGGCGGAAACCACCATAAGATGAATCCTTATGCCGCCGAGAAGCCTCTTTCTCCATCCTTTTATCAGAAGGACCACGATCAACACAGACCAGACTGCCGTCATCCACCAGAATCCAGCCAGGTAGAACCAGAACGGCTCTTTGTGCCTGAAGGAGTTTACTCCGCGATCGATAGTCTGGTGGAAAACAAGGTTGTTGAGATAGGCTTTTCCGCCTTCAAGGTAAACTCCAGTCCACCACAGGCCGCAGAGGATTATGAGTATGCCCCAGAATCTCCATCCAAGGTACCTTCCTATGCGCAGTTCCCTGTCGCTGAGCAAAAAGACAATTATGCAGACCACAGGCGCTAGGAATCCCACTGCTCCCTTTGAGAAGATGGCGAGGAAAACGTAGATTGGCAGAAGGATCCTGTCTGTCTTGAACCGTCTTGCCTCGTGGGAGCGGACTTTCATCTTGGCGTCTCTGGCTCCGGCCTTGTTGGCGTACATCTTGCCAAAGGTATATAGAGCCAGGATTATGAACATGCACATCAGCATATCCATCCTCATCACTATGGCTGCCGTTAGGAAAAGCACGCTGCTGAACATCATCATAAGAGCTGCCGTGCTCTCTGAAGAGTTTAGCTTGTTCTCTGTCCAGCGGTCCATCACCCAGCCAATTACAAAGGCAGGGATGACGCCGAGAATGGTGCAGAGGAGAAACAGAGAGTGGTCGCCGAAGATTTTCTTCAGCGCCATAGCGCACCAGAAGTACAGAGGCGGCTTGTCTGCGTAAGGCTCTCCGTGGTCGTAGAAAGTGAAGAAGTTGCCGTTAGCAATTGCGTCGTCGATGATATTCAGGTAACGCAATTCGTTGCTCGGGGTATATTCCCTCATCCACAGAAGGGGAAACAGCATCGCAAACACAAAAAGGAATATGACGGTTCTTCTTCTCATAACTGTGCCTCTCTTTTCTTCTGCTTGTGGAGAATCATCAGGTTCCTGGTGTATGAGACAAATCCGGTGGCCTGGCCGATTGCCAGCACGGGGTCTTTCCTTATGATGGCGTAGGAGACTATGCAGGCGCTGCCAATCAGGCTTATGATCCAGAACCCGGCAGGAAGATGGCTCTCGTTGCGCTTCTTGGAGTAGAAGAACTGGTAAACGAATCTAAGGGTAAAGATTATCTGTCCAAGAGAGCCGTAAATAACCAGCCACATAGGAATGCTGCTATTCTGGAAAACCTGGGCCTTGAAGCCTTCCAGGTCTGTCAGAATGTATCCGATTCCAACGATTGGAGTTATCAGCAAAATGGTAAGAAGCGGAGCTTTCCACCAGATGTTGCCTGTGGAACCTTCCAGCTGCCCATCTTTGGAGATGCTCCATACTCCCTTGATTTTCAGGTTCCACATATATATGTAGTAGGAAATCACCTGGCCGAACATAATGGCAAAGTCGTTCCTGAGCCATCCGTAAATGAAAAACAGGTAGGAAGCCAAAAGGCTGAGAACCCAGAAGATAGTAGGGGAAACCACTTTCTTCTTTCTCTCGCTCATTATCCACTGGACCAGTATCCTGGCGGAGAAAAGCCCCTGCGCCAGAAATCCAATTCCGAATATGATCCATTGGCTAAGCGTCCTCTCCATTTGCGGATCCTATAAGTTATTGTCTTTGAAAGAGTAGTTGATGTATCTCTTTTTCATCCAGCGATATGCAAAGCAGTCTTTCATTGGGCCGATCAGCCTGTTCCAGACGTTGTACTTGGAGACTCCGGCAACTCTCGGGAAATGCCTTACCGGAACCTGCATCATTTTGCCGCCTTCCTGAAGCTGGATTAAAGCAGGGAAGAAGCGGTGCATGCCGGTGAACATCGGAACCCTCTTTGCGTAATCAGTGTGGAGAATTTTCAGCGGGCATCCGGTATCCGTAGCTCCGTCGTGAGTGAACATCTTGCGGAAACCGTTGGCAAAGCGGCTCTGGAAATTCTTCCAGGCGGAATCCTTGCGATTGGCCCTGATTCCCATTACCAGCGGGTACTCGTCTGCATAAGGGAGCAGGAGGTCAAAGTCCTCCGGAGTAGTCTGAAGATCCGCGTCTATGTATCCTACAAGAGGGGAGAAGGTATTGTCGAATCCGGCCTTGATGGCTCCGCTTAGCCCTGTTCGCTTTTCAAGAGACAGGTAGTAGAAGTTCTTCCTTTTGGAACACTCTTCTTTAATCATTTCCAGAGACTTGTCTGCGCTTCCGTCGTTGACGAAAAGAACGCAGGCATTTTTGTCTGGCGATGAATTGATGTACTTGTCCAGGGTTTCGGCCAGCCTTGCTATGTTCCCTTCTTCGTTGAACACGGGGGAAATTATTGTGAATCTGTAGTCAGCGGTCTTGTTCATAACTCACAAATTTAAGAAAATGTTTTTATCCTCCTATCTTAAGAAAAACGAAAAAAGGGATGCCAATTTCTTGGACATCCCCTTTTCTCTTTTTTCAGATCAGCCAGATTACTTCTTGGCAGCCTCTACAGAAGCCTTTCTGAAGTCCTTCATCAGCTTGCTGATTTCCAAAGCAGCCTTTCTTGCGCGAGTTCCGGCAGCCTTGTTACCCTTTACGATCTGAGCCTCAGCATCCTTTGTGAAAGCCTCAAACTGAGCCTGAATGTTCTTGAATAATTTTTCCATAATACAAATGTTAAAAATTAATTATTGTGTTACATAGTGTATCAAATTCAATCATAAAAATAGCAATAATTATTAATACGAGCAAATAAATCGCTATTTCTTTATGTAAGCGCCCTTGAAGGATTCTTTCTGCCTAAGCTCCTTGCCGGAGGATGCCTTGGTGGCCTTTGTTGGCGGAAGTTCAGGGTAAGTGCCTGTGGCTATGTAAGTCAGGCAGGCCTTGATCAGGTCTTCCTCTCCGCCAAAATCGTGGTACAGGTCATCATACCTTTTGTTCTTTGGAGCTATTCCGTTGTCATAATCTGCCTTGCCGTCTGCATTAACGCAGTAGAAGCAAATAGGCAGGAAGGCGTAGTCCACATCTTTTGCCTTGGCCTTCTGAGGATAGAGGAATACATACATTCCGTTAGGCTTTCCGTAGGTCTGGCCTCCCACATTCTGAACGTCCATATGTGAACTCAGGCAGTTGACCATACTCTCAGAAGCGGATGCCGTTCCCTTTCCTGTGAGGATGAACAGCCTGCTAAGGTTCAGGGAATTGCCGGTCCTCTTTATGTTGTAGCTCTTGTCCTCTTTCTTGTTTGCAAGGTTGTGTGCCAAAGTCACAAACACTTTTCCGTCTGCGGAAGCTGGAGCCAGATAACCGGCTATTTCCGCACAAATGTCCAGATCTCCGCCGCCATTGTACCTGAGGTCCAGGATAAGGTCTGTGATGCCCTCTGATTTCATCTGGGTTAAGGTGCTGATGATTTCGTTCTTCATGTTGTTGTTGAAAGAAGTGTAGAGGATATAGCCGATCTTGGCGCTCTTGGAGAGCTTGTCGCAGTCTGCGGAGGTAAATATTTTGGTCAGTGCAACGGAGTTGCTCTGGTAAGAAGTCTGGTTAAGGTTCATATCTACCGATGTTCCATCTAGCTTCTTGAAGGTGAAAGAGTTAGAAGCTTTGTAGATTTCATCGTAGAACTGGTCGTTCTTTATTAGAGTGGCCACATCAGTGCCATTCATCTTAGTCAGTTGCCAGCCCCTTGTGACTCCGGCTTTTGCCAGAGGGGAATTCTTGTCTACATATGCTATATAGACACCATAGTCATTGAAATAATCTATCGGCTGAATAATATGGAATCCGTATGATGTTGCAATGCCAGTCTCCATAGCGTTGTAGCTCTGCCCGCTCATCATCCAGCTCCAGCGGTCTTTTGCCACCAGCCAGGAAGTGAAGTAATCGTTTACGCTCTTGTTTTTCATGCTCACAGATGAAGGCATCTGGTCTGCCCAGTAATAATATTGCTTCATCACCTGCTCCACAAAGGTCTTGACCGCTGTGGAATCCTTGTCCATCTCGTCTTTTGAGCTGTCGCTGTCAAAAATGAAGCAAGAAGAAACCGTAAATGAAAGAGCCAGCAGTACTGCTGAAAGAACCAGCAAGGAACTCTTGAATAATCTTTTCATAATAATCTGTTTAATCAACCGTTGATATGTCTCTGCAATAATGAGACCAGTTTGTAAAGGCAAAAATACATTTTTTTGGTTAAATTTGTTGATGGATATATTCACAGCGATTATGGAAGGCAGTTTTGTTTCTCTTTTGGGCTCCTGGATAAAATGGTTCAGCGATTTTCTCTGGGGATGGCCTCTTATCATTCTTTTGGTGGGAACCCACATATTTTTAACTATTAGATTGAGGTTTCCTCAGCGATATGTTTTCAAGGCTATCAGGATGTCTTTCAAAAGAGACAAGAACTCTGCCGGAGACGTGAGCCAGTTCGGGGCTTTGACTACGTCTTTGGCTGCCACAATTGGAACGGGCAATATCATAGGCGTGGCTACTGCCGTTTCTCTGGGAGGTCCGGGAGCCGTGCTTTGGTGCTGGCTGACCGGAGTTCTGGGTATTGCCACCAAATACAGCGAAGGTTTGCTTGCCATCAAATATCGAGTCAAGACAGCCAAGGGCACTATGCTAGGCGGCCCTATGTACGCTCTGGAGAGAGGTGTAAAGAGCAAATTCCTGGCAGTCCTGTTCTGCATTCTGGCTGCGCTTGCCGCCTTTGGAATCGGTGACCTTGTTCAGTCCAATGCCATTTCCACACTTCTGGATCACGAGGGCCTTTTCGGGCCGAACTTTACCGGTATTCCTAAGCACTGGACCGGTCTTGCGGTTGCTTTCCTGGTTATGCTGGTGACCTTCTTCGGCATCAAGGGCATTGCCAGAGTATGCGGCTTTCTGGTTCCGTTTATGGCCATATTCTACGTGCTGGGCTGCCTGGTTATCCTCGGAATGAACTGGAGCGTTCTCGGAGACACCATTTCTCTGATAGTCAATTCCGCTTTCACTGCAAAGGCCGGAGTGGGGGGAATGGCTGGCTTCACCGTTATGATGGCGTGCCGCTACGGTATTGCCAGAGGCCTTTTCTCCAACGAGTCCGGTATGGGTTCGGCTCCTATAGCCGCCGCTGCTGCTCAGACAAAGAATCCTGTAAGGCAGGCTCTGGTTTCTTCTACAGGCACCTTCTGGGATACTGTAATCGTATGCGCCCTCACCGGCCTTGTGCTTGTTTCCAGCATCTGTACCAATCCGGAGATAGACTACGAAGACGGCGCCAAGCTCACCCAGCTGGCTTTTGACCAGATTCCTTATGTTGGTTCCATAGTCCTTACCGTAAGCCTTGCCACCTTTGCATTCTCAACAATCCTCGGCTGGAGTTACTACGCTGAGCGCAGTGTGGAATACCTGGCTGGCAGAAGAACAGTATTCTTCTACAGAATTGTTTGGATTGTACTGGTTTACATTGGAGCCGTAATGAATTTGGAAATGGTATGGAACTTTGCAGACATACTCAACGGCCTGATGGCTGTTCCAAATATAATCTCCCTGCTGCTGCTTAGCGGCGTGCTTGTGCGAGAAACCAGAAAATACCTCTGGAGCCGCCAGCTCGACAAAGAATCTGATGAAGAGATACCAATCCTCACCGGCCGGAGAGCCGCCCGCGCAGATCTCACGGAAGACAGGTAATTTCCGCACGGTTTTTGTATATTGCAAACGTTTAGAATTTGAAAATATAGATTATTGATATGAAAAAGTTCCGTTTGATTTCAGCATTTCTGCTCATTGCGGCAGTTCCAGTTTTGTTCTCTTGCTCAAAGAAATCTTCGTCAAATGAAGAGGACCAGACAGAGACTTTCCAGACCATAAATGCAAAATTCTTTTACGGCAATTCTTCTGCAGCGCCTGAAAACATAGTTATGGGAGTAGGCAATTCCATTACGCTCTATGTAGGAAACGGCTCAACCAAGGAAGTATTCAACGGTGCCGTAAAATGGACATCAACTGGTTCCGGAACCCTGGATCTTTCAGCAGTTCAGAAGACGTCAGCCCAGGCAGCCCCGAATACAAAGGCTGGATATAATTATAGCTCCACATCCGCCACGACCAGCGCTAATACTATTTTAAGAGCAACAGCCAAGGCAGATGGATTAGTGTCTCTGACGGCAAAAGACGCAGCTGGAAACTCCAAGGTCCTGATGATAACTATCTATCCAAAGGACTCCGAATAACCTTTATTCAAAGGAGTATTTCTTGCCGTACTCCATCATTTGCTTGAGATAGTCGTCGTTGTATACAATCTTGTAGTCTACAACTTTTCCCTTCTTCTCAACAGGAACAATGTCCGGGTTGATAAAACCCTTGTAAGGCTTGAGGTTCAAACCGGCATAGCGCTCTAGCACTTCCTTGTGGAGTTCAGGATCAATGTCCACGGCGTAGGTCTCTATGAGTTTCTTTCCGGCCTTGTAGTCTCCTTCTGACTTGATTCTCTGGATTTCAGCAAGGAGCTCTCCGAACAGGCCGCGGAGCTTTTCGAAATCGTTGATGACAAAATAGGTCTTGCCGTCTCTGGTCTTCTTCTCGATTACATTGTCTGCCTTTCCGTGTTCGTATGCCCACTCTGCTACAAGCTTGCGGTTCTGCATATGAGCCTCGGTGTTCTTCTTGCCGAGCTCAATGCGGGTGAACTGGGTGAAAAGGCCGTTGCGGATGTAGGTCATATACTCTGCCTTGTAGGCATCATTGTCCGGGAGAAGCCCCATCTCAACCAGCTTAGGATCTGCCAGATAGTAGAGGGCAAAGAGGTCTGCCCTGGCTTCCTCCAGCGCGGAGTTGAATTCCTTGAGGGCATTTTCCTGAACATTTGGAAGCAGCTGGCCGGATGCGTGGCCAAGGCACTCGTGAAGGTCTGTGTGAAGGTTGTCGGTCATAGTGCCGTACTTCTTGCACATATCAATCTCGTCCTGGTCCCAGGCGAACTCGGTGAGGATACTCTTAGGTGATTCGTTGGCGGCCTTGTCGTATGCCTCGGTGATGTTGTTGATGGTAACGCTCTTGGAGCCGTATTCCTTCCTGATCCAGTTGGCGTTAGGCAGGTTGATGCCGATAGGGGTGGAAGGGTAGCAGGCGCCGCCCAGAGCAGTAACATTTATAACCTTGGCGCTTACGCCCTTCACGTTCTCCTTCTTGAAACGCTTGTCCACAGGGGAGTTGTCCTCAAACCACTGGGCCTGGGAACTGATGGCCTCAGTCCTCTTGCTGGCTCCCAGATCCTTGAAGTTGGCTATGCCTTCCCAGGTGGCCTTTCTTCCCAGAGGGTCGTCGTAGTCCTCAATGAAGCCGTTAGTGAAGTCCACAACCTTGGCTCCGTCATCCACCCACTGGATGTTGTAAGCATCCCAGTCGCGGAGATCGCCTGTGGTATAGTACTTTATCAGAAGCTCAACAGTCTTCTTCTGGCCTTCGGTTTCAGCAAAATCCTTAGCCTTTTCCAGGTTCTCAATAATCTTCTCTATAGACTTGGAGTAGAGTCCGCCCACTTTCCAAACCTGCTCTGCGATGGTTCCGTCTTCGTTCTTTACGAGCTTGGAATTCAGGCCGTAGGAGATAGGATGCGGATCATTCGGGTCTTCCATCTTGTCATAGAAGTCGTTGACCTCCTTCTGAGTCAGGTTTCCTTCGTAGAAGTTTACGGCGGAGTTTGCAACCATATCCACGCGGCTGTCGTTGCACCTTCTCATCGGGAGTATCCAGGTCTCGTACATCACAGGCAGAAGCTCCTCGCAGAGATCTCCCTGTTCTGTCTGCTCCATAAGGCTCCTGAAATACTCAGGCGGGCAAGCCGGATAGAACTTGTCCTCAGCATAGTGGTGGTATATTCCGTTGGAGAAGAAAACTCTCTTGGCGTAAACCAGAAAGTCCTGGTAGTCTTTGCATTCCTTGTCTCCCTTGTATTCGTCTATGATTTTTTCTATGACCTTGCGGATGCGCAGGTTGTACTTTCCCATCTGGTCGAACACAATGTCTCGCCCGCACTTTGCGGCCTCTGAAACGTAGTAGAGGAAGGCCTTGTTCTCAAAGCTCAGCGAATCCCAGTCTGGAATCTGGTAGCGCAGAATCTGAAGGTCTGCAAATTCATCCACGATGTATGTAAAAGGCTTGTCGTTCTCAGCCTTCTTTTCATTGGTGCAGCCTGCGGCAAGCGCTGCTGCAAAGATTGTCAGCATAATAGTCAGCTTTTTCATATAATGTCAATATTATTCTCAGAATTGGTTTGCCTGGTAGTTGTCATTGTCACTGATGTTCTCGTCGTCTGTTTTGCCGTGGAAGATATCGCGGATCTTGTCTATCACAAGGCCTACGTAGTGCAGCGGGTTGAGCATTTTCTTCAGCATCTGGTATTCAAGGGCTATGTCTTCTTCCTTGTCGCGGATTTCGGTTTCCACAAACTGCTGCTTGAGGTTAAGTTCCTTCATTCCGGAGAGTTTGCCGTCGCCGAGGAGCATTCCGGTGTAGAACCTGGCCATCTGGTTGGCAAACAGCTTCTTTCTCAGCAGCCAGATAATAATGCCCAAGACTAGCACTATTCCTCCGGCACAGAGGAAGCCCAAAGCGTTGCTGCCGAACAGGTCGCCGAGGAAAAAGCCTCCGGCAATGCAGAGCATTATCAGCACAATGCTTCCGGTCAGAAGGAGTATTGTGGTTACGATTACACGGTTTGAGATGACAGACATTGTTTCTGCGCCTTTGAGGGCGGCTCTGTCTACCTGCATATACAGGTACTTTCGGATAGAAGATCCCAGACCTTCATCCATCGGCTTTGAAAAATTGCTCTTTTCCATTGTCTTTATAATTGTCGGGAGTTCAAATGTAGTAAAAATGCAGAAATGCTCGTTTGGCACGGAAAGTGCGGAATAAGGAATAAAATTGTAATTTTGCCCGTTGAGGTTGATTATTGAAGTCAGTTTATGAAGTTTATAAGACATTTAGCCGTTTGCCTTGCAGCTTTTGTGGCTGTATTCCAGTCTTGTTCCAAAGTGGAGCCTAAGGATGTGGTTTTTGAGGAGAAGGAAAAGACCATTCTGCTGTACTTTGCATCTCACAACAATCTGTCTACAGATGCGGCTACTAATATCAGCAAGATAATCTCCGGCTATGTTCCTTCCGATGGATACATTGTTATGTACTGCAATAACTTCGACCTCCAGACAAGGCAGATGAAGGATACTCTCCCTGTTCTTGTGAACGTGTACAAAGACAAGAAGGGAGCGGTTCAGATAGATACCATCTACAAATTCCCATACCAGAATTCCTGCACCAAGAACGCAATGAAGTCTGTGATAAATATCACCAAGACCATATGTCCTGCAAAAGAATACGGACTGGTACTCTGGTCGCACGGAACTGGATGGCTTCCTGCCGGATACTACACGCTGGATCCTTCAACATCCTCTGATGAGGGCAAGCGTATGGCCGCATTTGCCCCTGCTGGAAACACCTTTGGAAGAGCCAATGCTCCGCGTCAGAGCGGCCAGACCCTGTTCCCTGAGCCAGAAGGCGGCGTTGACCCCTATGCCCATATGGTCAAGTCTTTTGGCAGCGAGCTGGGTGTGGAGATGTCTGTTTTCGACATTCAGGAAGCCATCGGTGACACTCATTTTGATTTCATTGCCCTGGACGCCTGCCTGATGGGAGGAATAGAGATTGCCTATCAGCTCAAGGATTGCTGCGACTATGTGATTTCCTCTCCTGCAGAAATCCTTACAGACAGCTTCCCTTATGACAAGGTCATAGAGAGGATGTTCAACAAAGACTATGCGGGAGTGGCAAAGGACTTCTACGATTACTACAATGCCCAGAGCGGGGAGTACAGGTCAGCAACCATCTCCACCGTCAAGTGCTCTGAACTGGAAGCCGTGGCAGACGAAGCAGCCAAACTATTTGCAGTCCATCGCTCAGACATTTCTTCTTTGGACGTTACCAAAGTTCAACGATATTTCAGGTTCAACGATCACTGGTTCTACGATTTCAAGGACTACTTAGATAATCTCTGCGGAACTTCAGAGACCACTGCCCTGGGCGAGGCCCTTCAGAAGGCCGTCATAGCAAAATACACTACAGGCCAGATGATTAGCCTTATCATTGATCCGGCTAAGTTCTCCGGCCTGAGCAGTTACATAAACAATCCGGTGGAAGCAACTCTTACCACCTACTATCAGAAATACGCCTGGAACGAAAAGGTCCAGATGATAGTTCCGTAGCCCCTTTACTTCTTGAAGAAGCGGTTGTAGAGACCCTCAAAGCCCTGTCCGTGGCGAGCCTCGTCTTTGCACATCTCGTGAACGGTGTCGTGGATGGCATCGTAGTTGAGCTTCTTGGCCTTGGTGGCAATGTCTTTCTTGCCGGCGCATGCGCCTCTTTCGGCTTCGATTCTCTTCTCTAGGTTGGTCTTGGTATCCCAAACCATCTCGCCGAGGAGCTCGCAGAATCTTGCTGCGTGGTCTGCCTCTTCCAGAGCATATCTTCTGAAAGCTTCTCCGATTTCAGGATATCCTTCGCGGTGTGCCTGGCGGCTCATTGCCAGATACATTCCAACTTCTGTGCACTCGCCGATGAAGTTAGCCTTCAGGCCTTCCCATATTTCAGGGTCGCAGCCCTTGGCAACGCCGATAACGTGCTCGTCTGCCCAGGCCTTCTTGTTTTCTTCCTCAACAACCTCAACGAATTTCTCTCTTGGCTGCTTGCACTGAGGGCATCTCTCAGGAGGTTCCGGTCCTTCGTGGATATATCCACAAACTGTACATCTGAATTTCTTAATCATAAAGGTATTGTCTAAAAGGTTAATAAATCTTCTTTACTGCACTTGTCTATGCAGTAAGTCAAAGATAAACATTTTCGCCGTAGAAACAAACAAGAAGAAACTCTTTGAAGAAGGGCCATTTCCGAAAAAGCATCGCTGAGTTTTGAGAAACGGAGATTTTGTTTATCTTTGCGCCGCATTTCGCCCGACGGGTTCGGGCTCGGTGCAATGGGGTCCCCAGAAAGGCGGACTGAGTAACACTTAAAATTTACAATTATGCAGATTATCACTTTGAACGCTTCCGAGCGCAAAATCGGAACCAAGCAGGATCTGAAGAAGATCCGCAGAGCAGGCAACGTTCCTTGCATCATCTACGGCAACGGAACCCAGCATCTGGACATTGCAATTCCTCTTGCAGACATCAAGAAGATTACAGACACTCCAAAGTCTTACATCATCCACGTAAACGTTAATGGCGAGGTTCATCCTTGCATCCTTCACGATGCTCAGTATGACCCAATTACAGATGACGCTATCCACATCGACTTCCTCGCTATCTCTGAGGACAAGCCAGTTGAAATAGCTGTTCCTGTAAACGTTTTCGGTAACGCTGAGGGTGTTAAGCAGGGTGGCCGTCTCAGAATAGGCGTTAGAAAGGTAAAGGTTTGCGGTCCTATGGAAAAGCTTCCTGACCAGATCGACGTAGACATCACTACTCTTGGAGTAGGAAAGGCTATCTATGCAGGCGAACTTTCAGTTGAGGGTTGCCAGATAGCTTCCCCTAAGAAGCTGATGGTTTGCGAGATCAAGCGTACCCGCGCTGCAGCTGCCGCAGCTGCTGCTGAGTCTGAGACTCCTGCCGCAGAGGCAAAGTAATTTGATCCTCAAGGCTTGGCGTCTTGACGCCTTTTGAATAGTGGATGGCCAAACTTTTTGGTCATCCACTTTAACTTTCTTACCTTGCGGCTGAATTTGAAAGAATGGCTGGAAAATATCTCATAGCAGGTCTTGGAAACATCGGAAGCGAGTACGCTGGCACCCGCCATAACATTGGCTTTATGGTGGTGGACCATCTTGCAGAAGAATCTGGCGCGGTTTTCAGCGTAGACCGCCTCGGAAGCATCGCCGAGATTTCTTACAGGGGAAGCAAACTCATTCTCCTGAAGCCTTCTACATATATGAATCTCAGCGGAAAGGCCGTTCACTACTGGATGCAGAAGGAGAATATTCCGCTGGAAAACCTTATGGTCATCTGCGATGATCTGGCTCTGCCGATGGGTTCTGTGCGTATGCGCAAGAAGGGCAGCGACGGCGGCCACAACGGCCTTGCAAACATCAACCAGATTCTTGGAACATCTGACTACTGCCGCATAAGAGTGGGAATCGGCAACGGATTTCCTCGTGGAGGCCAGGTGGATTATGTTCTGGGCCGATTTGAAGGAGAAGAGGCAGCTTGTCTTCCGGCCGTTCTCAAGCGTGCCGCCCAGGGCATCAAGGACTTCACGTTTATGGGGGCAGACCGCGCAATGAATATCTGCAACACAGATCCTAAGAAAGCCACTCCTGAAGCAAAGTCAGAAGAAAAGCCGGTAGCTGAGGAAAAGCCAGAAGTTCAGAATAAAGTTGCTGAGAAAAAGGAAACAGCTCCTGAAGAACCTAGAGAAATGACCTTCAAGGAAAAGCTTCTCAGTCTTTTCAGAAAATACAGCAAGGATTAAATCAGAAACCGTCCATCAGACGGTCTATGTCTCGCCTTTCCTTTTTGGTAGGGCGTCCGTTGCCCCGTTCCCTTTTCAGGAATATGGTTTCAACCGGAGCAAGGAGCTTGTCTAGTTCGCTTTGCGGGGTAACGTTTTCTGCATACTGTTCTACGAGCTTGGCTCCCTGGCGCTTGTCTATGGGTTCAATCACGTTGTATCTGTAATGGACCGCTCCCTTGCGCACCTCTATGGAATCTCCGGCCTTGATATCTCTGGAGGATTTCACCTGGGTTTCATTAACATAGACTTTGCCGCTGCGGCAGGCTTCCGCCGCTTCGCTGCGGGTTTTGAAAACCCTTATAGCCCAAAGGTATTTGTCAATTCTAACAGTGGCAGTCATCGTCATCGCAGTGGTCGTGGCAGTGGTCGTGGCAGTGGTCGTGGTGGTGGGCGTCACAGCCGCAGTGATGCTCGTGTTCGTCCTCTTCTTCGTCCTCTTCTTTCGGCGGCTCCGGAATGTTGCACATATAGATGCGCAGGAAAGATGACGTAGGGTTTTCTCCCTCCTGGCTCGGCGATATTGTAAGCTCCTGGATATCGTGAGGAATCAGAGCTAAAGAACTGTTGCCGGAAAGGTTGATGAAGTTCTCTTCTGTTGTTTCTGTGGTTCCTCTCAGGTCTTTTGCCCTCAGCGATGTGCTGTTGTCCAGATTGACGATTGCCATAAAGCTTTCCGTCTGGTCAGGGGCTATGGTCTGAGGCTTGGAGATTGCCACCCTTTCCATTCGGAAGAGGCAGGATTCAGGAGCCACGTATTCCGGATTGCAGGCGCTGAGGTTGATGAAGTCCAGAGCTTCCACAAGCTGGTCGGTCTCCTCTATGTTGAAGTCTGCGGGCGAGTTCTGGGCTACTTCCACATACCTGACACCTTCTCCGATGCAGAAAGGAACGCCAGGGCGGATGTAGAAGGTTTCTCCCTCTTCCGGCCCGATCTCGTTCATTGCATCCAGAATGTTACCGCTCTGGCATCTTTCGTAGATGTCTGTGGCGTTGAGATTCTTCTTGAAACCGATCCATATGGAGGAGTCTTCTGTAGCGGAAAGTATGTAGAGCATTCTTTCCTTGCCCCAGATGCCATAGCGAGGCAGGGCCGTCTCGTCATCCGGAGATACTATTATCGGTGACTTTTGATCCTTTACCTGAACGGTTATAGGAAGGTTGCCCTGAAAAAAGATAAAAACCCTGTCGCCGAGCAAATTGCCCATATAGGTCTCTATCAGGTCGTCCAGAGAGTTGTCTTTGAGAAAACCGTTGGAGGCCTTGCTTTCAGGGGTTATGCTGTCCAGCAGAAGGGGGTATATCTTTTTCATAAAAGCGTTAAACTGTTGGATTGAATGGCTGCTGCTCTGCCAGCAATACGTCTTTCGGCTTGAAGCTCTGCGGGTTCTTTGGCAGATACTTGTTCAGTAGCCAGATTCCCGCAATCGTAATCACGATTCCGCTGCCAACGAGTATCCAGTATAACATATCGCTTCCGGTCAGCATTTTAAAGTTCTCTCTGGAGGTGGCGTCGGCGTCCATCTGAGGCAGAGCCCAGAACAATGCGATAGAAGAGAAATTGTTCACGAAGTGCATGAAGATGACGGCCCAGATGCTGTGGGAGCGGTAGTAAACCCAGCCAAGAAGGCATCCGATAATGAATGCCGGAATAGCCTGCCACAGGTTAAGGTGCATCACGCCGAACAGGAACGCAGACCAGAGAATGGCCACTGCTGCCGTTTTGCGAGAATCTCCTTTTCTGGTCAGAAGGCCTCTTTCTATGGTTCCTCTGAGAACAAATTCCTCAAACAGCGGAGCCATAAGGGCAACTGAAACTAAAGTGTCCACAGGGCTGAAAGAGATATTCTCATACATCTGCTTGAAAGCATCCGGCATCGGAAGAGCACTGGTTACAGGATCCAGAATCCAAGCCATTCCCAACGTCAAGAACATAAGCAGAATGCCCAGAGTCAGCCAGTTGAATTTGCCAAGATGCGGTGCATCCACTTTCACCGGAGCCTCCATAGGGTTGGAGCTTCTGACGTGACCCATAAGCCAGATGAAGATCACAGGAACAATCATCTGGGCAAAGTACACTAGAGACAGTTTGCCAGACATAATGTTCTCCGTTGAAATTCCTTCTGCTGAGAAGCCTCCAGAGATTGCTGTTGCCACGACAGCTACAATGCCAGATAAAATGCTTCCGCCCAGAATCAGAACCAGTATGATCAGAAGGCTGCCGCCGAATTCCGGCTTATAGTATTTTGGTTTGCTGAAAATGCTCATAATTAAAACAATGGAGACGGATAAATTCCCTTCTTGGTCATAGCCTTGAGTTTAGCAACAACTTTGGCACGATCTTCCTTGTAAGTTACACCAAACCAGGAAGAAGGGCTGGACAGAACTTTGACCTTTGCCTTTCCCTCAGCAATCAATGCGCTAACAACAGAAGGAACGTAGAATTCTTTTTTAGGTTCATCGATGTTGTCTTTCAGGAAAAGCTTGAAGAGCCTCTCGGATTCTTCCATATAGTCTGGGGTGAAACCCCACATATTCATTGATGTGCAGGTGGCGGCAGGAAGCTCGTGCTCTATGCCCTTGAGGTTTTCTCCCACTATCGCTGAGCCAGCTTTTCTGATATTGCTGTGCTCTTCCACCTTTACCAGATGGTCTCTGTTGTCGAGCGTGCAGATTCCCCTGGAAACGCTTCCGGATTCTGAAAGGGTGTTTTTCAGGTAAAAGCCCACCATGCAGAACTTTCCTTTTTCGCCTTTTCTTACGCGGTTCAGATAGCGGGCCAGGCATTCAAAAGACTCCCTTCCGTAGAAATCGTCTGAGTTGATTACGGCAAATGGCCTCTTTATCACGTCTTTGGCAGACAGAACGGCTTGGCCGGTTCCCCAAGGCTTCTCTCTCGGAGTCTTTGGCTTGAACCCTTTTGGAAGGTGGTCTGCCTCCTGGGTTACTATGGTGTATTTGATTTTGCCTTTGAATTTGGAAGCAACCTTCTCCTCAAACTCGGCCTTGAACATTTCCCTGACTACGAAAACCACGTCTGCAAACCCTGAAAGTGCGGCATCATAAACAGAAAAATCCATAATGGTCTCTCCCTTTGGGCCCACGCCGTCGAGTTGTTTCAGCCCTCCATACCTGCTGCCCATTCCGGCAGCCATAATCAGAAGTGTAGGTTTCATTATATTTTGTAAATTTGTAAAGTTTTCGAGGTGCAAAGATAGTGCAAGCCGAGTGAAAAGCAAACAAAGTTTGCTTGGCAAAAAATTGTACAAATATGAGTTTCTTTGGAAGATTAAGCGAAAAGCCCGGATTCCGGCAGGTGATAAAGGTATTGAAGAACAAGTATTTCATAGTCACGGCAGCGTTCCTGATATGGATATTCTTCTTTGATACCAACAATCTCATATCTTGGTACAGAGACCTCAAGCAGCTCGGCTGGCAGAACCGCCAGAAGGTTTACTATCAGGACGCTATCCGCCAGGCAGACGAGAAACTCCAGGAGCTTGCGTCAAACAAAGACTCCCTGGAAAAATTTGCCAGGGAGCAATTCCTTTTCCACGAGGCGGGAGAGGATGTCTATGTTGTAGAAGACGAGGAGGAACTTTAAGGCGTTTATACCCCGGTATAGTTCTGAGGCGTGACTGAAAGCATCTCTTTCTTCACGCTTTCTTTAATTTCCAGACCCTTGACAAACTCGGCGATGCTTTCACGGGTGACCTTGGTGTTCACTCTGGTCAATTCTTTGAGCGTCTCATACGGATGCGGATAGCCTTCTCTGCGGAGAATGGTCTGCAGAGCTTCTGCCACAACGGCCCAGTTGTCTTCCAGGTCCGCATTGAGCTTTTCCTTGTTGAGTATCAGCTTGCCCAGTCCTTTTCTCAGCGATTTGAGGGCAATGATTGAATGAGCAATTGGAACTCCAACATTCCTCAGAACGGTGGAATCTGTAAGGTCTCTCTGCATCCTGGAAATAGGGAGCTTGGAACTCAGATGCTCGAACACTGCGTTTGCCACTCCAAAGTTTCCTTCCGCGTTTTCAAAGTCGATAGGATTGACCTTGTGCGGCATCGCTGAGGAACCAACTTCTCCTACCTTGATCTTCTGCTTGAAGTACTCCATTGAGATGTAGGTCCAGATGTCGCGGCAAAGGTCTATGAGTATTGTGTTGATTCTCTTGAGGTTGTCGAACAGGGCGGCCAGGTTGTCGTAATGCTCTATCTGGGTTGTAGGGTAGGAGCGTTCCAGTCCGAAGGCCTCTTTCTGGAATGCTGTGGCAAACTTGTTCCAGTCAATCTGAGGATAGGCTACCTTGTGGGCGTTCATTCCTCCAGTGGCTCCGCCGAACTTGGAGCAGTAAGGCACTGTCTTCAGAAGCTTGAGCTGCTTGTCCAGCCTTTCAACAAACACCTTGATCTCCTTGCCAAGGCGGGTAGGGGAAGCCGGCTGGCCGTGAGTATGCGCAAGCATCGGAATGTCTTTCCATTCCTTTGCAAAACCTTCCAGCATTTTCTTTACTTCCAAGATTTCAGGCATATAGGCCTGTGCAACTCCTTCTTTCAGACTAAGCGGAGTAGCTGTGTTGTTTATGTCCTGGCTGGTCAGGCCAAAGTGCACGAACTCGGAAAACTTTTCAATCTTCAGAGCCTTGAACTCTTCCTTTATGAAGTACTCCACAGCCTTCACGTCGTGGTTGGTAATCTTCTCTATATCCTTCACCCTTGCGGCCTGTTCAACAGTCAAATCCTTGTAAATCTTTCTCAGCGATGGGATCTTGCTCTTAGGAAATCCTTTCAGCTGAGGAAGAGGAATGTTGCAAAGCGCAATGAAATACTCGATTTCCACTCTGACACGGTAGCGTATTAATGCGTATTCTGAGAAATAGTCGCTGAGGATTTCAACTTTGTTTCTGTATCTTCCGTCGATTGGAGAAACTGCCGTAAGTGCCTGAATTGCCTTATCCATAAATATGTTTTTTAGCCTCGCAAATTTAATGATTTTTCAAATAGCCTGACCGTCTGCACGGCTTCCTTTACATCGTGGACTCTGAGAATTGCTGCTCCTTTCTGCAATGCTACATAGTTCAATACGCAGGTTGCAGGCAGGCTTTCTTCCGGAGTTATATCCAACAGCTTGTAGATCATAGACTTTCTGGAAAGCCCCGCAAGTATTGGACGGTCCAGGCTCTGCAGTTCATCCAGATGATTAAGCAGTTCGTAGTTCTGACCAATAGTCTTTGCAAAACCGAATCCCGGATCCAGAATCCAGTCTTCGATTCCGAACTTTTCCGCTTTCTCGGCAAATTCCTCAAAGTAACGCTTCACTTCAGCCACCACTCCGTTCGGATAATCTGTCATAGTCTGCATCGTGTCCGGCGTGCCTCTTTTGTGCATAGCAATGTATGAAAGCCCTAGATCTCCAACAGTTGAAAGCATCTGCGGATCATCTTCTCCGGCTGATATATCATTGACAATTATTGGTCCCAGTAAATCACAGGCTCGTCTTGCGATTTCGCTCCTGAATGTGTCTATTGAGATTTCAGGAACTTCCTCTCCGCCGCAGAATCTTTCTGAAACCACTTCGGCGAGCCTTTCCAGCGGCTTTTCCAGATATTCCCATTCCTGCTCCAGAGTAACCGGAGTGCTTCCTGGTCTAGTGGAGCAGGCTCCGATGTCTATTATAGAAGCCCCTTCAGAGGCCATCTCGATAAATGTCTTTTCAACATCATCATCGCTGAGCCTCCGGCTTCCCTGGTAGAAAGACTCGCGGTTGATGTTGATTATGCCCATCACTTTTGCCATACTGATCCAGAAGTTTGTTGACGATATGCAAATATACTTTATCGCGATGACAAAGCAACTCACTTTTATTTGTAAATTTGTACGATTGACGCCAATACCGAATATGCTGATAGTAATTGAAGGACTGGACGGTGCCGGAAAGAGCACCCAGGTCAAAATGCTCAAGGAATACATCGTTGAAAAAGGATATGATCTGGAATATCTCCATTTTCCGAGATATGAGGCTCCAGTTTACGGAGATTTGATAGGGGAGTTCCTGCGTGGAGGTTTCGGAGACCTTAATCAGGTTCATCCTAAGCTGGTAGCCCTTCTCTATGCGCTTGACAGGCAAGATGCTGCAGCTGGGCTGAGGAATGCTCTTGAGGCAGGGAAGACAGTTCTTCTGGACAGGTATGTTTACTCCAACATTGCTTATCAGTGCTCCAAAATTGTGGACCCTGAAGAAAGGGAGAAGCTTCGCAGCTGGATATTCTCTCTGGAGTATGAGTTCTACAAGATTCCTCGGCCTGACGTGAACATTTACCTGAACGTGCCGCTGGACTTCATTGCCTCCCGTCTGGCTTCTTCCCGCAGCCAGGACTCTGACCGCGACTATCTCAACGGGCAGAGAGACATCCACGAAGAGAGGATCAGCTTCCAGGAAGGCGTGAGGAAGATGTATCTGGAAGAATGTGAAAGAGACGCTGATTTCCAGAAAGTTGAATGTATGGCAGAGGACGGCTCAATGCTTCCTCCGGATGAGATATTTGAAAGGATAAAGGAAAAACTCCCGCTTTGATTTGATGAGATTTGTAAGGATTCTGGCCCGGTACATTGTAGGAATCGTGTTTATTGTTTCCGGATTCCTCAAGGGAGTGGACCCTGTGGGCACTTCCCTGAAGGTGAAGGAGTACTTTCACGCGTTCCTGAATATGGATCCTGGACAATGGGCTTTGTGGATTGGCATAGCCCTCTGCGCCATGGAATTCCTTACGGGAGTCTGCATTCTCAAGGTCATTAAGTTCAGGTTCTTCTCTGGCCTGGCCCTTCTTATGTGCATCTTCTTTGCCGGCGTAACGTTCTATTCGGCTTATACGGGAAAAGTTTCCGACTGCGGATGCTTCGGCGATGTGATTCATCTGGACCCGTGGCCTTCTTTCTACAAGAACCTGGTGCTTCTTGCTCTGACCATATTCCTTTATACTCAGAGACATAGGGCAAGGCCTATTGCCAATAGCTTCTGGGAGTGGGCGTTCATGTTCGGCTATGCCGCTTTCATAGTGGGCGTTAGCCTGTATTCCATGCGCAACCTTCCGCCTGCAGACCTTTCAGACTTTAAGCCAGGAAGAGATCTTTTCAAAGGAGATTCCACCGCAATGGTAAAGTACAAGACGGAGATACTCTACTCCAAAGACGGAATCACCAAGAAGTTCAGCCTGAACCATCTTCCGGATTCCTCCTGGAAATATGTTGAAACCATTTCCACGGTAATCGAGGGCAGCGAGAGGATTGCCCACAAGATGCCGTTCCTTCTGAAAGATGCTACCGGTGAGGATGTTACAGAGTTTGTTCTCAAGACAGAACAGCCAATCATCTTCATATCCTTCTACGATGCCGACGGCATAACAGACGATGACCTTGGCAAGCTCAAGAATCTCGGAGATTCCCTTAATTCGGCAGTGGCTTCTGATATCTTCGGGGCTTATTCTTCCGGCGCCAGGAATGCTGCGATTTATGTTCTCAGTGCTTTGACACCAGAGGAAACTTTGGCTAGTCTCAAACCTATCGCTGATGCCGTTGAAAAACAAGACATTTCAGATATTTTTTCCTCTTCACACGGAGAAAGGAACCTGCCGTTTAAGATTGTTTATGGAGACTTCAAGACCGTGATAACCTTCAACCGTTCCAACGGCGGCGCAACTTATGTCAACAAGGGAGTCATTGTAAAGAAATGGAGTGCCGCCCAATACTCCAACCAGAAAATCATCTCCGCAATAACCAAGAACCCATATCTGCTTACCAAAGGAAGCGAGCATCAGTCAAGGCTCTTCCTGATAGTCTCGCTGGCTATAATCATTGGTATGGTGCTGATAATAAGATTTATCTCCAAAGCCCTCTACAAGACCGTCAAGGGAACCGTTGATGTTCTGGAGGATATGGGCGAATAATAATGCTTATGAAAAAGATTTTCGCATTGCTGGCGCTTCTGCTGTCAGTTTTATATTTAAGCTCTTGTTCCATTTCAAAAAAGGCTGCAATCAAAGCTTCCGATAATTATTGGGTCAGTGTTCATGACAACGATGATTTCGATGCCTTTGACAATATAAAAATTACTATTGTCGCAAAGGGGCTGGTAAACTATCATCATCATTATCTATCTTTGTTTGGCGGTCCTCAGGACATTTCAATTCTTGAGATAGATCCCTCTGTCTACAAGTTCAAAGTGATGGCTCACGACGGTTTGAAAAGAACTTCCGAGACTGCATCCGAGGCCGGGGCCGTTGCAGCAATAAACGGAACTTTCTACGATATGAAAAAGGGTGGAAGCGTTTGTTACCTTCAGATAGACGGAATTGTTGCCGATACTACAAAGGGAAAAGATATGCGAGTCAGGGCAAACGGAGCTGTTGTCATCAAGAAGGGAAAGCTGTCCATAGAGCCTTGGAACCAGGACAAAGAGAAGGTATTCCGTTCAAAGCTTCAAAGGAATACATCTGTAATGGCAACAATGCCGCTACTGATAAAAGACGGCTATGCTGTGGAACTTATTGAATACAAAGGCTTTTCAGACAAGCGTCATCCTCGAAGCGTCGTCTTTGAGAAAGACGGAAAGATATGTCTTATGGTCATAGACGGCCGCAGCAAGGGCAATGCAGCGGGAATGACTCTGGAAGAAGTTCAACGATATCTGAGTCGTATGGGAGATGGTAAGGGCTGCACTTCGGCTGTCAATCTCGATGGGGGAGGTTCCTCCACCCTCTGGGAAAAAGATCTGGGAGTAGTGAACCATCCGTCTGACAACGGCAAGTTTGACAATAAAGGAGAACGCCGCGTTGCCAACTCCATCGTCGTCCTCAAAAAATAGGCTGCCCCTTAAATTATTGAATATAAGCTCATTGGCAAAAGTCCTTCCGCTGTTTTTAGAGGAAGGGCTTTTTGTAAATCGCTGAGAATTAGCACTATAAAGGGTAGCCGTTTTTTGTTTCAAATAAAACGGTTATCTTTGAAACCAGGAAAGGATACTGGAATTAAGTCCAGTCCTTGTTTTCTAAGTATAAACTTTTAAAGAGGGGGCGACATGAAGGGCTTGCTTAAACAATCTTCTTGTTCTTAAAGTCTGGCACAAGGCAATAGTTCTTTAATAACGATTTTAACCTCTATTGTATAGATTTACAATAGTTTAACAATGCTTGATTCTTATCACGCAAGTGGTTTTGTCGTAGCTATTAAAGATAAGAATTAACGAATCCATAAGATAACATAGATTCTTCTTTGGTTAAATTTGCATACTTGATGTGGGTTGGCGAATTAATGACGATAGAATAATCAATATCACTATTGTCCGGGGACATAATCTCCAATAAGGGTTTAACTGTTTAACTTCAATAATTTACAGGGCTCAGAAAATTTTTTGATTAGAACTTCGGTAATTTTGCGGTAGGCATCAAGACGCCATCCGCAAGTCATGAATATAGGAAAAACAATCTTCGCACAGATTATGTCTCTCTTCAACGAATATAAGTTCCAGAAGTGTGTCGACCGCTACAAAGGCGACCGTCACGCCATCAAGTTCAGTTGCCGTGACCAGTTTATGCTTATGATCTTTGCTCAGTTTACCGACCGATCTGGTCTGAGAGATATTGAGACGACACTTAACCTCTGTGGAGACCTCTACAGGTCCGGTATCAAGGTGATGCCCAAATCTACGCTTGTCGAGGCCAACGAGAAGAAGGATTGGAGGATATACCAAGACTTTGCGATGACTCTTGTTAAAGAAGCCACGGAGCTTTACAAGGATGAAACGCTGCGAATAGGTCTTGAGGAGATGATATATTCTTTCGACAGCAGCACCATAGAGCTGTGTCTGAAGTTGTGCCCCTGGGCGGAGTTCCACCATGGCAGAGGAGCAATCAAGATGCATACGCTGATAAAACTGCGAGGCTCGATTCCAGCCTTTGTCCTGCTTGCTCCAGGCAAAGTCCCTGATGTAAAAGTGATGGACAAGATTCCCGTTGAAAGGGGTTCCTTCTACTTGCTGGACAAGGGATATGTTGCCCTTGAGAAGCTTCATAAGTACTTCCATCTGGAAGGAGCTTATTTCATGACCCGTGCCAAAGACAACATGGCCTATGAGGTCATTGAGTCCAGGCCTGTAAATAATGGTTCCGGAGTTCTCTCTGATGAGACCATCCGCCTTAATGGATATTACTCGATCCGGAAATATCCCGACACTCTCAGACTTGTTGTATACGAGGATCTTGAGTCTGGGACAAACTATCGTTTCCTGACCAACAATTTCTCGATTGAAGATCCGCTGACCATTGCGGAACAGTACCGTGAACGCTGGCAGATTGAACTTTTCTTCAAATGGATCAAGCAACATCTGCACATCAAGACTTTTTACGGAACGACTCTGAATGCCGTCTACACGCAAATCTGGATAGCCGTTTGCGACTACCTGCTGTTCATCATTGCGAAGAAGCGTTATGGTCTGGTTCCAAGTCTTCATTCTATCTCAAATTCAATCGGACAAGTCTTCTTTAAAAGAGACAACTTCCGTGATATGTATAATTGACCGTCATTTTCTGTTAATGTTCCGGAGACAGGGACTATCAGGCAACTTAAGCTATGGTAAAATATCTCCGGACGGCAATAAATCAATATAAAAATAAAAAAAAATTGTGTAAGTGAAGATAAAATATTATCTTGTGAAAACAAAATATGGTTTGTTGATTCGAACAGTTGGAATTGTTAATGGATTATACACAGTTTAGAAATGCAGCATATCGCCATCTTGTTTCATGTAAGCAATTGTTGAAAGATGCAAATGATTCAAAGACAAGGAAAGATATAAAAGACAGGCTATGCCTTGAGATATATTATTTAGGCGGATACATTTTAGAGGCTATGTTGAGTTATGCCGTATGTTCTTCGATGAATATTATTGGTGATGTATATCAGAGTAAACCATTCAAAGAAGATGCAAAACGTTTTAAGGTGCATAACCTAAACCAAAAATATAGTTATGCATTACAGAAAGGATGTAATGGGCTGAGAAATATTTGTTTCTTCCAAAAGAAGCATCCTAATGCTATTATACAGAATTTATTTTCTGATTGGCAAGTGAAATACAGGTATGAGAATAGAGCAAATCTATCGCCTGACATCCTTTCAACATACATTGGTTCCATAGAAGGTGTTTATCAAACAATCCTTAAATATTACACAAGATGATCAAAATTTATAATACAATATCACAATTAGAGAAATCTATCAAGAAACTTGAATTAAAAGGGATATGCACAAACTATAAGTTGGTTCTTGATGCTAATAACAGGTTGACTACCTATATAAAGCCTTCAATAGGTGAACGGGAGTTGAAGTCACTTCAGAAAGAATATCCTTTGTCTGTATTCATCAACATTGATGATGATTCGTATGATTTTATGTTTGAGGATGGGAATGGTGTAGATATTGAAACTTCACGTATTCATCTTTCCAATTTACTTTTGGACAGTGTTTCTAAAATACCGAACCGAATTCCTGTTGTAACTTTTTATAGCTATAAGGGTGGTGTTGGACGTTCTACAACACTTGCTTCATATGCTTCACATTTTGCTATTAAAAAGAATAAGAAGGTGGTCATTTTTGACTGTGATTTTGAGGCTCCTGGCTTCACAAATTTCTTTTTGGAAGATCCAGACAACATTTATTATAAGAATGGGCTTGTTGAGTTCTTCATGGATTCGGCAGAAGGGAACGAAGACAGTTTGTCAACCTATTACTGGGAGGCGTCCAAAAAATTCTCTGGTCAAGGTTCTGTGTATGTTTTCCCCTCAGGGAATTTAAGTACAGAGATTATAGACAACAAATCAGACGTTACTCACCTTAAACATTATTTGAATGGATTAAGCCGTTTGGACATATTTAACCAGGATTCGCTTGTTGAACGCTTTCAGTATCTTATTTCAAAGATTGAGAATGAGATTACACCTGACGTCATTTTGATAGATTCGCGTACTGGCTTTAATGATATTTTCGGCATATCTGCATTTCGCCTCTCTGATATAGTGGTTGGATTTTTTGGTATTGATGCACAAACAAAGCCAGGTATGACATTTTTCCTTGAAGCTCTTAATAAAGAAAAGGCTCCAAGAATCATACTTGCAAATTCGATAATTCCAAGTTTTGCAAAATCTAAACTATTCGCTTGTTTTAAAGATTATGCAGAAGAGGTGGTCAGAGGTTTGCAATCTGAAGAAGACGAAGAAAAAAATGGAGCATACGAGATTAAACCATTCGCCATTGGTTACAACGATGTGTTGAAAAATATAGGTTTGCCTACTTCAAGTTATGAAGACTATATTTCACTCATAGAAAATAATGAATTTGCAGATTATTCAAATCTTTTTAATTATATTGATGAATCAATTGATGATTTAAAAATAAATAATAAGACAGAAAGTATAAATTATTCTGTTATGGATGCTGATAAAGTTCGAATGACAGAAGAACCGAAAAGCAATATTTATCGGTTAAAGAAAAAACTTTTAAGTAATATAGCAGATAACCTTCCAGACTTGTATGCAGAGTCTATCACGGACTATGAAGAAGAGTTTACATCAAATCGTTACTTCTACAGGAAATGCATGGAGGATTTGTTTAATATTGACAAGTTCCTTGTACTGGGAAATAAAGGAACAGGAAAGACCTACATTTATCGTTCTCTTGCAAATCTGCATATCGTTGAAGAACTGAGAAAAAGGGCTAATAAAGAAGACTATGTATATGAGTTCATACCCATCATAAACTCGGAACATCATTTTAACACTCAGTTACTCGATAACCAAATAGGTGATTTTCCTCTGGATCTATTCTTTGAACGATTCTGGAAAGTGTATATATGGAATGTGCTTATGGACACTCAGAATAGTTTTGTTACACCTTCTTTGGATACATTTGAGATAAATGAGGACACTATTACGGCAAAGAAGTTTGTTTCATATATAAAGAATGACGAAACAATAATTAAAATAGAAAACGACCTGAACAAACTTGATCTTTCCACAAAAGCACTTGCAAATGGAAGAAAAAAGATTATTTTTATATTTGATGAGTTGGACAGTGTTGTAAAGCCATATCTTTGGACAGAGCGAATAAGCCCGCTTATCAACTATTGTCGTAGGTTACAATATGCAAGTATTTCACCAAAACTTTTTTTGAGAAGCGACCTTTTTAAGCGTACATCCAATATCAACAACAGGAATGAACTGAACAATAGAACTATAAACATTGAGTGGGAGAAGGATGAACTATTTGCTTATTTCTTCAAATTCATTTTATCACATTCAAAAGATGAATTTTTCAAATTAATGAAACTCTATGAGTTCTACCCCAACTTTTATATAAATAAAACAATTAGTATTTTAGAAAAGAACGGCAATCAGCCATTGGTTGACGAGTACTCTCTACGCCATATGTGTGCAACATTCTTCGGCAAATATGCTGATAGTAATAATTCTAACAGATATGGTGAATGTTACGATTGGTTCTTCAATAATCTGAAGAATGCAGATGATACTATAAGCCTTAGACCATTTATTGATTTGATAAGGTATGCGGTAGAAGATGCTAAGGACGATATTACAGAAAAGCCGATACTCCCTGCTACTTATTTCACAAACAGCAGAGTTCGGGTAAGGGCGGTAGAAAGACATTTTGAGGATTTGTCTCAAGAGAAAGGTAATACAGATCTAAAAATTATCTTTGAATATATTCGTGATAAGGCTGATAGAAAGTTTAAAAAAGACAGATTGACAATTGAAAAATTCGATGCTATGGCAAACAATATTATTCAACAAGGCAAGTTGACTGATGTTGAAGACACAGATGCGATGTTGAGTTTACTTTTAGTTAATGGTATAGTCAGAGAGCAATACATCCGTTTCTTTTATGGAGCGCAGAAATGTGTGCAGTTTGCTTTGTTGTATAAATATTATTTGGGATTGGGATCTAGGCAGCGTAAGTGATGTTTTAAGCAAGCCTATAAGGCAAATGGTTGAGATATCTTCAAAGATAAGAAGATAGTGGCACCATTGAGAAACTGGCAGAAGACGGCGGGTATTCATATAGCATATCACATTCACATGACATGTTCCACTTTGGTTGTGTTAAAAAAGTATTCTAAGTCTATTTGGGATACTATCAAGGGGATAAGGATAGTGCCTAGAAATACGGGGGTAACCTACATGGACCTCTAATTATTTGAGAAAGATATTTTGCTCACTCCATCTTGATATATTAGGATTTGACACATTAATAATAATTATTATGGTATCACCAACTTTGATATTATTATAAGTTTTTTCTGATATCGTCTCTGAAGATGAATAATTCTTTTTTTTAAAGGTATATATATAGTCCATTTGATGCCATCCTCTATTTATTCTCTTTAGTATATATTTTTTAGCGATAACGGCTTTCACATATTCGATATTGTGAGTTAACATATATTGTTTATAGATAGCTGATACGGTGGGAACAATAAGTATGCAAACGATGATGATCCACCGAAAATTTCTTGGGCACAGTCCTGAAGTTTGTGTAAATGGTAAATCTGGAAAAAGTATAACTTTAACCAGCCAAACCAATGGAAACACAAACACTACTGATGCCAAAGAAAAAGGAAAAAGTTGATCTATCCCGCAAGTACTCTCTTCCCGAAGGAGTCTTTAACGATGAATTTCTGAAACAGCTTCATACAGAAGAAGATGTGGAGCGGTTTATGAACGACCTTCATGCTCAGCTCTACGAGCGTCTTCTTCAGGGTGAGATGGATGTACACTTGGGCTACAAGAAGAACGACCCAGCCGGAAACAATAGCGGTAACTCCCGCAACGGAAGTTATCCCAAGACTATCCAGACCATCCACGGCGAACACGAAATCGAAGTGCCCCGTGACCGCAATGGCACCTTTGAACCTCTTGCCGTTCCCCGTCACGCCCATCGCGGTTTCTCCCTGGAAAAGCTAGTCATTTCTCTGTATGCCAAGGGTATGAGCGTCTCCGACATAGAGGAGGAGATGCGCGACATCTATCAGGTAAACTTGTCCAGTTCCGCAATTTCTGTCATAACCAACAAGGTGACCCAGGCCGCCATTGAGTGGCAGAACCGCCCTCTATAGAGCCAGTATCTGATAGTGTGGATGGACGGGATCGTGTTCAAGGTCAGAGACGGCAACAAAGTGATAAACAAGACCGTTTACCTGGCTGTCGGCCTTGACAGGACCGGGCACAAGCAGGTGCTTGGGATGTGGGGCGGCAAGTCTGAGAGCGCCGCCTTCTGGATGGGCGTGCTGACCGATTTGAAGGCCCGGGGCGTGGAGGATATACTAATCACCTGCACGGACAAACCAATACGCAGCGTGTTCCCGCAGGCGGCCACTCAAGTGTGTGTTGTCCATCAAATCCGCAACAGCTGCAAATATGTGGTATACAAAGACCTCAAGGCTTTTACCAAAGACATGAGGGATGTATATGGTGCTATAAACAAAGATATGGCTGCCACCGCCTTGGACAGGTTCGAGGAAAAGTGGGGCTCCAAATACCGGTATGCCGTTAAAAGCTGGAGGGAGAACTGGGATGATCTTACGACCTTCTTCGGTTTCCCTATGGAAATACGGCAGATAATATACACGACAAACCTAATTGAGAACCTCAACGGAAAGATCCGGAAATATACAAAAGCCAAGCTCTCTTATCCCAGTGACGATGCAGTTAAAAAGTCCGTTTTCCTCGCTATACAGGAGATTGAAAAGAAATGGACAATGCCTATCAGAAACTGGGGAATAGTCCTTAACCAGTTTATTGCTATATTTGAAGACAGAATCAGACTATGACAACATCCAGAAATTGTCATTTACACAAACTTCAGGACAGTGCCGTCCATTTTTAGTAATTACATTCTTAGGACTAAATTTATTATTTATGCGATATTCGTGTCCCCATCCCCATTTTTTAACAGCACGAAAAAAAAGAGGCTACAAACATATTTATTTTCGATATTTCGATGGTAGCGCTAAATAATTCTTAGCTTCTATCCAAAAAGCATGTCTTTTAGGATTTTTTTGACTAACAAGAACATCTATTGTATCACCAATATTAATTGAGTTATATAGTTTTTCGTCAACTGAATTAATTTTAGAAAGGACCTTTCCCTCAAACTCATACTCAAAACGAATCCTCCATGTTGGGCTGTAACGACTGCCTGTGTTGTGGTGATACATATTCATTACAACTGCTTTTAACAGTATTGAATTATCACGCATTTCTTTGTTTAAACGAAATTGATTAATAGTTAAAAAAGTAAAAAGACGATTATAAGAATAATGAATATACAATCATCTCTTTTGAAGAAAGAACGTAATCTATTAGTATTTGAACGGTCTATAGACTTTTGCTGATTGTTTTTTATTCTTCTTTGTTTCTTTTTTCTTTTCTTCATTTTCATGGTTCTTTTGTGAAGACTTCTGTTATTTCTCGTTGTTGGTAGTTGCTTAATTATTATTTCTCATCCTCTCTTCTTCCCTTCTCTTCTCTTCTTCTGAAAGCACTTTAGCAGCACCCCGACTCAGCATTCTGGTTTCTTCGGGATCTTGTCCTAATGTAGAATAAAATAACGTGGCTGCTGTTTCTTTTCTCTTGTCTTTTTTCATTTTCTTTTTATCTTTTTGGTACTGCTTTTTCTTTTTTTCAGAGTTAGGATGCTTTTCTGCTTTTTGTTTAGATTTTTCTGCTTTTGCAGAAGATTTTCTAGACTTGCCATGTAGTTGTTCAACATTATGTTTACTTCCTTTTTTAGAAATCCCTCTGTGACTTTATTTGTCACAAAATTTATAAGGAATTCAGCAGCACCATTTTCGAAAGTTTTAAATTTTAATCCATCATTAATTGTTATAGTGATACTAGCTCCTACAGCGTTAAGAACGATAGTTCTTGCCACTTTTCCACTTACGCCAGGAATTGCTGAGATAATGAGGCTGAGAATATCTATATTACCTAATAAAGCATCATAGTCGCTATTATCATCCTGATAGTTATAATATACTTGGATACCATAGTCAAGAAGTATACTAGCAATAATTGCCCATGGAGACTTTCCATCTGAATCTATATTGACAATACTGTTGTTTTTGCAGAATGAAAATGGAGAAATATTAAATGTAACCTCTGCCATCGGATCCATTCCGTTCCACCTTGCAATGGTAGGATCATACTGCCTTGCTCCATAGTCAATGAGCCTTGTCTGGGCGATGAGCTGGAGTTCTTTTCCGTTGTACCTGTCTGAGGAGGCGAGCCTTCCCTGATTGTCATAAGTGAAAGCATATGTGTTCTTGTACTGCGTAGAGTCCGGAAGTGAAAAGTCCGCTCTGTTGCTGTACTGCACGGTCTCAGTCTCTTTTATATGACAGGTTGTATTCATCAGCGATGGGAATGCTTCAATAACCGTTTTCATTTGTGGTGGTAGGGTGTTTAATTTCCGCCGCACATAAAATGGGGAAGGATACACTACCAATATTTCGGGCCTGCTACGCGAATGGGTGGTATATAATCTTTTCCAAAAATTCTTTTTGGATTAAACATAAAACTGTAACAAACAATAAAATCATCTTTGATATCATGAATAGTTGGACACAAAACAAAGTCACTAAAGAAGAATAACGGATATAAAGAGTTATTGATTAGAACAAACCTGTTGGTTCTGCCTATAATATCTTTTAAATTTGTGATACGCGAATAGTTCAGAATAGAAACAATATAAGAACTGTCGTTTGCAATCGTTAATTGTAAAACAACTTTGTCTCTATTCGTAAAATGGATGTTGGAAAATAAATATTTTTCTAAGCTATCAGGTAAAGTATATATTATTTCGTTATTTGGTTCTGGAGTAAAATAATGCTGAGTCTTAAATACTGAGTCTGATATTATTTTTTTTACATTGCTGTTAAGATTAATATGAATCTTAAGCGTATCGGGCTTCATTGAATAATTTACATAATAATGATACAAGCTGTCTTTATGGCCAAAAGAATCAGGACGATAACGACAGTAATTACCCATTGCTGAATACTTGTCGGTTTCAAACCAAATAGGATATAATATCTCGTTTATTAATATAAATCTTTTACTATCAAGTAAAAGTCTTTGAGAAGATTCATTAAAATGATAAATGCCATTATTGTCATAATAACTTACGCCATAGATATAACCATTCTGATATGTATATACCCAAGGTTCTATAGAAAAATTGAAAGAAGAGTCGTCTATCTCTTCATGATTTATTCGGAAGCCAATATAATCGTCTTTCTTGAGATGTTTTTTTAATCCTTTAATCTTATCGCTAAGAATTATTTCATAATACTTAGGAAGATTGTAAGCAATAACCTTTTCTCTAGTTTGTGCAAATGAATATATATTGCAGGTGAGCAACAATAAAAATGTACAACTTGTTTTCATTTTCATCCGATATCTCAGTTTTTCAAAGTCTTTTTATCTTCTGTTCATAGCATCTCTTGCTATATCAAACTCCTTAAATTTTCCTTCCCCGCAAGTGTAACCGATATTATTGTCTTTAGTCCCATCTGGGTTGGCTCTATGAATTGGCACTTGCTTTCCTTTTCTTTTCCTCATAGCATCTACCGCATATACTGGTATTAAATTTTTCTGGGCACCACTTACATCAAGATCTGAGACGCCACTGTTTGTTATTAATTTTGAAGTTGATTTAGGATGTCCATGTATTTGAGCGATAACAATGATATCATTACCTCGTCGTAGTATTTTTGTACTTTCTGCCCAATCCCCATTGATATGGGAGCTGTTGTTTGTATTACCCTTATTACTTGACAGTTCTGAAGTCAAAACAGCATTTTTTCTATCAAGCACAAGATAGAGAGCATTTTCAATTTTTGTTTCAAAAGAATTGTCTGCAATAGCAAGAATATCTTTATTTATCTTTTCATAATCAACTGTGATTATTTTGCTATTCTCCGAATCTTGCAACTCTAATGTTGCTTCTTTAGAAGCGGATTGCCCTCCATTTTTCTCAACAATATTGCGAAACACATCCTCCCTTATAATACGCATATTATTAGTGGATGCCCCATCTGTACCCAAATATCTGCCAGTTAAGTAATCATAGTAATCATCTATTAATAACCCTTCTATATCAGTATTTCTAATCGGATTCCCTGCGCAATAGCTATACGATGTCATTGATAGGTATTTCTCCGCCATTGGATCCATTCCGTTCCATCTGGCGATGGTCGGGTCATATTGCCTTGCACCATAATCCACAAACCTTGTCTGTGCCACCATCTGGAGCTCCTTGCCATTGTACAGCATTCTGTATGGTGTCATTTCAATTGATGGAGATGTAACAGACAGATTGCTGACGCTTGGATTGCCTGAAGTGAAGGCTGCCGGCATCCTTACCCGGTACTTGTCTCCAATAGCTGCATAGCTTCTTCCGAGGTTCGTCTGAAGGCCATAAGGATAATAATCGTTCCTTTCCAGAGCGTTTCCCTGGCTGTCTGTGATAGTCCTGACGCTCCCCAGATGGTCTTTGAGGAGATAGAGCGTCTCGTATGCGATTGTGTATGTGGTGTCTCCCGATGATACTGTCTGTGGAGTTGCCGTAAAGGCAAATCTTGCATCCGAGCCCAACACGTCGGCGGACTCCAGCAGAGTTATATGTTGGGCTGCTGTATTGCCAGAATTTGAGCTTGGATAGTCTTTCCTTACAAGCGTTAACGGCCCGATGTATATTCTGCTGTTTCCTTCTGTGTCCTTTATGGAATACTTTGTCCCGTCGGCAAAGTAAGAATATGTGGCAGTAAGTTCATCCTGTGCCGGGCTTGGATTCTGCCCTGCTGCGGTTTTCTTTGCCCTGTGCACGAGGTTGTTTATGTCGTATGAGAGCCTTACAGCCTGGTTCCCGTCCAGGGTCATATTCCCGTTTCCATCGTATAAATATGCTGATGTGAAGGACGTTCCGCTCCGGCTTCCGGAAAGGGCTGTAAGCTTATCCCCGTCGTAGGAATAAGTGAAGTTGTGGAGTGGGCTCGGGATGGAATTTGAAATCCTTTTCAGTGCAAGTATGTTTCCGTTGCGGTCATAGGATATGTCCCTTTCCGTGTAGAGCTGTGAAACTGTTGTAGATGTCCCGTCGTATCGGTTGGAGTTCGTGAGCCTTCCCTGTGTATCATAGGTAAAGCCGTATGTGCTTGCCGTGCTTGTTCCCTGGACTGTTTCCCATTCCGAGATATTTCCAGAGTAAAGTGCAGTAGTGCTTGGCTTTACCGGATTGTAGTATCTCAGAGTCTGGGAGAAGACATTGGCTGTTCCTTTCTTTGTCTGCATCGCGGTCATCCAGTCCTGGATGCTGTATGCCAGCGTCTGGCTGAGGTTTCCTCCCAGTGTCTTTCCCGTCAGGTGGCCCAGCTCGTCATAGCTGTACGTTGCAGAAGCCGCAGAAGAGAGGGTGTCTGAATATGCCAGGCTTCCATTCTCCACAAACGAGTTGAATGTCTGCATTGCGGCATTTGACGTGAGCATCCTTCCCCGCTTGTCATAGGTGAAGGTTTCGGTCAGAACAACATTTAAAGTGTCAGTGCCGGCTGTCGTTCCCTGCGGCACCTGGAGCCTTGCGGTCTGCCTTACAGGAAGGCCCGTGTAATTGTACTTTGTGGAAGCTAAGAATCTTATCCCGTCAGGATAGAGGGTCACTGTCTGAATAGGCCTTGCATAGCAGTCATAGAAATAGGCGGTATATCTGTAAAGGATGTCTGCCTGGGCAACTGTTCCGGGATTGGAACTTCCGTCTTCTGCAATACCTATAAGAACTCCGTCCTTTGACATGGTCATCGCTGTTCTCTCCCAGAGGACGGACGCGAACTTTGCGGTGTCCACATCTGACTGTGACACGGTCTGGTCTTCCGGCTTGAATGAGATGGCCAGACTCTGACTGATATTGAAAGAAACATCTGTCTTTCCTATTTCTGTCTTCGTGAGCGAAATGTTGTCCGAAAGTTCATATACCGGAGAAGTGAACAGAGCGTTTCCGTTCTGGGCAAAATACTGCTGGGCAGTCTCGTAGGAGAAATAGCTTCTCATCTGCGCTTCCGTGATGCTCTGCTGGGTAAGGAATGTTTCTATCGGCCTGTTGGCTGTGTCATATCTTGTAAGTCTCCATCTTCCAGATTGTCTCAGGAGGGAATCTTGGATAGCCACCACGTTCCCTGCAGGGTCCGTAACGAACAGCTCCTTTCCCTTCCCGGGCCACCTTCTTGAACTCATCCTTCCCAGGCCGTCATACTCGTAGATGTAGCAGCGCTTCTTCGCCCAGTCGGAATTCACGCTTATCTGAGTTGCTGTCTTGTTCCTCTCGTTTTCCCCTTCAGGGGTAATTACTGCTGAGAGAAGTCCTCTCCTGTCATAGACATACACAAGGTCACTCCATCCGCCTGTCTCTGTGGTGTCTGCATAGCCTCCGAGGTATGTTCTTACCAGATGCGTCTTCTCGTATTCATCAGTAAAGGTAGCTACGGTCTTTCCGTCAGGGTCTGTTGTAATTGTCTTCAGGAGCGCTCCGTCAGGGAAATGGCCTCGGTTGACGATATTCCCGTTTTCATACAGAAGCATTGGGATGTTGTCTGAAGCCTGGCTTATCCTGTAGGCGTTTGAGAGAAATCTTCCCGTTGCATCCGTCCTTGGCTTCTGTATTCCGTTCTGGGTTTCGTTGAGAGAAGCGTCTGTCCTGAAAACTTTGCCCTGGGTATACTGGATAATAGGCCTGTTTGTTGCGGCTTCAGGGATAGTTTCTGCATAAGGATAGACTTCTGAGTTGCCGTAGATGGAGTTGTAATACTGCATCTGTTTATGTGAAGTCAGGGCATCATAGTTTTCCGTAGCCTGTGTGGATATGTACGGCAGGTATTCCCTGATTTGCTGGCCTATGGGGTCATACTCTACAGGAGTGATGATGTTCTTGCTGGTCACGGCGCTGGCACCCACCATTACCGTCTGCTTGGGCTGTCCGAGTCCGTTGTACCAGACAATGTCAACGATGGAGTCGTTCGGGGTGTAAGGATTGTCTCCAATGTAAGTGGCCTTTCTAATCCAGTTGGTGAGGGTTTCCGTATCCTGTCCAGCAGAGTCCGGTCTGTGGCTTATGAGCGGCTCGGTGATAGGCGTCCTCTCGTCTGGCCAGTCTGCGAATACCGGCAGCCGGTCCTCTCCCTTTGCCTGGTCTACGGTTATTGTCAGGGTGTTTCCCGTGGAGAGCGGAAAGACCAGCCTTATCTGCCTGCTGGCCGCCTTTGTCTGGTCGTTGGTGGAGAACGTGTTGTTCGGGAGAATCTGGAGTGTGAAGTCCCACCACATCTGTCCGGTGGAAGTGGAAGCTGAAGTGAAAGTCATCAGGGTGTCCGCCTGAACGGAGGCCAGACAATCGTTCAGGTATTCCACATCTGAACTGTACTGTGAGTTCGGGTCAATGGGGTCGTAGTACGCGGCGAAGCTTACCGTCCCGCCTGAGGATGTGAAGGAATAGCTGAGGCTGGAGGTGTACTGCTGGTTGAGCCGCTCCATCGGCATACTGACATCAATTATTATCCTTTGCTCTATCGGTCCCGGCGGATTATGTCCAGGGCCTTTGAGTTCGTTCTGGGCAGATAAGTGATTTGGCACAGCCAGCAAGGCTAAGAGAGATATGATGAAAATGTCAAATCTTTTCTTGAGGCTGCTATTCATCCGGCAACCGCTGCTGTTTCTGAATATGCTGAAGATTTTGTTCATCGTATTCATATTTTAGTTGTCGTTTGAATAGGTGTTCCGTTCTATGTTTTCAGATGATGATGCAGTCTTGTAGCGCTTTGTGCGCTTGAGCTTTCCCCACTGGGTGTAAGTGTATTCGGTGGTGTTTCCGGCAGCGTCCCTTATCCTCTGCGGACCCACCCCGCAGAGATATTTGATTGTGGCTATTTCAGCGTCTTTGAAGGTGTTCCTGAGACTGTCTTCCTGGGTGTCAGGAATTCCGTTCGAGGCATTTATACTGCTCTGCGTAATGCATTGCTGAACTTGTGACAGAGTCAGCCCTTTGGCTTGAAGCATAAGGTACTGTCCGTCTGAGCTCCAGAGGTAGGATACAGTCCTGTTGTCTGCGTCGCGGAGCTGTGTGATGTTTCCCAGAGTGTCATATGAGAGGATCTCGGCCTCTTTCTTCCATGTCTGGGTGTTCAGGTCGTAGGTCTCCACCAGGGTAGGGAGGATGAGCGTGTCTGTGGTTTTCGGAAAAAGTGAATAGGTGCATCTCTTTCCAGATATGAGCGTCTTCTGGTTTTCCCCTACTTTCTTCCTGTAGATTTTTTCATCCAGCGGCAGAGTGAGGATATTCCTTCTCAACATCGCCGAGTAGACAGGGCTTGCCTGTATCACGTTGTCTTCCAGGTCTCTCAGGTGGGTATATTCGTATATGAGCGTATCTCCTTCGGGTGTAGTCTGCTTTGAACGCGTCACTTCCCAGAAGAAGTTGTACTCGAATTTCTTTTTGGAGAGTTTTTCGTCTTTCATGCTGTCATCCCTGGCAGAAGAGACTGTTTCCTGAGGCAGATGCTTTCCCGTGAAAATCTGATATATTCCGAATCTTCTTACCAGATAGCATGGCAGTTCGGTGAAAGAAGCCGTGTCAATCTTGAACGATGTGGTTTCCTTCAGTGAAGCGGAAAGCGTGGTGTCGTTCTTGAACACCCTCCTTTCCCTGAGCATTCCCCTCTGGCTCTGGTAAGACGTAAGAGGCGCCACAGAAAAGTGGACATTGTGAACTCTGGAACTCAGCAGTGGGAACATGTCCCATTCCACCGCGAGACCTGTATTCAGCAGGGCTTTTTCCATCACTCCGCTTTCCGCGGCTGTGCCACGGGTGTCCATAAACCCTTTCCCGTCTGCGCAGGAAGTGAAGACATTATGTGTGCGGGTGCTGTCCCTCAGAGTTTCCGTAACATATCTGTACTCTATGCCCGTAAAGCCATAATCCTGAAGGGAAGAAGAGACATATTTGGAATCCTCCTGGATCCACTGCGTGGCCTGGCACTTGAACTGTATGGCGTATCTGGGAGTCCAGATTAGAATTCCGGAGCTTCTTCCATAGATGTCTTCATATTCGTATGTCTTTTCCTGGCTGGGAGTGCCGTTGGCCAGGAAGGAGGATATCTTCTTTATCCTCAGCCCTCCCGCGGTGCCGGAGGCCTGCACCAGGCGCGGAGAGTAATTTCTGGCGTAGACGGAGTCTCTGGTCCTGACCACCGCAGCGGAATAATCGTGCGGCTCATACTCGAATGTAGTGTAGCCGCCTGTAGGATAGGTTATTTTCTGTATCATCCCCAGCTTAGCATAGTTGGCGTCCGGATCTCTGATAGTCCCAGTGATGTTTTCCATAAGGGTTTCCGTGTTCACGTTCGTTGTAGGGTAGAAAGCGGAGTTGTCCTTTCCGTTGAAATAGCCCCAGTGGTCTACGGAGAAGGTGTTCTGGAGGGGATAAGGCTTTGAGGAGTCGTTCCAGCCAATATAGTTGAAGGAATATGTCCCTATGCCGTTTACTGTTATAGACTGGAGATAGTTGGTCTGGCCTCCGTTGGTATTGCGGGCGTGGGTGAAGGAAGCTTTAGCCACGGGATTGGAGTTTCCCGCCTTGTAGACGTAGATATCGCTGAGCCTTATGGTGTTGGCGTAGCCTTTCACCTGGCTTGAAGCGGGATTCTCCTTGTACTGATCCCCTTGGGAGGAGTCCTTGACGGAGTACATCAGGCGGATAGTAGAGCCGTCCGAGAAAGTGATAAGGTCCAGCTTGGCGCTTCTGGTTTCATTTTCACGTATCCTGTCTGTGTTCTGGACTTCTGTGGCGCTGTAATGAGGTATAATTCTCTGGGCATAATAGGTCTGGGTGTCTGTAACCCCGCCGTCTATCATCACGTTTCCGGGAGTGTAGGTATTGTGGGTGAGAGCGCTGTACTGGAACACTGCCCATCTGCCATCAGGGGCTTCTATCTTGGTCAGGTGCCATGCAGTGACAAGATCGTAGACGCTTCTTTCTCCGCTCTTGGCGATATCCACGCTGGCATATTCCGGATAGCCGTCAAAGATATACTTGAAGCCGTCTGGAGCAGTGATGGTGATCTTGCTGAACTTGGAGAACTGGTATGGAGAAACGCCCAACGGCACAGTGTCTATCTGGAGCTTGTAGCCTGCAGGGTGGAGGGGCGTGTCATAGAAGATGGCGTTCTGGTGAAAATCAAGATGAAACTTGCCGCTGTGGCCGGGAACCCTGAAGTGGAAGATGTCCGGCTGGGCGTCCAGCTCTCCGGTATGCTCGTGAGTGGGCTTGTCACCTGGGACCCAGAGGATTTCAGGGGCGCCCGTGCCTGAGCCGTTGTCAAAGAGGTTGAACATAAATCGCCACCACTTGCTTGGCTGATGGGAGGTAAAGGGGTTGTTTTTGTGGACAGTGTAGAAGCCTTGCACGTGCTTGACGTTCTCTCCATAATCCGGGATACCATTGGTTTCTATGGTGATGCAGCCGCCGATGTCAAGATTCCAGCCAGGCCCCAGGATGCCAGCTATCTGGTTGGGAAGATTGCCGTTGGATGAATAGGTTGCGACAATAGGTATGCTAAAGTCCTTGTCTTTGTATTCATAGATGGGAACAGAGAGGTTGATGGTGCCCGTGTACATAGAAGGCGAAACCTCTCCCTGCTTTACGAAGTTCCAGGCGTCTGTCTGGGGAAGGGAGATGTCATCGTAGAACTTGAAGGTTGATTGGGCATTCGATTGCTGTGATATTAATACAACTTGGAGAATAATGAGTAACAAGAAAAGAAAACGTTTCATACAGTAGTTTTTAGCATATCAAATATAACGATATTTCCAGACTTTTCCAAAAGTGTCAGAAGATGTATATCCGTTAAAAAAACAGAGCCCAGCATAAACTGAGCTCTATTCACCAATAAATCTAAAAAAGTATATCACTCTACAAACAATTTAAAAGTGCAATGAAAAATTCATAAGAAAGAACTACAATCTATTTATCTATAATTAATTAGCCTTTAATTATACAGAGTACGATATAGTAGCTTAGGTTTAGAGGGTGCGTTTGATTTCCTCGATCTTGTAGGCCTCGATAATGTCGCCTTCCTTGATGTCGTTGAAGTTCTCAACGCCAACACCGCAGTCGTAGCCCGCAGCAACTTCCTTCACATCGTCCTTGCCTCTCTTCAGAGAGCCCAGAACGCCTTCCTTGATAACGATACCGTCGCGGATGACTCTGATCTTGGCGGTTCTTGTGATCTTGCCTTCCTTGACCATACAGCCGGCGATGGTTCCGACCTTGGAAATCTTGAAAGTCTGCCTTACTTCCAGAGTAGAGGTTACAACTTCCTTCTCTACAGGAGCAAGCATACCCTCGATACCGCTCTTGACCTCGTTGATGGCATCGTAGATGACTGAGTAGAGGCGGATCTCAATCTCTTCCTTCTCTGCCATCTTCCTGGCGTTCATGCTTGGACGAACCTGGAAGCCGATGATGATGGCCTCGGATGCTTCTGCAAGCAGAACGTCGCTCTCGGAGATTTCTCCAACGGCCTTGTGGATGACGTTCACCCTTACCTCTTCGGTAGAGAGCTTGATCAGGGAATCGCTGAGAGCCTCGATAGAGCCGTCTACGTCTCCCTTTACAATGATGTTGAGTTCCTTGAAGTTGCCGATGGCGATTCTTCTTCCGAGCTCTTCCAGAGTGATGTGCTTCTGGGTTCTCAGGCCTTGGATTCTGAGAAGCTGCTCACGCTTATTGGCAATCTCCCTTGCATCTCTTTCATTGTCGAAGATGTTGAAGGTATCGCCAGCCTGAGGAGCGCCGTTAAGGCCTAATACAGAAACAGGTACGGATGGGCCAGCTTCCTTGATCTTCTGGCCTCTTTCGTTGAACATAGCCTTAACCTTGCCAGTGTACATTCCTGAAAGCATAATGTCTCCGGTGTGGAGAGTTCCGCCCTGAACCAGCAGAGTTGCAAGATAGCCGCGTCCCTTGTCAAGAGAAGACTCGATAACTGTTCCAACAGCCTTCTTGTTAGGGTTGGCCTTTAGGTCAAGCATATCGGCCTCTAGCAGAACCTTGTCCAGAAGGTCGGCAACACCTATTCCCTTCTTGGCGGAGATTTCCTGGCACTGGTACTTGCCGCCCCAGTCTTCAACCAGGATGTTCATCTGGCTGAGTTGCTCGCGGATCTTGTCTGGCATAGCGCCCGGCTTGTCTATCTTGTTGATAGCAAATATCATAGGAACGCCTGCGGCCTGGGCGTGATTGATGGCCTCAACGGTCTGAGGCATCACGGCGTCGTCTGCAGCAACTATGATAATTGCAAGGTCTGTCATCTTGGCGCCGCGAGCACGCATAGCGGTAAAGGCTTCGTGGCCAGGAGTATCCAGGAAGGTGATCCTTCTGCCGTTAGGAAGTTTTACGTTATATGCTCCGATGTGCTGGGTGATTCCTCCGGCCTCTCCTGCAATCACGTTAGACTGGCGGATGTAGTCAAGCAGGGAAGTTTTACCGTGGTCTACGTGGCCCATAACGGTAACGATAGGGGCTCTTGGCTCCATATCCTCAGGCTTGTCCACGTCTTCCTCTTCCTTGATGGCCTCCTGGATCTCAGCGGAAACGAACTCGATCTTGTAGCCGAAATCTTCTGCAACAAGAGAGAGAGCGTCGGCGTCCAACCTCTGGTTGATAGACACCATAAGTCCAAGGTTCATGCAAGCACTGATAACCTTGGTAACAGGCTGGTCTATCATCACGGCCAGATCGTTGACCGTAACAAATTCGGTGACCTTGAGGATATTGCTTTCCAGACCTCTGCGCTGAATCTCTTCCTCTCTCTTTTCCTCAGCGATTTCTCTCTTTTCCTTTCTGTACTTGGAACCCTTGGTTTTTCCCTTGCCTTCTACCATCCTCTGGTAGGTCTCCTTTATCTGCTTCTGAACCTCATCTTCGTCTACTTCGTTGCGGATAGGCTTGAAGCCCTTCTTGCCTTTCTTGTCCTTGGCCTTCTTTGCGGTGTCGCGATTCTGGCTGCTTTCCTTGCTGATGTCAACCTTCTCCTTGGTGTTCTTCTTGATTCTTTCTCTCTTTCCGCTCTTCTTCTTAGGAGTCTCAAACTTGGAAAGATCAATCCTCTGTCCCGTGTCCTTAGGGCCCTGAAGCTGCTCAACCTTGGTCTCTATGAAGTTGCTAAGAGCATCCTCTTTCTTCTCAGGCTCTGGCTGAGCTGAAGGAGTATCTTCTTTCTCTTCAGCGACAGGCTTTTCTTCAGTCTTTGTTTCCTTCTTCTTCTCGGAAGCCTTTGTTTCTTTCTTCTTTGCCGGAGCCTTTTCTTCTGCAGCAGGTTTAGGTGCTTCTTCCTTTTTAGGCTCTTCTTTTTTAGGCTCTTCTGCCTTTGCCTTCTCCTTTTTGCCGGAGAGCTTGTCCAGGTCTATCTTGCCTACAACAGTAGGTGCCTTAGGAGCTTCAACGGCAGTCTCTATGAAATTTTCCTTAGGCTTTTCTTCCTTTTCCAGCTCGTAAGTCTTCTTGTCGCTTTCAGATATCCTCAGCGACCCGGCTATTTTCTTTGCATCTTCCTTCACCTGCTGCTGGGGAAGGAATTCTTTCTGCACCAGGGCGTATGTTTCGTCGTCTAGCTTCGCATTAGGATTGGCATCCACACTCTTCCCCTTCTTTTCGAGGAAGTTGATCAGGGTGCTCATTCCTATGTTGAAGTCTTTGAGGACTTTGCTTATTCTGATTCCTGCCATTTATTTCTCTTTTTTACGTTAGTCTTATTCTTCCATAGGGTCCTCGAACTCGGCCTGGAGGATCTTCTTTACTTCTTCAACGGTCTCAAGGTCAAGGTCTGCCCTGTCCATAATATCTTCGTTGCTCATTCTGAGAACGTCCTTTGCGGTATCGAAGCCAACCTTGCGGAGAGCGTCTATAACCCACTGGTCTATCTCGTCGTTGAAAGAGCTCAGAAGAACGTCATCGTCATCTGCTCCCTGAACATCTCTGAAGATTTCTATGTCCATTCCAATCATCAGCTCTGCCAGGCGGATGTTGCTTCCGTTCTTTCCAACTGCCAGGGAAACCTGTGATGAATCCATCGTGATGAGAGCCTTGTTTTCCTCTTCGTTGATTTTGATAGTGGAAATCTTTGCAGGGGAGAGAGCTCTCTGGATGAGGAGCTGGGTGTTTGTGGTCCAGCTGATTACATCGATGCTCTCGTTTCTGAGCTCGCGAACGATTCCGTGGATGCGGCTGCCCTTTACTCCAACGCAGGCTCCTACAGGATCGATGCGGTCGTCGTAAGACTCAACTGCAACCTTTGCCCTGTCTCCAGGTATGCGGACAATCTTCTTGATGGTAATCAGGCCGTCAAATATCTCAGGAACTTCCTGCTCGAACAGTCTTTCCAGGAACACGCTTGCAGTTCTGGAGAGGATGATGCTAGGGTTGTTGTTCTTCATCTCAACCTTGGCAACAACTGCTTTCACAGAATCTCCCTTGCGGAAGAAGTCAGACGGAATCTGCTCGCTCTTAGGCAGAACCAGCTCGTTGTCCGCATCGTCGCGAACCAGAACTTCTTTTTTCCATACCTGGTAAACTTCTCCTACAACCACTTCTCCGATCTTGTCTTTGTAGTAGTTGAACAGGTTGGCCTTGTCTATATCCATAATCCTTCCGGAAAGGTTCTGGCGGAGATTCAAAACGGCCCTTCTGCCGAATGAAGACAGCGGAATTTCCTCTGTATAATCCTCACCGATTTCAAAGTCGTTATCTGGCTCCTTGGCATCTATCTCAGCCTTGGAGATTTCCAGCATAGGATCCTGGACCTCTTCAACGATGGTGCGGTTGCGCCAGATCTGAAGGTCTCCCTTGTCTATGTTGATGATGATGTCGAAATTGTCTGCCGTGCCGTAAGTCTTGGCCAGCTGGGTGCGGAAGATGTCTTCCAAAACGCTCATCAGGGTTGCCCTGTCGATACCTTTGCCCTCTTTGAACTCGGCAAAGAACTGGGCTAAATTTAATCCTTCCATATTTTTGTATTTTATAATTTTCTCATTTCCAGGCAACAAAGAAGGGAACCGTCTGGTCCCCTTTCTCACTTGCCTTTTCTGGAGTGCAAAAGTATGTTTTTTAGTTCAGAATACCAAAAAAAATGAGTACATTTGAAAATTATTAGAATCAGTTCAATATGGAAGTTTCAGCTGAAAGAATCGCGCAGCATCTTAAAGGGGAGATCATCGGTGACCCAAACGTAAAGGTTAATATGGTGGCAAAGATAGAGACTGGAAAACCGAACAACGTTTGTATCCTTCACAACCCCAAGTACCAGAATTATCTTCTTACAAGCAACGCCGGAATAGTGGTGGTCAGCCGCAACCTGCTTCCAGAGCAGAAAGTGAAGCCTACCCTTATTGTGATGGAAGACGCTCATTCTGCCTTTGCGATGCTTCTGGATCTTTTGAACACCATAAAGAAAAGCCAGAAGAAAGGCCATAGCCTGCTTTCCTACAGGGCCTGGTCCAGCAAGATAGGCAAGAAGGTCTATATAGGCAGATTCAGTTATATAGGCAGCAAGAGCAAAGTGGGCAATGGTTGCCAGATTCATCCGCAGGTTTATATCGGCAGCGATGTTACCATTGGAGAAAACTGCATTCTCTATCCTGGAGTTAAGATCTACGACGGATGCAAGGTTGGAAACAACTGCATTCTCCACGCCAATGTAGTAATTGGTTCAGACGGATTCGGCTTTGCCCCGGTTGAAGACGGCAGCTACAAGAAGATTCCTCAGACAGGAAACGTGGTCCTGGAAGATGACGTGGAGATTGGTTCCAATACTGTTGTAGACAGAGCAGCAATGGGTTCAACGATAGTTCGCAGGGGGGTAAAGCTAGACAACCTCATCCAGATAGCGCACAATGTTGAGATAGGTGAAGATACGGTGATTGCCGCCCAGACCGGAATTGCCGGCAGCACCAAGGTTGGAAAGAACTGCATGTTCGGAGGCCAGGTAGGAATTGCGGGTCATATTGTCATCGGAGACGGAACAAAGATCAATGCCAAGAGCGGAATCCAGGGCAACGTAAAGAGCGAGCTTGGGCAGAAAGGTCTTATGGGCATACCTGCCATACAGATGACCCAGTATCTGAAATGCTACGCCAAGTTCAGGCATCTGGCAGACCCTGAGAAGAAATAATTTTTAGTAAATTTGCATAATACGAACCCCAACCTATATGTACACAAACCAGCACACGCTAAAGGGAAAATACGAGTTTGAGGGAAAGGGCCTCCACACCGGAAAGAAAGTCCATATGATGGTGGAGCCGGCGCCCAAAAACTTTGGAATACAATTCAGAAGGTCAGATTTGGGAGAAGGGGCTCCACTGGTGGAGGCCTGCGTGGATTATGTAAGCGCCACATCCCGCGGAACCACTCTAGACAAGCAGGGAGTTACGGTTCTTACCCTGGAACATCTGATGGGGGCGTTCTACGGAATGCACATAGACAATGCCCTGATTACTCTGGACGCTCCGGAGGTTCCGATTCTGGACGGAAGCGCCAAGCCATACGCAGATGCTTTCTCCAAAGACGGGCTTCAGGAACAGAATGCTCCAAGAAAATATCTTGTACTTGACCGCAAAGTGGTTTGCCGCAACGAAAAAGGCAGCGAGATGGTGGTTCTGCCAGACGACCATTTCTCCATAGACGTGATGATAGACTACAACTCCAAGGTGGTTGGCTGCCAGTACGCTCGTTTTGAGACAGATACGGATTTTACAAAGGAGATTGCCCCATGCCGTACTTTCGTGTTCTTCCACGAGCTGGAACCGCTGTTCAACTACAACCTGATCAAGGGCGGAGACCTAGACAACGCTCTGGTGATTGTTGAACATCCTGTTCCTCAGGAAGAGCTTGACCGTCTGGCCGGAATCTTTAATGTAAAAACTCTGGAGAGAGTGCCGGAAGGTTATCTTTCCCATACTTCTCTCAGATTCCAGAATGAGTGCGCAAGGCACAAGCTTCTGGATGTGCTCGGCGATTTCTCTCTGGTGGGCTATCCTATCAAGGGAAAGGTAATCGCTTACAAGAGCGGCCACTCCATAAATTCAACCATAGCGCGAGAACTTCGCACTCTGGCTCTTAAGCAGTTCCGCCGCCGCTGGAATGAACAATAACGGACATAATTTTTAGTAAAATGGATATTGAACAAATCAAGGCTGTAAAACAGAGACTGTCAGTCGCTCCAAAGTATGATCCGGATGCAGCTCCGGTTATTGATGTATTGGGAATCCAGAAGCTTCTTCCTCACCGTCCTCCATTCCTGATGATAGACAGGATAACAGAGATAGAGGATGATGCCATAACAGGAATCAAGACCATAGGCATTAACGAGTTTTATTTCAGGGGACATTTCCCTACAGAGCCTGTTGTGCCTGGAGTGCTGCTGATAGAGGCAATGGCCCAGCTTGGCGGCATCCTGATTCTCAAAGGCGTAGATGAACCTGAAAGATATTCCACATACTTTGCTAAGATAGACGGAGTCAAATTCCGCCGCAAAGTGGTTCCAGGAGATGTTGTGACATTCAAGATGGTAATCACCCAGCCGCTGGAGCATTCTCTGGTTAGCATGAGAGGCAAGGCCTGGGTTGGCAACTCCGTAGCCTGCGAAGGCGATATGGTAGCCCAGGTAATCAAGAACAAATAACATAAAAAAGATATAGAATGGAAAACGCTAATGTCCATCCGAAAGCAAAAATCGGAAAGAACGTGGTCATCAGCCCTTTCGTTACCATCGGCGAACACGTTGAAATAGGTGACAATTGCTGGATAGGCCCTTGCGCTGCTATCAACGATTTTGTCAAGATCGGCAACAACTGCAAGATCTTCAACGGCGCTGTAATAGGCGGTCTTCCGCAGGATCTCAAATTCAAGGGAGAAGAGTCTTATGTTGAGATTGGCAACAACGTAATGATCAGAGAGTTCTGCACCGTTAGCCGCGGAACCGCAGCCAGCGGAAAGAACAAGACCATTATCGGAGACGACAGCTTCCTTATGGCCTATGTTCACGTGGCTCACGACTGCTGCATCGGAAAGCACTGCATCCTTGTAAGCTACGTAGGACTGGCTGGCGAGACAGACGTTGACGACTGGGCTATCATCGGCGGTTCTTCCGCTGTTCACCAGTTCACCCATATCGGAACCCACGCTATGGTGGCCGGAGGATCTTTCCTGAGCAAAGACGTTCCTCCTTACGCCATTGTTGGAGACCGCCCTGTAACCTTCTCCGGCATTAATGTGGTAGGCCTGCGCAGAAGAGGATTTACAATGGAACAGATAGACAGGATGAGAGACGTTTACAGGATAATCTATATGAACGGCCTGAACGTTTCAGACGCCTGCCGCGCCGCCGAAGCCGAAATTCCTGACTCTCCGGAGAAAAGAATCATTCTGGACTTCATAGAGAACAGCAAGAGAGGTATCGTAAGGTACAACCCTCTGAAATCAACCCAAGAGTAGAGATGCAGCTGTTGCTGAGCAGCGCCTATCTTCCCCCCGTAGACTATTTTGCAGCAATTGCAAGATACGGCGGGGCTTTAGTTGAAGCCTGTGAAAACTACCAGAAGCAGTCTTACAGAAACCGTTGCACGATTCTTACGGCAAACGGCAAGATGAATCTTAATATCCCCATCCTCCGTGGCGGGGAAAATCTTTCCCATTCGGTTCCAATAACAGAAATACAAATCGATTACCAGGAGAATTGGCCAATCCGCCACATAAGGGCAATGGAGGCGGCCTATATGAATTCTCCGTTCTTTGAATATTACATAGATGATATCTCAGCGATTTTGCTGAGGAAGGAAAAGAGTCTTTTCACCCTTAACCTCGAACTGACAAAGCTTCTTCTCGGCTTTTGCGGGATAAAGGCGGAAATTGGCCTTACAACTGAATTTGTCGCCGATTATAAGGATACCGCAGTGGATCTTAGAAGCCGTATCCATCCAAAGAGCAAACTCCCGTCTCTTTTGGCTGAGTGGAAAAAAGAAAAACCCTGGTGGCAGGTATTTGCTCCCCAGGGTTTTGTCTCAGGCTTGAGCATCGTTGACCTTCTTTTCAACGAAGGCCCCAATGCCATTTCCTTTCTTGTCTAGAATCTCCAGCCGAAAGTAGCCAGAACCTTTACATTAGACCTCTCCATAGTGGCGAACTTGGTGTTGCCCAGAACATAGTCTGCGGCAGGTTCGCTGTCCAGGAAAGGAACGGTGCTCTTCTTCAGACTTGCAGCAACTGCAAGGTCCATATAGAAGCCGCCTCCGAATGTCATTCCAACTCCAAGGCTTCCGGTGTAGTTCTGGACGGCGTTTGACATAATGTCTTTCTTGATACCGTTGTCTGCATACTGGAAACCGGCTCTCAGCGCAACGTTCTGTACAGGATAGATTTCTGCTCCAACCCTGAGCTTGTTGCTCATCTTGAAGTTTTCTGTCATCCAGTCATTTTCAGGCTGGTAGTCTGCATAGTCTATACTGTTGATATCGTGGCGGTTGCGGAATCTTGCCTGGGAGGCGTTTGTGCCTTCGTAGTCTATGCTGAAGCTTCCGCCCTTGAATACGGTGGCAAATCCCAAATTGTAGTGGAACGGAGTATTAAAACGGTAGTCGTAAACTCCCTCAGGAGAATGCAGAGAAGCGCTGTAGCCATCGTCAAAAGAAACGTTGGTGTCCCAGTAGTACTTGTCTGTAAGAGAGTACCAGGTAGGGGTAGAAACGCTAGCTCCAAATCTGACGTTATAGGTTGGCGCCCAGATGAATCCGAACTTGAGGTTGATACCCGTTCCGGTTGTGCGCTGGGTGTAATACTGGTCTACATAGTTGAAATGCCCGTCAGCATCTGCATAAGAGGTAGTGTTGTCTTCTGAATACTGCTCTTCTATCTTGTTCCAGACGGTGAACATTCCAAGGTTCATACCCAGGTAGAACTGGTCGCTGATGTTCAGGCCAAGATTCAGGTCATACTCTCCGATTGAGCCGTAGCTCTTTCTGGAAAGCAACTGTGAGGAATTGTATCCGCCAACGCCTATGGAGCTTGTAGGGTAGAATGTGTCTTTGCCTGGGGTTCTGACAGTATCCAGAAGACTGCCGTTCCATCCCAGAATTACAGGCCAGTAATAGCTGCCGTAGCTGAACGGATCAGGAACTGCGTTATCGTCAAAATCCAGGCCGTTATACCCGCTTTTGTTTGCCATAGACACAAGCCTGTTTACATAGCTGTCGTCAACTCCGTTTGCTCCGGCCTTGATGGCTGCGTTGAAGTTGTTGTGCTTGTTATAGACAAAGCCGAATGAAATGCTGCGTACTCCGCCTCTTTCTCCTGTTGGCAGAACAGCCACGCCACCAATGTTGGCCAGCCCGAATGATGTGCGGTTTGCACTGGTATTTACGCCCCGGTATTTGCTGTCTGTATTGACGCTGGTAATAGCCGGGGTGAAAGAAAACTCATTGAATTTGAACACGGCCGATGCTGCAGGGTTGATGGCAATGGCACCCATATCTCCTCCGAGTGCGGTCATAGCGTTACCCATAGCTACGCTTCTTGCCGTTCCTTCTCTCTGGAAGTCAGAAAGCTGGAAAGCCGTAGATATGTCCTGGCCAAAAACCTGGACTGCGGCAACCGCAACAACAGCAAAGGCTGTAAGAATAAACCTTTTCATAGTATTCGTTAAATTAATTTGTTCTTGTTAATGTTACCTTCTGGTAGAAGATCCGCCTGAACGGGAACCTCCGCCGCTGGAATGTGAGCTGCCGCTAGAACGGCTGCCGCCGCCTGAAGAGTAGCTTCCGCTGGAACGGCTGCTGCCACCTGAAGAGTAGCTTCCGGATGAGCGGCTGCTTGAGGAGCTTCCGCTTGAACGGCTGTAGTTGCCCCTTCCGCTGCTGCCGGAAGAGTAGCGTACTGTATTGCCAGGGCGTGAAGATGAAGTAGCTTTTCTTGCCGGTGTTGAACTCTGCCTGTAAACGGAGCCTGAATTTCCGCCTGAACGGGAGGAAACGGCCGGATGCCTGCTAGAGGTACCGGTGTTCCTGTAAGAAGAGCTGTTGCCGTTTCTGTAAGATCCGTTGTGGGAGCCGCCGCTGCGGGTGGAAACTGCATTTCCTCTTGAAGGGGTGCCATATCTTACACCGCCGTTAGAGCGGCTCATAGAAGCGTCGCGGCCAGATGAAGAGTGGCGGCTAACAGCTGCGTTGCGGCCAGGAGCAACATTTCTTCTTCCGTTTGCATTGCGGTTAGGGGTTACATTGCCTCTGCCGGAAGGGTTGCTTCTGGAAATGGCTGGTCTATTGCTGCCTCCTCTAACGTTGCCAATGGTAGGAGTTCTGCGGTATGAGCTTCCAACTGCCCTGTGGTCGCCGGATCTAGGAGTCACGCCTGTAGCGCGGCCCATGCTGCTGCCTCTGGTTCCTACGCCGCCCCTGCGGGTGTAGTAAACGCCAGGCCTGTGGTGACGGTCTCTGCCGCCTCCGCCCCAATAGTACGGCCTGTGCCAGTTGCTGTAGTATCCGTGGTGGTATCTGTATGGAGAGTAATATCCTCCGTAGTACCACGGGTCGTGCCAGTTCCAGCTGTACCAGTATCTGTCATACCAGCTCCAGCCATAATACCAAGGATCATTCCATCCCCATCTCCAGTTCCACCAGTCGTTCCACCAGATGGCGCTGTGATAGCCGTAGCGGTATCTGTAGTAATGGTAGTTCCAGTTCCAGGCAAACGGATTGTACCAAGCCAGGTCCCAAGGATCCACCACTACGTTTACCGTATAGGTTGGACTGTCGAATTTTCTCAATCTTGCCTCATAGCTCTCGTCGTCATCTGCAATGACGTAGGTTGTCTGAGGGTTGTATTCTACGTTAACAATGTTTTCGTCGCCGACAAAAATTGTGTCTGTATAAGCGGACTGGGTGAACACGTTGTTGTTGGTGTTCAGAACGGCCACAGTCCTGCTCTTGAGCTTGCTGGCATCCTGAGCAGAAGTTGAGACAGTTGTGTAGGAAGTAGTGCCCACTTCTTCGGATGCGCCGGGAACTGCATCGGAGGAGGCATAATAGATACTGTTCATATATCCTCCGCCTCCATTTGCAGAGTAGGTGCTTGTTCCGCAAGAAACAAGTGCCAGACTTGCTGCAACTAAGATAGATACGCTAATGTTTTTCATTGTTACCTCCTGCGTTAAATAAATTTTGTATTTTTGTGCGGTTCAATTTTAAAAACAAATATATCAAAAATTATTCCAAAGACTGAAGGGTATGGCTAAACAGATAACGCCGAGACAGGAAAACTATTCGCAATGGTATAACGATCTGGTTGTAAAAGCCGGACTGGCAGAGAATTCCGCCGTCCGCGGATGTATGGTAATCAAGCCTTGGGGCTACGCTATATGGGAGAAGATTCAGCGCCAGCTGGACAAGATGTTCAAAGACACCGGCCACGAGAACGCTTATTTCCCGCTTTTCATACCAAAATCCTTCCTTTCAAAGGAGGCGGAGCACGTTGAAGGATTTGCAAAAGAGTGCGCCGTGGTGACTCACCACAGGCTTATGACCAATCCAGACGGGCCTGGAGTGGTAGTTGATCCGTCTGCAAAGCTTGAGGAAGAGTTGGTGGTAAGGCCAACCTCAGAGACAATAATCTGGAACACATACAAGAACTGGATAAGCTCCTACAGAGATCTTCCTATATTGGTAAACCAGTGGGCAAACGTGGTAAGATGGGAGATGAGAACCCGTCTTTTCCTCCGCACGGCTGAATTCCTGTGGCAGGAGGGCCATACAGCTCACGCCACCCAGGCGGAAGCCATCGCCGAGACAGAAAAGATGGTAGGGGTTTACGCAGATTTTGCCCGCAACTATATGGCTCTTCCGGTAATTGTAGGCCACAAGACAGAAAGCGAAAGGTTTGCCGGAGCGCTGGACACCCTCTGCATAGAGGCAATGATGCAAGACGGCAAGGCTCTCCAGGCCGGAACATCCCACTTCTTGGGTCAGAATTTTGCCAAGGCATTTGATGTAAAATATCAGAGCAAAGACGGCGCTCTTGAATATGTATGGGCTACCTCGTGGGGCGTTTCCACCAGGCTTATGGGCGCGCTGATTATGGCTCACGGAGACGACAACGGACTGGTTCTGCCTCCAAACCTGGCTCCTATCCAGGTTGTTATGGTTCCTATCTTCAACAAGCCGGAGCAGCTTGATGCCGTTCTGGAGAAGATGAGGAGCATCAAGGCAGGTCTCGACAAGCTGGGCATCAGCGTAAAGATAGACGACAGGGAAAATGTCCGCAGCGGCTTCAAGTTTGCCGAATGGGAACTCAAGGGAGTTCCTGTAAGGCTTGCCATCGGTCCTAGAGACCTTGAAAACAACACGGTAGAAGTTGCCAGAAGAGACACCCTGACCAAGGAAAGCGCTAGCATAGACGGCATAGAAGAAAAGGTAGACGCTCTCCTCAAGGAAATAGAGAAGAATATCTACACCAAGGCTCTGGCTTTCAGAGATGAACATATAATCAAGGTTGATACCTGGGATGACTTCAAGACTCAGATTGAGAAGGGCGGATTCCTGCTTTGCCACTGGGACGGTACAGCAGAAACAGAGGCCAGAATCCAGGAGGAAACCAAGGCTACAATCCGCTGCATCCCGATAGATTCCTGCGTATGCGAAGAGGAAGGCAAATGCGTTTATTCCGGAAAGCCATCCCATCGCAGAGTAGTATTTGCAAGAGCATATTAAAAGACATAAAGACAATAGATTAGAATATGGACAACGACCAGCCTTTGTCGCCCAACAAACAATTGGTAGCGGCGCTCAGTGGAAAATCCAATGTCAAGTCTCTGATATTCGACAGAGCCTTGGAAGTGTTCAACAGCCTCAAGGAATTGCTGGCTGAAATCAGCAACGATCTTGACGAGGCTCTGGACGAGATTAAAGATTCCGGCGTGGAACTTAGCCGCCGTGTAAAATTGGAGTACAGAGACAAGGGAAAATTGGAGGCGGAGGTAAGGTTCGCCGATGACGTTCTGGTATTCAGCCTTCTTCCGGACGTTTACCAGTTTGACCGCGAGCATCCCGTTTGGAAGAACCCTTATTCAACCAAGGAGAAGTTCAACACCTATTGCGGGGTAATCACCGTCCACAACTTCCTCTACGAGTCTGTGAAGCTCAATCGCGAGTGCGATCCGGGATACCTGATTTCCAGGCTGTTCATCAACAGGGAAGGATGTTTCTTTGTTGAGGGAAAGAGGCAGCCGAGAAACAAGATTTCAGACTTTGGAACCGTAACCCTAGACAAGAAGGAGCTCCGCGATTTTGTTGAAAACGCAATGCTTTACGCCATTAGCTTTGACCTTCTGGTTCCTCCTTTCGAGAACGTAAAGACCATTACCGTAGGAGACAAAGATTCAGACGATTACAGGATTCCTACCGGAAAGCGCAACGGATTTGCTTTCAATACGGATGATGTTTTGAATGACTAAAAAGCTCTACATATTGCTTTTGGCCCTGATGATGGGCTTTGTGAGCCAGACGGCCTTTTCCCAGGTTAAGATCGGGTTCTGGGGAGACACCATCCGCAACAAGAAGGTGGAGCCTATCCAGAGCGGCCTGAGCAAGGAACAGGAACTTGTAAGGCTCATTGGCCTGAACTTTCCAACTCCTGAGCCAGACTATGGAGGACCTTCTCCAAAATTCTGGACCATAGGCGTAAACGATGAGCTCATCTTCTCCCAGGTTTCACTTACCAACTGGGCAGCAGGCGGAAGCGGTTCCGTGGCTCTGAACGCCTACCTCAACGGAATGGCCAACTATGCCAAGGGCAAGGTCTTCTGGGATAACCGCGTTCAGTTGGGATACGGTTTTGTAAAGAGCTTTGACGTAGGCTACCGCAAGAGCGAAGACCGCATAATCCTAGACAGCAAATGGGGCTATCAGGCATACAAGAAAATCTACTTCTCCGCCTTCCTGAACTTCAAGAGCCAGTTCTCTCCTGGATTTGACTACAATAAGAACAACGAGGCCACTATGAAGTCCAAGTTCCTGGCTCCTGGCTATCTGACGTTGGGTCTTGGTATGGACTGGAAACCAGGAGACGGCAAGGTCTTTTCCCTGAACTTTGCTCCTCTGACGGGAAGTATGACCATTGTGGCAGCAGACAGTATTCTCCGCGTAAAGTACGGAAACAAGTACAACCATCCGGTAAGGGTTGAACTCGGTGCCCAGCTCAAGGCAACATTCGCCAAGGCTCTAACCAAAGACTTCAAGGTTGCCTCTCAGTTCTCCCTCTTCTCAGACTATATGGGAACACCGTCCAACATAGTGGTTTACTGGGATGTTCAGGCAGACTACACCCTCAACAAATACTTTAAGGCAAGTCTGAGGACCAACCTCATCTACGACGACAAGATCAAGATTACCAGCAAGAGCGGAAAGGAGGGTCCGAGGGTGCAGTTCAAAGAAGTATTCGGACTTAGTTTCTCCTACACCATAGGCACTTACAAGAAGTAAATGGCAGCACTCCACATCATAGGAAAAGTGCGTGCTTTCTTTATGGAGCACCCTGTAGAGGGAGATTTGCTTCTGGCAGTAAGCGGGGGAGTGGACTCTTCCGCAATGGCCGATATTATCCACCAGCTCTACCCCACAAACAAGTGCAGGATTGGAGTGGCTCACGTGAATTTCCATCTGCGGGGAGAAGACAGCAACTCAGACCAGGAGTTTGTCCGCAATCTGGCTCAGCGATATGGTTTTGAGTTCTTTACCGCAGACTTTGATACGCTCAAATATGCCAAGGAGCATAAGCTCTCTGTAGAAATAGCAGCGCGTGATCTCCGTTACAACTGGTTCAGAGAACTCTCTCAAAAGGAAGGGTTTGATGTTTTGATGACTGCCCACAACGCAGACGACAACGCGGAAACCCTTCTCCTGAACCTTGTCAGGGGAACAGGCCGCCAAGGGCTCGGCGCCATCCGTCCTTTGGGGCAGTTGGATAGCAGATTGTTTGTTTTCCGCCCTCTTCTGAACATAACACGTGAAGAAATTGAGGAGTATGCCAAGGAGAATAATCTGAAGTACTGCATAGACAAAACCAACGCCCAGAATGAGTACTCCCGTAACAAGATCCGCAACCAGGTAATGCCTCTTCTCAAGGAGATAAATCCTTCTGTTATTCAGACTCTGAACAAAGACATTTCAAGATTCAGGGAGCTGAACGCTGAAGTTGACAAACTCGTTGCGGCAAAAGTTGAATCGTTTCTTATCAAGAAAGAACCGTCAAAAAGCGGAATCGTTGAAGATATAAGAGAAAAGTATCTTGTTTTCAGAGCTTCCGTAGAAAAGCTCTGTTCAACCGGAAATGCTGGTTTCTATCTTGCTGAATTGCTGAGGCTTCATAACATTCCTCTGAATGAAGATGAGCTGGAACAGATAGCAGAAACCCTTTATACCATTAACGATTCTACTAGAGTCTTCTCTCTCAAAAACAATGTTGCAACAATTGAAAGAGGAGAACTGAGGCTGTACAGTCTGCCAAAAGAGAAATTCAATTCTATTGAAATCCCATGCCCTGGATGTTATGCATTCGGTCCTTTTGAAATAAAGGTTGAGGCGGTTTCTCTCGGCGATTCAGATTTGAAAAGCTTGTTGCGCAAAGGTTCTGTCCTGGATGCCGATAAGGTTGATTTTCCTCTGATTTGCAGGACTATGCAGGAAGGAGACAAATTCTCTCCTTACGGCTTGAAGGGCAGCAAGAGCGTTGTGGATTTTCTCAATTCCAGGAAAGTGGATCTGCTTTTCAAAAACATTATTCCAGTTGTTACAAAAAAAGACGGAAGCATTGTCTGTCTTCCGTCTCTTGAAATTGATGACCGCTTCAAAGTCACATCGCAGAGCCAAAACCTTCTGATAATCTCAATTCAGATCAGTAGGTGAGCTGGAGGGTGTAAGGCATTCTGGCGTAGGTCTTTACGCCTTTGCTGTTCTGGAAGTCCTCTGCCAGCTCTTTCAGGTTGGCCTTGCCAAAGAATTTCTGGATAAGGGCATCTTGCTCTGAAGAGCCAAAGCCTTCCAGAAGGAGCTCCATCTGGGTCTTGACCTTTGGATATTCAACAACTTTGAACTCAGAATTATCTACATCGCGATAGTTATTGTCCGGGTCTTTGCCAAGAGCGATGCAAGCTGCGTACTTGATAGCGTCTTCTATGCCGCCTATCTTGTCTACGATGCCAACTTCAACTCCCTGAGTACCAGTCCATACTCTTCCCTGAGCAATGGAATCAACTTGGGCGATGCTCATTTTCCTGCCGTCTGAAACAATGCCCATAAACTTGTCGTAGATATGCTCAACCAGCTTCTGGTTGTAGGCAACCTCCTCGTCGTCCAGAGGGCGTACGCCGCTACCCATTGCGGAATGGCGGTGAGTGCCAAGTTCCACAGGGTTGATCTTCAGATGCTCCTTGAGGCCTTTGCCGTAATTGATTGCCAGAGAGAATACTCCAATGGAACCGGTGAGAGTAGACTCATCTGAGAAAATCTTCTGGGCCTGGGCGGAAATCCAGTATCCGCCGCTTGCGGCATATTCTCCAAAGCTGCAAACCAGAGGCTTAGCCTTGGCAAGCGCCTGGAGCTCTTCTCTGATAAGTTCAGCAGCCTGGGCATCTCCGCCAGGAGAATTGACTCTGAGTACAACTGCATCTATGGAGTCGTCTTTGGTTATCTTCTTAATCTGATTCACGATTTTTGATGAAGCTATGCCAGATCCGCTCTGGGCAATTTCTCCTTCTGCATAGAGCACGGCAACTTTAACGGAGCCCTTAAGGGAAGCCGGAAGGGTCTTGGCATAGGAAGACAGGGTAATAACCTTGAGGTCTTCCTCTTTCTCCACTCCCAAAAGGCCGCAGATCTTCTGCACGTACCTTTCGGTTGTAAGAGCCGAATCCACAAGGGAATAAGCCATTGCGCTCTCCCCGTCGCCGATCTTAAGAGAATCAATAGCATTGTCCAGATCCTTGGCATCTATGCCGCGGCTCTGGCAGATTCTGCTGGAGAGTGTCTTCCAGATGGAATTCATCATCTCCATATTCTGCTGGCGGTTCTCAGGGCTGATGTCATTCTTTATATACTGCTCTGCGGCTGCCTTGAACTTGCCGTGGCGGATGAGCTGAAAGTTAACGCCCAGCTTGTCCAGAGCGTCTTTGAAGAACATCATGCTTCCACCCATACCAACAAGCTGAAGCATTCCGTCTTGATGCATATAAACCTTGTCTGCAGCGCTGGCTACAAAATAGCCACCTGTTGAATAGTTCATTCCGTAGGCTATGATAGGCTTTCCGCTGGCGTGGAATTTCTCAATGGCGTTCCTGAGTTCCTCCAGTGCGGTGACGCTGCTCGTGCCAGTTCCCTTGTCTGTTATAAGCAGCATTGCAATGTTCTTGTCGTCAGCTGCTTTCTCCAGAGCCTTGACAGCATCGTAAATACCCAGAGAAGCTTGAGGCATACTGATGAAAGGAATGCCGGACATATCTCCTCCCATTCCTTCCTGTGTCCTTTCTCCGATTGTCTGGCTAAGGTCTATCTTGAGGATGGTGTTCTCTTTGACAGAAGGTGCGTTTCCACCTCCGCTGCCAGATGCTGCGGCAATGCCGGCTATCAGCAGGAAGAATAGGAAGAAGTTGAGAATCAGGGCCACCAGGCAACCGAGCAAGGCGGCAAAAAATGCTTTCCAGAATTTCATATCGTGTAATTTTTAATTATTTGTCTGCTTTTTATTATAAAATGTAAAGATAATCGAAATTGGGCACATAATCAAAGATGAATGTTTGCGCTTTTAAGGATGGCGATTAATTGTTATATTTGTATGATTGGGATTATTCAAAGACATATTATGAAAAAACTATTTCTTCTGCTTGCCGTTTTGGGCTTCTGTATTCCGTCAATAGCGCAGAAGCATATCAGAATCAATTATGTGGGCTATCTCCCAAAATCCGTAAAGGTGGCTGTGTATTTTGAAGAGAAGAGTGTGGATGAACCTTTGGTTGAATGGGAAGAGGATGAGACTCAGGTTTCGGCTTCTGGCCAGACAGCCTGGACCAAAAGGCCCAAGAAGGTGGAGGAAAGAGTGATGAAGCCAGTCGGTATACTTGATTATAAAGGAGTACAGAATTATTTGAAAGCGGAAGGAGAAGACATTATTTTCGTGATATTTGACGCTGTAACTGATATGCCTGTTTTTGAGGGCGAAGCATCTTGGACAGATCCTACGAAGTGGGTTATGAAAGACGCCTGGAAGCTTGATTTCTCCAAGTTCGAGAAACCAGGCGGCTACTATATCAGATTCAGAGGAGCCTATTCCCCGGTATTCAAGATAGGGGCGGACGTGTATGACGGAGCTGCAGATCTACTGCTCAACTATATGAGACAGCAGCAGTGCGGCTACAACCCGTTCACCGATACTCTCTGCCACCAGCTGGATGGCTACATTGTGGATCACCCTCAGAGAAGCGGTGAGAGGATAGATGTAAGGGGAGGCTGGCACGATGCTTCAGACTACCTTCAGTATCAGACTACTAGCGCAACGGCTACATACCATATGATGTTCGCCTGGAAGTATATAGAAGACAAGAGCATTTTTGCAGACCGCTATCAGGCAGACGGAAGGCCTGGCGCCAACGGCGTTCCGGATATTCTGGACCAGGCCCGCTGGGGGCTTGACTGGCTGGTGAGGATGAATCCGGAAGACAGGGTTATGTTCACCCAGATCGCCGATGACAGAGACCATATAGGATTCAAGCCACCGCAGTATGACACAGCCGATTACGGCTGGGGAGAGGGCAACGGCCGTCCTGTATACTTCCTTACCGGCAAGCCACAGGGAATGGGCAAGTTCGGCAAGAACCGCACCACGGGAGTTTCTTCCGCCGCCGGCAAATTCGCCTCAACATTTGCTCTGGGAGGAGAAGTTTTCTCAGCGATAGATCCTCAATTTGCCAAGATGATAGCAGCCAAAGCCGTTCCAGCATACGAATACGCCAAGGAAGTTCCGGGCAACACCCAGACTGCCTGCTACATTTCCAGATATTTCTACGAGGAAGACACTTGGGTAGATGATGTGGAACTGGCTGCCGCTACACTTTATTCAACCACCAAGAATCCTGTATATCAAGAAGAAGCAGACTACTACGGAGAGCAGGAACCTGTATCTCCGTGGATGGAACTGGGAAGGGGAAGGCATTACCAGTTCTACCCGTTCATAAACCTCGGCCACTTCCTTCAGGCATCAGAAGGAGACGAGGCCCTGAAACTCAAATACACCGAGTTTATGAAAGAAGGCCTTGAGGATTTGCGCAAAAGGGCAGACATAGAACCGTTCTGCCACGGCATTCCATATCTGTGGTGCTCCAATAACCTGACCAGTGCTGCCGTCACTCAGGCACAGCTTTACCGCAGGCTTACTGGAGACAATTCCTATGCTTATATGGAAGCCGCTTTGAGAGACTGGCTATTCGGATGCAATCCTTGGGGCGTTTCAATGATAATCGGCTATCCTAAGGGCGGTTACATCCCGACTCGTCCACATTCCGCATTCACTCTGGAACACAGAGAGATAACGGGAGGTCTGATAGACGGTCCGGTATACAACTTCATCTTCTCCTCCAGAGCCGGCGGCGGACTTAGGGAACCAGATGAAACCCCATCGTTGAACAGAGGAATAGCAGTTTACCACAACGATATCGGTGACTATGCCACAAACGAGCCAACTATGGACGGCACGGCAGGCCTTACATATTACTTTGCAACTTTGGAGCAGGAAGGCAACCGCCAGAAAAAAGAATTCAGCCCTGCAACTTCAAAGGCTGTCAAAGACCGTTACGGAGCAATACGCCGCATAGATCCTACCAAGAAAGAAATCTACCTGATTTTCTCTGCAGACGATATGTTCAACGGCGGGGAGAAAATCCTCCAGACCCTGAAGAAAGAGAAGATAAAAGGCTCCTTCTTCTTCACCGGCAACGCCCTGCGTAAGCCAGAGTTCCAGGATATTATCCGCCGCATCGTTGAAGAGGGCCATTATGTGAGCGGCCATTCAGACAAGCATCTTCTTTATGCTCCGTGGGACGGCAACAGAGACTCTATGCTCATAAGCAAAGACAGCATCCTCGCAGACATAAAGCTCAACGCAAAAGAGCTTGAAAAATTCGGAGTACTTCAGAGCCAGTCCAGATATTTGCTTCCTCCATACGAGCACTACAACACAGAGGCTGTGAACATACTCTCAAGAGCCGGCTATATCCCAATCAACTACACTCCTGGAACAGCCACTCCGGCAGACTATACCATTCCATCTATGAGCTCCTACGTAGAAGCCCAGACCTTGATAGACCGCCTGTACGCCTTTGAGCAGAAAAATTCCCTCAATGGTGCTATCATACTGATCCACCCTGGCATAGAGCCAACCCGTCCGGAAAGCGAAAGGCTCTACAACCGCCTCAGGGAAATAGTCACATACCTCAAGAAAAAAGGCTACACCTTCAAAACCTTCAAAGACCTATAATATGTTCAAGATAATAGACAAGAAGCAGCTCACACCGCTGATTTACTCGCTGGAAGTGGAAGCTCCGAGAATTGCCAAAAGCGCAAAACCCGGGCAATTCCTCATTGTCCGCCCAACGGAAAATGGAGAGAGAGTTCCGCTTACCATCTGCGATTACAACGCAGAGAAAGGAACGGTGAGAATTGTTGTGCAGATAGCCGGAGTTTCCTCCAACAAGATCTGTATGATGAACGTTGGAGATTTCCTCTGCGATGTGGCCGGCCCGCTCGGCAAACCGTCTGAGTTTATGGACATTTCATACGAGGAGCTGAAGAACAAACGCTACCTGTTTGTTGCCGGTGGAGTAGGAGCCGCACCAGTTTATCCTCAGGCGATGTATCTTCACAAAGCAGGCGCTCACGTGGACGTAATCATAGGCGCAAGGAACAAAGACCTAATCATAATGGAAGACGAGATGAAGGTAGCCTGTTCCAACCTCTACATCTGCACAGACGACGGCTCCAAAGGCGAGAAAGGAGTAGTAACTCTTTTGATGGAACGCCTTGGAAACAATTATGATATGTGCGTGGCAATTGGCCCTATGATAATGATGAAGTTTGCAACGCTGACAGCAAAGAAGTTGAACCTTCCTATTACCGTCAGCCTCAATACCTTGATGGTAGACGGAACCGGAATGTGCGGAGCCTGCAGAGTGAGCGTTGCGGGCAAGACAATGTTCGCCTGCGTAGACGGCCCTGAATTCAACGGCTACGATGTGGACTTTGACGAGGCCATGCGCCGCCAGACACTTTACCGCAAGCAGGAACAGCAAGCCAACGAAGCCGCCGGCCTAGTACTAAAAAGATAAACCTATGGCAAACAAGATAGACAGGGTTCCGGTAAGGGAACAAGACCCTAAAGTCAGGGCTACAAACTTTGAAGAAGTATGCTATGGCTACAATGCTGAGGAAGCGCAGCTTGAAGCTTCCAGATGCCTGAATTGCAAGAAGCCGCGCTGCGTGGATTCTTGTCCTGTTGGCATCAAGATTCCTGCATTCATACATCAGGTTCTGGAAGGAGACTTCAAGGCCTCGTACGATACAATCTCTGAAGACAGTTCTCTTCCTGCAATCTGCGGCAGGGTTTGTCCGCAGGAAACCCAGTGCGAAGGCAGCTGCATCCTAGGAGTCAAGGGACAATCCGTTTCAATCGGCAAGCTGGAAAGATTTGTCGCCGATTATGCCCGCGAGCATGAAAGTGCTGAAAGCAAACATCCTCTTATTGACAAACAAGGAATCAAGGTGGCGGTAATTGGCAGTGGACCAGCAGGTTTAGCCTGCGCATCAGATCTTGCAAAGCTCGGCTACAGCGTAACGATATTCGAGAGCCTTCATAAAGCCGGCGGTGTTCTCACATACGGAATTCCTGAGTTCAGGCTTCCTAAGAAAGCCGTGGTTGAAAAGGAGATCCAGAAACTTCTGGATTTGGGCATAAAGATAGAAACAGATGTGTTTGTGGGAAGAACGGTAACCATAGATGATCTTATGGACAAAGAAGGCTTTAATGCAGTGTTTGTGGGAACTGGCGCAGGACTTCCTCTGTTCCTCGGTATTCCTGGAGAGAATCTGAACGGAGTTTTCTCTGCCAACGAATATCTGACCAGAAACAATTTGATGCAGGCTTTTAGCAAAGAGTCTGATACTCCGATATTTCAGGCAAAGAAGGTGTGCGTAGTTGGCGGTGGAAATGTTGCGATGGATGCCGCAAGAACAGCATTAAGACTTGGCGCTGAAGTAACAATCGTTTATCGCAGAAGCGAAAAGGAACTGCCTGCAAGAGCAGAAGAAATTCATCACGCTAAAGAAGAAGGCATCAACTTCCAGCTGCTGACAAATCCTGTAGAAGTTCTCGGCGATGAGAACGGATGGGTAAAAGGCATAAGATGCATTCGGATGGAACTTGGCGAGCCAGACGAGAGCGGCCGCCGCAGCCCTGTTCCGATTCCTGACTCTGAGTTTGACATAGAGGCTGATGCTCTGATAGTTGCGCTTGGTACCAAGATCAACCGCCTGATTGCAGACACCACTCCAGGTCTAGGAACAGACCGCAAAGGAAGGCTGCTTACAGAACAAACCGCAACCACTCGCAAAGGAGTATTCGCAGGCGGAGATGTTGTAACCGGAGCAGCAACTGTCATACTCGCGATGGGTGAAGGACGCAAAGCCGCCGCTGCTATTGATGAGTATTTAAAGGGCTATGGTGCCTCGTAAAGCCCCGAACGCAAAAAAGATATTACATTTGCAAAGTTTATTTGAAAAGATATGGCACAAGTGCAGAAACCAAGCATCCCGAAAGGAACAAGAGATTTTTCTCCGGAGCAGATGGCCGGAAGAAACTACATATTCGATACCATAAAGAGCGTATTCCGCCAGTTTGGCTACAAGCCGATAGAGACTCCATCTATGGAGAATCTTTCTACGCTCCTGGGCAAGTACGGAGAAGAAGGAGACAAGCTCCTGTTCAAGGTGCTTAACAGCGGAGAAGCCTTTGCACAGATATCATCAGATGATCTTCAGAAAGGAAGCAACGCGCTGAGCCTCAAGGTTTGCGAGAAAGGTCTCAGATATGATCTCACCGTTCCGTTTGCAAGATATGTGGTTCAGCACCGCAATGAAATAACCTTTCCGTTCAAGCGCTATCAGATACAGCCTGTCTGGAGGGCAGACCGTCCTCAGAAAGGCCGCTACAGAGAGTTCTACCAGTGCGATGTAGACGTTATCGGCAGCAAGAGCCTTCTGAATGAACTTGAGCTGGTTCAGATTGCAGACAAGGTGTTCAACCTCTTTGGCATCAACGTCTGCATCAAGATCAACAACCGCAAAATCTTGGCTGGCCTGGCAGAAGCAATGGGCTTCCCTGAAAAACTGGTGGAGATAACCATCGCGATGGACAAGATAGACAAGATTGGAATAGAGGCGGTAAAGGAAGAAATGCTTGCAGGCGGCGTGGATGGAAAAGGTTTCTCAGTTCTTGAACCGGTTCTCACTTTCACTGGCAGCACAGAGGAGAAACTTTCTTTGATCAGCAATGTGGTAAAGGATAGCGAAATCGGACGCAAGGGCGTGGAAGAACTTCAGACTCTCTTCGGCCTCATAGAGAAAGCAAATATCACCCAGAAAGTAGAAGTAGACCTTTCTCTTGCTCGCGGCCTCAACTATTACACAGGCGCCATCTTTGAAGTCAAGGCTCTGGATTTTGCAATCGGAAGCATCTGCGGCGGCGGCCGTTACGACAACCTCACCGGCATTTTTGGTCTGCCAGACGTTTCCGGCGTGGGCATTTCATTTGGCGCAGACCGCATCTACGATGTGCTCACAGGCCTGGACAAATTCCCAAAGGAAGCAGTAGGGGGAACCAAGGTTCTTCTTTCCAATATGGATGAGTCTTCCGTGGCATATCTTCTGCCGCTTGCAAATGAATTCAGGGCAAAGGGCATAAGCTGTGAAGTCTATCCAGACCAGAGCAAACTAAAGAAGCAATTCGAATACGCAGAGAAAAACAAGATACCGTTCTTCATTATCGCAGGAGAATCAGAAGTCCAGGCAAAAACCATAAACCTCAAGAACCTGGAAACCGGAGAGCAAACCACCCTCCCGCTCTCTGAAGCAGCAGGATTTTTCTCCTAGTTAGCCCAAAGTCTGCGAAAAATTTGGAAATTCGGAAAATTGTGTATCTTTGCAGTCCATTACCGCGGGGTAGAGCAGTTGGTAGCTCGTCGGGCTCATAACCCGGAGGTCGGATGGTTCGAGTCCTCCCCCCGCTACCATTACCGGAAAGTCTGACGATTTTCCGGTTTTTTTTGCAAAAATTTGTCTCGTGTAAACTAATTCGTTAACTTTGCGATATGAAGAGGGATTATGTGAGACGATTGGTCGTATTTGAAGACCACTTTAAAAAATTCAGAAAAACTCTGGACAGAGAAACACTGAAAAAAGTATATCAGATTTTTACTCTGATAATGTTGGTGGAAAAAGTTCCAGCCAAATTCTTGAAATCCATTGAAGGCAGGAAGGGGCTATATGAAATTCGGATAGAGCAAGAAAGCAATCTCTACCGTATTTTTTGCTGCTTTGATGAAGGTAATTTGGTTATACTTTTCAATGGTTTTCAGAAGAAAACCCAGAAGACTCCTACAAAGCAGCTTGATAAAGCTGAAGCCCTTATGAAAAAGTATTTTGAACAGAAAAGCAAGAAGAATAATGGATAAGAATAAACTTAAGAAAATGAATTTGACTCCGATTGAAGATCTTATTTCAGAAGATTTCGGAGATGTGGGCACTCCCGAGCGTGAACAGTTCGAGATGGAGTGCGATGCTTTTATTATTGGCGAGCAACTCAAGGATGAGCGCCTACGGGCTGGTCTTACTCAGGAACAGCTAGCCGATAGGATTGGCACAAAAAAGAGTTTTATATCTAGAGTAGAAAGAGGGCATGCAGATATTCAGCTCTCAACTCTAGTAAAACTCTTTCAAGGTTTAGGCCGCCGTGTCAGTGTCAGGGTTCTTTAATTTGTTCCTCCCCCCGTTACCAATTAACAAAATGTTAATAACAAAATGTTAATTGCTTTTTTCCGTTTTTTTCTTTTCGGGGAGTTAGGCACGCCTTTTGCAGAAAAGGCCTCTAAACCATTTTTGTAACAAAAAAGTTGCATTTATGAAATAAGTGTGTAAATTTGTGCCGATTTTGTGTTTGTTGGGGACGACTCCCCAGAACAAGCCAAAATCACGTAACTTTCGACGACTCAAGTAGTTTTATAATTTATTACGGTTCCAATTCTCGGGTATCCTGAAAAGATATTCGGAAGTGGATTTTTTTTGCAGAAAAGAGAAAATGATAAATAGGGGAGAGATAAGTAGCTGATAGCAAGAGAGATAGAGGCAGGAGAAGAAATAGACCTGAATGGTGAAAATGAATAGATTATCACATAACGTGGCAAATGCTGTTTTGGCAGCATTGGCTCTTCTTTTGTTTGCTGGGAATTCATATGCCCAGGACGTTACTTATAAAGAGGTAGTGGTTCAGCAGCAGTCTGAAGACTGGAACCACGGAGCTTCTTTGCGCACCAACCTTTTCTATTGGGGCAGCGGTACTCCTAACCTTGGTCTGGAAGTGCCTGTAGCCAAGCATTTCAGCATTGGCGGAAACTTTGGCCTGAAGCCTTGGCCTAGATTCTTCCCGTGGGATAACGACAAGATGAAGGAGAAGAAGTGGAAACACCTTCTTGCCGTTCCTGAATTCCGCTATTGGAGCAAAGAAGTTTATGAAGGCTGGTTCTTTGGCCTTGATCTTATTTATACTCATTATAACGTAGCAGCCGCAAAGTTCCCGTTCGGTATGTACAAGAAGGTTAGAGACAGCCGCTTGGAAGGAGACTGGATGGGTCTTGGCCTGTTCCTTGGACATAGCTGGTGGCTCAACGACCGCTGGCGCCTTGAGCTTGAGGCCGGCGCAGCTGTTGGACATAACGATGCCAAGCAGTTTGAGTGCGGCTACTGCGGAACGGAGATCGGCAAGGACAAAGGATGGGGCGTAGTTCCAAAGCTAGGCCTCAACCTGGCATACAACTTTGCAAAGCGCCATCCAATGGAGGATGTGGTAATCAGAATCCCTGAGCCAAAGGCTCCTGCAAAGGTTGCAGAACCGGCTCCGTTTGTTCCTGTTCTGAAGGACGTTACGCCTAAGAAGGGTGTTGCTGATGAGCTTGCTTTAACCAACTACTTCCTCAAGCCAATCGCTGAGTACAAGCCTTATTCTCCAGACAGGATCCTGAGAAAAGAAAAAGAGCTTCTCTACGTGAACTTTGAGGTTGGAAAATCTCAGCTCAAATACAACTTCCGCAACAACGCAGAAATTCTGGACAAGATCATAGATGTTACCGGCACCGTAATGAAGGATGCCCGCCATCAGATGGCTAAGCTCCAGATTATTGGTCTTGCTTCTGTAGAAGGCTCTAACGCCAACAACATCAAGCTTTCAGAGAATCGTGCCCTGGCTCTTAAGATGTACATCCAGAGCAAGCTTAACATTCCGGACAACCTCTTTGACATCAACGCCGGCGGAGAGGCCTGGAGCGAGTTCAAGGACCAGGTCAACGATCTCATTCTTGCCAACGGCAGCAAGACTCTTTCCAAGGCTGAGCTTGAGAGCGTGATGGATATTATAAATAAGGAGTCCAACCTAGACAAGAGAGAGAGCAAGATCAAGGCGCTCAACGGCGGCAAGACTTTCTCTAAGATTCTGAAGGAGCTTTTGGCAGACCAGCGCAATTCCGGATACCTTACTATATACTTTGATTATGTAGATGATACTGCTAAGGTTATCAACAATTCCATTGACCTCATAGAAAACGGTAACGGCAAGCAGGCTCTGGAAGTTCTCGAGAAGGTTTCAGACGATCCTCGCAGCGCCAATGCTCTTGCAACCGCACTCTTCATGAACGGCAAAGAGGCTGAGGCTATAGATCTCCTCAACAAGATTATTGCAAAGGGCGGCTATGACGCTAACACTGCTCAGCAGAATCTGGACTCCATAAAGAAGTACCAGCAGCAGAGGGCAGAGTATGAGAAATACAAGCAGCAGGTAGAGGAATACAACCGCCAGATGGAAGACTACAACAAGAGAGTCAACCAGCTGAAACAGGTTCAGTAGTATTGGAAAAACGAATTAGAAAATTATAATTAACAACAACAATTATTAATCAACAAACAACTTAAAAATCAACAGCAATGAAAACTGTTTTCAAATTCGCCCTCATGGGCCTTGCTGCTTCTCTGTTTGTGCTGGGTTGCTCTAAGAGCGACACCACTCCGGAGGGTGCAGACAATCCTAACTACGACAGCGAAAAGAACACGGTTAACGCCAACTTCGTTTTCAATGTCTCTACAGGAAACACTCCTATTACAAAGATGACATCTACCGCTACCCAGGCTCTGACTACAGAGAATTTCCGTGGTATTTCAGACGCTCAGCTCTTTGCTTACAAACTTGGAACGAGCAACGACGGAAAGTGGATTGCCACAGCAACTACTGCAGACAAGACTTATGGCCTTGGTACAGTTCTTACTCCTAACCAGATCAAGACAGACGGAACCGTATCTCATAGAGTTCTGGAACTTGCTCTCCCTGTTGAGACCAACGCTCTGATGTTCTGGGGCAAAGCTCCTCAGAGCGGATCAGATCCTGACAACGAGCAGGGCAAGATTACCTTCAGCGCTGCTAACGCTGCTATTGGAAATCACAGCTTCAGCCTCGTTGAAAGAGTTGCTTCCGGTTCTGCCGGCGCAACTGCTCTTGAGCATTGGCAAGATATGCTCTCTAAACTCATCAACGCTGTAGTAGGCACTCATTTCACTGCAGCTGCCGGTACGATTACCTGGAATGGCCAAACCAATGACGGCAACGACGGACGTCCAGGCGCCATTGACCTTTACTGGGGAGATTTTGTAACTGTTAATCCTTCTACAGGAGATATAACTCCAAAGACAGTTTGTCCTTTTAACACAACCGATCCTATTAGCCCTGCTGGAGAATCTCTTGCAGACGCATTTGATGTTTTCAACACTGTTTATACAAACGAAGTGCGTGCAGGTTCAGGTGCTGCAATCCACTATATGATGAAAGACCTTTATGGTATGATCCATAAGATTGTAGACGATACCCAGATGATACCTACCTCATTGCAGGAGCAGGTTGTAAAAGAGATTGCAGCTGCAATCCAGAACAATATCACTAAGATAATTGATGCTAATGGTGATCCTCTGCCTACATCTACATTGAAGACTAATGCTGGTGTTACCTATTCAGATGTAACCAGTGGTCTGGACGCCTTCCCTGATGGTGTTGCTGTCATTGGCCTTCCTAAGGGAAGCACTCAATTGAAGGCTGATCTTTCTGCTACCGCTCCTTATGTAACCTGGTCTTATGCAACTACTTTACACAGCAACATAGCTGGTGCTACCACTATCAACAGCATTATGTATCCTGCAGAGATCTGCTACTTTGGCAACAGCCCTGTACGCGTAACAGACGAGGAAGTTAAGGCAGCTGAATATCCTGAGGGAGTTACCAACTGGGATACAGATGCTTCCTGGACTTCCAAGGCTTGGGTTAAGAACTCTCACGTTAAGTCAACCACCAGAAGCGTTGCAATGCAGTTCAATATCAACTACGGTACAGCTCTTCTGAAAACTAAAGTTGATTATGTAAGCGGCCTTAGCCAGCTGGAAGACAACAACGAAGCTATCCAGGCCAGAACCGGCGTTACCGAAGCCAACAAGAAGATCAATGTTGCAAGCGGCCTGTTTACTCTTACCGGTATTCTCGTAGGCGGCCAGCCAAAGGAAGTTGGCTGGAACTATCTTCCAAAGGCAAATACTTTCAGCTATACAATTTACGACAAGGTTATTGTTGACGGCACTGTTCCTACAGGTGCAAATAACGAGACTTACACTCTAGTATGGGACAACTACAACTCTACCCTTGGAGCCACTGCACAGTCTGATGTTCTTGTTGCTCTTGAGTTTACCAACAATGCTGGCGACTTCTGGGGCAAGGACAACCTTGTAAGAAACGGCGGTACTTTCTACCTGGTAGGAAAGCTCGATCCTAAGGCTAGCGGCCTTGCTGCCATTACCTTCCCAACCAACTATGCTCTTCCTCCTTACAATGCAGACGGAAGCACAATTGAGGCTACCCGCGTATTCATTCAGGACTATATGACCACTGCAAACTTCTACTTTGACGGAACTTCTTTGCAGAAGGCATACGTAACCGTTCCAGACCTGCGTTCAACCCAGATTTCCCTTGGTCTTAGCGTAGATCTGAAGTGGAGCACTGGTCTTGTATTTGACTCAATTCTTGGTGCTGACTAATATTCACCGATAACTGATAGTGGAAATGAAATCTGGAAGATATACACTAAGAAGTCTTATGATAGCTCTTTGCACCCTGCCTCTTCTGGCAGGATGCAAGAGTCTCATAGACGATAATCTGGACGATTGCGCGGCAGAAGTGGCCATTACTTATGAGCTTCGTCTTGTCACCAATATCCAGACAGAGATAGCTACCGAGCTGGACCAGCCGGAAGACGTTTACGTTAAGCAGGCCCTCGAGAGCTATCTTGCCCCTGTCTTCACAGATTTTGCCCACGATCTTGATCTCTCGTTCTACGATGTGATGGGGGAGAATCCGCTCCTCCATCACAAGAGCGAGATTATGGATGCGTCACAGACAAGCTACACGCTTCATCTGCCGGCGCAGAATTATATGCACAACGCAGTTGCAAACGTTCAGGGAAACGGCGTGGTGGCTCTTCAGAACATAGACTACGGCCTTCAGGCTTCTCTAGACCAAGTCAAGACCAAGGCCGCAGACAGCATTGCCACCCACAAGACAGGACTTTTCACCGGCCGTCTGAAAGAGATGGACATCAAGGCTGGAGCACAGAGCCAGACCTTTACCGTAACCCTGAATATGGCCAATTGCGCAACAGCCCTTGTAATAGACACTACCGGCAGCAAACTCAAGAATATCAAGGTATATTCCACCGGTTTTGCCACAGGGCTCAAGATATCAGACAATATCTACAATCATCCGGAGCAGCATCCTATTGTAAAAGACGACAAGCTGAACGTAACGGGCGGAACCCAGATGTGCTTTGCCAGCGTAAACTATCCTAGCAAAGACACTCCTGGCAGTAAAACCATTATAGAAACAACAGATCCGTTCATCAGCGTTGGCAGCGAGGATGCTCTTTGGCAGTGGCATTGCTATGCAACCCTTCCGGACGGCTCCATTACTCTCAGCGTTCTGAGCGTAAAGAAACCTCTCAGGCCTGGCCAGCTTGAGATAGTCAAGGCAAAAGCCTATGACAACGGAGTAATAGACACCAGGGCGCCGCACGTAGGTGTTTCTGTAACACTGGACTGGACTCCTGGCGGAGATTACCACCCGATATTCTAAAAGAAAAATAACGCGGCAGTTTTCATCGCGATAAAGAAAAAGAAAACAAAAAGGATAGAAATAAAAGAAAGAAAAATGATTGTTGCACGTAAATATCTGAAACTTTTGGCAGTATTCTCAGCGATGCTTGCCTTGGCTGTTTCGTGCAGCAAGTCTTCCTCTCCATTGGAGGAGCCTGTTCAGGGCGGAGACATTGTGGAGCCAAGCGGTTTCCCTGTTTCCCTGGCCTTTGGAATGAAGGATGTCAAGTATTCTCCTGCCACAAAAACCCTGGCTCAAGTTGCCCAGGCAGACGGCAGCGCCAATTCTTTCCGCGGAATGAGCGGCATCTGGTTCCTTCCATTCGACGTGCAGAGAGAAATACGTGCAGACGATACCCGTTCGGGAGATTACCTGAGGCTCCCTTATGAAGGCATCTCAGATGATTTTGGAGATGACGGATCTTCCGGCTCGTTCCAGGGCTTGGTCAATTCAAACAACTCTCACTACTACAAGAGCATTTACATTCCTTCCGGTACCGCTTCATTCCTGGTTTACGGCAAGGCCAAAGAGGTCAGCCCTGTTACCATAGGATCAACCACATACACTAGCGGCACTCAGGCTTACAAACACCTTTACGGCAGCCTCATAGCATCTGATGAAGCCTCTGGCGGCACCGCCGGTGTCAAAGCCTCTGACATTACCTTCTCCCCTGATCCAATCGCCGATGCCACAGCAAGGGCCGCAATCGTATCCAAGGCCCAGAGGCTGGCCAACTATATGACTTCTTTGTTTACGACCACTTATTCAGTAAACTACTACTATAGAACATCCTGGTATGGTTCCACCCAAACTGGAACTGTTTCCAGAAGCTGGCATCAAGCTATTTCTGAAACCTGGTGTTCACAGACAATGGAAAACTGGTACAACACGCTTCTCAATGGCGGCGGCTCCGGAACACAAGGAAACATTTATTCCTGCAGCGGTGTATCCATAACAAATCTTTTGAGAAGGCTTTACATAGCCTTGTCTGCAGAAGACAATACCGTTAGCAATAGTAGCTATACTCCACAATCCGGCACTTACGACGGCTGTTTTTTGAATAGCAACAGAACAACAGAGTTGACATACAGGAATTTCTCTGCATCTTACCGCGATGAAATTCTTGAACAGATACGTACTTTTGCAACCGTGTCTGGTTCCGGCAATAATCTGACTCTTACGCTCAGAGACTCAGACTTGAGAGACTTCCCTGTAGGAGACGGGCTTCCTGAAGGCTGTGTGGCAATTAAGTGGGATGGAAGCAAGTTTGTTGCGGTTACTGAGGGCGATTATGACATACATCTGGCTCCGATGGACAGGTTCTGCTATCCACCTAGCCTCTGGTACTATGTGAACAGCCAGATATCTTGTGCCAAGAAACTGAATTCAGAGGACGATGATGCAGTGGCTGAGCGTGCAATAGCCGCTTATTACAAGAATACATCAGCAACTTGGACGAGTATTTTAGATCAGTATAATACAGGGCAAAGGAAATTTGGGCCGGTGGTAAGGAAAGGAGCCGTTTCAGTTGCCGTCAACAAGCCGATGCAGTACGGAGTGGCTTTGCTGAAACTGAATTTGAATACAACCGCTTCAACGCTTAAGGATGCCGATAATGCGGATGTTACGGTAAGCAATACACTGTTCCCTATGACGGCAGTTATAGTGGCAGGCCAGCATAAGCAAAGCTTTGACTTTACTCCTCAGACAGGAAACGAGTACTATGTTTATGACAATATGCCGTTGTCTGATGCCGGCGAAACCCTTGCCTGGATAACAAGCTTGGCTAATACAAACAACCCTTCCTACACTCTTCTGCTTCAGAGCCTGCAGGCAGAGGATGTGATAATATGCATAGAGTTCCAGAATAACTCCTCCACAACATTCAAGGGAGAGACGGGCTACATAGTTCCTGGAAGCAAGTTCTATATGCTGGGTACCCTGACTTATGGTTCCGGCCAGGGAAATCAGACACTGGTAAAGAGTGTCTTCCAGCAAGATTATGTTACGGAAGTGAACCTTACCATAAACAGTTTGAAGAAGGCGTTCAACTGCATTCCTGACCTTCAGGATCCGCAGCTGGAAGTTGGAGTTGAAATTGATATAGATTGGATTTTGGCAACGCCTTCAGAAATACCGCTTTATTAGTAGAAAGTATTGAGCATAAATGAGAGGTTTAAAGAACATATTTGAAAAGATGAACGGTAAAGTTTTTGTGGCGGTGGCTGTTGCGCTGGCCTCAATTCTGAGCCTTTCATCCTGCCATAAGCACCATACTCCGGAGCAGCAGCCTTCTCTTCAGATTTCCGTGTATATTCCTCAGCCTCTGGCAACCAAGGCAGACGTGGGAGACATAAAGGCTACCGAGGCGGAGAAGAAAATCAACGAGCTGGTTGTGTGGCTGTACAGAAATGCTGATGCACAGACTGCTCCTTCTTTCTATTGCCTACATCTTACAGACCTTACAAAATATAATCTGGAAAGCGGTCAGGAAGCAAGATTCACTGTTTTGCTGAATACGAATGAACTCAAGCAGATAGCAAGCCAAAAGCCAAATCTGGACCTTTATGCAGTAGCAAATCCAACTGCTGCAGGTTTGACTCTTCCTTCTACAGAAGATGACCTCAAGGCTATTACTCGTGAACAGCTTCTCCAGATGTCTATGACCGGAGAAGCCTTTGGTGCAACCTACAGCGGATGCCCTAAGACAGAAGTTCCAACGGAAGGTCTTCCTTATTCCGGAGTGGCAACCAATGTTCCTATTACAGGAAGCTTCCCTGTGCTGGTTGTAAGCAAGGTAACCTTGACACGCTGCGTTAGCAAGTTCCGCCTTGTGGTATGCAGAATGGAGGTGGAAGATTCGGAGTTTGAGATTACCAACGTAACAATAAATGGAAACCAGTTCTCCGTAAAGGAATATGTTTTCAACAATTCCACCGCTTCTTACAAGATAGACGCGGCTTCTGGCTATGAGACAGATCCAGTGACCGTTGCTTCTTCTGTTACTGCCAGCTCTATAGCCATTAACAATACTCCTGGAGACCTTCTGTTCCGTTCCGTAAACCACGAAAGCGAGACAGCAGACCAGTACTGGAGCCGCCTGGATGTAGCCAAAGAAGCTGGCAAGTTGTCAGATGTAAAGACCTTCTATGTAAGAGAAACAGACAAGAAACTGACCGGCTCAATCAGTTACAAGACATCCTCTTCTGGACCTGTAAGAACCAAGACCTTTGAAATGAATGCCGCAGGTGACTTTGCCCGCAACCACGTTTGGGTAGTTTATGCCTACTTTGTAGGCGGAAGGCTGGTTCTGATGCCAACAGTGCTTCCGTGGACTGCCGGCAACGATCGTCTGGCATACTCAACTCAGGGTCACACTGATGTTTCCGTAGTTCGCTGGCTGCGCTACACTCCGGATTGTGACTACAACAACTGGGATGAGACTTGGGTAGCCGTATCTTACGGATTCCAGGGAGACGGAATCACTCCTGCATACTCTACCAGAATTAACTTTTCAACAACCAATGCATACCCGCTAAAGCTCCAGCTAGACAACGACTTCTTCCAGTTTATCATTGTGGATGAAACCCATCCTAATCCTACTGTCTGGCCAACTCAGGACTATAATTTGACGGCTGGAAGTCACACCTTTGGAATGTGGGTGGTTCCTAAGACAAATGCCACTCCGTCATCTGAAGAGCAGAGTAAGGTTTCTGTAACGCTTATTTGCATACCAACAGGACAGGCTCCATACTTGATTCCGATTTCGCACAACTTCCCAGGAGACTCAGACCATATTCCAATTAGGTTCAGGAGAGTCTCCCCGGCAGACTATGAGGCCAACAAGACAAGAGAGTATGACGCTTCAAATCCGGGTCAGTATTGGCTTGAACCAACCACCAACACTTAATGAGAAAGTTTATTTTACATAGAATAGTTCTTTTCTCGGCAATGCTTCTGACGGCGTTGCTGGTTGCGGTGTCTTGCACCAAGGAGGAAGAAATCCATCTGGAAGGCGATACAAGCGGCAATCTTTCTATCCTTGCTGAACTCTTTGACGACGGCATAGACTATCTTAGTGGCCATACGAAGGCTCGGAGCAAGGCCAAAGACGATGAAGATCCTGGCATTGTAGACGGAGACGATGTTATTGCCCGTTCTGTTTTGAACGAAAACCTCATTGAGACTCTGGATATTTTCATCAAGAAGGAATCTGCAGCCGAAACCGATTCTTGGATTTATGTAAAGCATCTGGATAAAGACCAGACCGGCGTCATTCTGGATCCAAACGCCCCGGGCGGCCTTATGGACAAGGCAAAGCAACTGATTAACAAGAACTGGGCTAATGAACTGACTACAGAGAACACACCATTTGATCCTAATGTTCAGTATCATATCTATGTAACCGCCAATAACCCTCATACTCATAACTGCAACCACACCACTCACAATCATTACAGTTACAGAGTTGCAGGCTCCACCATCCCAACCAACCTTCAAGAACTCAAGGCTCTTCACACTTACGACGCCAAGACAGACTGCTATTATACTCCGGACGCTGTTCCTGAAAGAACCAACCGCGTAAATAAGAAGGCTTTCCTTATGGATGGAGACATCACCTGGAGTCCGGTACCGGAAGATGGAGAGCAGATATGGGATGTTGATCTTAAGAGAGCCGTTTCCAAGGTTATTGTAACCCTGCAGATGGACGACACCTTCAAGACGAGTATCACCCAGAAAGCAGACGGAAAGAACTGGACAGTGGGAGAGCCAATGTGGAGATATGTTCACTTTGGTTTTGATGTAGCTGACATTGCTTCCGGCACATATGAGCTTGATAAATCTCAGACTGGTAGCCCTTGGGATTCCAAACCATTCAAGATAGGTTCTCTCAACAACACAGACGTAATAGATGCAGATCTATGGCAGTGGTACATAAAGACCTACACGGCTCCGTTTAAGTGGAGAGACTACACAGAGACTCCATACCTTCTTGTTTCTATCAGATATACCTTTACTCCTGAGAATCCTGATGATACTCTTCATCTTGGATCCAGAGTCCTTCATTACAACGACCAGCGTACCACCTACTACCGTATTCCTATTTGCAATGAGCAGAAAGTGGCAGACCAAGGCCTGCAGCGCAACAACATCTACATTGTTGATGCAAAGATTGCTTCCTGGGGTTCAGAGAACGAAGAGTTTGAGGCAGAAGACTTCTACCTGGATCTTGAATACCACGTTGTGCCGTGGACAGAGACCAACGTAGATCACGAGTCAACCATTGTCAAGCTCGGCGATATCAACTATCTTACGGTCTATCCGCAGGAATACACCCTTAAGGGAGACGGAGCACAAACTGTTGACCTGAACTGGTACGCCTCCGTTGCTACAGACGACGGCCGATTTCCGGACATAGACCTTAGTAGTGTTAAGGTTTATTACACTAATTATCAGGGCAATAAGGTGAATATTGAAAACAATCCGACCAAAACCCCTACTTCTCCTGACGGTCTCCAAGACATCACAATCACCAGCACTGCTCCTGATAACAGTTCAGCCAAAGGTGAAGAAGTTCATATAGTCCTTACCCCAGACGGCCTCATAAAGGTTACTTCAGAAGCTCTGCTGAGCCGTGCCGTTAAGACAATTGAGTTTGACGTGGAACTCCTGACAACCACCCTGCCTAAGAAGCACGTTGTCATCCGCCACTATCCTCTGGACAACATCCAGAGCTTCACCGGAAGCTGGTCTTCCCGTTGGAGCGGAAGTACATCTACCCAAACAGTTCGACACTATTCCTTCAATCCTGCACGCGATGGTTGGACAAGTTGGGATGGTTATGCAGATAACGTAGAATGTACCCTAGCCGAGTACAACTTTGCCGAACCCGCACACCGATCAACAAGCACAATAACAGGGACTAGAGAAACAACCAGAGAGAAATTCCTTGCAAATGTTACCACAAATAATGACCGTGCCAATGCAAGTAGTCAAGCTAATGCAGTTAATGGATATTGGGGAACAGGTGCTAGTTATATTGATTGGGATTGGCAAAATCCAGGGACTGCTACTATTTCTGATAATTGGGATTATTGGACATATAATAATTATTATTATTCTGAGTATAAGTATTCAACGTACTATACAAATACTACTGAAACAGTATATAAGGCACGAAGGTATTATCGTGATGTAACTGAAAATGTTCCCTCAACCGGCACTTGGGTAGACTGGGATAGAGATAATGGACAAAATGTAAATCCAACAACTTCTGATAATTTATTTCCCGCAAAAGTTTATTTGAATAATGCTATTTGGCAAATAGAACGTTACAATAGTAGAATTACAAACAGAAACCAACAAACCCAGTTGAACAACAACCATATGTATGTATTGCAGATTACAGCTGCAAGTACAGAATATGCTCTTGGAAAGCCAGTGCTTAATACAAACTACCAGTCTCAGGATCACGTAGTTTCTCCTGCGGTTATGATTGCGTCACAATTGGGTGCTGTTTCAACAACAAACAGTAGTACAACAGCCGCAACGCATTGCGGTACTTATATGGAAGTTGGAACAGACGGAACGCGTTATGTAGGCTGGAGGCTTCCTACCAAAGAAGAAATCAGTGTCATAATTAATTATCAGAATGGAGCAAACACTCAAAATGTGACTATGCAACCTGTTCTTACAGGTGCTTATTATTGGACTCTCGACGGAACATCTGCCAATGTGCCAACGGGAAGTCAAGGTTCTGCAAATAATGCTTATATTCGTTGCGTGAGGGATTTGACTTTGGAAGACATACAAAGGCTTAACAGTGGCAATTAATTTAGTAAAATAGAGAAACGTTGGAAATGAAGCGTTATCTGACATATATAGAAGTTTTAACGGTGGCTTTCTTCATAGGGCTTCTGGCAGGATGTTCAGAAAAGAATCTGGACTCGCCAGAAGGGCCTGAAGCTGATCCTTCTGTGCTTCTGAATGCGGGAGAGATGCCTTTCCGTCTGGGCTTCAACCTGGTTGGAGAAAAACCTGCTCCAAAATCCAAGGCAAGTATTGTGGGAGGAGAAGAAGACACTAGAGACTATGTTAAGACCATTACGATGCTTTGCTTTACCAAAGAAGGCATCTATCTTGGATACAGAAGAGGAGAACTGAGGGGAACTGAGCATTGGTTTACGGAATCAGGGCATCCTAACTGCTACGGAAGAGACCTATTTACGGGTACAATACCTGCAAATACCACCCGAATCCACTTCCTAGCTAATGCGGAAGGTCATATTCCGGGATTTGACAAAACCGGTACCCTGGAGAATGTTCTTATGAGAAACGTGCTGGTTACCAGCGGATTGGAGGACCGCAGAGTTATTTACTGGGGATTCCACAAGGAGGAGACCACGGCTGCAATGAAAGAATGGCTGAGTAAAATGGTAGTAACTGAAGATCCTGTAACAGGAAAGAAGGATACCACCTATGTAAAGAGAGATGGCAGTCTGGTACACTTGATTAGGGACAGGGCAAGAATCAAGTTCGGAACAATGACAGACGATCCTCAGGCTAATCCGCCAAGCGGCAACGACTACAGAATACTGCAGATAGACTGGCTGCTCAGCAATGGCCTTAACAGAGGTTTTATTGCACCTTACAAGGCAAGTTCGGCAGACCATTATGCTGGCTATATCAACGACAACACCCTTGTAATAGACGAGGACCGCCACTCTCCTTACAACCTCAGCGATGCTGCAAGATACACGGCAGATGACGAAGATGAGATGGTAACGGTTTACAAATGGGAGAACGGAGCTCCGGTTTATTATACCAATGATATTTCCAGGATGCTGTACCTGTTTGAAGACGAGAACAATGCTAATAATCCGCCAAAGCTTATCCTCAGGGTGAAATACCAGAAAAACTACCCAAGCACTTCTGTAGCGGACCAGGTGACAAAATACCACACCCTGATGCTTCTGGACAAAGACAACCAACCTCTGAAGGTTCTGAGGAACCACAGTTTTGTGGTAAACATCCACTCCATGCCGTGGAAGGGTATCGGGCATATGACATTTTTAGAGGCGGTTAACACAACTGAATATGAGAATAACCGCACGGTTACCATCGATGATAACGTAGATGACATTACAGACGGAAAGTACGAGCTTAGCATCAAAGACGGAACATCAAAAATTTACAGACATGGAACAGAGAACTCTAGTCAGACTATTTATTTTGAGTTCAAGCCTACAGATGCCGCCCAGGGAAGCGCAGATTGGCATTCCCTTATGGATACCGTTACTAAAAAAGGATTCAAGATTAACTGGGAAGAGACTCCTGACGCAACTTTTGCGGTTAACGACGTAAAGATTGATGCTTGGGACAATACCACAGGCCAGGGAACCATAACGTTTACCCTTGGCTCTCTCTTTAATGAAGCGCTGCAGTCCGGAGTTATCAATATCCAGAATATGCAGACCGGCCTTACCAGAAGAATCCATATCTATACCATCTCCAGCTTCAGCTTCTTCCCGTTAGGCAGTACGAGCATAACGCTTGTAAGAGACGGAACCAATACACGACGTGTTAGTGGCCAAGATTGTGATACTTACAAGCTTACCTTGAGAATTCCGGGCAATTACCCTTCCGGACTGTACCCTATAAGAGTGAGAATGGCATCCACGACTCTGAACCCGTTCAAGTATGAGGTTAACGGGGGTACAGATGAAACTATCAACGTGGAAACGGCCGGTACAGAGAACGGAAATACAGTTGACGGAGAAGTTCTTGCCGGAATGTCTTATGTGACCACAGCCAACAAGTGGAATACGAGAGAGGAAAAGAATGGAGTAATCCAACCGTGGAACTACTGGTACTTCTTTGACCTCCTTACTAAGCCTACAACTACGGATTCCGGCGGCCAGACGGTAGAAGATATGTCAGACAAGCTCTATACCATCTACTTCGACGACACACGTCCGCTCAGAGCTCAGGCAAACCGCGCAGACGGCATCGGCCTCTTCCTGAAGATTAAATACTTCGGTCCTTTCAACACCACTTACAACGTAGGAGAAGCTATCGCGATAACAACCCAATAATTCCCATCGCGGAGTATAGATGGTTTCAAAACAGAAGAATACAAGAAATTAGGGCCTCGGAACCGCTTCCGGGGCCTTTTATTTTGTAGATGTAGCCTGAATGTTTAAGAATAATTATATTTGCAATATGAGCAAAAAGGAGTCAGATATGCTTTTTTTCGTGGCTTTTTGTATGGAAGCCTATAAGAACGAGCATAAGATGAGCGGAAAGAACGTTTCCTTGCTTTTTGACAGGCATAAGGTCAAGGAATATCTCTTCAAGCATTATGATATCCTTCATACGCAAGGAATGCCCTGGATTTTGGAAGAAATAGAGGAGAAGATAAAAGATGAAACTATATCACGGAAGTCTTCAGATAGTTAAGGAACCGCAGATAATTATTCCAGACCGGACACTTGATTACGGAGTGGGCTTTTATACAACTACGTCTAGTAAGCAAGCTAAGGAATGGACAATACGCAAACTTAAAGGGAAAAAGTGGGCTATGTTAATGTTTATGAGGCATTTGCCTTGTACGAAAATGGGTTGTTGAATAAGCAGGAGCTAATCGCAGAGTTAAAAACTTATAAGCTGATAGATCAAGTGCTTTTTCATACAGAGAGGGCGCTCGAGACATTGACTTTTATAAAAGCAACGGAGGTGAAATTATGAGGGCCAAAATTACACAGAAGAATCTTTACTTGATTTTGGCGGGCAAGGCGGTTGCCGTTGCTGAGTTTATCGCGGAGGATGAGCATATTAGCCCTTTGGATGCGTTGAGCAAGTTCTATGCGTCTGAAACTTATAGTAAGTTAGAGAAAGAGAGTACTAAATACTGGCATTATGGGCCGGTTGCTCTTTATCAGGATTATTTGGGGCTATAAGTTGCGGTTGCGCTGGCGGAAGGCGGCAATGGAGTCTGCCGGGATTTCTGCGTTAGGATTTGCAGCGGCTTCTTTCTGGAGCTTTGCAAGGATGGCGTCTGCCTCTTTAATTTTCTGCTTGGCAAGAGCCTTTTTGCCCACATAGTTAAGGACAACAGCTCCGTCTGAAAGGCAGCGGGCGTACTTGAAGGTCTGTGTTCCGTATCTTTGCTTGACAAGATAGGTCATCTGCTGGTTGTAGCCCAGGGCCTGGTTGTAGTTTTTAAGATAGACGTTGGCCTTGAAGATGTTGAAGATGATGTTCTCGTATTCCTGATTTGCATAAGGATCCTTTTCCGGGTCTACTGGCTTGGCCGTGAAATAGAGGAAGTCTCCCTCGTTGTCTTTGAGGATTTCCTTGCTAATGTCATCTTCTGAGAGGTATTTAAGGTAGAGGTCTATGAACTTTGTGTGGATGGTTCTGATCTTGCCAAAACTCAGGTCTGCGTAATACACCAAGTCTCTTTTGTTTAGGGCCCACATAAGAGCGTCTCTTCTGGCCTGTTCCACAGTGTCTGCCTCAAGAAGCTTTTCCAGGGCGGCAACTTCCGCCTTGGCGGAGTCTATAAGGTACTGGTTTTCTGTATTGTAGGCTTTGCTCAGAGAATCTATGGTCTGGGCAAAGGCAGGGCTTCCCATTATGGTGAGAGTCTTAAGAGAATCGAGGTTGAGTTCTTCCTGCTGCTTTTGAGCATCGTTTTTGCAGCTTGCAAGAGAAGCGGTTATGAAGACAATGGCAATGGATGCAATGGCTGATATTTTCATAATGATTGGTTTTGGGGCTGTAAAAATATGAATTTTCGTTGTATATTTATTCCTTGAATTGCCGTTTGGGCTTTGAAATATGAAGATTAGGCGTCTGAAATATGTGCTTGCGCTTTTGGCGCTGCTGCTTGGAGGCGGAAGGCTTTGCGCTTCTGCTGATCTGAGGTGCGGGGCAGATACATTGTCCAGAAGCTCTTTGGCAGACAGCGTTGCGCTGCTTTACTGGGACTGGGTGGACCTGTCAGACAGCACATTATATCTGGCTTCCGGCGGGGAAGATTCTTTCTCAGCGATGGAAAACTACTGCAGCGAGTTCTTTTCCCTGCTGGCTGCCTGCTCGCCTTCAAGAGCCCAGAAGGCCGTGGGGGCTTTGATGGACAAGGCCGCCAAGGCTCAGCGATATGATTACTTTATGGCCATCGCTGAGAAATATTTCTATTCCCTTCAGTCTCCTTATTACAACGAAAAGCTTCTGCTGCTTTTCCTTGGGCACAAGATTGGGAGGACAGATATTCCAGAGGTGGAAAAGAGCCGTGAGAAATATCTTGAGGCGGAGGTCAGGCGGAATATGCCCGGGACTCAGGCCCTGGATTTTGACTTGGAAGGCGGCGGTTCTTTATACAAGGTGCTGGGGGCCTGCACGGAGCGTCAGACTCTTATGCTGGTGTTCTTTGATGCGGGCTGCAGAGACTGCCTGAACGGGATATCCCGCCTGGGGCATTCTCCGGCTGTGGGCAAGATGATTGCAGAGGGAGAACTCGCGGTTCTGGCCGTTTGCACGGAAGGCCGCCTTTCTTCCGTTTCCTATTTGATTCCGTCTGGATGGATTGCCGCTTCAGACAGCGAGGCGGTGGTCCAAAACTCTCTATATCGTACGCGTAACACTCCTTCTGTCTATTTCATAGAAAGAGACGGCACGGTGGCCCTGAAGGACGTTTCCGCCTCCGCCGCCATTGAATATCTCCTGGGCTTAAGATAAAAGTTGTACAATATAAAAATTGTACTATCTTTGTGTCTGATGGAAAATTGGAGGAAATACTCGCAGTTTATTGCTACGCAGGTTGCCCGCAGTATGGAAGAAAAGGCTGTTACGCAGAAGATGCTGGCAGACAGGATGGGGTGCAGCCAGCAGCACGTGTCTGCCCTTCTGAAGGGCGGGAGCAATCTTACGCTTGAGAGTATCAGCCGTCTGGAAGAGGCTCTGGGGATAGACATTGTAAAGTCTATGCTGAGCTTTGTGTACGGCTATGATTACAGGCCGGAAGAGAGGGCTTTTCTGAACGAGCCACCAGCTCCGGCATATAAAAGGATGTCTGGGAGTCTGGACAAGACATATCCGATAGGCATACAGACTTTTGAGAGTATTATTGAACGCAACTGCTATTATGTAGATAAAACAAGGCTGGTTCATAAGCTTGCTAATTCAGGGAAATACTATTTTCTGAGCCGTCCCAGGAGATTTGGCAAGAGTCTATTGCTCTCTACGCTGGAAGCTTATTTCAATGGCAGGAGAGATTTGTTCCGGAATCTGGCAATGGCGGAGCTTGAGAATGAGTGGGTTGAGTATCCGGTGCTGCATTTCGATTGGTCTGGACAATACTATCTGAACCTGGAGAATCTGGAGGACACATTAAATCTCCAGCTAAGCCGAATGGAAGAGCTATTCTCAGTTAAGAAAAAGTCTGGTTCTTTGGCGTTAAGGTTCAGAGAGCTGATAGCTTCTGCATATCAGAAAACGGGGAAAGAAGTTGTTATACTCATCGATGAATATGATAAGCCTATTGTGGATAACTTGCAGGACTATGCTCTTTTAGATTCCTTCAAGAAGATTCTGCAAGGTTTTTATGGAGCCATAAAGGCAGAAGATAGGTATGTGCGGTTTTGTATGCTTACAGGAGTGTCCAAGCTTGGAAAATTGAGCATTTTCAGCGCGCTGAACAATCTTCTGGATATTTCGATGAACTCGGAGTTTGCAGAAATTTGCGGCATCACGGAGGAGGAGCTGAGGCAGAATTTTGATAAGGAAATATCTGAGATGGCCACGGCTCTTTCAATGACAAAGGACGAGTGCTATGAGGAGTTCAAGAAAATGTATGACGGCTATCATTTTTGCGCCGGAGCAAAGGGGATATATAATCCGTTCAGTGTGCTGAATGCATTGAGCGCCAAGAGATTTGCAAGCTACTGGTATGAAACGGGAACTCCAACTTTTCTGGTTGAATACCTAAGAGACGGAAGATATAAACTGGATGACTTGGAGACCAGCGACATTTCAGAATCTGTCTTGACAGGAGTAAATTATTATGAACCAGATCCGGTTACACTATTGTATCAAACCGGATACCTCACAATCAAGGATTATGACAGGCGTTTCAGGTCATATGTTTTAGATTACCCGAACGATGAAGTCAGGAATGGTTTTCTGCAGGCATTGAGTCTGATATACACTCCTCTGATGGAAAACAAGGGAGACTTTTCTGTATTCCGCTTTGTAAAAGACATAGAGGCAGGAGATGTGGAAAGCCTGATGAACAGGTTTGTGGCGTTCTTTGCGGATTCAGACTATCAGGTGCAGGGAGACTATGAGCTTTATTTCCAGAACACATTTGCCGTTATGCTGAAAATGATGGGTATGTACGTTCAGACAGAAAGGCATACATCCAACGGCAGAATAGACGTGGTGTTCAACACGGAGGGCTTTGTCTATATCATTGAGATCAAGCGCAATGCCTCTGCCGCCGAGGCTCTTGCCCAGATCAGGGATAAAGGTTACGACAAGCCTTACCTCGCATCGGGGAAGAAAATCTATACAATAGGGGTGAATTTCTCCACAGATACCAAGCGTATCGAGGAATGGATAATGGAATAACAGAAGGGGTTTTGAAGATATGAGAATAAGACGCTTCTTTTTTCTTTTTGCAATAGCCTCAGCGATTCTGCTTTGCGGCAGGCCTCTGTACGGGCAGATAGATACTGTGCAGTCTAAGATGAGCGCGGATTCTGCTGCAGCGGTACAGGCGGGGGCTGATTCATACGTTATGAGCTGCTGGGAAGGGTTTGATTATTCCAGATTCAACCATTTGGATATGGATGCCGAATCTGAGATCATATCCAATGCCGAGAGGCTTGAGAACAAGCTTGCGGTGTATTTCTGGGTGCTTAAGATGGCTTCAGACAGCGTGGCTCAGATATCGGTGAACAAACTGATGGACAACGTGGCCGCCTCTTGCGGGAGAGGGGAGTATCGTACGGGCTATGACAAGGTTATGGAGGCTGCTGAGAGGTATTTCTATACTCCCGATTCGCCTTATTACAGCGAGAAAAGGCTGCTGCTGTTTCTGAATCACAAGATTGGGCGCACGGATATTGATGAAATAGAAAGGGCCAGGAGCAAGTATCTGGTATATATGATTAGGCGCAATCCGGTGGGTTATGCGGCAGAAAACTTCGATTATTATGATGTGGACGGCAATCTCCAGGAGTTTTGGGATTTGTTCTGGAGGTACACAATACATATAACCAAGCCGGCTTGCAACGGTTCTGGTGACGGAACGGTAGAGTACAAGTATGAAAAGACTTTGGCAAGCAGTCCGGTGTTGGTGGTATTCTTTACTTCAGACTGCAGAGATTGCAGGAAGGGGATTAAAGCCTTGAAAGAGGCCGCTGTCATACAAGATCTTGTGAAAGATAAAAAGTTGAGAGTGTTGGCAATTTGCACGGAGGGGAACTTGTCTTCCGTTTCTTCTTTGATTCCAAAAGACTGGATTGCGGGGAGCGACAGGGGCTTTATTGCAAGGAATCGTCTGTATGTTATCAGGCATTCGCCGAGCGTGTACTTGATGGATGGGGAAGCAACAGTTCTGCTTAGGGACGCTTCGGTCTCCGAGGCCTTGGATTTCCTGCTTGAAAAATAAATTGCTATCTTTGAGATTCGAGAGAAATATTAGTTTAATTATAGTCAGTATGAAGATCAAGACTATTTTCGCAGCAGTGCTGCTGATGCTTGTATGCTTTGGCAACCAAGCCAAGGCGCAGAAGGCAGCCATCAAGACAAATCTGCTCTATGACGCCACGGCCACTATCAATCTGGGTCTGGAATTCGGATTGGGAGAGAAGTGGACTATGGATTTGTCGGGTAATTTCAACCCGTTCCGTTTCCATGAAGGAAGACGCTGGAAGCATTTTATGGTTCAGCCTGAGCTCAGGTACTGGACTTGCGACCGCTTTGCAGGCAGTTTCTTTGCTGTTCACGCCCTTGGCGGAATGTACGACGTGGGAAACGTGGACTTCCTGAAGTTCAAGATCCTGAACGCAGATTTCAAGAAAATGAAGAACAAGCGCTATGAAGGATGGACTGTGGGAGCCGGCATAGGCTGGGGCCACGACTGGATTCTTTCTCGCCACTGGAATTTTGAGTTTGAGATAGCTGCCGGCTATATGTACACAAAGTACGACAAATATACGCCGGTAAATGCCCACACGCCTTATATGAAAGACTTTGACCGCCATTTCTTTGGCCCTACAAAGCTGGCTTTGAGTTTGGTTTATGTATTTTAATCTGCGATGAAAATGAAAAAGACGAGAAAATATATACTGATGGTTTCTGCGGCGCTTCTGGTTGCGGGAACTTCCTGGGGCCAGACTCCGGTTAACCGTACAAACGACGTTTTCACCGGCGGAGTGAGGACTAGCAACGTAACCATGACTCCTACCTCCACAATGATGAAGGTGGATATGGATTTAGACTATTCTGCCGCTTCTGTAGACAAGACAGAGGGCTTGGACATTGTGCCTGTGCTCACAGACGGAACTCACGTAAAGGAACTTCCTGCCATAGGACTGTATGGCGGAAGGCGTTACTGGAACCTCAAAAGAAACGACAGAAAGGCTTCCCGCGAGCTCAAGCTCTACAAGACAGGGCAAGAGCCGGCATCAGAGCATTATACTGCAAGCGTTCCTTACGAGGGATGGATGGACAACTGCCAGCTGCTTCTCCGCCAGACAAGGCGCGGATGCTGCAACAGCACATTAAAGCAGGGCGTAAACACCCTTGCAGCCTACAAGAAAGAGGCGTTCAAGTTTGCACCGGAGCTGCTTTACGTACAGCCTGTTGCAGAGGCCGTAAAGATGAGGAACGAGCAGGGAGAAGCCTATCTGTCATACGCTGTAGGCAAGAGTGCCGTAGTCAAGGACTTCAAAGACAATGCTGCTGAAATCCAGAAGATCGTAGACCTTGTGAACCTTCTCAAGGATAATGCTTCTGAGTACAAGGTTAAGGGCATATCTCTCAAGGGCTTTGCTTCTCCAGACGGAAGTTATGCCGTTAACGAAAAGCTTGCAAAAGCTCGTACAGAGAGCCTGAAGGGCGTTGTAAAGAAGGCTCTGGCAGACAAGGAGATTCCGATTTCAACTTCCTATGTTGCAGAAGACTGGGACGGCGTGGCTAAATGGCTGGAGAATTCTTCTCTGGACAAGAAAGACGAGATTCTTGATATCGTGAACTCAGACCTCAAGCCGGATGCAAAGGACAAGAAGATAGCTTCTGCATATCCTGCTATCTACAAGCAGATCAAGAACGAATGCTATCCTGCTCTCAGGCGCGCAAGCTACGTTGTAGATTACGAGGTTGTGCCTTACGTAGATGTTGACCAGATAAAGAACAAGATAAATACTAATCCTAAGGATTTGAGTCTGAACGAGTTCTTTATGGCAGCAAACTCCTGCCAGACCGGAAGCCCTGAGTTCATCTCCATTATGGAAAAGGCTCTGGAGCAGTTCCCTTCTAACGAGATTGCAAAGGTCAATGCCGCAAATGCAGCAATGAGCGCTGGCAATCTCCAAAGGGCCGGAGAGCTGCTTTCCAAGATCAGCGATGGCGGACTTGGCCAGCAGGCTCAGTATTTCACTTACGCCAAGGCCGTGTACGAGGCTCTGAGCGGCAACTATGCAAAGGCCGCGCAGATGTTCACCACGGTTAAGGACAAGATTCCTCAGGCCGCTGCAGCTCTAACTCAGCTTGCAAAGGCAAAACAATAAGAGACTGCCGGTTAAGTTGCTGAATTATAGCGAAATAGCCAAATATACCCCCGCCTACAATACGGGGGTATGTTTATGTAATATACAGATACACAGGAATATAAGCGGCAGGATAAAAACTCATCAATATGTCAGCAGATTTTCTTAAATTGGCACTTTAATTATGGGCAACCGGAGAAGGACATTCTGGAAGAAAGCAGGACGCAGTGCCTGGATTTGTGCAGTGGTGTGGGCTGCGCTAACGGGAGTGTTGTATCTGACAGTCAAGGAGTACGGTCTTTACACTAAGCTTGCTGTTTCTCCCGATGGTCCTCAGGCCGATTCGATTGCTGTATCCGTTGCCCATAGGCTAAATTCCTCCCATCTTGCAAAGGGTGGCGCTATAAGTGCTATGGAGGGAGACTATTCATCCCTGCTGGCAAAGAGCATCGCTGAATCAAAAGGGAGGGTGAACCGGGTTTTGAATTCCTTTGATCCAGATTCCAGCCTTCTGGCAATGAAGAAACTGTGCGTGTGGGCCAGGGGCAATGAAATCAGGATCGGTTATTTTTCATACGATTCCCTTGCTACTGAGAGAACCTTTGGCTTTTACAAAGGCCAGTGTGAGGGAATGCTGCCAAAGGGATTTTCCCTGAGTGAAGTAAAAGGAAATTCTTTTTGGGATAAGCTTTTTTTGGGTGAGTGGGCAGGAACATTTCCCTGGAGGACTAGCGTTATTGCACTGGTTGTTCTTTTTCTTGTGTGGCTTTTGATATGTGCCGTTTCTGGAATATTTTTCAGGAAGAAGAAGCAGTTCCGTAATCTGGATGAGGTTTCTGATCTTTTGTTAGGGGTGGTGGAAGAAGTGCCGCCTTTCAAGGAAAAATATTCCAATGCTCTCAGGTGGAAGGCACAGGCTGAGAAGATTGCTGAGGCAATCAGGACTCAAGCTGGTTCTTCCGGTTCTCTGGTTAACATTCTAGGAATGGATGAGTTGGCTCTGTACCGTTTCAGGCGGGCGGGATGCCTTTCGGCCATTTCTGGAGGCAAAGAGGTGAATGTGATTGAGGCAGACAAGACTCTGGATGCTTTGTCTACGGCATATCTCTATCCGGATATTTCAAGGCTTAAGAAGAATAATTCCGGCAATATTCTGGTTATGGTTCATCCTCCGCTATCCAGTTGCAGCGTTCCTGCTGCATATCTGGAAAATGCGGTCCTGAATGTTCTGGTCAGCAATTCTTCTTCCGGCTGGACGGAGGCTCACAAGGCTCTTTGCTCCAGCATACCGTCTTGCAAGCTGGTTCTGACGGGAATGGAGAGTGGAGCATCTGGTGTAAAGATTGATGCAAAGCGTGTAAAGAATTACCTTCCGTCTGAAAAGCGTTGGAGGTACATTGTTCTGCTTTCTGAATGCAGCAATGATTCTCTAAGGGAGAAAACCTGCCGCAGTCTCTGGGAATCTGCTTTTGGACAAGAGCCTGGTAATGAAGAAGATGCTCTTGCTGTGGAAGTGTCTGCCTTAAATGTGGAATACAAGGTGGCCGCTTTCCGTAAGGGTAGCCGCATTCTTCTTCAGAATCTTGATTTTTCTCCGGATGACGCGGATGCCGTAATTATGCTCAAGGCCGGATGCAGGGTGGAAAAGAATTTCTTCAGCGATATTTCCGCGGCTCTGAGCGCAGGGCAGGATGCCGTCCAGTGCCGCTTGAAGGACAAGGGCTATACCAGCCGTCCAAGCCATAGGGCAATGCTCAGGTCTGTTCGCAGAGGCAAAGGATGCCCGCTTCTTAAATACGGATTTGCCATTGCAAGAAAAAAATCTGAATATTTCTCCGATTATCTGAACAATACAATCGTCAACTTTTCGTAAATTCGCCATTGTATGGAAAACAAAGACTATAATACAACAAGGCCTAAACTTCTGATGCCGGAATATGGCCGCCACGTGCAGGATATGATTGAGTATGTGGTGAACATACCAGACAAGGCAAAGCGCAACGAGCAGATTCAGGCTGTGGTTTCCGTAATGGGGACTCTGAATCCCCAGTTGAGGGATGTGGTGGATTTCCGCCACAAGCTGTGGGATCACGTTCAGATTATTTCAGACTTCAAGATAGACATAGATTCTCCTTATCCTCTGCCGTCTAGGGAGAGCGTTAGCACAAAGCCGGATCCCGTGCCTTTGAAGCAGGACAAAATAAGGGCAAGTTGCTACGGCCGCAACATCCAGAATATGATAGACCTGATTGCAGACAGGCCGGATGACGAGGTCAAGAAGCATATGATAAAGGTTATTGCTTCCTATATGAAGCAGCAGTATCTGATCTGGAACAAAGATTCTGTGGCTGAGGAGACAATATTTGAAGATATAAAGAAACTTTCCGGAGGCCGGCTGGTTGTGCCGGAAGACGTTCACATAGGAGGAGGAATGGCAGACGCTTCAACCCGCAAGCCTCATATACCTGGAAATCCGCAGCAGTCTAGGCCTCAGCACAATGGCAAGAAGCAGAAGAACAAGAAGTGGAAGAAGAATTGATATGGCAAAGAGCAAGAAAAAACAGAGAGAAGAAGATGAACTCATCGCCGAGCAGGAAATGACGGCCCCAAAGAGAAAAGAGGGGCTGTACCTGATTTGCGGTCTGGTGTTTCTGGCGCTGGCTATCTACACGCTTATAGCGCTGGTTTCATATGTGTTCACTTGGGCCCAGGACCAAAGCTCCTATGTGGGCTCAGACATTTTCAGCTCTCTTTCAAATGTTGAAAACGGTGGCGGCAAGATTGGGCTCTGGTGGGCCAATCTCCTGGTGAGCAAGCTGTTTGGACTTGGCGCATTCATCATTCCTTTCTTTTTCTTTGGAGTGGCTTTGTTCTGCCTTAAGATCAAAAGAGTGAAGCTTCTGAGGCTTTTCTTCATAACGGTTTTCGGCTGCATACTGATTAGCGTTTTCTTCTCTTTTGTGTTCTCTTTCACCGGCGTAGACCGCCTGTTTGGAACAAGTGCTGGAGGATCTTACGGCTTTGCGGTAAACAAATGGCTTAAGACAATGCTGGGCACTCCGGGTACGGCCGCAATTCTTATACTCGCGATAATAGGCTGGTGCATAATCATCAACAAGAGCCTGATAAAGAAAATCAGCGGAGGATTCGAGAAAGTTGGCCAGAAGCTGGAGCAGGCATCCCAGATCGGGACAGAAAACGGAGACCTTGAAGGAGAGGGAGAGACTGAAGTTTCTGGCGAAGAAGAAACTGAAGGCGATGCTGAAGAAGGAGAGGATCTCCCGGAAGACAGTCCAGAAGACCTTGATGAGGACGCTATTCTTGAGCAGAGGCGCAAGGATATGGAAATCAAGATTGTGGATACGTCAAAGGCAGAGGATGCTTCCGCTGCAGCCGCACAAGGCTCTGAAGTGGAGCTTGAGATAAAGGAAACAGACGGGGCAGAGAGCAACGATCTTTTGGGAGAATATACAGAGGAAGAACTTCAGAAGACCTTTGATCCACGCCTGGAACTCTCTCATTACGAAGCTCCAACGCTGGATCTTTTGGATACGTACAGAGACAAGTGGTATGAGGTATCCAGAGACGAGATGGAAAGGAACAAGAACCAGATTGTAAGCACGCTTGCCAATTACAAGATAGGGGTTTCAAAAGTATCGGCGACAAAGGGGCCTACCGTCACTCTGTACGAGGTGGTTCCAGCTCCGGGAATAAGGGTCAGCCAGATAAAGAGGCTGGAGGAAGACATCCAGCTCTCTCTTGCCGCAAAGGGCGTGAGAGTGGTTACCCTTCCAGGAACCAATGCCGTGGGCATAGAGGTGGCTAACGACAAGCCGAGCGTGGTGAGTTTGCTGTCTTGCATCGAGTACCTCCAGACAAAGATGAAGGAGCCTGGGAGCAAGGAAAGCGGCTATGCACTTCCTGTAGCTATGGGCAAGACCATTTCCGGAGAAGTGTTTACGTTCGACCTTGCAAAGGCGCCGCACCTTCTTATGGCGGGCGCTACCGGCCAGGGAAAGTCTGTTGGACTGAACGCTCTGGTTACTTCTCTGCTTTACACAAAACATCCGTCTGAAATCAAGTTTGTTCTGGTGGATCCTAAGAGAGTGGAGCTTTCTCTGTACTCAAATCTTGCAAATCATTTCCTGGCCTGCCTTCCTGAGACGGAAGACAAGGAGACTCCGGTAATTACAGATACCCAGAAGGTAGTCCGCACGCTAAGGTCTCTTTGCAAGGAAATGGACGACCGCTACAAGCTGCTTGAGGCTGCAAGAGTCAGGAACATAAAGGAATACAACGAAAAATTCCTGGAGCGCAAGCTCAATCCTGGCAAGGGGCACCGGTTCCTGCCTTACATAGTTTTAATCATCGATGAGTATGCAGACCTCATCATAACCGCAGGCAAAGACGTGGAAATTCCTCTGACACGTCTGGCCCAGCTGGCCCGAGCCATTGGAATCCATCTGGTGATTGCCACCCAGAGACCGACGGCCAGCATCATAACCGGAAATATCAAAGCCAACTTCCCTGTAAGAATTGCTTTCTATGTCCGTTCCAGCATAGACTCACGTACCATCTTGGACGAAAGCGGCGCAAATCAGCTGATTGGCCGCGGAGATATGCTTTACGCAACGGGCAGCGAGCTTACCAGAGTCCAGTGCGCCCTGATAGAAACCAAGGAGATAAACCGCGTGGTCAACTTCATTTCAGAGCAGGTTGGCTATTCTACGGCACTGTATTTGCCTGAACCTCCAGATGACGAGGAGAGCCCGGGCGGATACGGCGGCAGCGGCGGAGGGGATGCGGGCGTTCCCATCGGCGAGACAAATCTCAGGATGAGAGACAAAATGTTCGACGATGCGGCACGTCTGATAGTTTCCGCAGGCGGCGGTTCAGCTTCCTTCCTTCAGAGGAAAATGGACGTTGGCTACAACAGGGCCTCCAAACTCATAGACCAGCTTGAGAAAGCGGGAATAGTGGGGCCTCAAGACGGAGCCAAACCTCGGCCAAGTCTCATTCCTGACCTTCTCAGCCTGGATGAAAAGCTGGAAGAGATCAGAAACGAGTACGGACGATGAAAAGGATTTTTGCATATCTGCTAATTACGCTTTTATCTTCTTCTCTTTGGGCACAGAGCGAGGGTGAGAAGCTTTTCAGGAGCGCTTCTGACTATGTTTTCTCTGCCAGGAAGCTTTCTGTTGTGATTACAAATCTGGACAAGAAGGGCAAAGCTTACTACAACCGCGGATTCTTTGTGGCTCTTCCAGACAGGGGCTATATGAAGATAGACGGGGTAAGCGAGTTCCAGTACACTCCTTCTCTGGTGTCATCTTACAACGAGCAGAGCAACGAGTATATGATCCAGGAAAGGAAAAGCACTTCCGAATCCATTTCAGACAATCCGTTTTCCATTCTTTCCAAGTCTGCCAAAGGGGTTAAGATTTCAGATCCGGTTGCGGGAAAGGTTAAAGACCGAGACTGCATCAAATTCAGCGTAACTCCTGAAGGGAAGGCGTATTACCAGAGAGCGGATGTTTACGTTACTGGAAGCGGAGCATCTTTCAAGGTGCTGAGAATCACAGTGGCGCTTAAGAAAGACCAGGCCTTTGTGGTGGATATTACATCTGCAGGAGAAGCTCTCCCTGACAAGATATCAGACTATCAGATTATTCTTTCAGACCATCCGGGCTGCCAGGTGGTAGATCTTAGAGATTAGCTATTTTCCGAGTGCCGCTTCAAAGACATCTACAATAGAAGGGTAGGTGTTGGCAAGGCGGTAGTCCAGGTCTTCCGGAGTTACCCATTCGCATTTTTCTATTCCCTCTTCTGTCTGCGGGCGGATTACGGCGTCTTTGTCTGGTGTCATTTCAAACCACCAGATGCTCTTTACGTTAAAGGAACCGTACATTCTGTAGGCGTGGCTGGTAACTTTGATAAGCTTGCCTGCCTTGGCCTTTACTCCGCTTTCTTCCTCAACTTCTCTTTCAGCGGTAACGCGTATGTCTTCTCCCTCTTCCTGCATACCTTTTGGAAGATCCCAGGTGCCGTTGCGGTAAATCATCAGCCGGTTGCCGTTTTCGTCGGTGACAAGACCTCCTCCAGCATTGATTCTCTTGACTTTGGAGAGCATCCTGTTTATGAATTCTTCTTCTGGAGTTCCTTCTGGAATCTCAACTGCAAGGTGCTGGAAAGTCTGGTTCTCCTCCATAAGGAAAGGAATCTGGGAAATGTCATAATCCGCACCTGGCCTCAGAAGAAATCTTTCATCTGAAACTGGTGGAAGTTCTCCTGCCTTGCAGATGGAAAGTATGCGCTTTTTGAAATATATATTATGCATTCAAGTGTCTGTTATAGAAAACATAGGCAAAAATATAAATAAAAACGTTATATTTGTCTTTTGGCAAAAAGATGAGAATTAAAAGATTGAGGAGTTTATGGAAAACATTGAAAAGACAGTGGCGCAGCAGCTGCTGAAAGTTAAGGCAGTAAAATTAAATGCCGAGAATCCTTTTACCTGGGCATCGGGCTGGAAATCACCGATATATTGCGACAACCGCAAGCTTCTTACATATCCTGCTGAAAGGAAGCTGATTACAGAGGCTCTTGTTTCTGTCATCAGCGATTCTTTCAAAGACATTGACCTGGTGGCCGGAGTGGCTACCGGAGCAATCGCCTGGGGAATTATGGTGGCCGAGGCTTTGGGCAAGCCGTTTGTTTACGTTAGGCCTAAACCAAAAGACCACGGAACCCAGTCTCAGGTTGAGGGTCAGATTGAGCCTAACCAGAGGATAGTGGTTGTGGAGGATCTGGTTTCTACCGGAGCCAGCAGCCTTTCTTCCTGCGACGCTTTGAGGAAGGCTGGCGGAATCGTTCTGGGAATGGTGGCTATCTTCTCTTACAACTTCCCGCTTTCACGCAGGGAGTTTGAGTACAAAGACATTGAGCTTCACACTCTCTGCCAGTACGACTCTCTTCTGGAGGAGGCTGTAAAGGAGAATTACATAGATGCTGCTCACGTGGAGGTTCTCAAGGAATGGAGAATCAATCCTTCTACCTGGAACGGCATCTCAAAAGAAGAATAAAACACCAATATTATGGCACTGGAAACATTTGAAGGCAAGGAGGTTGAGCTCAATTCTCCTTCTTATGCCGTATTCGCTTCTTTTTCAGACCTGACTTTGATGAAAGACAGGATTCCTGACGAGTACAAAGACAAGGTTACCGTTACGCCTGATACTGTGGAGGGAGACTACAACGGAATGCACCTGGGGCTTAAGGTGGCCGAGAGGATACCGAATTCCCGCATCGTGATGAAGCCTATGGAAGGTTTTCCAATAGATTTCTCCCTGATATTCAAGATAGATGACAAAGACGCTTTCACCAGCAAGATTAGAGTTTGCGTGGAAGCCCAGATGAATTTCATAATCAAGGCTATGATGGGCAAGAAAATCCAGAGCCTGCTTGACCAGATGACGGAGAAGATTGCCCAGCAGAATATTGCCCGATGAGTGACTTTGAAACAATCCTGAGGGAGTCTCTGCCGCCTTATGCGGCTGACAGGCTGCTGGAGGTTCTTGGCAGCGATTCTTCCTCTGCGATGGTTTCAGTTAGGGTAAATCCCTTCAAGACAAGCGTCTGCGATTCGTTTAACGATGCTTTTGGAGAAGATTCGCGTCCCGTGCCTTGGTGCGGCGGCGCTTTTTTCCTTTCCGGAAGACCTGCCTTTACTCTCGATCCTGCTTTCCACGCCGGAGCTTACTATGTGCAGGATTCTTCCAGTATGTTTCCTTCCCTGATTCAAGAAAAGATTTGCAACGCGGCAGACGGAGGCACAGTTCTGGACCTTTGCGCCAGCCCCGGAGGAAAAACCACGCATCTTCTGTCTATACTAAAAGGCTGCTCCAAGATGCCTCTTCTTGTCAGCAACGAGGCTGTAGGCAAGAGGGTTCCGCCGCTTACAGACAACATTGCCAAATGGGGGTCGCCAAATGTCCTGGCCACAAACCTGAGCGCAGAGCAGCTAGGCACTTTGGAGGGATTTTTTGACGTGATTCTGACTGATGTTCCGTGTTCGGGAGAGGGTATGTTCCGCAAGAGCGCAGATGCCGTAGATGGCTGGAGCAGAGCCAGTGTTATGGAATGCGCCGCCCTTCAGCGTTCCATTCTGAGTGATGTCTGGCCGGCTCTAAAACCTGGCGGCCTTCTTATCTATTCTACCTGCACTTATAATCATTTTGAGAATCAGGATAATGTTAAATACATCGCTGAGGAACTAGGCGCTGATTTTATTCCTGTAGAAAATGATAGGCTTTCTCTTGTAAAGGGGCTTGTAAGCCTTCCTTTAGGCTATCAGTTTGTTCCAGGCCTTGTGGATGGAGAGGGGCAGTTCTTTGCACTTCTGAGGAAGAAAGCCGGAGAGAATCCTCATAAGGCCAAGCCTCAGAAGCATAGCGGAAAATCTCGTTTTGCTGAAATTCAGGGAGACTTTTTTGGACCTGTCCGCTTCCTTTTTGACAGGGAGAGTTCCCAGCTTTATCTTTTGCCTTCAGAACCGGGTGTTTGCTCGGCGATGATGGATGCCGTTATGAGGCTTTCGGCCTTGGGCCGGCCTTTCCTGAAGACTGCCGGATGCAGAGTGGGGGAAGTCAAGGCCGGAAAGATTGTCCCCGATGCGGACCTGGCTCTTTCTTCTGCCCTTGCTGAGGCTGAAAAGGGGCGTATTTCCGCCGTTCTCCCGGGAGACGGGAAAGAGACCGCCCTGGAATTTTTCTGCGCCGAAATCGGCCGGGAAACGGCTCTGAAATTTCTATCCAGGGAAAACATAACCCCCCAGCCGTCTTGGCCGAGGGGCTACATTCTTCTTAAGTACCGCGGGCTGGGACTAGGCTTTGTCAACAATCTTGGCAGCCGCTGCAACAGCCTTCATCCGCTTATGCGCAGGATACTTCATCGCTGAGCCTAGAACATATAATCCCAGGCAGGGAGCATTACAGGCTTCTGGTCCAGAGCCTTGATAGCCTTCTTGTCCAGATACTTGCGGTTGATCACGATGCGGAACATATATTCGTCGAACCACTTGTCTGTAAAGATGAGGTATCCGCCCTTTCCGGCCTGAGGTCCCCAGCTGTTTTCGAACTTCCACTTCAGAGGATTGTCATTGTCGTCTGTGTCAACAGCCACAATAAGCATTGCGTGTGAAGAGCCGCTCTGACGAGTCAGGATTCTGGCCTTCTTGTCCATATTCAGGTCAATTCCAAGAAGCTGGCCGTAATCGTACATTCCAGGATCCATATAGCCAACGCCGCCGGCAGTGTTGCTCTGCTTTCCAACGTCGCAGGAAGCGTACATAGGCTCGCCTGCCTTGATGGAAGCAACCGCTGCCTTCTTGATGTCCTCGTTCGGGAGATTGAGGTAGGTCCAGTTGATTCCCTCAATGGTGTTGCGGTAGTTGTCTATCTCGTAGATCTTGTAATACTCTCTTGTAGGGTCGTTCATTATCATCACATAGTCCTTGGCGTTGTAGTCTGCCGGTACTATGCTCTTGTAGAACTCTTGCGGAGTGGTCTTTACGGTCTGGATCTTGCCGTCGTTGTCGCGGAACTTCCAGGTGAATTCGGTTGGCGGTTCTCCCAGGCAGATGGCCAGTACCCTGTAAACATCCTTGAGGGTTTCCATCTTAACCTTTTCTGCGTTGGTGTGAGGGTCTCCGCTAATGCCGCTGCGCATAACCTTAAGCGCCTTCTCAAAAACCTGGCGGATTTCGTAGCCTCCCTTGCGGAGCCTTTCGTTCACGATGCCCAGGAACTGGCCGGTGGAGTTGCTCTGCTCGGTTTCAGGCATAACGTCTGCCGGAACAACGCCGTATTTCTCGCCTATGTTGTAGAACAGGTTCCATACGCCGCCGTCTCCCACAGGAGACCTGAAAAGCTCGTCTACAGCCCTGTCTCCAAAAGGCTTGTCGGAAGTCTTGATCACGTTCTCCAAAAAGAGGTTGGCTTTCTCCAGAATATCCCAGAAATAGCTGTAGTTATGAGAAAAATCAAAGGTCTTGATGTTGTATTTCTTCATAACTGCAGGCCTGAGCTGGTTCATAGAGGTGAACATCCAGCATCTTCCGCTGCTTTTCTGGTCTGTGATTCCGCTTACTTCTACATTGTACTTGAAGAAATCGTCTGTACCCTGGACTGCAGCAGGATTGTAGGCCAGAGCTTTGATTCCCTTGTTGGTGGCAATGATGTTGTGGATGCTCTTGGCAAAGGCGTCGTTGTTGAAGCTGGCCTTGAGCTCTGAGAGCTCATTCTGCCCGAGGCTCTGTGCCATAAGGCTGCCGCCGGCAACCATCGCGATGATTAAAAATAGGGTCTTTTTCATATTGATTTGTCTTTGTTATCCGCAGTGGAAGTATTTCTTTACCATCTGAAGCATTTCCTGAGGACGGTTCTCTATCTCCTTTCTCAGCGATCCGTCTCTGTAAGCCTCGAGCTGAGAGATGATTCCGTCTATCATATTGGCTGAGAAAACACCTTCTCTTTCATAGTATTCTCTCTGCTTCTGCAGGCAGCGGGCGCTTGCCTGGCAGCTGTCTGGGAGCTGCTCCAGGCGGGCCAGCTTGTCTGCGTTCTTGGCGTCGTGGATGTTCACGTTCACGTACTTGTCTTCTGCTACCTGAAGGGCCTCTGGCATTTCAATGCCTATGCGGCAGGCTACGCAGAGGGCTGCTATGAGCTGGTAAACGTCTGCGCTTCCGTCTGGGGAACGCATTTCCACAGTCTGCTTCTGGGTGGTGTCTATTCCGGAAGGCTTCTCCAGAGGATTGGCAAGAGTGCACATATCCGCGCCTGCTGTCCATCCCAGCGGAACCCTTACAAGAACGCTGCGGTTGCGGTCTCCCCAGCAAACGTTTGTAGGAGCCTCCTGATGAGGAACCAGACGGAAATAGGATGTAGGAACCTTGTTCCCGAAGGCTGTGATAGAAGGAGCCAGCACCATCATTCCGGCAATGGCCTTGCGTGCAGTTTCAGAAAGAACGCCATTCTCAATCATCTGGCTCTTGCCGTTCTTGGTTATCTTCATATGGATATGCAGTCCGCTTCCGGCCTTTCCAGATGTAATCTTAGGAGCAAAAGTTACGTCGAATCCCTGCTGGTATCCCAGGTTGCGGATTATCCACTTTGCCAGAGTCATCTGGTCTGCAGCGTCTTCCGCATCCGTAGGCAGGAACTCTATCTCGTTCTGCTCGTAGATTTTTCCGCCGAGGGTAAAGTTTCCCACTTCTGAATGCCCGTACTTGATCTGTCCGCCGGCCTGCGCTATGTAGTGCATGCACTGGGTGCGGAACTGGTTGAACTTGGCAAACGGGCCGCTTTCGTGATAGCCTCTCTGGTCGGTTGCCGGGAAGAGGTTATCATCTTCCGCAATCACGTAATACTCAAGCTCTCCCATTGCCTGGAACTCGCACCCGGTCTTTTCCTTGAACACTTTGCAAGCCTTTTTCAGCGTATGTTCCGGCGCGCTTTCCAGCGGCTGTCCGTCTTTGTTGAAGAAAGAGCACAGCATCGTAACCGTAGGAATTTCGGCAAACGGATCCAGGAACGCTGTCCTGAATCTAGGAAGCACATACAGGTCTGAGCTGGAAGCCTCTATGAACTTGAAAAGAGAGCTTCCGTCCACTCTTTCTCCGCAGGACAAGATGGTATTCAGATAATCCTCATCGCTGATGACAAAATTCAGCGTCTTGAGCCTTCCGTCTCCTGCAGGATACATAAAGTTGACCATCTGTATCCCGTTGGCCTTGATATACTTGATGATATCCTCCTTGGTAAAGTCTTTTGGACTTTTCTGCAGAAACGCCACAATGGCGTTCGGATTCATGCTTATTATGTTGTTCATAAAATCTGTCTAATTCAATATTCTCTAGGCGCCAAAGTTGTCGTACATTATATTGTCTGGCTGAACGCCAAGGTTATCCAGCATATTGACTGCAGCGTTGGTCATCATAGGAGGGCCGCAGAGGTAGTACTCAATGTCCTCAGGAGCAGGATGGTTCTTCAGGTAGTTGTCGAACAGTACCTGATGGATGAAGCCGGTAGGGCCAGTCCAGTTGTCCTCAGGCAGAGCGTCTGAAAGGGCAACGTTGTAAGAGAAGTTCGGATTCTCCCTTGCAATCTCTGCAAAGTCCTCGTCGTAGAACATCTCTCTGCGTGAACGGGCGCCGTACCAGAAGCTGACCTTTCTCTTGGTGTGCAAGGTCTTGAACAGGTGGAAGATATGGCTTCTCATAGGAGCCATACCGGCACCGCCGCCTATGAATACAATCTCGTTGTCTGTATCCTTGATGAAGAATTCTCCGTAAGGGCCGCTGATAGTGATCTTGTCTCCTGGTTTGAGAGAGTAGATGTAGGAAGAGCAGATACCCGGATTCACCGGAACCCACTGCTTCTTTGCCCTGTCGAACGGAGGAGTTGCAATACGCACGTTCAGCATAATGATGTTGCCCTCTGCAGGATGGTTGGCCATTGAGTAAGCCCTGAATGTTGGAGTAGGGTTGACCATCTTAAGATCGAAGATGCCCATCTTCTCCCAGTCTCCGCGATACTCAGGCTCAACTTCTATGTTCTTGTAATCCACCTCGCAGGCAGGAACGTCTATCTGGATGTAGCCGCCGCTTCGGAAGTTAACGTTCTCTCCCTCAGGCAGCTTTACAACGAATTCCTTGATGAAGGTTGCAACGTTGTGGTTGCTTACCACTGTGCACTCCCACTTCTTGACTCCGAGAACTTCCGGAGGAAGCAGAATGCCCAGATTCTCCTTAACCTTCACCTGGCAGCCGAGTCTCCAGTTGGAGAGCTGCTCCTTGCGGGAGAAGAAACCTACCTCTGTAGGGAGGATGGTTCCGCCGCCACTGACTACCTGGCATTTGCACATACCGCAGTTGCCCTTTCCGCCGCAAGCGGAAGGAAGGAATATCTTGTTGTCTGCAAGGGTGGAAAGCAGGGTTCCGCCGGTTGCCACCTCAAGCTGTTTCTCGCCGTTGTTTATGTCTATGGTAACATTTCCTGAAGGCAGGAGCTTGGCCTTTGCAAAAAGCAGAAGGGCTACAAGCAGAAGGGTTATGATCAGGAATACGATTATAGAAACCAAAATTACTGTACTCATACTCTATCCTCCTAAATGTTAATGCCCATAAAGCCCATAAAGGCAATTGCCATCAGGCCGGCGATTATGAATGTAATGCCCAGTCCCTGAAGAGGCTTAGGCACGTTGGAATAGGCGATCTTCTCCCTGATTGCCGCAATGGAAACTATGGCCAGGAACCAGCCCACGCCGCTTCCCAGTCCGTAGCAGGTTGCCACTCCGAGGCTCGGGAAGGCCCTCTGCTGCATGAACAGCGATGCACCCAGAATGGCGCAGTTTACTGCAATCAGCGGAAGGAAAATTCCCAGAGAGGAATACAGGGAAGGAGAATACTTCTCAACCACCATCTCAACCAGCTGCACGAACGAAGCGATAACGGCAATGAAGATGATGAAGCTGAGGAAACTCAGGTCTACGTTTGCCAGGTCAGGAGAAATCCACTTGAGTGCTCCTGCGCTAAGCAAGTATTTGTCCAGAAGGTAGTTGATCGGAAGGGTGATGCCGAGAACGAATATTACGGCGATTCCCAGTCCGATGGCTGTCTTCACGTTCTTTGATACCGCCAGGAATGAACACATACCCAGGAAGTATGCAAAGATCATATTGTCTACGAAGATGCTCTTTACGAAAATGTTCAGTGCTTCCATATCTGTATGCGTTTATTTCTTGTCGTCTTCTTTCTGGATGCTTCTCTGGATCCAGATAAGGCAACCGATAAGTATCAAAGCCATAGGCGGCATTATGAACAGTCCGTTGTTCATATAGCCGGCCTCGTAAAAACTCTGAGGGATTACCTGAAGCCCAAAGATGGAGCCGCTTCCGATAAGCTCTCTGAAGAATGCCACTATCACCAGTATCAGGCCGTAGCCCAGTCCGTTAGCCAGACCGTCCACCAGAGAAGGCAGAGGCTTTTCCGTAAGTCCAAATGCCTCTATTCTTCCCATTATGATACAGTTGGTGATAATCAGGCCCACATATACGGAAAGCTGTTTGCTAACGTCATATACGTAGGCTTTCAGGAATTGCGAAATCAGAATCACGAACATTGCAACCACAACAAGCTGCACGATGATTCTGATACGGTTAGGAATAGTCTTTCTTATCAGCGAGATAAGGAAGCTCGAAAGTCCTGTCACAAGGGTAACGGAAATTCCCATCACGATTGCGGGTTCCAGCTTAACAGTTACCGCAAGGGCAGAACATATGCCAAGCACCAGCACCGTAATAGGGTTGGCCTTGATAATCGGAGTTGTGAATATTTTCTTGTCCATTGCCATAACTATTCTGTTTTAATTGTTTCTTCCGTCTCAGCGATGGTTTCAGCAGGAGCACTTCCTCCTATCACCTTCTGGAGATAAGGCTTATAATAATTCATCCATTGTGAAATCATGTTCTGGACGGCGGTGGAAGTGATGGTAGCGCCACTTATGGCGTTAACCTCATTATCCTTAGCGTTTGCCTTTCCGCCTTTGACAACCTTAATCGGAACAAGTTGGCCATCGGCAACTAAAGCCTCGTCTTTGAACTGTGAGTAAAACTTTTCTGAAACGATTTCACCGCCCAGACCTGGAGTTTCGCTTTCGTGGTCGAAAAGGGCTCCGGCAATCTTTCCGTCTTCCGTAACTGCTATGTATGTCCATATAGGGCCCCAAAGTCCTGCTCCATATCCTGAAAGGATGTAGTGCTTGCCTCCTTCGGGATTATCGCAGATGAAGACAGGAAGCTGAAGAGTCTGAACCATTTCCTCTGTCTTGTGCACATCAGTTTCGGAGTCTATCTTGCGCATTATGTCAAACTGATCTTTGATTGAAAGTGCAAAGGCATCGCAGTCTCCGATTTTCTCCGTAAAGGATTTGACAACTTCTCCTGTAGGATTTACTATCAGGGCTTCCTTTATGTATTTTTCAAATTCTCCCTGAACGTAACTGTTTCTGTCTGAAACTTTCTTGGCGTCTGTAGCCAAGCCGTCGCAGTTGAGGATATACATCTGTTTCTCAACCTTGATATTGGTCTGCTGACGGTTTTTCAGCCCCATTGAAACTACAGCCAGGATCGTAGCCACAATAGCCACCATAACTATTGTGTAAATAACTGTATATGTATTCTTGTTAGTATCCATATCGCGATTATTTATTTGGCTACAGCTCTCTTTTCTCTCCTGCGGATGTTCTTTCTGACAACGCACCAGTCAATCAGCGGTGCCATTGTGTTCATCAGCAGGATAGCGAGCATCATTCCTTCTCTGTATCCAGGGTTGAACAATCTGAGAATAATACACATGGCTCCGATCAGGAATCCGTAGATCCACTTGCCCGTTTCTGTCTGTGCAGAAGAAACAGGGTCTGTAGCCATGAACACGGCGCCGAACGCGAATCCGCCCATAACCAGATGGGTCAGGGAGGCGTCGAAGCCTACAGCAAGCGTTCCAACGGCAATTGCGCCGGCAACGCAGGAAACCATTATCTTCCAGCTGGCAACGCCTGTCCACAGAAGGAGAACGGCACCCAGCAGGATGGCGATTGTAGATGTCTCTCCGAAAGATCCTGGGATGTTTCCGATGAACATCTGCATGAAGTCAGGGCAGGTTCCGGTATCGGCGAGCTGCGCCAGAGGAGTTGCTCCGGAGAATCCGTCAACAACCTGGTCTGCGTGCTTTCCAAGCCCTCCAATCCATACGGTATCTCCCGTAATGGTTGAAGGGTAGGCAAAGAACACAAAGGCTCTTGCCAGAAGTGCAGGGTTCCAGATGTTCATTCCGGTTCCGCCAAAAATCTCCTTTCCAAAAATTACGGCAAACGCAACTGCCAGGGCAAGCACCCACAGAGGAACGTCTATAGGCATAATCAGAGGAATGAGGAATCCTGTAACCAGATATCCTTCATTTACCTCGTGGCCCCTGGCCTGAGCTACCGCAAACTCAATTCCGAGACCTACTATGTAGGAAACAAGGATAAGCGGAAGGATGCGGTAGAAACCGTACCATACTTTCATCCAGAATCCCCACTGCAGGCCGAAAGCCATAGCGTGCTGGTCTCCAGTGTTCCACATTCCAAAGCAGAATGCAGGCATCAGAGCCATCACAACTACAATCATAACTCTCTTTATATCTACACAGTCCTTTATATGAACCTTTCCCGATGTTGTAGTAGCGGGAACGGCGGCAAAGGTCTCAAAGGCGTCATAGGTAGAGTGGAGCCAGCCGAGCTTTCCTCCCTTGGAGAATGTCGGCCTCATCTTGTCCATTGTTCTTAGAATCCAATTCATACCTTAAGCCATTTCTTTGAGCATCAGATCTATGCCCTGGTCAACGATTTTCTGGATCTCAATCTTGGAAGGATCCACATATTCGCAGAGGGCGAAATCTTCGCCGATTACTTCATAAATGCCGAACTGTTCCATCTTCTCTATATCTCCTGCAAGGATTGCCTTTAGCAGATATACAGGATAGATGTCCATAGGGAGCACCTTGCCGTAAACATCGGAGACGATGAAAGCTCTCTCTCCTCCGTTGACATTGGTGTCTGCCTCGTATTTTTTCTTAGGGGCAAGCCAGGAGAAGTAACTTCTTGATGTTGAGAATTTCTTCATCCTGAAAGGTTTTGCCCATCCGAAAAGTTCTCTGTAATTGCCTTCTGTAAGGAATGTTACGGTGTCGTCGTAGAAGCCGAGGCTTCCGTCTGCCCCAACATTCTCTCCGCAGAGAGGGTTGCCGCTGACGTATCTTACGCCAACTTCCTGCCCGTAGAGTTTCTCGTCTTCCAAAACTCCGGCAGCCTTCATAAAGAAGCTCATTGGGGTTCCTGGAACGCATTTGACATAACCTGGATCCAGTGCCCTAGGTCCTGCAACTGCCACCATTCTGCTTACATCGTAGATGCCCTTTGAAAGCAGCCTGCCTATTGCTGCAAGAGCCTGAGGCTGGACGGTCCATACAACCTCTCCCTTGCCGATTGGGCAGAGGTGGTTGATTTGAACTCCAACGTTTCCGGTTGGATGCGGGCCCTTGAACATTGTCTTCTCCACGTTTCTGAGAAGATTCAGCGGAGAGCCGTTTCCGTTTTCTGCGCTGAGGTTTACATAAACCTTTCCGCTAGTGAATTTTGCCAAGGCATCAACCGCCAGCTGCATAGCATCCGCATCGTTCTTAAGGCTAAAATTGATGTCGGCAGCCAGAGGGGCTGAGTTGAATGCGGAGATCACCACTGCCTTAGGCGTGTCTTCAGGATTGGCGATAATCCCGTAAGGGCGCTGGATAATGCAGGCCCACAAGCCGCTCTCGAGCAATACTTTCTGAATCTCCTGCCTGCTGGCCTTGGAAACGCTCAGAGGTTCAAACTGAACATACTGGGTTTCCTTGTCGGAAGCAATCTCCACAGCAAGAAGCTTTCTCTTTTCGCCTCTGACTATGGCCTTTACCACTCCGCTGACAGGAGAAGAGAAGCCAATCTGCGGCCTTTTCTTGTCTTGGAAGACAAACTGGCCGGCCTTTACGGCATCGCCTTCTGCTACAAGAAGCTTTGGAACCATATTCCTGTAGTCAGATGGCTTAACAGATACAACTTCAGCCTCGAGAGTCTGCAAGACTTTCTTCTGGGCCTCTCCCTTCAGGCGGAGGTCCAAACCTTTGTGAAGTCTTATAGTCTCCATATCTGTTTGTTGATTATTATTTTAATTGTTAATGTCAAAAATATCAATAACGGACAAATATAATCAATTTGCGGCAGAAATCCATCTGTTTCAAACATCTTGCAAACAATTTGACAAACATTGAGGCACAGGCATTTTTTCTTGTGTTTTGCATTATCTTTACATCTTGTTATGGAAAATGAAGGGAATAAAATACTGGAAGGGTTGAATGAGGCTCAGGCAGAGGCTGTTATGTGCCTTACAGGGCCTTGTCTGATAGTGGCCGGTGCCGGAAGCGGCAAAACCAAGGTTCTTACTTGCAAGATCGCGAACATACTTTCTCACGGATATCGTCCTTACAGCGTTCTGGCGCTGACATTCACAAACAAGGCGGCAAGGGAGATGAAGAGCAGGATTGCCTCTATGGTGGGGGAGAGGGCCGCCAGAATGATCTATATGGGCACATTTCACTCCATATTCCTCAGATTCCTAAGGCAGTATGCAGCCCTGCTGGATTTTCCGCCAGGCTTTACCATCTATGACAAAGACGACAGCAAGGCTCTTGTCAAAAGATGCATCAAGGAAATGCAACTGGACGACAAGGTCTATAAGCCCGGGGAAGTTGCTGGAAGGATATCCGAGTGCAAGAACAATTTCATAACCCCTGTTGAATATCTTTCTCATCCTGAGCTAATAGAATCTGACAAGAGAACTCGTAGGCCTTATATCCAGTCCATCTACGAGATGTACCAGAAAAAATGCAAGGAGCAGGGGGTAATGGACTTTGACGATATCCTTTTGAACACTTACCGTCTTCTGGCGCATTTCCCTGAGGCCTTTGCCCAGATCAAGGCCAAGTTTCAGTTTATACTCGTTGATGAGTATCAGGACACTAACTTCCTTCAGTATGTCATACTCAGGGCATTGGCCCAGGACCACCAGAATATCACCGTGGTGGGAGATGATGCCCAGAGCATCTATGCTTTTCGCGGAGCCAGAATAGAGAACATCCTCAATTTCCAGAAAGATTATCCCAACGCAAAAGTATTCCGCCTAGAGAGAAATTACCGCTCCACCCAAACTATTGTTAACGCCGCCAACTCGGTAATAAGTAAGAACAAGGGCCGCATAACCAAGGAATGCTATTCCAAGAGAGACGTGGGGCAGAAGATCGAGTTGCTGCAGGCCTACACGGAGCAGGAAGAAGCGCTTTTGGTTGCATCGTCGATAATGGCACAGATTCACGCCTCCGGTGCCCGCTACAAGGATTTTGCAGTGCTTTACCGCACTAACGCCCAGAGCCGCGGCATAGAGGAGGCCCTGAGAAAGAAGAACATACCGTATAAGATTTATGCCGGGCACTCTTTCTACGAAAGGGCGGAAATCAAGCGTATGGTTTCATACCTTAGGCTCATTGCCAACCCGCAGGATGACGAGGCTTTCAAGCGCACTGTAAACTTTCCGGCCAGGGGCATAGGCGCCACTTCTATGGAGAGGATAATCGCCCTTGCCGCTGAGAACGGCAAATGTCTGACAGATGCCGTAATGAGCTATAGCGCAGAGCAGTTCCAGATACGCCAGGGGCTTCAGGACAAGGTCAGAGACTTTGTCCTGAAGATGGAGGTTCTGCGTTCCAAGGTTCAGACGGAAGATGCCTATACTCTTGCTATGGAGATGGATGCCGCATTCGGTATAACTGCAGCCCTTAAGACAGACACATCGCTCGATGGGCAGACCATTCTGGAAAACGTCCTGGAGTTTCTGGACAGCATCAAGGAATTCGTAGACGAGGGAGTTGAGGAATTCAAGCAGTACGACGACGGCGGGGAATACGGCCCAGACATAGTTACGATAGATCTTTTCCTCCAGAATATTGCCCTTGTCGCCGATTCGGATTCTGCCCAGGAAAGTTCCGAGACATCCCATCCTGCATCCACACAAGACAAAGATGATGACAGGGTGTCTCTGATGACAGTCCATTCCTCCAAGGGCTTGGAATTCCCTTATGTCTATATAACTGGCCTTGAGGAAAATCTCTTCCCTAGCGGCGGACCTTCCGGCAATGCTGAAAAGGAGATAGAAGAGGAAAGAAGGCTGTTCTACGTGGCTGTTACAAGGGCGGAAAATGCAGTAAGGCTTTCTTTCTCCCGCTCAAGATTCCGCTGGGGCAGTTACGAGAACAATCTTCCGAGCCGCTTCATCCGTGAAATAGACCGCAAATACATCCTCAATCCGCTGGATGAAACTTCTCCTTCCCACACGACCGCCTCTTTCGGCGGCATCGGATGGACCGGCTTTCCGCGTACGGAGAAGCGCACCATCCCCAATCCTGTCCGCCCTACGTCTCCGCAGCGTCCGCAATTCACATCATCCGCATCGCTGAGGCCTAAGAATGAGAACTTTGTAGCAGATGCGCCTACTAGGATGAAAGAGGGAATGAGGGTTGAGCACGAGAGGTTCGGCTTTGGAAAGATCATTTCCCTAAGCGGCAATGCAGGAGACTTGAAGGCCATTGTGGACTTTGACGATTTTGGCCGCAAAACCCTGCTTCTGAAGTTTGCAAAGATGCGAATTGTGGAACGGAATTTGTAATTATTAGCACTGTTTTTCATAGTTTAAGTTTAGGTTAAGTCAAGGCGCAGGCCTTGCAATTGAAGGATGGCGGCGAGCCGTCCTTCTTTTGTTTTGCATCCTCTGAAAACTTTTTAGGGGGGCGGACACAGTAAATTTTACCGTTTGGTTTGCAAACGCCCTAACTCCCGCATTATCTTGCGCTTGTCTAATTTAAAGAGCTAAAGATATGAAGGGAAAAACAATCAATTCAAAGAAAGAACTAAGGGGCTGTATGCCCCAGATGCAGCGGGCCTTCATCTGGATTGCCGCTGTGGCATTACTGGCGCTCTGCCTTGCTTCCTGCATCAAGCCGCTTGAACAGAAGGAAGCGGAAAAATCAAAGCAGGACGATTCTTCCGGCCTGGCCCGGCTTGCTTTTTATCTGGACAGGGCAAGCTACGACAGCTGCCTTGTAATAACGGAGAACGTTTCTAAGTTGAATTCCAATCCGCTGGATTCCAACAATTACCGTCTGGAAATTTCCACCTCCTCAGGCGTAAAAGTCTATGACAGCTCTTATGTGGGACGTCCAAGGTTGTTTTACGTCAAGGCTGGCACTTATAAAATCAGGGTAACATCCAGAGAATTCACTGAGCCTGACATCTATCCGCTTTTTGGGCAGGAGCAGAGCGTAAAGGCCAAGAAAGACAGCACCTTGAGAGTGGAAATAGTTTCGCGCCAGATGACGGGAGGCATACGTTTCAGTTTCACCCAAGGCTTCACGAGCTGGTTCAAGGGAACGGGGATTTATCTCAAGAGAGACACTGTCAGTTACAAGTACTACTATGGAAGCCCCGGGCATTACGTGTATTTCTTCCCGGGAGATATATCTGTGATTTACAAGAACAAAGACGGCCATTCTTCCTACACTCCGCCTGACAAGCCAGGCTATGCGGACACCGTGCTTTTCAAGCGCAAGCTCAAGGCGAATGAGATTGTTTCTATCTCTCTGGATTATGATCTTACCAAGGTTTCATACGATGGCTTTTCTTTTAGGGCAGACACTTCCATCTATCGCAGGCAGGAGTATTTCAACCTTGGCGGCATTGCTCCATACGGCTGCAGCTCAGTTACTTGGGCAAAGAGCCACATCGGTGACACCCTAATGCTTTTTGGATACATAGTAGGCGGAGACGCTTCCAGTTCCTCGTTCAAGAAACAGAAGCCATTCACTTCCAAGACCAACATTGTCATTGGAGCTCAGGACTGGCAGGCCCTCAGGGAATTGACCATAGCGGTTGAACTTTCAAACGGGGAAATCCGCAAAAACCTAAACCTGGTGGACCATCCGGAGCACCTTAAAAAGCCAATTGCCATTACAGGCGTTGTAGTTGACAGTTACTTTGGCTATCCCGGCCTTAAAAGCGTCACCAGCTATCAGCTCCTAAAATGAAACTAAGACAGGAAGAGGAGTCTATATGCGGCGGTAGAATAGGCGGGTAATGAAGGAAATGGCGGTGCTGATGAGCGTGCTGAAGAGCATTGTTTTCACCATGCTCTTTTGCTGTGATTTCTGCTGAGCTTTGGCTTGCTGTTGATAGTCAACTGCCTGCTGAGGTGCAGGGGCGGCGTTTACAGGGGCTCCGCAATGAGGGCAGCTGGCTGCCTTGTCGGAAATCTGCTTTCCGCATTCTTTGCAATTGATGAGTGCCATATCGATGAGTTTTTTGATTATTGCTGTTAAAATGGGAAACCGGTGGTTTTCATAAGATAATCGCTGAGCCTTTCTGCCTTCTGGTCTATTGCCTTCATTCTGTCAGAGATTCTTTCTCTTTCCATAGGGTCCGGTGTCTTTGTGACCTGGATCAAGAGGGCGTCGTACTCTTTTTTCAGCTGGCGCATTTCTTTGCGGGCTGCCTCTACTTTTTCTGCAGTGCTGTCTGTTTTCTTTTTAGAGCTTTCCGTATTTTTCTTGATGTTCTCTGTTTTGGGGCGGCTGTCAGCTTTTTTAGCCTTTTTGCTGCCGGAAGAGCTGCAGGAGGCTAGCAGAATGGCGGCCAAGCAAATAAGTAATAATGTCTTTTTCATATCTTCTTGCGGTTGTAGCAGGAGATAAACCTGCAATACAAATTTAACAAATTGAATTGATTGAAGAGCAGATTGAGTATATTTGTATGACTTAGCTGAATTCTGAGGTTATGGAAGAAAAGTTTTTTGCTCACCCTACGGCGGTGATAGACGAAGGATGTTCCATTGGAGAGGGAACCAAGATCTGGCATTTCTCACACATTATGGAAGGGGCGGTTGTTGGAGAAAAGTGTAACATAGGGCAGAACGTGGTGATTTCACCAGGAGTGGTCTTGGGGAGAAACTGCAAGGTGCAGAATAACGTATCTGTCTATACTGGAGTTATTTGCGCAGATGATGTATTTCTGGGGCCGAGTTGCGTTTTCACCAATGTGGTTAATCCAAGGAGCGCCGTTAGCCGGAAGGATTGCTACAGGAGGACGATGGTGGGCAAGGGAGCTTCCATTGGAGCCAATGCCACAATTGTTTGCGGGCATAACATCGGAGAATATGCTTTCATAGGAGCGGGGGCGGTAATTACAAAGGATGTGCTTCCTTATGCTCTGGTGGTGGGCAATCCGGCCCGCCAGATAGGCTGGATGAGCGAGATGGGCTGTCGCCTGATTTTCAAGAAGGAGAAAGACGGACAGATGATAGCCGTCTGCCCTGAAAGCGGCCAGAGGTACAAGCTCTACAACAAGATGGTTTACATGCTGGAAGAGTAGCGGGCTAGAGTTTTCAGTTAGAGAAGCTGCTTCTTCTTGGCCCACCCGCTGGCAAAGGCCGCAAAAGTGGGAATCTTATTGTCTAAGCTTCTGCAGATAGAATAGTTGCGTCTGATTTTGGCGGAATCTTCCAGTTCCGTAATGGAAACGGTTTCCAGAATTCCTTTTCTTATTAGTTCACCGATTTGGCTCTTCCACAGGAAAGAGACTAGAGGTGGTGCCGTGGAGGAAGTGCCCCTGCCGTATTCAACCAGGAACTTGATGGCGGAAGACGGGTCTTTCATAGTGGCGGCAACTTTTAGCGTCGCAGGATTAATTCCAGCATCTGAAAACATCGCTGAGATTTCTGCTGAAGTTTCAGGATCTCCTTCATAAAGAAGAAGCCTTGCCTCGGAAATGTCGTAATAAGGATTTTCCTTTTTAGAAGCAGTTGAAACGGCTAGAAGAGTGTCTGTGAAGAAATAGTCCAGATCCTCTATTTTTCCGCCTGCCTTGATTCCAACGCTTACATCACCGTCTTGGACAGACTTTTCTATTTGTTTTAGATCCAGAACTTTATGGCTTATGCTGCTCTTGGGCGACAGGCGGCACCAGTCTGCGGCAAAATCGGGGAAAAGGCCATAATACAGTGCCCTTGGAATGCCGATGGTGAAACTTCCCTCGGTTACCGTTGAAAGAAGGGAGCTTTCCTGCTCCATTTCCGTATATAGAGCCAATATCTTTTTTGCCTTTTCCAGAAGGATTTCCCCGCTGTAGGTCAGATGGTATTTGTTCCCCTGGCGGGAAAACAGCTCCACCTTGTATTCATCTTCCAGAGCCTGAATATGCTTGCTGACCGCAGGCTGGGAGATGCCAAGGCTCTCTGCCGTGCGGCTGAAATTGAGTTCCTGGGCTGCCGTAACAAAAACTTTCAGTCTGAAATCCATATAGGCAATAATTACTTGTTGGAATCAAGTGCCAAGTTACAAAATATTCTGTACTGAAAGTCGAATTGCACTCGGCGATTATGATTTGTTACTAAGAAATAATGTTCTGGATGTGGATATCTCTTCGATTTTTGCTTATCGTTGATAAATTTTTACTAAAATTGCTCCGTTTTTTAAGCAAAGAGCAATGAATAGGGTTGACACAAAAATTGGTAACCGTATAAAATCGGCCCGAGAGGCAAAGAAATTGACGGTTGAAGATCTTAAAAAAGAAACAGGATTAAGCAAATCTTATCTGAAAGAAATTGAAAATGATGATGATACGCCAAATCTAGGCAATGTATGTAAAATATCAAAAGCGCTGGGAATCAGAACAGGTACGTTTCTGGATGGGGAGGAGGACCTTTCTCCTGTTGTTTCTTCTCTCAAGTCCAGAAGAAGGGTGAACGGCATCCGCGGCAGAAGCGCTGGCAGGGACCATATGCACTTCTTTTCTCTTTCATCGCAGAAGAAAAACAGGCAGATGGACGCTACGGTGGTGGTGCTGGATCCGGCTGGTGGCAAGAAGTATTATGCATCCCACGAAGGGGAGGAGTTTCTTCTTGTGCTCGACGGCAAGCTTGAAGTCGGATATGGAAAGCAGGTGTATGTTCTCAAGCCAGGGCAGAGCATTTATTATGATTCCATAGTTCCTCATCACCTTGCTTCCGCTCTCAAGAAGAAACCTTGCAAGATTCTTGCAGTAACATATTTCCCCGCATAGTCTGGTATGGCTAAGAGAATCAAAGATATTCTGGCGGATATACAGAGCCGCCTGAAAAGAAAGAACCGCGAATTGCCGCTTTCAGAGCGGACAATAGGGCAATGGCTGGAGAAGTGGGCCGCCGAGACTCCAGACAAAGAGGCAATAGTCTATTCAGACCGAGACCTCAGGTTCACGTACGCCCAGTTCAATCGCAGAGTAGATATACTTGCCAGGGGATTTATATGCATTGGCGTTACCAGGGGCACTCACGTGGGCATCTGGGCAACCAATGTGCCTGACTGGCTGACTGTTATGTATGCTTGCGCCAAGATAGGGGCGGTATGCGTTACGGTAAATACAAATTACCAGCAGAGCGAACTTGAATACCTGTGCAAAGACGCTGATTTGCATACACTGTGCATCATAGATCGCGACAGGGATACCGATTTCCTTGGGATGACATACAAAATGCTCCCAGAGCTGAGGGAATGCGAGAGGGGAAAGCTCCAGAGTAGCCGTTTCCCTTGCATGAAAAATGTGGTTTTCATTGGCCAGGAGAAATACAGGGGAATGTACAACACCCAAGAGCTTCTCATTCTCGGCGAAAATACTGACAATACTGAGCTGGAGAGGCTTAAATCTCAGGTCACTTGTCACGACGTAGTCAATATGCAGTATACATCCGGCACCACAGGGTTTCCAAAGGGCGTGATGCTTACCCATTACAATATCACGAACAACGGTTTTCTGACTGGAGAACATATGCTCTTCTCTTCTTCTGACAAGCTATGCTGCTGCGTTCCGCTGTTCCACTGTTTTGGCATCGTGCTTGCCACAATGAACGTGATAACCCACGGCTGTACTCAGGTTATGGTGGAGAGGTTCGATCCGCTGGTTGTGCTGGCTTCCATTCACAGGGAAAGGTGCACTTCTGTATATGGTGTGCCAACAATGTATATCGCGATGCTTACTCACCCTATGTTCAAAATGTTCAACCTAAGAAGCCTTCGGGTTGGAATAATGGCAGGGGCGCTATGCCCGATTGAACTTATGAGGGAAGTTGAAGACAAGATGTATATGAGGGTTACAAGCGTATACGGTCTTACTGAAGCTTCTCCTGGAATGACCCACACCAGATTTGAGCAGTCTTTTGAGGAAAGGTGCACAACAGTGGGATATGAATTCGAGCATACTGAGGTTAAGATAATTGAGCCTGGTACAGGACGTTTCTGCAAAGTGGGAGAAGTTGGAGAGTTCTGCAACCGAGGCTATAATAATATGGCAGGATATTACAACAATCCAGAAGCCACAGCCGAGACTATAGACAAAGACGGCTGGCTGCATTCCGGAGACCTCGGGTATCTTGACGAAAGGGGCAACTTCAGGGTAACGGGCAGAATCAAGGATATGATTATCCGCGGCGGGGAAAATATCTACCCGAGGGAGATTGAGGAGTTTCTGTACCGTCTTCCTGGAGTACAGGACGTTCAGGTGGCGGGCATACCTTCAAAAAAATATGGGGAGGCTGTTGCGGCCTACATTATCCAAAAACCTGACGCCCATCTTACAGAAGAGATTGTAAAAGATTTCTGCTTTGGGAAAATTTCCAGGTTCAAGATTCCGAAATATGTGCTGTTTGTAGATGAATACCCTCTTACCGGCAGCGGCAAGATCCAGAAATTCAAACTGAAAGATATAGGCCTTAAGATGCTGGCAGACCAGGGGGTGAAGATAGAATAGATTTTTCTGCTATCTTTGCCCTCATCTATGAAACTATTAAGAATTGCCGCGGCAGCAATTGCCGCAATTACATTTATAGCCTGCGGCGGAAGCGGCAGCAAAGAAAAGCCTGAGGCTGAGAGCCTCATCGTTACTCCAACTACGCTAAGTCTCCTTCCCAACGCATCGGGGACCTTACAGATTACTTCTAATGTGGCATGGACGGTAACACCGCCTTCAGGATTTACCGCCAGTCCTACTAGCGGCAGCAAAAACGGAACGGTAACTGTAACGGCAGGGGGCTCACCGATATCAGGTTTCCTCAAAGTTCAGGGCAAGACAAAGTCTGTAACTGTTGCCCTGACTGCAGCCGAATCTGACGTTGCCGTTAATCCTACAGCCGGCACTGTTTCCTACGAGGCTGGAAAAACCTTGACTTTCCAGGTGGTCTGCAACGGAGACTGGACCATAGATCTTCCTTCTCCTAAACCGAGCTGGCTGATAGGTGTTTCCCAGTCATCCGGAAGCAAAGACGCTACTATTACCGTAACCACCGGAGCATATTCTGGCAAGGTTAAGGACCAGACATTCCTGACGGTTAAAAGCGGCAAGAAATCAGCATATTATACCATTACCAAGGAGGCTGCTCCTAATCTTCCGCCTACAAAGCCAACCAATCTCCAGCCAACAGGAAGCAATGTGGAGACCATAACCACATTCTCCTGGACTGCTTCCACGGATCCTAACGGAGACAAGATCAAGTACACCGTAATGCTGAGCAAAGACAACAGCAACTGGTCTTCTGTTGGCACAACAGAGAAAACTTCTCTTCAGAACACCAGCGAACTAGCCAAGAATACCAAGTATTACTACAAGGTAATTGCAGATGACGGGCTGGAGGGCGGCAAGACAGAAAGCGATGTTGTAACTTTCACAACCGGAAACGGAAAGAACAGCTGGGCAGACGGGGAGGTCAAGCAGTATAACGTGAATTCGGATGGTTCCATTACAGAAGTTCCGCTGGGATCTACTCCTAGAGGAGTGAGACTTATTTTTACCGGAGACGGTTACACTCAGGACCTTTATAATTATGGAGGGCAGTTTGACAAGGAAGTTGATGCTGGAATCAAGGCTCTGTTCGAATACGAGCCGTACAAGTCTTATACAAGCTATTTCACTGTATATAAAGTTGCAGCCTATTCAAATGAGGCAGGAATGAGCGAGGGCAGCAGTTATGACCATCCTACGAAAAAGGTGGATACTAAGTTCAAGTGCACCTGGGAAGGCGGAAATTCCACCGGAATAGACTGTGATGTGGATATAGTGGCAGAATATGCATTCAAGGTTCCTGGCATAAAGGGTTCTTCTGATAAAGAATCTTTGACCAATCTTACCTGGTGCCCTGTAAGCATAATTATCAACGCCTATGCCTATGCCGGAACAAATATCTGGCTCGGCGACGACTATGGCGGAATGAAGATGATTTCCATTGCCCAGACCCCTGCCCGCCAGCCTTCTTACGGAGCTTACGACGGTTTTGCCTTTACCCTAAGGCACGAGTACGGTGGCCACGGCTTTGGTCTTCTGGACGACGAATACGTTTATTACGATACTCAGCAGTTCCCTCGCGACGACGAGGAGTCTTTCCGCTACTGGCAGAATGAAGGAGCTTTCTGCAACACCTATCTTCCACAGTGGAATTCATCTGCAAATGCCTGGTATTCAGATTCTGAACATTGTAATCTGTCTTTGACTCCAAAGACAGAAGGCGTAAACTGGAAAACTTTTGCAGACAGGACAGATTATGCTCCAGCTGCTGTAAATCTTTTCAATGGCAGTTCTTATTACGGCAAGGGAGTCTATCGTTCAGAATACACCAGCTGTATGGTTGACAACATTCCGCATTTCAACACAATAAGCCGCTGGAAGATTTATTGCCGAATCAAGATTTCTGCTGGAGAAACTCCAACATTAGAAGATTTTGTTTCAAGAGATACAGACAGGTCAAACGCCTATTCTTCAGGTGCTCCTAAAACAAAGTCCAGCGTAAGGAGAAAGTGCAATGGACCGCTTCTTAAAGACAAGTTCCACAAGAAACCTTACCGCCTGCACAGGTAACAAACAGAAAAGCCGCTCGATTGAGCGGCTTTTTTTGCGGTGCGTACGAGACTCGAACTCGTGACCTCCTGCGTGACAGGCAGGCATTCTAACCAAGCTGAACTAACGCACCAGTTCCGTTTTGGGAGTGCAAATATAGATATCTTTTTGGAATGTGCAAACGGTTTTAGGAAAAAAATGAAAAATGCACCTTCCCGTACTTCCGCTCCTTTACAAAATGCGGGTGGGATGAAAAATCGTGGTCATCTCCGTGTTCCAGAATAAAGTAGCCCTGACCGCTTAAAATAGGGGTTTCCCTGTCAAATATCCTGTCAGGAAGGGTCTCAATGCCTTCAAGGGCATATGGAGGATCTGCAAAGATGAAGTCGAAGCTGCGGTTGCAGATATCCAGAAAGTCGAAAACGTTGTTGTGGACAGTGCGGATTTCTTTAAGCCCAAGGCTTTTATGCGTCTTGCTTATGAAGGAGGCGTTTTTCCGGTTCATTTCCACGCAGACTGCTTCCTTTCCGCCTCGGGAGATGAATTCCGCGCTGATGCTGCCGGTGCCGGCAAACAGGTCCAGAAGGCTGAACCCGTCAAGTTCATACTCATTTTCCAGAATGTTGAAAAGCCCTTCCTTGGCAAAATCTGTGGTAGGCCTTGCAGGATAGCCTGCAGGCGGATTTATAGTCTTGCCTTTGAGTTTTCCTCCGATGATTCTCATACGGGCTTTATAGACAGAGCTTTATGTCTTTTACGTATGAACGCAGCATTTGCAGCTGGCCGTCATCTGCCTTTCCTATAAGATTTACGGTTGTCTGCTGAGGGTTTATCTGGCTTTTGCTGAGAAGTTCCAGCATATAGTAAATAGCAGTGGGAAAATCTACCGTGCGGTAGCTGTTAGCCGCAATAAGACGGTCTCCTTCTGCCAGAAGAATGCAGGTCTGGTGGCGGTCTATGTCAAAATCCAGAATAAGCTTGTTGTGTTCTTTTAGGCAGGAGAGGTCTTTCAGATGCTTTGCCACCGTAGGCAGAACTCCCGCTTCAGGGCTTATAGCGCCGTTACGGCCTTCCCAGGCATAGATCAGTTCAGCAGAATATTGTGGAATGGGCACAGAAAAAACTTCTGCACCCTTTTCCTCAGGGAATAAGGTGCAGAAGATATTTTCCCGGGTTTTACTGTCTGAAAAACCTTCGGGTACAAGTGTAAACAGGTGTGTGGGAGAGTAGTCAGACATTATTCCCAGTTGCCGGCGTTGTTGTTAGGAGCGTCTATGCTTCCAACCTTCAGGCCAGGGAACTTGTTCATCTTGTCTTTTTCGCAGTTGAGGTTAACCAAAAGCTGGTGATCCATTCCCTTGAGAAGATCGTTGAAAGGAATAGTTGCCTCAAACAGAGGAACATCTACACCCGAAACCTGCTTTACAATGCTCTTCATGCTGATTTTAGCGCCGTCTGAGAAAGGAATCTCGTCCAGCTTGTCGATATTGAAGTCCTCTCTCTTGAGCAGTGTATCCTTAACAGGAATTTCACTCTTGATGGAGAATACAAGGTTCTTGTCTCCTTTCTTGTAGAGCTCGTAAAGATCCTTGTCTGTGAGTTTTACCTTCTTGCTGACATTCCTTACAGCCTCCGTATGGGCTACCATCGCGGAGTCATTAACGGAACCAATCTGCATGTTGATGATCATCTTGTCATTCTTGTAGAAATCAGCCAGGGAATCCAGAGTGGCGGCGAATTTACCGTACTTGTTCTTGTAGGCAACCTGGAGATCGCGGATGTCTTTCAGTTTCTGAATGGCAACCTGCTCTCTGGCAGCTCTTTCTTCGTTGAACTTGATTGGTTTCATTACGCCCTTTACGATCAGGTATCCCAACAGGATGATGATGATAGGGAGAATAACAATTGTAAATAGCTTTTTCATATTTGTGTTTCTTATTTCCTTATAGGTTTAACAAGGACAAAAATAAAAAAAATCTTCTCATCAAGCAATAATTTTTAATTTTGCTCTCCGATAGAGTTATGAAAATAGATTCAAAAACAGTTGGTGACTTTTACAGCCTGCTATCTTCTTCGGGCAAAATTGTGATAATCGGGCATCACAATCCTGACGGAGACTGCATTGGGTGCATTACCGGAATGGAGGCTTGGATAGAGTCCTCTTTTGGCAAATCCGGGACTATGATTGTGCCGGATAACTTCCCGGATTACCTGAAGTTTATGTACTCTACAGACAGCATTCTGGTTTATTCCCGCCAGAAGAGCCAGGCAGAAGAGGCCATATCCACAGCAGACCTTATTATATGTATGGATTTCAGCGCGTTGTCCAGAACGGAAGGTATGGCGGACATTATCCGTGGATCCAAGGCAAAGAAGGTTTTGATAGACCACCATCCTTCTCCTGAGCAGTTTGCAGACATAGTATTCTCAGAGACTGAAGTCTCTTCCGCAGCAGAGCTGACCTGGTGGATTCTGAAAGCAGCAGAGGAGCTTGGGGCGCAGATTCCGTTCCAGACAAAGACCTCTCTGTACACCGGTATGATGACAGACACCAACAACTTCTGCAATTCCGTTTTCCCTTCCACTTTCCTTATGGCCTCGCAAATCGCTGAGGCGGGGGTTGACAGGGAAAAGATCCAGATGGAGATTATGAACAGCTTTTCAGAAGACAGAATGAGGCTGATGGGGCTGATGCTCAAGGAGAAAATGACTGTTTATCCGGATCTGAAAGCCGCAGTGATGATTCTGGACCAGGCTACAAAAGACCTTTACAATTATTGCGACGGGGATTCGGAAGGATTCGTGAATCTGCCTCTGAAAATAAAAAATGTTGAATTTTCCGCTCTGCTGACGCAGTCAAATGGATATATTAAAGTATCTTTGCGCAGCAAAGGGGCCGTTTCCGTAAACCGGCTCTGCCGAATGTACTTCAACGGAGGAGGCCACGAAAGGGCTGCCGGCGGCAGGATTTATGATGTGAGCGTGGAAGAAGTTGCGGATTATTTCGAGAAGTCTCTGAGGCAATTCCTCGGGGAATTCTCGGCATAGCTTTTGATGTAGAATAAGATTCGTATGGTCAGAAGACTTTTGATACTGTGCGCTGCCGTTCTTCTTGCCGCAAACTGCGACAAGGAGGACCGCAAGAACACTTATGCCAATCAAGAGGCGGCCATAGACAGCTATGTTTCATCGCTGAGCACAGACTATACGTTGGTTTACAACGGAGGTGTGGTCCGCGTGATTCTTGAGGAGGGGACGGGGAAGACCCTTAGCAGCGGAGATTCCCTGATTTTCCACTACAGCGGCTATACCTTTAACCACGGCAAGGGCAGTTTATTTGCCACCAACGACCTTGAAGTTGCCGAGGCAACAGGCTTTGTTACAGATGGAAAGCCATTCAGGGTGAGGTTTGGCCATTCAGCTATGGTGGCAGGGCTGAACAAAGGCCTGGAGGGAGTCAGAGAAGGAGAGCATTGCTACGTAATCTTTTCTGCCAGATATGGTTATGGCAACCAGATTATGTCTACTCTTCCTAAACTTACGCCGCTGCTGTTTGAAATGAAGATAGACCAGATTAAGTGAATTAGACAAAAATTGACAATATGAGCATAAAGCTGAGATTTGCACTTGTAGCACTGGCAATTGCCGCCTTTTCAAGTTGCGCCAAGGAGAAGGAGCTTTCCGATAGGGAAATTCAGGAGAAGATACTGGATGCATATATACAGGCCAATTGTCCTTCTGCCCAGAAACTTCAGTCCGGACTGACATTAATTAATTTTGAGCAGGGCTCTGGAGCCATAGCTCCGGGATACAACGATGGTATTTACATCCACTATAATACCTATTCTCTGGACGGCACTTGCCAGAGCACGACGGATTCCATAAAAGCCAGAATGCTTGGAACATATGATCCTGGCATCTACTACGGCCCGTCTCTTTTCATTCTCAACTCAACTTGTACGGAAGGAATGCGCGAGCTTTTGGGGAAACTGCATCAAGGAGGCAGCGTTACCGCCATTATGCCGCCGTGGCTTACTTCATCAAAGGCTTCATCTTCAGGCTATTCTTCTGGTGGTCAGCAGTCTGCAGTAAATATGATTTACGAGATTAAAGCGGGTATCGTGGTAGATGACGTGGAAAAATTCCAGATAGATTCTTTGGAGAGCTATTCAAAAAAGAATTTCACTCCTAAAATTGATTCTACGGCAATGGGCTGGTATTTCCGCAATTTTACTCATCCTACAGGTATTCCTGCCGCAGATACGGTTGAAGCTGGTAATTCTGTGGGAGTTTGGTATGTGGGACGTCTTCTAGACGGATATGTGTTCGACACCAACATTAGAGATACGGCCAAGAAGTACCGCATTTACGACTCTTCAAATGATTACACCCCATTGAGTGTAACTATGAGGGAAACTTACAACGATATGACCACCTACGGCTCAAGTGCAACCAGTTCTGATATTTCAGTAGGTGTCGGCGGCTCCGAATCTTTGATTCTGGGTTTCGTAAGAGCCATAAAGAGCATGACTTACGCAGACAAGGGTGTTACTTTATTTATGAGCGGACTGGGCTATGGAGCAGACGGAAGCATGTCCGGAGGAAAGGGAGTTCCCGAGTATGCGATGCTTAGGTTCGATATCTGGCTGGCTCATCCTTCAGACACCAAGTTCCCTCCTACCAGAAACACAAAATAGACATACCTCTCACATATATGGAAACAAAGAGAGAAAGAGAGCTGGCGGCCTTTGAAAGGCTGCTGGACGTTATGGATACGGTCCGCGAGAAATGCCCTTGGGACCGCAAGCAGACTCCTGAAACCCTTCGGGTTCAAACAATCGAGGAAACTTACGAGCTTTCAGACGCCATACTCAAGAATGATATGTCCAATATCTGCAAAGAGCTCGGCGATCTTCTGCTTCACGTGGTTTTCTATGCAAAGATAGGGAAGGAAAAAGGCGAGTTTGATATAGCAGACGTGTGCAATAAGCTCTGCGACAAGCTGATATACCGCCACCCGCATATCTACGGCAGCGTGGAGGTGAAAAACGCGGAAGAGGTTGTAGGCAACTGGGAGCAGCTAAAGACCAAGGAAAAAGACGGGAACAAGACAGTTCTGAGCGGCGTTCCGGAATCTCTGCCTAGCGTCATAAAGGCATTCCGCATTCAGGAGAAAGCCCGTGCCGTAGGTTTTGACTGGGAGAAGAAGGAAGATGTCTGGGACAAGGTTTCAGAAGAACTTGGAGAACTCCGTGCCGCTCTTCCTGAAGGAGGAAAAGAGGCTGAGGAAGAGCTCGGCGATTTCCTCTTTTCCGTCATCAACGCTGCCCGTCTGTACGGCTTTGATCCGGACACGGCCCTTGAAGAAACTTGCGCAAAATTCCGCCGCCGTTTTGGCTATCTGGAGGAAAATACCATCAAGAAGGGCTTGAGCCTCAAGGATATGACTCTGGCTCAAATGGATGAATACTGGAACAAGGCCAAGGAACTTGAGAAGAAGGGGGAACTCTGATGGAAGATTTCAGGGAAAGGACTTTGCTTCAAGTTGGAGAGGAGGGTATGGCCCGTTTGTCTGCTGCCTGTGTGGCGTTGGCAGGACTTGGCGGAGTAGGGGCTATGGCAGCCGAAATGATTGCCAGGGCCGGTGTGGGGCATATGATTATCGCTGATTCTGATGTTTATTCCACAACAAACAAAAACCGTCAGATTGCTGCCTTCGATTCCACTCTCGGCAAGAAGAAAACAGAAGTTATGCGCCAGAGGCTTCTGGATATTAATCCCGATTTGAAAATAACTGTCGTTGAAGATTATCTGACAGAGGAAAATATTCCTTCCGTTCTTCCTATGCTTGGCTCAGACGAAGAGCCTTGCGTGGATGTTGCCATAGATGCCATAGATACAATGTCTCCTAAAATAGCCTTGATAAAATTCTGCATAGACCATAAGATTCCGCTTGTTAGTTCTATGGGAGCCGGTGCAAAATGGGATGCCACCAAGATCAGGGTTGCGGACATCAGCAAGTCTTTCAACTGCCCGCTGGCATATATGCTGAGGAAAAGGCTGAGAAAGGTGGGTATATCAAAGGGATTCCTTGCGGTATTCTCTGAAGAACTGCCTATGCGGGAAGCCATTGTGCCTTTTGAAGAGAAAAACCACAAGAGCCGCACTGGCACAATTTCCTATATGCCGGCCGCTTTCGGATGCGTCTGCGCACAGGCGGCTATAAAGTCGATTTTGAAGCTTGAGGTATAATTGCTAAATTTGCAGACTTTGCAAATTTGCACAATTATGCCTATTACAGTCAAGGAAGTTACCACAGAAAAACAGTTCAGGCAGTTTTACAAGTTCCAGAACCGCCTTTACCGCAAGTGCAGGTACTATGTTCCCACGCTGGACTCAGACCAGAAGCACTCGCTGAAGGAGGATCCGGCTCTGCTTTACTGCAAGAGAAAGCTTTTCCTGGCTTATGACGAGAACGGAAAAGTTGTTGGAAGGGTGCAGGGCATAATTAATCCGCGTTACAATGAATACTACAACCTCAAGAGGGTAAGGTTCGGATGGTTTGACTTTGAGGAAGATCCAAAAATCGCTGAGGCACTGATAGATGCTGTTCAGAAATGGGGCAAGGCAGAGGGAATGACAGAGATCCACGGCCCGCTTGCATACAACACTCTCGGACGGCAGGGAATGCTGGTGGAGGGTTTTGACAAGGAGCCGCAGGTCAACTGCCTTTACAACTATCCGTACTACGTGGATTATATGCAGAAGATGGGGTTTGAGAAAGAGTGTGACTGGATTCAGTATGAGATGGATGCCACAATGGGAGTTCCTGAAAAGCTGGGCAGGATATCCAAGCTCCTGGTAGAAAGGTATGGACTTAAGGTTCTCAAGATAAGGGATGTGAAGCGCGACAAGGCCCTGAAAGAAAAGCTTCTGGATCAGTTCTTCAAGATTTACAACGAGTCTTTCAAGGCTGTTCACAATTTCATACCTCTGACTAAAGAGGAGCAGAAGGAAATGGGAGACCATTATTTTGCTTACCTGAAAGAAGGGCTTACCTGTATGGTTTTGGACAAAGACGGTAACCTGGCGGCTTTTGGCGTGAGTATGCCGTCACTCTCCAGGGCTTTCAAGAGAGCCAGGGGAAAACTATTTCCTATAGGTTGGCTGTTTATACTTCTGGCCTTCTGGAGATACAAGAAAGTAGACCTGATGCTTTTGGGATCCGCTCCTGAATGGCATTCCAAGGGACTATCGGCGATTTTCCACACCAAGCTGGAGACTAGCTACTATAAGATGAAGGTAAAGACTGCCATCTCCAACCCGCAGATAGACACTAACATAGCTGCCATAAAGGTTTGGGAGAGCTACAAGAAAGAATTTTATATGAGAAGAAGATGCTGGATACGCAGCATTGAATAATACAGAAGATTATGAGCGACAACAATACATTGCTGGAAAAAGTGGAAGGGCTGAAAGTCAGGCTTGCCGAGATTCAGAAACAGCTTTCGGACCCGGAGTCGATGGCTGACATGAAGAAATATGTCCAGCTCAACAAAGACTACAAAGAACTGGAGCCAATAGTAAAGGCCGGAGAGAAATACAAGAAGATGCTCTCAGACTATGATGCAGCCAAGGATCTTATAGTCAACGAGAAAGACGAGGAGCTCAAGGAGATGGCCCGTGAAGAGATGGCTTCTCTGGAAGAGGCTCTTCCAAAGATGGAGGAGGAGATAAAACTCCTTCTGATCCCAGCTGATCCGGAAGACGGCAAGAACGCCATTATGGAAATCCGCGGAGGAACCGGAGGAGACGAGGCCGCCATTTTTGCAGGAGACCTTTTCCGAATGTATTCCAAGTACATCGAGCGCAAAGGATGGAAGCTGGAGGTTACCTCCCAAACACCTGGAACTGCAGGCGGTTACAAGGAAATCATCTGTACTGTTTCTGGAGATGGCGTTTACGGTCTTCTAAAGTATGAGAGCGGCGTTCACCGCGTACAGCGAGTGCCTCAGACCGAAACTCAGGGCAGGCTTCACACTTCCGCCGCTTCCGTGGTAGTGCTTCCGGAGGCAGGCGAGTTTGACGTGGAAATCAACGAGAAAGATATTCGCAAAGATATTTTCTGCGCATCAGGTCCTGGAGGCCAGGGCGTCAATACAACTTACTCAGCGATAAGGCTGACTCACATTCCAACCGGAATCGTTGTTCAGTGCCAGGACGAGAGAAACCAGCTGAAGAATCTGGAAAAAGCAATGAACGAGCTCCGTACCAGACTCTACAATATGGAATACCAGAAGTATCTTGACAACCTTTCATCCAAGAGAAAGACTATGGTTTCCACCGGAGACCGCAGCGCCAAGATCCGCACTTACAACTATCCTCAGAGCCGTGTCACGGATCATAGAATCAACTGGTCAACCCACAATCTTCCTGTTTTTATGGACGGAGAGATTCAGGAGGTGATAGATCAGCTCCAGATTGCTGAGAACGCAGAGAGGCTCAAGGAAGCCCAGTAATTCCCTAGCTTTCACATAATGGCTGACCAGGAATATATCATCATAACTGGCGCACGGGTCAACAATCTGAAAAACATATCGTTGAAGATTCCGCGCGGAAAGCTGTGCGTTATTACCGGAGTCAGCGGCAGCGGCAAGAGTTCCCTTGCCTTTGACACTCTCTATGCAGAAGGGCAGAGAAGATTTGCGGAAAGTCTTTCTTCTTTCGCCCGCCAGTTTTTGGGCAGAATGTCAAAACCGGACGTGGACAAAATAGAGGGAATTCCTCCTGCAATCGCTATCCAGCAGAGGACCAATACGCGCAATCCGCGTTCTACTGTCGCCACCAGCACGGAGATTTACGACTATCTGAGGATTCTCTATTCAAAGATAGGTATAACTTATTCTCCAATAAGTGGTTGCCAGGTCAAGAAGGAGACCGTTGAAGATGTGATGGCCTTTGTGGAAGGCATAGAAAAAGGCTCTGCTGTCTACATTCTTTCCAAGATAAACGCGGAGGAAAAAATGCTTGTGGAGCGTCTTCTGGATCTTAAGCAGCAAGGTTATACAAGGCTTCTTTCCGGAGGCAGGCTCGTTAAGCTGGACCAGTTCCTGAAAGAGGGAGCTAAGTCTTCCGGAACGCTTTACGTTGTAGTTTCCAGATTCTTGCATAACGGAGCAGAAGATTCTTCAGAAACAAGAAGTTTTACAGAGGCGGCATTTTCTCTTGGAGAAGGCAGGCTTACAGTAGGTTACGGAGACGGAGATAAACTTTCCTTCAGAGATTTTTCCAGTCTTTTTGAGGCTGACGGGATGATTTTTGAGGAGCCTAACGAGCAGATGTTTTCTTTCAATAATCCTCTGGGGGCCTGCCCTGTGTGTGGCGGATTCGGCAGCACTGAAGGAATAGACGAGAAGCTTGTAATCCCAAACACCACTCTCAGCGTTTATGAAGACGCGGTTGCACCGTGGAGGGGAAAGCTTATGAGCTGGTACAAAGACACTCTGGTGGAAAATGCTCACAAATTTGACTTCCCGATACATAGGCCATATGCGCAACTATCTCAGAAAGAGAAGGATCTGCTATGGAATGGCAACCGGTACTTTACCGGCATCAACGATTTCTTTGCCTGGGTTGAGACAAAGAAATACAAGATCCAGTTCCGCTATATGCTTTCCAGATATTCCGGAAAAACTGTATGCCGAGCCTGTGGGGGAACCCGTCTTAAAAAGGAAGTTTCCTGGGTTAAAATTGGCGGAAAGAGCATCGGCGAGCTTATGCAAATGAGCGTTAGCTCCCTTCTGGAATTCCTGAATAATCTTTCCCTTTCTCCTTACCAGAGAGAAATCGGAAAAAGAGCTTTGAAAGAGATAACATCCAGGCTCAAGTATCTGGAAGACGTGGGGCTTGGCTATCTTACCCTTGACCGCAGAAGCAACACTCTCAGCGGCGGAGAAAGCCAGAGAATCAACTTGGTAAGCTCTCTTGGCAGCAGCCTTGTAGGTTCTCTCTACATACTGGACGAGCCGAGCGTTGGCCTTCATCCGAGAGACACTCATCGCCTGATAGATGTAATGAAAAAGCTCCGCGATTTGGGCAACACCATAGTTGTAGTGGAGCACGACCGAGACATAATAAACGCTGCTGATCATCTGATAGACATAGGCCCTCTTGCCGGAAGCTTTGGAGGAGAAGTGGTCTATGAAGGAACCGCACAGGAAGGGAAGAACTTCCGTGGTTCTCTTACTCTGGATTATATATTTGACCGCCGCAAAGTTTATCCGGAGATCACTCCTAGACGCTGGTCCAGAAAGATAGTTCTGGAAGGCGCTATGGAACACAATCTCAAGGATATAACGGTGGAATTCCCGCTGAACGCCTTTACGGTTGTAACCGGTGTTTCCGGCAGCGGCAAGTCTTCTCTGGTGGGAGATGTTCTCTATCCTGCGCTCTGCCGCCATTTCCAGATAGGAAGTTCCCAGGCTCCGGGCGCCTACAGGAAACTTTCGGGAGACTTGAACAAACTCTCTGGTGTTGAGTATGTAGACCAGAATCCTATGGGAAAGAGCGGCCGTTCCAATCCAGTAACTTACCTTAAGATCTGGGACGATATAAGAAAGATTTTTTCAGACCAGCCTTACGCCAAACTGAACGGCTACACCAATTCATTCTTCTCTTTCAACATAGACGGAGGACGTTGTCCTGTTTGCCAGGGAGAAGGCTATATAGTTGTGCCTATGCAGTTTATGGCAGATGTAAAGATGGTCTGCGAGGAATGCCACGGCCACCGTTTCAAGCAGGATATACTGGAAGTCCGCTACCACGGCAAGAACATAGACCAGATTTTGGATATGAGCGTGGATGAAGCAGTTGAATTCTTCTCAGCCCAGAAGGAATCAACTTCAGGAAAGGTAGCCCAGGGTCTTGGCGTTCTCCAGAGAGTTGGTCTTGGCTACGTGAAACTCGGCCAGAGCTGCAGCACTCTCAGCGGTGGCGAAAGCCAGAGGGTGATGCTGGCCCAGTTCCTTTCCAACGAACTGAAGAACAGTTCTATGGGTAAGCTTCTGATATTTGACGAACCAACAACCGGACTTCATTTCCACGATGTCAGAAAGCTTCTGGATGCTTTCAATGCTCTTGTGGATGCCGGCAATACAATCATAGTGGTTGAACACAATACAGATGTCATCAAGGCTGCAGACTGGGAGATTGAACTCGGTCCTGACAGCGGAGACAGAGGCGGCCAGATAGTCTTTGAGGGAGCACCTCGCTTGTAAAATCCATAAAAATGTCGTATTTTTCCATTTTGATTTCATCAAAATAGAAAGATAGTGAACTACGCAGAATTGTCCATAACCAGCCTTGTGCCTCAGCGTCCGCCGTTTTTACTGGTGGATAGGGTCTTGCATAGCAGCGAGGAGGATACGGAAACCGTTTTTGAAATCAAGGAAGACAATGTCTTTCAGGAGGATGGTTTTCTTTCTGCTGCCGGAGTTATGGAGAATATGGCTCAGAGCTGTGCCTGCAGAATGGGATGCAGAAGCATTGATGCGGGAAACCCTGTGAAAATAGGTGTGGTGGGGGCAATCAAGAACTTCTCCCTGGAAAGGCTGCCGCGCCAAGGAGAAACTCTTCACACCCACGTTTGCATACTTGAGGAAGTATTTAACCTGACTTTGGCAGGTGTAGTGGTTCTGGCTGGAGACCAGACTATTGCTTCTTGCCGTATTAAGATAGCCGTTACAGATAAAGTGGCAGAAGATTAAGAAAGAGCGATTATGAGATATATTGCATTAATAGTTATACTGTTGCTTCCGTTTAGGATAGGAGCTCAAACGGCTCTTTCCGCCGAGGAACAGAATCGCATTCTGGAAAGGATTGAACAATCTTCTTCCGCGATGATTTCTATGAACTGCTCTTTCACCCAGATCAAGAAAATGAAGATGCTGAAGGGCGATATGCAATCCAGTGGCGTGATGTTTTTCTGCAAGCCGGATAGGCTCCGCTGGCAATACGATTCTCCTTACAAGTATGTTTTCATACTTAATGGCGGAAAGGTGAAGATGGAATCCTCTTCCTCAAGCCAGAGCATAGACGTAAAGCATAACAAGATGTTCCGTCAGATAGCGGACATTATGCTGGGCAGCATAACAGGTGGAGGACTGAAAAATTCTCCTGATTTCAATGTTGAAATTTACAAAGACGGTACCGCCTATTTTGCCCGTCTTCTGCCTAAAAAGAAAGAGATTCGTCAGATTTACGAGCGTATAGATATATGTTTCAACCCGTCTCTTACAATGGTAAGCAGTGTTAGGATGAAAGAGAAGACTGGCGATGAAACTATTGTTAAACTCCTGAACGTTAAGACAAATGGTGCTTTGGACGATAAAGTGTTTGATACTCTTTAGTCTCTTTCTTTCACCCGGAAAGGACACTGTCTCCCGCTGCGAGTACAGCGTTCTGATGAAGATAGGGCAAAGGGAGGTCACAGGAATCTGCATTTTGGAAACCGATGAAGACGGCAACATTGCTGGTACTATGATTAACGAGTTTGGAATCAAGGCGTTTGATTTTACCTGTTCTGGAGGAAAGACCAGGATATTGAATGTTATGGAGCCACTGGACAAATGGTATATAAGAAGAAGGCTACGCAAGGATTTTGACCGAATACTGCTTGTTCTTGACAACAGCGGGGCATCCTACACCAGATCTTTTACGAGTTATGTGTTTACTCCTTTGGGCAACTGATAATGAAGTTTTTAGATGATTTTTTCCATATAGTCTCCGAAGCAAATGAAGGAGAATACAGGTGCAGGGTCAGGATGAATCCGGCTCACAGGATTTTTGCCGGACATTTTCCTGGGAATCCTGTGGTTCCTGGCGCGTGCCTTATCCAGATGGCATCGGAAATTCTGGAAAATCATCTTGGAAAGAAACTCTTTCTCCAGAAGGCTCCCCATATCAAGTTCAAGGTGAGCGTCAAGCCGGAGGACGAGTTGGATTTTACATTTTCTGCGGTCACTCTGGAAGAAGATTCCATCAAGGCCGAAGTGAATCTAGAGAAGGGTGAAACCGTATTTGCCAAAATGACTATAAGGTTTAAATGCTCTGATTGATTTATGAAAGCGGCTGTGTTCTATTATTCCCAGAGCGGGCAGGCTCTTAAGGCGGCAGAAAGTTTCTGCGGTCTTATGAGCGCTGTATTCAAGGAGATAATTCCGCTGCAGAAATATCCTTTCCCGTGGAGCAGGAAAGATTTTTTCCAGGCCTTTCCTGAGAGCAGGCTTGGCCTTCCTCCTTCAGGGATAGAGCCTATAGATTTCTCAGACATAGAAGATGCAGACATAGCAGTTGTTGCGGGCCAGTCCTGGTTCCTTTCGCCTTCTCTTCCGCTCCAGTCTTTTTTCCTGGATGAAGGCGTTAGGGCATACCTCAATGGCAGAAAGGTGATTTTCATAAACGCCTGCAGAAATATGTGGCTTATGACATCGCGGAGGATCAAAGAATACCTCAGTCAGGCAGGTGCTACCCTTGTGGGCCATATTGTCCTGCAGGACAGAGCCTCCAACCTTGTAAGCGCCGTAACCATAATACGCTGGCTTTTGCACGGAAAGAAAGAGGCTACCTCAATTCTTCCTCCGGCTGGAGTAAGGGTTGAAGACCTTGAGGGAGCATCACGTTTTGGTGAAGAGACAATGAGAGTCTTTGAGAGCGGGGATCTTTCCGGCCTGCAGCCTGCTCTTCTAGAGAAAGGGGCAATTAAGTACAAGCCTTCAATTCTGGCAATTGAAAAAACAGGGCACCGCATCTTTGGATTCTGGGCAAAATTCATAAGGAAAAAAGGAGAGTTCGGCGAAGAAAGGCGCCAGGGCAGGCTGAGCCTGTTTTACTATTATCTTCTTTTTGTACTGTTTTGCCTGTCTCCGCTGGTTCAGCTTTTTTTCTGGATAACCTACCCGCTTAGGCGAGTACAATATAACAAACTGATAGATTGCAACGTATAAGATTATATGGAAGTATATATTACAAAAGCATCGGGGTTCTTTCCTAACTCTCCTGTCTCCAACGACGAGATGGAAAGTTATCTGGGAATGGTAGAGGGGAAACCGTCCAAGGCAAGGAGGATTATTTTGTCGCGAAATGGTATCAAGCGCAGGTATTACGCCCTGGACAAAGACGGGAAAGCTACTCATACCAATGCTCAGATGGCGGCCAATGCTGTACGAGGGCTTTTTGACAAAGACCTGGGTATAGATGACATAGATCTTCTTTCCTGCGGAACGGCGTCTCCAGACCAACTTGTTCCTTCTCACGGTGTAATGGTTCACGGAGAACTTGGAGGAAACAAGAATATGGAGGTGGTTTCCTTTGCAGGGAGCTGCTGCACAGGTGTGGATGCCTTGAAATACGCCTATATGGCTGTAAAGCTCGGCGATGCGCGCAACGCCATAGTCTCAGCATCTGAAAGGCTTAGCGCCTGGACAAGGTCTTCATATTTCCAGAAAGAAGGCGAATATCTTTCTAAGCTTGAGAGCCAGCCGCTGCTTGACTTCCAGAAGGAATTCCTGAGGTGGATGCTTTCAGACGGGGCTGAAGCCGTGCTTTTGGAAAACAAGCCTAAAGCCGATGCTCAGTCTTTGAGGATTGACTGGATAGAAATAACGTCTTTTGCCAATATCATAGAGACTTGCATGTATGCCGGAGCGGAAAAAATGGAAGATGGAAGACTAAAGGGTTGGGCCGATTATACGGAAGAAGAATGGCTTTCAAGGTCTGTCTTTGCGGTCAAGCAGGATACTAGATTGCTGTCTGAACACATAGTAAAGCTGGGAGTTGATTATCTGATACAGCTGGGACAGAAGCATTCTTTCACGCCGGAAGACGTGGACTGGTTCCTTCCTCATCTTTCCTCTATGTTTTTCAAAGACAAGATACTGGAAGAATCTTCAAGGAGGGGATTCTTCATTCATGAAGACAAATGGTTTGTAAACCTTCCAACTGTAGGTAATATAGCTTCTGCTTCTGCGTTTGCCATGATAGAGGAAATCCTGCGTAGCGGAAAGCTCCGCAAAGGGCAGAAGATTCTGCTTATGATTCCTGAGAGCGCCAGGTTCTCATATTGTTATTGTATGCTTACAGTTTGCTGAAAACCAGAAGGAAATGAAAGTTAAAGAGGTTCCTCAGGACTTGAAATACTACAAGGGCTCGGTTGTTCGGGATCTAAACTATGCCGTGGATGAAAACGGGCAGTACAAAGCCGTGGTGAGTGACGGATGGACACCCAAAAACGATGCGCTGGATATGGCACTTGATGAAATCAAAATGCAGTGCTTCCAAATCGCCGGGAAAGTCAGAAAAGGGGAGAGCAGCCCTCTTGAATACCACGCAGCAAAGAATATGCTGAGCGTAAGGCTTCTGGCAGAATACACTGGCATTCCAAAGCGCAAGATTCGCCGGCATTTCAAGCCTGAAAATTTTGCGGCTCTGGACGAAAAGACTCTGGCCGTTTATGCCGACGCTCTCAGAATAACGGTTGAAGAACTTAAAAATATACCTGAATGATATGGAACTGAATCTGGAGCACAGGGCGGCGGCGCATTGCGAAAACGGAGCCATATCCTCACTTTTGAGATTTCACGGCATAGACCTTTCAGAGCCAATGATTTTTGGCCTTGCAAGCGGATTGTTTTTCAGCCACGTGCCGTTCATAGACGTGGGCGGAATGCCTCTTACCTCTTTCCGTACCGTTCCAGGTTTCCTTTTTAAACGTATTACTAAACTGCTTGGAATAAAGACAGATACAGCTAGATACTTCAACAAGGAAAAGTCTATGAAGGCTCTGGATGGGCTTCTTGAGAGCGGCAAACCGGTATGCCTTGTTGTTGGAATGTATTATCTTCCATACGCTCCTAAGGAATACCGCTTCCATTTCAATGGCCACAATATCTGCATAACTGGAAAAGACGAAAAGAGCGGAGACTATACGGTTCTGGATTCTAACACTACGTGCAAGGTAACCATAAGCAGCTCCGATCTTCTGAAGATCAGATATACCAAAGGAGGCTCCTATCCGCTGTTTGGAAGGATGTACTGGATAAAATCTGTGCCAGAGCATATTCCTGACTTGAAACCTTTGATCCTAAGGGCGATAGCTAAGAACTGCAAGATTATGACAACAGGCTACCCGGGCGTAAAATACGTAGGGGTTAAAGGAATGAGATTCCTCTCTCGCAGAATTAGGGTATGGGAAAAGAAGCTGGGTCCTCAGAAGGCCTTGATGAACCTCGCCCAGGTTATCAGGATGCTGGAGGAAATAGGCACCGGAGGAGCAGGTTTCCGATTCATATACGGCGCTTTCCTTCAGGAAGCTGCAAGTAGAACTGGCATCGTAGAACTGAATGATTTTTCTTCCAGGATAACAGAAATCGGAGACAAGTGGAGAGAGTTTGCATACAAGGCTTCCAGAATGTTCAAAAAGAGGAAAGGAGAATCCTATACATACGACGATCTGGGAGATATGCTCCGGAACTTGGCCGATATGGAAGAGTCTTTCTACAAGGATCTTGGAAAGGCTGTGAAAAAGTATAAGAACTAGAGGGGCTATGGCGGATTTTTTCCTTCATATTTATGATTTTCTTAGGAAAAGGCGGGGCCTTTGCTTTGGCCTTCTTGCTGTCCTGGTGGCCTGTCTGGTATTGATGACCTTTTCTTTGAAGTACAACGAAAATATCTGGGATTTCATTCCTGCCGGAGAAAATCAGCAGAAAGCCATAACTGTTTACAAAGATATTTCCAGTGGACTGAAGGTTGTTGCAATGTTCAGCTTGAAGGAAGGCGCTCAGGACAAAAGCCGCCTAACGGAAGCAGTAGACACTTTTTCCTTAAAAGTTCAGGAGGGCTCAGCCTCAAGGCATATAACGGACGTGGAGAGTGAGATAGACTTTGACAAATATGCCGGAATAACGGATTTTGTCTACAGAAATATTCCTCTGATGCTCAGTGATTCTGATTATGCAAGGATGGAGAATCTGCTTTCTGAATCTGACTATGTAGACAGAAAACTTGAGGAAGATGTGCAAATGATACAGATGCCGGCAACTGGTTTTTTTGCTTCCAGCATCAACAGCGATCCTCTTTCTCTGTTTGCTCCGGTTTTGAGGCGTCTTCAGGAAGGGCAGAAGGCTCTTCCATTTGAGTTCGACGACGGTTATATTTTTACGCCAGGAAAAGAATATGCCATTGCAATGCTGACTTCTCCTTACGGAGCTATGGAATCCGCCAACAACAATCTGATGGTAAGCTGTCTGGATAGCGTTGCCGCGCAAACTAGGCTTTCTTGCCCTGATGTGGAAGTCTCTTTTACGGGAGCTCCCGTGATTTCTGTAGAAAACTCTCGCAGAATCAAAAGCGACAGCAAGAGGGCCATCTGCATAGCAGTTACACTCATTCTAATTCTTCTGGTTTTCTCCTTCAGGAAAGTCAGGAGCCTTCTTCTCATAGGCTTGTCCATTCTTTTCGGATGGCTTTTTGCAATGGGATTCATTGCCGCCGTTAGGGCAGACGTATCTTTGATAGTTCTCGGGATAGGTTCCATAATCATTGGCATAGCAGTCAATTATCCACTTCATTTTGTCTCTCATTCAGACCATGCCGCCAGCGTAAGGCAATCGCTGAAGGAGATGGTTGCTCCGCTTCTTATAGGGAACATAACTACGGTTGGCGCTTTTGCCGCACTTATGCCTCTGGATGCTCCGGCGCTGAGAGATCTGGGATTCTTTGCTGCTTTTATGCTTATAGGCACCATAATCTTTGTTCTGGTATTTCTTCCTCAGCTTGTTAAAGGGAAAACCTATCACGGAAAAGAGAGGCTTCCGTTCGGAAAATTATCATCTTATTCTCCTGAAAGAAGCCGATGGCTGTTCTGGGTAATTGTAGCCCTTACCATATTCTTTGGATATTACAGTTTCGACGCTTCATTCGATACCGATATCAGCCGCATCAATTATCTGACGGCCAGGCAGAAAAAGCTTCTGGCAGGACTCGGTGTACAGGCCGGTGTGAACGACACTTCAAACATATATCTCGTATCTGAAGGCAATTCCTGGGATCAGGCTCTGGAAAAAAGGATGGAAATTTCTCCTCTTCTGGATAGTTTGAAGAAGGCGGGCTTAATTGAGGACTATTCGTCTGTGACAGACTTTATCGCTCCACAGAGTGAACAGAAAAGAAGGATAGATTTATGGAACTCTTTCTGGAATGTTCATAGAAACGATATTATCTCCAGACTAGACAGCAGGGCTCCTGCTTACGGATTCAGCGCGGATGCGTTTTTCGCTTTCAAGGAGATAATCGCTGAGGATTATTCTCCAAAGACTTTTGAGGATTTTGAAGATTTCCGCTCTGTGGTTCTGGGCAATTCGTTCAGCTCTTCCACAGGAGAGTGTTGTGCCGTGGATATAGTTAAGGCTCAGGATATTGAAAAGGCTTCTCAAATTCTCAACAATGCATTGGGAGACAATGGTTTTGCTTTTGATTTTGCTGGCATGAACAGCTCTATAGCGAGAAGCCTCTCAGACGATTTCAACTACATTGGCCTTGCTTGCGGACTGATTGTTTTTGTTTTTCTCTGGCTTTCTTTCGGCAGGCTTGACCTTGCGCTTCTGGCCTTCCTTCCAATGGCTATGGGATGGCTGTGGATTCTGGGAATAATGAATCTGCTTGGCCTGAAATTCAACATAGTGAACGTTATTCTGGCTACTTTCATTTTCGGCCAGGGAGACGACTACACGATTTTCATAACGGAAGGTCTGATAGACGAATATGGCTATGGCAAGAAAGTCTTGCCTTCTTTCAAGAGCAGCATTATGGTTTCAGCCCTTATTATGTTCATTGGAATGGGTTCTCTGATAGTGGCCAAACACCCTGCGCTTCATTCACTTGCAGAAGTCACCATTGTGGGAATGTTTTCTGTTGTGCTGATGGCTTGGGTTGTGCCTCCGGTTATTTTCTCATTCCTTGTAAAATTGAAAAACAAAACAAAGCTAAAAGAAAACGCCGTCAAAGACACTCATTACTTCCACAAATACGTCATAAGCAAGTATTTCTACAAGGGAATTTTCGTGGAGAGAGAAACCCGCCGCCTGCTTCGCAAACACGATGATTTCAGCCAGTGGATAGATGCCGAAATTCCTGGGGATACAGTTTCCGTAATTAATGCAGGCAGAGGCCAAGTCTCTCTTATGGCGGCTCTTGTTCATCCTGAGATTCAGGTACATTCTTATTGCTATGATCCAGATGACGCTGCGCTTCTTTCCTCTATGAATCCAATGCCGGAGAATCTCCACGTTCATTTGGCAAAAGATGAAAATGAGGCCAAGGCCAAAGCGGAAGGAACTCACATAATTAGTATATTTGCATAGATTCAAAATATGGCTATGAAAAGGATTCTTGTTATTTCAGCCGCGCTTCTTATGTTTTGCACCGCGGGGCTTTCCCAGAAAATGAAAATCCGGAGCGAAAAGCCGGAAGACCACGTGCTTTCCATTATGAGTTACAATATCCGCCACGGAAACGGAATGGACCGCAAGGTGGATCTAGAAAGAATTGCAAAGGAAATAGCTTTGGTAGGGGCAGATGTAGTTGCTCTTCAGGAAGTTGACAAATGTACAGACCGCGTGGGCGGAGTGGATTCCCCTGTTGAAATCGCAAAAGCTGCCGGTGGCTATCACGCCTCTTTTGCCTCAGCGATGGATTTTGGCGGAGGCCAATACGGCAATGCAATACTGAGCAAGAAAGCGCCGCTTTCCGTAGAGAGTGTTCCTCTCCCTGGTAAGAAGGAGCCCAGAGTGATGCTTGTGGCCGAGTTTGAAGATTTCTATTTCTGCTCTTTGCATTTGTCTTTATCTCAGGTCTCCAGAACTGAAGCCTGCCGCAAGATTGCAAAGTACGCCCGCAAGAAGTCAGACAAGCCTTTCTTTATTGCAGGAGACTTTAATCTTGAACCTAATTCTACGGAAATGAGGATTCTGGCAAAGGACTTTGCAGTTCTTTCAGCGTTTGAGATTAAAACCTTTCCTTCAGACAATCCAGACCGCACTTTGGATTACATAATGGTTTACAATGGCGGAGAAGGAAAATCCTTAGTCAAGAAACTGGAAAAGGGGAAACTGGGCATTGCTTCCTGGGTACAGCCTGAGAAGATGGCGTCTGACCACAGGCCTATTTTTACCCTTATTTTCAAAGGAGAAAACTGCGTAAAGGAAAAGCTGGATTAGCCTTTTTTTCTGTCTGAAACTCTGATAACATTGGTTACTTCTCTGAGTTTTTTCAGGGATGAAATCACTTTGTCCAGATGAGCGTTTCCACCTACGGAGAGTTCCATTTCAGCTACGAATTCCAGTTTACTTTTCTGCCTTTCGCTGATTCTGAAAGCTCTTATGCTGGCTCCGGCGTTTGCGGCACATTCCATTATGGCGTTAGACATTGAAGCGTCTCCTATTCCAATGACTTTCAGGCCTGTCTGGAACTGAGACGATGTGGAAGTCTGCCTCCATTTGACTTTCTGGATTCGGTAAGGATATTGGCTTATGAGCCTTGCAGCGTTAGGGCATGAAATTCTATGGATGCTAACTCCGCCGCTGGCTGTAACAAAACCAAAAACATCGTCTCCAAAGATAGGGTTGCAGCACTTAGCCATCTTGAAGCTTATGTTATCTAGCTTGTCGCTGATGACAAGATAGTCTGAGCGGCTTCTGGTGCTTTTTTCAAGAAGCTTGGCAGACTGTTTTTCTTCTTTCTCCTCCTTTTCTTCACTGGTATTTCCGCTCAGGAATTCCTTTATGTCCTGAAGATCCAGAGTCTGGTCATTGACGGCTATCAGGAAGTCTCCTATAGACTTCATCTTGAAGTGCTTGGCAAGGATAGACAGGACTTCGTCTGTGAGCTCCATCTTCCAGTTCTTCATCCTGCGCTCCAGGGTTTCCCTTCCCAGGCGGCTCATCTTGCCTTCCTCTTCTTTCAGCTTGCTCTTGATGTGGCTTCTGGCCTTGGAAGAAATGACTATGTTCAGCCAGTCGCGAGACGGCTTCTGGTCTTTGCGGCTCATTATCTCCACTATGTCTCCGGTGTGGAGCTTTTCCCTTATGGATTTTACCTTGCCGTTGACTTTAGCCCCACTGCAGCTCATTCCCAGATTGGAGTGAATGGCAAAGGCAAAGTCCAGAACACACGCTCCCTTAGGCAGTTGCTTCAGGTCTCCGTTAGGGGTGAACACAAAGATTTCGTTCAGGTCTTTCTGAAGGGAGCCGTCAGAGAGCAGTCCTGGAGTTTCCAGGGCCTTTTTCACGTCGCCGAGCCACTCGTCCAAACCTTTTACAGACTTGATTCCCTTGTAGCTCCAGTGGGAGGCGTGGCCGTTTTCCGCCATCTGGTCCATCCTTTCAGTGCGGATCTGGACTTCCACCCTGGCTCCGTCTTTGTTCTCCACCGTTGTGTGAAGGCTTTCGTATCCGTTTGCCTTAGGATTTGATATCCAGTCTCTAAGGCGAGACACATCCGGTTTGTACTCCTGTGTCACCAGAGAATAAACCTGCCAGCAGGCTTCCTTTTCCTTGTCAAGAGGAACATCCAGAATGAATCTTATGGCAAACACGTCGCTTACGCCTTCAAAAGGTACATCCTGTTTCTGCATCTTCTGCCAGATAGACCAGGCGGTCTTTGTCCTTACCTTCAGAGTGTATTTCAGACCGGACTCTTTCAATTTCTTTTCCAGAGGTCGTATGAATTCCGCCGCCAGGGTCTGCCTGTCTTTCTCCGTTGCAAGCAGCTTGTTGGAAACTGCGCGGTAATGCTCGGGGTCTGAATACCTGAAAAAGAGGTTTTCCATCTCCCCCTTTATCTTGTAGAGTCCTAGCTGATGAGCCAGCGGAATATACAGCATCTGGGTTTCGGTGAGCTTGCGCATCTGGCTGGATTTAGGGAAGATACCCAGGTTGCGCATAATCTCCAGACGGTCCGCTATCTTGATTAGCGTAACCCTTGGGTCCTTGGAGTAGGATACAATCAGCTTGCGGTAGTTCTCCGCCTGGAGACGGGTTTCCTTAGGCGTGATCTTGGATATTCCGTTCAGGCCTTCTACCATATTCATTATCTCCGCCCCAAATTCTTTGCGGAGTTTCTCCTGGATTTCTTCCTTGCCTCTGGAAGCCTCGTGGAGGAAGACTGCGCATACGGCATCATACCTCAGGCCAATCTCGTCTCTAACTATAAGAGACACGCTAAGAGGATGTTCTATGAAAGGATGATGATTTTCCCTTTCCATTCCGGCAAGGGATTGCTCCGCGATAGAGTAACTCTTCTCCACAAGTTCTCTTTCCTTTCCGCTGTATGATTCAAGCAGCCTTTCCATATCTATTTCTTTCCTCTCTTTGAAAGCAGTTCCTTAAGAGCGTTCATCTCGTCTCTGAAGCGTGCCGCTGAAATGAAGTCCAGTTCCTTGGCTGCGTTCTCCATCTTTATCCTTGAGCTTTCTATGCTCTTTTTCAGGTCAGCGTCAGACATAGACGATATAACAGGGTCGTTTGCAACCGATTCTGCATCAGGCATATCAAATCTAGACGCAATTTCCGCCAGAGTCCTGTCACGCCCCAGAACATTCCTTTCTGTCTTTTCAATCTGGGTAGGGGTGATGTTGTGGGCTTTGTTGTAATCCATCTGCTTTTTCCTTCGGCGGTTGGTCTCGTCTATGGTTTCCCGCATGCTTCTTGTTATGGTGTCGGCATACATTATGACGCATCCGTTCAGGTTCCTAGCGGCTCGGCCTGCCGTCTGAGTCAGGGCGGTAGTGCTTCTCAGGAAGCCTTCCTTGTCCGCATCCAGTATGGCAACCAATGAAACTTGCGGCAGGTCAAGCCCTTCCCTGAGAAGGTTTACTCCAATCAGCACGTCGAACAGTCCTTTCTGGAAATCTTCTATAATCTGGATCCTTTCCATCGTGTCCACGTCTGAATGTATGTAGCTGCACCTTACGCCGTTCCCGTAGAGGTATTTGTAAAGGTCTTCTGCCATTCTCTTGGTCAGCGTGGTAACCAGTATCCTCTCGTCCTTTTCGGCCCTGACAGCGATTTCTTCCATCAGGTCGTCTATCTGGTTCTTTGTCGGCCTTACAATCACAGGCGGATCCAGAAGCCCCGTAGGCCTTACAAGCTGCTCAGCGATAAGTCCCTGGCTTTCTTCCAGTTCAAAGTCTGCAGGAGTGGCGCTCACGTAAACCGTCTGGTTCGTCAGGCTCTGGAATTCCTCGAACCTCAGAGGGCGGTTGTCTGCCGCTGCAGGAAGGCGGAAACCATACTCTATTAGAGTCTGCTTTCTTGAGCGGTCTCCTCCGCTCATCGCCCTTATCTGTGGCACGGTCACGTGGCTTTCGTCTATGAAGGTTATGTAGTCTTTCGGGAAATAGTCGAGCAGGCAGAACGGCCTTGTTCCGGCCGGCCTTCCGTCAAAGTACCTGGAGTAGTTCTCTATTCCCGGGCACCATCCCAGTTCCTTTATCATCTCCAGGTCGTACTCCACCCTTTGCTTGAGGCGGTTGGCTTCGTGAGGCTTTCCTATATCCATAAAGTACCCGTACCTCTGGAAGAGATCATCTTGTATCTGCTTCACAGCCAGGGCCATCCTATCCTTGGTGGTGGAGAAAATGTTTGCCGGGTATATGGATATCTCATCGCGATACTCCTTGGTCGCTCCGCTGGCGGGGTCGAATATCTCAATCTCCTCTACGGTGTTCCCGAAGAAAACAATCCTCGCTCCTTCTTCTCCGTATGCAAGATAAATGTCCACGCTGTCTCCCCTTACACGGAATGTCCCTCTCTTGAACTCCACGTCGCTTCTTGAGTACATGCTGTCTACCAGCTTGTAAAGAAAAGTGTTCCTGGCAATAGCGTCACCCGTCTTGACCGTTATTGTATTTGCGTGGAAATCAGCAGGATTACCTATGCCATATAGGCAGGATACAGAGGATATTACCACTATGTCTCTTCTTCCTGAAAGCAGAGATGCGGATGCTGCAATCCTTAGCTTATCTATTTCATCGTTGATGGAAAGATCCTTCTCAATGTATGTGTCTGTTGTCGGGATATAGGCTTCCGGCTGGTAATAGTCGTAGTAAGACACAAAGTACTCCACTGCATTCTCCGGAAAGAAAGACTTGAATTCTCCGTACAACTGGGCGGCCAGGGTCTTGTTGTGGCTGAGTATCAGCGCGGGACGGCCAAGCCTTGCAATGGCGTTTGCCATCGTGAAGGTCTTGCCGCTTCCGGTTACGCCGAGCAGTGTGACTGCCTTTTCCCCGTCTTCAATGGCGCGGACAATGGCGTCTATGGCTTCCGGCTGGTCACCTGTTGGCTGGTATCTCGAGTCTAACTTGAACTCCATTTTAGTCATTTATCCCCGCAATCTTGCAGACTGCTCGGAAGATTAGTCTGCAGCGTTCAGCAAGTGCGTTGAAGTTTATGATTCCGGTATCGTCTGTGGTTTTGTTCGTGTACTTGTGAACTCCGCTGGTCAGGACTATGGCTGGGATTCCTGCGTCACGGAATGTTGTCTGGTCTCCCATTTCATACAACAAATCGTGCACTTTCCTGTTTCCGTAATAGGTGAAATCCAGAATAATAGGCTCGTTTGGACTATTGGCTTCCACAAAACTTTTCTTTACGGATTCATCAACGCTGTCCATTCCCAGGAACAGCAGATAGTTTTTAGGCAGTAGTCCTCCGGTTTTAGCTTCTTTAGGCGGTGCCAGAGTTGTTCCTATCTGGTCCAGGTTTATCATCAGAGAAATATCAGAAGAGGGAACAATTCCGTCGCTGAGGAATCTTTTGCTTCCAAGGCAGTCCTGCTCCTTTGCGTCAAAGGCTACAAGGCAGATATTGCATTTAGGCTTTTTGCCTTCCGTCGCAAGGGCTGCCAGCGCCTTTCCAACTTCCAGCAGAGCTGCCACTCCGGAGGCGTTGTTGTCTGCTCCAGGGTAAATGCGCCCGCCAAGGACTCCCAGATGGTCGTAATGAGCTCCAATTACAATGGTCTTTGGATTTGAAACATCAGGGTCTGCGGGAATAATTCCAATGGCATTGATCCCCAGCACTTTCTCAAATCCTTTCAAATACCAGAATCCGTAGAGGTAAGACTGGCCTTGTATGCTTACCCCGTTGTCTATGAAAGAATCCGTTATGACTCTAAGGCCGTACTTTGTCTCTTCTTTTCCGCTTTCCCTCCCTTTCAGTTTCGGATCTGTCAGCCCTGCAATTGTGTTCCTCAGGCTTTGCTTTGTAATAAGCTCCTCTGCCTTGTTCTGGGCATGCAGATTCACAGCCCCAAGCAGCAAGAAAGCCGGGAGCAAAACCAAAGCATATTTTCTGAAGACCTTAAGCATTACTGTCAAAACGCAAATTTATGACTTTTTCCACGATTAGCATTATCTTTGTAGTGATGAGTGTGATGAGAAAAAAAGGATTTGCGGTTGCTTTTTTGGTATGGGTGCTGGCCTTGCTTGCGCCTGTGAAGGGCTTTGCTCAGTATGACATAGACCAGTTCTTCTTGAGGGGAAGGCAGCTTCTGATAGACGGGAAATATTCCTCAGCGATAGATAATTTCAACACTCTGGTCAGGATAGATTCCACTCTTTATGACGCATACTTTTTCAGGGGCATAGCAAAGTACAATCTGGGAGACTTCATTGGGGCGGAGAAAGACTTTGACAAATCGCTGAGCCTGAATCCGCTTTATACTCCCGCATACCATTACAGGGCAATAACATTGAGCCGGACTGGAAAGTACGAGGCTGCGCTGAAAGATCTGGCTGAAGCGGTGGACCTTAGGCCTAGCTACACCGGCCTTTATTTCAGCAGGGGAGTGACATATTTCCTCAGCCAGCAGTTTGATAAGGCGGTTGAGGATTTCAATAAGTTCATCAAACAGGAAAGCGGCGAGCCGGACGCCTATCTGAACAGAGGAGCCGCTTACACTTTCCTCGGCGACACGCTCAAGGCGCTAGATGACTACAATAAGGCTATAAGCCTGAATATCAATGATCCAGAAGGCTATATCAGAAGATCCAGAATCTACTTTATGCAGGGAAGCGATTCCCTTGCCCTGGCGGATCTCAACAAGGCAATCAGGCTGGATACTGCAAACACCTTTGCATATTTCAACAGGGCAATCATCCTATACGAGAAGAAGGAAATCAACGGTGCGCTGGATGATTTGAACAAGGTGCTGGAATATGAGCCTGGCAATGCTCTAACGCTTTACAACAGGGCCCTAATACGCTCACAGATAGGAGACTTTGACAACGCTCTGGATGATTATGACAGGGTGATTGCCGTAAATCCGCAGAACGTGCTGGCATATTTCAACCGCGCTGCCGTTTTCCTTCAGATGAACCGCTACAGAGATGCAATGGACGACTATTCCCAGTGCATTAACCTCTATCCGGACTTTGCAAAGGCTTATATGAACAGAGCTTACGCCAAGGCTCATCTTGGGCAGTACAATTCAGCAAGGCGAGACGAGGAAATAGCCAGGGAAAAGGTAAAGGAATACCGCTATAAAACAAGAGACAGCGTTTCCGCACAGATATTTGCAGACACCACCAAGAGATTTGACCAGATGATTTCTCTGGAGTCCGATTTTGCCAAGAGAGACTTTTCCAACAACGAGCTTCTCCAGTACAGAGATGTGGATATTCAGCTGAAGCCGCTGTTCAAGTTCAGCCTGGCGGAAAAGAGGCCGGAAAGGATGGCTATGGACAGAAGGTTCGAGTCTCTTAAAATGGAGGATTTCATAGATGATCTGCCTGTGGCTTCTGACCTTGTGGCTGTAAGGCATTCATATGATACACAGAAGCTAGAAGCATCTCTGAAAAGGCTGAGAGACTCTCTAAGCGCGGTAATCTCCAAGATGAAAGACAGGGAAGAAGCCATAGACGCTCTGGTCTATTTCTCCAGGGCTCTGGCAAACGACTCCCAGAACCGTTTCAACGAGGCTCTGGGAGACTATGACAAGGCAGTCAGCCTCCAGCCGGACAATCCGTTCTTCTACATAAACCGCGGAGCTTTGCAGGCTGAGATGATAGACTTCATTTCTTCGATGGAGCAGAACGTACAGGTGCTTTCTCTGGACAATTCCCGTACTGCCAGGGCCAGGGTGAACGAGAACCGCTCCAACTATGACTATACTGCTGCAATCCACGATATGAAAAAGGCCGCGGCCTTGATGCCGGAATTCCCTTATTCGTACTACAATCTCGGAAACCTTTACACTCTGTCTTCGGATCTACCAGAAGCTATTCTGCAATATACCAAGGCAATACAGCTTTATCCCGCTTTGCCTGAGGCTTATTACAACAGGGGCTTGGTTCTGATTTATCTCAAAGATAGCGAGAAGGGCTGTCTGGATATGAGCAAGGCCGGAGAATTGGGCGTTCCCGAAGCCTACAGCGTTATCAGCAAGTACTGCATCAAGAAGCAGTAATCATTTCTTTATCACGACAGAGTCAACTTCTTTTCCCTCCCTGTCCAGAAGGGTAAGCGTCATGGAGTTTCTGTCTACTTCCATAAGCATTGCGCCAATAGTCTTTCCGCCCTCGCTCCAGCGCTTTGCTATAATGTCCTGGTTGTGTGTAAGTTCTCCCACATCTACTCCTCTCTCATTGTCTGAAGAAGGAGTCTGGATATATACGGTTGGAAGATTCTTGCTTCTTACATAAATGTGGTTGTTGGCTCCAAGGGCCAGGTCCACTCTGCATTCTTCAAACAGGTCTTTCCATCTTCTCATCTGGCTGGTCTTTCCGTTTTCTCCGAAAAACCACTGATAATGCTCGCACACCACCTTGAACTTGGCATTGCTGGAATTCAGTACATTGCGAGTCCACGCTTGAGCCTTTGCCAATCCTAAGCTGTCTCTCATGCTCTCGCTGTTCAGCATCACAAACAGCACGTTCTTGTATGTGAAATGGTAGCAAACTCCTTCTTCTCCTTCATATCCGTTCAGAGGATTTGCTGTGGCATTCTTGAAAAACTGGTTTGTCAGCTGATACTTCCTTGTCATATTGTCGTGATTGCCGTTCAGCCCCGCCCACATATAGTTCCTGAACGCATCCACCTGGTACATCTCCTTCCAGAAACTCCAGCTTCCGCCCCAAGCGCAAACATCTCCCAGATGAAGCACCCAGTCAAAGCCTTTCCTGTTTTTCTTTACCGCATAGTCATTAACTGTTTCCACCATCTTCATCGCTGAGGCAAGCCTTTTGGGAAGAGGAGGATAGCTGTGGAAATCAGAGATTACGCAAGCGCTCCATTTGTCGTTTCCTGCGGTTTTGAATTTGCTGATATCTGACTGGCTGTGGCGGGTAATGCCGTTATCGTCTTTATAGCTGCACACAATCCAGTAGCAATATTCGGTATCGGGTTTCAGGTTGGAGAAAGAGCAGCTGAACTTGTGGAACCGAGCATCTTCGTAGAAATTCTCGCCGTTAGCTTTCTTGGAATAAATGCTGTCATAGACTGTGCAGAGCGTTTCTTCACCAGCTTTCAGAAGATAGCCTTTTACACGAGTATTCCTTTTATTCTGAAACAGATAGATTAAACAATTGTCTGTAGATTCTCTGGCGGCAAAACTCACGTTCATCTGCGTTGAGCAATCTTCTCCAGGGCAAGTGTTGATGCTGAAGATCTCTCTTCCCGTACTGTCTCTATTAACGGAAAGAGAATCTGACAGAAGATATTTGCTCGGATTGCAGCCGGCAAGAGCCAGAAGCAAGAAGGCAAAACTGAATAAAAGCTTTTTCATATTGCTGAGTAAAACTATTGCTAAAATAATACAAATTGGGCGAAATCCGGCATTTTTGCTAAATTGCAAGATGTAAAGATTAATGCTTTGAAATATGAAAATGTCGAGATTTCTTTTTATCGCCTCAGCGATTTTTCTGTTAGCCGCAGCTTCCTGCAAGAATGGCGGCAAGGTTGGCGGAGCTGATGACAAGACGTCAGAAGATGCTATTCGCCAGAGGATTGAGCAGATGATGAAGGTGGAAGTGTTCACCAAAGAGAACAGGGCTCAGTATCTGGGAAAAGAGCTGTGCGAACTTTACAGCAAGATTGACCCGTTCAGCGAGGAGGGAGATCTTTACCTGGATTTCCAGTGGGCTGGAAAGGTGCTGGACGCCTGCTGTGAAGACCCTAACATCCGAAAAGCCACGCTGAAGGAAGTGAGAGTTTTGCCGGGCAACAAGGCTGAGGCTGACGTAAACTTTGTGGATCCTCCTTGCTATGACTGGAACTACACCTTGCTTCTTGGCTTCAACGGCCAGGAGTGGATGATAGAAGACGTCATCTGGCAGCACGCTGAATATGAGCCCACAAAGGAAACAGAAGAAGCCAGAGGATTTCTTGCAGAGCATAATGTAGAATAGTTTTATTGCACCATACAATGAAAAGAATATTGCTTTCCATCATTCTTCTTGCATTTGCCGTTTGCGCATATGCCCAGAAGGTTACAACTGTAGACAAATTCAACTATGCCGGGCCGTACCAGGTGTCTTCTCCGCTGTTTGATACCAAGGACGCCAAGGGCAAGGCCTTTGACCGCAAGAGCCTGATGGACGCGGCTCCGCTTAAGGCTAAGCAGACTAGAGAAGTTGCTTCCGGAGCTGTTCCTGAAGCTGAAGGTGAGAGTGTAGGAGTGTTCTCTTTCTTCATCAACGACCTGAATTTCAAGAAGGTGGATGTTGAGATAAAGGGAACCAAAGATTACAAGGCTTATCTCGACGGCAAGGAAAGTTCCCTCAAAGGCCTCAAGCTGGATCCAAAGCAGCACCGCATAGACATAAAGGTTCTCAGCGATGGGGAAGGCAAGGATTCACTTTTCGTAAGCCTGAAGTCTGATAGCGAAGTGGCCTGGACTTTGTCCCAGAAACATAATTTCGGGATGGACGAGGTTCTCTACGGCGAAAAGATGGGAAACGCAAGCATATCCGAAAACGGCCAGTACATCATTGTAAACACTTCAGATACAGACCACAAGGCCAAGACCACCCGTAAGACTCAACTAAAGGAAATATCAACCGGAAAGGTGCTCAGGGAAAAGGGTGGAATTTTCTGGCTCAACGGCGGGAATGAGTACGCCTGGTACGAGACTATAGACGGCAACCGAAAGCTCTGGAAAGCCATCCCAGGCGGAGCGGACGAGCTAGTGGCCGAGAACCTGCCGAAGGGCAATATTTTCCTGGCCCCGAATATGAAGTTTATGATTATCGCTGAGGAAGCTGAGGGACCTAAGGAGGATGCAGATGTTTACCAGATTCTGGATCCGGATGACCGGCAGCCAGGATGGAGAGACCGCTCATACTTCAGCTATTACGACCTGGAAACTGGCAACCTGAGAAGGCTTTCATTCGGAACTAAAGAGGTTTATCCTTTGGAAATTACGGATGATTCCAGATATATGCTGGTGGAGATCCACAACCTTCAGGTCCAGAAAAGGCCGTCTCGCAGTACGGACTTGTGTGTTGTGGACCTTCAGACCTGGGCTGTAGATACCATAATCAAAGGCGACGGCTTCCTTTCCAGGGCTATGTTCTCGCCTGACGGGAAGAGCCTGCTTGTTCTGGGCTCTCCTGAAGCATTTGGCGGCATAGGCAACGCAACACCTGGCCAGACTCCGAATATGTACGATATCCAGATGTTCATTTTTGATATAGCCAGCTGCACTCCAAGATGCATTACCAAGGACTTTGACCCTTCAATTGACGGAGCCAGCTGGAACCGCAAAGACGGAAAGATCTATGCCGGAGCAACGGAAGGCGAATACAAGACTCTCTATGCCTTTGATCCTAAGAGCGGAAAGAGCCGCAAGCTGAGCCAGATTCCTGAAGTTGTTACCTCCTGGAATCTGCCTGAAAAGGGAGAGACGATGTGTTATGTGGGCGGCGGAGCTTCATCTCCTTCCAAGCTCTATATCAAGGACATGAAGAAAGACAAGGACTATCTTCTGGAAGACGTTTCTGCAGATAAGTACCAAGACGTGATAATGGGCGAGTGCAAAAGCTGGAGCTTTACCAACCGCCTCGGCGACGAGATACAGGGAAGGTTTTATCTTCCTCCAGGATTTGACCCTGAAAAGAAGTATCCGATGATAGTCAACTACTATGGCGGATGCACTCCTACAACCCGCTCTCTTGAAAGCCGTTACCCGCAGCAGTACTATGCCAGCCTTGGCTATGTGGTTTATGTGATACAGCCAAGCGGGGCCGTAGGCTTTGGCCAGAAGTTCTCCGCCCGCCACGTGGAGACCTGGGGAGATTACGTTGCTGATGACATCATTGAAGGAGTTAAGAAGTTTTGCGATGCCCATCCGTTTGTAAACCGTGATAAGATAGGCTGCATTGGAGCCAGCTACGGCGGATTTATGACTCAGTATCTTCAGACCAAGACCGACATATTTGCCTGCGCAGTTTCCCACGCCGGAATAAGCAATATTGCAAGTTACTGGGGAGAAGGCTATTGGGGCTATTCCTACGGTCACGTGGCAAGCGCCGAGAGTTATCCGTGGAACAATCCTGATATGTACACCAAGCATTCTCCGCTTTTCAATGCAGACAAGATCCACACGCCGCTGCTTCTGCTTCACGGTTCTGCAGACACCAACGTTCCTCACATAGAGAGTATCCAGATGTTTACAGCCCTGAAGATTCTGGGCCGGGAAGTGGCGTTTGTGGAAGTTAAGGGAGAGAACCACTGGATTCTGGATTACCCTAAGAGAATAAAGTGGAGCAACACCATTATGGCCTGGTTCCAGAAATACTTGAAAGACGATCCTTCCTGGTGGGAGAATATGTATCCAGAGAAAAACCTTTATTAGAAGATGAAAATCTTTTGCGAGGAATGCGGCGCGGCCAACAGACCGGAAAGTACCAGATGCAGCCTTTGCAATGCAAAGCTTCCGCAATACGGTTCTACTCCGGATTACGGCAAGTTTGACTTTTCCGCCGATCCAAAGCCGGTAAAGGATAAGGCTCCGATGACTTATCTGGGCTGGAGCCTTCTCGAGACTCTGTGCTGCTGTTCCCCGCTGGCAATCCTGGCCATAGTCTTTGGCGCCCAGTCCGCCTATGCTTTCAAGCACAAGGATTACGACAAGGCGGAGCGCAAGTCTGAGGCTGCCCGCAAAACTGTGCTCTGGGCCCTGGTATTGGCTTTCATACTTTGGATAATCATTTTTGCATCCGGCGTTCTGGATAAAGTTTGATGGCTAGACAATTGGACAAAACGGAAAAATGGGGGCTGCGGCTACTCTTCCTGTTTGTGGCAGGATGGCTGTCTTTGTTTGCATATACGAAATGGGGGTTGAAAGATCCTGAGATCTCCCTCAGGCAAGGCGATATCAAAAGGCTTCTAAATTGCGAGATTTTTTCAGATACAGCCAATGTTCATTCCTCTGTTTACGTAGACAAGGTCAAGATCGCTGAGTTTGATTCCATTACCCCGTCGGGGACAAAATACATCAAATTCCGGTACAGAATCAAGAGCAAGGAAAACGGCAAATCTTGGCACGACGGCAGCGTGGAAGACAAGGATATGGAATACAGCAATCTGAAGTATTAGCTGCTACTTTTTCTTTTCCTGGCGCCTTTTCATCAGCTCCATAAATTCCTCTGCAGCAATGGTTTTTCTAAGTATGCCAATCGCGATAATATTGAGGATTACGCAGATTATCGGGAAGATTGTTGATACTGGGAACCTTACTACTTTTATGTCTGTAAACCAGAGCAGGTAGACAATCCAGGCCTGATATGCCAACAGCACTATTGATGTGTAGATGCAGAGCCTCAGCTGAAGCTTCTTGTGGTGTATCAGGAACAGGTTCACAAGACAAATCAGAAAAGCGATGATTGTAAGCACAAGAAATGGGGGATATGCCCTGTAAATCTCGCCGAAAAGCATTATTCCCAGCAGTACCGCAGACGCAAGTATAAGTGTCAGATAATTTATCTTCTTCATCACTGCAAATTTATCTTTTTTTACTAAATTTGGGAAAATTAAAATATCGATTTTATGAAAACTTCAAGATCAAAGAAGATTGCGGCATCGGAACTTTTGCTTAATGCCGACGGGTCCATATATCATCTTAATCTCCGTCCTGAGGAACTTGCAGACACGGTGATTCTTGTGGGCGATCCGGGAAGAGTTGCGATGATTGCCAAGTTTATGACAGCCATCGAGTTTACCAAACAGAGCAGAGAATTTGTCTCAACGACAGGCCTTTACAAGGGCAAGAGGATTACGGTTCTTTCCACAGGAATTGGAACGGACAACATAGACATAGTGATGAACGAGCTTGACGCTGTTGCCAACATAGATTTCAACACCCGCAAGATCAAGGAGCAGAAAAGAAGCCTTACTCTCGTTAGAATCGGAACCAGCGGCGCCTTGCAGCCTGAGATTCCTCTTGGATCATTTGTGCTTAGCCATTATTCCATCGGCTGCGACGGCCTGGTGAACTGGTATGCAAATCGCGACAGCGTAACAGACAAGGAGATAGAGAATGCCCTGGTTGAGCATATGGGCTGGGATCCTAATCTTCCAAGACCTTATATCGTACGCAACTCAGACCGCCTGATCAAGGCTTTCCAGAGGAAGACCGTCAAGGGAATGACCATTTCCGCTCCGGGTTTCTTTGGTCCTCAGGGAAGAGTTCTTCGCCTCGGCCTTGCAATGCCTAAGATGAACGCCAAGTTCGAGAGCTTTGCCGCAAAGGGCTACAAGGTAACCAATTACGAGATGGAAGGCAGTGCCATTGCAGGCCTTGCAAAGGAGATGGGCCACGAGGCCATCACCGTTTGCTGCATCATTGCAAACAGATACGCCAAGGAAGCTATCACAGACTACCATCCATACATAGAGAAACTCATCAAGATGGTTCTCGATACTCTTGTCAAGCTTAAATAAGACAACGAATCAACACTAAGACATAACCGTTATGGTAGATTTCAATAACCTTGAAATAGCATTCTCCTCCAAAAGCAAAGGCGAGTTGAAGAATGCGCTCCTGCTTTTCAATACTATCAAGAATCCAGGAATGGTCAAGTTCCTCAAGGGAGCTTCCAACCTTGCCCTCAAAATCGGCTTTCCTATAGGCTGGGCCGTAAAACCTACTCTTTACAAGCAGTTTGTGGGCGGCGAGACTCTGGAAGACTGCAAGAAGACCATAGATCATCTCCAGAGTTTCAACGTTAAATCTACCCTCGACTTTTCCGCCGAGGGCAAGCAGACTCCTGAGGGCATCCAGTATACCTTTGAGGAGACCATGCGTTCAATAGATTTTGCCAAGGGCAATCCTTCCCTTGCTTATGCCGTGTTCAAGCCAAGCACCATCATCACCGATGAACTTCTTGCCAAGGCTTCCGAGAAGAGGGAGCCTCTGACCGCTGAGGAAGAAAAGGAATTCAAGGCTTACCAGGAGAGGTTTGCCGCTTTCTGCAAGAGAGCATACGACAACGATGTAAGGCTGATCATAGACGCTGAGGACTACTGCTTCCAGGATGCCATTGACGCCCAGACAGATGAGATGATGAGGCTCTACAACAAGAAGAGGGCTATCATCTTTGCCACCCTTCAGATGTACCGCCACGACCGCATGCCTTATCTGAAGAAGATTTACGAAGACGCTGTACAGAACAATTACATTGCCGGCATCAAGTTCGTTCGCGGAGCCTATATGGAAGAAGAAAGGGCCAGGGCTGCCGCTATGGGCTATCCAGATCCTATCTGCAAAGACAAACCTACAACCGATGCCAACTACAACGCAGGCGTAAAGTTCGTTATGGACCATCTGGATCATTTCGAGCTGTTTATGGGTACTCACAACGAGGAGAGCAACCGTCTTCTTGCCCAGCTGATCGATGAAAAGGGCCTTGCCCACAATGATCCTAGAATCCACTTCGCCCAGCTTCTGGGTATGAGCGACAATATCTCCTTCAACCTTGCCCACGAAGGCTACAACGTAACCAAGTATGTTCCTTACGCCAAGGTTAAGGATGTTGTTCCTTACCTTGTAAGACGTGCCGAGGAGAACACCTCCGTTGCCGGCCAGACCGGAAGGGAACTCAACCTCCTCCGCGCCGAAAAGAAACGCCGCAAAGCCAAGAAATAGAAATCAATAATAACATTTCAACTTATGAAAAAGCATTTATTATCCCTGGCTGTTATTGCCCTTGCAATTGTTCTGGCTGCGGCCTGCAAGGAAAAGCCTGCTGAAAATCCGGAGCCGGTAAAACCTGCAAGCATTACCGCTGAGCACTTTACGGCCTTCCTGGTTACAGAGCCTGAAAAAGCCCAGGCTTTTCTGGATTCTATGGGAATCAAGAAGCTTAACTATTTTTTTGAAGAAGGAGGTCCTGGCGCCCAGTGCGACAATGAGCAGTCCTATTACGGAAGAGGAGCTGTCGTTGAGCTCACCGAGGATGGCGGCACCAGCAAGATTACTCCTGAAGATGAGCACGCAGTGGTTATCCACGTAGGAGGAGAGGGCACGGTCAATGGCTACTTTGCATTCCGCAGCGAGGAAGACTACAACAACTTCATCAGCAAGCTTCCTAAGATAGATGAAGAGACACAGGAAGCTCCTTGGCTGGAAGTTGAGCCAAAGGGCAATGGTGATGCCAATGATTGGCTGTGGGATTCCGGCTTTGAGAAAGGCAAGTGGTACATTGCTGAGTTTATGCTCCGCGAATAAAAGAACTTATTATTCCTGATATTCCAGCCCCTTGACAGCAATTCCTATGTTGACGGGGATATGCTGCATTTTGCCAAGGGCGTTTTCCCTTAGATAGCTGCTTTTTAAGAAAATGGCAGTTGTCATCTTCATTTCATTTTTATCACGATCCTTTTCAGGCTTGGCCAAGTAGGCTTCAAGAGCGTCTTTATTGCATTCGACAATCTGGAATGCGATGAAATAATTCCCAGGTTCCAGCAGTATGGCTTCTGAGGGGTGAATTACTAGTCTTTGTGGTGTCTTTGAGACCGGAACGTTGAAATAGATCGGTTTGTTAAGCACGTTGACAAAAGATTCCTTTTTACCCTCGATACGGTATATGTTGATGGAAGCGACGCAGTCAGGTATAGAGTTGTCTCTGAGAGTAAGCTCAATATTCTTTATCTTGAAAGGCTTTTTTGTCTTGGCGACGGAACCCAGCTCGCCACCCTTGAATTCTTTGGTAGCCAGAGCTAAGCTGATTGCGCCTTTATCTCCCAGCACCTTCTTCCCGGGGCGGACAAGGTATTTCTCTTTCGTTTTTCCGGCAATTAACACAACCGGCGGCAGTTCGTTTTCCTTAAGCACTATGACCACGTCATCCGCCGCTCCGGTAACCGGAAAGCGGGCTGCCTGATAGGAAACGTGGTGGAATTCCAGAGTATCTCCTGGAACATTAATCTTGAAGTGTCCGTCAACAGTGGAGACCGTGCCGATATTGAGCTTGGGAATACCTATTTGCACGTATTCCACGGCTTCGCCTTTTTCATTGATTATCCGGCCTTGGATTGTGAAACTTTTCTGAGCTAGGGTGCAGATTGGAAACAATAGAACTGCTATAAGAAGTGCAGGAAACAGTTTTGTACGCATAAGTATTATTTTGCCGTACTGTAAGACAAAAAATATGCCTCAATTATGAAATCCGGAGATGTTTTCTTGGCAAATGCGGCTTATTAACCGCAAAATTTGCGGCTTATTTGCCGAATCATTGCTTAATTGTATTATATTTGCGGAAAACAGACAGCTTATGAAATATATTTACAACTATCCTCAGTGGCCTGATTTCACCTGGGACCAAGCTCTGATTTCCAATATATTGGCAAAGATTAACAAAGAGGCTGGCTTTCTCTCTGGAAGGCTTAGCACTATAGGACTTGATGCCAGAATGGGTGCGGTTGTCGAGACTGTAACCCATGATATTGTGTCATCATCTGAGATAGAAGGTGTTGTTCTGAATACAAATGAGGTACGCTCGTCTGTAGCGCGTCGTTTAGGAATAGTCATTCCGCATAGTCAAGACTCATCGAGATATATAGATGGCATTGTGGAAATGATGCTGGATGCAACGGTTAATTATAAGAAACCTCTTACAAACGAGAGGCTTTTCGGTTGGCACAACGTCTTGTTTCCTGGCGGCAGAAGCGGTATTAATATCATCGATGTGGCAAAATACCGGTCAGGAGGAATGAAAGTTGTTTCTGGTATCCTTGGCAAGGAGAAAGTGCATTATGTGGCTCCTTCTCCAGACAGATTAGAGAAAGAAATGAATACTTTCCTCGATTGGTTCAATGATAGCAATACTACTTGCAACTATCTCAAATCTGCTATTGCTCATCTTTGGTTTGTCTGTATTCACCCGTTTGACGACGGTAACGGGCGAATAGGCAGGGCCATATCTGATATGGCTCTCTCCCAGGCCGATGACAGCCAGATGAGATATTTCAGTATGTCCAAACAAATTAATAAAGACAAGAAATCTTATTACGACATTCTTGAAAGAACCCAGAAGAGAGGTTGCGATATTACAGAATGGCTTTCTTGGTATTTGGGTTGTATGTCGAGAGCAATCTCAGCTTCTGATACAATACTCTCACGTGTTTTGAATAAAGCCATTTTCTGGCAGACGCACGCAGGAACACCTTTTACAGACAGAATCCAGACAGTTCTTAATATCTATTTGGATGGGTACGAAGGTAAACTGACTGCTAAAAACTGGGCAAACCTTTCAAAGGTATCATTAGATACTGCTGCAAGAGACATCAAATATTTGGTTGACACTGGAATTCTCATTCCTCAGCCTGGTAACGTTAGGAATGTCTCTTATGGCATTTGCTGTTCAGATGGCAATACCATAATTCCAGGAAATTCAGATTGAGCGGAAAACGGGATTCGAACCCGCGGCCCTCAGCTTGGGAAGCTGATGCTCTACCAACTGAGCTATTTCCGCTTGCTGTTGGTTTTGGGAGTGCAAAATTAACAAAAAAGCAGTAATTTTACAATGTCATAAAAAGTGTACTGGCATGAAAACAAAAGTGTTTTTCTCCTTGTTTGCAGCAATGATTCTGGGCATTTCCTGCTCATTTGCTCAGAACTATCCGTCTTTTAAAGACAATCCATACGCTGAAACAATCAAGATCAAGGGGCAGAGGCCTACTATTGTTGATTTTGCCAACTATATGTTCCGTGAACCCGAGGAAGAAGAAGGTTCAGAATGCACCGGATGGCTCAGGAATGCCTGGAAAAGGCATCTTGCCGGAAAACCCCAGGAAGATGGCACTAAAGTTACCCTTGATGTGCAAAACGGATATGTGAAGTTTGAAGGAGGATACGAAGATGAAGACAGCAAGGTCGTCCACGTGAGTGAAATGTGCTATTGGAACTGCTCAGACGGCAAACATAAGATAGTGGCCTTTACCAACAACTTATGGGATAACGGGAGACTTGTCCAGACAGAATGCACTGGAGCGTATTTCCTGATTTACGAGAATTCCTCACGAAAGATACAGGGCGTCTATTGCGGGGATATAGGCGCAAAGCCTGTGGCTCCGTCTGAGAAGGTAGAGGACGGAGCAGACGGCACGGGCTGGTATCGCATTGAAAACGGCAAGAAGATTTATATGACAACAGAGGAGAGGAATATGTGGTATGAGGAAACTCATCCTGAGGCAGTCTATCATCTTCCACGCAAGGGCAAGAATATAACTGTTGACTTGGTTTACCCAGGCAAAACTGAAACCATCACCCTGACCTGGGACGGCCTTAAGTTTAATGCACCTGAAGGATACTAGTAGTTTGAGACTCAGCTGGTTTATAGCAAACAGGATTGGGAGCGGGGGAAAGGGAAGGCTTTCCTCCATGGGGAACGTTATAGCGGTCCTTTCTGTTGCTGTAAGCATATTTGTAATAATACTTGCAATATCTATTTCCAGAGGGTTCAGGAGCCAGATGCTGGAAAAGATGGCGGCTTTTGCCGGAGACGTGAATGTTTCCGTAATGCTGCCTTCCGGCGGATCTGATATGATCAACGCAGACCAGTATTCCCTTGCGCCGCTGAAGTGCAGAGACGATATCCTGGAGCTTCCGTATGTGAAGAGTGTTCAGGGAGTAAGCTACAGGCCCGGAATGATAAAGACTGAAGACAATATCCAGGGCGTGATGCTGAAGGGAGTGGATACGGTGCAGGCTGAGGATGCTGCTTATATATCGGGGAAGATGGCTGATATGCTGGGATTTAAAATCGGTGACAAAGCCACTTTCTATTTTGTGGGAAAGGCCGTAAAAGTGCGAAGGCTCAGGATAGCGGGATTCTTTTCTTCATCGATAGAAAATCTTGACAAGTTCTATGTGATCTGCTCAAAGAAGCTTGTCAATTCTCTCAACGGCTGGGAGGAAGACCGCGCAAGCTGCTATCAGATAATGTTTACTGACCATAACGATAAAGCGTATCCGGTTAGGAAGACTAGGATAGGGAATATGGTTTACAGCAGTATGGAAGGGGAGAACTATCCTAGGGTGTCTGGAGCTATGGATGATATGGTGAACATAGTGGACTGGCTAAGGCTCCTGGATATGAACGTGATGATTATACTGGTGCTGATGATTGCGGTGGCGGCGTTCAATATGGTAAGCTGCGTGCTGATAATCCTGTTTGAGAACATATCATCTATTGGAGTGCTCAAGTCTCTGGGAATGAAGAACTCCGGAATAAAGAAAGTGTTCCTGGCAAAAAGCTCAAGGATAGTGCTTGCTGGGTTGATAATAGGGAATGTTCTTGCAATTGCTTTTTGCCTATTGCAGCATAAATATCATCTTGTCAAGCTCAATCCGGAGAATTATTTCATAGACCATATGCCTATAGACATTTCCTGGTGGAGCATACTGGCTGCGGATGTGATTTCCTTTTTGGCGATAATGGCTATACTTCTGATACCTTGCCACTTCATAAGCAGGATTCAGCCGTCAAAGACTATTCGGGTGAGGTAGCAACAGTATTCTTGTAGACTTCGTACTGGCCCATTACCCTTTCCGGGTAGTTCATTGTCTGGGCACCGCCGCGGAACGGGCTGACCTTGACTCCGTTCTTGTCGTATCCGTCTGCCATCAGAGGAATTACGGACTTTACGTTTTCCCATACGTTGGGGTTAAGCCCTTCAGCTTTGGCAACCTTCTGGCACTGCTGGATCCTGCCTTCTCCGGCATTGTAGGAAGCCAGGGTGAAAAGCAGGGCGTTTTCCTCGTCCATTCCCGAAGAGAGGTATTTTTTGTGGGTTTTTCCGAGAATCTTGCAGCCTGTCTTTATGTTCTGCTCCGGATCGTAGATATTCTCCACTCCCATAGCGTCAGCCACGCTTTGCAGAACCTGCATAAGACCTACGGCACCCATACTGGAAACTATGCCCGGATTAAAGCCGGACTCCTTGTAAATCAGGGCGCTTAGAAGCCTCCAGTCCCAGCCAATGGTCTCGCTGTACTTCTTTATCAAGCCGTCAAAAGGAGAGATTCCATCCTTTGACGGAGGGAGATTCCAGGTTTCGCCTTTGCCTTTATTGCTTTTTGAGAATTTGGCATATAGCTTCTTGTATCCTGCTGTTGGTTTTATGTGGGTGATCCAGAAATTGACGTTATCTATAATAGCCTTGTCATCATATCTCATTGCGCAGACATAGTCCTTTTCCATAGGAACGGATGTGACAAGATAATCCTTGAAGGCATCCGGAATGGTATCTACGGCTGAATTGAAAATAATGACGTCTGTTAGGCGGTCTGCAAGGTCTTCCCAGTTTCTTAGAGCCGGTTTTTCCATACTTGTTTCAACCTTGCATCTCTGGTTTGAAGAGAACTGGCGGATGAGATCGTAGGCGAATTTGAGTGCTGGGGTTCCAGGGCCCAATTCGCTGTCTGTTATGAGAGTGCAGTAAAGCGTATCGCCCATAATGGAAGTTGTCTGGGCGTTGGGGTCAACCCTCTTGTGGTCAGGATGAAGGCCGGATATCAGGAAGATATAGACAACTATCAGCGCCATAGCCACTATAGCGCCAACCCTCATTGCCTTTGTCTTCCAAACCTTATTCATCTACCTTATGTAGAACGGCCACCAGATGCCGAACTTGAGGGCTCGCTGAGGCCTGATGTACCTGTAGGTGGAGTAATACTCGTTGTTCGGGGTTCCCTGAAGAACGTTCTCGCATTTGACGAAAATGCAGGCTCTCTTCCACTGGAGATTCACGAATACGTCCACGTACGGGTTGTTTCCAATCTTGTAGCGTTCCTGGTTGTAGAACATTCCGAGAGCAGGGTCAAAGGCCTGGGCGTAATACTTGGTGTTGTAAGTCATATCTGCGCCTATCTGCACGTTCAGAATGTTCTTTACAGCATAGAACTCCAGATAGTACCTCAAGTTCAGTGCCACTTTAGGAAGCGGAACGATTTCCTGCTTTGAAGACGTTTGAAGAAGGATTCTGTTGTCCAGATGAAGGACTCCGAGCTTTATGTTCTTGGCAATGTATCCGCTTATGATGCTCATTGCCTCTCCATTTTGAACAGGGGTGCAGAGAGTGTCCAGATAAACGTTCTTGTTCAGAAGGGTGTAGCCGACAGATGCCTCCAGGCCCCAGTGCGGAATCTCCAGTTTGCCCTGAATGCTGGTGGTGCTGGTCTTGTCAAAGTCGTAGTCGAACAGATGGTGGTTAGAAGTATAGTTGTTTAGGAAGTAAGATGGTTTCCTCAGCGATGAGGAGAATTTGGCCGTCAGGTGGATTCCGTCCTTTACTGCCCAGGACGAGAAGCGCATTGCGGCGTCCAGGCTGAAATTGCCTTTGTAATAACCTGCTATGTCGGCTTTTGCAAGTGCATTCCAGGCAAAGAACTTCTTGAACTTTCCTCCTGCGCCAAAGTAGGCGTAAATGTTGTTGTAGGTCTTGTTCTGGTTGCCGGAAATGAAATACTCTGGCTTGAATCCGTAGAAATTCAGCATCTGGTGGCCTATTCCGCCGTCCAGATTTGAGACTACGGCATCGGCATTCCACGGCTGGATTTTCAGGAAGAAGCGGTTCTCAAGGTTCATCACCCTGGCCGAGTCTGCCGTTGTTGTAGGATTCAGCAGGAAAATATCCCTGTAAAGAGATCTTCCAACAGAGTCAGTTATGTTGTCTGTATAGCTTCTGCTAAAGACGGTGTATTCTCCGTAATGACCAAAGTATGTGGCAGTTCCTTCTCCCGTGGATAGAGTATCCTTGATCTTGTTTCCCAGGGAATCTCTCTGGGCCTTCCATCTGATTGGAACTCCGTAGCTGTGCGTTATGAAGAACGTGTTCCTTCTCATAATGGAATTGGCGTTGGAAAGATAAACTGGGACGGTGCGCACATCTATGGTTGTATCGCTGATCATCTTCAGGTCTTCCACTCCGCCGTTCTCTTCTCTCTTCAGGCGGGAGAATATGTAACCGCCCTGGGCTACATATTTCTTGCCCAGATAGTTTCCGGTAATGGAGAATGTTCTGAAATCGGTTTTCTCATGCTGCAAAAGTCCGCCTGCTCCGTTTCTCTGGTAGAGAATTGTGAAGTTGAAGGAAGGTGTGAAATTCTGTGTATGGAGGAATTTTATATTGTCTTCGCTCTTCTGGCGGTTTGCAAACAGGGTTCCGTAATAAGCCAGTTCCGTATATGGAGTCTTTGTGTTGTAAAACGGCAGACTCTCAGGCATATACGTATATGTCATATACGGAGTGAAGAACGGGAACAGCTCCTGAGTCTGGCGATTGTGGTAGTTGTAAGGCAGAGCCGCGCTGCCGCTTACTCCAAGATACTGGCCGTTGATGTCATCGCGGTGGAAAGGCAGGTCGTGGAAGTGGTAGTTGAATGTGGTATCCATCTTCAAGACTTCCTGGTTGTTGAGGTAGGTGTCGTGCTTCCAGGAGAAGATTCTAGTGTATTTTATGCTGTCTGCAAATAGGTAAGTGTCAAGAACTCTCGGCGTATTGCGGATTATGCTGTCGTTATGCTTATTAATGCTGTCACGTTTCATCCTCCTAAGTTCCTTTGGAGTGTAGACCTTTATCTGGCTCAGGGAATCGGCCTTTCTCAGGGAGTCTATGGAGAACAGTACTGCATCGCTGAGCCCCATCTTCCTCAGAGAATCAGGGCTGAGGTTCAGCTCATACAGAGAGTCTATCATCTGCTGGTATGCCGTCTTGACAATTGTGTCGCAGAGCCTGAATGGAACTCTGTGTTTTCCAGGGTCTTTTTCCGGCCTGCTCCAAGCGCAGACTAGAAGCACGGCTCCAAGTCCAATGCAGGAGATAAGGATTTTCCTCAGCGATTGGCATATCTTGTTATTGCTGCTCATAGGATTCTTTCAGTTCGTCAATTTCCTTTATGAGGTTGTTTATCAGTTTCATCTTGAGGTCGTAAAGCTCATCTGATATATCCACCTTGTAAATGTGCGGATTGATTAGACGCCTTTCTGTTTCGTTAAAGCTCTTGAGGTTATTCAGGAAATACTCGCGTTTCTTTTCCACCGGCTCGTCTGTGTAGCAGATCTTGCCGTCTTTCATAGTCTGATTCTGGAGTATGCGGAAAGAGTAGCTTCCTTTCTTGAACTTCTTCCTCTGTGTTTCGTCAAACTCGTTCTGGATCTTGAGCTCTTCTCCGGCCTCAATCTTCTTTGAAGTGGCGTCGCCCCTTAAGCAGGTGACATCGGCCTTGAACATTCCGTTCTGGATTATGCGGTAAGTTACCTGGAATCCAGGGTTTATGAGTTTGACTTTGTCTTCGCTGCGCTTGAGCACAGGCTGGTCATCTACTTGAACGAGCTTGTAGACATTGCCAAAGCAAGGGTTGTGCTTGCTGGTGGCTATGGCGTCTCCCACTCCGTAGGAATCTATGCAGGCTCCCTGCTGCTCCAGCTCAGATATCAGGTATTCATCCAGGGAGTTTGTTGCGAATATCTTGCAGTTCTTCAATCCTGCATTGTCCAGAATCTCCCTTGCCTTGCGTGAAAGGTATGCAAGGTCTCCGCTGTCTAGCCTGATGCCGTAACCTTGCGGATATGAGTCGTCTATGCCCAGTGCCTTGTATGCCTTGATGGCGTTCCGTACGCCGCAGTTCAGGGTGTCGTAAGTATCAACCAGAAGAATCAGCGGCTCGCCCATATGAGTCTTTATGTAGTTCTCGAACGCCAGATACTCTCCCTTGATGGAGCAGCCGAAACTTGTAACATAGCTGTGGGCCATTGTTCCGGATGCCGGGGTTCCGAATATCTCCGTGGTCAGTACATTGGAAGAGTTGGCGCAGCCTCCTATGTATGCGGCCTTTGCTCCGTAGGTTGCAGCCCACGGGCCGTGAGCCCTGCGGCTTCCGAACTCGCTTACCGGCTTCTTGGTACTGCGGCAAACGCGGCTTGCCTTGGTGGCGATTGCCATCTGGTGGTTCATTATGCAAAGCAGAGGGGTTTCCAGCACCTGAGCCTCAATGATAGGGGCCTCTATGGTAATGACCGGTTCTCTCGGGAATGCAACTTCACCTTCCTTCATAGCGTACACGTTTCCGGTAAATTTCATCGCTGAGGCATATTCCCTGAACTCTTTATAACTGTCTCCAGGCAGGAATTTCTCAAAGAACTCCGGAGATTTTCCGCCCAGATTGGCAATCATTTCCATAGCTTCCCTGATGCCGCTTACCACAGCCCAGTTATTGTTGTCCGGGGCCTTGCGGTAAAACAGGTTAAAGTAGGCTATCTTATCCTTCATTCCGCATTCCAGGAATGATTTGCCCATTGTATATTGGTATTTGTCAGAGCAATAAGAAACATCGCTCATTACCTTTAGCAGGTTGTCTTCCTTTTCCATATCTGAAAGCATATAATTATCCATATTAACATATAACGTCCAAAGATACGGTTTTTTGGTTTAATGGCGGCGTTTTATTAAATTTGTTGGATAGATTGCAATTGTATTTATCTTTATGAAGCAGTTAAAGGATTTATTCGAACAATATACCGGAAAGAAGGCCACTTCCTGCGAGGAATTGCCTCAGAGCGGAAGCAACCGCCGCTATTTCCGCCTTCAGGCAGAAGGAATATCGCTGATAGGGGCGATGGGAACGAGCGTGGAGGAGAACAAGGCATTTATTTCTCTGGCAAACCATTTCAAGGAAGTGGGGCTGAATGTGCCGGAGGTTTACTCCGTGTCTTCTGACAAGGTTTATTATCTTCAGGAAGATCTGGGAACTATTTCCTTGTTTGACGCTATTTCTTCAGGAAGGCAGAAAGGCTCTTACAGTACCAAGGAAGTTGCCCTGCTGAAAAAGACTATGGCGCTGCTGCCTAAGTTCCAGTTTGAGGGTGGAAGGGATCTGGACTATTCCGTTTGCTATCCGCAGCCGGAGTTCGACGAGAGGAATATCTGGTTTGACTTCAACTACTTCAAGTATAGTTTCCTTAAAACTAGCGGCTTGGATTTCAGTGAGATACGCCTGTATGAAGATATGAAGAAAATGGCAGCTGACCTGCTTGGGGTAATGAGGGGAAATACCTTTATGTACCGCGACTTCCAAGCAAGGAACGTGATGCTGAAAGATGGCAAGCAGCCTTACTTCATAGACTTCCAGGGCGGAAGGAGGGGGCCTTTCTACTATGACATTGCATCCTTTGTATGGCAGGCCAGGGCAAACTATTCAGACGAGCTGAAAGATATCCTGATTAGCGTTTACAAGAAGGAACTCAAGAAGTACATTATGGTTCCGGACAAGGAGTTTGAGAAGAATCTCCGGCTGTTTGTCTTGTTCCGCACGCTTCAGGTTCTTGGAGCCTACGGTTTCAGAGGATATTTTGAGAAGAAGCCGCATTTTTTGCAGAGCATTCCGTTTGCAATCGAGAACCTGAGGAAGCTCATCAAGAAACCATTCTCTGAATACCCTTATCTGCAGCAGGTGCTGACGGAACTTACCAAGATGCGCCAGCTGAAAGACCTTAGGCGAGACGTTACGCTTGAAGTACATATCTTCTCCTTTGCCTACAAGAAGGGAATTCCTATGGACGACAGCGGAAACGGCGGAGGTTATGTATTTGACTGCCGAGGCCTGGAGAATCCTGGCAAGTTTGAAAGGTACAAGACATTTACAGGCCTGGATGAGCCTGTTATCAAGTTCCTTGAAGACGAGGGCGGCATAAAGAAGTATCTTGCAAACGTTTACGATATAGTTGATCCGCACGTTAAACGTTTTGTGGAAAGGAAATTCACCCATCTTCAGGTTTGCTTCGGCTGCACGGGAGGACAGCACCGCAGCGTTTACTGCGCCCGCCATCTTGCAGACCATATAGCCAAGAAATTCAACGTAAAAGTCAAGCTCACGCATCGCGAGCTGGATCTGGAAGAAGAAGTTTAGCCATTTATGAAAGCGATGATTCTGGCGGCTGGTCTTGGAACAAGACTGAAGCCGTTGACAGACGATAAACCCAAAGCCCTTGTGGAAGTAGCTGGCCGCCCTCTTGTAGAGTGGCAGATACTCAGGCTTTATTCCTACGGCTTTGCGGACATAGTGATAAATGTCCACCACTTTGGAGATATGGTGGAAAAACGGGTTAAGGAATTCCTTGAAAGGGAAGAGCACCCTTGCCTGAACATAAGTTTCTCAGAAGAATTCGACCTTCTCCGCGATACTGGCGGCGGAATCCGGCACGCTTCTGATTTGCTTTCAGACGGAGAGCCTTTCCTGGTTCACAACGTGGATATACTGTCCGATATGGATATCGAGGAGTTCTATTCTTCCTGCCGCTCAAAGATGGAGGAAGATGAGCAAATCATTTCCTATGTTCTGGTAACCGGCCGTTATTCGGATCGCAGACTACTGTTTGACAACACTTTGCGCCTGAAAGGCTGGGAGAACATAAAGACCGGAGAGGTAAAGTCACAGTTTGGAGATATAGCAGGGCTCCAGCCTTTTGCCTTTGGCGGAGTTCACGTGCTTTCTCCAAAGGCTCTGGAAATAATGAAGAGCTGGCCTGAAAAATTCTCCATCGTCGATTTTTATCTTCAGAATTCTTTCTCCTCAAAGGTTATGGGAGAGTTTCTGGAAGATGCAACGATAATTGATGTTGGCAGGCTGGAGAATCTGCCTAAGGCGGAAGAGTTTATGAAAGAAATGCTTTAGTTTATGAAATACGCGTTGGTAACAGGAGGCAGCCGGGGAATAGGGGCTGCAATATGCAAAGCTCTTGCAAAAGAGGGCTATCCGGTCATAATCAACTATGTAAGCAGAGAAGATGCTGCTCTTGAGGTAAAGAGGGAAATTGAAAATTTTGGCGGAAAGGCTGAACTTCTGAAGTTCAATGTTGCTGACCTGAAGGAAACGGATGCTGCCCTGGACGGATGGATATCGTCTCATCCGGAAGATTACATAGCCGTTCTGGTAAACAATGCCGGCATCCGTAGAGACGGCCTTCTGATGTGGATGGAAGACTCTGACTGGTACGATGTTGTAAATATTCATCTCAATGGCTTTTTCCATACAACTCGAAAGCTTATTACACCGATGGCCAAGAAGAAATGGGGCAGGGTGGTAAGTGTAGCTTCTCTTTCCGGCATTAAAGGAATGCCGGGGCAGACCAACTACTCAGCTGCCAAAGGCGGAGTTATAGCCGCCACCAAGGCCCTGGCTCTTGAGGTTGCAAAGAGAAAGGTTACGGTTAATGCTGTGGCTCCTGGATTCGTGGAGACCGATATGACTAAGGAGCTGGACCAGAATACTTTGAGGGAAACTATTCCGGCCGGAAGATTCGGCACGGCAGAAGAAGTTGCGGATCTGGTTTGTTTCCTTGCCTCTGACAAGGCCGCCTACATAACGGGTCAGGTGGTGGAAATCAACGGAGGACTTAATACCTAGCGTTATGCCTGAGTGGAAAGGCCAGACAGAAGGCGGAGACGTAAACCAGTCTCTTCTTATCCGCATATTAAGGAGAGTGGATATCAGGGTGATATACTGCTTTCTCCCGTTTGTGGTAATATATTATCTGCTTTTCCATAGAAAGAGGGCCCGTTCAATCTACCTTTATCTGAGGCGTATACACGGCTGGAGCTGGTTCAAGGCCAAATGGGGGACTTACCGCAACCATATACTGTTCGGAAAGTTTCTTATGGACCGTTTCTACGTTTACGCTGGGCATAAAGACAAGTTCATTGTAGACGGTCTGGAAAAAGAGCTTGTCTTCAAGTATTTCAATACCCCCAAGCCGCTGGTTATGCTGAGCGCCCACGTGGGAAACTTTGAGATCTCGTCCTATCTGTGCGGCCATCTCCCCAAGAAACTCAATGTGCTGGTTTTTGGCGGAGAGACAAAGCAGATGCTCCGGCTCCGAAGCCTTGCTATGAAAGACAACAACATCAAGATGATTATGGTCAAGGAGGATATGGAGCATATCTTCCATATCAACGATGTTATAAGAGATTGCGAGGCCATAACCCTTACCGGAGACCGCACCTTTACTGGAAGAAGGAACCACGTGTTCGAATTTCTTGGCAAGGAAGCGGAGTTTCCTACCGGAATCTACAATATAGCGGACCGTTACAACGCAGACATTATTGCGATGTTTGTGCTTGGAACAGGAAAGAACTTCCATTACAAGATTCACGTGGAGTCTATAAGCGTAGATCCTTCTATCAAGGGAAGAGATGCCAGGGCCGCCGCCTACGGCCAGGCCTATGTAAACATTCTGGAGAAGGTGGTAAAGGAAAACCCTCTGCAATGGTTCAATTTCTACGATTTCTGGAAAATTTTGTAAATTGCGCCCCTAAATCTTTTTTAGAAATGGATATACTGAAACTTAAGACCCAAATTATAGATGCTCTCAATCTGGAAGAGCTTACACCAGAGGACATTGCAGATGATGCTCCATTATTCGGCACAGAGGGGCTGGGCCTGGATTCTATTGATGCCCTGGAACTGATTGTGTTGCTGGAGAAGAACTACGGCATAAAGCTCACAGATCCTTCTCAGGCAAAGGGGGTGCTTACCAGCGTAAGCGCCATCGCCAAGTTCATCGAGGAAAACCAGAAGTAATCCCTGATGGCTTTGGACATTGCCATAACAGGAGCAGGAATCATCTCCGCCTTGGGTCTCGGTCTTGAGAAGACACGGCAAAATCTCCTTGCAGGCAATTGTGCGATAAACTCTCCGAAACATCTGGAAACAGCACATTCAGACCTTCCTTGCGGGGAGGTCGATTTGTCTGATGTTCAGTTATATGAGATGTGCGGAAAGGATTCTTCCTTGCCACTGTCAAGATCGTCGCTTTTGGGCATTTTAGCCGCAAGGCAGGCGGAAGAAGACGCCGCTCTTGAAAAGGGAACAAGGGTTGCCCTTATAAGCGGCACCACAGTTGGCGGAATGGATATCACCGAACGCCATTTCCTGGATTATTTCAAGGGAAACGAATTTGACTCTCTGATTCCTCTCCACCTCGACGGCAGTGCCACGGATCCTATAGCAGACAGCTTAAAAAGCAATGTGGTATTCACCGATGTGATTTCAACCGCATGCAGCGCTGCTGCAAACGCCATAGCCTTTGGGGCGGAACTCCTGCTTGAAGGCAAATTTGATGTAGTTATAGCTGGCGGAACAGAATGCTTGACGCGATATCATCTGAACGGTTTCAACTCCCTTATGATTCTGGACAACGAGCCTTGCAGGCCGTTTGACGCGTCCAGAAAAGGGCTTAACCTGGGAGAGGGAGCCGGCTTCATCGTTCTTGAAAGAAAATCTCACGCTCTAGGACGCAGGGCAAGGGTAAGAGCCTGGCTTTCTGGCTGGGGCAACAGCTGCGACGCATTTCACCAGACGGCTTCTTCTCCAGACGGGGAAGGGGCATATCTTGCAATGAGCAAGGCTTTAAGAATGGCATCGCTGAGGCCGGAAGACATTGATTACGTGAACGCCCACGGCACAGGCACCCAGAACAATGACCTTAGCGAGGGTGTTGCCCTTACAAGGATTTTCGGAAAGAAGATGCCGTATGTGAGTTCAACAAAAAGCTTCACCGGTCATGCTACAAGCGCTGCCGCCGCTCTTGAAGCGGTCATATCGCTGATCTGCATAGAAAACAGCTTTGTTCCGGCAAACCTGCGCTTCATGGAAAAAGACCCGGGGCTGGATTTTTGCCCTGTAGCAAGCAATATTGAAAATGTTAAACTGAATCACGTGCTTTCCAACTCCTTTGGGTTCGGTGGCAATGATTCTTCTCTGATATTCTCATCTCCTGAATTATGAAAAGAAAGGCCTACATAGCGTCAGCAGCGCATATTTCAGCGCAGAAGCCTTTCTGCGGCATTGAGGTTTTTGTTCCTCTGGCTTGGGAGGGGGCGCTTGTTCCTTGCCAGGATCCTGATTTCAGGCCTTTTATTCCGCCTATGGCTGCAAGGAGGATGAGTTCTATACTCAAACGCAGCATAGCGGTTTCAAAGTATGCTCTGGAGAAGGCGGGGATATCTTGCCCGGAAGCCATTGTAGGGGGAACCGGTCTGGGCTGTGTTACGGATACAGAAGCATTTCTGAGAAAGATGCTTGAAGACGGTGAGTATATGCTCAATCCGTCCAGGTTTATCTGCTCAACGCCTAACACCATAGGATCCCAGATAGCTATATCTCTGGGATGCAGGGGATTCAACTCCACTCACGTGAACGACCGCTTTGCTTTTGAGGGAGCCCTTATGGAAAGCCTTCTGCTTCTGGGAAACGGAGAGGCAGAAAATGTTCTGCTTTGCGCAGCGGACCAGATGCCAGAGGTTCTGCATTCCCTTGTAGACAGGCAGGGTCTGTGGAAAGGAAGGCCGGCAAGCGAGGCAGCCTTAAGTTTTGTTCTTTCTTCAGCTAGAGAAAATGCAGTCTGTGAAGTTATAGATGTTGTCCAGACAAGGAGCAACCCTTCCCAGGAGCTTTCACGCCTTCTTTCTGCAAACAGCATAGACGAGATAGATATTTGTGTAACATCAGACCTACCTTCGGGAAAGACTGGTAATTTCTCCTTTATTCCGCAGGAGAAGATGACTTACAAGCAGTACTGCGGAGATTTCTTTACGGCTTCCGCCTTTGGCCTTTTCGTGTGTTCGGAACTTATCCGTACGGGGAAGGCAAAGAAAATCCTTCTTGCGGAAGAAAGCCGAGGAACTTATTCATTCACTTTGATTGGCGGCTTATGTACAAACTGATTCTTTTTTCCATAGTCCAGAGCGCCCTTCTGGTTGCAGGGCAGATGTTCCTCAAGTTCACTATGAACAGGATAGACAAGCTCTCCTTTACCTGGAGGTGTATCAAGCAGCTTTTTACAGACTACAATTTCCTGCTTTGCGGCTTGTGCATGGGCGGCGCGTCCGTTCTTTGGTTCTACATTCTTAAGAATTATCCGTTCAGCGCGGCATACCCTATGATAAGTTTCAGTTACGTGCTTGGTCTGGTAGTTGCAGGAGTGGTATTCCACGAGCACATTCCATTTGTAAGATACGTGGGAGTGGCTCTGATAATCATAGGCGCAATACTTATAGTCCAGAAATGATGAGATTAAGACTCTGCATAACGGCATTTTTGGCTCTTCTGCCTGTTTGGCTTTCTGCCCAAACTCCACAGGAAAAGGAGGCTTTTTCCCGCATAGTGTCTTCCACCACGGGAATGAAGACAATGACCGCTGACTTTGCGGAAACCAAACATCTGAAGATGCTCAGCGATGATGTTGTCCAGAGCGGAAAGCTCTGGTACAAAGCCCCTTCCTGTATGAGATGGGAGTATGGCAGAGATTTCTACGGAGTGCTTTCTCCAAAGAGCGCGTATATGGTAAAGGCCGGAAAGAGAGACGGAGCGCTCACCAGGGGATTTTCCCAGACCGGAAAGATGGTAACTGGCCTTATAAGCAACCTCAGCGATAATCTCAAGGACTACAAGGTTTCCTATGCCAAGGAAGGCGGAGACCTGAAAATCACGGCAGTTCCAACATCGCCGAGAATGAAGGGAATGGTCGATTGCGTGGTGATGATGTTCGACATTTCCACTTGCCTGATCAAATCATTCGAGATCCAGAATAATGCCGGATACACCCTTATCACTTTCTCCAATGTGAAAAGGAATGCGGAAATAGATTCACAACTATTCAATTGATGTTATGGACCGTATTCCTTTATGTTTCATAGTGCCGTTTTTCAACAACGAAAAAACAGTAGGCGCAGTCATAAAAAGCATAAAGGATGCAGGTTATCCGGTCCTGGCCGTTAGCGACGGCTCTACGGACTCCAGCCTTGAAAAAGCGCGGCAGGCAAATCCAGACTACATTGTATCATACCCTGAAAACAAGGGAAAAGGCTATGCCCTAAGGCAGGGTTTCCGCAGTGCCCTTTCCGAAGGATTCCGCTACGCCGTTGTCTTTGACGCCGACGGGCAGCACACTCTTTCAGGAGCAAAGGCGATGATAGACAAGGCCTTGGAACTGCCAGAAGACAGGAGAAGGAGAACAATAATCGTGGGAAGCCGCAGCCGCAGGGGAGCGGACGGCGGAGGAAAGTTTGCCAACAATTTCTCCAATTTCTGGCTTACCGTCCAGACCGGAAAACGCCTGAGCGATACCCAGAGCGGGATGAGGCTGTATCCCCTGGAGAAAATATGCAAGGTGAATTTCATTGGAAGGCGATATGAGTTTGAAACGGAGATACTTGTGAGGATGGCTTGGAGAGGCTTCGACCTTGTGGAAGTTCCAGTGGATGTTCTCTATCCAGAAGACCGCGTGACTCATTTCCGAAAAGGGGCGGACTTTGCCAGGATATCCCTTATGAACACTTTCCTTACGGGGGCGGCTGTCTTTTACGGCTACCCTCGTATGCTTATGGAAACACTCAGGAGGAAGTGATATGCAAAAATTCTTTCTGAGGATATATGACTTTTTTGCAGACGGGCGCAGATGGCTGGCATTTGCGGTTCCGCTAGTTCTTCTGGCTGGATTCTGGCTGGGAATCAGAAAGATAGACCTTAACGAAGACATTGCCGCCTTCCTTCCATACGGAAGCGGGGAGAGCAGCCGCCAGAGCCAGTTCGTTTACCAGAACCTCCGCAAGCAGGACAAGGTGATGGGCCTTCTCCGCCTGAGGGAAAGCAAGGAAGACATTTACCAGACCATAGATCGTCTGGCGGAAGCTGCAGACGAGTTCACTTTCCAGATAGAAGAAGCCGGGATTGAGGGAATAAAAGATCCTGTCTTCAGGGTGGATGCTTCCTCTATGCTTGGCGTTGGCAATTTCATCGCCGAGAATATGCCTTATTTCCTGGATTTTTCTGATTACTCAGCGATGGATTCCATTGTAAAGGCTGGAGAGTGGCTGAAGGCTCTGGAAGAAGACAAGGCGTCTCTGGTTTCAACCTCCGGTATTACCCAGGGAATCGTTAGCGGCGATCCCTTCCATTTTTCTTCAGGCCTTATGAAAAAGCTTTCTGCTCTTGGTGCAGGAAGCGGATACAAGGTTATCGGAGACTATCTCTATACTCCCGATTCTTCTGCCGTGATGATGAGTTTTTCGTCTGATTTCGGTGGAAGCGAGACTAATCATAACAAGCAGATGCTCAGCCGAGTATATCAGGCCCGCGATTCCGTGGAGAAGTTGTTCCCCGATGTAGAGCTGACCTTTACCGGATCTCCTGTGGTAGCCGTGATGAACGCGGACAGGATGAAGAAGGATTCTGTATGGTGCGCTGGTATAGCCGTGGCTTTGATACTGCTTCTTCTGGCCTGGTATTTCAGGAGAATAAGGCCTATAATCCTGATTTGCGTGCCGGTTATTTTTGGCATAGCGGCAGGACTGGGATTTATGGGAGCATTCAGGGCAGAGGTTTCCAGCGTGGCGCTTGCGGCTTGCTGCGTGATTTTCGGAATAGCAGTGGATTATTCCCTTCTATATTCCACCCGCCTTGGATTTACTCATAGTCCAAGGGCGGCATTGAGCGACATTGCCAGCCCTATGGTCATAGGCAACATAACTACGGTGGGAGCTTTCCTATCCCTTCTGGTTATGAGCGCTTCAGGAATGAGGGATTTCGGACTGTTCGCCGCCGTGGCTCTGGTTGGAGCAATAGTTTTTGTGGTGCTTTTCCTTCCGCATTGGGTAGGGAAGAAGGACTACAAGCCTAGAGACGGCGGATGGATGGGAAGATGGGCCAATCTGCGCCCGGAGGAAAGCCGCTTTGTGTTCTGGATTATTCTTGGGATTACCGTTGTGCTGTTTTTCTTCAGCCGGAAAGTTACTTTTAGCGGAGACTTTACCAAAATCAATTATATGGCGCCAGAGCAGAGGCAGCTGCTTGCAGACCTGTCTTCCTACTCCAGCGGAAAAGATGCCGTTGCCGTTTATGCAGTCTCGGAAGGCGAGACTCTGGACAAGGCTCTTGAAGCCGCTGAAAAAGGCCGCTCTTTTGTCCTGGCGTCTGAGGAAAGCGGCAGCGTATTGAAAAGCAGCGGAATAGGGCCGTTCCTTCCATCTGCGGCAGCGCAAAAGGAAAGGCTGGAAATGTGGAAAGAATTTTCAGAAAAGAACTCTGCGGTACTTCTCAAAGCCCTGGATGAGAACTCTTCAAAGGCAGGCTTCAGCAAAGATGCTTTTGATTCTTTCAGGAATCTTCTGGAAAGTGATCTTGAGATTCAGGGGGAGGAATTCTTCTCTCCTGTAGCTGGGCTTCTTTCTCCGTTCATCCTCAAAGACAGCTCTTCTGCTATTGTTATGGACATACTATACTGTCCGGCCGGCAAAGTCGGAGACTTGTATTCGTCATATGAAAATTACAGGGAAAAGGCGGAAGGATCATTCCTTTTTGACTCCTATTCAATGACGGACAAGATGATAGACATCCTCCAGGCAGACTTCAATAAAGTGTTGGCTATCTGTTCTATACTTGTGTTCTGCTTCCTCTGGATAGCTTTCCGCCGTCTGGAACTCGCCTTTGCGGCTTTCCTTCCAATGGTGGTGAGCTGGATCTGGATAACGGGTATAATGGGAATTTTCGGAGTTGACTTCAACATCGTGAACATCATACTTGCAACATTCATCTTTGGACTGGGAGACGACTACACCATCTTTATGGTTGAAGGTCTTCAGTGGGAGCATACTTTCAAGAAACCTCTGCTACCGTCTTACAAGACAGGCGTTACGCTCAGCGCTCTTACTATGTTCATAGGCGTGGGATCGCTGGTATTTGCTGTTCATCCGGCTCTGCACTCTCTTGGCAGCGTGGCCGTTATTGGAATGGTCTGCGTTGTGGCACTGGCGTTTGTGCTCCCTCCGGTGCTGTTCCGTTTCCTGGTTTGCAAATCGCTGAGAAAAGACAAACAAGACAGGATATTCCCGGTCAGGCTTTCCGATATAGGGGTTACGCTTTGGAGCGGGATTGTATTTGCGGCGGTTTTGCTTGGCTTCAAGCTCAAGACCGCGCTTGGAGGAAAGCAGAGTCCTGAAGCTCTGAGAAAGAAGATAAAAGGGCTGATGAGGTTCTTCTCCACCGGCCTTCCGAGGACTTCTTTCCGCCTGATGCTCAGCGATGCGGAATTTGAAGGCAAGCAGGCTTTCAAGGAGGCGGAAAAGATTCTTGAAGAAGAGGATCCGGCCGTTATAATATGCAATCACCAGTCTCATCTGGACCTTATGTACCTGCTCGCGCTTTCAGACAAAATCGCGGTTGTCACCAACGGATGGGTGTATAAGTCGCCAGTTTATGGTAACTTTGTGCGCCGGGCCGGTTTCGTGTGCATCGATGATGGTGTAGAAGCCAACCTGGAAAAACTTAAAGCCCTTAAAGAAGAAGGGGTGTCCATTCTGGTTTTCCCTGAAGGGACAAGGAGTGAAGACTGCAGCATACTCAAATTCAAGAGCGGAGCCTTCTCCCTTGCATCTGAGCTGGAAATGGATATCCTGCCTTTGGTTATTTTCGGGCCGGGCGAGATTCTTCCAAAGGGAGAGCACATACTCAGGAGAGGCAAGGTTGCGCTTCAATTTTGTGACAGGATAAAGTCCTCGCAGCTCAGCGATTGGGGTCCTAGGCCGCTGAAGCAGGCGCAGGAATTCAGAAGATACTACACTCAGGCTTACTCTTCTCTGAAAGGGAGGATGTATGCCGATGAAGATTTTAAGAAGACTAGGGATAATGACGCTAATCTTTACAGGTCTGAAGAAGATATGGTTTAAGTGGCTGATGGCTGCATTTCTGCTGCTTGCGGTGAGCGGAGCATATGGCCAGAAGCTTGCCCAAATACACAAGCTGTGGAAGGATGCGGATGCCAATGTTTCCGGACGCCACCGCAGCAAGGTATTTGTTTACGTTCCGGACGGTGCAAAGGAGAATTGTCCGGCAGTAGTCATTATGCCTGGTGGAAGCTACACATACCTGGGAATCAAGGGAGAAGGTCATTTTGTGGCCAAATGGTTTGCTGAAAGGGGCTTTGTGGCTGTGGTGCTGCGCTACAGGATGGGCTTCTACGGAGCAAGATATCCTCAGCAGCTGGAAGATTACCGCCTGGCTATGGATTATCTTAAAGACAGCTGCAGGCGCTTTGGAATAGATACCAGCAGGATAGGGGCCGTAGGCTTTTCCGCCGGAGGCCATCTGGCTGGCTGCGCCGCTATGGAAGACAATCCTCATTACAGGGCAGATTTTGTGGCAATGATTTATCCAGTCATCACAATGAGGGATCCACACGTTCACAAGCCATCCAGAAAACATCTTCTCAGGGGAGACCAGTCTCTGATTTCAAAACTCTCTCTGGAAGAGAATGTTACAAGGGATTTTCCGCCTGTTTTCCTGCTTCATTGCGAAGATGATCCTGTTGTTGATCCTGCGGCTTCCCATACTTTTGCTTCCGAATTAGAGAAATTAGGCGTATCTTGCCACATAGAATTCCATTCCAAGGGCGGGCACGGCTTCGGCATTTATCCAAGGAAAAAGTCAGGAGCATTGAATTGGCAGGAAAGATTTGTGGAATGGCTGGAAAAATCAGTATTCAAATAAGCTAAAGACATGAACAAGAAAACCCCGAGAGACATCTCTTCCATTTGGGATGATATCCGCCCTTTCAGAGACGATGAGATTCCCGACGCAATGCACCGCATCGCTGAGGACAAGGATTTTCCAAAAGTCATAGAATATCTTTACGGACCGGATTGCATAGAGGAGAAAATCAAGGAATTCTCCGCCTACAAGAGCGTTTATGAATTCCAGTCCAAGTTTATGTCAGAGGCAATCAAGACCATTGCCCGCAAGACCACAACCGGCTTTACATTCGACGGCTTCAAAAATCTGGAAAAGGGAAAGGGATATCTCTTTGTGTCTAACCACAGAGACATTCTTCTGGATGCCGCGCTTTTGCAGATAGCCCTTTACGACGAGGGCCTGGACTGCTCAGAAATCACCTTTGGAGACAACCTTATGCAGCCAGGCATTGTTACGGACCTGGGCAAGAGCAACCGTATGTTCAAGGTCATAAGAAGGGGAACTTCAAAGGATTTCTTCAAGACATCTCTCCATCTTTCCAGCTACATCAGATACGTGCTTACGGAAAGGAACACTTCCGTTTGGATTGCCCAGCGTAATGGCCGTACAAAAGACGGAGACGACAAGACAAGCCAGACCGTTCTTAAGATGTTCTCTCTTTCCGGAGACAGGAACATCGGCACCAACTTCTCCGCCCTGAATATAGTTCCTATGGCAATTTCCTACGAGTGGGAGACCTGCATTACCCAGAAAGTAAGGGAACTGTACTTGTCTCAAGAGCATCCTTACATCAAGGAGAAAGGGGAGGATTTCCGCAGCATAATGGAAGGAATCCTTTCTCCAAAGGGCAAGGTTCACATTCAGATTTGCGAGCCTATTTCTGCAGAAGAACTTCTGGCGGCCGGCTCATTGGACCGCAACGAGGCTCTCTCCTACATAGCCTCCGTAATAGACAACAGGATTTACAACGGCTACAAGCTATTCAGCACCAACTACATAGCTTATGATATGCTGTATAACACCTTCCGGTTTACAGACAAGTACACCAAGGAGGAATACAAGCATTTTGCAGACGTGATGCACGCCACGCTTTCAAGATGGAAAGAAAGCATCCTTCCGCTTATGAACCTTTACCTGAAGGTTTACAGCAATCCGGTAGTCAACAAGCTGTCTTTGTAAGAATCAGCGGATTTCCATTTTTCTTTTAACCTCGGCGATGACAGCATCGCCAACCAGAGCCTTTGCGCACTCGAAGGCGAATTCAATGCATACTCCGGCGCCGCGTCCAGTAACAAGAAGGCCGTCTGTCTCGGTCTTTTCAGAAGACAGGGCGTATGATTTTGAAACGATATCTCTGACTGATGTGTGGCAGGTGGCTTTTTTGCCCGTCATAATGCTGAAAGCGGCCAGAGCAGACGGGGCTCCGCAAATTGCGGCAACCAGCTTTCCTTTCTTCTCGAATTCCTTCAGCAACGCTCCGACAAGACTGTTTTCCGCCAGATTCCTGTAACCAGGGAATCCGCCCGGAAGAATAACCATATCTCCTTGAAGGACAATTCTATCCACATCCTTTTCATCGCTGAGGAAAGAGTCCGCCTTAAGGAAAACATTGTGGGAAGACGGCACTAAAAGATCATTGCCCAATGATACTTTTTCCACCTCTACTCCGCACCTTTCCAGCACGTCTATAGGGGCTGTGGCTTCCAGCAGCTCAAACCCCGGAGCCAAAAGCAAAAAAACTTTCTTCATAATGTCACAAAGTTAGTTTTTATTCGTCTAAGAAGTAGTATATTTATATCGCAGAAATTATTATTCAAAAACAAATATTAAAACAATCTCATTTATGAATCATTTTTCCAAAAGAATCTTTTCGGCAGCCGCAGCGGCTTTGCTTCTGATTGCATCTGCCGGTGTTTCCAGCGCCCAGCAGGAAGCCAGATGGCTCCGCAATCCTGCAATTTCCCCAGACGGAACCCAGATAGTCTTCGGGTATATGGGCAATCTCTACAAAGTTTCTTCTGAAGGCGGCCAGGCAACTGCAATCACCAGCGGAGACAATTACTGCGGCTATCCCGTTTGGAGCCGCGACGGCAAGAAGATTGCCTATGCTTCAGATATCTATGGCAATTTTGACGTGTTTGTTATGCCCGCAGGCGGCGGAGTTCCTACCCGTCTGACATATAACTCCACCCCAGACTACCCGTTCGACTTTACCCCGGACGGGAAATACGTGCTTTTCGGAAGCGGAAGAATAGCTCCGGCTGAGAGCATGCGTTTCCCTTCCTCAATGTTCAAGATCCTCTACAAAATTCCTGTAGGCGGCGGAAGGCCGATTCTGGTGACCGCAGCAGGCGCAGACGAGGCCAACTTTAACGCAGACGGAAGCCAGATCGTATTCCAGGACAAAAAGGGCTACGAGGATCCTTGGAGAAAGCATCATACATCTTCAGTAACCAGAGACATCTGGGTTTATGACCTGAAAGCCAATACGTATACCAAAGTCAGCACATACGAGGGCGAGAACCTCAAGCCGGTATTCAGCCCAGACGGAAAGAGCGTATACTACATCTCCGAAATGAAGCTCAACAAGGCAAATAACGCTCTGAACCTTTTCAAGCAAGATCTTTCATCGGGGACAAAGACTCAGCTCACCGATTTCAAGGACTTTCCTGTAAGAGAGGTGAGCATTGCCAAGAACGGCACTATCTCCTTCGTATGGAAGGGTGACATCTACACGATAAAGGAAGGCCAGAAGCCGAAGAAACTCAACATCTACGTGGCTGACAACGCCGGCTACCAGAAGATCAAGAACTTGGATATCAAGAACGCCACTGAGATGAGCGTGAGCCCGACCGGCAAGGAAATAGCTCTGATCAACCGCGGAGAACTCTTTGTTGTTGGCGTGAACGACGGCCGCACCAAGAGAATCACCAACACTCCTTATCAAGAGAGGATGATTACCTGGGATCCGGATGGAAAGGCCATCTACTATTCCGCTGAGGTTGACGGCAACTGGAACATTATGAAGGCCACTCTGAAAGACACCACAGAGAAGTACTTCTACGCTTCCACCCTTGTGAATATCAGCAAGGTAGTTGCCGACGGCAAAGACAACTTCATGCCAGACGTTTCTCCAGACGGCAAGAAGCTGGCTTACATCAGCGAGCGCAACACCCTGAAAGTTATGGACTTGAAGAGCAAGAAGACCGTTACCGTTCTTCCTAAGGGGCACAACCATTCTTATCGCGATGGAGACTGGGGATTCGAGTGGTCTCCTGACAGCAAGTGGCTGCTGGTTGATGACCAGAAGAATATGATGAGAGGCGGTGCCACTGCCCTTATCAGCGCAGAAGGCGGCGAGATCCGCTACCCGGTAAACAGCGCTTACGGAGAGAGAATGGCCAAGTTCGGATTCGGCGGACAGGCAATGACTTACATCGGCGGCGGCGGAAATCGCGGTGGTGGCGGAGTGAAGGCTGCTTTCTTTGACAAGGAGTCTTATGACAAGTTTATGCTCTCAAAGGATGACTTTGAGCTTCTGGAAGAAAAGGAAAAAGGCGAGAAGAAACCGGACGTGAAGCCGGGTGAAAAGCCTGGCAAGCCAGACGGAAAGCCTGGTGATAAACCAGGTCCAGGGGGTCCTAAGAAGCCTGAGAAAAAAGAGGTTAAGCCAATCGTTTTCGACGACTTTGACCTGATTGAAACCCGCATAGCAGATATCCGTACAGACGGCTCTCCAATGGCTTATTTCCTTACCAAGGACGGAAAGAAGATGTACTATGCAAAGAACGGAGAGAAGGGAATGGAACTCTGGAGCACCGATACCCGCAGCCGTGAAAGCAAGAAAGTTGGCCAGGGTTCAGTTGGCGGAATGCTTTCTGCAGCTGAGCTCAGCGCAGACGAGAAGAGCATTTTTGCCCTCAGAAACGGCTCTCCTGTGAAGATTGACCTTATGAGCGGTATGGCTAAGCCAATTATGATTGCAGGCAAGATGGAGCTTGACGCCGCTGGCGAGCGTGCCTATATGTTCGACCATATGTGGCTCCAGGTTACCAAAAAGTTCTACGATCCAACTATCCACGGAATCAACTGGAAGATGTATCACGATGAATATGCAAAGTTCCTCCCTTACATCAACAACAACTATGATTTCCAGGTTCTTCTGAGCGAGCTTCTGGGCGAATTGAACGCTTCCCACACCGGAGGCCGCTACTATTCTAACAGGGTTCTTACCGGAGGTGACGTTACAGCCAACTTCGGAATGATCTTCGACGAGACCTACACCGGCGAGGGCATCAAGGTTTCAGCCATCATCCCTGGCGGTCCAGCAGACAAGCTTTCCAACAAGATCCGCCCTGGCGACATCATCACCGCCATCAACGGTGAAAACATTCCTGCATCGGAGAACTACTACAAATATCTCAACAACATTGCCAACGCCAACACCGTGGTAACCGTAAAATCCACTGCAGGCAATACTTTCAGCCAGACTCTCCGCCCTGTTGCAGAGAGTAGTCTAGCCCACCTGATTTACGAGTGGTGGGTAAGAAGATGCGAGGAAATGGTTGACAAGCTTTCCGGCGGCAAGATCGGCTATGTTCACGTTGAGGGAATGAACCAGCAAAGCTATCAGGTTATCTACAACCGCCTTATGGGCAAGCATGTGAAGAAACAGGCCGTTATCGTTGACACCAGATTCAACGGAGGCGGATGGCTCCACGACGAGCTTGTTACCTTGCTCGGCGCCAAGACCTATATGCGCTACGCTCCTCAGGGAGACCTTCTGGATGATGGCGAGCCTCTTGGCAGATGGCAGAAGCCAAGCGCAGTCCTTACCTGCGAGGGCAACTACTCAGACGCCTTCATGTTCCCGTTCGTTTACCAGCAGAACGGCATCGGCAAGGTTTACGGAATGCCAGTTCCTGGCACCGGCACGGCAGTATGGTGGGAGACTCAGATAGATCCTACCATTGTCTTCGGCATCCCGATGATTGGCTCTATGGGCACAGACGGCAAGGTTACCGAGAACAAGCAGTTTGAGCCTGACGTAAGGGTTGAACTTCCTTACAACGACTTCCTTGCTGGAAAAGACCCTCAACTCGAAGCAGCAGTAAAGGGCCTCCTGAAAGAAATCAAGTAAAACTCTGATAACCCAGGCAACTGAAAAAGAACTCCCGACTTCTTATTGAGGTCGGGAGTTTTTTGTAAATTTGGAAAAATTTGAAAATATGCCAGAGGTTTTGATTTATGTGGTTTTTGCGCTGTTGGTTGTGGCGCTTGTGGTGCTGTTCATCCTTTCTGCAAAGCAGGGGAGGATGATCAGGTCTTTGAAAGAGGATAATCAGGGCTTTATGAAGGATCTTTCTCAGAATCTGAAAGAGTATCACAAGGAAAACAAGGATGATTACGAGAGGGCCCAGACATCGCAGAGAGAAGAGATATCGGAGAGGATAAAGGATATGCGGGAGAGCCAGAAAGACCAGATAGAGAGCCTCAAAACGATGCAGGAACAAAGGCTCAAGTCTATGGAGGAAAGCCAGAAGGAAAGGCTGTCGTCTATGGAAAAACAGCAGCAGAACTTGATGCAGACTACGGAAAAGAGCCTGGACAAGATGAGGGACACCGTGGAGGAGAAGCTGGAGAAGACACTCAACGACAGAATCAGCAAGAGCTTTGAGACAGTGGGGCTTCAGCTGGACAACGTGAAGAATGGCCTGGCCGAGATGAGAGACCTGGCAAAGGATGTAGGAGGTTTGAAGAAGGTACTTTCTAATGTGAAGATGAGGGGAGGGCTAGGAGAAGTACAGCTGCAGATGCTTCTGGAACAGTATCTTGCGCCAGGGCAGTATGTAGCCAACGCCCATACCGGAGAAGACAAGAACGCTGTGGTGGAGTTTGCCGTGCGTTTTCCCGGCCAGGACGGGAATCCGATACTTCTGCCTATAGACTCCAAGTTCCCTAAGGACAGGTATGACGCTTTGCTGGAGGCGTATGAGTCTGCAGACAAGGAAGCAATGGAGAATGCCCGCAGAGATTTTTGCTCAGCTATCAAGAACGAAGCCAAGAATATCTCCAAGTACATCAACGTGCCTGAAACCACGCCGTTTGCAATTATGTTCCTGCCTTTTGAAGGGCTTTATGCTGAGGTGGCAAGAGACAACAATCTGCTGGAAAGCCTGCAGAAGGAGTTCAGCGTAACGGTGGCAGGACCTACAAACTTGTCCGCGATTCTTACCAGTTTCCAGATGGGATTCAGGACATTGGCAATCCAGAAGAAAGGCAGCGATGTATGGAAAGTCCTGGGAGAAGTCAAGACTGAGTTCGGCAAGTTCGGCGATATGCTGGAGAAGGCTAAAGGCAAGATAGCCGGAGGACTTGAGGATATGGACAAGCTCATAACCACCAGAACCAATGTAATAAACCGCAAACTCAGAGACGTGGAAGCCGATGTAACCTCCATAGACACCGATTCTCCGAACAGGCAGCTTGAAGAAGAGTAATCATCTTTTATTATCTTTGCGAGTAACCGAAAACACTTTTAGTTATGGAACAGAAAAACGCGCTAGCCCATCCCGATGCCAGAGTGATGAAAGAAAACATTGCAAGAAACTGGCTTCCAAGATATACCAAGAGAAAACTGGAAGATTTTTCAGACTGCATTCTTCTGACAAACTTCGGCAACTACGTGAATATGTTTGCCGAGAAGTTCGGAGTTGAGGTAGTGGGAAAAGACGGCAATATGCCTAATGCCAGCGCTGAGGGTATAACCATTATAAACTTTGGTATGGGAAGCCCGAACGCGGCCACCATAATGGACCTTCTGGGCGTGATTCATCCTAGGGCCTGCCTTTTCTTGGGCAAGTGTGGCGGAATTGACAAGCATACCAAAATAGGGGACCTGGTTCTTCCTTTGGCCGCCATCAGGGGAGAGGGAACTTCAGATGACTATTACCCTCTTATTGTTCCGGCTCTTCCTGCATTTATGCTTCAGCGAGCTATTTCCTCAGCCATCCGAGACCACGGCAAGGACTATTGGACAGGAACGGTATTCACCACCAACAGAAGGCTTTGGGAGCACGACGAGCATTTCAAGACATTGCTTTCTACCACAAGGGCAATGTGCGTGGATATGGAAACAGCCACTCTGTTTATCTGCGGATTCGCCAATCATATTCCTACGGGAGCCCTGCTTCTGGTTTCAGACCAGCCTATGATTCCTGAAGGCATAAAGACTGAGGCTAGCGACCAGATTGTTACCCGCAATTATGTGGAGGATCATCTTCAGATGGGTATAGACTCTCTCCGTATGATTATAGAAGAGAAGAAGACCGTAAAGCACCTGAAATACGACTGGTAATCAGATGAAAAGCATAGAAGTTGTAGCGGCCGTCATAGTCAGGGACGGCCGTATTTTTGCCACTCAGAGGGGCTACGGAGATTTCAAGGATTTCTGGGAATTCCCCGGCGGAAAGATTGAACCCGGAGAAAAAGCGGAAGATGCCCTTATTCGTGAAATCAAAGAAGAACTTGATGCGGACATTACAGTTGACTCCTTCCTCCAGACAATAGAATATGATTACCCCAAGTTCCATCTGATTCTGCACTGCTATCTATGCAGCCTGAAAAACAACACCCTGCATCTTTTGGAGCACGAATCCGCCAAATGGCTCTCCCCCAGCGAACTGGACTCAGTTAACTGGCTACCCGCAGACCTGTCCGTCATTCAGAAACTTAAATAATAGAAGTTTCAATATTGCTATATTTCAGATATTGTTAACTATGGTTTACAAAAAATACCGATATTTGTAAATAACGCTTTATGAAATTGCATAATTCATATCATTGTTCGATCAGATTATTTACGCAGTTTTTGCAATAGACTAAAATATTTTTTGTTATGAAAAAGTTGTTTCTTTTTTTATTGCTTATACTATCTGCTAATTTGTCTTTTTGCCAGTTTGTTAGGTTTAAGGTTGATGTCCGTTCTGTAGGCAAATTTGATGTGTCTGGCAAATCATATTATATAGACTATCTTGATTCAAATGACACGTCAAGAACTTCTAAGCAGGCTTCATATATTGAAAAAGCGCTAAATCTTCAAGGTGCCAAAAGAACTTTTGAAAAGAATGGCGCAGATTTCATAGTGAACTTTTCATTTAATCGGGATCGTGAAGGAAGGACTATTTATAGGGATATTAAAAAGCACTCCATTTATGGCGCTAAAACAAAAGAAGAATATGATTCATACCTTTCAGAGTCAAATCGTTCAAGCAGGACAGACCCCGGAATGCCTTACTATCGCCAAGCCTCTCGACCAATTGAAAGACAGACTTATTCTCAGAGAATTAATTCATCCATTCATTATTTTTCTCTGATTATTGAAGGTGTTTCTCAGAAAGGAGATATCTTGTGGACAACAATAGTAACAGACATTCGCTCTGCCGCCATTTCAGATGCAATAACGCCATATCTTTGTTTTGCCGCCATTGGCTATTTTGGGGTAGAAGCGGACATCTCTGAACAGTTTCCAAACAACGACCCTCTATATTTAGAATGGGCAGAGGGTTTGCTCAATTCATCGAACGTTGTTTTATATCCTGAAAGCAGCGCTTCTTCCAAGAAAGTGACTGTTGCAGCCATAGTAAAAAAAGACAATAAGACTGCGATTGTTCTGAAAGACAGTCATCCGAAGTTCTTCAACAAGTCAGATGCCTATCTGGAGCATAATGGTCAAAAGATACCGGCTTCCGGCTCTTATCTCGATGAGAAAAGGCTCCCTATAAACAGTTATTCCGCATTTACTATATGGGAATTCCCGGTCAATTCAAACAATCTGGAAGAATTTGACCTTGTCTTTTACAGCGAAAAAGGCAAGGAAAAACTTGCCATCAGAAAAATTTCAATGGCAAAATAAGGAGATTTGTCTAAGGCAAAGATTACTTGATCAGGTTGCCCAGGATGTCTCTGGTGAGAGTTCTGGTGGCGGCTGTCGTGGCGTTTTTAACTATGGACTTGCCGGCACTGGTTTTGCTCTTTTTGCCTGTAAGCTTGTTGCCTACGATGGTTGCAATGGTAGCGGTAACGGCAGTCACAACGGCTTTCCATATCTTGCTCCAGACGCTCTTGCCTTTCTTCTTGGATTTCTCCTTTTCTTCCTTCTCCTTCTGTTTCTGCTTCTCGGCTTCTTCCTTGGCTTTCTGCTTCTCCTCTTCTTCTTTCTTTGTCAGTTCCAGAAGAGTTTCAAATGCGGATTCCCTTTCGTGAATCTTGTCGTATTTGCCTGAAAGCCTGGATGACTTGATTATCTGGCTTCTCTGGCTCTCGTCGATAGGGCCTATCTGGCTCAGAGGGAAGAGAATTTTGGCGTTCTCCACAATTCTAGGTGCTCCCTTTTCGTCGAGGAAGGAAACCAGAGCCTCTCCGGTTCCAAGAGCCATAATAGCCTCTTCGGTCTTGAACTCAGGGTTGGCGCGGAAAGTCTCGGCAGCAACCTTCACGGCTTTCTGGTCCTTAGGAGTATAGGCCCTCAGGGCGTGCTGGATGCGGTTTCCGAGCTGGCCCAGGATCACTTCTGGAATGTCTGTAGGAAGCTGGGAGATGAAGTAAACGCCAACGCCCTTTGAACGGATGAGGCGGATTACCTGCTCAATCTTGTCTGTCAGGCTCTTGGAAGTGCCGTCGAAGAGCATATGAGCCTCGTCGAAGAAGAACACCAGCTTAGGGAATTCCAGGTCGCCCACTTCAGGAAGGGTGGTGTAGAGCTCGCTCAGCAACCAAAGCAGGAAGGTGGAATAGAGCTTAGGGTTGTGCATAAGCTTGTCTGCCGCCAGCACGTTCATAATTCCCTTGCCGGTAGCCAGATCAATCTGGAGCAAGTCCATAATGTCAAAGGCAGGCTCGGCGAAGAAATTGTTTCCGCCCTGGTTTTCAAGCGTCAGCAAAGATCTCTGGATAGCTCCGATGCTCTGGGTGGCAATGTTGCCGTACATTGTGGTGTACTCGGCTGCGTGCTGGCCCAGATAGTTGAGCATAGAGCGCAGGTCCTTGATGTCATCCAGCAGCAGGCCTTTTTCATCGGCGATGCGGAAAAGGATGTTAAGGACTCCCTCCTGGGTATCGTTGAGCTCAAGAATTCTTGAAAGAAGCTGAGGACCCATCCTGGAGATGGTTGATCTCATTGGATGGCCCTGCTCTCCGAATACGTCAAAGAACCTTACAGGGCACGGCTGGAATTTAGGGTCAGGAATGCCGAACTCATCTTTTCTCTTCTCGATGAAGCCGCTGAGCTTTCCTGCCTGGCTGATTCCGGAGAGGTCTCCTTTCATATCCGCCATAAAGCAAGGTACTCCCACCTGGCAGAAGCTCTCCGCCATAACTTGCAGGGAAACAGTCTTTCCGGTACCGGTGGCGCCGGCAATCAGTCCGTGGCGGTTGGCCATATTTCCAACCAGGCTAATCGGGCCGTTGGCGCAATGGGCTATATACAGCCCGCGTTCTTTGTCGTACATATTGATTGTTAGTAGGTTACAAATGTTTTGCCGTTAAACTCCCAAGGAGTGTAAGGAGTCCTGTGGAATCTCCTCTCGAACTCGTGGATCAGGTCGTCGCGGAACTTAGGGTGAGCCAGTCCGATGAGCATCCTTGCCCTGTCTTTGAGGGTAGCGCCCTTCAGGTGAGCAATACCGTATTCTGTGATAACATAATCTATGTCGTCTCTTGGAGTAGTAATTCCGGCTCCCTCTGTCAGGAAGGCCTTGATTCGGGAAAGTTCTCCGTGCTTTGCAGTAGAAGGGAATGCAAGGATAGCCTTGCTGGTTCTGTTCCAGGAAGCTCCTCTGATGAAGTCTACCTGTCCGCCTGTGCCGCTGAAGGTCTTAAGTCCGATGGTTTCTGCGGTGCTCTGGCCCTGGAGGTCCATCTCAAGAGCCGAGTTGATGGAAACGAAGTGATCCATCTGGCAGATGGTTCTAGGATCGTTGCAGTAGTTCACAGGGAACATCAGCACATCTGGGTTATGGTCTACAAAATCGTAGAGCATCTGGCTTCCCATCAAGAATCCGGTAACGAGTTTTCCAGGATGGAGTTTCTTCTTTGCATTGGTTACAACTCCCTTCTTTACAAGCTCTACCACGCCGTCTGAGAACATCTCGGTATGGATTCCGAGGTCTTTCTTGTTGACCATATAGTGGAGCGCTGCATCCGGAATGGCTCCGATTCCAAGCTGAAGGGTAGCGCCATCCTCAACCAGAGAAGCGCAGTACTCGCCGATCTTCTCCTCAACAGGTCCAATGTTAGGCTTAGGAAGCTGGAACATAGGCCTGGAAGTCTTCACGATGTAGTCCAGCTTTGAAATGTGGATCAGGCAGTCTCCATAGCCAAGGAAAGGCATCTGGTCATTCATTTCGCAGATGATCATCTTTGCGCGGTCAACAGCCAGCTTGGTGTAGTCAACAGAAATACCGAGGCTGCAGTATCCGTCCTCATTAGGAGGAGTTACTGTAATCATAGCCACGTCAATAGGGTAGCAGGTGTCAAACCAGTCTGCTATCTGGTGGTAGTAGTAAGGGAAGAAATCTCCGCGGTCGTCGTTGATGCCTTCTCTTGTGTTGCCGTGAGCAAAGTTTGTGATGTGGCGGAAATGCCCGTAGCCCTCAGGCAGCATATAAGTTGCAGGGTGCAGGGTCACCATGTGGTAAATGTCCACATCCTTCAGCCTTTCTCTCTGGTCCATCATTGCCAGAGGAATTTCCTGAGGAGCCGCTGCAGAGTGGCCTAATGCTATGTTCATTCCGTTTTGGATAGCGTTTGCCGCAACTTCAGCAGTAACGATGCGGTCTTTATATTTTTCTAACCAATCCATATAAGTTGTTTTGTTATTAATCTGAAAATCTAAAAATTCGTTTTTTCAAGATTTCAAAGTTAAGAATAATTCAGCAAATCCGCCATATACTTTAAACAAAAAAGCGTGCTTCCTAAGAAACACGCCTTTTTTGTAGCTGAAAGCGAGATTTACTTCACTTCCTCAAAGTCCACGTCGGTTACTTCGCCGTCCTGGCCGTTGGAACCATTTCCGGTACTGCCGGTATTGCCGGAGTTCTGGCCGTAGCCGCCCTGAGTACCGGCGCCCGGATTAGGACCCTGTGCGCCTGCTGCGCGGTTCATCTCCTCGCTGGCAGCGTGCCAAGCCTCGTTGAGCTGGTTCATCAGATTGTCAAGCTCAGCGATGTTCTTGTTCTGGTGGGCTTCCCTGAGTTTGCGTGTGGCTTCCTCGATCCTGGACTTCTTGTCGGCAGGAATCTTGTCGCCATAGTCCTTCAGGTTCTTCTCGCTGGCAAAGATCTGGGCGTCTGCTGAATTCAGCTTGTCTGCCTTCTCCCTTTCTGCCTTGTCGGCCTGCTCGTTGGCCTTGGCCTCGTCTCTCATCCTCTTGATTTCAGCATCGCTGAGGCCGCTAGAAGCTTCAATTCTAATTTGCTGCTCCTTGCCGGTTCCCTTGTCCTTTGCGGAAACGTTAAGGATACCGTTGGCGTCTATGTCGAAGGTTACCTCAATCTGAGGAACGCCTCTTGGTGCAGGCATAATTCCGTCCAGGTGGAATACTCCGATAGACTTGTTGCCGGCTGCCATAGGACGCTCGCCCTGAAGCACATTCACCTCTACAGATGGCTGATTGTCAGATGCAGTTGAGAATATCTGGCTCTTGCGGGTAGGGATGGTGGTGTTGGCTTCGATGAGCTTTGTGAACACTCCGCCGTAGGTCTCGATACCGAGGCTCAGAGGAGTAACGTCCAGCAGAAGCACGTCCTTTACATCGCCTGCCAGAACGCCGCCCTGGATGGATGCTCCGATAGCAACAACCTCGTCTGGGTTTACACTCTTGTTAGGCTCTTTTCCGAAGAAGTCCTTAACCATCTGCTGAACCTTAGGGATACGGGTTGAACCGCCCACGAGCAGAACCTCGTTGATGTCGGATGCGCTCAGGTGAGCGTCTGAGAGAGCCTTGCGGCAAGGCTCGATGCACTTCTGGAACAGGCTGTCTGCCAGAGCCTCGAACTTGGCCCTTGTAAGAGTCTTTACAAAGTGCTGAGGAACGCCGTCAATAGGCATGATGTAAGGCAGGTTGATCTCAGTGGTAGTCTGGCTTGAAAGCTCGATCTTAGCCTTCTCTGCTGCTTCCTTCAGCCTCTGGAGAGCCATAGGGTCTTTGCTCAGGTCAGCTCCGCTGTGGTCGTTCTTGAACTCCTGTACCATCCAGTCTATGATAACGTGGTCGAAGTCATCTCCTCCAAGGTGGGTATCACCGTTGGTGGACTTAACTTCGAATACGCCGTCGCCGAGCTCAAGGATTGAGATATCGAAGGTACCGCCGCCAAGGTCGAACACTGCAACCTTTGCGTCTTTCTCCTTCTTGTCCAGACCGTATGCCAAAGCGGCTGCGGTAGGCTCGTTGATGATTCTCTTTACGTGAAGTCCGGCAATTTCTCCAGCCTCTTTGGTAGCCTGCCTCTGAGAGTCAGAGAAGTATGCGGGAACAGTGATAACAGCCTCTGTAACTGCCTGTCCCAGATGATCCTCTGCGGTCTTCTTCATCTTCTGGAGAACCATTGCAGAAATCTCCTGTGGAGAATAGAGCTTGCCGTCTATGTCTATTCTTGGAGTGTTGTTGTCTCCGCGAACAACTTTGTAAGGCACTCTGGCGATTTCGGTCTGTACCCTGTCATAGGTCTCGCCCATGAACCTCTTGATAGAGTATATGGTCTTGGTAGGATTGGTGATTGCCTGACGTTTTGCAGGATCGCCGATCTTCCTCTCTCCGTTTCCGGTGAAAGCAACTACTGAAGGAGTAGTTCTTTTTCCTTCGCTGTTGATGATTACGGTAGGCTCAGAGCCTTCCATTACTGAGACACAACTGTTGGTTGTTCCCAAGTCGATTCCGATAATTTTTCCCATAATTTTATCTCCTTTTTTTGATTATTCTGTTTTGGGGAGAATTGTCTCCGACTTGGGACTATCTTCTATAATTGTGCCATCGCTAAGAAACGGCAATTTTCTGCCATTTTGTCAATTTAGGCCTTGCCACTCTCCCTTGATGTTCTTGCACTGGGTGTAGCAAGAAGGGCAGTTGAAGACTTTGTACAGCGGGCTTCCCTCTGCCTGGAATATTTCTACGCCTCTTTGCCTGGTGTCCCAGCCGTCTGCCAGAATGTAGGTGTAGGTTACAGTGCCGTCTTGGGTTTCATGTACTCCGTTAGGGGATGCGCACATTTCAACCGTGTAAGGCATATCCGGACTGTAGGCGTTTTTGTTATTTGCTCCCTTGAGAAGAGCTGCAGCCATATATCGCTGAAGATAAGGGTCGTTCTGAGGAGAGTATTGAGAAGGGCTTAGCTTGGTATCAAGTATCCTGGTAATGTTGTTGACTGTTGCTTGGCTGTAGCACAGGAGGTTAAGGCATTTGTTCCCTTCCTCTCTGTCTCTTGCGTAGATCTCTATAGCCATAGGAATCATTGCGCCGGTTCCCTGAATGCTTTTGCCCAGGAGCGCATTGTAAACTGCCTCAAACTCCTTGTAGCCAGACGGAATGTTTGTGAAAGTCACAAAAGCGGTAGGGGTTGAGCCAGGGGTGCTTATTTCACCGGAAACCGTGTAGGAATGGTCTCCGTAGGTAACAGTGTTTCCATCAACAACAGCTTCGATCTTTGCAGGAGATTTTGTCTGGGAAATGGATGAAGGATCGCCGTTCCCGTCCTGGACGTTTTTCTGGCCGGTGTTTTTGCAGCTAAACGTAAGCAGCAAAACAGAAGCGCAGGCCATCAGGATGGTTGCTTTTCTGAGGGTTTTCATAATGAGAGGATATTTAAGATTTGTGTTGTATTGTCAGGACTATGTTTTCAGGCATAAAAATACAAATAATTCCTTTTGGAAATATCTGTTTGAATCGTTAAATTTGTAATATCTGAAAACATTTGAAAACGAATATCATGAAAAAGTATTTAAGACTCTTGATGGTGGCAGTGCTGGCACTGGGAGTGTCTGTTTCTGCCGAGGCTCAGCTTAAGGGTGTTCTCAACAAGGCAAAGAAAGCCGTTAAGGAAAAGACAGAAAAGGCTGTAGACAAAGCAGTTGACCAGGCTTTGGGCGATGACTCCCAGAGTACGTCTACAACAAAGACGAATACAAATACTAATACTAATACTTCAAAACCGGCAAAGACACAGTCTACTGCTTCCAAAGAAGAAGCCGCTCCAAAGGCCAAGGCAATTCCTTCCGGCCCTGAGATTCCTCAGCTTATGGCGATGCCAGAGGCTTACAACGATTATGATGAAACAGGCAGATACATTAACAGCCTGGCCTGGGGCCTGAGAAAAACATCTGAGGCTGATGCAAAAGCCCTTGCCGCAAAGCTTACTGAAAGGATGAAGTTTGATATGAAGACTCTGGAGGAGCTTGAAGAAGGAGAAAACTGGGAGCTTCAGCAGCAGCTGATCAAAGAGATAAAGAACTGGCAGTATTTCTATGTGAAAATGGGCGAGATAATGAATCTTATCAATTTTGCCCAGATGAAGAAAGACAGTCAATCCGGAGCCTATTATTATGAAGGAAGCCCTATGATGAATTGCGGAATGCACGTAGCGGGCAATACTGCCAGCGAAGAGGGAGTAATGGGCAGAGGTGCTCTGCTTTTTACCCGCAAAAACGGCAAGGCATATTTCTGCGATGCCAAGCTTCAGCCTATTTTTGCCGAGGATGATGACATCAGGGTTGCAAAACTGGATCTGAATATGGTTACCAACATTTTCAATATGTTTGACGGTTATCCTCTTGAATGGTGCCAAGCAACCCAGCAGGGAAGTATGAAAGACCAGTTCGACGTTTATTTCCATAAGGCTTCTACTTATATCACCAATCTGAGAGAAGCCATTAAAGGCAATTCGCTGAGCAATCTGGAATTCAAGCCAATGCCAAAGGCTGGAAGCCTGAACGCGTCTATGAAAGCCAAGGCTCTTGCAGCCGAGAGGCAAAAGGCAAAGGATGTGGTTGACGTAGTGATAGTTAGCAACTCCTGGGAAATTCAGAAGAATGCCGCAGGCCAGCCAATTCGCAGGGTAATCTACGGCTATTCAGTTGGAAACACCAAGCACGGCAAGATGGCAACAAGAGTTTCCTGGGCAGAAGACTACCAGGGCGGCGGAAAGTACGGCAGCCTGCATCCATACGGAGTTGGTATGGATTCCTTCTACGTAAAGTAAAACTCCGTTATTTTTAAAGAACAGGCCTGAAGTTTTGTAACTTTGGGCCTGTATTGTTATGGAAGATAATTCAATTTACAGGAGACTAGCGAAGGCTGAATATGATGACATTGCCAGCCGCATCTTGTTTGAAGACAATCACTTCCTTGTATTCAACAAGCGTAGCGGGGAGATAGTTCAGGGAGACAAGACCGGAGACGAGCCTCTCAGCGAAACTCTCAAGGCCTTTATTGCGCAGAGAGACGGCAAGGCCGGTCAGGTGTTTATGGGAGTTGCCCACAGGCTGGACCGTCCTGTAAGCGGAGCCGTGCTGTTTGCCAAGACAAGCAAGGGGCTGGAAAGGATTAACGAGATGCTCCGCGATGGTCAGGTTCACAAGACCTACTGGGCTTTGGTCCAGACCCCTGAGAATGGGGTGCCGGACAGCGTGGCAGATCCGGACGGCTGGACAGAGCTCCACGACTTCATCTATCGCGATGAAAAAAGCAATAAATCCTACGTGTTCAGAGGAAAAGGCACTCCTGTCAATATCTATAAGGAGGCTCGTCTTCTGTACAGGATACTGAAAGTTCTGGACCGTTACACTCTTGTGGAAGTGGTGCTTCTGACCGGCAGGCATCATCAGATAAGATGCCAGCTGTCTTCCATAGGCTGCCCTATAAAAGGAGACCTCAAGTACGGCTCCAGACGTTCTAACCGCGACGGCTCCATCTGCCTGCACGCCAGGCTTCTGGAATTTATTCATCCGATAGGGCGGAAAGACGCCAAAGGAGAGGATACGGGAAACGACAGGCTCATAAGCGTAGAAGCTCCGCTTTCAGGAGAAATGGGCCGTATACTTGGAATTGACTCAGCGATATGAAAAAGGCTATCATAATGGGAGCCACTTCCGGAATGGGACGGGAGGTTGCAAAGATCCTTGCAGAAAAGGGCTGGATGCTCGGCATTGCCGCAAGGCGTGAGAAAAAGCTCAAGGAACTCCAGTCTCTGTTTCCTCAACAGATAGAATATCAAGTCATTGACATAGAGAAAGAGGACGCTCCGCAGCTTCTTAGGTCTCTGATATACAAGATAGGGGGAATGGACCTTTACTTCCACGGCTCGGGAGTGGGTTGGCACAACAAGGAGCTGGAGCCTTCAACTGAACTCAAGACCTGTTCCACCAACGTTCTGGGCTTTACGCGTATGGTTGATGCTGCCTGGCATTATTTCAGGGAAAAGGGAGATGGGCATATTGCGGTCATCAGCTCCATAGCAGGAGTCAAAGGCCTTGGCCCTGCACCGTCTTATTCCGCAACAAAGAGCTTTGACAACACCTATATCCAAGCCCTTGCCCAACTATCGCGGAGTACAATTCTTGAAAACGGCAAAAGATTGAAAATCAGATTTACAGATATACGCCCGGGTTTTGTGGACACTCCTCTTCTGGATACTTCAAAGCATCATTATCCTATGCTGATGAAACCGGAAAAGGTAGCCAGGAAGATAGTTAGGGCAATAGAAAGGAAAAAAAGAACCGCCATAATAGACTTCAGATACAGAATCCTTGTCTTTTTATGGCGGATGATTCCCGGTTTCCTTTGGGAAAGAGTCAAACTAGGTTAACTCATTTATATACTCAAATGAAACCTCTACAGGATCTGCGAGCTCTTTTGTGCCTCCAACCAGACTCTGGACGTGAACCTTATAAATAACCTTAAAACTGCCTTTTCCGTAATAGGAAAAATTCTTGAGCTTGTCTCCATATTCTTTTTCCTTCCAGCTTTTGAACTTGGTAAGGAAGATACCCATATTCTCAACGGCAACCTTGTCATATCCAGCCAGTTCTTCTGCTGTTTCATACTTGACCACATAGCCGGCAGCGTTTATCCTGTTCCATTTTTCCACGTCTGTCTTCAGATCTGAAAACAACTGCTGGAGCTCAACGTTGCTAGAACTAATGCTAGAGGATTCAGAATCCCATTCAACAAAAAACTGGTATGCCTGCTCCTGGTATTTGTCTTTGGATGAGGAGCTGCATGAGGTAACTGCGATTGCCAATGCGGCAATGGACAGTAATGATAAAAACTTCTTCATATTATAAATTTTATTCTAAATAATCCGTCTGAAATCAAGCAAAAATCGCACCAGTAGCGCGGATTTGGGTGGATGAAATGTTGTTTAGCGGGGCGTCTTCCAGATAGAGGGCCTTGTACTTTTTGCACATAGTCTTGACCCTGTAGCCTTTTCTCGGATAGACTATCACCTTGAATTCCTTGAGGATATCTTCTCCAAGGTACCATTTGGGCATAATCTTGAAGCTGTCTGCCCCGACAACAATTATGTATTCCGTCTTTGGATTCCGCTTCTGTAGCTCCTTCATAGTGTTGTAGGTGTACAGAGGCTCCTTCAGGTGGAATTCAATATCGTTGACTTTAACTCCCTTGCACTTTACCTGAGGGTTGGCTTCAATCTTTGGCTTCAGCTCTTTGTTGAACGCCCTTATTGCTTTTCTCAGCGATTGGAGCCGTTCCTTTGGGTCCTGAAGCATCTTCTTGTCTTTGAATGGATTGTGGGGGCTGAGAATCATTTCAAAGCGGTCTATTCCGCAATTGAGAATGACATATTCAGCCACTCCCAGATGTCCGTAGTGGAGAGGGTTGAAAGAACCGAAGTAAAGTGCCGCTTTCTTCATTCTATTTCTTCTTTGCTGGAGCTTTTTTCTTAGGCTTCAGGCCGGTGAACAGGGTTACAAGCCTTTCTGCCTTGGCAAATGACTCTTCAAGCACATCGTTGACAAGCACACAGTCAAACTTGGCGGCGTATGTCATCTCTTCGGAAGCCTTGGCGATTCTGGTCTTGATGGCCTCTTCAGAGTCTGTGCCTCTGGTTCTTAGCCTCTGCTCCATAACTTCCAGGGAAGGTGGCTGGATGAATACTGTAAATGATTTTTCTCCAAAGATTTTCTTGATGTTGACTCCGCCCTTGACATCCACGTCAAACATAATGACGTTGCCCTTGGCCCAGATTCTTTCAACCTCGCTCTTTAGGGTACCATAGAAAGAGCCTGGGTAAACTTCTTCATATTCCACAAACTCCTTGTTCTTTACCCTTTTCTTGAACTCCTTTACAGAGAGGAAATAATAGTCTTTGCCGTCAACTTCCTGGCCTCTAGGAGCTCTTGATGTGGCTGATACTGAAAACTCGAGTTTCTTGAAAGTTTCAAGCAGATGAGTCACTATTGTTGTCTTTCCGGCTCCGCTCGGTGCGGAGAAAACCATCACTTTGTTTTCCATTTCAGATTCCGTTTGTTTAGTTGCAAATTTACGAATCTGTTTGCTAAATTTGCAACGATTTTTGCGGCAAGTGTGCCGATTATATGTGATAAACTATTAAAAATCTTTATATTATGGTATCTTACAAAGAGTTAGGCCTTGTCAACACCAGAGAGATGTTCGCCAAGGCTGTAGCAGGCGGATATGCAATTCCGGCTTTCAACTTCAACAATATGGAGCAGCTCCAGGCCATCATCAAGGCAGCGGCCACCAAGAGGTCTCCGGTTATCCTTCAGGTTTCCAAGGGAGCGCGCTCATACGCTAACCAGACACTTCTCAGATATATGGCTCAGGGAGCTGTTGAGTATGCAAAGGAACTCGGATGGGAGAATCCTCAGATTGTTCTCCATCTGGATCACGGCGACACTTTCGAGACTTGCAAGAGCTGCGTGGATATGGGCTTTTCTTCTGTTATGATAGACGGCAGCGCCCTTCCTTACGATGAGAACGTTGCCCTTACAAAGAAAGTTGTGGAGTACGCCCACCAGTTTGACGTAACAGTAGAGGCTGAGCTAGGAGTGCTTGCAGGAGTAGAGGACGAGGTTGCCGCTGAGGAGTCTCACTACACTCGTCCTGAGGAAGTCATAGACTTTACCAGCAAGACCGGCTGCGATTCTCTGGCAATTTCCATAGGAACATCTCACGGAGCATACAAGTTCAAGCCTGAGCAGTGCACCAGAGACCCTAAGACCGGAATTCTCATTCCGCCTCCACTGGCATTTGACGTTCTGGCAGAAATCGAGAAGAAGCTTCCTGGATTCCCTATCGTTCTCCACGGCTCATCCTCAGTTCCTCAGGAATACGTTAAGATCATTAACGAGAATGGCGGAAAACTTCCTGATGCTGTGGGCATTCCAGAGGAGCAGCTCCGCAAGGCCGCAAAGAGCGCTGTCTGCAAAATAAACATAGACTCAGACTCACGTCTGGCAATGACCGCGATGGTTCGCAAGGTGTTCAACGAGAAGCCAGGCGAATTCGATCCTAGAAAGTACCTCGGCCCTGCAAGAGACGAGATGCAGAAGCTCTACGAGCACAAGATAGTTAACGTTTTGGGCTCAGACGGCAAGGCATAGTGACCGCCGCCCCAGACATAAAAGCAGTTTTCTTTGACATCGACGGAACCTTGGTGTCTTTCAAGACGCACAAGGTAACCCAGAGCAATATTGAAGTCCTTGACGCTCTTCGAAGGAAGGGCGTCAAGGTTTTCATTTCTACCGGAAGGATGCTTAAGATGACAAGTGTCCTGAACGGGATAGAGTTTGACGGCTATATTGCAAACAACGGCGCAACTTGCTATGATTCAGCCAAGAAGATGTTATTCGGCCGCACTCTCCCTAAGAAGGAGCTATACGCTATTCGCGAAAGGCTTCTCAGGCCTGACTTACCTCCGTTTGCTGTATCTTTTATGGCGTCCGACGACTATTACATAAACTGCCCTTCAGACGTGGCGGAAGAAATCGCAAGAGTGGTAGGGGTGGCTCCGCCAACACTTTGCAGCATAGATGAAATAGCCGAGATGGATATCTACCAGATGTGTATCTATCTAAAGGGAAAGCCTCTGGATGACCTTATGAAAGACTGGCTTACAGGCTGCTGCGCCGCTGTCTGGAATCCTTTGTTCGCCGATGTGAATGAAAAGGGAATAACCAAGGCCTATGGAATAGACAAGCTCTTGGAAGTGTTCGGACTGGACCTTAGCCAGACTCTATCCTTCGGCGACGGAGGAAACGACATTCCGATGCTTGAGCATACAGCCATCAGCGTTTGCATGGGCAATGCAGACGAAGAAGTCAGGGCGGCATCTAACTATGTCACTGAAACGGTGGATGAAGACGGGGTTGCCAAAGCCCTGGTCAGGCTAGGCATCCTGTAGAAATTCTATTTGTGCAGCTGCTTGATTATAAGCAGAGTGCTCATCGTGATGATAATTATTGTCACAAATATCTTTATGAATTTTTCTCCGCCCTTGATTGATGCGTATGAGCCGGCGATTCCTCCGATTATATTTCCCACGGCATAAATAAGGGCGATTCCCCAGTGAACCTGCCCGTAGATTATGAAAATAGCCAGAGCAAGCGGAGTGTAGACAGTTACCGCAAACTGCTTGATGGCGTTGGAACGTATCATATCCAGACCTAGGAAAAAGAAGCTTCCGAACATAATCAGAAGTCCCACGCCGGAGTGGGTGAATCCGCCGTAAACTCCTATGGCGGTAAAAATCAGGAAAATCCAGAAATCTGAAATACTTGGCTTGAAGCCTGATTCTTCTGAAGCCCTTTTTAAGGCAATCTTCTTTCTGTCCACGAAAAGCAGTATAGACATAATGGGCAGAAGCACTGCCATCACTATTTCTATGACTTTGACTTCTAGAATGGCGGCAAGCAGGGCTCCGAAAATGGCACCGCAACCAACAGGAATCCCCACCTTCCATCCGGTTTTCATATCCAGAAAGCCTTTCTTCTTGAAAATCACGGATGTAGTAATGAACTGGAGCAAAACGCCGACTCTGGTTGTGCCGTTAGCCACGTTGATAGGAAGTCCCATCATCATAAACAGGCCGTAGGATATGGCGGTTGCCATTCCTGCCATGGTGTTAATGAAGCCCACAAAAGTGCCGCAGCCTACAAGCAGGAGTATGATCCTGTAGTCCGTAAAAGGAGTGGTGCTCAAAAAGTTATGGAGCTGCTCGAACATCTGGAGGGTTTTCCTTGATTTGCCTTATTGACAAAGATAATGCAAAATGTCAGTCGCGGGCGAAAATGTTACTGACAAAATGTCAACACTTCTTATAAAAAGAACAATGGCAAAGAAATTGCCGTATCCGCCTCTGAATTCAACACAGCAAACAGTAAAACCAAAAGATATTATGTCTAAGCACAAGAATAAAAACAGAACCGGCAGATTTGCCCAGGAAGAACAGGAAGAAAAGACAGCAGCTCAGTCCCCTGAAAACGAGGAAACTGCAAAAGCTGAAACTCCAGAAAAAGAAGCTGAAGAGCCAGCATCCAAGGCTGAAGAAACTCCTGGAGATCTTCTTGCAAAGGAGAAGGAAAAAGTTGAGGAGGAAAAGAGAAAATATGTCTATCTGATGGCGGAGTTTGACAATTACCGCCGCAGGGTTTCCCAGGAAAAGCTGGACCTGATAGATACGGCTTCCAAGGGTGTTATCAACGATCTTCTTCCGGTTGTAGACAACTTTGAGAGGGCCCTGAAATCTCTGGGAGAATCTGAGGCCAGTGAATCTGCAAAGACTGGAACTGAACTGATTTACAAGCAGCTCTGCGATGTGCTCAAGAAAAAAGGCGTAACCGAGATAGAGGCTATGGGCAAGGAACTGGATACAGACGAGCACGAAGCTGTGGCCCAGATACCGGCTCCTGAGGAAGATCTCAAGGGCAAGGTAGTTGACGTTATCCAGAAAGGCTACAAGCTCAACGGCAAGGTTATCCGCTTTGCCAAGGTTGTAATAGGAATTTAATGACAAGATGGCAGAAAAAAGAGATTACTACGAGGTGTTGGGCGTCTCCAAAGACGCTTCAGCGGAGGAGATAAAGAAGGCCTACCGTAAGCTGGCGCTCCAGTATCATCCAGACCGCAATCCTGGTGACAAGGCGGCCGAGGAGAAATTCAAGGAGGCGGCCGAGGCTTATGATGTTCTCAGCGATGAGAATAAGCGCAAGCGTTACGACCAGTTTGGCTTTGCGGCAGAGCAAGGCGGTGGATTCGGCGGAGCCGGATTCTCCGTAGAAGACATTTTCCGCAATTTCGGAGACATTTTCGGAGGGCATTTCAGCGGTGGCGATGCTAGTGGCGGTTTTGGCAGCATATTCGATGACTTCTTTGGCGGTGGAGCTTCTGGCGGTCGCAGAGTTGAAAGGGGAAGCGATATACGCATAAAGATGAAGCTGACTCTGGAGGAGATAATGAGTGGAGTTGAGAAAAAGGTCAAAATCACCAAGTTAGCTCCTTGTCCAGACTGCGGCGGCAAAGGGGCGGCTTCAGATGCCGACATCAAGACCTGCCCAGATTGCCAGGGAACAGGTTATGTTGTACGCCAGGCTCGTTCCATCTTTGGAATCACCCAGACTCAGAGCGTTTGCTCACGTTGCGGGGGAAGCGGAAAGATAGTCTCCAAGCCTTGCCGCAAATGCGGCGGAAGCGGCCTTGTTAAGGCTCCGGAGGAAATCCAGTTCAAGATTCCGGCAGGAGTGGCAGAAGGAATGACTCTAACCGTTCAGGGAAAGGGCAATGCTGCCGCGCACGGTGGAGTCAACGGAGACCTCCAGGTGCTGATAGTAGAAGAGTCTCACAAGGATTTCGTAAGAGACGGAAACGACCTTATGTATCCGCTTTTCATAAGCATTCCTGATGCAATCAACGGGTGCGAGGTTGAGATTCCGGCCATCGGCGGAAAGATCAAGGTAAAGATTCCGGCCGGTTGCCAGAGCGGCAAAGAATTAAGAGTCAGAGGAAAAGGCATTCCTGACGTGAACGGCTACGGAAGGGGAGACCTTTTGATTTATGTTCAGGTATGGATTCCTTCCCGTCTTTCTTCAGAAGAAAAGAAGCTTGTGGAAAAGCTCAGGGATTGCGAATCGTTCAAGCCGATTCCATCCGGAGAAGACAAGCGAGGTTTTCTTTCCAAAATTAAGGGATTCTTCAAGTAAATGAGAAAATTCAACTTCTGCGCTGCTTTGTTCCTTTGTGCTTTGTCCGTATTCCCGGCCTTTTCCCAGGATACGGATTATTCGCATCAAAAAGAAGTGACAGACAGGTTCTTAGTTCCTATTGAGTCTTACAATGGATTTGCCGGAACATACGGTGAGCTGAGGGGAAACCATTTTCACTGCGGCTTGGATATGAGAACCGGCGGCGTGGAGGGGAAGAAAATCTATGCAGCGGATGACGGCTATGTTTCAAGGATAACAATAGGGCCGTGGGGATACGGCAATATGATAGAAATAACTCATCCGTCGGGATACAAAACCATCTACGGTCATCTGAAGAGTTTTGCGCCTAAATACAAAAAGCTGGTAATTAAAAAGCAATACGAAGAAGAGAGCTGGGGTCAGCACATTGATTTCCCAAAAGACAGCCTTCCTGTAAAAAGAGGGGATCTCATTGCATATTCCGGCAATACGGGATCATCCGGCGGACCGCACCTTCACTTTGAGGTTCTGGATGAAAACGGAACTCCGGTTAATCTCCAGATTACTGGTATCTTTAACCTTAAAGACAATGAGAATCCAGTAATCCGCGATGTCAGAATCGTAGGCTGCGCTCCGTTTTACGGTACTCTTTATACATTTCCGGTTGAGAGCAAAGGAGATACCGTCAAGGTTCCAAAGTCTTTTTACATTGCTGTGGATTCTTACGACGTGATGGCCGGAACTCCCGGAAAACTTGCCGTTTACAAATATGAAACCTTCCTGGACGGGGAGAGTTTCTTCCGCTTTGAAGAAGGTAACATCCCATATTCCGAAGGGCGATATATAGCATCGCTTCTGGACCATCCGCTAAGGCGCTCGACCGGCCGTTATTTCGTAAAGACTCAGATTGATCCCAACAACGGCCTTGCAGGTAGGATTAAGGCTGAAAACGATGGAATTGTCAGCATCGTCGATACACTTATTCACTTATTAAGGATAGAGGTCACCGATGTATATGGCAACAAAACCGTTAAGGAAATTAACGTGGCGCGGTGTGATTCCCTTTTCAGCGGAAGCGTTCCTTTTTCTCCGAAAGGAGAGTTTGCTGCCTGGGACAAAGACAATAAATATGTGTTTGACGGCTTAAGCGTACTGATTCCGGAAAAAGCCCTTTTCAGAAACGCTTTCTTCTACGCTATCCGAGAAAGAGACTCCTATGCTCCAGAGAAAAACATTCCCGCAATGAGTCCGCTTTGGAGTGTAGGAGATGAGAATATTCCTCTGAACAAGTCTGTTACGCTAACATTAAGATGCTCCGTTCCGGCAATGTACTTGTCCAAGGTAATAGTTGCAAGGGTGGGTCGCGGTGGATCGCTGAGCAGCGTTGGAGGAACCCTAAATGCCTTGACTAACGAGATGACGGCCAGCGTTTCTTCCTTTGGAAATTATTGCGTGACAGCGGATATGGAGGCTCCTGAAATCTCAATCAGGCTCAAGGAGGGGGCTGCTGTAAAGGAATCGTCCATAAAGATTACCCTAAAAGACCGCCTTTCCGGAATCCGGAAGTTCAGGTGCGAGATAGACGGGCATTGGGTGGTGGCTCCTTTGGACGGCAAGACTTCCACCGTGGAAATACCTCTGGCAGATGCCAGAATAGCAAAGGGCAAGCGTCACCGCCTGAAGGTTGAGGCAGAGGACAATGTGGGAAATAAATCTATGGCTGAGAAAAATTTTACTTGGTAGATATATGAAAAAGGTATATGATTTTGAAAACGGAGTGGAGATGATAGGCCTTATGAGCGGAACGTCTCTGGACGGGCTGGATCTCTGCCACGTTCGTTTCTTCTATAGAGAAGGCAAGTGGAGTTTCAAGACTCTCCACGCTGAGGATGAGCCATATCCCAAGGATCTCAAAGACAGGCTTTCACGCGCCCAGACTATGACGGCTCAGGAATATGCCCTTCTGCATTCTGACTACGGCCTGTATCTTGGAGAAAGGGTTAAGGCGTTTATGGAACGCAACAGCATCCGAGATGTTGCAGCTGTTGCTTCTCACGGGCAGACGGTTTTCCACCAGCCTCATCTCAGGTTTACAGGCCAGATAGGAAGCGGAGCCGGAATTGCGGCTGCCAGCGGAGTGGACACAATCTGTGATTTCCGCACCACAGACGTGGCTCTGGGAGGGCAGGGAGCTCCTCTTGTTCCAGTAGGTGACAGGGCTCTTTTCGGTGACTATGACTATTGCCTGAACCTCGGCGGTTTCTCCAACATTTCATCAGAAGGCTTCAAAGATGGCAAATCCATAAGGGTTGCCCACGACATATCTCCAGTAAACTATGTGCTTAACCACTATACCCGTGGAATAGGCCTGGAATATGACCGGGACGGGGAGATTGCCCGCAGCGGCAGAGTATGCCGCCAGCTTCTTCAAAAGCTCAATGCCCTGCCTTTCTATTCCCAGATGGGGCCTAAGTCTCTGGGCAGGGAGTGGGTTGAAAACGAGGTCATTCCTCTAATAGAGGCCGCCCGGATGGAAGATGGAAATCAGTTGAGCCTTGCTGACAAGCTCTCTACTTTTACAGAGCATGCGGCTTATCAGATATCGTTGAACGTTAAGCAGCAGAATGCAGATAAGGCCAAAGTCCTCACAACCGGAGGCGGGGCTTTCAACAAGTATCTACTGGAAAGAATGCGCTTCAACGCTCCTCAGGCTGTATTTGTTGTCCCCGACGAAATCACCGTCAAGTTCAAGGAAGCCCTTATATTCGCCTTTCTGGGAGCGCTTTACCTTGCGGATATGCCTAACTGTATGAGCAGCGTAACTGGAGCAGCATATGACTGCATCGGCGGGGCCCTTTACAAGGCAGGACGGCAGTAAATACATAATTTTCAACGATATTTTTGGAAGTTTGCAAATAAGTTGTATTTTTGCAGTCCCAAAACCGAAGGCAACCTCTTGTATAGGCCAAGGCGGCCGTAAGACACTGTAAAAATGGTTGATAGTGCTTTTGGTACAATGTTGCCGTTAAAATTTTAAAGAAATGGACTTAATTAAAGTAGCTCAGGAGGCATTTGCCGGCGAGAAAAAAGAATTCCCTGCATTCAAGGCAGGAGATACCGTAACGGTTACCTACAAAATCAAGGAGGGTGACAAGGAGAGACTCCAGAACTTCAGGGGCGTATGCCTTCAGAGAAGAGGAGCTGGCCAGACCCAGACTTTCACCGTAAGGAAAATCTCCAACGGAGTGGGCGTAGAGAGGATATTCCCTCTTAATTCACCTTTCATCGATAAGATAACTGTAGATAAGGTCGGCAAGGTTAGAAGGGCAAGAATCTTCTATCTGCGAGACCTGACCGGTAAGAAAGCTCGTATCAGAGAGAAGAGCTTTGCACGCAAAGAAGAAACTAAGGCTGAGTAAAACTGCAGCCTAAACGGCTCCGTAGCTCAATTGAATAGAGCATCTGACTACGGATCAGAAGGTTGCAGGTTTGAGCCCTGCCGGAGTCACAAAAACGCATTGGAAATGCCTTCCAATGCGTTTTTGTGTGCTCCCCCTCACCTTATTAACTGAGTTTGGAAAGCAGGTTTTCCATTCCTGACTTGGAGAGTTTCACCTCAATCTGCCGGTTGTCTTTTGACTGCAATAAGCAAGAACGTCCGTGCTGGTCTAGCTTGTATATATTTTTGACATTGACAATAGTGCTGCGGTCTATTCTTAAAAAATCCTTTGGCGGCAACCTGCGTTCAAGAGAAAGAAGGCTTTCAAGCGCCAAATCCTCCCTGCCGAAAGTCACCACTGTGGAATAATTGCCTTCAGCCCTGAAATAAGCAATATCTTCCGGTGCTACAAAAATCTTGCTGTTCACCGATTTAAAAGTTAATTTATCGTGACTGGGAGTGTTTGCTTCAGATGCTTTCTGGAACATATTCCTGGCTTTTGATATGGCAAGTGCAAGCTCTGCCTTTCCAACCGGCTTCAGAAGATAATCCACAGCAGAAAGCTTTATGGCGCTCAGCAGATACTGTTTGTCTGAATAGGCTGTTGTAAATATTATGTAAGGAAGCGGAATGATTTGTCTAAGTTCCTCAAGAAGCTTGATGGAATCACGGCCCTGGAGCTGAATGTCCAGAAACAGAAGGTCTGGTCGGTTAAGCAGTATGCTCTCTCTTGCCTGAGTGTAGCTTTCACAAGAATCTATGACATCCAGCTCCTTGCTGAAATCACCAAGTTTTGCCAGCAGCGACAGCCTTGGCAGGCGCTCGTCTTCAACAACAATAGTTTTAAGCTTTGTCATATCAGTGGTTTGCTTAATATTGATAATCAATTGGAATCCAGGCGCTGAAACAAGTTCCGGCCGGCTTGCCTAACCCGTCTGTCAAATCCTCGATCTCTTGTACTATCTTATGATTGTTGGCCCTGTTGCAGAGTTCTATCTGCTGCTGAAGAATCTTCAGGCCTTGACCGGTTGAATAGCCTCCTATTCTGGCAGCTTCCTTACGTCCGATTCCGTCATCCGAGACGCATACAAGAACTCCGTCTGCACCATCACGCCTCTGGCCGCATATAGACACTTCTATGTTTCCTTTTCCGGACTTGGACGCAATTCCGTGCTTGACCGCATTCTGGCAATAGGTGTGGAGCAGCATATTCGGCAGCATTATATTCTGATTCACAGAGCTGTCTGTTTTGATTCCATAATTCAGCTTTTCGCCGTAACGCAGTTTTTCCAGTTCGAGATACTTGCTGACATAGCCAACTTCTTCCGCAATCGTTCTTGAGGAACGGTCAATATCCGAAAGCGTCTGGTTAGTAAAGTCAGAATACAGTTTCAGGTAGTAGGAAGCCTCATCAGAAGCCTTGTTCATTACAAAATACTCGATGCCTGAAATGACATTGGAATGGAAATGTGGTATGGCTTTGAGCCTTACAGCCCTGAGCTGAAGCTCTTTCTGAAGTTTTTCTCTTTTCAGGAGTTCTATCTTTCTCAGCGACCGCCTTTTCTCGAAACCTGCCGATATCCTCCACACAGCCAAAGACAGCAAGGCTGCAACAGACAGCCATAACCACCATCTCTGCCACCATTTGAGGGGAGCTTCAACTATCGTGGACTGCTGGTTATCGCTGAGAAGGGCCTCAGGATTGAAAGATATCATATCTTCCACTCCTGCAAGCCAGACAGTTCCGTTTTCTTCTTCCGCCATAGGGCCTCTGAGCGGCTCTATAGACGTAAAACCGTTTTCGCTGTTGAACCAATGGATATCCTCGACTCTAAACCCGTTGCTAATGCGTGCCACAAGAAGTCCGTCAATGGCGGCCACTGCGAGATATCCTCGCGGAGAAATATGGATTGAGCGGATTTCGTGCCCTTTCAAAGCAGGAAGAGTCTCCTCCATAACATTAATTTGGCCATCGCGGAGAACAAATAGCGTATCTCCCAGTGCATAGCACACACTGCCTTTTCCGTCTGAAGCCATTGCCATTATTACCGGAGTGGCCGGGGTGCTTGCTATTTTGTCAACGGCAATCTTTCCCGTTTCAACTCCCGTAATGCAAAACAGACCTGGATTTCCGCTCACCCATAGCCGTCCCTGTCCGTCATCAGCGGTGCACCAGGGGCGCAAAATTTCAGTTGTAAGGGTATCAATGGAGGAATCTTCCGGGTTATAGGCCATTATGCAGTTTCTTGCTCCGATTATGAGTTTCTTTCCGTACCTGCTCACGAATGAATACCTGCCATTTGGAAGAGAAAGCCAATTAAGTACGCCGCCTTGAATGCAGGCTACATCTGTGCTGGCTGCCAGATATGTTTTATCATCAAATACTGCAGCTCCAGGTTCGTATGACTGCTCCTCCTGATTGCTTACAATAGTCTGGTCTTCAATTACTTTTCCGTTTAGAGTCCCAAACGTGGGCTTTCCGTCCCGGATGGCGATGGCCCTTGCTATGTCGTTCCTGTCCGTCAGGCGGTGGTTTGTAAAGTTACAGTGAAAAAAGCAATAGGCACCCTGATAAGTTGCCGCCCAGAGCCTGTTCCATTTGTCCACGAACAAGCCCTTTATCAAATTGAACCCTGAGCCCAGCTGCTCAAGGGTTTTGCCTGATTTCTTGTCGAACCGCCATATTGTATGTGAATCAGCTATGTAGAGCCGTCCCTGATTGTCTTTCTGAACAGACAGCCCATAGTCCGGGCTTTCAAACTTATATTCCAAAAGAAGACTGAGGCTGTCTTTGCAAACCACATAGATGCCGTCGGCGGCAAGAGCATAAAGATTGCCGGACGAGCGAATCAGAGAAAAGATATCTGTCTTGCGTGTCAGTTTAGAAATATTGCCGTCGGCATATACATAAAGGCCGTTTGGAGTTGGGATATATATGCCGGATGAATCTATGCAGAGTTTCCTGTCCGGAGTCATCTCATCCAGAACAAGAGACTCCAGAACAGTTTCCATACCCTTTTCTCCAAGCTTGCACAGAATGCGGTTTTCTTCTTTCCTGTCTTCCAGAAGAACGTAGTTAGAAGGATTTGCAGGTGAGTTGAAATTATTCAGCAGCCGCTGGCCGCTTGGGTCAATCTGGCTATGTTCCAGATTGCTGCCTTTGACATTCCATTGCCTTACAAAACCCAATGCAAGAACTTTTCTTCCACAGCTGCGGAACAATACTATATTTTCCTGCCTTCCGCCAAGAAACGGCTGCATTCTTCTTCCGTCATAGCGCACAAAGCCGCTAAGGGTACCTATGTAGATATATCCCTTTTCATCCTGCCATATGGTTTCCGTCTGCATTTGGCTCAGCCCGTCGGAAGTGGTAAATCTTCTGCAGCTGAGGCTGCTCTTTACCGTAGGTATCCTGTCCCCGGTCTGAGAAGCGGTCTCGGCTTTGAGAGATAAGGCTTCAAAAAGCAGCAGTATCAGCAGTAATGCTCTCTTGTTCATCAGTTGCAAAAATATGCAATTTGCTCCACAAAAACATTGCAGAGCACTATGTTTCAAGCACATTTGTTTTTTCGTCATTTAAAACAGATGTTTCATCAGCAATAGGCCTCACTTCGTCAAAATGCTTTTGCAATACTTTGGCAACAGGCCGATTATGTGCAAATTTGTATAGAAATAAATCATTCCTATGAAAAAGATCAAGTATGTATCACCGGCCTTATCGGTGATTATGTTAACGATGGAGGGCTATCTTCTGGATGGTTCTTCAACAGAAGGCAACAGGCAGAGTTTTGACCCTGCAGACAGCAGTAACGGATGGGAGGACGAGCCATGGTAAAGATTAACAGATTTTTATTGGCGTCCTTTGCTCTATTTGCTTTTTTTGCCTGCAGCAAAACAAGCTTGCAAACGGAGGAGATTATTGAATCTCCAAAGGAGTTGAAGATTAGCGTCAAGGCCAATAAGGGAAACGGCAGTTCCCTTACCAAGGCCCTCAGCGAGAATGGATCTTCCATAAGCGCCTTGTGGGAAGCTGGAGACGTGGTTTACATTGTCAACGTTGCCGGCAACAAAGAATATGGACAGCTGGTGGCGCAAAGCGACGGTTCGTCCACCACGCTCACCGGCTCTGTCACAAAGACAATGACAGTTGGAACAAGCTATAAGCTGAGGTACCTGCAGAAAGGGGAGGATTATTTATATCTGGTATCCCAGAAAGGAACCCTGGAAGATATAGCCATAAATCACGATATGGCTGAAGCTACAGTTACGGTAAAAAGCATAGATGGCGATAAAGTGACTTTCGAAGAGGCTGTGGCAAACTTTGAAAGCAAAATCAGCATCACAAAGTTTACTTTCGACAGAAATGTCACGTGGGTGGGCATCTACTCCTCAAATCTGAAAACCTATGTACGCCCAGGCTATAGCGCGAATTATTCTTGCATCAGTTTGGAGCCAGACTCCGAAATCAATACGGCATATGTAGCCTTATCTACTCTGGAAGACAAAAAAACTGTTTATTCATTCTTGGCAAAGGGTTCGGACGGCTTGTATTATATGAGCGCAAAGAATGTAAAGCTTCAGAACGGGAAATACTATACAACAAGCGTGACGCTCCACCCAATGCCGGAATACGTGGATCTAGGATTTGAAAGGGACGGGCATCATATCTGCTGGGCAACCAAGAATCTGGGAGCAAGCTCCCCTGGCCAGTTCGGCAACTATTATGCTTGGGCAAAGACAGTACCTGAAAGCCCGTATTCTTGGGACAACTATCCGTATGGTTCATATTCCTGGATAACAAAATATGATCCGGATCGCTCAGACCAAGGTGTTGTTGACGGGCTGTCAGTCTTGTTGCCTGAAGATGATGCTGCCACTCAGAATCTTGGATCAGGATGGAGAACGCCAACCCTGAATGATTTCAAGGACTTGCTCAATAGTGAGAAAACGGAGGTTATGTATGTTTTTGCTGACAGCAGGTGGGGATATGTTTTCCGAAGCAAGATTGACGGCTATACCAGTAAATTCATTTTTCTGCCGCGGACTAACGGTTATTATAAAGATGATGCCATTACAAACAACGGTTCAAACAGAGGTTATTACTGGTCTGCTAATATTGAACAAACTTCATGGACATCAGCTTCTTTTGCAAATACCCTGGAATTCTCAAGCACTTCATCTCCTTCTACTTCAATGATGCAGCGCGCTTACGGATTGGTTGTCCGCCCAGTTTATGTTCAATAGAAGTTGCAGATAGAATACTGATCCGTCAAATAATCCCCATCGGTGAAATTACATCACGATGGGGATTTTTGCTTATATTTGTAGTTAACTGAAAATGTAAAACATCAATGTTTAACACCTTTAATTAACTACTATGCGTAAAACATTATTATTGCTGGCGATTTCAGTTTTGGCAATCCAGACAGTTTTCGCCCAGGAGAACGTAAAGCGCAATCAGTACGGAGTTGCAGTCAAGTCAGACAGGCTTGACGTTGAGGCTCAGGACGGTATCTTGGTGCTTGAATCTCCTTCCAGCGGCTACAAGCTTTGGTTCGACACCCGTATCCAGGCAGACGGAGCCGTTTTCTTCGGTCAGGACAAAGATTATGACAAAATCGGAAACGGAACAAGTATCCGCCGCGCTCGTTTTGCCCTGAAAGGCCAGATCAATGAGGATTGGTACGGCGAGTTCGATATGGACTTGGCAGACGGTCTGATTGAGCTTAAAGACGCTATCGTGCGCTACACCGGTGTTCCAAACCTGGATCTTCAGGTTGGTAACTTCAAGGAGAACTTCTCCATCCAGAGAAACACTACATCTCGTTACCTGCAGTTTATGGAAAGGCCTATGGTAACTTCCGCTCTGGCTCCAAGCCGCCATCTTGGTATCAACGCCAAGTATGCAAAGGACTGGTTCTGGGGCTCTCTGGGAGCATTCACCCAGGAAGTTGCAGGTGCTGAGGAAGAGGGTTATGTAAAGGACAATAACAAGGATTACGGCCGCAACACCGGTTACTCCATTACCGGTAAGGTTGTTTTCCGTCCTCTGTACAAGATGCAGGATGCAAGCCTTCACATCGGTCTGGCAGGATCTTATCGCAGAGCCCTTACCAGCGTAGATCCTAAGGAATTCGGAACATACCGCGCAAGCGCCCGCAACTCCACCAGCATCAACCGCAAGAAGTATATCGACACAGACGTGCTTCCTGGTTTCTCACACAATTTCCTGTGGACTATAGAGATTGCCGGCCACTATCAGGGACTCCGCTACGAGACTGCTTACATCGGCGACAATGTTCACTTCAAGAAGACTGCTGCAGACAACAAGACCAAGAACTTTGGCGGATGGTACGCACAGGCTGGATATCTGCTCTTTGGCGGAAGCCAGAACTACGACTCAAACGGCGGCAAGTACACGAAGGTTAACCGCGGACAGAAGTGGGGCGACATTGAGCTCTGCGCACGCTACGAGTACTGCGACCTTAACAACGCTACTGTTTACGGCGGAGCTGCTGAGGCTTATACCGTTGGTCTGAACTGGCTGGTTAACAACAACGTGAAGATTATGCTCAACTACCAGTACAACAACAACGACCGTTACGCTAACGGAAAGGGCAAGCTGTTCGTAGGCCACGACGCTGCCGGAAAGCCAACCAAGGATTACACCAAGGTTGTTGAAGGCAAAGGCAAGGCCGGTGTTGATTATCATATGATTGCACTTCGTTTTGAGATTGACTTCTAAAATTGATTCAGATTATGAAAAAGATATTATTTGCTGCATTTGCAATGCTGTTTGCATTCAGCTCTTGCGTTCAGGACAAGATGTATCCTTATCCAAGCATAGCAGACATATCCAATACCATCGCATACGATGAGACTGAGGCGGTAATAGTTACTGCAACCGTAACCGCATTTATAGACATCCAGGAGGTTAACCTCGTTTACAAGGCTGGCGGCTCTCCTCAGAAGGTTAAGATGGTTGCCGGTACCGGCAACATTTACGCTGGAGAAATCCCTCCTATGCCTATGGGCACAGAGGTTATTTATTACATTGAGGCTACCACCAGCGGCGGAACCACAACTTCCAACGAGGGCAAATATACTGTAGGAGTTATTCCTATCGACTTTACTCCTCTCAAGCTCAACGAGCTTAACGGAAACGACAAGTTCATTGAGATTGTCAACACAGGTTCTGCTCCAATCAATGTAAAGGGCATCAAGATCTATAAGGATACCAAGGACGTTTGGACCGGCCCTAACCGCGAGCTTGCAGCCGGAGCATATCTTCTGCTTTACAGCGAGGATGTTGTAGTTTCTGGCGGCGCTCACGAGGGTTATGACCCGGAACTCGTGTTCGGTTCTGGCCTGTCTGCAAAGAAGGCTGTTAGAGTACAGCTGACAGATCCTGTCGGTAATTCTCTGGACGACTTCAACCTGGTAACTGTATCCAAGACTGCTCCGGCTTCATACAGCCGTGTTCCGGATGGAAGCGGAAAGTGGTGCTACACCCCTGCTACTCCAGGCGCAAAGAACTCTTCTGACGATTCTGACCCTGTAACTGGCCTTGCTTCTTAGTTAACTGATTTAGAGTTTTAAAACCGTATATTATGGCAGAACTTAAAATCGGTGAACAAAGCAAACCTAGGTTTGAATTCCGCAGCTTCGGACAGTGCTTCTGCAAGGCCCATCAGAGAATGGCACGCCTTTCAGTTCCTGTTCCTGAGAAAGTTTGGGAAAGGTCAAGCGACGAGATTTACATTATCTCCGCAAAGAACGATATCAACAACACCAAGATCCGCGACGGAAAGATGGACATAAAGACATTTGTCCAGAGTGTTGACGGACTTGAGCAGTGGAACCCACTGATGAAGGGCGAATTCCCGATCAGCCGCGAGGTTCTGGAGAAGGAAGTTTTCCCTGCATTTATGGTTGAGATGCCGGCTCTTACGAAGGACACCTACACTTACGAGGAGTTTATAGCAATGGTAAAGGCCAATCCAGACCTTGCAGCAGTGAGGGTTCACAAGCAAAGGTTCGGATATATGGTCAACGATACCATCTGCGAGGTTGGCAACGTTCTTATCAACGGAGCAAAGGTAGTTACCATCAACTCCGAATCCACTGAAATAGAGGATATCAAGAAGACCATCAAGGACGTTGGCCTCGAGGGTGTGGAGAATATCAACTATCTCCAGGCTATCAAGAGAGTCATCGGAATGAGTGACAAATCATTGGCAAACGAGTAGTATGGCACAGGAAATCGAACGCAAATTCTTGGTCAAGGGCGACTTCAAGGATGCCGCCTTCAAGGCCACCCGCATCACCCAGGGATATCTTTGCAGTATTCCTGAGAGAACTGTTCGCGTTAGAGTCAAAGGCGACAAGGGCTTCATCACCATCAAGGGCATAGGTTCCGACAGCGGAGCCAGCCGCTTTGAGTGGGAGAAGGAGATTCCTGTTGCTGAGGTTCAGGATCTTCTGAAGATCTGCGAGCCGGGCGTAATAGACAAGACACGCTATCTTGTAAAGGCCGGCGAGCATACATTCGAAGTTGACGAGTTCTACGGCGACAATGAGGGACTCACTGTTGCAGAAGTTGAGCTCGGCAGCGAGAGCGAGGCTTTTGACAAGCCTGAGTGGCTCGGCGATGAGGTCACCGGAGATGTCAAGTACTACAATTCAATGCTGATGAAGAATCCGTACAAGAACTGGAAGTGATGGATGTTCTTGATATGAACAACTACAAGATCGAGAAGCTGCCGAAGATGCAGAAATCCGGCTTCGAGCGGACTATGCAGCGCTTCGGCGGCCCTCTCGCTATCTTGGTGTTCATTCTTTTGTACTATGTTGTCAAGATTCCTTTCCTGGATAATCTAGACACAGAATCGCTTTCAGGTGCCGCCGCCAAACGTCTGGGTGAACTTGGCGTAGTGGACTTTATAAGAGCCAACTATGCTATGCTGGCCATCTTTGCGGCAGCTATCGTTCTGTGGATAACGGAAGCAATTCCAAATTATCTGACATCGCTGATAGTTATACTCGCGATAGTTCTGACCAACATCACCACAGACAAGACGGCATACGCTCAGCTCGGCCATCCAGTGATGTGGCTGAATATACTCTCGTTCGTGCTTGCTTCTATGCTTGTAAAGACTCAGGCGGCTAAGCGCTTTGCGCTGTGGTTCGTGCTGAAGTTCGGCAAGAGCGCAAGCGGCGTGATTTTCAGCTTCATCATAATCAACCTTGTTCTTTCAGCATTTATCTCGGCGACTACGGCAAAGGCCGCTATCCTGCTCCCTATAATGATGGTAATTTGCGCCATCTACGGGGCTACAGGCGGAGAAAACCGCAACAACTTTGGCCGTAATCTGATGCTCCAGAATCTCTTCCAGATCAACCTGGGAGCCAACGCTTTCCTAACCGGTTCAGGCGCTACCCTGCTTGCGGGATCACTGATTGCCGGCGCCATTGGCATAGGTTCTTTCAGCTATCAGGACTGGTTCAAGGCAGCCTTCCCGATGAGCGTTGTGCTCATCCTCATCGGATGGTTCGTGGGCACCAAGATTATCTTCCCTATGAAGAAAGACGAGGCCAAACCTCAGATTCCGGGAGGAATGGAAAGGCTGAGAGAAGAGCTGAAGGGAATGGGCAAGATGAAAGGCCAGGAATACAGGGCAATAGCCATATTCCTGTGTGTTCTCATCCTTTGGGCAACGGACAAGCAGCACGGCATCAACCAGACAGCGGTTGCTTTCATAGGCGCGGTTGTGGCTCTGATGCCTAAGATAGGAGTGGTCAAATGGAACGAGGTTGACATTCCTTGGCATCTGCTTCTGTTCTCGGCCGGAGCCTACACATTGGGTGCCGGTCTGGACGCTACAGGCCTTCCGGGAACAGCCGTAAATGCCGCATTCGCTTCTCTGGGCATCACCGCACAGACACCGTACTGGGCTTTGTATATGATACTTACCAGCACGATGCTGCTAAGCGCCCTGATATTCCAGAGCAAGACGATGCAGACTCTGATTTTTGTTCCTATTGCAATTGGAGTGGCTCAGAGTTTCGGCTATCCGGTTATGAGCCTGGCGTTCCCGATTGCAATGCTTGTAGGACACGTTTACGTGCTTCCTTTCAACAGTAAGCCGGCCGCCCTGCTCTATACCACCAACCAGTATAGCTGGAGCGACACGTTCAAGTTCGGAATCACTATGATGTTTATCAGCTGGCTGATGATTCTGCTTTGGGGACAGACCGTCCTTCACTGGTACGGATATACCCCGGGCCTCTTCTAAGCCTAATCGCTGAGCATCAGCATCAAACAAGCAACCCCGGAAATTCAAGCAGTTTCCGGGGTTTTTGTCATTGGAAGGCGCTAAGGCTTAGAACCTGTATCCTACAGTTAGGTAAATCTTGCGGTGCTGCGGGCTGAGGAAGAACTCATTGCCAAATTTTGTAAATCCCCAGTCGTGCCCAAGGGTAATTGTTATGTTGCTGTTTATGTCAACTCCTCCAGCAATGCCCACGCCATATTCCGAGCGGTGGACGGTAGGATCTCCGTCATCTGTGGAGAAACAGTTGTTTGAGTATTCTTCCAGTACTCTTCCGTCATAGGCTATAGTTCCCTTTAACTTTCCAGTAAGTCCCAGGCCAACATATCCTCCGCCTTCAGCAAAAACAGATACTTTATCACTCACTTTCAGCAGATAGCCAAAGTGAAGAGGGAAATCTAAATACAGCGCCTTTATGCTTCCGTCGAAAGTCTGTTTGGTATATCCTCCATACTTATTAATCTTCCATTCGTATCCTTTGTTCAGCAATGTCAACCCTGTATTCAGATACAGTCCTTCATATTGGAGCATGCCAGTTTGTCCCCAGCCTTGGCGGAGGCTTACCCTAAACTTGATTCCTGCCTGGAAATGAGGGATTGCATTCATCATTCCGGCATCGGACTTGGCGTTTGCCATTCCGCCTCCGGCAAATACTTCATACCTGTTTCCTATCTGCGCGGCCGCGCTAACTGAAAACAAAACCATCAGAATAGCAAGGATTTTTTTCATAGTTGTTCAGATAACAATCATAATTTATTGCAATATAATAACATTATACGAATAAATGAAAGTATATTTGTTAGGATAATCAAAACAGAATGAGTATGAGTTTCAGAAAAGCGGCCCTCTGCTTATGCGCAGTTATTGTCTGGGCAGGAGTTTTTGCCCAGAATAGGGAAGACATTCAGGAACAGGCCGACGGATATGTATGGCCAACAGACAGTACTGTCCTCAAGAAACTGCACCAGTGGCAGGACCTGAAGTTCGGGGTGTTGATGCACTGGGGCATCTATTCCGTGCCGGGAATCATAGAATCCTGGAGCATCTGCAACGAAGACTGGATCAGAAGGCCGGAAGGAAGCGAGTATGAAAGCTACAAGAAGTGGTACTGGGGGCTCAGCGATGAGTTTAACCCTGTGAAATTCAACCCTGAACAATGGGCAGACGTGTTCTCCCGCGCCGGCATGAAGTATATGATCTTCACTACCAAGCACCACGACGGCTTCTGCATGTTTGATTCGCAGTATTCAGATTACGGCATTGCCCACGGTCCGTTTAAGAATAATCCCAAAAAGGATGTTGCAAAATATGTCTTTGACGCTTTCCGCAGCAAAGGCTTTATGGTAGGAGCATATTTCTCCAAGCCGGACTGGCACCACAAGGGCTTCTGGAACCCATACTACGCCACTCCTGACCGGCATCCGAACTACAAGAAAGACAAGCACCCGGACTGGTGGCAGAGCTATGTTGACTATACAGGCAACCAGCTCAGGGAGCTCACTGGCGGAAGATACGGCAAACTGGACATTCTCTGGCTGGACGGCGGCTGGATAACGGGAGATGAGGTGGGTATCAACGAGATTCTTCCCGATGCCAGAAAAGTCAGTCCCGGCCTTATCTGCGTAGACCGCACCATCAAAGGCCCCAACGAGAACTACCAGACTCCTGAACAATCTATCCCCAAGACTCAGATCAGGCATCCGTGGGAATCCTGCATCACCCTGACTGACAGCTGGGGATGGGTTCCAAACGCAAACTTCAAATCATCGAGGAAAGTAATAGGCATACTTGCCGAAATCGTGGCCAAAGGTGGCTGTCTGGTTCTCGGGGTAGGTCCAACTCCTGAAGGCTTGATTGAAGACAAAGCCATAACAATACTTGACGAAATAGGGGACTGGCTCTCAAGATGCGGAGAGGCCATCTATTCCACCCGCATCGCTGAGCATTTCAATGAAGGAAACCTCTGGTTTACCCAGTCAAAAGACGGCAAAACAGTTTATGCTGTCTATGCCCTTGAAGACGGAAAAGAACTTCCTATAGAGCTTTCCTGGAGCGTAAATCTCCCTAAAGACAGCAAGGTTGTCCTTCTTAATTCCGGAAAGAAACTTAAAGCATCCGTAAAAGACGGCAAGGTTACCGTCAAGATCCCGAAGGGAATCCGTCAGGAACCGCTTGCCCTAAAGTTTGAGTCTGCTTTATAGGAACAGGTTTGTTCCGTGGAACTGATTAGCGTGTGAGTCTTCCGCTATCTGCTGAAGATTTCCGGCCCTGATGCCTTTGCCGGCTATTACCGTGATTCTGCTTGCGGCTTGCTCCACCAGTTTTGCAATGTTGAACCTTCCGTCAAAGGCATTGTCCATATAGCCGGAAGTTAGAAGATGTGTGCATCCCAATGAAATGATGTCTTCAAGTGCATTTTGAGGATTGCGCACGTTGTCAAAGGCTCTGTGAAATGTGACAGGCTTTCCATCAGCCTCAGCCATTAGCCTTTTCATATTCGGAATATCCACTTCATTTTCAGGAGTTAGGCATCCGAATACATATCCGTTTACATTCAAATCTTTGAAAGAATGGATGGCTTTTATCATCTGCTGAATCTCTTCTTCAGAATAGACAAAGTTTCCTCCGCGAGGCCGGATCATTACATTGACGGGAATAGCCGAGGCTGAAATGACCTTTTCCGCAAGGGATAGGGAAGGTGTAACCCCGCCGGAGGCGATATCTTCACAAAGTTCAATCCTGTCGGCTCCCAAGGCGCAGGCTCTATCCGCTTCCTCCAGAGAAGTGCAGCAGCTTTCAAGAAACAGTTTCTTCTTTTTCATCAGCCCAAAATTAATCAAAATGTTAAATTTGTAGTTATGAGAAAGATTTTTGCCCTTGTTTCGGCGATTCTTGTATGTATCGCAGTCTTCACGTCGTTTTCATCAAAAGATGATGTGAAGTTCTACACAGATTTCCTGTTGAAGAATATGTCTTTGGCAGACAGCGTTGTTTATGACCGTCCTTTCTGGGAGAAGAACGTGGAGAAGACGCTTCAGGTACGGGAAAGAATGGGCTGGAATATCTCCGAGAGGGATTTCAGGTACTTTGTCCTGCCGCTTAGAGTCAACAACGAGAATCTGGACGAATTCCGTCTGGTTTGGGCTGATTCCCTTTGCAGGCGTGTTCAGGGAATGAGTATGGAGCAGGCGATCCTGGAGATTAACCACTGGTGTCACGAGATGGCAACCTATGCTCCGTCAGACGCCAGAACATCTTCTCCGCTTGCCACGATCCGCAAAGGCCTGGGAAGATGCGGGGAGGAATCCGTGCTCACGGTTGCAGCGTTGAGGGCTGCCGGAATACCAGCCCGACAGGTATATACTCCTAGGTGGGCGCACACAGATGACAACCACGCCTGGGTGGAGGCCGTTTCTGACGATGGCAAGTGGCATTTCATTGGAGCCTGTGAGCCTGAGCCAAAACTGGACATGGCCTGGTTCAACGCTCCGGTTTCCAGAGCGTTGCTTCTTCATACCAAGGTGTTTGGCAGAGATTACGACGGGCCTGAGGAAGTCATACAAAGAACTTCTGCGTACACCGAAATAAATGTTACCTCCAATTATGTTCCTGTAGTCAAGCGTGTTGTCAAAGTCGTGGACGAAAAAGGTAGCCCAGTCGAAGGAGCGGAGGTTTCGTTCAGAATCTACAACTATGCTGAATTTTACCCTGTGGCATCTTACCAGACAGACGCTTTAGGAACCGCTTCCCTTTCGACAGGAGTAGGCGACATGCTCGTATTTGCATCAAAGGACATACTTTTCGGCATAGGGCTGGCCTCTGGCACGGCAGTCAAAGCCGCAAACAAGACTTATCCTTATGCTCCCGATACTGTCAGGATTGTTCTGGACAAGAAGACTGGTCAGAGATATTCATTTGATTTCGATATAATTCCTCCTGTTGAAAATCCTATTCCAGTCACCGCTACCGAAAAGGAAATCGCTGAGAACAAGACCAGGTTTGAGAGAGAAAACCAGATAAGGGAAGCCAGGACAAAAGGCAACCTTGATGTGATAGATAAGTTCAGGCAGTGGACTGTGGTATCCTCTCATACCGCTTCACAAGATCCTCAAATTGCGGACAAGATGCTCTCAGACCTGTCCAAGAAGGATTTGAATGATGTTTCTTTTGATGTGCTGACGGATGCCCATAGGCATGCGGGCTATCCGTATTCCAAGTATCACGACTGCCCTAGGATTGAATTGGAGTACCTTTATCCTTTCTTCTATGAAATTGGCAATGGACTTGAATTCCAGTCTCCTGCTGAGATAGCCAAGTGGGTTGACAAGAACATCTCCACAGACCTGACCGGCAATCCTCAGAGGCTGAGGATACCTCCTGTTTTCGTTTGGAGAAGCCGCAAGGCAGATCCTCTTTCCAAGGATATATTCTTTGTGGCCCTTTGCCGTGCAAAGCGATTTGAAGCCAGAATAGATGAGGCTACCGGAAAGGCTCAATACAGGGAAGCAGACGAGTGGGTAGACCTTCACACAGGAAAGCCGGCAAGGAACGGCTTTATTGATGTCAGATATGCTAAGCTGACTGATAAAGACCAGCCGCAAAAAGACAATCCTCTGTACTATAGGCATTTTACAATTTCCAGATTCAATAAAGGAAAGACCTCACTTCTGGCTCTGGATGAGAATCGCGACATCTCTTTCAAAGAACTCTTTTCTTCCCCATATCCATTGGAAGAAGGCTACTATATTTTGACAACCGGTTACAGAAGACAAACCGGCGCCGTGGGTGCCCATATGGAGTTTTTCCCTGTGGAAGAGGCTATTGCCGCTCAGGTCTTGTTCACTCTTAGGAGTTCTGAACCGGAAGTTCATCTGGTGGTGGACTATGTCTATCCTGAAGGAGAACCTGTGAGAAAAGTTGCCTGGACTGACATTGATGACTGGGACGTGACTTTCCTTCCTGACGGCTGGAAAAAGGAAGTTGGCATAGGAGCTGTCATGGGTTACGATACGAAGAAAGGTAGAAAGAAAAACTCACTGATAGTCTTGACAGGGGACAAGGACGAGCCTACAACACACGCTGTAAGGCAGCTCTCGACTATCTCTGAAACAATCAACGCCTCTGGAGTAAATGTCCTGGTTCTCGGAAAGGCCCATCCGGAAGGCATCAGCAATATGATATTGGGAACGGATGTCAAGGGCAAGGTCAGTAAAATGCTGCTGGAAAAATGCAATAATCCTGGCGGCCAGTTGCCTGTAATTGTTCTCTGCAACGGTTCTGGACGAATACTATACTACTCTCAGGGTTACAACACATCTCTTGCTGAAATGCTCGAACGCTCCTTGCAGAAGAAATAATAAGCCGCGATAGCGGTCGGCACGGAGTGCCGTAATCCCCCTTGAGGGGGTGCAGGGGGTGGGAATGCACAAAAAGCGAGGTAAATCACCTCGCTTTTTGTGCCCAGGACAAGAGTCGAACTTGCACACCATTGCTGGCACTAGTCCCTGAAACTAGCGTGTCTACCATTCCACCACCTGGGCAATCAGGGAGTGCAAATATACAACTTTTGCGGAAACTGCAATCATTTCTTTGAGGAAATTGGCTTGGGGTTTTGTAACTTCGTGCCTGTTTTATGGATACAGCGCCAATCTTCAACGATATTTCAGGAAACTACGACCGTTTCAATCATCTCTTTTCTATGAACATAGACAAGAGGTGGAGAAAAAGTTGCGCTCGCAGTGCCTTCAGAATAGCCTCTGATTTGGCTTCTTCAAGGGGAGTGGATGTCTCAGCGATAAGAGTTCTGGACTTGGCCTGTGGAACGGGGGATTTGAGCATTGCGCTGGCAAAGAAGGGGCTGAAGGTAATAGGGGCGGATATCTCGGAGGGAATGCTTGAGGTGGGAATGAAAAAGATAGAAGCCTTGTGGCAAAAAAAGATGGCGGAATATCCGAAGCCGGAACTCCAGATGGGAGATGGTGCAAGCCTTCCGTTTGAAGACGGTTCGATAGATATTGTTACAATAGGCTACGGCATAAGGAATTTCGACGACAGGCCCTCATCGCTGAGGGAGATAATGAGGGTGCTTTCTCCTGGAGGGGCACTTCTGATTCTTGAATTCGGGCAGCCACGGAATGCCTTTGTGAGGTTTTTCTACAAGCCGTATTTCAAGTATGCTATTCCTGGAATGGCATCCGCCTTAACGCGCGGAAAAGATACCGCCGCTTACAAGTACTTCATATCTTCAGTTGAAAAATTTCCTAAATTTGAAAGGTTTTGCAAAGAACTCTCCGCTTCTGGATTCCAGAAGGCGGAATACAAAAGCCAGACAGGGGGCATTTCTGTTCTTTACAAGGCTTTCAAACCTATGGGGAAATGATATTCTTCTCTTGGCATACATTCTGGCCGGTGCTTTCGGCTGTGCTTTACGCGATGAATATGTGCATTGCCGTATATGCCTCTGTCTCAATGATCCTAAGAAAACAAGACCCTGTAAAGACACTTTCCTGGACGGCTGTGATGATTCTGCTGCCTTATATCGGAATCATACTTTACCTGACATTCGGTCAGAATTACCGCAAGAAGAAGATGTTTTCCAGAAAAGGCCTGGCGGACCTGAAAACCAGGAAGGAAATATGCGCAGACGAAAAAGACGCTCTGGACAGCTGCCCTGAGTTTCTGTCTGGAGATTTGGCCCCGTTCAAGAAACTAATCTACCAGAACCTCAGGAATAGCTATTCCCTGATAGACTTCAACAACGGGATAGAGTTTTGCTTCGACGGAAAATCAGCGTTGGACGCTATGTACAACGCCGTTCTCAAAGCCAGGAACCATATACATATTCAGACCTATATCCTTGAAAATGATCGCATAGGCAATAAGTTTATATCTCTTCTGATGGAGAAAGCGCAAAGCGGTGTGGAGGTGCGCCTGATGTATGACGATGTAGGCAGCGGCGGCATAGGGAAATCGCTGAGGAAACAGATGAAGGCTGCCGGAATAGAGGTTCTGGTTTTCTCTCCCGTGCACTTCTTTATGCCGATGAGCAAGATCAACTACCGTAACCACCGCAAAATCCTGGTGGTTGACGGGGACACTGGCTTTTTGGGTGGGGTGAATATAGCTGATCGCTATTATTACGGAACAGAAAAAGGCCCTTGGAGAGACACCCAGATCAAGATTACGGGAGAGAGCGTATTCTCCCTCCAGGCAAGTTTCCTTCTGGACAGGTACTTTGTGCTTAACCACAGGATGCATTACAGCAAGAAGTATTATCCCTCTATCAAAATCGGCAAGAAAACCCTTTCCGTCCAGAACAAGGATGTGTATTCCCAGATAATTTCCTCAGGGCCAGACAGCGACTGGGCCGGAATAATGCAATGCTTTTTTACTGCCATAACAAGCGCTCAATCGAGGATATACATAGTAACGCCATATTTCACTCCAAATTCAACGATTCTCAATGCCGTAAAGGTAGCAGCCCTCGGGAACATAGATGTGCGCCTGATGATTCCTCAGAGAGGAGACAGCCGCATGGCCCATTACGGAACCCGGTCCTACATAACCGAACTTCTGGAAGCTGGAGTAAAAATTTACCTTTTCAAAGAAGGATTCAACCACTCCAAAGTCATAAGCGTAGACGGCAAGATGGCAATAATCGGATCGGCAAATATGGACCAGAGGAGTTTTGAACATAACTTTGAGGTAATGGGCGTTCTGTACGACAGCGGATGTTCTGCCAGAGTTGAGAAGCGGTTTGAGGAAGATATGGCATTGTGCGAGAAGGTGGAACTGGAAGAGTGGAAACGCAGAAGCCTGGGCCAGAAGATAAGCGAGAGCTTTTACCGCTTGCTTTCTCCATTGATTTAGAAAACAATAATATACAACATTACTGATATGAAAAAGAATTATGTAGCCGGCGTGGATATCGGCGGCCAGACAGCCAAAATCGGCATCGTAGACAGAAAGGGCAACATACTTGCCAGAAAGGTAATCAGCACAAAGTTCAAGGATGCTGACAAGTTCATAACTCTTCTCAGCGACAGTATCCGTGAGATGACTGCCGACATAGGCCTAGACAACATAAACGGAGTAGGTGTGGGAGCTCCTGACGGAAACTACTACACAGGAGACATTGTTGAGGCAACCAACCTTATGTGGGCAAAAGGAAAGACAGTCCATTTTGCCAACGAACTTAGCAAAATGCTTGGCGGACTGAAGGTTACCATAACCAACGATGCAAACGCCGCTGCCATTGGCGAGATGAAGTACGGCGCCGCAAAGGGAATGAAGAACTTCATTGAGATTACACTCGGAACGGGAGTAGGCAGCGGAATCGTCATAGACGGCAAGCTGGTTTACGGCCACGACGGCTTTGCAGGAGAACTCGGCCATACCTGCGCTGTTAAAGGCGGAAGAGACTGCGGCTGTGGCCAGAAGGGATGCCTGGAATGCTATTGTTCAGCCACAGGCGTTGCCCGCACGGCTGTAGAGATTCTTTCCAAGAGCAAAGTAAAGAGCCTTCTCAGAGGAAAGAAAGACATCACTTCCAAAGATGTGTTTGACGCTGCCGAAAAGGGAGACAAGCTGGCTATCAAGATATTCGCCGATACCGGAAAGATTATGGGAGAGAAGTTTGCGGACTTCATACCGTTCTCTGCGCCTGAGGCAATAATCCTCTTCGGCGGCCTTACACACGCAAAGGACTATTTCATGGAACAGCTTGTTGACGCGATGAACGAGAACGTTGTCTTCCTTTGGAAAGGCAAGGTGAAGGTACTTGCAAGCGCCCTCAACGAATCAGACGCCGCTATTCTTGGAGCATCAGCTCTGGCCTGGTAAAATGCTCAGCGATATGAAGATAGTATTTCTGGATGCGGCTTCCATAGGAGAGGACGTTTCTCTGGAGCCGATAGCATCTCTCGGTGAACTTGTTACCTATCCGTTCACCTCGCCTGAGCAGGTAGAGGAAAGAATCGGTGACTGCGATGTGCTTATAATCAACAAGGTGCAGATAAGGAAGCAGCAGATTGACTGGGGCAGAAACCTCAAGCTCATCTGCATTGCTGCTACTGGCACCAATAACGTGGATCTGGAATATGCTGCATCAAAGGGCATTCCCGTAAAGAACGTTGCCGGCTATTCCACTGAAAGCGTGGCTCAGGTGACTATGGCTATGCTGCTCGGTCTATCCTGCCACACCGCTTACTACGACAACAAGGTCAAGAGCGGGGAATACACAAGAGGTAATCTTGTCTCTGACGTTACCCGGAAATGGGGAGAACTCAGTGGCCAGAGACTGGGAATCATAGGCCTTGGAACAATCGGAAGCCGTGTGGCGGCCTTGACTGAAGGCTTTGGAATGGAAGTCTGCTACTATGCCACCAGCGGAAAGCCGCATTCAGACAAGTACAAGAGCCTGAGCCTGGAGGAACTCCTCAAAACAAGTGACTTCATCTCCGTTCACGCCCCGCTGAACGACAGGACTAACAACCTCGTTACATACGAAAAGTTAAAGCTCTGCAAGAAAACTGCAAAGATCATCAACATAGGAAGGGGCGGAATCATCAACGAGGAAGATCTTGTGAAGGCATTGAATGACAACCTGATAGAAGGAATCGGCATAGATGTGTTCTCAAAGGAACCGATACCGGAAGATTCTCCTTACCTGAGAATCGGGGACAAGACAAAGGCCATTCTCCTGCCTCATATCGGCTGGACCAGCAAGGAGGCCCGCATACTCCTCGTCTCCAAAATCGCCGAGAACATAAAAACCGAGGGGATAGGATAGATTTATTCAGAAAGGTTTTATGTCAGCACGTGTAAGATAGCTCTAATATCTTCGGTAATGTGCCTTGATTTTTTCAACCTTGCCGTTGCGCAGGCGTTTGTACGCCTTCACTTTGACTAGTCTGACATCCTCCGTCCTAACGGAGATGCAGACAATTTGAGCATGAGTTCTTCTTTTCATTTATGTGACTTTAAGACTTGTAAGAACTTCAGCCTCCTTGTTCAGCACTTCCCCTCGGTAAAAAAAAAGCCGGACGGCTATTTAGAGCATAGTCCTCCGGCTTGATTCTTAAAGTCACATATTTACACTGCAAATATATTCAAAAATCTTTTTCATTCAATGGCCGCTGTAGTTTTCGGCGCAAATGTAATAGCCTCAAGACTAGTTTTGCAAACCATCCGGTAAAATTTACCCTGTACGATTCTGGAATCGTACGGAAATGAGCAAAAAAAAGAAGCCGGCTGGCTTCTTTTCAACTGGATCATCATTTGAGAGGGGAGTCGGGCTCCTTCTTCATATAGTTGTATTCCAGGCGGTCAACCAGCCGTGGGAAGAATTTGTTCAGGTAAACGGTAAGCTTTCCGATAGGGGTGAGGATGACCTGAGATTTGCGCTTGTAAACAGCTTTGGTCAGCTTCTTGGCACAGGTTTCTGCGGTCATCATCTTGCCTTCTTCTCTTGGTGTCTGGCCCTGAGGAGTGCCGTCTGCAGTAAGGGCGGCAAATCTAACATTGGAGGCTGTAAAGCCCGGGGCAAAAATCAGAACGTTCAGGCCGTCTTTAAGATGCTCAACCCTGAGCGTATCCATAAAGCCGTAGATGGCGAACTTGGAAGAAGAGTAGCCTGTTCTGGCAGGAAGACCCTTGAAGCCGGCAATGGAGATAACTCCTACAACGGTTCCCTTGGTTTCAAGAAGGTAAGGGAGAGCGTATTTGGTACAATAGACAGTGCCCCAGAAGTTCACATCCATAAGCCTTCTTATGACATCCAGCTCCAGGTCTTTGAACATTGCTCTCATTGAGATTCCGGCGTTGTTAACCAGAACATCTATCTTTCCGAACTTCTCAACCGTGCAGTCTATGAGCCTCTTGCAGTCTTCTTCCTTGGTCACGTCAGTAGGAACAGCCAGAAAGCGGCTGCCGTCCTGCCCTTTGTTGGAAAGCTCGCAAAAGGTCTGCTTGAGCTTGTCTGCGCTTCTTGCCGCGAGGACTACGCTTGCGCCTTCAGAGGCGAACTGACGCGCAGCGGCCAGTCCGATTCCCGAACTGGCCCCCGTGATAATGACGACTTTACCGTCGAATCTTCCCATAACTTCTCTGTTGATGGTTCTAGTCTATAGCCTTGTCTTGAATATCTGTATCTCCGCTGTAGAACCCGGCCTCGTGCTTCTTCTTAATCTCGGCCCAGGCCTTGAGGGTGTACTCAACGTGCTCCATCTGGTGCATCTGGGTGCAGATAAGGCGGAACATAATAACGCCTTGAGGAACAACAGGATAAACAACAACAGAACAGAAGATGTTGTAGTTTTCCCTGAGATCTACCAGCATATTGGTTGCCTCCGGAACTGTTCCGTGAACGAATACCGGTGTGATGCAGGCCTCTGCCGGACCGATATCGAATCCAAGATCCCTAAGTCCTTTCTGGAGAGCTCTTGCCACGTCGAACAGGTGCTTTCTCCTTTCGTCTCCCTTGCGGATAAGGTCCAGCCTCTTGAGGTTGCCCTCAACAAAAGGCATTGGAAGACTCTTGGCGTATATCTGGCTGCGAAGGTTGTATCTGAGGTAGTTGATAATGTCTTTTGGACCGGCAACAAAGCCGCCGATGGAAGCCATAGCCTTGGCAAAAGCGCCAAAGTAGAGATCTATGCCGTCCATGCAGTGGAGTTCCTCGCTGGTTCCTCTTCCGTGCTCTCCCATAACGCCGAAGCCGTGAGCATCATCGATGAGTATTCTGAACTTGTACTTTTTCTTCAGTTCAACGATTTTGTCCAGAATTCCCAGAGCGCCGGTCATTCCGTAAACACCCTCTGTTACAAGCAGAACGCCTCCGCCCTGCTCCTCGGCTCTCTTGGTGGCTCTTGCCAGAACCTTTTCACAGTCTGCAATGTCGTTGTGAGCGTATTTCATACGGTATCCCAGATGAAGTCTCAGGCCGTCCATTATGCAGGCGTGGCACTCCTCGTCATAAACTGCAACATCTCTTCTGGTCAGGAGGGCATCCAAGGTAGAAATCATTCCCTGGTATCCGAAATTAAACAGGAAAGCGTCTTCCTTGCACTCAAATTCTGCAAGCTCCCTTTCCAGCTGCTCGTGCAGAGATGTGTGGCCGCTCATCATTCTGGCTCCCATAGGGTAAGCTAGGCCCCATTTTGCTGCAGCCTCGGCGTCAACCTTTCTGACTTCAGGATCGTTGGCAAGACCCAGATAGTTGTTGAATGTCCAGGCAAGTACCTTCTTGCCCTGGAATGTCATATAAGGCTGAATCTCTCCTTCGAGTTTAGGGAACATGAAATAACCTTTGGCTCTTTTGCGGTACTGCCCCAGAGGACCGCCTTCGTTCTGTTGAATTCTTTCAAAAATGTCCATTTCTATAATTGTTTTATCTTACTCTCAGTTTTTGTCCCGCACGGATGAGTGTGCCTTTCAATCCGTTAAGCTTCTGAATCTTGGCAACGGTGGTTCCGTTTCTGCGAGCGATTGCTCCCAGAGTGTCACCCTTGCGAACGGTAACAGTTTTGGCTCCCTTTCCGCCCTTGGAGGTCTGGGCTTTGGACTTTTTGCCCTTTCCCTTGCCTTTCTTGGAAGAAGCATATCTGTCTCTGCCTCTGGATTTCTTGGAGAACTTTATGTTCTGGTAGCGGAAATTGGCGTTTGTCAGAACCAGGGTTCTGTCCAGTATTTTCCCGGTGTTGAAATCTATGGCGTCTCTAGGATTGATAGGGTTGCCCAGATAGCGGAGCTCAAAGTGAAGGTGTGGGCCTGTGCTTCTTCCTGTGCTTCCGCCAAGGCCTACCGGCTGCCCAGCCTTAACGTGCTGGCCCTCTTCCACCAGCACCTTGCTCATATGCCCGTAGAGAGTTTCCAGCCCGTTTTCGTGTCTGATTACCACATAGTTGCCGTAGCCACGCCTATCAAACTTGTGGATTCTTACCACGCCGTTTGCAAAGGCGCTGCGGATTGTGTCGCCGATGAAAACCTTAAGGTCTATTCCGGCGTGAAGCCTTCCCCAACGTCCTCCGAATTCGCTGGTAACATATTTGTAACCAGGTGATGTGTAGCTGCTTACGTCTATGCGGACCGTATCGGTCATTTCAGACAGCTTTACATTGTACGGATTTATGGAAGCGTTGGTCCAGATGCTGTACTCTTCAGGTGTATCTGAATAGTCTATGTCATCTTCATCGTCGTCATCTTCTTCCTCTCTCTGGATTTCTCTGGTATACTCAGCGATGTTGAACTTGCCCTCATACTGAGAACCTTTGTCAGGAGCAGGAATGGTGATCTCAGGCACATAGCCGATTTCGGAATAAATGTCCTGGTAGAGCTCATCCAGCGTATTGCCAGTTATCGCCGAGTAGCTTATGTTCCACAGGCGGTTTTTAGGCATAAGAAGATGAACCGGAATCTCGTATGGTTCCTCCGGGGCCTCCTTGCGGAAAATATTCTTAAGGGATTTTTTGCCTTTATTCTGTGCCAAGGCCTGCGGTCCGGCCAGAAGCAGGACCAGCAGAATGGCATATATGACTCTTGCTTTTCTATGCATCTATGTTAGCGTATTTTGCGTGCTGCTCAATGAATTCCCTTCTAGGCGGCACGTCGTCTCCCATCAGCATTGAGAATATTCGGTCTGCCTCGGCAGCGTTCTCTATGTAAACTTTTCTGAGGATTCTGTGTTCAGGATCCATTGTAGTGTCGGCCAGCTGATCCTGGCTCATCTCACCCAGACCTTTGTACCTCTGGATTCTTACAGCGTTGATTCCGCCCAGCTCTTCAACGATCTTGTCTCTTTCCTCATCGCTCCAGCAATAGTTAGGCTTAGGCTCCTTCTGGCTCTTCTTCTCAACCTTGTACAAAGGAGGAGTGGCGCAATAAACATAGCCGTTCTTGATCAGATCCACCATATAGCGGAAGAAGAATGTAAGAATCAGGGTGGTAATATGCGCGCCATCCACGTCGGCATCGGCCATTATAATAATCTTGTGGTATCTGAGCTTGCTCAGGTTCAGGGCCTTGCTGTCTTCTTCCGTTCCCACGGTAACTCCAAGCGCGGTGTAGATATTGCGGATGGTGTCTGAGTCAAACACCTTGTGCTCCATAGCCTTTTCCACGTTGAGGATCTTTCCCCTAAGAGGAAGAACTGCCTGGTACTGGCGGTTACGGCCTTCTTTTGCGGTACCTCCTGCGGAATCTCCCTCAACTATGAAAAGCTCGCATTTTGCAGGATCACGGTCTGAGCAGTCTGCCAGCTTGTCCGGCATTCCAACGCCGCTCATTCCGCTCTTTCTCTGAACCATCTCACGGGCTTTCCTTGCAGCCTGCCTTGCCTGGGCAGCAAGAATAACCTTGTCTACGATTTTGCGGGCTTCGTTCGGATTCTCTTCAAGATAATTCTCGAGAGCCTCGCTAACAGCCTTGCTAACCGCTGAACGTACCTCGGCGTTTCCGAGCTTAGTCTTTGTCTGGCCTTCAAACTGTGGCTCAGCGACCTTTACGGAAATCACCGCGGTAAGGCCTTCTCTGAAGTCATCAGGAGAGATCTCCACTTTAGCCTTCTTCAGCAGATCGTTCTTGTCTGCATAAGCCTTGAGTGTGGAGGTGAGGCCACCGCGGAAACCGGTAAGATGCGTTCCGCCTTCTATCGTATTGATGTTGTTGACATAGGAATGGACATTCTCGCTGTATTCCGTGTTGTACTGCATAGCAATCTCGATTGGAATACCTGTCTTGTCCGTCTCCAGATAAATCGGTTTTTCGGTAAGGTGGGTTCGGTTGCCGTCGAGATAAGCCACAAACTCTTTCAGTCCTTCCTCGGAATAGAACTCCTGCTTCTTTTCAACAAGCTTCTCCTGGCCGTCGTCTCCAATTTCGGTGTCCTTGGCTCTCTTGTCTGTAAGGGTAAGGCGCACCTTCTTGTTCAGGAAAGCCAGCTCGCGGAGCCTGGTTGCCAGCGTTTCGTAGTTGTATACGGTTGTAAGCGTGAATATTTCAGGATCAGGACGGAAGGTGATGATGGTTCCTGTATCAGAGGCTTCTCCCACAACTTTAACCTCGCAGGTTGGCTTGCCCTTTGAATACTCCTGAACGAAGATCTTGCCTTCTCTGTGGATTTCAGCCCTAAGGTAAATAGACAGCGCGTTAACGCAGCTTACGCCCACACCGTGGAGACCTCCGGAAACCTTGTAGCTTCCCTTATTGAACTTTCCGCCTGCGTGGAGTATGGTAAGAACCACCTCCAGAGCGCTGCGGTGCTCTTTCTCGTGCATTCCTGTAGGGATGCCTCGGCCGTTGTCCGATACGGTTATTGAATTGTCTTCATTGATGACTACGTTGATGTCGTTGCAGAATCCTGCAAGGGCCTCGTCTATGGAATTGTCCACAACCTCGTACACCAGATGGTGAAGGCCTCTCTCTCCGATGTCTCCGATATACATAGACGGACGCTTTCTGACAGCCTCCAATCCTTCAAGTACCTGAATGCTTTCGGCATTGTAGTTCTCGCCTGCGGCATTCGCTTTCAACTCTTTTTCACTCATTTTTCCTTAAAATTAAATCCTAGCAAATTTAGGAAAAAATCACAACTTAACCAAGACTCCGAAGCCTACATTTATGCCCTTTTCCACATACATTCCCCAGTTGATGCGGCGGGCATTAAGAAGGTTGCCCCCGTTGACATATACAGTAAAGTGATTGTCAAGCACATACTGCGCATAAACTCCTAGGTCTGCATAGCCTTTGTACTTGATTTTTTCTCCGCTGTAAAGGAATGGGGAAGCAGGGGTTGCGCTGCGGGCGTAAAGAGTGGCTCCCACAAAGAGTTTTTCGTTGAAATTCATCTCAGCGTAAACATTGGCTTCAAAAGGAGCGTAGCCGGCCGGTTTTCCCTTTACAGGATAGTCTTCCGGTGCCGGAGCCGGAATGTCCAGCCCGTTCACTCCAGGAATGGCGCCGCTGTATTTCTCACCGTCTGTCCAGAATGAGTATTTTGCGTCTGCCCCGGCTGCAAAACCTGTTGTCTTGTAACTAAGCTTTGCACCAAGGAATCCTTCAATATGGTTAGAATAGACTGCATTCAGAGGATTGCCGGCAAATTGCAGCATTCCCTGGCGGTATGCACCTCCAGCGTAAATGTCGTAATCCACCTCTTCAGAAGCCTTTCCCTTGATACCAGCCTTGGTGAAAAGAGGGGTTCCGCTCTCCCTTAAATCTATCATCGGCGACAAATATGGAACCCTTTCAAGCAGAGAGGCGTAGCTGTTGATCACATTTCCGCCGTCTGCAATGGCGTAAGCCCAGGTTTTATCATCTTCCAGCCTGTAGGTTATGCTTGCCTTAGGAGAAATGAAACTATGGTATTTGTCAGAACCGTCTTTGTTGTTGAAGCAGAAACTGATTCTGGCGCCAAGGTCAATTGAAAGGCGGTCTCTCCTTAGCTTGTAAACCAGAGTTCCTTCCAGAAGGCTGAGATGATAATCCTGCGCGTTCTTGTATATTGCAGTCTGCGAGTTGATTCCGGCTGTTACCATTGAGTACTTTCCGATTGTTGGACCGGCTTCTGCATTGAACTTTATCAGATTCTCGTTCAGTTTCAGCTTTGTTGGTCCGAATCCGAACTTGGCATCGTCTGAGGTAGAAGTTACGCTTAAACTTGCGTCATATCTGACTTTTCCGCTATAGTCTTCGGAATCCAGGCTGCTTGCCCCAAGGGAAAATTCAAACTGGTTATAATCGTGGCTGAGGTTGTCTTTCATAAAAGTCTTGTTGTCGTAATTGCTTACGTCAAAGGCAACTCCCTTCTCCTTGAAACGTGCCAGGTCTACGCCATAGTAACTGTTGTGCCCGTTACGGAAAACTGCTCCTGCATCCACCTGATGCTCATCCCAAAGATGAGTGTAAGCTACTCCAGCGGTATTTTTCCATTCCTTGGCCTGGGCTTTTGCAGACAATGCGTGAACCTTGCCGCCGGCGTCAACGTCTGCCAAGGATGCCTTGCCGTGGTAGGAGTCGTGAGATGCCTTGACGGTAACCATATCAGAAGAACTCCCGGTATCAGGCTGCCACCAAAGTCCAACAGTAGGGGCAAACGGGAAAGAAACACCCACTTTTGCTGCAAATTGAGGCACTTCCGGCTTCAAGGCGGAGGAAACCTTTGCGCTAGGCATCGGAGAGAAAGAATAAAGGTCTTTTATCTGGCGGTCCTGGATTCTGTAATCCATATTGAGGTCGAACTTTTTCAGCGTGTCCGAAAAGTCGATTTTCAGCGCGCCCTTCTTTGCTCCGGTAAGGTCCGTTTCGTAGTCTTTCTTTACCTCCACCCTTCCAGAAGGATTCTGGGCGAAAGCGCCAGAGCTCAGCGCTGCCACAAGTGAGAGCGTCAAAAGAACTCTGGATGTTTTTCTTTCAATTCTTTTCATATCGTTGATATTCATATAATTCTGCGATGGTTACTTTTTCTGTTTCTTCTTTGCCTCCTCTGCCTTGGCCTTGGCAGTCTCTTTTATCTGGGCGTCCAGGTCTTTTGAGGCATAAATGCTGTTGTATACGGCATAAGCCTGCTCCCAGTCTTCCTGGTCATAGTAGCTGTCACCAAGCAACAGGTAAGCCTTAGCCAGAAAGGCTCGGTCAACATTCTGCTCGCTGAGGGCAAATACCAAGTTCTCCACCTTCTCGTATCTTCCCCTGTCATAGGCGTCCTTTACAAGAAGATAAGAAGCTTCGCTTCCAATCTTGTCTGTAGGATCGGCTGCCACATCCCTCATCTTGGCGATTGCTTCATCTGTCTGACCTTCAGCAAGAAGCGCCTTGCCAAGATAGTAAGAAACCTGCCTGGACTCCTTCTCGTCAAACTTTATGTTATCCAAATATGAAGACGCTTTTAAAATAAGTTTGTTGTACTCCTTAGCACGGAAAAGCATATCCGTTTCTTCTAGAGCATACTTCTTTTTGGCCGAATTTGCTCCGCTTAGCTTAACCAGTTCTGAATAGGCATCTGCAGCTCCGCTGAAATCGGAAATCCTGGAGCGGCTTTCAGCCAGATAATACCAGGATTTGGACGGATTATAGTCTGGATACTCAGCGATGAATTTCTCGAATCCCTTGGCCGCGGCTTCCCATTTTTCAGAGAGGAAAACCTGCTCCGCGGAATTGAACAGCAGAGCCGCAGGATCTTCATTGCCAGAGGAAAGCGCCCGTCCTTCATCTGATACCCAGGCCAGGAATTCATCAGGATAGCCCTCTGAGTTGCAGATGTTCTGATAAGCGTTCATCGCCGCCTGAACATCTTCCTTGGAGAGGTTGGAAAGTGCTGCTTTTTTGTAGCAATCCTTGGCCTTGGAGTTGTTTCCCTGGTTTGCATACAGCATTCCAAGTTCCATCAGAGACCTTCCGTAGAAAATGCTGTCTACAGGATTCTCCACGAGACTCTTGAATGCTTTTTCCGCACCCTTGCTGTCTGAAGACTGAAGCCTTGTTCTTCCAAGCTCGAACAGAATTTCAGTGTATTGAGCAGCCGATGAGTATTCAGGAGATGAGTATTTGTTCAGTATTTCAAGCTTCTTTTTTGTATTGCCCATAAGACCCTGGCATATAGCCTCGTGCAATGGCGCGTACAATGGCGCGTACAATGTTGATTTTGCTGTTTTCCCGCTCAGCGATGAGTAAAGCTTGACAGCCTGTGCAAAATCTCTTTGCATGAATTTGCAGTCTGCCATCCTGAGCTTGGCTTCCAGAGAGTAAGGCGCGCTTTCTCCTGTCAGTTCTATGTATTTGGCAAAATCTCTGTAGGCGTTGCCTATGTCCTTAAGCCTTAGGCGGGAATAGCCGCTGTTGAAAAACGATACTGGATACTCTCCGGTGTTTTTGAAGAGTTTAACAGACTGAAGCCTGTCCAGAACATCCAGCGCCTCTTTGTATTTTTCCGTACGGAAATGGCTCTCAGCCAGCCAGAAATCTGCGAGGTTTGAAAGCCTTAGGTCCGAGTCCATTTCAGCGGCATTGTCCAGAAGCGGAGCGGCTGAACTGTAGCGTTCTTCCTGCATCAGTTCCATTCCCTGGAAGAAATAGGCTTTCTGGAGATTTTTCTTGTCTGAAGCTGTAGGGGAAGATATCTTTTCCAGCGCCGTAATGGCATCCTGGAATTTATTGTCCTCAAGACATTTGGCGGCTATATATCCATAGGTTTCGTCTTGTTTTTGAGGGGAAGACGGATATTTTTGAAGATACTCGTAAAGCCTGTCTGCATTGCCCCAAAGATCAAAGCTCAGCTTGGCGTAATTGAAAAACGCGTCTTCCTTGACCCCTGGGTTGAAATCCATCTCTGCCGCCTTCTTGAAAGCATCAGCCGCCGCAACCTTGTCTTTGTCTTCTATCATGCAGCGGGCCAGGCGGTAAAGGGCGTTCTGGGTAAGTGAATCCGTATCGCCGAACTCAATGCATCTTTCAAATTTTGATGCGGCCTCTCTCCATTTCCCTTGCTCATACGAGAGCATTCCAGAAAAGAAATTATCTGCCTTGCTCAATTCCTTCTGCTCCGCGTAAATCTTGAAGTATTTTTCTGCATCTTCTTTCATTCCAAGGGCATAAGCCGATTCGGAAACTATTCTTGCAAAATGGGCTTTTTCAGGGCCTTCATATTTGTTCAGATCTGATGCATGCTCACAGACATAGAGATAGTCTTTGAGCATGAAATGGCAGTCTGCAACCATCAGCGGAACTTTCGGATGGTCTGACTTCAGGAAATACTCCAGAGCCTGGGCAAAATTCCCTTCCTGATATTCTGAGTAGCCCAAATAATACTGAGCCTGGCCGTAGAGTTTGCTTTTGGAGGGGATCTCCATAAAATGATTCTCTGCCTCAACCGTTCTGTTTTCCGTCATCAGGCAGACACCTTTTTCCAGAAGATAGCGGTCTCTGTCTCCTTTTTCTATGTCAGACGGCTGCAGCTCTTCCATCAGGCTGAGGGCACGGCCATAGTCATCTATGGCAAAATAGGCGGAAGCGGCTGCAAACCTAATCTTAGGGACAAGAGGAGAAGTCGGGAACTTTCGGATATAACTCCCGGCCTGGCTCTGGGCTCCCTTCTGGGAAAGATTTATGGCGCATAGCAGCCTGTAGCCTTCAGCCTCCTGGTATGAGGCGGAATTTGTTCCTTCTTCCTCCCTGATCTGGGTGGCGGCCTTCTGGAACAGGCTTTGGGCGTTCTGGTATATCTTGTTGAAGTAAAGCTGTTTGGCTTCTTTCAAATTATCCTGCCAGCTTTGGGCAGAAACGAAACCCGGCACTGAAAGAAAGGCGCAGAGGGCCAGGGCTGAGAAAAATTTACCGTATCTAGACATAAAATCCGTAATCCAACTTATAAAAGTAAAAATAATTAACTTTGTACAAACCAATTTTTGCTGAGAAAATTATGCCACAAACACAAGGAAACGGATTCGTCACGTCAAATGCCCTTCCTCTGGTACAGTTGGATGGCGTTGACATAGTCAACGAAGACAACCTGATACTCTCCGATGTGAGCTTTAAAGTCAGCCGGGGAGACCTTGTCTATCTGGTTGGGAAGGTTGGCAGCGGAAAGAGTTCCATCCTCAAAACTCTGAATGCAGAACTGCCCGTTGCAAAGGGAAAGGCCAGGGTGGGGGACTATGACCTTTCAACCATAAAGAAAAGCCAGATTCCTTTCCTCAGACGCAATCTGGGAGTGGTTTTCCAGGATTTCCAGCTTTTGACAGACCGCACTGTAGAAGACAACCTGATGTTTGTCCTGAAGGCCACCGGCTGGAACGATGAACGCAAGATGCGTGAAAGATGCACCCAAGTGCTTGATATGGTAGGGCTTGAGACCAAGACCCACAAGATGCCTCACCAGCTTTCCGGCGGAGAGCAGCAGAGAGTGGCCATTGCCCGTGCCCTGCTGAACAACCCAGATGTGATTCTTGCAGACGAGCCTACGGGCAATTTGGACGCTGAAACAGCAGACGGAATTATGGCTCTTATGATGAAGATCCATCACCAATACAAGCCGGCAATCATTATCGTAACCCACAACCGCACCATAATTGACCGCTACCCGGGAAGGGTGCTTCTTTGCAAAGATGGAATCTGCCGAGAGGTTACGGAAGAAGTTAACCTGGCTCAATCGTCTGAACTTAAAGATGATATGCCAGACTAGACAAAGCTCCGGATGAAAAGATTCCCTTCAAACAACAAAAAGATCATTGCCTGGTTCAGGGAGAATGCCATCGCTGAGAAAAGCGAGCTGCATTACAGCAATCCCTTTGAACTGATTGTGGCCGTAATCCTGAGCGCCCAGTGCACAGACAAGAGGGTGAATCTTGTAACTCCATCTCTGCTGAAGGCTTATCCCAATGCCAAAGCTATGAGCAAGGCTAAGGAGGAAGATATCTACAGCCACATAAAATCCGTTTCCTATCCAAACAGCAAGGCCTCTCATCTACTGAAAATGAGCAAGATGCTTCTCAGCGATTTTGGTGGAGAAGTTCCAAAGACAATAGAAGACCTTATGAAGCTCCCTGGAGTAGGCAGGAAGACCGCCAACGTTGTTGCTTCCATCTGCTTCAACGAGCCTGTAATTGCCGTGGACACTCACGTTTTCAGGGTTGCGCACCGCCTCGGACTTTCCAAGGGCAAGACTCCTTATGATGTAGAGCAAGACCTTGAAAGCCAGATAGCTGTAGAAGACCGCGCTAGAGCTCACCACTGGCTGATTCTCCACGGAAGATATGTATGCAAAGCCCAGAAGCCAGACTGCCAGAAGTGCGGAGTAAACCATCTTTGCCCAAAGCTTCTGGAAGGAAGCAAACTCTCAACAAGATGAAATCTTCTTTCCAGTCATATATAACTGAATTTGCAAATCACCTGAGGCTTGAGAGAAGCCTAAGCAAGAACACCATATCTTCCTACTGCTCAGACCTGAAGATATTTGCCGAGTATCTGGAGGCAAAGGGAAAATCATCATTTGAAAAAGCGTCTTCCAAAGACGTTGAAGATTTCATTTCAGAAAAGTTTACATCTGATACTTCTCCAAGAAGCCAAAGCCGCATGCTCAGCACCCTGAAGGCTTTCTACAGGTATCTCAGCCTGGAATACAACTTCAAGGAGAATCCTATGGAAAGCATTGATACTCCAAAAATTACAAGAAGGCTTCCCGATGTTCTCTCCGTAAAGGAAGTGGATTCCATTCTTAATACCTGCAACCTTTCCACATACGAAGGCCTTAGAAACCGCGCCATTCTGGAGATGCTTTACAGCTGCGGCCTTAGAGTCAGCGAACTGATAAACCTGAGAATTTCAGACATTTTCTTCAATGAGCAGTTTGTCAGGATCGTGGGTAAGGGCAACAAGCAGCGTCTGGTTCCGATAGGGGATTTTGCAATAGCCGCGGTAAAGAACTATATCCCTTCAAGGTGGGAATGCCTTCAGACTGCAAAATCCAGAGGAACATCCTCTGCCCGACTGGGCAAAAGTAAGCACCCTTCAAAGCTTTCAGAATCAGAAGAAACCCTCTTTCTCAACCGCAGGGGTGGAAAGCTTACAAGGGTAATGGTATTCACGATTGTAAAGAAACAGGCAGAACTCGCCGGCATAAAAAAAGATGTGCACCCGCACACCTTTCGCCATTCTTTTGCAACCCATCTTGTGGAAAACGGCGCAGACCTCAGGGCTGTTCAGGATATGCTCGGTCACGAGAGCATCCTCACCACGGAAATCTACACCCATGTCTCATCCCAGCAATGGATGAAAAATATCCTGGACCATCATCCTCAGCGATAAACTTCAACTGCTCTTCCGCCTATTGTAATTCTGTCTTTCCCGACTGTAAGATGCAGTATTCCACCTCTTGCAGATGCTTGATAAGCAGTAAGTTCATTCTTTCCAAGATGCTTTGCCCATAGCGGCCCCAGAGTGCAGTGAGCGGAACCTGTCACAGGGTCTTCATCTATTGCTTCCTTAGGGAAAAAACATCGCGATGCAAAATCATATTTTGAATCTTGAGCGGTTATCAGAAGATTGTAATCTCCCCTCAGCGATGCAATCTTTCCAAAGTCCGGCTTGAACGCGGCTACATCTTTTGCACTCTTAAGCACGGCCACATAATCGATACCTTTAAAGAGCGTCTCCATTTTCTTTCCCGTTTCACCTAGCACCGCTGCCACTGCCTCGAATTCAGCTTTATCCCTAACTTCTTCCAGCGAGTATGAAGGGAAGTCCATCAGTATTACAAAGTCATCAGTCTTCTTTACGTGGAGATCTCCGCTTCTGGACTTGAAATGCAATACTCCTGCATCGTTGAAATAATGCTTGAAAAGAACAAATGCAGTGGCCAAAGTGGCGTGTCCGCACAGGTCCACCTCGCATCCAGGTGTGAACCATCTGATGTGGAACTGAGGCTCAATAGAATCATCACTCAGGCAAAGGCAAAATGCCGTTTCAGAAAGGTTATTTTCAAGAGCAATCTTCTGCATCTGAGCCTCTGACGGCCAATTTTCCACAATGCATACTGCAGCTGGATTGCCGGCAAAGCCATCTTCTGCAAAGGAATTTACCAAATATTGTCTAAGTGTTGTCATTGATATAAGCAAAGATAAGATTTAAAATATTAACTTTGATTGTTAAATGTAAAATAGTTAAATCATATAGCTATGAAAAAAATCGTTATTCTGCTTTCCGCATTTCTCTGCGTTTCAGTAATCCTGTCTTCTTGCAAAAACTCAGAAAAGACACCTTCAGAAGCTCAGCCTCAGGCTGAAGAAGCAGTTCAGGCAACTGAATCAGAACCTCAGGTAAACGACTTGTCTAGAGTTCCAGCTCATGAGAACACAGCTGAAGAAGACAAGATTATAATGGACTTTATCAAAGAAATGTTCGCCCAGTCCTCGTATACAGAAGAGGCCTTTCTGGAGAAGCATTGCACCGAGAGTATGCTCGCTCAGCTGAAAGAAGATTATGACTATGAAGGAGAAGGCTATGCCAACTGGGATTTCCGCTCTGAGAGCAACGACGGATTTGGCGACAACCACATCATCAACATCGAGAAAAAAGACGGAAGATATTATTACGAGGGAAATGACGGAGGCACAAAGTTCCGCAACATCATCTCCGCTTTTGTCAAAGACGGTGTAGTAATGTTTGACGGTATAACTAGAGATAAAACTTATCCTGTCTCAGAGTAGGTTTCTTGTGTAACTGCCTTATTGTCACTCCCATTCTATAGTAGCAGGGGGTTTGGAGGAGATGTCATAGCAGACTCTGTTGACTCCTTTTACCTTGTTGATTATCTCGTTTGAGACTTTTGCCAGGAATTCATAAGGTATGTGTACCCAGTCTGCTGTCATTCCGTCGTTGGAGACTACGGCTCTGAGGGCTATCGTATACTCGTAGGTTCTTTCGTCTCCCATTACTCCTACGCTTCTTACCGGAAGCAAGATTGTTCCAGCCTGCCAGATGGAATCGTAGAGAGGCCTCATTTTCTTGCCGTTTATTGTGACTTCAGACTCTTCCGCAGCAAATCCGTTGGATGCAGGAGGAAGCTCCGTCATATAGGTTCTCAGATTGGAGATGAAGATATGGTCTGCCTCCTTGAGGATGTCCAGCTTTTCCTTGGTTACTTCTCCCAATACCCTGATTCCCAGGCCAGGACCAGGGAATGGATGGCGTGATATAAGTTCACGCTTTATGCCCAGAGCCCTTCCAGTTCGTCTTACCTCATCCTTGAAGAGGGAACGCAGTGGTTCAACAATCTTCAGGTTCATCTTTTCTGGCAGACCGCCCACGTTGTGGTGAGACTTGATGGTTGCAGACGGGCCTTTCACGCTGCTGGATTCTATGACATCCGGATAAATAGTGCCCTGTGCCAGCCACTTGGCGCCTGTTATCTTCTGGGCTTCTGAATCAAATACGTCTATGAAGGTTTTGCCGATGGCCTTGCGCTTGCCTTCCGGCTCTGAGATGCCCTTGAGAGCTTCCAGGAAGCGGTCTGCGGCTCTTACGCCTATGACATTCAGGCCCATATCCTTGTACTGCTCAAGCACATCCTCAAACTCATTCTTCCTCAGCAGCCCATTGTCAACAAATATGCAGTGGAGTCTGTTCCCGATAGCCTTGTTCAGCAGAACCGCCGCAACGGAAGAATCCACTCCGCCACTAAGCCCCAGAATCACCTCGTCCTCACCGAGCTTTTGCTTAAGATCTTTTACGGTTGCCTCTATGAACGATTCCGTAGTCCAGTCTCCCTTGCAGCTGCAAATGCCCTTTACAAAATTTCTGAGCATAATTCCGCCGAAAGCGGTGTGGAACACCTCAGGATGGAACTGGAAAGCGTAAACCTTTTTCTCAGCGATTTTGTAAGCCGCGTTCCTGACGCTAGGGGTGGAAGCAATCAGCTGCGCCCCGTCAGGGAGTTTTGTGATGGAATCCCCGTGGCTCATCCAAACCTGTGAAGTCTGGGGGACATCCTTGAAAATCGGCTCATCTTTCTCAGCGACAGAGAGTTCTGCCCTTCCATATTCCCTTGTTTTGGAGGCCTCTACCATTCCGCCGCCGTTCTGGGCGATGAACTGAGCTCCGTAGCATATGCCCAGCACTGGAAGCTTGCCGATAAAATCTCTGAGATTGACCTTAGGGCTCTTTTCATCCCTGACAGAGAACGGGCTTCCGGAGAAGATTATTCCCTTGATGTCATCAGGAATTGTTTTGGAAGCAGCATCAGCAAATGGGAATTTGTCAAAAGGGTAGATTTCACAGTAAACGTCGAGTTCCCTGACTCTTCTTCCGATGACCTGAGTCACCTGAGAGCCGAAATCAAGAATAATGATTCTTTCCATACCACAAATATAGGGCATTTTTGTTACTTTTGCGCCCGATATGCAGAACATTAGGAATATAGCGATTGTGGCCCACGTAGACCACGGAAAGACCACGCTGGTAGACAAGATGATAGCCCAGGCCAAGGTGACCAGGGAAAGCGAGAAGAACCCCGGCCAGCTGATTCTGGACAACAACGACCTTGAAAGGGAAAGGGGCATTACCATTTTGTCCAAGAATGTCAGCGTGCCTTACAAAGGATACAAGATCAACATTATAGACACTCCGGGCCACGCAGATTTCGGCGGCGAGGTAGAAAGGGTGCTCAATATGGCGGACGGAGTCCTGCTGCTGGTAGACGCCTTCGAAGGCTGCATGCCGCAGACCAGATTCGTCCTCCAGAAGGCTCTGGAGCTAGGCAAGAAGCCGCTGGTGGTCATAAACAAGGTGGACAAGCTCAACTGCCGCCCGGAAGAGGTCAACGACCAGGTATTTGAGCTGATGTTCAACCTCAACGCCAATGACGACCAGCTGAACTTCAAGACTGTCTACGGCTGCGCAAAGCAGGGATGGATGAGCCTGGACTGGAGAAAGCCGACCACGGACCTTACGACTCTGATGGACCTTATCATCAGCGAGATACCAGGCCCTGAACAGGATCTTGACGGAACCCCTCAGATGCTGATTTCCTCTCTGGAATATTCTCCTTACGTAGGCCGTATAGCTGTGGGAAGAGTCAAGAGGGGTGTCCTCAAGGCCGGACAGGAAATCACTCTTTGCCATCGCGACGGAACCCAGGTGCGCCAGAGAATCAAGGATCTTATGGTCTTTACCGGAATAGAGAAAACCAAGGCTGAGACCGTTGAGAGCGGCGATATCTGCGCCGTGGTAGGAATTGAGGGCTTTGAAATCGGCGATACAATAGCAGACCACGAGAATCCGGAACCTCTGCCGCCTATTACCATCGATGAGCCTACAATGAGCATGCTCTTCTGCATCAACGATTCGCCATTCTTTGGAAGGGACGGAAAATACGTGACTTCCCGCCACCTGAAGGAAAGGCTGGATAAGGAACTGGAGAAAAACCTCGCCCTTAGGGTTAAGCCGGGCAAGACTTCAGACTCATTTATAGTATATGGAAGAGGCGTGCTTCACCTCTCAATATTGATTGAAACTATGCGCAGGGAGGGCTTTGAGCTTCAGATCGGCCAGCCTAAGGTTATAGACAAGAACATAAACGGCACCCGCTGCGAGCCAATAGAGCACCTTATTATAGATGTGCCGGAAGAGTATGTAGGTAGGGCCATAGAGATGACAACCCGCAGAAAAGGCGCCCTTCTGCATATGGACCATCGCGGAGACAGAGTCCATCTGGACTTTGACATTCCTTCCAGAGGTATCATAGGCCTTAGGAGCAACCTGATTACCGCCACAAGCGGAGAGGCCATTATGGCTCACCGATTCAAGGACTACGAGCCTTACAAGGGAGAAATCGAGAAGAGGACAAACGGCTCGTTGGTAGCTTTGGAGACTGGCCAGGCCATTGCATACTCTATGTGGAAGCTTCTTGACAGGGGCAAGTGGATAATCAATCCTGGAGACGAAGTTTATGCGGGAGAGGTAGTAGGGGAATACACCAGGGCTATGGACCTGAATGTGAATGTCTGCATTAAGAAGAAACTTACAAACGTAAGAGCTTCTGGTTCAGATGAAAAGGCCATACTTCCTCCTCCTATGCAATTCACTTTGGAAGAGATGCTTGAATACATCCAGGACGACGAGCTGGTAGAAGTAACTCCTAAGCATCTGCGCATCCGCAAGATATATCTAGACGAGAACGAGAGGAAACGTCACAAGATGCAGGGATAAAACTTGCATTTTGAAAAAAAGTAAGTATCTTTGCGCCCCCTATGGACTACAAGATTCATATAAGCGGACTTGCCCAGGGAAAGTATGAATATGAGTTCCCGGTTAAGGGAGACTTGTTCAGAGAGTATGGGAACCAGCAGGTTATTGATGCGGATATTACCGCAAAAGTAATCCTGGAGAAGGGCAGCGGATGGATGAACGCCCATCTGGAAGGCAGCGGAAAGGTTACAGTGGAGTGCGACAGATGCCTTGAGGAGATGGACATCCCGGTGGAGTTCTCATCAAGCCTTGCAATCCGTCCGGCAAAGCTGGGAGAGGATACGGAAGACTCAGACGAGTTTATAATCGTCGATCCTTCTGAGGCTGAGGTGGATCTTAAGCAGTTCATATACGATTATATCTGCGTGAGCCTCCCTATGGTTGCAACTCATCCTGAAGGTGAGTGCAACCCAGAGATGCTGGCAAAGATAGAGGCCCTGAGGGCAGGCCAGGAAAAGAAAAAGGAAAAAACTGAAACCTATTCCCCGTTCAGCGGACTTAAAGACCTTCTGGACAAAGGCGGGAAACAGAAATAGAGTGTAAAATTTTAAAAATATCACAAGATGGCACATCCTAAACACAAGATCTCCAAGCAAAGGAGAGACAAGAGAAGAACACACGACAAGGCAGAACTGCCTACACTGTCTACCTGTTCCAACTGCGGTGCTACCGTTATGTATCATCACGTATGCCCTGAGTGCGGTTACTACCGCGGACGTCTGGTCATAGCAAAGGAAAATGCATAGCGTACCCAAGGCCATAATCACAGGCATAGAGGCCTACATTCCTGATTACGTCCTTACTAACCAGGAGCTGTCTACGATGGTTGACACCTCGGACGAATGGATAATGTCCAGGGTTGGCATCCGGGAAAGACGTATCCTCAAGGAAGACGGCCTGGGAACCTCTTTTATGGCTTCAATAGCTGTTCAGAGGCTTCTTAAAGCCACACACACAGATCCGTCTGAGGTTCAGATGCTGGTTTGCCATACCGTTACTCCGGATATGGTTTTTACAGCAACCTCCAACATCATCTGCGACAAGTGCGGAATAAAAAATGCCTGGGGTTTTGACACAAACGCAGGCTGCAGCGGTTTCCTGTTTACATTTGAGACCATTCGCCGATTTATCGAGACTGGCCAGTACAGGAAGATTATTATAGTCTGCGGAGAAAGAATGAGCAGCATCGTTAACTACGAGGACCGTACAACCTGTCCTTTGTTCGGCGATGCGGCAGTGGCCCTGATGGTAGAGCCTAGCGAGGATCCGAACCTGGGATTCCAGGACTCCATCCTGCACGTAGACGGCATTGGCAGAAGATATCTCTACCAGACCGCCGGCGGAAGCCTCTATCCAGCCAGCCACGACAATGTGGATAAGCGCATGCACTTTATCCACCAGGAAGGGCAAGGCGTCTTCAAGTATGCCGTAGTCAATATGGCAGACGTGTCCGAAGAGATGATGAAGCGCCACAACCTTACCGCAGAGGATATAGCTTACCTGGTTCCACACCAGGCCAACCTGAGAATAATAGATGCTACCGCCAGAAGGATGGGTCTTCCTAAAGAGAAGGTGCTCATCAACATAGAACGCTTCGGCAACACGGCGGGAACGTCCATCCCTCTTGCAATCTGGGACTTCAAGTCCAAGTTCAAGAAAGGAGACAACCTGATCCTGAGCGCGTTCGGAGCGGGCTTCACCTGGGGCAGCATCTTATACAGGTGGGCTTATTAAAACAGGCAGAACAAAAGGTCTGGTCCTATAGTTCAACGGATAGAACGGAAGTTTCCTAAACTTCAAATCTGGGTTCGATTCCCGGTGGGACTACTCTCAAGCCGCTGAAAATCAGCGGCTTGTTTTATTTGTTCATTCCTTCCTGGAAGCCGGCTGAGAAGGCGGACCAGTTGGAGATGAGTTCAAGGATGAACCAGGCGGCGATGATTGTTACTGCCAGCCAGATGATTTGTTTTCTGTTTTCCTTGAAGAAAGCCTTTGCTTTGCTTGTTTTAGTGTTCTTTGTTTCCATAACTTATTTGTTTGATTAATTGTTTGTTGTATGTTTGTTGTCTGGTTTGCAAGATATGCTCAAACTAAGAAGGGCGGATGCCAAACGGTAAATAAATTTGATTACATTTGAAGAAATTGCTGATCCTGTAATCATCATTATTTTAAACGGATAGCAAAGGCTTGATATTATGGAAGTTAAGAATATAATTGTTCTCGGGCGCAGAAATGCGGGAAAGAGTTCTCTGGTGAATCTTCTTACCGGGCAGAGCGTGTCTATAGTGTCTGATGTGGCTGGAACTACCACGGATCCTGTGCGCAAGCGTATGGAGATCAAGGGCGTGGGGCCTTGCAATATTGTGGATACCGCCGGAATTGATGACGAAGGTACGGTTGGAGGCATGCGTTCAGAAAGAAGCCTTAAGGAAGCGGATTTTGCTGATCTGGCGCTGTTGCTATTTTGTGGGAACAAGTTCGGCGACTATGAGCGTGGCCTTGCAAATCATCTGAAAAACAAAGCTATACCTTTTATTCTTGTTCACAGCAAGGAAGACATAGCTCCTCTTGACGAGTCTTTGAGAATGACGCTCACCGATGAGTTTGACTGCCCTGTAATGAATGTGTCTTCAGTTAATGCGGATTCTGCAGATAGAGACCTGATGCTTGGTTCCATTGCATATAAGCTGAATCAGGAAGAAGGTTCTGGAACGCTGGTTCCGAAAACTCTGGCCGGAGAAGGAAGCCGAGTGCTTCTTGTCTGCCCTATAGACAAGGGAGCTCCATCTGGAAGACTCATCCTTCCGCAGGTAAAGACTCTGCGCAGCCTGCTGGATAACAGGGCTATAGTTACTGTGGCCCAGCCATCTGAGCTTAACAAGATTTTTAACGAAAAAGGAGAGAGTTTTGATCTGGTCATAACAGACAGCCAGGCATTTTCTGAAGTGTCCGCTGCAGTTCCAGAAGGCATTCCGGTGGGGAGTTTCAGCATACTTATGGCAAGGCTAAAAGGCCCTTTTTCTTTCTTTCTGGAATCTGTCTCAGCGATAGATTCCCTAAAAGACGGAGACCGTGTGCTGATTCTTGAAAGCTGCACGCACAGAGCAAGTTGCGACGACATTGGAAGAGTCAAGATTCCTGCTATGCTGAAAAAATACTCGGGAAAAGATCTGGCTTTTGACTTTGTTTCAGGCCTTGACGACATTCCGGAAAATAGTTATTCGCTTGCAATTCAGTGCGGCGGCTGTATGGCAACTTCCAGACAGATAACATCTAGAGTAAACTCCATCGCTGAGAAAGGAATTCCAGTTACAAATTACGGTTTGGCTATAGCTTTTGTCAAAGGACTGTTTTCAAATGCCAATTTTAAAGCATTTCTTCACTTAATCGCTGAAGAATAGCGGTAATTCAGGAAATTTTCTATATTTTTGTGATTGCCCCTTGAAAATAGGGGCAGATTGATTATTGTTGAATTTTCATATTATCAATTAAAATACTAAACGATGGCAGACGTTAAAAGAGTTTACCGCTTTGGCGGTGTAAATGCCGATGGTGACGGCTCTATGCGTAACCTTCTTGGCGGAAAGGGTGCTAACCTTGCAGAAATGTGCAAGCTTGGAATTCCTGTACCGGCTGGTTTCACAATCACCACAGACACTTGCAACGAATATTACGATCTTGGATGCAAATTCCCTGAAGGTCTTGAGGCTGAGGTAAATGAGGCTCTGAAGGCAACTGAGGCTATAATGGGCCGTAAGTTCGGCGATCCTAAGAATCCTCTTCTGGTTTCTTGCCGAAGCGGCGCAAGAAGTTCAATGCCTGGTATGATGGAGACCGTTCTGAATATCGGTCTTTGCTCAGAGACAATTCCTGGACTGATTGAGGCAACCAAGAATCCTAGATTTGTATATGACGCATACAGGCGCCTTATAATGATGTACTCCGATGTTGTTATGGAGAAGGCAGAAGGCATCGAGCCTGCAGACGGACAGGGTATACGCCAGCAGCTGGACCGTATGCTTGCAAAGGTAAAGACAGAGAAGGGCTATGCTTCTGATACTGACCTTACTGAGGAAGATCTTAAGGCTCTCTGCGAAGATTTCAAGATCAGGGTTAAGCAGGAACTTGGAAAGCCATTCCCAGACAACGCTATGGATCAGCTCTGGGGCGGTATTGCAGCCGTGTTCAAATCCTGGAACGGAAAGAGGGCTGTAGCATACAGAAAGATTGAGGGTATTCCAGACACTTGGGGAACAGCAGTTTCTGTACAGAGTATGGTATTCGGAAATATGGGAGAGAATTCCGCAACCGGAGTTGCTTTCTCTCGTAACCCTGCAACCGGAGAGAACAAGTTCTACGGCGAGTGGCTGATTAACGCTCAGGGCGAGGACGTTGTGGCAGGTATCCGCACTCCTAACCCTCTGAACGATGCCACCAAGAGCGAGCACAACCAGCATCTGCTTTCTCTGGAGAAGGCTATGCCAGACGTTTATGCTCAGCTGAATACTATCCAGCACAATCTTGAGCAGCATTTCCACGATATGCAGGACCTCGAGTTCACTATCCAGGACGGCAAGCTCTGGATGCTCCAGTGCCGTGTAGGAAAGAGAACCGGTCTGGCCGCTCTGAATATGGCTATGGATATGCTCCAGGAAGGTCTGATAGACGAGAAGACCGCTGTAATGAGAGTTGCTCCTAAGCAGCTTGACGAGATTCTCCACCCGATTCTCGACGCTACAGAGGAGAAGAAGTTCAAGCCTGTGGCTCAGGGACTTCCAGCAGGCCCTGGCGGATCTGTAGGAAGAATTGTCTTCACTCCTGAGGCTGCAGTTGAGGCTGCCAAGAGAAAGGAGAAGGTTATTCTCGTCCGCGAGGAAACCAACCCAGAAGACGTTGAGGGAATGAGGGCTGCAGACGGCCTTCTGACCGCAAGAGGAGGTATGACTTCCCACGCCGCTCTGGTTGCTAGAGGATGGGGCAAGTGCTGCATCGTAGGTTGCGACGCTGTTCACATCAATATGCTCACCAAGACTATGACCATCGGCGACAAGGCTTACCAGGAAGGAGACATCTTCTCCCTGAACGGAATCCGCGGCCTTGTTTACGATCAGCCTGTTCCAACCGTGAACGCATCTGAGAACAAGAGCTTTATAGATTATATGAAGATCGTGGACAAGTACAGGGTTCTGGGCGTTAGAACTAACGCAGACAACCCAGACGATGCCCAGATGGCTCTCAACTTTGGAGCTGAGGGAATCGGACTGTTCCGCATCGAGCATATGTTCTACGGCAAGAACTCCGAGGAGCCTCTCGCAAAACTCCGCAAGATGATCCTCTCCAACACTCCAGCCGAGAGAAGGCTTGCTCTGGACGAGCTTGAGCCTTACATCACAGCTTCCGTAAGGGAGACAATGAAGGTTATGGACGGCAAGCCAGTTACCTTCCGTCTGCTCGATCCGCCTCTGCACGAGTTCGTTCCGCAGTCTGCCGAGAAGCGTCAGGAACTTGCCAAGGATCTGAACATCACCCTCAAGGATGTTGAGAGAAGAGGCGAGGCCTTGCACGAGGTTAACCCTATGATGGGTCATCGCGGAGTAAGATTGGGTATCTCTTATCCAGAGATTTCCGAGACTCAGTTCAGGGCTATCTTCACCGCCACTGCACAGCTGATCAAGGAAGGATATCATCCTCAGCCAGAGATTATGATTCCTGTAACTATCTCTTACAAAGAGCTCAACGACCAGAAGGCAATTTGCGAAGCTGCCTACAAGCAGGTATTTGACAAGTACGGAATCGAGATCAAGTACACCTTCGGAACTATGATCGAGATCCCAAGGGCAGCCATTATGGCAGACCGTATGGCAAGAACTGCACAGTTCTTCTCATTCGGTACTAACGACCTGACTCAGATGACCTTCGGTTTCTCAAGAGATGATGTTGGAGCCTTCATGCAGGACTACATCAACAAGAAGATCATTGCCTCCGACCCATTCCAGAGCATCGACCCTCATTCTGTGGGCAAGCTTGTTGAGATGGGCGTACAGAAGGGAAGGACCACAAATCCAGACCTGAAGTGCGGCGTCTGCGGAGAACACGGCGGAGACCCTGCTTCCGTTGAACTCTTCCACAAGTTCGGCATGAACTACGTATCCTGCTCACCATTCCGCGTTCCAATCGCAAGGCTTGCAGCTGCCCAGGCAGCCATCAAGAGCTACAAGTAATAGCGTGAAAGAACAAAGAACGTAGCTGCAATCAGCAGATACACAGCATTAAAAGAAGAATGGTCTGGATTAATTCCAGGCCATTTTTCTTTCAAGTTCAGCCTTCGTTAATCTTAGCAAGTATCTCTGCTGAACTGATAAAACTCATCAGTGTAAAACCAAACCACTTCTTGCCCAGATCCTTTAAAGATGCCCCTATGTGATATACCTCATCATCTATCATAAGAAATCTGTCGTGACTCTTGTTGAAAGTCTCAACCTCAATGGCAGGATACTGACTGTTGTGCCTGGCAAGATCCAACTGTAGTTGCTTACTTATGCCATGAGTATATATCTTAGCCGATACTCCGGCTTTACGCTTGGCTAAAAGAACCAAGACAGATTCATCTACATAATTGTCGATCAGTGTTATAGACTTCTTAGCCTTCTTTATCAAATCGCAAACAAAAGCATATGCATCAAATATCTGCCCGTCATAAAAGATCCCTTGAAGCGGCGGTAGAGATGTATTAATGAAGAAATCAATTTTTTCTTCGGTTTTTGAAACCCTCTGTTCTAGGTGCTCAAGTCTATTGTTTAATGAGTATCCTTTCATCAAATAATCTCTCAATATACGAATAGCCCATTGACGGAATAGTATACCTTGTTGAGTATTAACTCGATATCCAATTGAGATAATGACATCCAGATTGAATAATTCAACTTGACGGTTTACCAATCTCTTTCCCTCCTTTTGAACTAGTTCCAAAATGGAACTAGTTGCTTGCCTGTTCAATTCTTTTGTTTCAAAAATGTTTTTTAGGTGTTTGGTAATTGCTTGACGTTGTGTTCCAAAAAGCTCTGCCATTTGCGCTTGGGATAACCATACAGTTTCTTCCGCGATTCGAACTTCAAGCCGGATATCATTATTTGGCTGATATAAGACTATTTCTCCTGAAAATTCTGTCTTTTCCCCAACAATGCTTCTATTTACATTCTCTATTTCCATCTCGTCTTAGTAATATATTCAACCCACAAAGAAAGCCCAAACTCCATTCCGGCGGTTACCATTCGGTACATTTTACCCGCATCAATCCAAATCATTTACGATTCTGGAATCATTTAATACAATCCTGGATTATTGCTCAGCGATGTTTTTTCTGGGATGTATATAATAAAAATGATTTCCACCGAAATGGAAGAAAGAAGTAGAGAAACGGAAGAGTTCCTGGAAATGGCAATTAAGGACAAGGATCTACTGATTGGTGTTACTTGCCTGTCTTTTTGAACAGCAGGAAGCGACCTCCGTAGCCGTAGACAAGGGCGGAATCTATAGACAATTCATCAAATCGTCCAAGATATGTGTCATTGCTGTAAGTTGTCATAAAACGCACAGCGCTAGGAGATAGGGCAGCAACGGTATCTATTGTATTCCATCGTTCTCTGACATTGCATTTGAGAAGGGTGTCTTTTCCTTTGATAACGGCTATGATATCTTCTTTGTAGTCAAGAATGTAATTCGAACTCGGAATGAATGTGCCGTATTCGCCGAGATTTAATTCCTGGTCGTTGTGGAAGCGGTATTTCTTTTTCTTGCCTTTTTCTATGTAATCATAAAGTGCATCCTCTGATTCTATTCTCCAGGTAAATTCGCCGTATACACCGTATTTGTTTTGGAAATCGGTTTCATTCATTTCAGACTTCAGGAAATCGTAAGCCCCTTGGGCTGAGATGTATTTCTTTGACAGTTCCTTGTCTTTGCCTAGAGCGGAGTAGTTGAAATGGGTCGGGAATTGTCCGTCGGTCAGAACATCTGGCAGAAGGCTGTTAAGCCTTGACATCTGGCTTCTCAGGCCGAAGTCCTTGGCCGTGATGCCCGGGATGAAAGTGAAAATAGCCAATACCACACCCAGCATAATTACCATCCACTGGGCTTTGCGGGTTTTTCTGAAGGCTGTCATCGCGATGAAAACGGTGAGTAGTATGGCGAAGATGACAAGATAAGCCCTGACTGTGGTAACTCCGTATTCAGACAGTCTTCTTGTTATTCCAATCCAAAGAAGTATGATTGGAGGAATGGCTATTGCCGGAAAGAATCTGTAAAACCAGTTGAAAGTCTTCTTTTCCAGGGCGGGCCTGACTAGCATGCACAACAGGGCAAGCGTGCAGAAAGTGCCAACCATATATGCCACGCCGCCTTGAGGAAGCTCCCAGTTGATCAGAATCTTGAATATGTATATATACAGTATTATGGCGTAGACTATAAGGGCAGGGGTAAAGATATAGTTTACGCAAGTGTTTACAAATCTCTTGAGTTTCAGCTCGCTGTCTTGTTCTGAAAAGAAATGCAGGCACATCATAGGTATCACGATATACGTGACAAGATGCATCGGGATTAAATAAAGACGGCTGCTGTTAGACTTGAGAAGCAGAAGATCCAGAGATACTATGATAAGCTCCAGCATACCCAACACCAGATAGCCGATAATGTAGGTAAAAACAAACTTGACGGCAGTGTTGGAAGTATATACGGCGAACGGCTTGTTGTCCATAATTCTGTCGCCGGCAAACAGAAAGACAAAAGCAATTACAAAGCAGACATAAATCCAAGTAGAGGGCAGGCCCCAGCTGTGCGTGATTATATTGCGGGGGATAAGCAAGGTTGCCCATACGAGCAGGTAGCTGGCAACATACAGTTCATACCAGATGGTCTTGTTCCTGGATGATTTGAGGGCAAATCTGTGAATGCAGAAAGACACCAGCAGAACAGGGAAAAAGAGAATTGGCAAATGAATAGCAGAGTCGTTCGGGTTCGCCTCGAGGGCATCTAAAAAGTTGTTTCTGGGGTCAACGAAGGCATAAAAAACGAAATAGGTCAGGCAAATCAAGGCTTCAACCGGAAACCTTTTGAAGCTGCTTGAGAATCCTTTCCAGAGACGTTTTAAAAAGCCTTCTTTCTGAATTACGGTTTCAATTTGCTCGTTCATATTCTGCTGGTACTGTAGCTTTTGTGTTAGAGTTTCTTGCCGGCAAGTTCGCTCAGACGGCTTCTTTCACCCATTATCAGGTTCACGTGCTCAAATAGCTTTTCTCCGTAGAGCTTGTCGCTGATGTGGGTAAGGCCGTTGGAATACTTGTCGAGGTATGGCTGGTCAATCTGCTGAACGTCGCCGGTAAAGACAATCTTGGTGCCTTCTCCCGCACGGGTGATGATGGTCTTGACTTCGTGTGGGGTAAGGTTCTGAGCCTCATCGATGATGAAATAAGTCTTCTGGAGGCTTCTGCCCCTGATGTAGGCCAGCGGGGCGATTTCCAGCTTCTTGGTTCTGAGCATCTCCTCAATCTTGATATTCTCCTTGGCGGAAGGGCCAAAGTTTTTCTTGATGACGGCGATGTTGTCGTAGAGAGGCTGCATGAAAGGAGCAAGCTTGTCCTCCACGTCTCCAGGCAGGAAGCCCATCTCCTCGTTCTGGAGGGTGATGACAGGCCTTGCAACCAGAATCTGCTCGTACTGGTCTGCCTGGGCAAGCGCTCCGGCCACGGCAATCAGAGTCTTGCCGGTTCCGGCGGTCCCCGTAAGAGATACAAGCTCAACGTCTTTGTTCATTACGGCATCCATAGCGAACACCTGCTCCTCGTTCCTTGGAGAAACGCCGTACTGGGTCTGAGGAAGAACTCTTACAACCTTGCCTGAGCGGGCGTCAAAGCGGGCCAGGATGGTGTTCTCACGGATTGGATCGCGGTCGTCCCAGTTAGGGTTCAGGTACTCGTCTTCTCCGGCGCTGGTGTCTACGTCCACGTGGTGAGTAGTTATCCTGTAAAGCTGGTTGAAGGCAGGCTTTTGGCTGAGCTTGAGGTCTTTAAAGTCTATGCTCAGGTTGTTTACCAGAGTGTTGATAGCCTTGAGAGGAACGTTCTCAAGCTGGATTACCCGGTCGTAGTCCTGGGTGAATTTCTCCTCCTTGATATGGTCGTTGAGATAGTCCTGGGTGAACATTCCCAGAGCCTTGGCCTTGAGCCTGAGGTTAACGTCCTTGGTTACGAGGCAAACGGTTCTGTTAGGATAATGCTGCTTGTACCATATAGCCGTGGCCAGAATCCTGTGGTCTGGAACGTCGTTGGTAAAGCATCCTTCAAGATCCTTAGGGAACGGGCGGTTAAGAGAAACGATTATAGTTCCCAGGCCAGGCCCCAGCGGATAACCTTTTTCCGGATCGTAGAGCCTCAGCTCGGAAATCTCATCTGCCTTCCTGACGAATTCCCTGGCGTTGTAGTTTATGGTTCCGTCTCCTTTCTTGAACTTGTCAAGTTCCTCAATTACAGCCAGTGGAATGACCAGATCGTTCTCCTGGAACTTGAAGATGCATCTCCAGTCGTGGAGCAAAACGTTTGTGTCCAGCACAAAAATCTTAGGCTGGCGTGTCTTGGCCTTGATCACATTCTCCAGCCCGCCCAGTTTCTTGGATTTTGAGCTCTTTGCCTTTGCCCTGGTTTTCACCGTCTTGGCGGTGCTTTTTCTTCTTTCCGTCTTAGTCTCTTTCATATTTTATGTTTTTGAATATTTCTCAGCGATTGGTTTTGTTTTCCTGGCACCACTTGACTGCTGCGGTGAACATTTCAATCCACGGAGTCACAGTGTCGCGGTCTTTGCGTGTGACTGGGTAGTATGCCCAATTCCAAGGTCTTATGCATCTTTCAGGATGCGGCATCATAGCCAGGTGCCTTCCATCTTTAGAGCAAACTCCCGCAATTCCCATCGGTGAACCATTAGGATTTGCCGGATACTCATTAAATGAATATCTGAGCGCTACTTCCATATCCTGGATCTTGCCGCTTGGCTTGAGGTTTCCGGCAGGGAAGCTGAACCTTCCTTCTCCGTGAGCCACCCAGATGCCTAACTTGCTTCCTTGCAAGCCTTTAAGCAGGATAGAGCTGCTCTTTGGAACTTCCACTCCCACGAATCCGCTCTCGAACTTGTGAGACAGGTTGTGGAGCATCTTAGGGGACTTGCTTCTGTCTTCAGGCGTTATCAGGCCGAGTTCCGCCATAAGCTGGCAGCCGTTGCAGATTCCAAGGCTCAGGGTGTCTTTCCGTGCGTAGAAATCCTTCAACGCCTTGGTAGCCTTGGCATTGTAGAGGAACGCTCCGGCCCATCCCTTGGCGCTTCCCAGAGTGTCTGCGTTGGAGAATCCTCCCACAAACACTATCATCTGCACATCTTTGAGGGTTTCCCTTCCGCTGGTAAGGTCTGTCATATGCACATCCTTTACGCGGAAGCCCGCCATATACAGGCACCAGGCCATCTCGCGGTCTCCGTTGCTGCCTTTCTCTCGGATTATTGCTGCAACAGGAGCCTTCTTCCTCTCGGTTTCCTTTAAGCTCAGCGATGCAGGAGCCTTTCCGCTGAAACCCTTCGGGAACTTGAACTCGAGCGGTTGCTTCTTGAAATTGGCGGCTCTCTCCCGTGCGCACTTAGGATTAGTCTGCCTGAGTTCCATCTGGTATGACGTTGAATACCAGACGTCTCTGGCCTTGTCTATATTTATCTTGACTGTGTTCAGTATATTGATGTATCTCTTAGGAGAATAGTGCCCGATGACCATCATCTGAACTCCTTCCGGATGCTTTTTATCTGCAACGGAAGCAAGAACCTTGTCCACAGCCTTTAGCTTGCTGTCTGCAACCTGGAGCAGAACGCCAGGCTTTTCGCTGAAGAAGAACTCGGTCATAGGAAGGCCAATCTTCCTGATGTCCATTCCGCCGGTGCGGTTAGCAAAGCACATTTCAAGAAGGCTGGTAATCATTCCGCCGGATCCGATGTCGTGGCCGGCAAGTATGAGTTTCTCTTTCGCAAGGCTCTGCACGGCATTGAAACACAGGCCGAAATATCCGGCGTCATCCACATCCGGCGCCTTGTCTCCGATCTGTCCAAGAACTTGCGCGAAAGCGCTTCCGCCAAGCTCCGGAGCGCTCTGGCTGAACGGAATGAACACAATGGAGCTCTTCTCCACAGGCTTAAGGACAGGGGAGATCGTGTTGTTGACATCCTCCACAGGTGCTGCTGCCGAGATGATTACCGTTCCCGGAGCCAGCACCTTCTCGCCGTCCGGATATGCTTGAGTCATACTCATTGAATCTTTGCCCGTCGGAACGTTTATTCCGAGTTCAACTGCAAAGTCGCTGACCGCCTTCACGGCCTTGTAAAGCCTTGCGTCCTCGCCCGGATTGCGGCTAGGCCACATCCAGTTGGCAGACAGTGAAACGCCCTTCAGCCCGCCGGAGAGCGGCGCCCATACAATATTTGTCAGCGCCTCAGCGATTGCCAGGCGGCTGCCTGCGGCGGAGTCAATCAGTCCGGCAACAGGGGCGTGCCCCAGAGACGTTGCGATACCTTCCTTGTTATCATATCCTATTGCGGTGACTGCCAGGTTGTTAAGCGGGAGCTGTATCTCGCCGCAGCATTGCTGCAGGGCTATTAACCCGGTAACCGAGCGGTCCACCTTATCGGTGAGCCAGTCTTTGCAGGCCACGCTTTCCAGGCGTAGCACCTGATTCAGATAATCGGTGAACTTCTCCGTGCTGAATTTCAGAGGATTGAACTTGTATTCGGCGGTTTCTCCCTTCATATATGTCTTAGGGGCACTGCCGAACATATCTTTCATTTCCAGGTCAATGGCACTTTCTCCCTTCTTTTCGTCGCGGAGTACAAACCTATGGTCTTCAGTCACTTGGCCGATTTCATAGAACGGGGCTCTTTCTCTCTCGGCGATTGTCTTGAGCAGGGCCACGTCTTTTTCCTTGAGCGCCAGGCCCATTCTCTCCTGACTCTCGTTGCCTATGATCTCTTTCAGTGAAAGGGTAGGGTCACCGATAGGGAGCTTGCTGATATCCACCTTGCCGCCAGTCTCTTCCACCAGCTCGGAGAGGCAGTTCAGATGGCCGCCAGCCCCGTGGTCGTGTACTGAGATGATAGGGTTCTTGTCCATTTCGCTGAGGGCACGGATTGCATTGTAGTCTCTCTTCTGCATCTCGGCATTGGCTCTCTGTATGGCGTTAAGTTCTATCTCATTGCCGTACTGGCCTGTATTCACTGAACTTACCGCTCCGCCGCCCATACCTATGCGGTAGTTGTCTCCGCCCAGCAACACCAGGCGGTCGCCTTTCTCGGGAACTTCCTTGGCTGCGTCTGCCTTCTTTGCATATCCCACTCCGCCGGCCAGCATTATGACTTTGTCGTAGCCGAACTTAGGGTTGTCTTTCTCCACGCCTTTCTGCTTTGCCGCGTGTTCAAACGTCAGCAGAGAGCCGCAGATTATCGTCTGTCCGAACTTGTTGCCAAAGTCGCTGGCTCCGTTGGATGCCTTTGTCAGTATCTCTTCCGGGCTCTGGTACAGCCATTTGCGAGGCTTGTCCTTCTGCCACGGCCTAAGAACAGGCTTAGCATTCTTGGCGTCAAACCTCGGATAGCTGGTCATATAGACGGCTGTTCCGGCAATAGGGAAGCTGCCTTTTCCGCCGGCCATTCTGTCTCTGATTTCTCCGCCGGTTCCCGTTGCCGCACCGTTGAATGGCTCCACGGTTGTAGGGAAGTTATGTGTCTCGGCCTTGAGGCTTATTACGGTCTCTCTCTCCTTGGTCTTGAAGAACGACGGCTTCTCCGGCTTTTCCGGGTAGAACATCGTGACCTTAGGGCCCTGTAGGAAGGCGCAGTTGTCTTTGTACGCGCTTATCACCAGGTTCGGATTGAGTTTGGTAGTCTTCTTTATCATCTGGAACAGAGACGATTCCATCTCCTTTCCGTCTATGATGAATGTTCCGTTGAAAATCTTGTGGCGGCAGTGCTCGCTGTTCACCTGGCTGAATCCGAACACCTCGCTGTCTGTCAGCGGACGGCCAATCTTCTTTGCCAGGCCTTCCAGATACGCTATCTCATCCTTGCTCAGCGCCAGTCCCTCTTTCTTGTTGTAAGATGCCAGATTCTTGATGTACACCACCTTGTCCGGCTTCTTGTTCACCGTGAAAATCTCCTGGTCCAGCCCGCTGTAGAGCCTCTGCAGCATCTTGTCATACACCGGAGTGCCTTTGTACGGGAAGTATTCCTCCATACGCTCAATGCCGGAGATGTTCATATTCTGGGTAATCTCCACTGCTGTTGTGCTCCAAGGGGTTATCATCTCCCTTCTCGGGCCGGTGAAATTGCCCTTGACGGTCTCTCCCTTAATCAGAGATGCATCGCCGAGAAGCCATTTGAGTGCATTTATATTATCGTCAGAGAGTTTCAGAGAACTCTTTACAGCCACCACGCTGCCAGATTTAGATTTGAAGAAGATAATCATAGTTTGCGAATTTACGCATAAATCTTGTTCGTTCGGCACACGCATAACCTTCAGAGAAGGTTAATTTATCAACCGCCGAGTGTTGAAAAACCATCCGAGAGCAGATAAAGCGGAAATGCTTAAATTTGTATGTTATGACAGATATCGAGTATAACAGGATGCTGGAGGAAATCTACCAGAGGTTTCCGTCTTTCCAGGTGGTAGGGGACAGGGCTTTCAAGCCCGGCCTTGGGAATATGCTGGCTCTGGACGAGGCTCTAGGCTTTCCGTCAAGAAACTTCAAGACCGTGCATATTGCCGGAACCAACGGCAAAGGCTCTGTCAGCCATATGATTGCCTCTGCGCTTATGTCTCTTCCTGGCCCGTCAAACAATCTCCGTGTTGGCTTGTACACCTCGCCGCATCTGGTGGATTTCAGGGAGAGGATCAAGGTGGACGGCCAAATGGTGGAAAAGGAATGGGTGTTCAACTTCCTCAAAGACCACAAGGAACTCTTCGAGAAGATCGATGCTTCTTTCTTTGAGATTACTACCGCTATGGCATTCAGTTACTTCTCCTTCCGTAACGTGGATGTGGCTGTAATCGAATGTGGCCTTGGCGGAAGGCTTGATTCCACAAACATTATCACCCCGATGGCCAGCGTTATCACCAACATCGGCTTCGACCACATGCAGTATCTGGGCAACACCCTGGAGGAAATTGCCTCGGAGAAGGCCGGCATCATCAAGCCTGGCATTCCTGCCATAATAGGGGAAACTTCCGGCGTGGAGAGAGTCTTCATAGACAAGGCATCTGCCTGCAGCACAGATATATACTTCGCTGAGAAACTTACCCCTTACAACCTCAGCCCGGATGGAGCATTCAGGAGTTTTTCTCATCGAGATATAGATGCAAGGGAAGAATCCCTGAAGTCTGTTATAACTCTTGCCACCTGCCTTCTGGCCAGCGTGGAACCAAGTCGAATGGATCTCAAGGGAGACTGCCAGAAAAAGAACATCAAGACTGTCTGCACAGCCCTTGCCGTCCTCCTCCGCAAGATGCTGGACGATAGCCAGAAAGACCTCTCTGAGACAGCCATCGCAGAGATGGTGGAAAACATTGAAAACGCTGCCCATATCACCGGTCTTCGGGGCAGATGGGAAAAGCTCAGCGACAACCCTCTTGTTATCTGCGACATCGGCCACAACGCCCACGGGATGAAACTCCTGATGCCTCAGGTGGAGCGTACCTACAGGGAAAGGCTCGACAACAGCACTTTATTGGCAAACTCCGGGCATAAACCGCGTCTGATTATGTTCTTTGGAGTGATGAAAGACAAGGACCTTGCCTCTGAAGTGGAATTCCTCCCGAAAGATGCTCACTACCTTTTTATCAATGCTGCCACTCCAAGAGCCCTTCCAGCCTCTGATCTCAAGGTCAAGATGGACGAATTCGGTTTCAGTGGAGAAATCCCCGGAGACGGCAGTATCTCTTCTGGCTTGCAGTGGATTAAGGAAAACGCCAAGCCGGAAGACTTTGTTTTCATAGGCGGCAGTTCATACGTTGTTGCCGAAGTTCTGAAGTTGTTCTAGGAGGGTTTTCTGAAAAATTTTCGGAAAAGACTTGCAAGTTTGGAAAATTGCACTACCTTTGCAGTCCCAATTCGGCCGTAGTGGCCACGATTCGGGAGCATAGCTCAGTTGGTTTAGAGCATCTGCCTTACAAGCAGAGGGTCATAGGTTCGACTCCTATTGCTCCCACAAGAAAGCCCGTCAGACATCTGGCGGGCTTTTTCGTTATACTTCTATCACCGTAGGTGTGTGGCCGGAAAGCTCCGGAATCTTCAGCAGAATCTCCTTTGGAACCTTCATATAGCAGGTCAGAGTGCCGTCCGGGCAGCCGATACTGTCAAGATTGTCAAGCACATCCTTGTCTATAATGTATCTGACCTTGTGTTCCGGATCCATCAGCAGGCAGAAAATGGTGGCGGCTCCGTGCTCCGCCCCCAGCATCTCCATAAGTTTGTCCGCTGGGGCAAATGATACTCTAGATATCTTGAGCGCCCGCCCGAAGTCCTTGGTGCTGAAAGGTTTGTAGCTTCTAGTGATGAACAGGTAGAACACTGTCTGCTGGCGGTTGCAAAGGAAGATGTTCTTCACTACTTCAGTGTTTAGTTTCTCGCCGATTATGTGGCAGTCTTCCATACTTGCCGCAGGAGAGTTGTCAACTCTCTCGAATCCTATACCCAGTTTGTGCAAAGCGTCATACGCCTTCTCTTGCAGAGGATTCTGCATTTGAGAAGGCGCAGTTCTGATTATATCGCTGACCTGTTTCAATCGATCTCTTATTTCTTGGTGGCTGGTCTCTTGTAGCCGTCCTTTTCTGCGCGGGCAACCATCTTGGAGATTCTCTTGGCGGTATCTGGGTGAGAGGAGAAGAGGTTGCTAACGGCGTTGGAAGTGTTTGAGTTGGCATTCAGGCTTTCCAGTTTTTCAAAGGCCATAGCCATATAGTAAGGATTCTTGCCGTTCTTAACCAGGAAGTCATAGCCGTAGTCATCCGCCTCGCTTTCCTGCTTGCGTGAGAATGAGCTGCTTGCAAGGGTCTGGCCGAGGTCTCCCAGCTGAGATGCTGACAGGGCGGCTACAGTTCCTCCGGCTGCCATAAGGCCGTAACGGGCTGCAACTACGAGCATAGCCTGCTGGAACTGCTTCTTGGTGTGCTTGAGGCCTACGTGGCCGATCTCGTGGCCGATAACGCCTAAGACTTCATCGTCTGTCATAAGGTCCATAAGGCCGGTATATACTCTAACGCTGCCGTCTGCGCAGGCAAAAGCGTTAACCTGGTTGGTCTTGTAAACCTTGAAGTTCAGAGGAGTGCCGTCTACCTCGGTAATGCCGGCAGTCAGTTTTCTAAGGCGCTTGGTGTAAGGATCTGACTCAGGAAGGACAACGTTCTGCTTGTCTTCGTTGGCAATGTACTGTCCTACATATGCCTTGACCTCCGCATCGGAGAGGGTGGCAGCCTGGATAGCCTGCATTCCTCCGGCCAGAAGGGCCTCGGAATTGAGAGTTCCGCAAGAAGATGTCATTGCAGCACCGGCAAGCACGATAATTGCTGAGAAAATTGCTTTGAAAGATTTCATAACCGAATTCTGTATGTTTTTACTAAATTTGTCTGTAACAAATTTATGAAAAAAATGAAAGCAATACAATTATCTCTGCTTGCCGTTTTTTCTTTGGTCCTGGCTAGTTGCGTTCAACCAAAGGAAAACCTTCCCCAGAAGATAGATGACTTTGTTATAAAGGCCCAGGTCAACTGCAAGGAATACACGCAGGAAGACTGGGAAAAGTCTGTCAAGGAGTATGAGGCCCTGATGGAGGAATACGGCAAGAAGGAGAGCACATATACGGCCGAGGAAAAACAGAAAGTGGCCAATGCCGCAGGACGCTATCACGCTCTGCTTCTGGAGAATGCAATAGACCAGTCCTCCGATGAGATAAAGGCTTTGCTCAAAGAGCTGGCAGATGAAAGCAAGCTCCTTCCGGCCTTTATGGACGGCTTCAAAGACGTGCTCCAGAGCGATACCGTAAAGCTTGAGAAGATATTCAGCGATATTTTCGCCTCAGATCCGGTAAAGGAAATCATAGGCAGCATAGGCTCACTTTTTGGCGGGCTCAGCGATGCTTTTGAAGACAACGAAGAAATAGAAACCATTGTAGATACCCTCGGTCCCGCTGAACCGCTGGACATTGCAAAATAAAGAATGATATGAAAGGAATAGTTCTCGCAGGAGGCTCAGGCACAAGACTTTACCCTATAACCAAAGGCGTGAGCAAACAGCTTCTCCCAATATACGACAAGCCAATGATATACTATCCTGTTTCCGTTCTGATGAAGGCCGGAATCAGAGATATCCTGATAATTTCCACACCGGAAGACATGCCTTCTTTCAAGAGGTTGCTCGGCGATGGGTCTTCGTTTGGAGTGAACTTCTGCTATGAAGTCCAGCCATCTCCGGACGGACTGGCCCAGGCTTTTATTATTGGAGAGAAATTCATAGGAAAAGACAGCGTCTGCCTTGTTCTGGGAGACAACATCTTCTACGGCAACAACTTCAACAGTCTGCTTCTCAATGCTGTAGAAAACGCAGACAAAGGCAAGGCAACCGTCTTCGGATACTGGGTTAATGACCCTCAGAGATACGGAGTGGCCGAGTTTGACAAAGACGGGAACGTTCTCAGCATAGAGGAAAAGCCAAAGGAGCCAAAGAGCAACTACGCCGTGGTGGGCCTTTATTTCTATCCTAACAGCGTGGTGGAGATTGCAAAGAACGTCAAGCCATCCTGGAGAGGAGAGCTTGAAATCACATCGGTGAATCAGGCCTATCTGGAACAGGGCAACCTCAAGTCAGAGAAATTCGGCTACGGCTTTGCCTGGCTTGATACCGGAACGCACGACTCTCTGTATCAGGCTACTAACTTTGTCCAGGTGCTGGAAGCAAGGCAGGGCATCAAGATCGCCTGTCTGGAAGCCATAGCCTTCAGCAAGGGATGGATTACCGCAGACCGCCTCAAGGAGATTGCCGCCCCGATGGCAAAGAACCCTTACGGCCAGTACCTGCTGGATCTTGCCGCCGGAAAAATCCAGCTCGCCGAACAGTAATCAATAGAAAATGGAAATAATCAAGACAGACATAGAAGGCTTACTGATACTCAAGCCAAAAGTTTTCGGAGACGACCGCGGATATTTCTTTGAAAGCTACAACAAGAAGGTACTCAGCGATTTGGCACCGGATATCCCGGACTTTGTGCAGGACAACCAAAGCTATTCCACTTTCGGGGTAGTGCGCGGCCTGCACTTCCAGAAAGCGCCATACGCTCAGGCAAAGCTGCTGAGAGTTGTTAGCGGAAAGGTTCTGGATGTGGCAGTGGACCTTAGGCCAGGATCCTCAACCTTCGGCCGGCACGTCAGCGTGGAACTCAGCGGAGAAAACCAGCTGCAGTTCTTCATTCCGGAAGGCTTTGCGCACGGTTTTTCCGTCCTCAGCCCGGAAGTCATCTTCCAGTACAAATGCTCGGCCTTCTACAACAAGGAAGCCGAAGGTGGAATCATCTTCAACGATCCGGATCTGGGAATAGACTGGGGCATTCCGGCAGAGGATATGATACTCAGTCCTAAGGACAAGCTCCATCCAACTCTGAAACAGTACGTTGAAACAATTCAACTCGGGCGTAGTGGTGAATAGGAAAGAAGTTATGGAAAATAAAGATACATTGAAGAACATTCTGGTGACGGGAGCCAACGGGCAGCTGGGAACTTCCCTGGCTCTGATGGCTAACGGAGGAGATGCCAATTTCTTCTTCACCGATGTTGATACTCTGGATATTACAGATTACAAGGCGGTTAGCCGCTATATGAAGGACAGGCATATAGGCATAGTGATAAACTGCGCCGCCTACACCAATGTAGAAAAGGCGGAGGATGACCGTGACTCTGCTTTCAAGATCAACGCCGAGGCTGCTGGAAACATAGCCAAGGCGTGCCGTGTGAACAACGCCGCCCTGATACATATCTCCACAGACTACGTGTTCGGGAAGGAGCGCTCCACCCTGCCTCGGACTGAAGAGGTCAAGCCTTCTCCTTCAGGCGTTTACGGAGAAAGCAAACTTGAAGGCGAACGGAGGATTGTTGCTGAACTTGAAGGAAGTAAGCAGGCGGACAAAGCGAGGTATGCTATTGTTAGAACGGCGTGGCTCTATTCGGAATACGGCAAGAATTTCGTGAAGACGATGCTGGAGCTTTTCTCCAAGAGAGATAAAGTTAACGTTGTATTTGACCAGATTGGAACGCCTACTTATGCCGGAGACTTGGCAGCCGTGGTTTACAGGATCGCCCTGGAAATGTCCCGCGGAGATTTCCGCAAGGTAGACAATGGCATCTACAACTTCACCGATGAAGGTGTCTGCTCCTGGTACGACTTTGCTTGCTCCATCGCTGAGGAAAGTAATTCAGAATGCAGGGTAATGCCTTGTCACTCAGATGAATTCCCAAGCAAAGTCAAGAGGCCGGCATACTCCGTTCTGGACAAGGGCAAGATCAAGCAGAGGTTCCAGATTGAGATTCCGCACTGGAGGCAATCGCTGAGAATATGCCTCAACTCCCTTAAGAAATGACAAAGAATTAATTGAAACTGCATTTTAGCAAGACATAAAGAATGAAGGCAATAATGATAACTGGAGGGGCCGGATTCATTGGTTCCCACGTGGTTAGGATGTTCGTAAAGAAGTATCCGAGAACAAAGATCATCAACTACGACAAGCTCACATACGCGGGCAATCTGTCCAATCTAAAAGACATAGAAAGCCGCAAAAACTATGTGTTTGTTAAGGGAGATGTAACTGATTACAAGAAGGTTATGGCAACTCTCAAGGAGTATGGAGTTGATGGCATAATCCATTTTGCGGCAGAGAGCCACGTAGACCGCAGCATCAAGGATCCGTTTGCCTTTGCAAAGACCAATGTCATTGGAACCCTCACTCTGCTTCAGGCCGCCAAGGAGTTCTGGGGCTGCACACTGGCCAATGCCGCCCAGATGGAGAAGAAACACAGGTTCTACCACATATCCACAGACGAAGTTTACGGATCGCTGAAGTTCGACAAGAGGCTTTTCAAGGAATCTGACCGCTACGAGCCTCATTCTCCGTATTCCGCTTCCAAGGCTTCTTCTGATCATTTCGTAAGGGCTTATCACGACACCTTCGGCCTTCCTGTGGTGCTTACAAACTGCAGCAACAACTACGGGCCTTATCAGTTCCCGGAGAAGCTTATTCCTCTGATGATAAACAATATAGAGCATAACAAGCCGCTCCCTGTATACGGCAAGGGAATAAATGTCAGAGACTGGCTCTATGTAGAAGACCACGCCAAGGCAATTGACCTGGTGTTCCACAAGGGAACGGTAGGGGAAACCTACAACATCGGCGGACTGAACGAGTGGAGAAACATAGACATTGTAAATCTCCTGATCAAGATTGTGGACAAGCATCTGGGCCGCCCTGCCGGCACGTCCAAGAAGCTGATAACCTATGTAGCAGACCGCGCCGGACACGATCTGCGCTATGCAATAGACTCCTCCAAACTCCGCAAGGAACTCGGCTGGAAGCCAGAGACCAGCTTCCCTGAGGGCATAGAAAAGACCGTTGCCTGGTATCTTGAGAACAAGGAATGGGTGGAGAACATCACCAAGGGAGCCTACAAGCGTTATTATCGCGATATGTATTCCAATAGGAAATAACAACATAATAAATACGGGTATGAAATTCTTTATAGACACAGCCAACCTAGACCAGATCCGTCAGGCCCAGTCTCTGGGAATCCTGGACGGCGTAACCACCAACCCTTCTCTTATGGCAAAAGAAGGAGTAAAAGGCAAAAAGCAGATTTTCAAGCACTACAAGGCCATTTGCGATATGGTGGACGGTCCCGTTAGCGCTGAGGTTTTCTCCACAGACTTCAAGGGAATGATTAAGGAGGGAGAAGAACTCCATAAGATTGATCCGGACAAGATAACCATTAAGCTTCCTTGCACTGAAGACGGCATCAAGGCTGTAAAGTATTTCTCCCAGAAAGGCTACAGGACCAACTGTACGCTGGTATTTACTGTAGGTCAGGCTCTTCTGGCTGCCAAGGCAGGAGCCACTTTCTGCAGCCCGTTCATCGGAAGGCTAGACGACATTGGTGAAGACGGAATCCAGCTGATTGAGCAGATAGTTGATATGTATTCATATTACGGATTCGAGACCCAGGTGCTGGCTGCTTCTATCCGTCATACCAACCACATACTCAGGTGCATAGAGGCCGGAGCAGATGTCGCTACCTGCCCTTACAAATCCATTATCGGCCTGATTGACCATCCACTCACTACCAAGGGTCTGGAGATTTTCTGCAAAGCTGCAGAATCCATGAAGTGATTTATTGAATAGGATTTGAGCCAGAAGAAAGATCACTAAAGCGGATGACAGATAACCTGAAACAGAAGGCAATAAGCGGAGCCCGGTGGGGATTCATAGAGAATTTCGCCTCTCTTGCCGTTTCCTTTATTGTTGCCTTTGTGCTTCAGCGATGGTTTCTGTCTCCGCACGAGTTCGGCCTGGTAGGGGAGCTGGCCATTTTCATCGCAATCTCTATCTCTTTCATAGATAACGGCTTTTCTTCCGCCATTATCAAAAAGCCGGAGCCAACAAAGAAGGATTTTTCCACCACATTCGTCACAAACTTTACCATCAGCCTTGTCTGCTTTGCCATACTTCAGCTGTCGGCTCCGTATGTAGCATCGTATTTCGGCGAGCCTCAACTGGAGGATCTGCTGAGGGTACTGTCGTTTGTGCTGATAATCAATGCGGTGTCTATCATTCAGAGAGTGATTCTGGTAAAGGATGTGGATTTCAAGAGCCTTACCAAATGCTCCGTTACCGCATCTGTAATCAGCGGCATAGTGGGAATCTGGATGGCTATCCGAGGATACGGAGTATGGAGCCTTGTGGGGCAGCAGCTTTCCCGCCAGGGAGTCAATGCCATAATGCTTTGGATTATCGGTAGATGGAAACCTAGCCTGGCCTTTTCCGGCAAGAGTTTCAGGGAGCTTTTCTCATATGGCAGCAATGTTCTGGTGACAGGCCTTCTGGATACTATTTTCAAGAACATTTACTTCCCGGTAATAGGAAAGGGATTCGGAACGGCCACTCTGGGCCAGTACACAAACTCCGAGAAATACAGCAGCGTTACTTCCACCAACCTCTCACAGGTTGTCCAGAGAGTAAGCTTCCCGGTACTTAGCAAGGTCCAGGAAGATGAAGTCAGACTCAAGAGAGCATTCCGCACCATCCTCAAGGTAGTGATGGCTGTGTCTCTTCTGATAAGCTTCTGTCTTTCAGCCCTCTCGTATCCGTTTGTGGTTGGACTGGTTGGAGAAAAATGGGCTCAGGCAGCGCATATACTTTCCATCATCTGCCTTGCGGGAGCATTCTATCCGGCCCATTATCTCTTCCAGAACCTGCTTATGGTAAAGGGCAAGATGAGGCAGTATCTGGCAATGGACATTCTCAAGAAGGTTCTGATGATTATTTCCATCGCGATAGGAATAATCCTCAAAGACCTGGATATCCTTCTGTGGGGAATGGTGGCGGCTTCCGTTCTGACTTTCGTGATCTACGCTGTCTATTCCGGAAGGGTTATCGGCTACACCGCGTGGGAGCAGATCAAGGACCTGGCCCCAACATTCCTAATCTGCATAATTGTCTCTCTTGCAGCTGGAATCGCGGCAGCAGCCTTCCGCTACATCTGCATCCAGAACCTCTGGTACGATGTTACCTGGACCAATCTGGCATCAGTTGGTGTTGGACTCATAATAGGAGCCCTCATCGTCCTGGCCCTGTACAAATTCCTGCCCAAGAAAGAAGTTGCTGAAATCAAAAACCTCCTTTCCATAGGCAAAAGAAAAAGCCCAGACAAAATGCCTGAGCTTTAACGTGACCCGCTCGGGGCTCGAACCCGAGACCCCAACATTAAAAGTGTTGTGCTCTACCAACTGAGCTAGCGGATCTCCAATTTGGGTTGCAAAAGTATAGATTAAAATTCTCTTATGCAAATTTTATTTCCGTCATTCGGGCAAGAGGTTCTTGATGTGCTAAACATCAACAATATCCGCTATTGCATTGACGGAAATGCCATTCTATTTCCCGATCAAGGCTTGAAGATGATCCTTGTGCCGATGCTGGCATCTTCTCCCGGAACTTCTGCTTCAACCTCTTCTGCCGGAATTTCTGCCTCAATATCTTCTCCTGGAACTTCTGCTCAGGATTCTCATGCGGGAACGTTTTTCCTGTATGAGGACAGATGGAGGGCCTCCAAGAACGTTACAGCCCAGAGGATACTCTCCAGGCTGGGCGTTTTCAGAAGAGTCCACGCACGGCTTTGCACGGTTGTTTCTCTCCAGAACTGCAAAGACAATGGCCTAAGTCCAGATGCATTCCGTTCCAAGGCTAAGAAATTCCTGGATGCCTTTCATACCTACGGCTACCTCAAAGGACAAATAGACTATCTGCTTATGTACAAGGCAGATACCATTGCCGCGGCCCAGTTCATGAAGACCTATAGCAAAGAAGAAACCGCATATGAGTGGACACGTTACGCAAGCCTTCCGGATGTGAGGATAGCCGGCGGAATGGGCAAGGTACTTGAACAATTCATCCGTGATGTAATTCATAGACAAGATTTGCAGAAGAAAAGCGATTCCCCTAAATGCATTGAGGTTATGAGCTACTCAGACAATGAGTGGGGAGAAGGGGACGCCTACCGCAAACTCGGCTTCCGTCAGAAAGGCTCAATTCCACCGGTCACATATCGCATAGATCCAGCAACTTATAAACGCATCAATCCACGCCAGTGGGCGCAAATGACCCTCAAAGCAAGTCTCAGAGCTACTTCTAGAGTCAATGCAGAGTCATATCCTCTAATCCAAAATCAGGGAAGCCGCAAGTGGGTGCTAAGGCTCAGCGATGGATGTTCGGGCTGAGAAAGCTCTGTGATGGTGGTGGGGGCTGAGAAAGCTCTGTGATGGTGGTGGGGGCTGAGAAAGCTCTGTGATGGTGGTGGGGGCTGAGAAAGCTCGGCGATGGTGGGCTGTAAAGCGTTGATTCTCAAGACGTCTGTAATATTACCGTGCGAAAAAGCGGGGGTAATATTCGAGGAGTGTTGATACTTAGGCAGTTGCGAGGTACCATCGCCAGAAGGGCTCCAGCCGAGCTGCTTCCAAGGCACCATCGCCGAGCTACCCTTAAGAGCTATTTGCCTTTTGATTGTTTTTCGCCACCTCTAACCAGTTTCTTGTATTCAACTTCAACAGCCAGGGCCTTTTTGAAGTCATCTAATGTCCCGAAAAGGTCCAAAATTATCTCTTTGTTGATTTTTATCAACTCTTTCCACACACCCGGTTTTTTAGTAAAAAGCTTCAACGAGGAATACTTATAGCGGAATGGACTGTTGCAAATATTGGCTTTCACGGGATTGTTGGCATTGTACAGAATCTTTTCCCGTTGTGCTTCTGGGTAGGATATTGGAGAAGATTTGATAGTTGAATCAAGGAACAATGGACCATTTCTTTTGTGTCTGACATTATACCAGCCGCAATACTTTCTTGCAATATATGTTTTAAAGCCCATTATGTCTGGCGAATCAACAATCATATGAAAGTGATTGTACATACAGACAACAATAACAATGTCTGAATGGAACTTCTTTCTGGCGTCTTCTATCGTATAAAGCAGTTTCTTGAAGTCAGATTGTCGGAAAAAAAGCCTGTCTCCATCGACTTGCTTGGCATATAAGTGATACATTCCTGGCTCTCTCACGATATTTGAACGAACATGCGGACGTTTGTTTGATTGTTTCTTGTTGCTTTCCTGTTTTATCATAATCTACCCCGTATTAGAAACAATGTTTTCTGTCTAGGCAAATCTATTGAAAGATTCACTGAGGCGAATGCCAAACAGTAAAATTTACCCGTGAAGGATGAAACTTTTGATAATTCCAGGATTGTACCATCATCTTTGGTTGTTTGGTTGCTCGGGGATGGTGGGCTGTAAGGCGTTGATTGTCAAGACGTCCGTAACATTACCATGCGGAAATGCGGGGGTAATATCCGGTGAGTGTTGATACTCAGGCAGTTGCGAGGCACCATCGCCGGAAGGGCTCCCGCAAGGCCATGAAAGCTAGTTCATGGAGGCTTTTTTCGTTTTGGCTGATAGAGCTCGGCTATAGGGGATTAGGATATGGAGCTAGTGCTAGGTGGGTTTAGCTCTGGGTTTTGGGGGCTTTGGATTTGACGGTGATCTGGCCGTCTGCCCAGCTGAGCTCGATGGTTTCTCCCACCTGGAACTTGCCGGAGATAATGGCCTCTGATACCGGGTCTTCCACGAGTTTCTGGATGGCTCGCTTGAGTGGACGGGCACCGTACTGCGGATCGTAACCTTCCTCCGCGATGTATTTTTTTGCGGCTGGAGTAATCTTGAGCTTGTAGCCAATCTGCTCCACTCTGGAGAACAGGCCCTTGAGTTCTATGTCTATGATCTTCTCCAGATCCTCACGGGTGAGAGGATTGAAGAGAATCTGCTCGTCCAGTCTGTTGAGGAACTCTGGCGAGAAGTGGTTCTTGAGGGCTTTGTCTATGATGCTCTTGTTCTTGGAAACAACATCAAGCTTGGTTTGGGTGGCGTAACCAACGCCCTGGCCAAAGTCTTTGAGTTCCTTGGTTCCGATGTTGGAAGTCAGGATGAGGATGGTGTTGCGGAAATCTATATTCCTGCCGTTGGAGTCTGTAAGCCTGCCTTCGTCCAGTACCTGCAGCAGCAGGTTGAAGATGTCCGGATGAGCCTTCTCTATTTCATCCAGAAGAACCACGCTGTAAGGCTTGCGGCGGACTTTCTCGCTGAGTTCACCGCCCTCGTTGTAGCCGATATATCCTGGAGGCGCTCCAATCAGGCGGCTGACGGAGAATTTCTCCATAAACTCGCTCATATCTATGCGGATGAGGGAATCTTCCGTGTCAAATAGGTTGCGGGCCAGCACCTTGGCCAGCTGAGTCTTGCCCACGCCAGTAGGTCCAAGGAACAGGAAGGTGCCGATAGGCTTGCCAGGATCCTTTAGGCCGGCGCGGTTTCTGAGGATTGCCCTGGTAACCTTGTTAATGGCCTCGTCCTGGCCGATTACGCTCTCCTTGAGTGTATTGGCCATATTTAGCAGACGGTTGCTTTCGCTCTGGGCCAGTTTCTGGATAGGAATCTTGGTGGTCTGGCTCAGAACGGCCTCTATGTCTTCCTTGTCAACTACCACAGGGTTGTTCTCCATCTTCGCCCTCCATTTCTTGCGGGCGGTGTCAAGCTCTTCCTCCTTGGTTTTGAGGGCATCGCGGAGCATAGAAGCCTGCTTGAAGTTCTTCTCGCGGATGGCCTTGCTCTTTTCTGTCTGGAGCACGGAAACTGCGCTCTCAAGTTCTGACAGTGCCTTTGGAACCTTGAGGTTCTTGATATGGGCTCTACTGCCGGCCTCGTCCATTATGTCTACCGCCTTGTCTGGAAGGCAACGGTCTGATATGTATCTCTGGCTCAGCGATATGCAGCTCTTAAGGGCCTCGTCTGTATAGGTTACGTTGTGATGGCCCTCGTACTTGGACTTGATGTTATGCAGGATAAGAAGCGTCTGGTCAAAATCCGTAGGCTCAACCATCACCTTCTGGAATCGCCTTTCAAGGGCGCCGTCCTTCTCTATCACCTCTCTGAACTCATCCAGGGTGGTTGCTCCGATGCACTGGATGTCTCCGCGGGCAAGGGCAGGCTTGAGCATATTGGCAGCGTCCAGGCTGCCGGAAGCTCCGCCGGCTCCCACAAGCGTATGAAGCTCGTCTATGAACAGAATAACGTCGTCGTTTTTCTTCAGCTCGTTGAGTATGGCCTTCATCCTCTCCTCAAACTGGCCGCGGTACTTGGTTCCGGCAACTATGCTTCCAATGTCCAGAGAGATTATCCTCTTGTTAGCCAGGGAGTAAGGAACTTCCTTGTGAGCAATCTTGTTAGCCAGGCCCTCTGCAATGGCACTCTTTCCAACGCCAGGTTCGCCAATCAGGATAGGGTTGTTCTTCTTTCTGCGCCCCAGGATCTGAGCCACGCGGTCGATTTCCTTGTCGCGAGCCACTACCGGATCAAGCTCATCTGCTGCTGCAGCCTTGGTAAGGTCAAAGCCAAAGCTGTCCAGAACCGGAGTCTTGCTCTGCGATCCTCCAGCTGCATTTTGCTGGATGCTTCCTGCAGGGATATTTCCCTCTATATTGGAGCCGGAAGTGAAATTGTCTGCGCTCATTCCGCCATCGGAAGGAGGATTTGCTCCGCCGCCCTGAGAGGTAAATCCGCCCAGAAGATCGTCTGAAGCCCTTCCGCCCTGAGCTTCAGGAGAAGCGTCCTGAGGTTCTATGTTCTTTATGGTAGCGTAATGGATTCCCTGCATATGCAGATAATCTATGGCCGCCGTGCTGTTGCCCCTCATTATGGCCAGAAGAAGATGCAGAGAACCCGGAGTCGGAGACTTCAGGCTCCTGGCTTCCAGATACATAAGCTTGAGAGCCGTGCTGGCTGCGGAAGACAGGGCAATCTCGTTAGACTTGTTCTCCGGAATAGGCTCTCCCTTCCCGATGGTGTCTTCTATAGACTTTTTCATCGCTGAGATGTCTATTCCAAGCTCCAGCAGCCTGGCCACCGCAGCATTGTCTGAATGCCTTATCATTCCCAGAACCAGATGGTCTGTTGTAAGGACATAGCTTCCGAGCCTAATGGCCTCTTCTTTTGAGTAGGCGATTATGGCGTTTAGTATTTCAGGAAAATCGATGTACATTGAGATAACTATTTGGGGTACAATATACGAATAAAAAGCCTTCCAACGGGCATTTTGGCGGAAATTCTTCCTTTAGGAAGACTCACAAAATTTCCAGCGGGAAAAGTTTGGAAAAAAGAGGCGGATTTCGTAAATTTGAAAGTTAAATTTAAAGAGGTATAAATGGACGAGAACAAGGATTTGAACGGCACACCCGTGCCGGAGGAGGGCAGCGATTTCAACCACGGAATTATCCAGAGGATAAACATAGAGGATCAGATGAAGACCGCTTACATCGATTACTCTATGAGTGTGATTGTGTCCCGTGCTCTCCCTGATGTAAGAGACGGTCTGAAACCTGTTCACCGCAGGATTCTTTACGATATGGGCAAGGAGCTGAACATCACCTCCGGCGGCCAGACCAAGAAGTCTGCCCGCGTGGTTGGAGACGTGCTCGGTAAGTTCCACCCTCACGGAGACAGCAGCGTGTATGACGCTATGGTACGCCTGGCGCAGACCTGGAATATGCGTTACCCGCTGGTGTTCGGCCAGGGTAACTTCGGCTCAGTAGGAGGAGATCCTCCTGCAGCTCAGCGATATACGGAAGTTAAACTGATGCCGGCCGGAGAGGAGGTCCTCAAGGATCTTGAAAAAGACACCGTAGACTTTGTGCCAAACTTCGACGGCGAATATATGGAGCCAACAGTGCTTCCGGCCAAGCTTCCGCTGCTTCTAATCAACGGAACCAATGGAATCGCCGTGGGAATGGCCACTATGATGCCGCCTCACAACCTGACGGAAGTCTGCAACGGCATTATCGCCTACATCGATAACCCGGATATAGACACTGATGGCCTGATGCAGTACATCAAGGGTCCGGACTTCCCTACAGGCGGCACCATTATGGGCTTGCAGGGCATCAAAGACGCATATGAAACCGGAAGAGGCCGCATAATCATCCGCGGAACCACAGACATAGAAGTCAACGAAAAGAGCGGAAGAGAAACCATCGTGATAAAGGAAATCCCATATATGGTCAACAAGAACGAGCTGATCAAGCAGATTTCTATGATGGTGGATAACAAGAAGATAGAAGACATTGTCTATGTCAACGACGAGTCTGACCGCAAGAGCGGAATGCGTCTGGTCGTAAAGCTCAAGGTAGGCGCTGTAAGCCAGGTAGTTGTAAACAACCTCTTCAAGCACACCGAGCTCCAGAGCAGCTTTGCCGTAAACAACGTGGCTCTGGTAGACGGAAGGCCGCGCCAGCTCAATCTCAAGCAGCTCATCAAATACTATGTGCGCCACCGCCACGATGTAGTAGTCCGCCGCCTGAAGTTTGATCTTAAGAAGGCTCAGGACCGCGTGCATATACTTGAAGGACTGTGCATTGCGCTAGACCACGTAGATGAGGTAATCAAGATAATCAGGGAAAGCGAGACCGTAGAAAGCGCAAAGGCAGCTCTCTGCGCAAGGTTCGGCCTTACGGAGATCCAGGCAGCCGCCATCGTGGAAATCAGGCTCCGCCAGCTGGCCAAGATGGAAAAGAAGAAGCTGGAGGACGAGCTTGCAGAACTCAAGGCCCTGATAGACAAGATAAACACCATCCTCGGCGATGTAAAACTCCAGATGAACATCATCAAGGAGGAGCTGGAGGAAGTCAAGAAGAAGTTCGGAGACGAGCGCCGCACCCAGATACATCCAGACGAGAGCGAATTCAACTATGAGGATATCATCGCAGATGACGATATGGTAATTACCATTTCTCACCTGGGATATATCAAGAGAACTCCGCTCACAGAATACCGCCTTCAGAATCGCGGAGGAAAGGGAAGCAGGGGAAGCGCCACAAGAGACGAGGACTTCATAGAGCACATCTATGTTGCCAATATGCACTCCACGATGCTGTTCTTTACCAACAGCGGCAAGTGCTTCTGGCTCAAGGTTTACCAGATCCCGGAAGGCACCAAGACCACCAAGGGAAGGGCCATCCAGAACGTGCTCAGCATAGCCCAGGGAGAAAAGGTTTGCGCCTACATAAACGTAAACCGCCTCAAAGATGAAGACTACATCAACTCCCACTATGTTGTTCTGGCAACCAAGAAGGGCATAATCAAGAAGACAACCCTGGAGGCTTACTCCCGTCCAAGGGCAAATGGTGTCATAGCCGTGAACGTCAGGGAAGGAGACGAGCTTCTGGAAGCAATCCTTACGGATGGCAACAGCCAGATTATGCTCGCAGCCAAGGAAGGTAAGTGCGTAAGGTTTGATGAATCAAAGGTTAGAGCCATTGGCAGAACCGGTACCGGCGTAAGGGGAATCGAGCTGGAAGAAGGCAACGAGGTGGTCGGTATGATTTGTGTAGAACCTGAAAACACAGACAAGACAATACTGGTAGTCAGCGAACACGGATTCGGCAAACGCAGCCAGCTTGATGACTACAGGGTAACCAGCCGCGGATGCAAGGGAGTCAAGACAATAAGCATTACGGAAAAGACTGGCAAGCTTATTGCACTGAAGGCCGTAAACGATGAGAACGACCTTATGATCATCAACCGTTCCGGCATTGTCATAAGGGTTGCGGCTTCCTTGATAAAGGTAGCCGGAAGAGCCACCCAGGGAGTCAAGCTCATCAACATAAAGGATACGGACAGCATCGCAGCCGTTTGCGCCGTTCCAAAGAGCGAAGACCTGAAGGCACAGGAAGCGGCTGAAAATGAAGAAGAAACAACAAACTAAATAATTACTGATATGAAAAGATTTTTTATCACATTGGCTATTGCCCTGATGATTGTCCCGACCATCGGAGCACAATCCAAAGAGGGTGCAAGGGCTCTCAAGGATCTTGCTAAGGCGAAAGAAGCTATCAGCAAAAAGAACGATGCCGCAACTTGGATCAAGCTGGGCAACGCTTATGCAGACTGCTTTGATGCTCCTATCAACGGACTTTTCCTGAATAATTCCGCTCAGCAGACCGCCCTTCTTCTTAAGGGTGCCGTAAAACTGGCCAGCGAGCAGAAAGAAGTCAACGGAAAGATGTACAACGTAGATACTTACATAGACAAGGAAGTCTACTATGACCAGAACGGAGTCCTTAAAGGCTACAAGGTTCTCAAACCGCTGGCAGAGGACGCCCTCAAGAACTGCCTGGAGGCATACGACAAGGCAGCCGAACTTGGAGCAGCAGCCAAAGACCTTCAGCCTCTGTATGTTGCTCTTGCAAAGAGGCATTGGGACGCTGCTATGGTTGCATACAATATGCAGGACTATACAGACGCTTCCAAGGAATTTGAGCTGAGCTATCTGATTAACGGAAGGCCAGCAGTTGAGGCTCTGGACACCAACGCCCTAATTTACGCCGGCATTGCTTCCGTTCTTGGAAAAGACAGCAAGAGGAGCATCTCTCTCTTTGAGAAGTGTGTAGACCTCAACATTGCAGACGGAGACATAATCGCTATGCTTGCAGACAGCTACAAGGCTCAGGGAGATACCACCAAGTGCAAGGAAATGCTCAGCAAGGGATTTGAGAGATTCCCAACCAACCAGGGCATTCTGGTTTCTCTTATCAATACCTATCTGGAGACCAACGACGATCCTGAGAAGATCATAGTTGTTCTGAAGAAAGCACAGGAGAACGAGCCAACCAACGCTTCACTGGTATATGCAGAGGGCAACCTCTACAAGAACATGAAGCAGTACGACAAGTGCATTGAACTGTACCGCAAGGCTGCAGAGCTCAATCCTACCTACGTATTTGCTCCTTACAACGAGGGTGACACCTATTACCAGATGGCTCTTGACCTCCAGGAGAAGGCTTCAATGGAACCGGACGACGCTAAGTACAACCAGCTTAATGAGCAGATGAACGACTGCCTGAAGAAGGCAATCGAGCCTTTCGAGAGAGCTTTCTCAATCGCTGAGGATCCTGAAATCAAGAGAGGCTGCGCTGAGTACCTGAAGCAGATTTACTTCCGCTTCCGCGATGAAAAACCTGAGTATCAGGCAAATTACGACAAGTACCACAAGTTCATCGAAGAGGCTGCTGCTGGCAACTAACAGATAACTGTATTGGCAGATAAACAGAAAGCTCCGGTCATCTGACCGGAGCTTTTCTTTGAGTATCATCAGTAGACCAAAAGGTCTCTATTCTGCGGGAGCGGCTTTTTCGGTAGCAGGAGCTTCAGGACGTGGAGCTCTTTCTGAAGTAGCAACAGCCACGTTGATGGTTCTTCCCATATGCTCGGAACCGTTCAATGCCTCAATGGCCTTCTTGCCATCTTCCTCATTCATTTCAACAAAACCATAACCCTTTGATCTGTGGGTTGTTTTGTCGGTTATAATTCTTGCCGATGACACTTCCCCAAACGGGGCGAATAACTTTTCAAGGTCCTCCCTTCTTGCTCTGAAGCTCAGACTGGATACGAATATGTTCATAGAGTACTTTTTGATAAAACTTCTAACAAAGATACGGACTTTTTATTGAAAATCAATATCTATTTTCAATCAATTCCTTGATAAATCATAAAATCACCTGCTGTAGCCCCTCTTGTAAGGATTTCCCTCGTACCAGTTGATGTAGGCCTGAATTGCGGTGCGCGTACCGCCCGGAGTAGGGTAGTCTCCGCTGAAATACCAGTCTCCCTGATTCTGCGGGCAAGCTTTGTGAAGATTCTCGATGCTCTGGAAAATCACCTTGACCTTGCAGGAAAGCCCTTCTGGAGTTACCATCTCAGCTATTTTTGCAGAAATCTCCTCGTCTGTGAACGGCGCGTAAATCTCCTTTACGTAATTCTCAACGATGTCGGCACCCGCCAAAACTGATGAGCCTTTCTTGCCCTTGCCTTTTCCGGAGTGCAAAATGTCATAGGACGTGCTGTAGAACTCATCCAGCTGCCGCTTTTCGGCTTCCTTGCACTTACGGTATACATCGCTAAGGACTCTTTCCATCTTCCTTTCCTTCAATAGTGCCACCGCAGCGTTGAATGCAATAAATTCTCCCATACGGCTCATATCTATGCCATAGCAGTCCGGATAGCGGATCTGCGGAGAAGAAGAAATAATCACAATCTCCTGCGGCTCAAGCCTAGACAGTATCTTAATGATGCTCTGGCGCAGGGTTGTTCCCCTTACAATGCTGTCATCAATCACTGCTATGGAATCAACTCCGGCCTTTATACTATTATATGTAATGTCATACACGTGCGCTGCCAGATCGTTCCTGGTGCTTCCTTCTGCAATAAAGGTTCTCATCTTAATATCCTTGATTGCCAGCTTCTCAATCCTGATCCTGTGCCCCAGTATCTCCTTGATCTTCTCCTGACATCCTGCTGCTACCGCACAGCCACTGCCAGATAACGCACAGTCACTGCCATTATCCACATTCTTAATGCCCTTCTTGCAAAGCGTCTCAAATTCCTCTGCCTCACACGTTTTATTCACATCCTTCACCGCCTTCTTCTTTCCTCCGCCTTCGCAAGTGCTTAGCAACTCAGTTATCTTATTGAGTTTCAGACTGTCCAGATATGAATTCAGCCCCTCCGTCATCCCAAAGAACGCCACCTCCGCGGTGTTCGGAATGAAGGAGAACACGGTCTTGTCCAGATTCGGGCAGGCCTGCAGAATCTGCGGAATCAGAAGCCGCCCGAGCATCTTTCTCTCTCTGTAAATATCCGCATCGCTACCCCTTGAAAAATAGATTCTTTCAAAGGAACAAGGCCTTGGATTGGCCGGACGAACCAGGCAGCTGATGTTGTACTTTCCGTCTTTGTGAATGGTTATGGCCTCTCCAGGCTGGAGCAACTGCACTTTGTCATATTTTACATCCAGGGCGGTCTGGATGGCGGCTCTCTCAGATGCGGCCACTACAATCTCGTCGTCTATGTAGTAGAAGCAAGGCCTAATGCCCCATCTGTCCCTGAATACGAAACTCTCTCCGCTTCCGGTTGCCCCCACAATGCAAAAACCTCCGTCCCAGAGACTTGAAGCCTCTGAGATGATGCCTTCAATGTCTATGTTGTCCTCAATCTTTGCGTTTAATTCCTCGCCAACAAGCCCTTCCTTCTTGAACTTGCGGTACAGGTCTGAGTGGTGCTCGTCCAAAAGGGCTCCCATCTGCTCCAGAATCAGGAAGGTGTCAGCATCGCTCCTCGGATGCTGGCCCTGACCCTGAACCATAGCGGCAAAGAGTTCTTTCTCGTTGGTTATGTTGAAATTGCCGGCAAGGCAGAGGTTCCTGTTTCTCCAGTTGTTTCTCCTTAAAAACGGATGAACGTAACTCATTCCGCTCCTTCCCGTGGTTGAATACCTTAAATGTCCTAGGTAAACTTCTCCAATGTAAGGCAGATCCAAATCATACACAGGTCCTTTGCGAGCCTGCTCAATCTCCTTGCTAACATTCTCAAAACACTCTGAGATGGCGGTATTTCCCAGCGCTCTCTGGCGGAATATGTACTCCGTCCCAGGCTTGGAATCAATCTTCACGCACGCCAATCCGGCTCCTTCCTGGCCTCTGTTGTGCTGCTTTTCCATCATAAGGTACAGCTTGTTCAGCCCATAGAGAGGTGTTCCGTACTTTTCCTGATAGTAAGAAAGGGGTTTCAGCAGGCGCAATAGAACCACGCCGCACTCGTGCTTGATCTGCTCGCTCATAGAAATAAGAAGTAAGACTTCGCAAATGTACCTTTTTTTCGTAAATTTGAAGATGTATTAAAAAGAAGTTAATACACATATTTATAAACAAGACGTTAAATAGAACTGTAATTATATGGACCAGAAGATATTAGATGCAGCAAAACTTTGGCTTGGAGACGGTTACGACGAGGAAACCAAGGCTGAGGTAAGACGGATGATGGAAGGAGACCCTAAAGAGCTGGAAGACGCGTTCTATAAGAGCCTGGAGTTTGGAACTGGGGGCCTCAGGGGCATAATGGGAGCCGGTTCCAACCGTATGAACCGCTATACTGTGGGTATGGCCACCCAGGGCTTTGCCAACTACCTGAAAAAATGCTTTGGCCAGCTGCGCCAGATCAAGGTTGCAATTACTCACGACTGCCGCAACAACTCAGACTATTTCTCCAAGATAGTTGCAGAGATTTTCGAGGCCAACGGCTTCCACGTATATCTTACCAAGGAACTGCGTCCAACTCCTGAGCTCTCTTACGCCATCCGCTACTACGGATGCCAGGGAGGAGTTATGGTTACCGCCTCTCATAACCCCAAGATTTACAACGGCTACAAGGCCTACTGGTCAGACGGCGCCCAGGTTATTGCCCCGCACGACAAGAACATAATTGCAGAGGTCAACAAGATCACAGATATATCTCAAGTAAAGTGGCACAAGGCAGATGTCCTAGCAAAATACAAGGCATGCAATGAGCAGCCAGGAGAAAAATGCTGCTGTTCAGAAGCCCAGAAGCAATGCCCACTCAGCAATGCAGACCTTGCTGAACGCAACGGCCTTGGCTTCATAGAAATGGTAGGGGAAGAGCTGGACGACGTCTACTTGAAAGACCTTGCAACCCTGCATCTTTCTCCTGAAAGCGTAAAACGCCATCACGACCTAGGCATTGTGTATACTCCGCTCCACGGATGCGGCGTTAAGATTGTTCCAAGAGCCTTCAAGGAAATGGGCTTCACTAACGTGCATCTTGTAGAAGAGCAATGCGTCAACACCGGAGACTTCCCAACCGTGCAGAGCCCTAACCCAGAGGAACCTACGGCCCTTAAGATGGCCCTGGACCTTGCGGAAAAGGTAGGCGCTGAAATAGTCTGCGCCTCAGACCCAGACGCAGACCGCTGCGGCATTGCTGTCCGCAACACAGAGGGCAAGCTCACCCTCCTTAACGGCAACCAGATGAACTGCATCCTTACATACTATATGTTAAGGCGCTGGCAGGAACTCGGACGCCTAAACGCAAACACCGGAACCAACCCAACAGCTGCAACTCCAGCAAAATCAACCACAGCACCAAGCCCAAACACCACAACTCTTGACAACCGCTTCCCATATATAATAAAGACCATTGTTACATCCAACCTGATGAGCGACATAGCAGACCATTTTGGAGTAAAATGGTACAACGTTCTGACCGGTTTCAAGAACATTGCAGAAGTCATCCTCTACAACGAGGGCAAGGGCATCTATGTCTGCGGTGGAGAGGAAAGCTTCGGCTTTGCGGTAGGGGAATATGTAAGAGACAAAGACAGTCCTATAACCTGCTCACTTATTTGTGAATGCGCTGCCTGGTGCAAAGACCGTGGAACCACGGTATGGGGCCTTCTCCAAGATATTTACAAGGAGTTTGGAGAAAGGAAAGACTGGCTTAGAAGCTACACCTTCCCAGGCATAGAGGGCAAGAAGAAGATAGACTCCCTGGTAGAGCATTACCGCCAGAACCCGCCGAAGGACATTGCAGGAAGCCCGATCGTGGAATACAGAGACTACCTAAAGAACGACTATTACGCTCCTGAAGTCAAGCTCGCAAAGAGCAATGTCCTCCAGTATATTGCGCAGGACGGCACGGTGGTTTCTCTGAGGCCATCCGGCACGGAGCCTAAGATCAAGTTCTACTTCAACCTCCGCTGTAATCCTGGCGAGGATGTGGAAGCCAAAGCCGCTGCCATTGACGCCCAGTTTGCAGTGGAGTAACGCTTGGCTATAGCCCGATTATCGCATAGCAGGAAGGTACAAGATATATAGATGAAATAGTATAACAGATAGTATATGAGTAATAACGGAAAGATAGGGGCCGGAAGGATTGGCCTTCTGGTGGTGATAATGATATTCTGGTTTGTGATTTCGTTTGTCACAAACATCCTGGGACCGCTGATTCCGGACATAATCAACAGCTTTAATCTCAGCAAGTTGACTCTGGCCGGATTCATTCCTACGAGTTTCTTTGTGGCCTATGCCGTAATGAGCATTCCGGCAGGATTGATGATAGAGAAATGGGGTGAGAAAACCGTGCTGTTCCTGGGCTTCTTTATGGACCTCGTAGGAAGTCTTTTGTTTGCGTTCCTGCACACCTACCCGGTACTTCTGGCATCTTGCTTTATCATTGGTCTTGGAATGGCAATGCTCCAGACCGTTATCAACCCGCTTCAAAGAGCTGTTGGAGGCGAGGAGAACTATGCCTTTGTGGGAGATATGAGCCAGGTGGTCTTCAGCGGAGCGTCTTTTGTCAGCCCTCTGGTTTTCACGTATTACGTAGCTCATCCAATGAAATTTGCACCGGAAGGAATGCCTTGGATATCACTGTACTACCTCTTCGGCTTTATACTGGTAACTATGCTTGTAGTGGTACTCCTCTGCCGCTTCCCGAAGATAGACCTAAAGGCAGACGAAAAGTCCGGCGGCAAGGCCTCGTACTTTGAACTGTTCAAGGAACGGAAAGTATGGCTGTTTGCACTGGGTATCTTCTTCTACGTTAGCACAGAGCAGGGCATTGCCAACAACATAAGCCTCTTCCTGGAGCGTTATCACGGAGTTGATCCGCACACTCAGGGAGCCAGCGCTGTTGCCTGGTTCTGGGGCAGTATGCTCATAGGCTGCATCATAGGTCTTCTGCTGCTCAAGCTCATAGACTCCAAGGTTCTCCTGAGAATCTGCGGAATTCTTGCCACAGCCCTTCTTGCCACAGCCCTTACAACAAATAGCGCTAGCGTTGCTCTCTACACGCTCCCAGCCGTAGGTTTTGCAATGAGCCTTATGTACCCAATCATCTTCTCCCTGGCTCTGAACTCCGTAACCAAACACCACGGCAGCTTTGCCGGCATAATGTGCACAGCAATAGTAGGAGGAGCCGCCGGCCCGCTCTTCGTGAGCCTTCTGAGCGATGCCACCCATTCCCTGAGAACTGGTATGTGCCTGATATTCGTGTTTATAATCTACATTTTCCTGATAGGTTTCTGGGCCAAGCCAATTGTCAAAAACAAGCTCATCACTTCCAAGAAATCCGCTGAATAAAGACATTTTGTTAAAGCTATATTATTCCGCTATATTAACTGCTTGATACTTAATGTTTTAAATGTTTATCGGGGAGAGCTATTAATCTCCCCGTTTTCTGTTAATCTGCAATTGAAAATCAGCAATCATAAACAATTGCAAATTTTATTTTTTTGTTTGTTACATAATAGTTAAATTTGTAAGTCTATGCTTTGCATAGAAACTACAGAAATGTAGGTAGAACCTAAATAAACAACAAAGTAGATTAAGAATTAATATTTGAAATAATTGTTATGAGAAGAAAACTTGTAAAATCAATCGTCGGCGGAGCGTGCTCCTTGCTGACGGCATTTCTTTTGTTCTCGTGCGCCACTCCAGACAAGATAGCGTACTTCCAGGACACAGCAGGCCAGGACAAGACAATCAACCTTCCGCAGGCTACAATCCGTCTGCAGCCGGGGGATATGATTTCCATCGTTGTCAACACCAAGGATGCCGAGAGTGCCGGTATGCTCAACCTGCCTTACGTATCTCAGAGGCTAGGAGCAGCTTCAAGAGAGGGTTCATATAACAACGCCCAGATGTCCGGTTACACGCTGGATCCTAAGGGAGACATAGATTTCCCGATTGTAGGCAAAATCCATTTGGCCGGCCTTACCAGGAGCGAGGCTTCAGAAAGGGTAAAGAAGGTACTTCTGGAGAACCATCTTGTTAGCGAGGTTTTCAACCCGGTTGTAACCGTTGAGTTCATGAACCTGGGTATCTCCATTATGGGAGAAGTTGCCCGCCCGGGCCACTTTGCCCTCAACAAAGACAACCTGAACATTCTGGACGCTCTCTCAATGGCAGGAGACCTTACCATCTACGGCAACCGAGAAAACGTTAGGGTAATCCGTACAGAAGGAGATGTTCAGAAAACATACAACGTAGACCTTACAAGCGCAGAATCTACTCTAAGCTCTCCGGTTTATTACCTGAAGCAGGACGATATCATCTATGTAGAGCCTAACGACGTAAAAATGCGCCAGAGTACAGTTAACGGCAACAACGTAAGAAGCACGGCATTCTGGATAAGCCTGGCTTCATTGTTTGCAACCATCATAAGCATAATAACAAGATAATATGGCACAGAATCAAGAACAAGAAAGCAGCCTCAACATCAAAGACCTTGTCTATGCGTGTTTGAGAAGATGGAAATGGTTTGTTCTTAGTGTAGCAATCTGCCTTTTCATCGCAATAGTTTACATTGTACGCTATCAGCCAGTTTTTTCTCGTACAGCTGAAGTTCAGATAAAGGAAGACAGCCAGAGGCGTTCACTCTCAAACAGCATTGAGGGAATGACAGACTTCAGCCTCTTCCAGAGCAAATCCAGCGTCTATGACGAAATCAAGGCATTCGGAGCCAGAAGTACAATGCAGGAAGTTGTACGCCGTCTGCATCTGGATATGGATTATTCAACTCCTCTGCGCTTTAGGGAGAAAGTCCTATATGCCAACAACCTTCCTCTAACCGTGCAGCTTCCGGACCTTACAGATATGGAGAGCGCATATTTCCAGATAGCATTCAAGGGAGACGACAACATTGAGCTGTCGTCTTTCCAGCATAATGGAGAGAAGGTTTCCGGAAAGGTAAGCGGAGTGCTGAAGGAGAATGATACCATCTCACTTGATTCTCCTATTGGAAACATTGTTATCCAGACTACGAAGACTCCAAATCCTGGAATAAAGCAAATAATTGTCCGTAAGTATTCTCTCTTTGTTGCAGTTAACAGATATCGCGCTGAACTTTCAACCGCTATCTCAGACAAGATGAGTAGGGTTATAACCCTCTCGGTCAAAGACCGTTCCATTCCAAGGGCAGAGGACATCCTCAACACCCTCATTGGAGTTTACAACGAGAACTGGGTTAAGGACAAGAACCAGATAGCAAGGAGTACATCTATGTTTATCAACGACCGTCTGGAGGTTATTGAGGATGAACTTTCCAGCGTAGATAGCGATGTTTCTTCATACAAGAGCCAGCAGATGATTCCAGACGTTGCCACTGCAGGTACGATGTATATGCAGCAAAGCGCCCAGATCCGTAACCAGCAGCAGGAACTCGGCAACGAGCTCTATATGGCCAAGTATATCCGCAACTACCTGACTAACGACGAAGATAAGACCAAGGTTCTTCCTGCTAGCCTGGGCGGCAAAGGAACAGGCCTTGAGAACCAGATCAAGGAGTATAACGAGAAGCTTCTCTACCGTAACAACCTTGCAAGTTCAACCAGCTCAGAAAACCCTCTTGTCAAGGAAATGGACCAGCAGCTGAACGGTATGCGCACGGCAATCGTTTCATCCGTTGACAACCAGATTACCAACCTCAACACCCAAATGGGCTCTTTGCAAAGGGCAGGTGCACAGACATCGGCGAGGATATCGGCGAACCCTAACCAGGCAAAATACCTGCTCTCCGTTGAAAGAAAGCAGGCCGTAAAGCAGGCAATCTACCTCTTCCTTCTCCAGAAGAGAGAAGAGAACGAGCTGAACCAGGCCTTTACCGCATATAACACCAGGGTTATTGATACCCCAAGTGGCATTTTCGCTCCCGTGGCTCCAAAGAAGAATATGATTCTGCTTGTAGCCCTGATGCTCGGTATCCTTATTCCTCTGGCAATCATCTATCTGATAGAGACCTTCTACAACAAGGTGCGTGGCAAGGACGATCTCAAGAGCATTACCGCTCCGTTCCTTGGCGAGATTCCTTATGCCTTCTACAAGCCTAGCTGGGGTACCCGTATGTGGCACAAGATTATCGGCAAGAAGGAAGAGGAACACGATCCTATTGTTGTGAAGCCGGGTAACCGTAACGTTATCAACGAGGCCTTCCGAGTTCTCCGTACCAACCTGGAGTTTATGGCTACAGGTGAAAACAAGGTTATCGCCATTACTTCCTATAATCCTGGTTCCGGTAAGAGCTTTACCGCAGTTAACCTCGGCGTAGCCCTTGCAATCAAAGACAAGAAGATCCTGATTGTGGACGGTGACCTCCGCCACGCATCTATGTCTTCATTCTTCGGCAAGCCTCATACCGGTATAAGCAATTACCTCTCAAAGAAGACCGATGATCTCCGCTCCCTGATAATCAAGAGCGACAAGTACAAGAATCTGGATTACATTCCGGTAGGCCCTATACCGCCTAACCCTTCTGAACTTGTTGCAGACGCCAGGTTCTCAGAGGCTATCAATACCCTCAAGAACGAGTACGACTACATCCTTATAGACTGTCCTCCTGTTGATATTGTGGCAGATACCCAGATTATTGACAAGAGTGCCGATATGACCATCTTTATGGTTCGTGCCGGCCTTCTTGACAAGGATATGCTTCCAGAACTGGAAGACAACTACAAGAGCGGCAAGTACCGCAACCTTGCCATCATCCTTAACGGTACCGAAATGGCTACCGGCGGAAGATACGGTTACCGCTACGGCTACAAGTATGGTTACAAGTACGGCTACGGTTACCATTCCTACGGCTATTACGGTTCCAACAAGGATGCCGATAACAGTACCGAGGCTTAATTAGCCTAAGTAGAAACTAACAGAGTCTTGGCACTCGCTCTTGGATAGGAGCAAACCACGGTCAGAAGATAAATGCTGACAGACTCTGAATCCATCCTGCATCACTGGTGCGGGGAGTTAAAGTTTTACATTAAGAATGCAAGCAAACAACAAAACACTTAACTGGTACGCTCTCAAAGTGTTCAACAACAGGCTTCTCCAGATGCAGGAAACGATTCAGAGGGAAGCCGGGGAAGATAATGGACAAGGCAATAGCACGAACGACAGCACTGTTGAAACGTACATTGCAATGTCTTCAAAGGAAATCCCCGCCACCACCTCCTCCCGTTCCAGATCCAAGGCAGAAGTCTCCTACAGCGGCAACAAGCTCACCTTAGTTCCAAAATCAAAGCGAGCTATCATCAACGAATCCAACAATCCGCAACAAACTCAGACTGTCAAAAAGCCCCTTGTTGCTTCTCTGATGTTCATCCGCTGCACGGAAACCTTTCTCAAGACCCTCAAGCACAACCATCTGTCTGAATTCAGCTACTACACAAGGTACTCGGAGGACCATAAAGTTCCTGCAGTAATTCCAGATGGCCAGATGCAGGCTTTCATCTGGCTGACATCTGAAGATACAGACGTAACCTACATCGGTGAACCAAAAGACATCAAACTCGGAGACCGCGTAAAAGTCGTAGAAGGCCCATTCAAAGGCCTTATAGGCAATGTAAAGCGCATAAAGAAAGACCGCAAATTCGTCATAACCATCGGCTCCATAGCCGCCTTCACCATAGGCGGTATCACCCACAAGATGGTGAAAAAGATAAACTAATGTTTAAAAGACTTAGCATAAGTAGATTTAAAGAATCGTTTGTAAGAGAGGAAATTATCTTCACTCTCGATATGATTCTTTCCATAGGCGCATCCATAATAGTTATACTCGGAGTGGAGCTTGTCTTTCCTGATTTGTTCAGGACATTTAACATTGTCCTGACATATCTGCTGGCATCTATAGTGGCATCGTTCTCTTTCTTCCTGCTGCTTAAGACCTACAAGATAATCATCAGGCATCTTGGAGCCAGAGACATTATTCCTTTTGCCATAGCCTCTATGCTCAAGGGAATTCTCCTGCTTCTAGTGTTCATTATTGGTTACGGCTATTATAACTCCTTCTTCTTTGTTTGCGTTCTGGACTTCCTTATCACATTCTTCCTTTTAATTGGAGTGAGAATAGCAATGATTCTGGTTTACAATACAATAAACCAGAGGAGAACAGAGGAAGCCAAGCGCCAGAGGGTTCTTGTATACGGAACCACAGACAAGAGCGTAGCTGTAATCAAGCGTCTTCTTACCTCTCCGCACTATCGTATTGTAGGTTTCATAGAACGTTCAGACCGCCACGCCAAGATGTTGCTGGACCAGCTTCCGGTATTCAATTTTGACGATGATAATGCCTTGAATCGCATAATTAAAGACTACTCTATTGATTCCATTCTCTTTTCCAAGGATACGGATGCGCAGCACGAGTCAGAAGGCCTTATAGAATTCTGCATAAAGAACAAGGTTAAGACTCTCATAATTCCAGAAGTAGATGAAGTAGAAGAAGGCCAGTCTCTTCTCCGCCCGAGAGCCATTAAGGTTGAAGACCTTCTAGGAAGACAGGAAATCCAGATTTCCCTGGATGAAATTAAGACATATTTCAACGGCAAGATTGTTATGGTGACAGGAGCTGCAGGATCTATTGGCTCCGAGTTAGTTCGCCAGCTGGCAACATTTGGCGTTAAAAAGCTTGTTCTTTACGACAATGCCGAGACTCCAATGCACAATCTCCGCCTAGAGCTTGAAGATAAATTCAAAGACCTTGACTTTGTTCCTGTGATAGGGGATGTCCGTCAGATTCAGAGGCTTGACTTTGCTTTCAGGACTTATCATCCTCAGGTAGTTTTCCACGCGGCAGCTTACAAGCACGTTCCTTTAATGGAAGAAAACCCTTGCGAAGCTGTTCTTGTAAACGTTTACGGCACTCGCAACGTTGCTGACAAGTGCCTGGAATACGGCGTTGAGCGTATGGTTATGATTTCCACAGACAAGGCCGTTAATCCAACCAATATTATGGGTTGTACCAAGCGTCTGGCAGAGATCTACGTTCAGTCTTTAGGTCTTGCCATTGAATCCGGGAAGTATAGTAACTACAATACTTCTGCCCCTAATTCAGACGAATCAAACAAACCTGCTACAAAGTTTGTTACCACCCGTTTCGGTAACGTTCTCGGCTCCAATGGTTCCGTTATTCCACGTTTCAGCGCCCAGATAGCCAAAGGCGGCCCTGTTACCGTTACCCACAAAGACATTACCCGTTTCTTTATGACCATTCCGGAGGCTTGCCGCCTTGTTATGGAGGCTGCTACAATGAGTTCCGGCAACCAGATCTTTGTCTTTGATATGGGTGAGCCTGTCAAGATAGACCAACTTGCAAGGCGTATGATATCCCTAGCTGGCTTTACTCCAGACAAGGATATCAAGATTAAATATTCCGGCCTGCGCCCAGGCGAAAAGCTTTACGAAGAGGTTCTTGCCAACGATGAAAACACCCTTCCTTCTTTCCACAACCGCATCCGCATTGCCAAGGTTAGGGAATATGACTTCCAGTATTCCCAGTTTGTTGTTGCCCGCCTTGAAAACCTTGCCCGCCAGGTCAACATTCCAGATATGGTGCAGCTTATGAAAGAAGTTGTTCCTGAATATCATTCAGAGACTCACAGATAAAGCCGAAATAAAAAGCATAGTATACTCCGAAAACAACCCATTATGTTCAAACTCATAGATTTACCATATGCTCAAGATGCCCTTGAGCCTGTTATCAGTGCAAATACCTTAAGTTTCCACCACGGAAAACACCTCCAAGGCTACGTAGACAATCTCAACAGACTCATCCAGGGCACAGAATACGAGAATAAGCCTTTGGAAGAGATTGTAAAGGCTTCTACTGGCGCAATCTTCAACAATGCAGGTCAGATTCTGAACCACAACCTTTATTTTGAGCAGTTTCAGGCTCCCAAACCTGCAGAGGAGAATCTTCCTCAAGGCAAACTAGCCCAGCAGATCGAAAAGCAATGGGGCTCTTTCCAAGCCTTCAAGACTGAGTTTGAAACCAAAGGCGCAACTCTCTTTGGCAGTGGCTGGGTATGGCTTTCCGCCCAACCAGACGGCACACTTGTCATAACTCAAGAACCTGGTGCCAACAACCCAATAACCAAAGGCCTCAAACCAATTCTGACCTTTGATGTCTGGGAACACGCCTATTACTTGGACTACCAAAACCGCCGCCCAGCACACCTCCAGGCCCTGTGGACCATCCTTAACTGGAAGGTTTTAAACGATAGGTATAATCCATAGATAATTTGAATCATTTCTTATAGCCTAGAATACCAGGGGACTCTACCTTAGGTATGCTGCCAAAGGCGCAAAGAAGTTCAACCTTCTCTTCTCCCCTGAATTCTTGAGAGAAAGCAAGGCTCTGTATAACAACCTCTACCCAAGCCGCATCATAGTTGGTGTTCCTAAGACTATTCCCGGCTATAATGAAGAGAACGAGGCCATTACCAGACTGACCCGCCCGGACATAGAAGGCAAGGCAAAAGAGTTTGCCGCTCTGCTTCAGGAAGGAGCAATCAAGAAAGACGTTCCCACACTCTTTATGGGAATGAAGGAAGTAGAGGCCGTAAAACTCTTTGCCAACACATACCTAGCCCTCAGAGTCAGCTACTTCAACGAACTTGACACCTACGCCGAGATGAAGGGTCTTGACACGCAGTCCATCATAGATGGCATCTGCCTGGATCCAAGAATCGGCTCCCACTACAACAACCCGAGCTTCGGCTATGGCGGTTACTACCTGCCAAAAGACACCAAGCAGCTCCTTGCCAACTATGAAGACGTTCCGGAGAACCTCATTCAGGCCATCGTTGAAAGCAACCGCACAAGAAAAGACTACATCGCTGACAGAGTTCTTGAAAAAGCCGGTTATTACACAGCCTCAAGCGATTACAGTACCAGCAAGGAAAAAGAGGTCATAATAGGGGTGTTCCGCCTTACGATGAAATCCAACTCCGACAACTTCCGCCAAAGTGCCATCCAGGGCATCATGAAACGCATCAAGGCCAAAGGTGCAAAGGTCATCATCTACGAGCCGACCCTTGAAGATGGTACAACTTTCTTCGGCAGCCTCGTAGTTAACAACCTTGAAGAGTTCAAAGCCCAAAGCCAGGCCATCATAGCCAACCGCTACGACTCCTCCCTTGACGATGTACTGGGTAAGGTTTATACGAGGGATATTTTCAAGAGGGATTAGGAGGCTATTATTGTCAACAACCGAGTTTATAAACCATCGTTATAACGTTTTTTCTTAATAATCTGCATTTATTAAAGAATTTTGTAATAAACCTGTAAAAGCATAGTGAAGTAGAGATATTATGATAGAACTTGTTAAAATAAAGAATTATAGGTCAATAAGAAGTGCTGTCGTGCCCCTTAAGAAGATTAATCTTTTGATTGGATCCAACGGGGTTGGTAAGAGTAATTTTATCACTTTCTTTGAGCTGATAGAAGCTATGTTTAACCAGCAACTAGCCGCATATACTTTGGATAAAGGGGGGATAGATAATTTGCTTTATAGAGGGCGTAGGGTATCTGCATCATTCTCCGGTTTACTGGATTTTGATAACAAAAATGCTTTTCTTTTTGAAATTAAACCTATGCAGTCAAGTAGGGGTTATATTTCTAGGACAGGGGATTACTTCAACAATATCTCCGATAAAGAGAAGAACTATGATAAATGGAACTGGAAATCTTGGGATTCTAATGTTGAGGAATCTGAATTAGCTCAGAGTAAGTTATATAGGGCAAAGTATCTAAAGAATTATCTTAAGAGTTTTACTGTTTATCATTTTCACGATACAAGTACCCACTCTCCTATGCGTGGAGACTGTGAAATAAATGATAATGCATACTTGCGTCATAATGGTAACAATTTAGCTGCTTTCCTTTACGGTATTCAAATATCTTCTCCAAAGACCTTCAAACTTATTGAAAATACTGTCAAGTCAGTAGCTCCATATTTCAAGAGATTCAATCTACGAGATGATGATCCTTTCGGTCATATTCGTCTGGAGTGGGAAGAAGTTGATACTGATATGTACCTGAATGGATATAGTTTATCCGACGGAACCCTCCGCTTTATAGCTTTATCGACTCTTCTTCTTCAGCCAAGACTTCCTGAGATAATCATAATAGATGAACCTGAAATTGGATTGCATCCTGCGGCAATAAACAAGCTTGCCGCTCTGATAAAACACGCTTCTGAAAAGAGTCAGATTATCATATCTACGCAATCTACATCTTTGGTTAACTACTTTGAGCCTGAGGATATTGTTGCCGTTGACAGGCAAGAAGGACAAACGGTCTTCAACCGCCTGAATAGTGAACAGCTGAAAGGATGGCTGGATGACTACTCCTTAAGCGATTTGTGGGAAAAGAACATTATCGGAGGCCAGTTATGAGCAAGAGATTGTACATTATAGTAGAGGGCCAGACCGAACAGGAGTTTGTTAAAACGGTACTTTTACCTTATTTCCAGACAAAAGGTATATATAATGTTCAGCCCATACTAATTCATACGAGCAAGTCAGGGAAAGGAGGATTTGTTAATTACACTCATCTCAAGAAAGATATAAAACGTTTACTAACTGAAACATCTTCTCGCGATATTGTTGTTAGTACATTTGTTGATTTCTTCCGTATTCCTAATAATGTGCCTGGATGGGATTTGGCCGTGACAAAGAACTCGCATTCAAAACAGGCCGATACAATACAAGCTGCTATAGGCAGCGATATTTCAGACTGCCGATTTGTTCCGTATATTCAGTTGCATGAATTCGAGGCACTGTTGTTTTCCAATAGCAATGGTTTTGCAGAATACTTTGATTCATCTCAATACCAAGATGCTATGAAAATTATAGAGGAGTTCCCTAATCCAGAAGACATTAATGATAATCCGACTACAGCTCCATCCAAGCGCTTGCTAAAGATAAAGCCTAATTACCAGAAGGTTCTTGAGGGGAATCTTATCGCTATTGAGGTTGGAATTAACGATATGTTAAAGAGATGCCCACGTTTTGCTGCATGGGTAAACAAACTAGTGGAAATATGCGGTAAAAACTGAAATGCTTTCAGTAAACTGAGTCGTCCAACTGGTCCGTCTCAAGAATTACAACAAAGCAGAATATCAAGTATCCTTTCTTCAGTAAGCTCTGTTCTGTGTCATGTCTATTAAAGATAGGAGAGAAGGAAATAAAGAGATAGAGATAGAAGAACAATACTAGGATGGCTTTCTTTTTTTATTCTTTGGTCGGTTGAGAACACAAGGAACTATCGGACTTTAAGCAAAAAAAGACAGAAATAATAAGCCTTCTTTAATCTATAAATAAAGCAATGTCTACCAATATTTTTCAAGAAATCGACAACCTTCATTCGCAGTGGTCTGCTATGGAAAAGATGGATAAGATGACCAAGTTAGGTTGGCTGATGGGGGAGAGGATGCGGCTGAATGGGTTGGCTAATCAGCTGGCGCTGTATGTGAGGGATTCTGGCGGATTCGTGAATGATGCCGAGAGGGCGTATGCTCGTGGGCTTCTTGAAATGATTCAGGCTGTAGATGTAGAAGGCGCAAAGACGGTGGATGAACTACGGAACGAAGCGGTAAAGGAACTTGCCAAATACTTGATTCACGGCTGAGGGATGACCTTCTTCGGGTGGATAGTGAACCACCGCAAGAACTGGCAGGAAGTAGCCGAGCTGCGGTGTGCGATACCGCACATCAGCGACTGTCCTCATTGGGCTGACTGTCCTGAGCTTGACCAGTTGCAGCGTCAGCCGTAAGGCGATTATCTGCGAGTGGCTGATCAGCACGGAGGTGACGACAAGGGATATGGTCTGGGTGCAAGTGGTGGTGGCCGTCCGCGACACCCTTCGCGAGGTGACCATCATCACCCTCCAGCAGAACGACCGGGGCGCAACCCTCAAGCTGATACAGGTCACAGACTGCAAACGGGCCTCCCGCAGCCAGGACCTGCGAGAGAAAAGGGAACGAACGGAAGTCAGGGTTGATACCGTGTATGTAGAGAAACAGTAAGAGAACACCCAGGCCGTTGCAGACCCTGGAATAACGATAAACAAAGACGGAACATTAACCGTGAACCGTACACCCTTAACCTTTATGAAGTGGATTCTCGAAATCCTATGTGTATTGATAGTATTGGTAGTAACCATTAGAATCTGTTTGCGAAAGGCTCTCTAACGAGGGCCTCCGCATCAGTGCGTATGAACAAGAAACACTAAGTGATTTTTGCAGTGCCACAAAAATTAAAAAGGTAAGACATACAAAATAGGGTTAATTCGCGTTATATATGAAATGAAAAGTCTAACTTTGCATCTGAAATGTTGTTATTAAGAACAATAAAATAATCAAAAAAATATGAGACAGGTAGTTCAAGGAACGAATGTAATCGTGTTAGTAGGAGCTTGGAATATCGCAATATTCACTCCCGAATGGGTGAAAGCCAACTTGTTATCAGATGTTGACTTCAAGGTGCTCTTTCCGTCAATGGTGGGTTGTTCTCTGAAATTCCAAACAGAACTTCTTGCCTTTTGCATAGAGGGTAATCGCCTTCAATTTGAGGTTACCAAACAGGAAAGTTTGGACGATGCTTATGTCGAAATAATACGGCTTTTGAGAATCATTTTACGCAAGTTAGCTCATACTCCTGTAAATGCAGTTGGAACAAATTATGTCTACGACTTTGATGCACCATTCGAGGTGTTGAATACACTTCAAGATAACAAGCCTTTACAGAGTATTGTTAAATTGATTGGTACCGGTGTAAAATCGCAGGCTCTTGTTAGAAAATTCGATATGGGTGAGAAGAAGGAACTGACATTGCGTTTGGAGTCAGTAGATAATGGTCATAATAGGATAGATTTTAATTTTAATTATAATGTGAATAATGCGGGCGAGATTACGAACTTGCTGGGAGAAGATGATCAGCTTTTGATTCAGAATCAAGAATTGGCCCGTCGGATAATAGACGAAGTATATGGAGCATAAGTTTTCAGAGACATCATCCTATTCGGATGTTGTATATACGTCGCTTGCAGATAAGCCTCAAACCAATCCCGTTGCTGTAGGTATTGCTCAGCCTGGTATGGGTAAAGTGGAGTTTAATGAGAGTAATGTTAAAGACATTCCCAGGAGCGAAATGGCAGAGCGGACTGTTTCAGTTTTTGATGTAGCGTGTTATATCTTGCATCAGTTGAAGCAGTGTACGACAATGAAACTCCACAAGTTGCTATACTATTGCCAGGCATGGACACTTGTGTGGGATGAACGTCCCCTTTTCCATGAACGAATTGAAGCATGGGCAAATGGTCCAGTCATCAGGGAACTTTTCATTTATCATAAAGGAATGTTCCAGATAAGTGAGTCGGACATGTCGCAGGGCAATGAACAATTGCTTAGCGACCGTCAGCGTGGAAATATTGATGAAGTTTTGCGCTTTTATGGCTCAAAGTCTTCACAGTGGCTGATTGATCAGACCCATCTTGAAGCCCCTTGGATAGATGCCCGAAAAGGTTTGTCGCAGACAGAGCGTGGTAATCGTGTCATTGAGAATGATGCCATGTACCAGTATTATTCGTCGTTGAAATAGATGCCTCGTAAGATACCCGCTTCAGCCGCTTCTGCTTCGATTGTTAAAAAGAAACCTGCAACACAGGGCGACATAAACTTTGACTTGTTTCAGCCAGCGTGGAGAATTGGAAAGTTCGATTATTCTAGCCGCTGGGGACTTGCGTCGTTATTAGGCGAGTTCGTATATCACTTTGATGAAAGAACAGTGGAGAAAGTGATAGAAAAAGAGAATGATGCCTTGTACAAAGTCTTGAAATCTCTCGATGGAAAGTTGTTTCCCTCTATAGACGATTTCTGGAATAAACTAGCAATGAAGTACAATTCCGTTATACCAACTGATGTCCTCGAGCATCTATCACATGCTTTGGTACGTGAAGGCTTTCAGACACGAATTTATCCCAAGTTGGTGTCTTATGAGAGTAATACATGGACAGAAATCTTACATTATACTCATAACCGAAAAGGCATGAATGTGACTAACAATCATCTTGTGCCTGTAGCTAACCTCAGCAAAGAAGCTCGCAAGCGTCTCGAAGAGTTGAAGTATGATGAGGACTATATTTTCTCACTAAGGATGGAAGCAAAGATCCGCATTTATGGATTCCGCATACAAAACTACCTTGAAATTCTTTGGGTAGATTTGAACCATGAAATCTATCCAGTGGATAATGATTGAAAAGATAATGCCCCGCTAACCACGAACATCCTCAGGAACTGGTATCTACTATGTGATGATGCGAGGTATCAACCACCATAATATCTTTGAGGGCGAGGAGGATAAATGCCAGTTTATCAATACCATCTACCGTCTGCTGGTGAAATATGATGATGACGGCAACCCCTGTGGAAGCAACTGAACTTACTACGCCTACAGCCTGATGAGCGACCACTTCCATCTACTCATCCGCAAACGCGAAGAGAGCGTAGAGGAGACCGTGAAAGGCATTGCGAGCTCATACTTGTACTACTTTATTCGCAAGTACAGACTTGACGGACACCTGTTTAAAGAGCGCTTTAAGAGTGGGCCAGTCAATGATATGGCCTATTTCACGGTACTGCTTCGGTATATACACCACAATCCAGTGAAAGCGGGTACCGTGCAACGAGTTAAGGATTCTGAATATATTTCCTGGGGCTATTTTGAAGAGACAATAGAACCCTTATTCCAGATATGCGATACGGGAATAATGCTGAACAGGATTCCTTTCAGGGATTTAGAAGAGTGGAAGAATGAGCCGTTGGATGATGAAGTCCAGTGCTTAGACAATGATAAAGACAGACCACGTTTGCGTCTTTCTGAGGCCCAGGTATGGCGAGAGATAATAAAGATAGCCAGTGTGAGCAACTCCAGCAGTTTTCAACAACTAGACAAAAATAACAACGAGAGCCGATGCGCGAGCGAACGCAAAGCCATGCTTGCATGAGCTTGCTGAGCGAGAAAGAGGACGACAAAAGTCAAGCATTACGGATGCAACTGGCTATTGGCGCGTCAGTTTGTCAGATGCAACGACTGGCAGGCTTGGGCCGAGGAATAATCCAACGTGTATAGACGGTGGAATGAACCTGTCCCCTGGCACTCCACCTGTCACTCCGATTTATAATGAGCCGCGCTTTAATTCACCCGATGCCCAAAGGACATATATTCTGGTAGGTAATAAACTGGACAAGACTGGTTACATTAACCGTGAAATCAAGAATAGCGCCACATAGGGAAAGAAAAACCTCATACAGCATATTGACGATGCCGGTCAACATTTCGACATTTATGTGCGTACTTGGAGTTCCATCTTCGATAATTTTGAGATAAGGCACAAGTTCCTGCTCGATAAGCTGCCGATGAAGCGCAAGGCGCTGATGGCGCAAGATAAGGATAACGAAGACCTTCACAAGATAGTGGAGTAAGCAAAAGAATAACTATGGACAAGAAAGTATATTACGGTGAGTACACGTTGAAGCATTGGATAGAACTGTTGCTGAGAAAGGATTTGGAGTTGCCTCCTTATCAGCGTAGTTTTGTGTGGACGGAAGAACAGGTAAAGAGCTTCATAAAAGGTTTACAAGCTGATGGCTTTGTGCCACCAGTTACCATAGGTGTATGTAATTATGCCGGAGAGAATCATAATTTGATACTAGATGGTCAACAGCGCTTGTCAAGTCTGCTGTTGGCATATTTCAAGGTCTATCCCAAGAAGGATGCTTTCCCAAAAGATGAGGGTCAACTTGGACTGGCAGACGGTGGTGCTGAAGAAGACTACGGTGAGCCCGAGGTAGAGTATATCAATTGGTCTCTGCGGATGTTTGTTGATAAAGGACCTGCTGAACAGAAGGTGACAGACTCGCTGAAACCAGAACAATACAACCAAGTTGCCTATGGAATACCTGCAGACTTCTTTGAATCAAAGTTCCTGCCATTCTCTTTCATCATACCAAACGCTGCAACCGAGGCAGAGCAACACGAATTCTACTCAACTGTATTTCGGAACATCAATATCTTGGGGACACCTCTTAACCCGATAGAGAGCCGTCAATCGCTCTATTTCTTGAAGACAGGACTGAAAGATTTCTTTGACCCAGAGTGTTGTCGCAACTTAATGATAGAACTTGTTGGTAAGAATCAGGCCTACGATTTTGTTAGAACGATGTCTCTCCTGTCTCAGTATAAGAAAGAAGGCCGCTTTAACCGACTTGCTCAGAGCTACAAGCCACGGATGGAAAAATTCTTTGAGGAATATATCTATGCCGTTGTGAAAGATAGGGCAGATGGTATGTTCGTCCAGTTCTCATCCATTATTCCCAATAAAGACTATGCTCCACGAATAGCTAAGCTTGCTACTACGCTCCAGCGACTAGAGTACAATAAACTTCATTTCACGTCAATTATTGATGCTGATGTATATATGTTCGGTTTGGTGTATAATACAGTAATAGAAGGAAAGGATATAGACATTACAAGGAAAGATGACTTGCTGAATGCTCTCCAGTGCAAGGTAGCGAGCTTTAAACATGATGAGAGTCATAAAAACTCACCCTCACTGTTGAAACATATGCGAAGCCGTGTTGAATATTCAGTAACTACATTCAATCGTTATGTCTTACGCTCAGCCTCTTAATCATATCCCATTTATCCTGAAGCCAGAAGCAGACTTGGTAAAGGAAGCTATGTGTTCGCTCAATGCTACGAGTGGTGGTATTGAGGCATACCCCATTTGTGGCTATATCCTTCATTCGTTGTTTTTAAAGTTGGCGGGAGCACAAGAGCAAAAACTGAAATGTATATGCTGGGAGATGGCCTGCCGAGACTATGACTATCGCTATGAGCGCTTTGAACGTAGTAGGTATAGCGAATGTTCTGACTATAAAGACAAGTGCATGGTATATAATGACCTCCTGAATGAGATAAAGAAGTATGATGAGGCATTCGTGATAGACGATGCGCTGAAGAATCAAATATTGAATGATTGGAGAAACACGACACAACAGTTGTTTGATAATAGCTTATTGGTAAATAACTTTAGGAAAAGTTATGATGAGTATTTAGCCATGGTGACAGGTATTAATGATAAATGGATTATGAGCGATACTCAATTGCTCACAAAGCAAACTAATCTTGCACTAGTAGAAACTAGACCCACCTGCGGAATGGCTTTGAATGAGATATTCGTAAAATATGTTTATAGAGAGCGAAACCGTTGTGCGCATAACACCAGGTCGTATCAGCACAACTTACCTTCGTTGAAGACGATGATAGCAGAGGACTTTAAATTGCAGAACTATTTTCTTTATATGTCGGTCTTGCTTTTGCTGGATACAATATATGTTAAACTTTTTGAGACCTATTTGGAAAGAGTCAATTAAGAGGTAGATTTCTTTCAGGTTTTCGGGTGACAGGGGAGGCATTCACACAACTTTAATCAATTATGGCAAAGAACGATATATATACAAAGAAGAATTTGTCATCTATTCTCTGGAATTGTTACAATATCATAAGAGGTAATGATAAGTTGTCTCCGGAGGTGGCTTTCGACGAGATAAGTAAAGTTCTTTTTCTAAAAATATGTCAAGAGAGATACTATCCTTCTGCAGATGGCGTGTGTGGAGATGACGAATATAAGAGCGAAAAGAAGGAATACGAAGCGACCACTTCACAAGTATAATATTTACAGAAACTATTCCAAGAGACAAAAGAAAAGTATGCAGATGATGAGATATTTGAAAAATCGGAGAATCTCAGAATCAAGGAAAACAGTTTTGAGAGTATCCTGACAGAACTGAAAACCTATAATTTGGCGACCATCGATGATGATGTGAAAGGTTTGGCTTTCGAAAGTTTTCTGAGCAAGACTTTCGGGGGGGGGCTGGGACAGTTTTTCACACCTAGAACTATCTTAGATTTTATGTTAAACGTACTAGATCCAAAAGTTGGTGAAAAACTCTGTGACCTTTGCTGTGGTTTCGGAGGTTTTTTGATAAAAGCGTTTGAATATGTAAGAAACCAGATAAACAGAGACTATCCTACAGAAGCTGAATGGAGAATAAAAGAACTTTCGAACAAACAGATATATGGGACTGACGCAAATCCTCGGATGACTCGTAAAGCTAAAATGAACATGATCATGCATGGCAATGGACATAGCGGCGTGTTCCACCATGACGGATTGTTGAACATAGGAAATATAACTGACGGTTCATACGCCCTTATAAGATGAATGATAATGTGAAGAATACATTTTCGGAAAATATAGAGGACATTACAGACGCTTCAGTTTTGACGGGTTCCGACCTACTATTGAATTAATCTCATCTATCATATCAAGAAAGATAATAAATGCCCAACAATCTTGAGCGAAAGCGGGGACGATTCTGGAGTAGCACAAGGCACTGAGTCCTTAGCTAATCAATTAGAGTGAGATAAACATCAAGGTAAATTATGTCAGTATTTAAGGACAGGATCTTACTTATTACCGGCGGAACTTGTTTGTTTGATAATGCAGTGTTGAATCGGTTCCTGCGGACCGATAATGGTGAAATACGCTTCTTCTCACGTGACGAGAAGAAGCAGGACGACATGCGGCACGACTTCCAGGCACGTAAGCCGAAGGTGGCAGGGAAGATTAGGTTCTACATCGGTGATGTGCTGAACAAGAGCACGCTGAAGTATGCGATGAAGGGAGTGGACTATGTGTTCCGCGCCGCTGCGTTGAATCAGGTGCCCTGTTGCGAATTTTTTCCGATGGAGGCGGTGATGGCCAATGTCATCGGGACGGACAATGTGCTGGATGCTGCCATCGATGCGAGTGTGAAATGTGTCATTTGCCTCTCCACTGACAAGGCCGTTTATCCTATCTATGCGATGGGTATTACCAAGGGCATCGAGGAGAAAGTTGCTATAGCCAAAAGCCGCAACTCGAGTGACACCAGATCTGCTGCACTCGCTATGGAAAAGTGATGTGCAGCCGTGGCAGTGTCATCCCTCTGCGGATAGACCAGATCCGCAAGGGTAATCCCATCACCATAACCGAACCCAAGATGACACGTTTCATTATGAGCACTGAGGAGGCAGTGGACCTTGTGCACTTAGCCTTCGAAAACGGCAAGAATGGAGACATCCTTGTCCAGAAAGCCCCCGCCTGTGCCATTCAAACCCAGGCCAAAGCGGTGTGCGAGCTCTTTGCGGAATAATCGGCCGCAGGTCTAAGGTTCAAGTGCTGCAGAAGAATTAAAACGCCAAATTCGCGTGATTGGAATAAGACACGGTGAAAAGATGTACGAGACCCTTTCTCAGCAAGGAGGAGGCCGCTAAGGCCGAGGATATGGGAAATTTCTATCGTGTGCTGGCTGATAACCGCGACCTCAACTACGATAAGTACTTCAAGGAAGGCGATGCTAAGCGGGCTAAGATTGAGGAGTTTAATTCCGACAATACTCGTCGGCTGAACCTAGAGGAAACGAAGGCCAAGATCGCCTCTTTGGAGTATATCCAGAACGAGTTGAATGGCATCACAAATGTGCTGAAGTAACTAAGACTAAGGTTTCATTATGAACATCCTGTACATTCTCGGTAATGGTTTTGATCTGTCACTAGGGCTTGATACCAGTTACAGATCTTTCTTGAAGCACTATCTTAATAGCCATCAGCCTAATACAGACCCCTTCATTAAGGACTTTCAGGATGAAGTGTGGAAGGATATTGAAACATGGACGGATTTAGAGACAAATCTCGGGCAATGGTTAAATGACAAGGTAACAAGAGAAAGAGCTATAGCCGTTCACGATGACCTGGTTAATGAACTGTCATTGTATATGAAGAATGAGCAGGAGAGGTTAAAACCAGAGGCCAAGGTGCGAGAACAGATTCTTTCTAATATGGCAAACGTCTCTCATCATCTGAATCGGAATTTGGACTCAAGAGACATTACAAATTACATCTTGAAGCATGTGAATAATACTCCTCACGTTATTAACACAATCACTCTAAATTATACTGATACTTTTGAGCGCCTTGCCCTTAAGGAAGGTGAGAATGTGTTTCAATGCACAGATAACAAGATTAACTTCTTATTCAATCGTCCCATCCATGTTCATGGTACTGTGGATGAGGGGATTGTGCTGGGTGTAAATGACGAGAAACAGATACACAACAAGCAGTTGGTAAAGGAGAATAGCATTCAAAACCGGTTTATAAAAACTTCAACGATTAACAACGTCTATAGAACGGGTTTTGAAGAACAAGTGACAAATGCGATAGACGCGGCCCATTTGATATGTGTGTACGGAACATCTTTTGGTAAGACAGACAAGCGTATTTGGAATCGCATTATGAATCGTGTTGTGAATAAAAACGTACAGGTCATTCTTTTCCATTACGGAATTGAAACCTTTGGAGGAAACGAAGGCCCCAAAATGGTGGATAAGGTGGAGAAGATGAATAGGCTGTTTGTTTCCTACGGAATTGCGTCCGATACAGGCCGTCCTGTATCCATTCCATCCAACTTGTTGGGTGTATATAACTCTGATATTTTCAATATTAAAGTCGATGTTCTGAATCAGAAACCAGTCTATTTGCCTGACGAGGCAGAGATGTTGGCAAGGACACAAAAATCCATAGAAGAGGCTCTGAGAGTAAAGTAAAGAAATAATACCACATACCAATGAAAGGAATAGTACTCGCCGGAGGGTCCGGCACGCGGCTTTATCCGATTACCAAGGGTGTTAGCAAACAGTTGTTGCCCATCTACGACAAGCCGATGGTGTATTACCCCATCAGTGCGCTGATGCCGGCAGGAATTAAGTGAACGTGGCAGGGGAACCGAAATAAACAATAACGATATACGATAATGAAGAAAGTAATGTTAGTGTTTGGAACGCGGCCGGAGGCGATTAAGATGTGTCCGCTGGTCAAGGAGTTCCAGAAGTGTCCCGAGGAGTTTGAGACGATAGTGTGTGTGACGGGACAGCACCGCGAGATGCTGGATCAGGTGCTACGCATCTTCGCCGTGAAGCCAGACTTTGACCTCAATATCATGAAGCAGGGACAGGACCTGTACGACGTCACCGCCCGCGTGCTCACAGGTATGCGCGACGTGTTCAAGGAGTGCAAGCCTGATGTGGTGCTGGTCCACGGCGACACCACCACCTCTACCGCCGCTGCCCTCGCTGCGTTTTACCAGCAGATTCCTGTGGGCCACGTGGAGGCCGGCCTCCGCACCCACAACATCTACAGTCCATGGCCCGAGGAGATGAACCGCCAGATCACAGGCCGCATCGCTACTTACGACTTCGCCCCCACGCCCCTCAGCGAGCAGAACCTTCTCGACGAGAAGGCTCAGGGCCGGATTTTCGTCACCGGCAACACCGTCATCGATGCCCTCCATATGGTGGTCGATAAGCTCAAGAGCGACAAGGCTCTTGCCGATGAGCAGGTCAATGTCCTCAAGACCGCAGGGTACGATGTCATTCGCCTTGACAACGGACGCAAGCTGGTGCTGATAACCGGCCACCGCAGAGAGAACTTCGGCGAAGGCTTCATTTCGATGGTCACTGCGATGAAAGACCTCAGCGAGAAATACCCCGAGGTCGATTTCGTCTATCCGATGCACCTCAACCCCAACGTACGCAAGCCCATCCACGAAGTGTTCGGCGAAGACCTCACCAAGTACAGCAACTTCTTCTTCATCGAACCGCTGCAGTACCTTGAGTTCGTCTATCTGATGGAGAAATCCACCGTCGTCCTCACCGACAGTGGCGGCATCCAGGAAGAGGCCCCCGGCCTGGGCAAGCCCGTCCTTGTGATGCGCGACACCACCGAGCGTCCCGAAGCCCTCAAGAGCGGCACCGTCCACCTCGTGGGCACCAATCACGACCTCATCGTCAGTGAAGTCAGCACCCTCCTCGACGACCCGCAGGCCTACGAGCGTATGTCCAAGGCCGTCAACCCCTACGGCGACGGCAAGGCCTGCAGCCGCATCGTCCGGGTACTCAAGGGTGAGCAGGTCGATAGATACGAGGTGAAGTAGATATTCACGGACAATTAATGGATAATTTCTGACAATTAATGTTTGAATAATAAATACACAGTAACAATATGATCAACGTAATTGGCCTCGGCTACATCGGTCTTCCGACCGCCCTTATGATGGCATCCCACGGTGTGGAAGTCATCGGTACAGACTTCAACAAAGAATTGGTGGCAACCCTCAATGCCGGTAAGACGACCTTCAAGGAAGACGGTCTTGACGAGCTCTTCGCCGCAGCCGTCAAGGCGGGCATCAAGTTCACCACCGAGTATCAGAAGACGGATATGTACATTGTCTCCGTCCCGACCCCCTACGACAAGTTCTCCAAGAAGGTGGACGCCTGCTACGTCGTCGCTGCCGTCAAGGAAGTGATGAAGGTATGCCCCAAGGGAGCCACCGTCGTCATCGAATCCACCGTCAGCCCCGGCACCATCGACAAGTTCGTCCGTCCCGTCATCGAAGCCAACGGCTTCAAGATTGGCGAAGACATCAACCTCGTCCACGCCCCCGAGCGCATCATCCCCGGCAATATGGTCTATGAGCTGCTGCACAACAACCGCACCATCGGAGCCGACTCCAAGGAAATCGGCGAGAAGGTCAAGAGCTACTACGCCTCCTTCTGCCAAGGCGAAATCGTCGTCACCGACATCCGCACGGCCGAGATGACCAAGGTCGTCGAGAACACCTACCGTGCCGTCAACATCGCCTTTGCCAACGAGCTCAGCCGCATCTGCCGTCACGACAATATGGATGTCTATGAGATCATCCGCATCTGCAATATGCACCCCCGCGTGAACATCCTCCAGCCCGGCCCCGGTGTAGGCGGCCACTGCATCAGCGTCGATCCCTGGTTCCTCGTGGGCGACTATCCCCAGCTGGCCAAGGTCATCGACGAGTCGATGAAGACCAACGACTATCAGCCCGTCTTCGTCCTCGAGCGCATCCACGAGATTATGGAGAAGCACGGCATCACCGACAACCGCCGCATCGGCCTCTACGGCCTCACCTACAAGGAGAACGTCGATGACATCCGCGAGAGCCCGACCCTCCAGATGCTCGACATCCAGGAGCGCCACCTTGCCCGCCCGCTGAAGACCTTCGACCCCTTCTTCACCGAAAAGGAGATTGTTAAGAACCAGATTCTTGACTTCGACCAGTTCCTCGACGAGGTGGATATGATTGTTATCATGGTGAAGCATGACCATATTAAGCAGAACTGGGACAAGCTGAAGGGGAAAGTCATCCTCGATTGTCACAACATTTGTCCGTTGGATGGCATTTATCATATCTAGTCTAGTATGGAAATTTTAACTGTTAATAATATGCAAAAGATAAAGATTGGTGTAATCGGACTCGGTTACGTTGGCCTGCCTTTGGCACGCCTCTTTTCAACAAAGTATGAAACTGTCGGTTTTGACATGAACCAAGCCCGTGTGGATGCCTTGATGGCTGGACACGATGCAACCCTGGAAGTGAGCGACGAACTCCTTCAAGATGCCATTAATAACCACGGCTTTGTGTGTACTACTGATTTGGAGAAGATTCGCGACTGCAACTTCTATGTGGTGGCAGTTCCTACCCCCGTGGACGAGAACAAGGCTCCCGACCTGAAACCGCTATGGGGAGCTAGCGAGACCGTTGGTAAAGTCATTAGCAAGGGAGACATTGTGGTATATGAATCTACTGTTTATCCCGGTGTAACAGAAGACGAGTGCCTGCCTGTAGTTGAGCGTGTGAGCGGCCTAAAGTTCAATGTGGATTTTTTTGCAGGTTACAGCCCAGAGCGTATCAATCCTGGTGACAAGGTGCATACCGTGGAGAAGATTTTGAAAATTACTTCTGGTTCTACTCCTAAGGTTGCAGAAATCGTGGATTATGTCTATAACAGTGTCCTGCTGAACGGTACCCACAAGGCTCCGAGCATTAAAGTGGCCGAAGCCGCCAAGGTAATTGAGAACTCTGAACGAGACATCATGATTGCTTTCTTCAACGAACTTTCCAAGATCTTCACATTGATGGGCATTGATACAACCGACGTGGTTGAGGCTGCTGGCACAAAGTGGAACTTCATCAAGATGAACCCTGGTCTGGTAGGTGGTCATTGCATCTCTGTTGACCCGTACTACTTGGCACAATGCGCACAGCGTATGGGCTACAACCCTGAGATTATTCTTGCCGGTCGTCGTATGAACGACGGTATGGGAGCCTACGTGGTAGATCAGACCATCAAACACATGTTAAAGAAGGGTATTCAGGTATTGCATTCCAATATCCTAATTCTGGGCTTCACTTTCAAGGAAAACTGTCCGGATGTGCGTAATACCCGAGTCATTGACATTTATCACGCTCTTCAAGAATACAACGTCAATGTGACCGTCTATGATCCTTGGGCTAACCCTGCCGTTGTTAAGAAAGAGTATGGTATAGATATAGTGAGCGAAATGCCGAAGGGTAGATTTGATGCAGCCATTGTGGCCGTTGCTCATAAGCAATTCCGAGATAATGATGTAAATTGGGATGAGTTGCTAGAGAAGAACCATGTTATCTTCGATGTTAAGTGTATTCTTCCAAGAGACATTGTTGATGGAAGACTATAAGGAGAAAGATCTAGTTCAGTGTTGAGAGAATCCGCATACTGCTCAAAAGGGAGGGATGTGGATGCTACTCTTACTTTTAGTCTGGGTTATACATCAGGCCAGTAGGAGATATTACTGAAAAGAATGGTATAAATGTAGAATACTCCTGTGAGGATGGTGGTGATATATTACTTTGCTAACGAATCCTCTATAAAGGCAAGGCAGAAGGCGATAATGATTCTATTAAGAAGAGGATTACCAATCATATTAACGACAGAGATGCCTCGGACTAAGGTAAACTATCAATTTGGGACGAGATTTTGCGATGAAGGAGAACATGTCGTCTATAACTTTCTAAAAATGGTATATACCTTCACGACATAGAAGACGTACTTATCGCAAAGAATGATGTATGTGCCAACATTGTTTAACAATTGGGAAGAGTGTAATGCTGATGTTTGGCATATTGTGATGAAAAATACGGGCAGGTCGGTATGTTCAATAGAGAAGTGAAGCACTGGAAACGGTTCTGATTAAGGGATAAATGGCAGAGACCTCGAATTTGTTAAGTAACAAAAGGATAGCAAAGAACAGCATATTCCTAAGTATAAGGATGGTTGTTGTTCTTTGCATCACTCTGTATACGTCTAGAGTAGTATTGCATGCTCTGGGAGTCGAGGACTACGGTGTATTCAATGTTGTGGGCGGATTCGTGTCTATGTTTGCCTTCCTCAACACCTCAATGAGCAATGGAATACAACGTTTCTTTAACTTTGAGTTAGGAAAAAACGGGGAAGAAGGAGCAAATAAAGTCTATAAGTCTGCTTTACTCATACAACTTATCCTTGGTGTTGTAATAATTATTCTTACTGAGAGTTTCGGTATTTGGTATTTGCATAATAAGATGGTGATACCAGAGGAACGAATGTATGCGGCTGAGTGGGTATTTCAAATTTCAATAATTCAGTTTTTAGTGATTATTATGCAGGTGCCTTATACTGCAGCAGTGATGGCTCACGAAAAAATGGATTTTTATGCTATTGTTAGCATACTTGATGCTGTACTTAAATTGGCTTTGGTTCTTATTCTGCCGCATGTGGGGTTTGATAAATTGATTATCTGGGGACTTTTCGGGCTATTGATACATATTTTTGACTTTAGCATATACTTTTTTTATTGCAAAAAGAAATTCAACGAGATTCGTCTCAGCCGCACTTCAATAAAAATAGAAAAGCCGTTGTTCGGTTCGATGCTTGGTTTTTCTGGTTGGAATGTTTTTGGCTCATTTTCGAACATGATGAGAGACCAGGGCATTAACCTAATCATCAATCTTTTCTTTGGTCCAGTTGTAAACGCTGCAAGAGGGATAGCAGTTCAGGTAAATTCAGCAATTTCCGGCTTAGTGTCCAGTATTCTAACACCAGTACGCCCACAGGTTATTCAATCATATGCAAAAGGAGATATAGATCGCTCTATGCGTCTAACTTTTAGCATTAGTAAATTAGGTCTTTGTTTCTTGTTATTATTGGCTCTTCCTGTTTGTGTTGAGATTGATTTCATTCTTAATCTCTGGCTTGGAGGCGTGGTTCCTAAGCATACACAGGCTTTCTGCATTATTATTTTGATAACTAGCGCAGCACTTATTCCGATGGGAGCCTTAGCAACCTTGGTGCATGCATCTGGAAAAATGTTAAAATACCAGTTAATAGGCAGCATGGTTAAGTTTGTATCGGTGCCTATTGCCTATGTGATGCTTAAATTGGGGTATGCAGTAGAATGGGCATTTATAATGGTTCTCCTTTTTGATGCTATTGGTCTTGTTGTCGGTATGTTTATCATTAAAACATTAATGCCTTTCAGCATACGGTCGTATTTCAGATACGTAGTCATCCCAATCATACCTGTTCTCTTTATTTCATTGCTGGTAGACTGGATAATGCATTCGTTCTTGTCTAATGAGATTATCCGAGTTCTGGCTGTCTTCATTTTGGGTTCGCTAATACTTCTTGCGTTAGTTTATTTTATCGCAATGACAAAAGATGAAAAGAAGCTCATTAACGGTATGGTGGTCAATTTCATCAAACGAAAAAGGAAGTAGGAAAAACGATGGCAAGTATAAGGATTATACTAAGAGAAATTCGTCGTGCCTATAATACGTGTAAGCGAAACAGAGGCTTAGTGAGAGATATGTCTGATTATCTTAAGAATGGCGTCTATAAAAATACACCTACTGGCGACAGCGTTTATCTTGTTGGATCTACGAGAATAATTCGGGATACTTATACTTCATTCAAGAAGATCCCTGCGATTGCTAGAATCGCAACCTATTTTTTTTACCGATATCGAATTAAAAAGTTCAAGCCAGGACGTTCTTTTTTCGGAACCCAACTTATTATCTCATCAAGCCAAAAAGAATTGAAAGTTTTTGACTTTGAGAATCAATATGTACTGACTAAATATTCTTCTTTAGAAAAATTGTTGAAGTATAATGATAATAAGGAACTCTTCGCACATTCTTTCAACGTGGCAAAGACCATTAGTATAGATGAACACAATTCGATTATTGTTGAACAATTAATACCTCATAAGGTTTTTGATATAGAATGCGTATTCCCAGAGCTTGTCCTATCATTGATTAAGCATACTCATTCTATGAAAAGTGCAATAATAAAAAGCAGGGAAGATTTTAAAGAAAAGGCTATTTTCTTTGCCACTCGATTTGGTAATAGCAAAATTCTTGAATGTCTAACAGAAGTGCCTTGTATTTTGGCCCATGGGGATTTGTGGTCATCGAATGTCATTTCAAATGGCACTAGTCTATTCGTTACCGATTTTGAACGAGTTGAAAACCGGTATTTTTTATATGATTTTTTTACATACATTTTTACAGAATGGCTTCTTAATAACAACTCGTCGTTGCTAAAAAACTACTTTCACGGAGATTACGACAAATCTCTAGAGGAAATATTCATAGATTCTGGAGAAAACTATTTGAAAAACAAGAAGGAGGCTTACTTACTAGTATTCCTGATATATTATGTCAACGAGCGCTGGAAAGTTCCTTCTGTTAATGATGAAAGAGTTATCTCCTTTTTAAAATGTTACATACCATCATACTTCAGTTGAGAATATGAACAAAAGAACAATAGCAATATTGGGCGTTGACGGTTCTGGAAAATCTACGGCAGTTGAGTTAGTTGGCAATCATTATGGAAAAGATTGTGTTGTAACTTATATGGGCTTCCGCCGATATGAGGATCCTCGTATTGAACAGTTGCAGAAGAAGACAGACCGAAACATACTAGATTCTTTGCGGATATTACTCTTGATCTATAAATGTTTTTGGTATCGATACAATAAGGCATTGAAGGCTAAGAAACTTATATTGTTTGACAGATATACTCACGAAGGGTTTATTAATGCAAGCGGTCGATTCAAAGGATTAAGAGTTCTGTTATTCAAATACCTTTTCCCGAAACCGTCAAAAATTGTTTACCTATATTGTTCTGTTGAAGAATCTTTAAGGAGAAAAGATGACATTGATAACAAAGAACTCTTTATAACTGTCAAAAAAAGGTTTGATGATTACTTTCTAAATCGAAAAGGTGTATTAAGCCTTGATACCGGATTTTTTAGTAGAGAGGAAATAGCTAATAGTATTATCCAATATATAGAACAGTAACTTCCACTTTATGAAAGGAACGTTGAAGGATTTGTTTGCCATCCTAAACAGTAAATGCAATTATCTTATTTTAAGAAATTGGAATAATTTGTTCAGCAAAGGAGTATATGAAGCGGGACATGCTGATATTGATATTCTGTGCGAAAGCAAAGCTTCTTTTGTGGAACTGACAGGCGCGAAGAGGATACATAAAGAAAAGAACCGGGACAATTATATTGTTCCGATGGATGACAATGGAATCCGTTTTGATGTAAGATGGGTGGGCGATGGGTATTATCCTACTTCTTGGGAACATGAGATGCTCAACAATAGAGTATTGAATGAAGATAGTGTGTATGTTATGTCAGAAAGAGACCATTTCTATTCTTTAGCCTATCACGCTTTGTTGCAAAAAAAAGAGCTGTCGGATGAATACGCTAATAAGTTGAATACAACATACAATTTATTTACGTCCGAAAATACTATATTGACCGAAGACGAAATCGTACAAAAGCTCTTAAGTTTCATGAAAAAGAATAAACTGAAAGCAGAGATACCAGTTGATCCTGGTGTTTTCCTTAATTTGCAGGTCTATAGCCTTTTGCCTCATAATTATTCAATAAGTCGACTGCTGTTGCGCAAGGCCTTTTGCATAAAAACTTATTTATCGCATCAACTCAGAAGAATAACTAATCGTATCAGTTAATAGACAATGCCAAAAGTATCGGTTATTATTCCTGTTTTTGGAGTAGAGCGTTTCATCAGTAGATGCGCAGTGTCATTGTTTGAGCAAACACTTGATGACATTGAATACATTTTCATTGATGATTGTTCAACAGATAATTCTTTACAAGTCCTATTGGAGATATTAGAAAAATACCCCCATCGGGTTGAGCAAACAAGAATAGTCAAAATGCAGTATAATACAGGGCAGGCAGGTGTGCGCAGGTATGGTGTCTCCATAGCTTCGGGTGAGTACTTAGCATTTTGTGACAGCGACGATTGGGTTTCTCTTGAGATGTACCGCTCCATGTATGATTATGCAAGCCAAGGAGACTATGATATGGTTGTATGTGACTTTGTTTCTTCAGGAGATGGTAAGGAAAAAGTTCATAAAGGGGCGATATCATCTACAGACAGAATTCAATTTCTTAAGGGTATGCTTACCTATAAGAATTCATGGTCTTTATGTAACAAACTTGTCCGCAGAGAGCTTTTCTATCAAGCAATTGAGTTCTTCCCCGTATCAAACCAAGGTGAAGATATGTCAATGGTTATACAGTTGACATATGGGTGTAAGAGAATTGGATATATCAATTCAGCTTATTATTTTTATTTTCAGAACCCAGAGTCTATTACAAAGAAGGTAACATTCCAATCATATAAGAACCGTTATGTTCAATTTCATAATAATCTTACAACAGTTTGTACTTTTTTAGTTTCTAAGGGAGAGTACAAACAGTTAAGGTCTGCAACTAATGCTTTACGTTTCTTCGGTAATATAAAATTATGGCCCTTGATAAAAGAAGATAAGTCCTATTATCTTTTATGGGATGTTGAGGCCTCATATTTGTTTTGGAAAATTATTTTTTCACGTCATATAACAACTAGAAACAAAGGGAAGTACCTACTTACTTGTTTGCGCGTTTATCCTAAGAAAAAATAACCTATGGTAGTAATAGAAAATGAGAAACAAGATATTTCTTAATAAAAATGTCCTCATAGGGTATTATAGTGTTCTGTTCTCTCTTTTGTTGTTGACTTGGGCAAGGCAGGACTTCATTCCCATGTCTATAAGAGTTGGGTATTTAGCACTGGTATTTATGCCAGTGATTAATAGGGTGTACCTTTTCTTTCCGTGTTTGGTGCTATTCTTGACAGCATCGTTGTTAAGTTTTGCCGGTTACACATTTATGCCTACTGAAGCATCTATTTATTTACTAATAACGGTAGTATTTGCGTTTATTGCTCCCAAAGGGTGTCGCGACTATAAATACCCATATCTTGTGCTCTCTTTAGTATTAATCATGACAGTACTAGTTAATTTACTGTCTTCTGGACAGATTGAAAAGGTGAGCTATTCTTTCCTACTTTTGTTATTCTTGCCAGTAACTGTTAGAGAAAAAGAAAAGGAATATGTAACAGACATCATTCCCAAACTTTTTGTTCTCTCCACAACTTCCTGTGCGGTTTTAACTCTTTTAAATCAACAGTTATTAATTAAAGAATCATTCGATTATGAGCGTCTTATATCTGGTTCGTTAAATTATACCTGTTGCACTTTGGGAATTGGTTTTGTTTTAGCATTACGCGAGTTTTTGAAACCGTCAACTCAGAAATTCAGTAAGGTATTTTATGCTTTTTGTATGATGACACTATTGCTTACTGTTATTTTTGAAGCAAGCCGAGGTGCTATGTTGGCTATCGTTGTGTCTTCAGTTATTTGTATATTAAATCAAAATTTACGTATTCGGACAAAGATATTTGTTGTAATTTCAGCAATACTGTTTGTTTTTGTTTTATACAATAATCAAGTGTTAGACTTACTTATCTACAGAGTGCAATCAGATACAGGAACGGGAACCGGACGAACTGAGATTTGGGCTGATAAATTAGGACAACATTTTAATTCATTTTCTCTATTAAACTTTCTTTTTGGAATTGGATATGAGCATACATGGAACTTGGGAGGATATGGCCATAATTTTATTGGATGTCACAATGATTTTGTTGCATTTTTGATAGAGTATGGCATTATAGGATTTGTTTTGTTTCTCTCTATGATTATTTATCCAATTCACGTAGCTAAGTCCAAAAACGTTCGTTCTGAAATTCTTCCTTTGATAGCGTTTATAGTTATTACATGTATGACATTGGAACCATTCTCCATGGGTTATCTACCTTACTGTTTTTTGATGCTATACATTTATCTTAGGGCAACAGACCAGTCAGTTGCGTCTCACAATAATGTCTTGTGATGAAAAAAGTACTTTTCATAATGTCTAGTTGGTGGGCTGGAGGTACAAATGGAGCGATGTCAAGCATCTACCATTACTATGACAAAAACGAGTGGGATGTCTCTATTTTTTTTCTATCACGGACGGGAAAGAGGGACATTTCATACAAGTCACTGCTCTTGGACAATCAGCCATTCCTTTCGGCATATTACTGCAACAGACGCGAGTTTGTCGGCATAGAACGGTTATTATTTTACATTGCCAAGATAACAAAGAAAGTTACAATTGCTTTTGGAGTCAATCTGGAGCCTTTCCTTTTCAAGCGTGCTGTAATGAGAATTGAAAAGACAAAGCAATTCGATACAGTTGTAGCTTTTATTGAAGGTAACGCCACACGATTTGGAACGTACTTCTCTGCTCCGAATAAAGTTGCTTGGATTCATTGTGATTACAACAACTATCTGCCAAAGGGGAAGACAGAGGAGAAATACTATTCACAGTATAAGTCTATAGTAACGGTATCAAAATACACTTCGCAAGTATTCGCTGAAAGGTATCCTGCTCTAAAGGACAAAGTTTATACGGTATATAACCTATTCGATGTTGAACGAGTAAAACGACTCTCATTACTATCAGCTAACGATCCTAGATTCCTCACAGACACCTTCACAATTATCTCTGTAGGCAGGCTTCATCCGGTTAAGCGTTTCAGTTCAATACCTCAAATTGCGTCACGAATGAAAGATAGAGGGTATGAATTCAGATGGTATATTGTCGGTCCTGACTTCGATGAGGCAGAAACCCGGAGTTTGAAGGAGAATATTAAGAGATTTAATGTGGTTGATCGAGTGTGTTGGTTGGGTGGTAAGTCTAATCCATATCCCTATTTTAAGAACGCAAATCTCTATGTTTGCACATCCTTTTCTGAAGCATGTCCCATGGTTTTCAATGAAGCAAGGATACTCGGCATACCGGTTGTAACTACGAATTTCCCATCATCTTATGAGTTTATTGATAATGGCTATAATGGAGTGATAACAGTATTTGATAATTTGGTTGATACTATTGGGAATATAATAGAGAGGTCTGCTTTTTATGAAAAGCTAAAAGAAGGAGCTAGTAATTTTGAATATGATAATAATGAAGTATTAACAAAAATGGATTCAATTATTTAGATATTTAGAATTTATGGATGCAATGTTACTTCAGCGGTTGTCTCACCGTTTATATTTGAAAAGGATACCAATACTATCTGGTATAATCAAAAGATGGATTCATTTTCGATATAACTCAGATTTATCGCCAATTACAGAAGTAGGGAGAGGCACTAGATTAGGTCATGGAGGCATAGGTGTAGTTGTCAATAGTATGGCAAAAATTGGTCGCAATTGCATTTTGGGACAGAATGTCTCTATCGCAGGGAAAGATGGCGGGACTCCTACATTAGGCGATTGGGTGTATGTTGGTCACGGCTCAATTGTTTTAGGTAAGGTGAATATAGGTAATAATGTTTTCGTAGGTGCTCTTTCTTTGGTTAACAAAGATGTTCCTGATAATGCAATTGTGGCTGGTATACCTGCTAAAGTCATAAGAATCAAGACAGACAAAGAAATTGAAAAATGGCACAAATGGGTGCTGGATAATGGTGGCAAACCAATTCAATAATGTTAAATTTATATCCTAACCATATTTTTTGGAATAAAGTTCTAAACCAAATAACTATTCGGAAGAATAAACTGTGGAAGTATCTGCCAATTCAGTCCATTTCCATTAAAGGTCTGGGTAAGAATCCATCAAAGGCATCTTTAAAGGGGAAGATTCAAGATTTATTTGGCGACCTACGAATAGTAGTGCATAGCGTTTCTGATCATGATAGAAGCATTATTCTCTATTTGGCCTGCGAGACGCTCTCACACAGGTTTGATTTGCTTGGTTCAGGGTCAGTAGAGATGCCTAAAATCAATTGGCATGTTGATTTTAAGACTGGCCACAACTGGCCAAAGGGAATTTACTACTTGAAACAGCGCCAGTACTCTGTATCTGGAAGTGACATTAAAGTACCTTGGGAATTAAGCCGTTGTCATCATCTTTTGTGGTTGGGAGAAGCTTTTTTGTTAACAGGAGAAGAACGATATGCCAAAGAGGTTGTTGATGAGATAGAGGATTGGATAAAAGAAAACCCATTGATGTACAGTGTCAATTGGACTTGTACAATGGATGTGGCGATACGTGCCGTGAACTGGCTCTTTGCAATCTCTATGATTATTGAATCGAATGAGGTGACAGAATCTTTCATTGATAAGATTTACAAGAGTCTTTACCGACACGGTTGGTTTATCTATAATAATTTTGAAAAGAACATCCCCAATAGTAACAACCATCTTTTCTCTGATTACGCAGGCCTACTTTATTTGGCGTTATTTTTTCAAGATACAAAGAACGGTCGAAAATGGAAGAAGTTTGTCATTCCTGAGTTTTTTGAGGAAATCCGTCGCCAGATTCTCCCTTCAGGAGTTCAGTATGAGCGCAGCATATCCTATCATCGTTTGATGACAGAACTAGTTTCTTATCCGTGCTATATGCTTAAAAGGATAGGAATCCCCATACCTGCTGATATTGAGTACCGAGTGCGAAGCATGTTTTCCTTTGTTGCTACCTATACAAAAGCCAACGGTTGTGCACCGCTGATTGAAGATAATGATGATGGGCGGTTCCTGCCATTCCTGCGTCGTGATTTCCGTCGTCATGACTACTTGCTAACCCCAGACAGTCTTGAACAAATGATGATAGCCAACGGTGTTGGACCTTTTATTTACGAGAATAAAGGTAGCAAGATGTTCAAGGATGCAGGCCATGCTGTTATGCGTAAAGGGGAGGTTTTCCTATTTATTACCAATGGAGGTTTTAGTAAATATGAGACATCTTTAAAAGTACTGGGGACTCATACCCACAACGATAGACTTTCATTTGAACTTGCAATTGGCAAGGATGATATTATCGTAGATCCAGGTGCGTATATATATACACCGGAGCCGGAAAAGTGCAACGAATTCCATTCAACGGCAAAGCATAATACAGTAGTTGTAGATGAAGAAGAGCAAAACGAACTAAGTAAGGATAATGTATTTCTACAGAAAAAGAACTCCATAACAAAACAGTTTGAAATGCCCTCTAACGAGGAATGCTATGGGGAGTATGAGACGCTGAAAGGGTCAATGAGACATCACCGGGTTTTCCAATTGGAGGATAATTTTTTGACGATTGATGACATTCTTTCTAAAAAGGGAAGAAACCATCAAGCGGTTCTGTCATTCCATCTTTCTCCTGATGTTATTGCTAATCAGACTGAAAAAGGTGTTGAGATAGATTCTCCATCTTTTGTAATAAATATGTCTTTTGATATCATGGAATCACGCTCACGATTAATGATTGAAGAGGATACCTATTCACCTTCTTATGGAGTACTACAGCCATCTAAGACAGTGAGATTTTGTTTTTTCTTTAATGATATAATTAATATCCAGACAATTTTACAATGGCAGAAAAAGTAATAAAGGTAGCTATTCTCCGCAAGATGAATAATTTGGATAATGATGATCGTCTTCGAAAAGAGGTCGGTACGCTTTCCGAATTGTTCTCCAATGTTATTTTCAAGTGCTTTGTGATGTACCCTGAAAACAAAGAGTTCGAAGGGGTGACCAGTTATGGGTTACATTTTAAATCAGTTTGCGTTAAAGGAAGAGACCATTATGAATCCGGAAAACATTTGTTGGCCAAGTCCTGGGATTATTATCGTGCTATTAGGAATGATATTAAAGACTTCGATGTTGTTTGGTGCTCAGGCGATGCTCCGACCCCATCACTCCTTTTCATTTATGGTAAGACGCTGATATGGGATTTGCGAGAACTACCTCTATTTCTTATGGGGTCAAAAGTCAAACATTTTATCTTAAAGCATATTTTCAAGAAGTGCAGTGTATGTCTTCATGCTAACCAGTTTCGTATAGACCATCTTTCCAGGATGGGATTGATAAAAGACCCATTCAAGCATGTTGCAATACGAAACCTTACGGACTTCAGCTTGATAGATCCGGAATATGATGAGCGTTATTATGAAGTCAAGAGTTGGATTTCGGGTAGAAAGTGCATCTATCTTCAGGGAATCAATGACCCTTCAAGAGCATCTGTAGAAGTTCTTTCTGCCGTAATGGAAACACCAAATGTTTGTGCTATTGTCTTGGGAAGTGTTGACAATAACGCTATAGAGATAATCAGGGAACAATATGGCAAGTATGAAGTCGTCTTAAAGATTTGTTTTGTCGGTAGTTTCCCCGTGTTGAAAGTTCCTCAATATATGAAGCTGTGTCATGCAACAATGGTTTTCTATAAAAATAGTAACATCAATAATTGGTATTGCGAGGCAAATAGACTTTATCAAGCAGTTGATGTAGGCCTGCCAGCTGTTGTTGGTGCAAATCCACCAATGAAATCTGTAGTGGATAATCTTGGCATTGGTATAAGTGTGGAAACAGATGGTAGTGAAGTGCCTAAAATAGCACAGGGCTTATCTTCTTTATTGTCTGGCTACGATAAGTATAAGGCGAATATTGGGAAACTTCATAATGAGATAAAGTGGAATTCGCAAACTTCTATATTGAAGAGTTCATTCGAAAATATATTTAACAAATAGTTTCTTTTTTTTAAAATTATCATTCAAATGGCAAATTTTGCATTGATAGGTGCTGCTGGTTATATTGCTCCCCGGCACATTAAGGCTATTGCGGACACGGGCAATAATCTCGTAGCGGCTTACGACAAATTTGATAGTGTGGGGAGGCTTGACGCTTCCTTTCCCGAGTGTTCATTTTTTACTGAACAAGAACAGTTCGATCGCTTCTGCAGCCGTGTAAAAGGTACGTCAGACGAAATCAACTGGCTCTCCATTTGTACTCCAAATTACACTCACGATGCTTTCATTCGCTACGGTCTTCGTCTTGGTGCAGATGTTATTTGCGAGAAACCCTTGGTTCTGAATCCCTGGAACCTTGAAGCCTTGATGAAGGAAGAAGAGGTAACCGGTCATAAGGCATACAATATCCTTCAACTCCGTCTTCACGACAGCATTGCAGCTTTGAAGAAGAAGATTGATGAAGGTCCTGCAGACAAAGTGTATGATATTGACCTAACTTATATTACATCTCGTGGTAAGTGGTACTATGCTTCTTGGAAGGGGAACAACCACAAGAGCGGTGGTGTTGCCACCAACATTGGTGTTCATTTCTACGATATGCTACAGTGGATTTTTGGTCCCGTGCAGGAGAACATCGTACATGTGATGAGCTTTGACCGTGTAGCTGGTTACCTGGGTCTTAAGAAAGCGCGTGTACGCTACTTCCTTAGCATTAACTCCAACTGTCTGCCTCCGAATGCTGTGCAGGGGGAGAAAAAGACATATCGCACTCTTAATATTGATGGTGATGAGTTTGAATTCAGTGCTGGATTCACAGAACTTCATACCAAGAGCTATCAGCATATTCTTGCCGGGGATGGTTTCCGTATTAGCGAAGCTCTGCCTTGCATCAAGATCGTTCATGACATTCGTAATGCAACACCTATAGGTTTGGTTGGTGATTATCACCCGCTGGCTAAGATACCGTTGGCTAAGCACCCGTTTGGATGGGATGATGTGAAGTACTGATTAATGGTTAAAGATTAAAGACTATGAAGATACAAATGGTTGACTTAAAGGGTCAATACTTGAAAATAAAGGACGAGGTGGATGCCGGTATTCAGAATGTGATTGACAATACGGCATTCATCAATGGCCCGATAGTGAAAGAGTTTGCCCAGCATCTAAGCGATTATTTGGGCGGATGCTATGTGACCACTTGTGCCAACGGTACGGATGCGCTCCAGATTGCCTTGATGGCTCTGGAACTGAAGCCTGGTGACGAGGTGATTGTTCCTGCTTTCACCTATGTGGCTTCAGCAGAGGTGATTGGTTTGCTTGGTTTGACTCCTGTTATGGTGGATGTGGACTATGAGACCTTCAATGTGTCTGTTGATAACATCAAGAAAGCCCTCTCTCCAAAGACCAAGGCCATCATTCCTGTCCACCTCTTTGGCCAGAGCTGCGACATGGAACCCATCTTGGCTTTTGCCAACGAACATAACCTTTATGTGATTGAGGACAATGCCCAGGCTATTGGCGCTGAATACACTTTCAGTGATGGCCATAAGGCAAATACCGGAACAATGGGAACAATAGGATGCACCTCTTTCTTCCCGTCGAAGAATCTCGGATGCTATGGCGATGGTGGGGCAATCTTTACCAGCGAAGCCCAGCTTGCAGAGCGCATCCACATGATTGCTAACCACGGCCAGCGGGTGAAGTATCATCATTCTGTGATTGGTTGTAACTCTCGTTTGGATTCCATTCAGGCCGCAATTCTGGATGTGAAGCTCAAACATTTGGATGAGTATGGTTCTGCTCGTTATGCTGCAGCATCTTATTATACAGCTAAATTGAAAGAGTTTGATCCTGATGAGAAGTTTTTCATCACCCCTAAGGAGCTTGAAAATAGCACACACGTCTATCATCAGTACACGCTGAAGATTAAGAACGAGAAACGCGATGCTTTGAAGGCTTACCTTGATGAGCAGGGGATTCCAAGCATGATTTACTATCCATTGCCACTGCAGGAACAGGAGGCCTTCAAGCCTATTACCCGTGCGGCAGAGGAGTTAGAGAAGTCTAGGGCATGCGCTTATTCTGTGCTGTCACTTCCAATCCATACGGAGATGACAAAGGAAGTGCAGGATGAAGTTATTAACGCGATAAGAGAATTCTATAAATAATCACCTATGCGTGTTTGCCATGTTACTTGCGGCCACTCTCCAACGGATGGGAGAATCTTTCAAAGGGAGTGTCGAACGTTAGCCTCCCGTTATGAAGTTTTTCTGATTGCTCCAAATACAGAAGATTTTGAGAAAGATGGGGTCAATATAAAAGGAGTAAGAATTAATGGCGGGAAAATCGGGAAACTGTTTCATCTGCGACCCTTTCTTCAGAAGGCAATAGAGATTGACGCTGATGTTTATCAGTTCCATGAGCCGGAATTACTCCCAATAGGACGAAAGTTGAAACGTCGTGGAAAGAAGGTCATTTTCGATTCACATGAAGATGCTCCACAACAGTTGTCAGAAAAGGCGTGGATCCCCTCTATTATTCGTAAGCCGTTGGCTGAATTTTACGCACGCTATGAAAAACTTGTTTTAAAACATTTTGATGCCGTTGTTTCTGTCACTCCCTCCATTGTAGAAAGGTTGAAACGGATAAACCCGTCAACATATATGATTACTAACTATCCGGAATTTAAAGAGATTGAAGATCGCCGAAAATTCGGTCCCTACGTCTGTTTTGCAGGTGGTATTTCTCCACAATGGATGCACGATGTTGTAGTCGAATCATTGGATGGGTTGAATGTTCATTATCTTCTTGCTGGAAAAGTACAAAATAAATCATTTTTTGAAAAACTGAAGCAGAATCCCAATTGGCCTAAAGTGGTCTTTAAAGGGTTGCTTCCACATAACGAAGTAGGACGTCTTATGGAAGATAGTTCAGCGGGTATTGCTCTTAACGATTATGTGGCCAATGTAGGTTACAAAATGGGATCATTGGGTAATACTAAGCTCTTTGAGTATATGATGGCTGGAATCCCCGTGATTGCAACAGATTTCATGCTTTGGAAAAAGATTGTAGAGACATACGATTGTGGAACCTGCGTGAATCCTCATGATTCGAGAGCTATTAGGACGGCGATTGATTTTTACATTAATCATCCAGAAGAGGCGCGCCGTCAGGGAGATAACGGTCGTCGTGCAGTAAAAGAGAAATACTGCTGGGCGACACAGATTCCCGTGCTTTTTGAGATGTATGATAATGTAATTGCAAATGAATGAAACTATGATACGTCTATTAACTGTGATTGGGGCCCGCCCCCAGATAATCAAGGCAGCTGCCATATCACGAGCCGTCAAAAACCACTTCCAAGACGTGATTGAAGAAAAGATTCTTCATACTGGACAACATTACGATTCCAATATGTCGCAGGTGTTTTTTGATGAATTAGGAATTCCTGCGCCAGACTACAATCTAAGTGTAGGGTCTGGCCCTCACGGTGTGCAGACAGGAAAGATGATAGCCGGGATTGAAGAAGTCCTTTTGGAAGGTAAATTTGATGGTATCATTTTGTATGGTGATACTAACTCAACTCTTGCCGGAGCTGTGGCTGCATCTAAGATACATATTCCGATATTCCATATTGAGGCAGGCTTACGATCCTTTAATATGACAATGCCGGAAGAGGTGAACCGAATTGTTTGTGATCAGCTTTCATCAATATGTTTTTCTCCTACTCAAACAGGAGTAGATAATTTGAGGTGCGAGGGCTTCTTTGATACGCCAGCCAAATTCAATAATGGCAAGGGTCGATTGGTAATTAATTGCGGTGATGTAATGTATGACAATAGCATGTTCTTTGCGAAATTGGCAAAAGAAAAGTCAGATGTTATATCTCGCATCGGAGTAAAACCTAACGAATACATCCTTTCAACGATTCATCGTCCCAACAATACAGATAATCCAGAACGCTTGACTTCAATTATTACAGCACTTCTGGCATTATCTAAGCAAGAAAAAATTTCATTGGTACTTCCATTGCATCCCCGGACAAGAAACCTATTGGATAAGAATCTGTCATCCGTGATATATGAGACATTAATGACATCCCCACTTGTTAAGATTATTCCACCTGCTTCCTTTTTTGACATCATTATGCTTGAAAAGAATGCTAAGATAGTGGTGACTGATAGCGGAGGAGTTCAGAAAGAAGCTTTCTTCTTTGAACGACCTTGTGTTATTATCCGTCCGGAAACAGAATGGGTGGAAATAGTTGATCATGGTGCTGGCATCATAGCTAATGCAGATTACAATAATATTATTAATGGGTATCATCAGTTGGTGGGTAACAAAGTAGAATTTCCAAAACTGTTTGGTAATGCTCATGCAGCGGAAGAAATTTTGAGGGAGATAGTCAATTATTTGGGTTAATGAACATACTTTATATCTTCCATTACGCTGGCTCTCCGGAGTACGGAATGTCTTTTCGCCCGTATTACATGTCTCGTGAATGGGTAAAACAAGGTCATAATGTTACTATCATCGCTTCTTCTTTTTCTCATTTGCGACAAAAGAATCCTGTTGTCACCAATGATTTTCAAGAAGAGACGATAGATGGTATTAAATATGTGTGGCTGAAAGGCAATGAGTACGGTGGTTCAATAGCTCGTATAAAGAATATTGCATCATTTGTATGGAAGCTACAGAGAAATGCCAAAAAGATAGCAAAGACATATAAACCGGACTTAGTGATAGCGTCCTCAACTTATCCGCTGGATAATGTCCCTGCGAATAAGATAGCCAGAATAGCTGGAGCAAAGCATTGCTATGAAGCACACGATATCTGGCCACTGTCTCCGATGGTGATAGGAGGCTATTCCAAGATGCATCCTTTCATAATGGTGATGCAATGGGCAGAGAACTTCGCTTGCCGAAAGTCGGATAAGGTTATTTCACTTTTGTGGAACTCAGAAGAGCATTATCGGGAGTGTGGCTTAAAGTCTGGGAAGTTCGCTTGTATTCCTAATGGCTATGCGGCTGACGAATGGGATCCTCAAGCAGCATCACAGCCACTACCTAAGGAACATGACAGTTTGTTTAAATCTATTAATGATAAAGTGATCGTTGGTTTTGCGGGTGGACTTGCTGCATCAGGAGCATTAAACAATTTGGTAGAGGCGGCTAATTTATTGAAAGCCAATAAGAGATTAGCTTTTGTGATTGTAGGAAAGGGGCCAGAGAAAGAGAATATAGAAAAGTTGGTTCAAAAATATGCCTTGAAGAATTTCTATATTCTTCCGGCAGTTCCCAAGAAATTGGTGCCTGCTATAAATGCTTTTTTTGACATTGCTTATATTGGTGGGGTACATTCGGTGTTGCATAAATATGGTACTTCAGCTAACAAATTGACTGATTATATGTTGGCAGGAAAGCCTATTGTACAAGCAATTGACGAGCCGGGTTCTGTGATTGAAAAAGTCGGATGTGGAATTCAAATTGAGGCAGAAAATCCGAATAAGATTGTTCAAGCAATATTATCAATTGCTGAACTGTCATTAAAAGAAAAAGAAGCAATGGGAATTAAGGGGAAGGATTATGCAGAAAAGAATTTGACATGGGAAATGCTTTCGCGTAAGTTTTTACAAGAATTAAAAACAAATTAAATATGAAAATTTCTGATTTTTATGTGGGACAGAATGCATCATTAAGCAAGAAGTTTGTTATTGACGATATAAAGGCTTTTTCTCAGTTGAGTTTAGATTATAATCCAGTTCATTTGGATGAAGATTATGCCCAAAATAGTATTTTTGGTGATAGAATTGTGCATGGATTCTTGACTGCTTCTTTGTTCTCGGGCATTATAGGTTCAATATTGCCAGGCTCAGGCGCAATTTATTTGAATCAAAATCTAAATTTTCGCAAGCCGATTTATCATAACGAATTGATAACAGCTATCTGCACTATAACTCATATCAGAGAAGATAAACCAATTATTACATTGGAAACCATTTGTAAGAATGAAAAAGGAGAAATTGCCATTGATGGTACAGCTGTAATTAAATTATTAGAATCATGAGTAAAAGCTTAAAAAGTTCGGAAATTGCTTCGCATTTAAATCTTGAGTTGATTGGAAACGATGTGCTCGTTAATTCCTTTTCCCAGTTATCCAACATCCGGCCTAATACAGTTGTATTTGCTAAAAAATACAATGATGGTTTTATTTATTTGTTAAATGCCCATATGGATATCTTTGCAATAGTAACTAGTGACTATAAAGGTAAATTAAATTGTTCTCATGTCATTTCTAATAATCCGAGGTTGGATTACATTAAGGTTTTAACCGATTTTTTTGAGCCGGTCGATCCGGATAAAGGCAAGATTGATCCAACTGCTGTCATTAAAATTGGAGCTGTTTTAGGAAAAAATGTTACAATTGGAGCTAATTGTTATGTAGGTCCAAAAGTTGTGATTGGTGACAATACAATCATTCATCCGAACGTGGTCATTGATAATATTGTTTCTATTGGTCACGATTGCGAAATTAAGTCAGGGACAGTAATCGGCCAATCCGGCTTTGGTTTTGAAAGAGATGAGAATGGTGATCCTATAAGATTTCCTCACCTAGGAAAAGTTATGATTGGAAATAATGTTTCTATAGGAGCTAACAATACGGTAGATCGTGCAACTCTAGGAGCTACCATTTTAGAAGACTATGTCAAGACGGATAATTTAGTACATATTGCACATAATGATGTGATTAAATATGGTTCGCTTATCACTGCTGGAGCTATCTTCTCCGGAGGAGTTACAGTAGGTGAAAAAACATGGGTGGCTCCTAATACTTGTTTTATGCAGCAAATCACTATTGGAAGCAATGTGACAATCGGCTTAGGAGCTGTGGTCTTGAAGAATGTTGATGATTATGCAGTGATGGTGGGTAACCCTGCCCATAAACTGGAGAAATAGTATAATTATGATTGAGATTTTTAATGATATTTTGGTTCTTGCTCCTCACACAGATGATGGAGAGTTAGGAATGGGCGGAACAATCAGTAGATTAACTGCTCAAGGTAAGAAAGTGACTTATATTGCTTTCTCAACTGCAGAAGAGTCTGTTCCCGAAGGATTTCCGAAGGATATTCTTAAGACAGAAGTAAAACTTGCTACTGCTGTTCTTGGAATAAAACCGGAGAACTTGATTATCTACAATTATCAGGTCCGTAAATTGAATTATGCTCGTCAGGAAATTCTTGAAGACTTGATTAAGATTCGAAAAGCCAATCATTTTGATTTGGTGTTTATGCCAAGTCTTCATGATATACATCAGGATCACACTACGATAGCCCAAGAAGGACTACGAGCATTCAAGAATACGACAGTTCTCGGTTATGAGTTGATTTGGAACAATCTTACTTTCAATACTCAGTGTTTTGTTAAGCTTGAAGAAGAAAACATAAAAACCAAGATTAAAGCTTTAAAGAAATATCATTCTCAAGGGAAGCGGGATTATCTATCTGATGACTTTATTAGTTCTATGGCTCGTGCAAGAGGTGTACAGATAGGCTGCCAATTTGCGGAAGCCTTTGAAGTTGTGAGGTTGTTTCTTTAAATAATAAACAGTAAAGTTTCTCATTGATTCTATAAATATAAAGCATTGATGCCACAACCTATCCAGTACTACCAGAATATCCATTGCTGGTCAAGTCGTGGATATAGAGAAGTGGAATCAGATAACTGACAATTATTATGAAAGAAAAGAAATACTTCGTACATGAGTCCAGTTATGTGGATGATGGTGTACAGATTGGTGAAGGTACCAAAATTTGGCATTTCTGCCATGTGCAAAAAGGAGCAGTGATTGGAAAAAATTGTTCTCTGGGACAAAATGTCAACATTGGGAATAATGTTAAGGTGGGCAATGGCGTTCGTATTCAGAATAACGTCTCTGTATATGAAGGTGTAGAACTTGAGGATAATGTTTTCTGTGGCCCCTCCTGTGTGTTTACCAATGTGATTACACCTCGTGCTCATTTCCCTGTGCACGGAGTGTATGCCAAGACTGTCATAAAAGAAGGTGCTTCTTTAGGAGCCAACTGCACAATTGTTTGTGGACATAATGTTGGAAAGAGTGCCTTGATAGGTTCAGGGGCTGTGGTTGCCAAGGATGTGAAGGACTATGCAGTGATGGTTGGTGTACCCGCAAAGCAGATTGGCTGGGTCTGCGAATGTGGCAAACGACTGGATGACTCGTTTAAATGTGATTGTGGCAGGAGCTATTCGCTCAAAGATGATATTCTTACGCAGGACAAGTAGTGGCAAATAGTAAAGACATACTCCTTAAACTCGTCCGATTGGCAATGGGTTGGGAGAATGATTACACACTCCCCGATGATATTTACTGGAGGGAAGTACTGGAGATGGCTTCTAAGCAGGGGGTTGAGGCGATTGCCTTGGATGGTTTTGATGTGTACATATCAAAGAATCCAGGAGCAGCAAGTCCTTTGAAGAACCCCAAGACGGAACTTTTGATGTTTGAGGCTATTGGTCGACTTAACTTGATCGAGTACAATAATTTGCAACACCTGGCGGCATTACTGGAACTGTCGGAGGTGCTTTTGAAGAAGCAGATTCCCTTCATGATAATGAAAGGCTTTGCCTGCGGGCAGTATTATCCTAATCCTAAGCATCGGGAGTGTGGGGATATTGATATATATACGGGTGCTAAGTTTAAAGAGAGTAACGATACTTTGAAGTCCGCAGGGGTAGATGTCGATCCGCATTACTACCGTCATTCTATTTCGTATATCAAAAAAACGATGATAGAGAATCACCGTATTCTTTGCGACTTGCGTGGGCCTACTAAACAAACTCGTGCACTTGAGGCACAGATGGAAGAGGAGGCTAAGAAGATTATTGAGAATAGGACACCGGTGAGGATTCAGGGACATGTTATTGTTGGTGCTGTATTTCCATCTGCGAATTTTAATGCTCTGTTTCTTCCTTGGCATGTGTCTGCACACTTTGAGTTTGAGCGGGTTACGTTGAGGCATTTGTTAGATTGGGCTTTGTTTTTAGTGGCGGAAGGGAAGAATATTGATGTTGAGTTTTTTCGCGAGGCGAAACGGAAATATACCTATGGGTATAGCAAGTTTGCAGACATCTTGACTCTTTTGGCATTAAAGTACCTTAATATGCCTGCACGAGACATCCCGCTTGGTATCATAGAAGATGCATATAACTGCGATGTTGGTTTGACTGAGCGAGTGTTTGACTATATGTTTGTTGGGCAACTGAGGGAGCGAGACAAAAACATATGGAAATTTAGATGGAATAATGCTAAACGCATCTGGCAGGAGCGGTGGAAATACAAGGAATTATATGGTATGGGCATGTTCCGATTCCTGCTTCATAAGATGTCTGGTGTAATTTTTAGAGTGGGTGATGAGGATTAAATCTGGAATACTTTCATTAATAGTGGGCTTATTCTTGCTGATAGTTGGAGCTTCCGTGACAACAGGAAAAGCACCACTAAAGGCCATTTCGCCCTATGAATATGGATTCTCAACGGCGAAAACCGATGAGGAACGTTTCCGTGTTCTGTATGATACGCATGTTGCAGCTTTAGTTGCCGGGACAAATGTGGATTATTCAGGTATTAAGCGCATTGACTTGGAAATACCCAAGGATGCTAAGAGTATTCCGCTGACAAAGGTGAATGATTTTGCGGGAGTGGAGTTTAATGTGAAGAATACTCAGAAAGACTTTTTCTTGTTCTCTTATACGGCCAAGGCTACTCTTGTCAAGGTGTCCAAGTGGGATATTGACAGGGGTAATTTCAAGCGGTACCCTCAATTGAAAAAGGGTCGTAGGCTGTTGGTGATTTCTGACAATAATCCTTGGGTGCTGAACCGCGAAGGGTACAACTATGGACATGTTCGGAAGGATATATTGCTGCTTAAGAACGGGAAGGCTGTTAACAGGACGGTGATGCCTTATAACAATATGGACTCTTCGCCGTCCTGTTCTTTTTATGCCTTATCTGAAGATGGGATGACCGTGGCTAACATAACACTTAATAGAAGTAAGGACAGCTCAAAGAAGACATACATGATGAGTGTAGTTGGGGTGGATGGACTAACCCTAAACAAAGTATCCATCCATACACCAGAAAATCAGGGGGAAAGCGATGTTGCGATTATGATTAAGGAGTGTACAAATGTGATATTCAAAGATGTGACCATTGACGGAACGTATTCGAGGTCGAACTTTTCTGGGTATGGCGTTAGTTTGAACAACATCTGGAATTTCAAGGCAACTAATATGTTTGGTCGTGGAAATTGGGGCGTGTTCGGAACTAACAATGTAAATATAGCCAGTTTTGAAGATTGCGACATCAACCGTTTTGATATTCATTGTTATGGTCGCGACATTTCCTTTAAGAACGTGACGTTTCGGGACAAGTACAACCAGTTTGCCTCGGTATTCGGGACAATAATGTTTGATGGGTGTAATTTCATTCATTTCTGCCCGGTGTTGAACGGTACGTCATACAATTCGTATGTGGGTTATGACATTGTGATGAAAAACTGTACCTTTACGGCTCGTAAGGGAAAAAACATCATAGTGGACTGCGGTCGCTTGGATAATGTAGTCAATGCCCGTCGGGAACTTTTGGAGAGGTGTCTGCCTAATATTTCTATTAATAAACTTACCATATTTTTCGAGGATGACATCTCGAATTTCTATCTGCTATTCATACGACGTAAAGAGGGGGAGGCATTTACACGTCCGTTTGGACATATTTCGAATTTGATCGTATCTGGTGTAAAGTTTATCTATCTGAAAGAACGTGTTCCTTGTAACTTCTATACCTCCAATATAGACTTGGTTATTGATACTCCTGTTAAGAATGTCTTGACCGACATCGACCTCATAGGCAATTCAATAGGTCACAAGAAGTATTACGGCTACTTGTATAACAAGATTCAGCTGCGTTCACCAAGGTCCAATGTACTCATGACAAAGATTAATGCCGAGAATATGGAATAAGATTGCAGTGGATGGGTTGAGGAGGACGCTGGAGAGTTTAAATAAGAAATAAACATATTATGAATATATATATATTAATAGCCGCAATTCTATTTGCCATAGAACTGTTATATCTGTTCATTGCAAGGAGATTGAATATCGTAGATAAGCCTAATTTAAGGTCTTCTCATAAAAAGATTACTGTTTTAGGTGGAGGGATAATCTTCATTATCGGAATATGGCTGTGGGCATTGTTCTTTGGTGTTCATGACCCCTGGTTCTTGTTAGGGTTGAGTTTAGTGGCGTTAGTTAGTTTTGCGGATGATGTGCATTCCGTTCCAAATTGGATTAGGCTGGTTATTCAGTTTGCGGCAATCTTTTTAATTATTTATGATATAGGATTATTAAAGTTAGATTTGTGGTATTGGGTCTTAATTGTTGTAATTGTGAGTGTGGGAATAGTGAATGCCTATAATTTCATGGATGGAATAAATGGAATAACCGGAGGGTATTCATTAATAGTGATTCTTTCTTTAATCGTAATGTATGATAAGTTTGGATTTGATTTGTCTATGCTTATCGTTGTTGGAATAAGCCTTCTGGTATTTTGCTTCTTCAATTTTAGAAATAAAGCGCTTTGTTTTGCCGGGGACGTTGGGGCAGTTAGTATTGCATTTATTGTAATTTTCTGTTTGTGCTGTTTGATAAATAAGACAAAGGATCCTACATATATTGTTTTCCTTGGTGTCTACGGAGTAGATACTGTTCTTACTATCATTCATAGGATTAAATTGCATGAAAAGTTAGGCCAAGCCCATAGAAAACATGCATATCAGATAATGGCAAATGAACTCCATATTCCTCATGTGGTGGTTTCTTTGATTTATATGGGGCTGCAGGCGTTGATTTCTGCCGGGTTGATATGGCTACCAGTTAATCATTATGTATATGCGGCAGTGGTTCTTTTCTTGCTTGCCGTTGGGTATTTAATCTTCATGAAGAAATACTATCATTTACACGAGGAGTATTTAAAGAGTGTGGCTGAGAAGGCAGAGCATTAACGTTTGTTTTTTACAAGTATCTTAAGTTGAGGTTAATCCTGAGCATAAGGGACTGGTGCTTAGGGATATGATTTCTCAGGAATTCTTGAAAGAAAAGCCTATGGGGAATGTGTTTACTGGCGTTGTTGACACGATGGTTTGGAGAAAAATTTAAAAGTGAATGATATAGTCAAGAACAGACAAGACTTTCTGACACTGTTGCGTATGGGTATCAGTGGTAAGACTGCTACCTTGAATGGTAAGGTGAGCTGGGAGGATGTAAAAGTACTTGCTTTACGGCAGGTACTTTTTTCTGTTGTAGCTGACGGTGTCGGTGGTTTGCCGGTAGATGCCAGACCGCCAGAGATGGAATTGTTCCAGTGGATTGCAATGGTTTCTCAGGACGAGAATCGTTTTGATATTCAACATACTTCTGAGATAGATTGGGAATGGCTATATGGGGTTCTGGAGGATTTTCATATGATGGATTTCTTCAACTACTTGAATGCCATATGTATAGAGGATTTGGGCTTTGATGCTGGGCTATTTCCTTCTATGGCAGGCGTTGGAAAGCCGGGATCTAAAACAGTATCTGCCGACTCAGAGGCTAATGTATGTGAAGGTTCTGATGTGGCCGTTATTGATAGAGGACTGAAAGAAAGGATTCTGGATGATATGATTTATCCTGAGTTTGCCGAGGAAGAACAACCAGGATTGAGTTTCTTTAGACGAGTGGCTTTCAAGTATCGCCGCTGGCAGGCCAATGCCTGGAAACAAAGGCTTTGTTTCTCCGGCAGTAGGTTTGTCGCCTTCTGGAATAGCGTTTGGGCGCATATCCTTAAGCCGGAAAGCATTTAAAATGAGGATTTATCGCTGAGATAAGTTTCTGCGATTAAATTATATCGTTGAATAAAAGATATTTAAGTGAAAATAGATTTTTGTATGAAAATAGATGTCGAGTTATTGGATAATCTTACGGCTCAGGCAAAGGCATCGCCGAGGCTGAGGATGAATTATGATCTTAGGAATTCGGAGAGAGACGGGAGCCAGAGGATGCTGAATGCCATTGAGCCAGGGAGTCCGCTGCCGATACACAGGCATATGAAGTCTTCGGAGACGGTGATTTGCCTGAGAGGGCATCTTAGGGAGGTTTTCTATGATGATAATGGTAAGGTTACGGAGGTAATAGATTTGAGGCCGGAGAGTGATTGCGTGGGATTGTGTATTCCGATAGGGCAGTGGCATACGGTGGAGGTGCTGGAGAGCGGGACGGTGATTATGGAGGTGAAGGATGGGGCGTATGAGCCGTTGAGGGAAGAGAATATATTTGTCGTTGAATAGAAATAATGACAATAGTGGGGAAATAGTTTTAAAACATAAATAAACATTTCGATAATTGAAAGGTGTCTTTTATGAATAATCACTATTCAATACTGCAAATTTCAGATTTACATAAGCCTGAAAACTGTAACCTTAACAATCTTTTCTATTCACTTCAGAGGGATTGCGAAGCTTATACCATAGAAGGTTTGTGTAAGCCGAAAATCATTGTGGTAAGTGGTGATCTGGTGGAAGGCTCTAAAGATGCAGATGCCGAAAACATAATTAAGGATCAATATGTTGAGGCCGGAAAGTTTTTAGCACAACTAACAGATTACTTCCTTGAAGGTGACAGAAGCAGAATGATAATCGTGCCTGGAAACCACGACTATTGCTATACTGTGTCTAAAGATAGCATGACCCTGTCTATAGAAGAGAAACTTGACGAAGATTATAAGCAATTCAAAGAAGCCAATCCCCAAGTTAGGTGGCACTGGAAAGAGAGAAGGTATTACCATATTACAAATTGGGAGCGTTATGCCCAACGTTTTGACCTGTTCAAAGCCTTCTATAACGATTTTTATAAAGGAATTAGGGAATTACCTGACCAAATGGATGTTGATTCATACATCATAGAATTGTCCACCTACCGAGTCGCTTTTGTTTGTTTCAACAGTTGCTACCGACTTGACCATCTCAATCCAATGGGTTGCATTTGCCCTGATGCAATTTCCAAGGCACACGAACGCCTTGCGAACTTGAAGAATATGGGCTATCTGCTTGTTGGCGTTTGGCATCATCATATATCAGGCCTTCCTGTTGAGAACAACTACATGGATTACCGAATTCTCAATGCCATGATGCAGGAAGATATTAAGGTAGGCTTGTTTGGCCATCAGCATGTAAGTACTGCTGTGCAAGAGTATAGTGACATTACATCGAAACAGAGCATACTCTTGATTAGTAGTGGAAGCCTTTATGGGAACCGATATCAACTGGTGACAGGGGTACCAAGGCAGTATAATATTATAGAAATGTCGTACAATAGCGAAGAGGTAACCCTTGAACTTAATGTGAGAAAGGACAATAGCCAATATGGTTATGACATACCCCAGTGGATAAAACAACCAATAGGTATCAAGAGTTTGCCTAAATATTCACATCGCCTACATATAGAAAAGCCCAGAATAGAATATGTCGTTGCAGATATTGACAGGGTGGTGAAACAAACTGGAGATTTTGGAATAGCCTGTCAACGGCTGTTAGAAATAGGTCTTGACAACGAACTGGCTCTAAAATACTTCGATAGTTACATTCCTAAGGTTACTGATAAAGGTCAAATAAAAGCATTTCTGACAAATCCTATAACAATGTCTCAATATATGACTGCCCTCGACACAGCTATTTCCCTGAGGGATCTTGAATGGATTAGAGTATTGATTATTAATGAGAAGTTCGCTTCGGAATCAAATCCTTACCTGAATGAATTGAGGAATTTGGCAAACAAAATGATTTGAAGCAATGGAAGAGAATATTAAGTTCAAAATTAAACTAGACAGAGTTCTTGAGGTGCTGTGCAGTCAGATTTATGATTCACCCTTGGCTCTCTTACGTGAAAACGTTCAGAATGCGTACGATGCCATTCTTATGAGAAAGCATATTGATTTGTCTGAATCCTATCAACCTTGCATTGATATCTCCATTGGTCCAAACCAACTAACGATCAGTGATAACGGAATCGGAATGAATTCCGATTCACTGAAGAAGCATTTCTGGACTGCTGGTTCGAGTGGAAAAAATAATAGTGACGCAAGAGCAGCCGGGGTTGTTGGAACATTTGGTATTGGAGCTATGGCGAATTTTGGAGTTTGCTCTGAGCTTCGGGTGGTTAGCAGGGCATATGGAGAGGAAATGACTTATACTTCATATGTGAAGAAAGCGGAATTGTCTTTAGAGGTGAATTGTATCCATATCTATGATAATCAAGAGCAACGTGATGACTTTGGGACTACAATTATTGCTATTTGGGAGAATGGCTTCAGTCTGAGCAAAACAGATGCAATCAATTATCTTAAGCCATACGTAAAGTATGTGCCAGTTCCTGTTATGCTGAATGGCGAACTTATCAGTCAGGAGGTTGCTCTTATTTCTTACACTAGCGACAAAATGGAAACAAAACAAGGCGTAGTAAGAGATCCGTCTATTTCATTCGATTACAGGCTGGCTTTCAATACCCATAGCAATATCTTACCGCAGATATTGATTGAGAATATCACTATTAATGGTGTAAAGCTAAATGGATTTGTGCGCTTAAGAGCCTCTGAACCAACACTGTACGGATTGAGAAATTATTTTGGGTTGGCTCCAGTACCCGTAAGCTCTGCATTCAACTTTGGAGGAGTGGTGAATTTAGATTCACTTAATCCAACAGCTGGAAGAGAGGCTTTAAGCCGTGATAGCATCAATATTGTTGCAATCATTGTGGGCAAGGCTGATGAAGTGATAGCCAAGGCTATCGCAGATAACGAAGTCGCTGATCAGTGCCGTGAGTTGCTCTTCTATATTAGGAATACACGTCGGTTTGAATTAGCGCATAACATACAAATTACTGTCTGTAGTTCAGAAAGCAGAATGAAACTGGGTGACGTTGCCCCAATTGTCAATGGTAAAGTCGTTAACTATTATGAGGGCAAGGATAAGCAGATTAAGAACAATCACTCGGATGAGAGTCATATTCTACTCTTGCCAGCAGACGATAATGTCCGTAGGCAGATTCAGATTACCGTACTAAGGCAAAAAGGAATACAATCTATTCCCGATACAATTGATATAAAGCCCTTCGACACAATGGATTTGACAATTCCAGAGATTTCAATTGCAACAAAAATAAAGACAGTACTGGCAGATGATTATCTGATGTCGGATGCTCTGGTAAAATTTGCTCAGATTTCTCATAATCTGGAGAGTACTGTGCAGATAGAGGATGGCAAAGTCGTGGTTTACCTGTCGAGGAATTCAAAGGAAATGAGCTATCTTTCAGAGATTTACAATAATAACTACATACTATTTGAACCAATTATCAAAGACTTTGTAAGGACAAAACTTTATACGAAATTTGCGCAATATGTCCCCTCGTCTACTCGTGATGGAGCAGAGGCTCTTTACAATATTCTACAACGGAAGAGGGAACTATATACAATTGAGTATTCTGAACTTGGTGAAATGGAATCGGTGATGAAAGATTATCTTGACGGAAAGATACCGTATAAAGATGTTCTAAAGGCCGCTACTACAGTAAAAAATAAACAGATTCAGTCTGTAACATCAAAACAAGTTGGTGATATAAATGAGGTTATGACTGGTGGTGGAACCACACCTGCAGTTATGCCTCAGAACAACGCAGGAGGAACTAATGAGCAAACATTAGATGCTTTGCCTCCGATAATGCGTTTGGATGTAGATACAAAGTACAAAGTGCTTCACACCGAAGATAAAAATCATAACTTGTCGGGATACAACACATTCTTGGCATTGTCTGACCGTATGTTCCGTGAGTACTATGAGTTTTTCCTTCAGCCGCATACTACAAGAATCATTTGGAGCATGCATAAGATTATCTATATTTTTACCCATGCTTCTAGTAATCTGACGTTGTATTACGACATAGACTTGATGAAGAAATTGGATGGAGATGCTACGGGAGGGCGTATGATAACGACGGCTACTATAGTAACAAAAGAGAGGATTTTCATCCCCGTGATCAATGAAATGGATGACTATTTTAACATCAAGGGCGGGCAATTGAAGTTCTCCGTGAGATTTGATTCGGTAACACAGTGAATGATTCCAGGGAATGGTTGTGACACAAGATGCAAGATGGGGAATCCGTTATACTGAGGTGAAAGACAGGGCGTATAAGCCGCTTACTGAGGATGAAGTGCTGAGATAGGGGGGGATATACCATCGCTGAGTAAGATAAAAATAAACTTGGATTGGATCTGGACTACTTTACGACTGGTGTAGATTGCTGTGGACTTATCGATCTTCGTTGGATGTGGATTTGCTGAAAGAGAGATTGAGAAAGATGGGGTTGATGAGTGAGTGGAGGGCGTTTGGGGCTTTTGCTGTGGAGTATTTGGGGATGCCTGCTGAGGCGATGCCGTTGTATGATGGAGGGGGTCGGTGGAAGAGGAAGGCGGAGAAGATTTTGAGGTTTGTGATGTCTGTTGGGAATTTTGGGCATAATCGGGATATGAGTTATTATCGGAAGTATCCTTATGTGGTGCGGAAGGTTGTGTCTTTTGGACAGAGGGTGGGGGATGTGTTCCGTCATGTGGCTATTTTTCCGTTGGATTCTTTCCGTTTTTTGCCGTCGATTTTGTTTAATGGTTTGCGGAGTTTATTTAATACAATGAAGAGTTTTGAACTAAAATGTACTTTTCATCCAGTCGGTCAAGGTGCATTTTATGCGGAGGTGTTTTCCAAAAATGATGTGGCAGTGTTCTCGGTTGTTTTTGATTGCGGAACAGGGACACCAATCTATTGTTTTTTTAAAACATTTATTTGCCTTTTGACAATAGTTGTCAAAAGGTGGGGCTAGCTTTGCGGAAAATTATAATGATATGAAAAACACAAATAAAAAAGCAGATGTTAAGAAGACTCTTCAAATTCACTCTCAGGCTAAAGTGGAGTTTTATAAGGAGTATTTAGTTCGCTATTTAAGAATATTGTCTCTTTCTCCTTTTATTCGTCAGATAAATATTTATGATGTTTTTTGTGGAATGGGCGTTTATAAAGATGGAGGCAAGGGGAGTCCTATTGCGGCATTTGAAGCTATTAAAAATTTTAGGGAAGATCCTCTTTCCTCCAAAGGCCAATGTCTCATAAAATTGGTTGTTAACGATAAAGATAAACAAAATGTCGAAAACACAGAGTCATATATATCCAAACATAATAATGGTTTCTGTCAACTGGAAACCCATAATAAGGATATAGATGAAATGTTTTCATATGTTAGTGCAAAAGTATCTGAATCAACATCTATAGAAAGAAATCTAGTTTTTATAGATCCATACGGGTATAGTAAGATTAAAAGGGAAATATTGGAGCAGATAATGAGAAATGGCCGTACTGAAATTATTTTATTCTTACCTATATCTTTTATGAAGAGATTTACAAATGCGGCTGTTACGGATGAGAATAATGTAGTACAGTATGAGCCATTGAGAGCTTTTATCGATAGTTTCTTTCCGGATAATCATCCTATACGAGGAGAAAATATAGGTGTTCATGATTATATTAGATATATTTCCGATGCTTTGAAACTCGGAAAAGATTTCTTCACAACTAGTTATTATATTGAAAGAAATGTTTCTACTTTCTTTGCTTTGTTTTTCATAAGCCCACATATCTATGGATTCGAAAAAATTCTTGAAGTTAAATGGGCCTTAGATGCTAGCCATGGAGGTGGTTTCAATCTGCCAGAGGATATGGATAATCTGTTCAAAGAAGACTTTATAAAAGAAGATAGGCTATATAATTATAATGTACTAAGGGCCTTGCTATTAGATTATCTTAAGCAATCTAGAACTAATCGTGAAGTGTATAAGTTTGTTCTACGTAATGAGTTCTTGCCCAAACATGCTAATAATGTGATTAAGGATATGCATTCACAAGGTTTATTATCATTAGTCACTAATGATGGCAAGCCAGTGAGAAAAGGTGCTTATCATATTAATCATGACGCTTATAAAGGGAAACTACAACAAACAATAACTTTTAAATTAGCAAACTAATGGGTAGTTCAAAAATAGAATGGACTGATGCAACCTGGAATCCTGTTACTGGTTGCACCAAGATATCTACAGGTTGCCAGCATTGTTACGCGGAGGTTATGTCTCGTAGGCTTTGTGCAATGGGGGTGGATAAATACAAAGAAGGATTCAAGGTTTCTATTCATGAGGATGCGCTGGGAGAACCATATAAGCTGAAGAGGCCGCATACAATATTTGTGTGTTCTATGAGCGATATTTTTCACAAAGATGTGCCTTATAGATTTATAGATAAGGTTATTCGTGTAATTGAGAGTACGCCACTGCACCGCTACCAGATACTTACAAAACGTGCCGATAGGATGTTTGATTATTTTAGTACCCATCGAGTTCCGGAAAACGTTTGGCTAGGGGTTACTGTTGAATGCAAGGCTTCTATTCCTCGTATGGATTACCTAAGGAGAATTAAAGAGGCATCTGTGAGGTTTTTGTCTTGTGAGCCACTGGTGGAGGATTTAGGAGAATTGAACCTAGACAGTATTGATTGGATTATTGTTGGAGGAGAAAGTGGGAATCAGGCTAGACCTATGAAAGAAGAATGGGCTCTAAGCATACAGCAACAGGTTAATAAAGCAGGCAAAGCTTTCTTTTTCAAGCAGTGGGGGACTTGGGGCAGCGACGGCGTGAAAAGGAACAAGCATGTTAATGGCAAGAAATTGGCCGGTAAAATTTGTCAGGCAGTTCCAACACCGGCATAGGCATCGCTGAGTATCGAGGAAAAGTTCTATATGCTGGCAGTTGTTTTATATAAGGAAGCGGTCTTTAGGACAATGAGTGATTACATCCTTTTGCCGGCATTTGCGATATTGTTTATTTGGTTGGAATGGGGAGAGAATCCTATGTGGAGGCGGTGGGAGTGAAAGGTATTTTTTGTTAAATTTGTATAATATTGAACTAGGATAAGACAGATGAGAAAACGCATATATCTGTGCCTGGCGCATATGAGCGAGGCCGGGCTGGAGCGAAAATACATAAAGGAAGCGTTTGAAACAAATTGGGTGGTGCCTCTGGGGCCGAATGTGAATGGGTTTGAGGCGGATCTTAGAAAGTTTGTGGACTCGCTGCCAGATGGCAAGACTCTGGAGCCAGAACACGAAGTTGTGGCGCTGTCTTCCGGCACGGCGGCTGTTCATCTGGCTCTGCTGAATTGCGGGGTTGGTCCTGGAGATGAGGTGCTTGTGCAGAGCTTTACATTTTGCGCGTCGAGCCATCCTATAACCTATTTGGGTGCCAGGCCGGTGTTTGTTGACTCTGAGCTGGATTCCTGGAATATGGATCCTGAGCTGCTGGAGAAGGCCATTGTAGACAGGATAGCGGTTACGGGGAAGAAGCCTAAGGCTATTGTGCCGGTGGCACTGTATGGTATGCCGTATCAAGTGGATAAGATAATGGCCATCGCTGAGAAATACGATATTCCGGTGGTTGAGGATGCGGCAGAAGGGTTTGGCAGCCGCTGGGATGGCAGGGTGCTTGGAACGTTTGGAAAGTATGGCGTGCTGAGTTTCAACGGCAACAAGATTATTTCCACGTCTGGTGGCGGGGCGCTGATTACTGAAAATCCGGATGAGTGGCGGGAGATTATGATGTATGCAACGCAGTATAGGGAGTCTTATCCGTACTACCAGCACGAAAAGATTGGCTACAACTACCGTATGAGCAACATCTGCGCAGGAATCGGCAGGGGGCAGATGACGGTGGCCGAAGAGCATATTTCTCACCATAAGCACGTTAAGGAGCTTTATAAGGAGCTGTTTGCTTCTGTGCCAGGTATTGAGGTGCATGACAATCCTTCTCCGCGATACGATTCCAATTTCTGGCTGAATACCATAACGATAGATCCGTCGCTGAGGATTAAGGGGCAGGAAAATGCCTATAAGACTGTGGTGAAGGGGGCTGTTGGCGGTGCTGCGGGTGTGGTGCATGCCTCGGAGAGTGCCCATACAGACTGCGAGCCGAATGCAAATGTGGAGGCTCTGCGGGTTGTGCTGGATGAGGCTGGTGTTGAGGCGCGTCCGCTCTGGAAGCCGATGCACCGCCAGCCGGTGTACAAGGATGCTGTAGCGTATCTGTCTCCTTGCTCATTGTTCGGTAAGGAGGAACCGTCTGTATCAGAGGCGCTGTTCAAGGTGGGTATGTGCCTGCCGAGTGGCCCGTATGTGACAGACGAAGATGTGCGTTACATCGTTGAAACAATCAAGTCAGCAATAGTGGGTTGATGGTCGTGTTGATAGTGGCTTGATAGTGTGGGAAGCACTTTGATAAGATTTCGGGAGGCCGGCAGAGTTGTTCTGCCGGCCTTCTTTTGTAATTATAGTTAACCTAAGTTTAGTAAAGTTTAGTAAAGTTTAGTAAAATCAATTTTAATTGCTATATTTGCAAAAACCTTACAAAATCAAACTTTAAAATGGTTCTAGAAATTCGTTTGAGTAATATGTTTTCTATCAAGGATGAGATTGTTCTTGATATGACATCTGGGGGCAGTAAGTCCAAGAATGCTTCGATGTTGTCATCTAATTGCTTTCCTTATAAAGAGTATGAGTTGCTGAAAACGGTGGCTATCTACGGAGCAAATGCCTCGGGAAAGTCAAATATCATTAAAGCAATAACCTTCTGTTGTCTGATGGTTCTGAACTCTCATAATCATAATGAAGGGGATAGATTTAATTTCAATCCTTTTAAGTTTGACAATTATTCGAATAAACCGAGTTCTTTCTTCATTCGCTTCATTCACGATGATATTGAATATGAGTATTCTTTTAGTTTAACTCAGGCTGCGATTGTTACAGAGGCCTTGTACTACTATCCGAACGGTAGGCGCGCAGAGGTGTTTACTCGTGATGAGAGAAGAGGTAGTGAGAAAACTGACATTTATCATTTCCAAAATGCTATTAAACGTCCTTTGGATGTTGCTATTAATACATCTAAGAAAACACTGTTCATTTCCAGGGCTAGTCAGATGGATAGGGTTGTTGCCAAGGATGTGTATACCTTTTTCAACAAATCTTTGATGTTTAGTCCTACAATGCCGGGTAATTTGGTGGAGTCATTGTTTAATGTTTATAAGAAGGAACTCTTGATGGCCTTACAAATTGCTGATAGTGATATTGTAGATGTCAAGATGAGAAAAGAAAAGCAGCATTCTAAGCATGTAACACTTTTATCAACGCCGGTTGATGTTCTTCCCGTTAAGGATGTTGAGGAAGAGGTTCTTAGATTTACCACATATCATAAGAATAATCCTTCGGTTCCGTTTAAAATGGAGACTGAAGAGTCTGAAGGTACAAAGCGTCTGTTTTATAACATGATATTGATCTTGGATATTCTCAAAAATAATAAAACATTACTGTGGGATGAGATTGAATTAAGCTTACATAGTAAGATTGTTGAGTACCTTTTCACATTATTCAATCATAGTCGCGGAGCACAACTCATATGTACCACTCATAATACAAATCTTTTAGATTTACATAAAATGAGGAAGGATCAAATTTACTTTGTGAATAAGAAACAGGATGGTTCCAGCGATTTGTATTCTTTGTTTGATTACAAAGATTTCCGTGACTCTATGGATTTGGAAAAAGCTTACCTTCAGGGGCGTTTTGATGCGATCCCTTATATTGATGATTCAGAATTGAAATTAAAGTCTCTAATTGAAGAAGATGAAAAGAAAGAGAAATAGTCTGGGAAAGAGAATTAGACCAACCTTTTTTGTTTTTTGTGAAGGAGAATCTGAAGAGGCTTATGTAAAGTTTTTGCGATCCAAGTTTAGATTACCTATTGAGGTTTGTCCTTCTGTGACTGGTTTGAGTATCAATCAGGCGTCAATAAACAAATTTAAGAAGAGTAAATCTACTCACGCTAAGGACAAAGACTACCTTATGTACGATTTGGACAGAGATGATGTTATTATTCGTCTTCAGAAAATAAAAGGAGCTACTATTATTCTATCAAATCCATGCTTGGAATTGTGGTATTTACTACATTATATAAATCAAAAAACTGAGATAACTTCATCTCAGTGTCTAAAAGCTCTTATAAGACATTTGCCGGAATACAAGAAAGGAGAGATTTGTGGAAACCTTCAAGATATCTTGAATTCGAAACAAGAATTTGCCGTAAAACGTGCTAAGGCATTGCCTTTACACTTAAATCCATCAAGTGATATGCATATTTTACTTGCAGATCTAGAATCCGCAAGCAAATGATGTAACTTGGGCTTCTGGTATTGGTAACAGACTTACGGCGATGGTGCTTTGTAACTAATTGAGGATCAGCGCTCCCAATATATTACCTATGCTTTTTGAAGGGGTGATAATAGGGATGGTCTGAGAATCAATTACTTGCAGTCCACCATCGCCGCAGGGGCCTTCTATGCTTCTTCTATGGAAGAATTCATGAGAAATGAGTATATTTGTTATATTATATGAAAAGGGCTCGCTATCCATATCAATATGAGGATACTATCCCTCTCCACGGCTATACGGAGCCGGGGACGGATGGCAGTGCCCATCTGGATCTGGATAAGGTGGAAAATGAGGATCTTAAGCATCTGATGGACTCTGTGGTAGAGATGAAAGTTGGGGAAGGGCTGGAATGGATAAAGGCTCATTGCGGAGAATTCTCTTCTTCTACAGTTATTTATGAAGGGTTGGACGGGGATGAGTTGAAGAAGTTATGCGTTGATGAGATTAATGTTGATGGTACTATTAATGGTAAGGATAATAGTAAGAGTTTGATTGTACTTACGGCGGGGCTGGATGAGGTGAAAGAGCTCAACCTGCTGCTTAACAAGGCGTCTGAAAGCATTGCGGAGGGGGGATATCTATGGGTTCATTCAAGAACATCCGGAACACGAAAGGCAAGCATCCTTAGCAGCAAGCCGCCTGTAATCAGGAACATAGTGGTGTTTTTCTGGTATCTGTGGTACAGGGTATTTCCCAAACTGAGGCTGACGAGGTGGATGTATCGGTTGTACGAAAGGCTTAACGGAAAGATTAACAGGTGCTACCACAGGGTGGAGATATTGGGGAGGATATTCCGGTCCGGGTTTGAGGTGGTGGATGAGGACTTCAGGCACGGGCACTTTTACGTTATAGCACAGAAGGCCAGGGAGCCATTGTGGGATAACGAGCCTACGGGAAGTCCAATTATCAAGTTGCTCAGGGTGGGAAAGAACGGGATGCTGATCCCGGTGTTCAAGTTCCGTACAATGCACTCATATTCAGAGTATCTGCAGTCTTATGTCTATAAGTACAACAACTTGGAAAAGGGCGGGAAGTTTGCAGACGACTACAGGGTGGCAGGATACGGCAAGTTCCTTAGGAAGTTTTGGCTGGATGAGCTCCCGATGGTGGCAAACCTTGTGCGCGGAGACGTGAAACTGGTAGGGGTAAGGCCTATTTCCAGACAGTATTACAGCCTATATTCGCCTGAGATGCAGCAGCTGAGGATAAAAGCAAAGCCCGGGATACTTCCGCCGTTTTACTACGAGAAGAAGCGTCCGGAGACTATGGATGAAATAGAAGACAGTGAAAGAAGATATACTGAGGCGTTTTTGAAGAGGCCGTTTGCAACAGACTGGAGGTATTTCTGGGGAACGGTGGGAAACATTTTATTCCGGGGAGCTAGGAGCAAATAAGCAGTTATTTACCTTGTAAGGGTATTCCAGCCTAATACAATAATGAATACCAACACTGCACTTGCTCCAATCCAGTATTTGGTCCGTCTTATACTTTTGCCGTCTTTTTTCTTTTCTACTTGATGGATATACCAGAATGAAGCTAGGATGAAAAATGGCACGTGGGGCAGCGATTTCCTAAGTTCAAGACTGTCTAGAATGACAATTAGTTCGATACACTCAACAAGAACGAAAATAAAGATAGGCAGGGCGTCAAATATTTTTTTGCGGATGCTGTAGAAAAATCCTTTCCAGAAACAGAAGAAAAGCATCATCTTGAAAAGAAGGCCAGACCCGTACAATGGTTTATCTACTAGCTCTGAGCCTGCCAGGATCAGTCTTGGGAAAGGGCCAATTAAGCCTCCTAGAACAAAGACAAGCTTGTCGAATAGAGAGAAGTCGCTATAGAGGTTTTCTCGTCCTATCCTGTATTTTAGTATGCTGTCGTTGATCCAGTTTAGAGCAATAATGAAGGAAATAACGCCAAAAACTCCCATTATAAGACGCACAGATTTTCTCTTTTCAACAAAAAGGTAGTACGTGAAATACGATATCCATATGGTAATGGTAATAACGGGTCTGAAGAAAATAATCAACAAAGAAACCGCCAGCCCCAGAATTATAAACCTGAATTTCTTGTTTGTCCTGTATTTGTAAAGAAAATAAATACTGGTTATTACCAGAAACATAAGCATAGTTTCTTTAAGGAAACTGCCCATATAGAAAATAGTATAGGAAGAAATGCCGTAAACCAGTGCTCCAATATATGAATGTCTGTTGTCCATAATGTTCTTGCCAATGGCAAATAACATACAGGTACTAATTGTGTTAAGGATTATATACAGGAAATTTACAAACTCTTTATACGGAAGAATATTTAGCATTAAAGACATTGTAAGGGGAGCTCCCCAGTCGTCGTAGCCAAATTCTTCGTAAGAGGAAAGATGACTTAACGCTTCTTCATGCGTCAGATCTTTTATGGAATAACTTAACTCTTCATATAACCTTGCATCTACTTCCGAGAATATGAACGTATTCCCCGTATAAAACAAGGACAACGCCATATAAAGAACAACAAAAATCAGGGAGTAGAAAAAAACGGTTAAGGCCAGCCTTTTGTTTGTGAACTGATGCTCCTTTAGATATATGCTTTTGAAAATGACCGCCGAAAAAGCAAGGAACGTGAAAATGACTAGCAAGTTATAGGGAACATATGGCAGATGCCAAATTGCCATAAGTATCATAAACAATACAATACCTATCAGCAAATAAAGTTTGTTGATATATAGCAATAGGCTTCGCATCTTATTTTACAAATTTAGCATTTTATTGGTTATATTTGTAAAGCAATGCTAAGACTGTTTATCAAGAACATATCTATCTACGGAATTCTTCCAATAGTGGGCAAGTTCCTTAATTTCTTGCTGGTGCCTATCTATGCCAAGACTTTCCCGCCGGAGTTGTATGGCGTTATTGACCTTTTTGACGCTTTGGTATTCTTTCTTCTCATTGTTGCGTCTCTGGAAATCCCTACGGCTATGGGGCGCTATTTCTATGCGGAGGATACGATTGACCATCGCAGAAGGATTATTAACACCTCTCTGTTTCTTACTCTAATCTTTACAGTAGCCACTATATTATTGGTTTGGATTTTCAAGATTCCGCTTCTGGAACGATATCTGGCTGGCACAGAGCACGAAAATATGCTGACAGTTTCACTGATTTGGCTGTTTACCCTTACTGTCAACACTTTTCTTAGTTTTATTCCCCGATATGATAACCGTCCCAAAGTTTATGTGCTGGTGGGAATAATTTCTATTTCAATCAAGCTGGTTTCCTCTATTTTGTTTGTAGTTGTCCTTAAAACTGGGCTGATGGGCGTGCTTTACGGGTATATATGCGGAAACTTGGCATCTATAGTGATGTATGTTTGGGTTTCTAGGCGTTATTTCCGTTTCCAGTTCTCCACGAAATATGCGGGGAAGATGCTGATTTATGCTTTCCCTCTTTTGCTGGGAAGTGTTTTGGTGGAATTATGGAAGCCTTGGCTTAGGCATATGATTACTCTTTATTTCCCGATAGCTGTTGTTGGGCTTTATGCTTTTGCCATTAGGCTTACATCTGTGAATATGATTGTTCACGGAGCTTTCAAGACTGCTTGGAAGCCTCTTTTGTTTGAGAAGAAAGACGATTTCATAAAAGGAACGTCTATGAAGAGAATATCCGGCCTTGTGGCAATGGCTTCTATTCTTATGGGCTGCATGATTGCCTGTTTTGCCAAAGAGGCTACTTTGATTGTGGGAAGTGAAGACTATTTGCCGTCTGTACAGCTTACGGGACTTTTGGCAATGGCCGGTTTTCTTCAGATGATGAGCGAGTTAAGGGGCTTCGGTCCATATATCGCAGACAAAACTTATATTGTTACAATAGCCAATGTTGTTGCTGTTGCGGCTGCTTCCGGTTTTTTATTAACCGTGAAGGATTCGGCAGGAGTTTACGGGATAGGTTATGCTTGCATCATTTATGAGCTTATCTGCTATGTGATACTTGTTGCCTACACAAGCTGGAAGTACCATATTGTTCAGCATAATCTTTGGGAGATACCGCTTGTGCTCCTGTTTTGCCTATGCATTTATCTTTCAGCAACCTCTTCTCAGTTGCGGTATCGTACTGCAGCAGCCATTCTTTCTTCTATGGTTGCCGTTTATTTGTTCTTTACCAAATACTATAGGGTGAACATTAATCTTCGCGGTTCTGATTGACAAGTTTATGAGCCTTTACAGTACCATAGACAGATTTGTTTTAATGCCAATCGGCGATAAGTTGATGAGGCGCAATATCAGTGGTGCATATAAAGGTCTTCTGAAAACTGAGTTCTGTTTGGAAGCTGAGCTGAAAGAGCTGCAGAACAATAAGTTAAAGAATCTTTTGAGACATTGCTATACAAGTGTTCCATATTATCGCAGAGTTTTTGATGAAAGACATATTACTCCCGATGACATAAAATCAAGAGAGGATCTGTATAAGTTGCCGATTCTCACTAAAAAGGATGTAAGGGAGCACTTTGATGAGCTTATTTCTGGCGATATCAATAAAAGAAAGTATTTGAACGGTTCTACCGGAGGAAGCACTGGTACTCCTATGCGTTTCTTGGAGGATATTAGTTCCTGGAATATATTAAGAGGGCTTAATTTCAGGGGATGGAGCTGGGCTGGTTTTAATGTTGGAGAAAAGCTTTTTACTCTAGGAGGCAATTCCCTTGTTTCCAAGAACCATAAAGTCAGTCCTTTCTCTGCTAAGGCATTGTATGACAGGTTTATAATGCGTAACCTGAAGCGTGATTGCACGGATATAACAGATCCCGCTCTGATGCTTCATTATAAGGCTATGATGAAATTCAGGCCCACGGCAATTAGGGGGTATGCTTCTTCTTTGTTCTTTCTGGCTAGATATTTAGAGCAGAATCATCTGCCGGTTCCTAAAGTCAAGGCAGTTTTTACCACCGGAGAAAAATTGCACAGTGAATACCGCCTAAAGATAGAAAGTGTTTTTAATGCGAAGGTTTTTGACGGATACGGGGCGGCCGACGGTGGGGTAAGCGCTCATGAGTGCGCTATTCACGATGGTTTGCATATCGCTGAGGAACAGTGCATTGTTGAAATTGCAGATAATGCCGGCAATGTTCTTCCAGACGGGGAAACAGGAAACATCTTAACCACCGATCTGAGCAATTACGTTTTCCCGTTTATCCGTTACAAAGTGGGTGATCTGGCATATATAAAGAAAGAATTGTGCTCCTGCGGTAGGAAACACAGGCTCCTGGGAGATATTATCGGCAGAGAGGGGCGGGCTATTTACAATAAGCAAGGGCGTCCATTTTCTTCTATAGTCATAGACAATATGATGTTTAAAGATCTGGACATACATTCTTCCCAGACTCAAAGGCTGTATGAAAAAATGGAGCGCTTCCAAATTCGCCAGGATAAGTTTGGAGATTTGACCATTCTCATTAAACCTGTGGATCCTTCTGATTCCGAGGCGTCATTTGGGTATGTTTTGGATAACTTCAGGTCCTTTTTTCCTGATTCTCGGGTGGTGCTTAAAATTGTTGATGATATCCCGACTCTTCCTTCTGGCAAGGAAGATTATTGCGTTTCTGATTATAATCCCGCATAAATCGTTGGCTGAAAATGAATGTTCTGATTGTATGTAAATTGGCAAATGATACGTTGACAGACAATGTATTGCTTCCTGTTTTAAACAGCAATGCCGACGATATTTATGTGCTTAGAGATTTTCCTGGAAATTATTCGGATCCAAGAGTCCATTACCTGACTCCTAAAAAGGCGGGCAAAAGTGTTTTGAGGCATATCGGTCGCACATTTAAAGGAATAAGGGCTGTGAGGAAATACAAAATTGGCGCAATAATAGGAATTTTGAGTTCTCCGCACGGCTATATAGGACGAACAATCTCCAAAATCACTGGCAAGCCATATATACATATGACAATAGCCGGGCACAGAGAGTATTGGGTAGACGGTCCTAGAATTGAGAAATTCAATCTCAGGTATCTGACGGGCGGAAAGGCTGTTACGGTTACTGGAGGCCGGACTAAGGAATACTTGCTGGGAAAGGGGGTGGAAGAGAAGAAAATATTCATCCTTCCGAATCTTCCAAACCGCAGGTTTGCTTCAGTTCCTCTACAGACGGAACGCTATTATGATATTGTTTCATTCTCCAGAATAGATAAAAACAAGAATCTTATTTTGCTGGTAAAGGCTTTGGCTAAACTCAAAGAAAAGCTTAATATTAAAGTAGCTGTAGCCGGAGACGGAGACCAGTTAGACAATATTAAAGCAGCGGTTGAGAGTTATGGTCTGGACAAGAATTTTGATTTCTTAGGCTATATCTCTGATGTTGACAAGAAAATTGAGGTTTTGTCTAACAGCAAAATTTTTGTTTCGTGTTCTAAAGGGGAAGGATTCCCAATTGCTTTACTGGAAGCAGCCGAATGCGGATGCGTGCCTGTTGTTTCCGATGTGGGAGACATTTCAGATATTGTAGCCTCTGGCCATAACGGCATTGTTTTTAACGATACAGACAATGAGTCTGAACTGGTTTCAAGCTTGGAGATTTTGTTGACCGACAATGAAAAACTGCTTTTGATGCGAGAAGAATCCTATAAACTGCGCAATCGTTTTTCTGTAGAAGAGAACGGCAAAATATGGACAAGTATTTTTAACTGCCTCAGCGATGAGTGATTTGATCAAGATTTGTATTACAGGCGATCTTTTTCCGGCCAACGCTCCTTATGACAGAGGCTGCGGTGTTGCTGCTATGGACTTGTCTGAGGCTGGCCGCAAGAGATATGCAGAACGGATCAAAGGCATAATTGGCGACAACGATATTATTTGCGGGAATCTGGAATCTCCTGTCTTGAAGCCTTCAGGTTTTTCATCTGATATGCAGTTTGCCGGTCATACTGATTTTGTGAAATTGCTCAAGGAGGCTGGTTTTAATGTTGCAGTGCTTGCAAACAATCATATTTTAGAGCATGGAGATGAGGGACTTGATTCTACGATTGATTTCTTGAAACAATCGGGAATAGATTATGCCGGTGTTGACGGCAAGCGATTGATATTGGAAAAAGAGGGTTTATCTCTTGCCTTTTTGTCTTATAATTCAATAGACATTAACCGGTTTCAATCAAATAGGGTTAATGCTTATTCTGAAGATGCTGTTATTCGGGATATTAAAGACTGTAAAGACAAAGGAGCTGACTATGTGTTCGTTATGCTGCATTGGGGTGATGAGTATATCCACCGTCCTTCCAGTGAACAAATAGGATCAGCCAGAAAGTTTATTGATGCTGGAGCCAGCTTTGTGATGGGATGCCATCCTCACGTGATCCAGCCAATAGAAAAATACTGTAATGGATTGATTTGTTATAGCTTGGGGAATTTTATCTTTGATATGCTGATTCCTAAAGCAGTTAAAACTGGTATGGTTCTTAAATTGGAATTGAGCAAGGAAGCGTTCAGTTTCAGCTATGATTTTGTTGAAATAGGAGATGATTTCTTTCCGTCTGTTCTTTCCGTAAGCAAACCATTTGAAAACTTGCTGAAGAGTCAGACGGAATTGATGGATAATTGGCAATCCCCTGATTATCAGAAGAAATATAATCGCGAGAAAAAAAGCAGACGCAGATTTGCCAGGATTGTTGAAAAAAGGGTGTTGCTTAGGAATTGGCACAAATTTTCTCCGGCTGTTAAAAAGGAGTTTATTGATTTGTATTTAAGGAAACTTAGACTCAAGAAGTAGATGAATATATTAGTTTATGCCGGCCATCCGGCTCAGTATCATTTCTTCAAGAATGCTATCCGCAAGCTTGAGTCTGATGGGCACAAGGTTAAATTGCTCATCAAGACCAAAGACATTCTTGAAGACTTGGTGCAGGAGGACGGGATTGAATATGAGAATATACAGCCTAAGTTGAGAAAAAACTCTAAGCTTTCTATCCTTCTGGCTGCAGTAAAGAGAACTAAACGCGTTATGTCCATTGCCAGAAAATTCAAGGCAGACATTCTTGTAGGAGGGGATTCATCAATTGCCTGGTCTGGATGGCTTCTCGGTAGGCCTTCTATTACTGTTTTGGAAGATGATATAGAAGTTGTACATAGTTATGCCCGCATTACATATCCTTTTTCAAAGACCATACTTGTTCCAAGGGTTTGCCGGGTGGGAAAATGGGAGAAAAAGAAAATTCCTTATGACGGCTATATGAAACTTGCTTATCTTCATCCGTCATATTTTGCTCCTGATGAGGAAATTGTACGTTCATACGGCATCGCTGAGCCTTTTATGCTTGTTCGCCTGGCAAAGCTTACGGCATATCACGACACCGGTATTAATGGTCTGGATGTTTCTTTGGTGCAGAAAGTTATTGAAATTTCAGAAAGCCGCGGCTATAGGGTGTATATTACTTCTGAGGGTGATGTTGATGATAGTCTCAAACAATACCAGCTGAAAATCAGGCATAAAGACATTCATCATATTATTGCGTTCTCTTCTATGCTCGTGTCTGACAGCCAGAGCATGAGCGTGGAGGCCGCGGTGTTGGGCATTCCTTCTATAAGATTCAGCGACTTTTCTGGCCGGATTAGCGTTCTGGAGGAATTGGAAAACAAGTACCGTTTGACTTTTGGAATCAAGACATCAGAGCCTCAGGCTCTTCTGGATAAGTTTTCAGAACTTCTACGCTTAGATGGTCTCAAGGAAGATTTCCAGCAGAGGAGATTAGCTATGCTCAAAGACAAAATTGACGTTACAGCCTTTTTGGTTAGTTTCATTGAGAATTATTCAGATAGAATCAAGTAGTTTTTTATGATTAAGCTTCTTACGATAATAGGTGCAAGGCCTCAGATAATCAAAGCAGCGGCATTATCCAGAGCTATAAACACTAAGTTTAGCCATACCGTTCAGGAGAAGATATTGCATACTGGGCAGCATTACGATGACAATATGTCTGCCGTTTTCTTTGAAGAACTTGGAATCCCACGTCCTGATTTTAACCTTGGTGTGGGATCTGCAACCCACGGCGTGCAAACTGCCAGAATGATCGAGGGCATTGAGAAAGTACTTATGGGAGAGAAGTTTGACGGTGTGGTTATTTATGGAGATACGAATTCCACACTAGCTGGTGCCATTGCCGCATCCAAGCTGCACATTCCCGTTTTCCATATAGAAGCAGGCCTGAGATCTTTCAATATGGCTATGCCCGAGGAGATTAACCGTATAGTTAGCGACCACGTCTCCTCTATTTTGTTTGCCCCTACTCAAACAGCGGTGTTGAATCTCGAAAGGGAAGGGAAAGGGAAGCTCGTCTGCAATTGCGGAGATGTTATGTACGATAATAGTATCTATTTTGCCTCCGTCTCGGAAAAGAAATCAACGATTTTCAAAGATTTGGGCATTTCCCCTTCTAAATACATCCTGGCAACGGTGCACAGGGCTGAAAATACTGATAATCCGGCTTGTCTGGGCGGTATCTTTTCAGCTATTGTCCATATCGCTGAGGAAGATAATATAGATGTGGTTATTCCGCTCCATCCGAGAACTAGGGCCACTATGGATAAGAACTTGGATAGCAGTCTTCTGGGCTTGATTAAGAATTCTGAAAGGATTCGTCTTGTTTATCCAGTGACATTCCTTGATATGATTGCTCTTGAGAAGAATTCTGCAATCATTATGACAGACAGCGGCGGAGTGCAGAAGGAAGCATTTTTCCATGCAAAACCTTGCGTTATACTTCGCTCTGAAACAGAGTGGGTTGAAATAGTTCGCCAAGGCGCGGCAATAATTGCAGGATCTTCTTTTGAAAGAATCGTTGAGGCTTACGGTGCCCTTAAAGGCAGAAAGACAGTTTTTGCTCCTTTGTTCGGTGACGGCCATGCTTCCGAAAAGATTGTTGAAAAGATTATTGACTATTTGAGATGAGAGTCAAAGGCAAGCAATATGACATTGATTCCTCTGAAGTGAGGATGTTCCTGTATCTGGCTTCGGTTGGTTTATGGGGTAAAGAGATTGCGGAGGGGATGGAGAAAGATTCAGAGGGTGTAGACTGGGATATAGTCTGGCAGATGGCAAAGGAGCAAACTATCGAAGGCCTGGTTGCCTCTGCTTTTGATTACGGAGTGTTGGGTTTTACGCTGGAAGACATAATGCCTAAGGATCAGCGTAAGGCTTTGGCCAAGAAAATATATTCTATGGAGCAGTATAATCTTAAGATGAATAGCTTCATAGAGGAGATTTCCAAGCAGCTGCAGGCTAAGGATATTCATCCGGTTCTTCTTAAAGGACAGGGCATTGCGCAAACATATCTTCTGCCGTTAAGACGCAAGATAGGAGATGTTGATCTGCTATTCAATGGCAATGATTATGACAAGGCAAGGAGTCTTTATAGGGATAAGGCAACCAAGCTGATAGATGACAGTGTTAAGGATAGGCATATTGCATTGTTCATTGGTAAAACCATTCTGGAACTGCATGGTTCCATGCATGTTTTTCTTACTAGAAAGATTGATGCCTGCCTTGATGAATTGATGAGCAATCTATTCTCTGAAAAGAGATTCAGAGAGTGGAAAAACGAAGGAAAAATAATTCTTCTTCCTGATCCTCAGTATGATGTGATTTATGTTTTCTGTCACATTCTGGAGCATTTGTTCAGGAGTGGGGTGGGGCTGAGGCAGGTTTGTGACCTTTGCAGACTTCTATATTCTTATAGCGATGAAATAGATCCTAAATTTGTAACTTCCTGGATTGAGAAAATGGGGCTAAAGGTTGAGTGGAAGGCTTTTGCGGCATTGATGGTGGATTATTTGGGAATGAATCCTGCCATTATTCCAATGTATGACGGTTCTGTGCGTTATTCAAGAAAGGCTGCCAGGGTGATGTCTTTCATTCTTTCAACGGGGAATATGGGGCGGAATCGTGACGAGAGCTATAAAAAACGCTCGTATCTTGTAAAGAAATCCATTTCGTTGTGGAAAATAATCAGCGATGCAGAGAGGCTTGGACGCATTTTTCCAAGAACTGCCGCAAAGACATCTTTCAAATGGATAAAATCAGGAACTGCCGATTTGAAGGATGGCAGATAGGGTAGAAGTGAGTTGATATAGCCGGAAATGTGAAAATGTTCGTACTTTTATGGTTTGAAGAATAGATTTTACCGATATGACAAAGAAAGTAACCCAAAAGGAGATTATTGCTGTTGTGGGGCAGGGCTATGTGGGCCTTCCGCTGGCGCTGGCTTTTGCAGAAAAGTTCAAGGCAATTGGATTTGACATTAATCCGGCAAAGATTGCCAGGCTTCAAAAGGGAGATGATCCAAGCAGAGAGATGAGCGCAGCGGATTTCAAGGGGAAGAACATTGTGTTTACATCCAGGATTGAAGACATCGCTGAGGCAACATTTTACGTAGTGGCTGTACCTACGCCGGTTACGGAGGCCAATGAGCCGGATCTTGTTCCGCTTCTGGGTGCTTCTATGGCTGTGGGCAAGGTCATAAAGAAAGGAGATTGCGTTGTGTTTGAAAGCACTGTGTATCCTGGATGCACGGAAGAAGATTGCGTTCCGGTTATTGAGGAGATTTCCGGCTTGAAGATGGGGAAAGACTTTAAAGTGGGTTATTCTCCGGAGAGGATAAATCCTGGAGACAAGGTGCATACACTTAAGAATACCGTAAAGATTGTATCGGGTTGCGACAAAGCCGCGCTGGAAAGGATAGCAGGCGTGTATTCATCTGTGGTTGAGCCAGGTGTGCACAAGGCTCCTAGCATAAAGGTGGCCGAGGCGGCAAAGATCATAGAGAATACCCAGAGGGATGTGAACATTGCTCTGATGAACGAGCTGAGCATCCTTTTTGGCCGTATGGGAATCAACACTTATGATGTGCTGGAAGCTGCCGGCACCAAGTGGAACTTCCTGAAGTTCTATCCTGGGCTGGTTGGCGGGCATTGCATTGGAGTGGACCCGTATTACCTTGTGCATAAGGCACATCAGCTGAAATACCACACCAAGGTAATCAATGCCGGAAGGTTTGTGAATGACTCTATGGGCGGCTACATAGGCAAGAAGGTGGTCAAGGAGCTTATCAAGGGCGGCCGGGCCATAAAAGGAGCCAAGGTTCTGGTGCTTGGAATAACTTTCAAGGAAGATGTGTCAGATATACGTAATTCCAAGGTGGTGAACATTGTGGAGGAGCTTGAGAGTTACGGCGTTAAGACTTCTGTCTATGATCCTATGGCAGATCCTGCTGAGGTCAAGAAGGTTTACGGCATTCAGCTGCAGAAGTCTTTGGGCAAGGGATATGACGCTGTGATTGTGGCTGTTGCACACAAGCAGCTGAAGAAGATGGGGGAGAAGGACTTCATTGCCCTGTCTTCCGAGAATGCCCTATTGGTTGATATCAAGGGCCTGTACCGTGGAAAAATCAAGAAGATGCGTTACTGGAGCCTTTAGTTATGAGAAAGTTACTGCTATTTGGAATAGCCCTTGTTGCAGGCGCTGGATGCGGTGCTTTAAAGCCTGTGGAGACTGCTCCGGCTCAGTCTTATGCCACTCACGGCTTTTATTCAGGTGGCTATCTGCGGCAGGACACTATTAAGGTTGTCAGTGCTGATTCTCTGCGCGACAGTTTGCAGAAAGACAGTGTTCTGCGCGATAGTTTGCTGAGAGACAGTCTGCTTCGTGACAGTCTGATACGTGATAGCTTGATCAGAGACAGCATTGTTCGCGACAGCATAGAGAAGGCTGCTGCTGCACGGGAGGCGATCCGTTATGACTTTTCTCCTGTGTATCAGACGGATCTTCACGTGCCGTCTGCCCAGGCAATTCCGGCCGGGCAGTATTCAGGAATCACTTACCTTGGAGACAACCGCTATGCAGTGGTTCATGACAAGCTAAACGGCGGCGGAATAGTATTCTTTGACATTGTTCTCAGCGATAATGGCAGGGTTAAGTCTGCTTCTGCCACTGTTCCGGAGTTTACTTCAGGCTCCAAGGTTACAGGAAGGGATAACGAGGGAGTTGCCTTTGTTCCGTCTTCCGGGACTATGTTTATTAGCTCCGAAAGCGGCCAGACTATCACCGAGTATACTCTTGAGGGAAAGGAGACCGGGCGCAGCCTGAAGGTTCCTGCGGCTTTTGCAAAGGATAAGATAAACTCCAACAATGGCTTTGAAGCCTTGACATATAACGCTTTGCTAAAGACTTTCTGGACAACTACGGAAACTCCTCTGAAGGCAGACGGAAAAGATAGCCGTCTTCTTAGGCTCCAGAGTTTTGGCTCAGATCTCAAGGCCAAGAAGCAGTATTTGTACAAGATGGACGCTCCAGCCAAGAGCGCTGCGGAAGGCGCTGCCGCCAAGGCCTACATTCACGGAGTTCCGGCTCTAGTGGCATTAGATGACGGCTCTCTGATAGTGCTGGAAAGAGAAGTCTATGTGCCTAACGGGGGCTTGTTCGCTAAGGCTCTGGGCTCTTTTACCCGCACCAAGCTCTATGTGGTAAATCCTTCAGAGTCAGCAAAGAAGGATGGGGCTTCCGGCACCGTGCTGGAAAAGAGCCTAATGGTTCAGTTCACTACCGCATCGTTGAACCTGGCCAATTTTGAGGGTATGTGCCTTGGGCCGGATCTTCCGGGCGGATGGCACACTCTTATTCTCATAGCGGATTCCCAAGACGGCTCAAACGGCCTTACAGCTGAGTATATCAAGGTTATCGCTTTCAAATAGTGCATTTTTTCCAATTTTTTACTATATTTGTTAAATGTAGGAAAGATTGGATTATGAAAGATATAGCTATTTACGGAGCCGGTGGATTCGGCAAAGAGATTGCGTGCCTAATCAATGTAATCAATAAGAAAGAACCTAAATGGAATTTGATTGGGTTCTTTGATGATGATCCTTCAAAGAAAGGCCAGATGATTTCCCATTTCGGGAATTGTCTGGGCGGGTTTGAAGTTCTCAATGCCTATCCTAAGGAATTGGCTGTTGTTTTTGCAATGGGGCACTGCAAAAAAGCATTAAAATGCCTTAGCAAGATCTCCAACTCCAACATTTATTTCCCGAACATTATTCATCCGAATATTGTCTTGAATGATCCCGATTCTTTTAAAATAGGCAAGGGAAATGTCATTCAAGCCAATTGCACAATGAGTTGCGACGTTTCTATTGGAGACTTCAATGTCTTGAACGGTTCTGTTGTTTTGGGTCACGATGTTAAGATAGGAAGTCACAATACCATTATGCCAGGAGTTCGGATTTCCGGCGGTGTTTCCATTGGTGACAACAACACTTTTGGCATAAGCTCTGTTGTTCTTCAGCGCATAGGCATTGGTTCTAACGTTACTCTTGGGGCCGGTGGAATTCTGATGACAAAGCCAAAAGACGGATGTCTTTATATGGGCAATCCTGCCAAGAAAACTGATTTTTAGATTGTTAATTTAGATAAAATGAAAACTTTAGAAGAATTTGTTGCTCTATTTGCTGAACAGTTTGATGATACGGATCCATCTGAGATTAAAGCAGATACCGTATTCCACGATTTGGAGGAATACACATCTCTGACAGCTCTTTCCATTATTGCGATGATAGATGAAGAGTTTGACGTTACAGTCAAAGGAGATGATATGAAGTCTAGCGTAACTGTTGAGGATTTGTACAATAAAGTTATAGCAAAGCTCTAATGGCATTTCTGAAGTTTGACAAAGTCCGCATAGCCGGTCTGAGTGCCGGTGTGCCCAAGAATGTTATGAGTACGGTGTCTACTACAGACAAGTATTCAGACGATGATTTCATCAAGACTACCGGTGTCCGCCAGAAACGCTATTCCAATGATTTTACAACATCTGACCTGAGTTTTGCAGCTACAGAGAAGCTTATTGCAGACCTGGGGTGGGACAAGGCGGAAGTGGATGCTCTGGTTTTTGTGACGCAGACTCCAGACTACATTCTTCCTGCCACTTCCTGCATACTTCAAGACAGGCTGGGGCTGAAAAGAGATTGTATGGCCTTTGACATATCATTGGGCTGTTCTGGCTGGGTGTACGGATTGTGTTCACTTCTGGGCCTTATGAGCGGCGGCGCTATCCGCAAAGCTTTGCTTTTGGCGGGAGATGCCAGAAAGCAGGCTTTTGAAGAGCCAGACCAGCTTTTTGGTTTTGCCGGAACCGCTACAGCCTTGGAGTATACAGGAAAGGAATCTGACTGCTTCCTATTTAACATGGGAACAGACGGCAGCGGCTATGACGCTATAATCAAGCAAGTTGGAGGAACCCGCAACCAGGTTACGGCAGAAGACCTTATTCCAAAGATGTGTGAAGACGGGCGTATGCGCCACGGATTCCAGACCAGGATGAAGGGAATGGATGTGTTTGCCTTTGGAATTACTACTGCCCCTAAATCTATAAAGAAACTGGCTGAGCATTTTGGCTTTGACTGGACATCTTATGACTATTTTGTATTCCACCAGGCCAATTTCAAGATGAATGAAACCATAAGGGCCAAACTCAAGCTTACAGAGGAGCAGGTTCCTTACAGTCTTCACGACTTTGGCAACACTTCTTCCGCTTCCATTCCTATTACGATTGTTACCCAGCTGAAGGGCAAAATTGAGAACCGCAAGACCAAATTCATAGGCTGCGGTTTTGGCGTTGGCTTGTCTTGGGGAACGGTAGCGTTTGAAACAGATAATATTGTAATATCAGATCTCGTAGAATTATGACAGAAAATCCTTTCTCTCTAGCGGGCAAGACAATTCTTGTTACCGGAGCTTCTTCAGGCATAGGAAAGCGTACAGCCATTGAAAGTGCAAGGCTTGGGGCGGATGTTATTATTTCTGCAAGAAATCTTGAAAGGCTTGAGGAGACTCGCCTTGCAATTGCTGAGTTTGGCAAGGAGGCTGTTGTTATTCCCGCGGAATTGACTTCTGCAGAGGATGTTGAGAGTCTGGTCTCTTCTGTTCCCGATCTAGACGGAGTTGTTTTGTGCTCCGGCAAAGGGCTGACTCTTCCGGTTCAGTTTGCTTCTAGAGATAAGTTTGATGAGATGTTTTCCATTAACTTTTTCTCTCCGGTGGAGCTGCTCAGGCTGCTATACAAGAAGAAGAAAATCAAGAAGGAAGGTTCTGTGGTTGTTATTGCGTCTTTGGGCGGCACTTCAGTTTACAGCGGCGGGAACTCTATCTACGGAGCTTCCAAGGCTGCCTTGAATTCCTTTATGAAGTTCTGCGCCAAAGAGTTTGCGGCCAGGAAGATACGAGTTAACACCATATGTCCGGCAATGGTTGAAACTCCTCTGATTCACAGGGGAACGGTTTCAGACGAACAGCTTCAGGAAGATATGAAACGTTATCCTCTCAAGCGCTACGGCCAGCCGGAGGATATTGCCTATGGAGCCGTTTATCTTCTCTCTGATGCTTCTTGCTGGGTTACCGGCCACAGTTTGGTAATAGACGGTGGATTGTCTCTTCAATAGATAGTTATGGAAAAGGAAATCTTGGAAATCATATCGTCTTCTCTGGGAGTGGATGAGTCTGTTCTCACGATGGATCTTTCAATAGGGGATATACCGGAGTGGAATTCTATTGGCAACCTGGCTATGATTGCCGCCCTTGAAGAAAAGCTTGACATAGAGATTCCTATGGAGGATTTGTTTGAACTGACAGATATCAGGAGCATTATTTCTGAGGTTAAAAAGCTTAAAGCCGATGCATAGCCCTCTTTTGACAGCTGTTCTGAAGAGTTGCAACTCGTACGCAGACAAGACTGCCCTTGTTTCTGGCAGCCAGAGCGTTACGTACGGCCAGCTGAAAGAAATGGTCTTCAAGGCCGCTTCTTTCCTGAAATCAGAAGGGCTTTCAAAAGGAGACCGCATAGCTTTATCCGCCCGCAAAGAGCTGGATTTTGTTTACTTGTATTTTGCAGCTCATTTGCTTGGCATAGAGAATGTTGTAGTTGATTCAGAGTCTAACGCCAAGAAGCTGGACTATATGATGGGGCTTACCTGCCCAAAGGCTTTGTTTGGATTTGCCTGGAAGGATGTTCCGTCTTTCAGTTACGAGAATCTTGATTTTTCCCCGCTTGAGGCTTCTGAGCCGGAAGAGGCTGTGGATAAGGAAGATATCGCCGATATTATTTTTACTACCGGAACTACCGGAACCCCTAAGGGAGTTTGCCTGAGCCATTGGAATATCTATTCCTCCGCGATGAATATCAACGGCTTCATCGGAAATTCTGATTCTGATGTAGAGGTGCTTGGCCTTCCGCTTTGCCATTCCTTTGGCCTGGGGCGTTTAAGATGTACCCTTATTGCTGGTGGAACGATAGTTCTTTTAGGAAGTTACGCCAATATCAAACAATTCTTCTCAGCTCTTGAAACATATAATGCTACTGGATTTGCTATGGTTCCGTCTGTGTGGGCTTACATACGCAAGTTCAGCGGAACCAGAATCGGGAAATACGCTCCGCAGATTAAATACATAGAGATCGGAAGCGCTGCAATGCCTCTGGAGTCTAAACAGGAACTGTGTTCTTTGTTCCCATCCACAAGGATTTGTATGCATTATGGACTTACGGAAGCTTCACGTGCCGCCTTTATGGAGTTCCATCAGAATAAAGATTGCCTTCAGACCATTGGCCGCCCTGTTTCCAAAGAAGTGGATATCAAGATTATGGATGAGAGTGGGAATCCTCTTCCAAAGCTTCAGACAGGAGAGATTTGCGTTAGCGGCAATATGGTTATGCGTACTTATTTCAGGCCGGAGGAAAACGCCGGTGCTTTCTGGGGCACGTACTTCAGGACTGGAGATATGGGCTATGAGGGAGAAGACTGCAACCTGTATCTTGTAAGCCGCATCAAGGAAATCATAAATGTGGGGGGCAAGAAAGTGAGCCCGTCCGAGGTGGAAGATGCCATTATTTCTCTGGGCGTGGAAGATTGCATCTGCGTTGGAGTGGCAGATCCGTCTGGTATCTTGGGAGAAGTTCCAAAAGCCTACATACTGAAGGGAAGCGCTCTGTCTTTTGAAGATATACGCAAGGGATTGGCTTCTGAACTAGAGAATTACAAGATTCCGGCTTTTTTTGAATGGATAGACGAGATTCCTAAAACCGCATCGGGGAAAAAGCAAAGATTGTCTTTAAAACAAAGCTAAATGTCTAGATTAACCACACATAAAGTCAAGATAGCGGGAATGAGCGCCTGTGTTCCCAAGACGGTTGAGGAGAACCTCAGCCTTCCGATTTTTGCAAGCGAGGAGGAGGCTAGGAAGGTAATTGCCTCCACGGGAATAGAGCGCCATCGCAGAGTAGATATTGGTGTTACTGCTTCCGACTTGTCCATTAAGGCTGTGGAGAGGCTTCTGGAGGATTTAAGGTGGAGGGCAGAGGATGTGGACTGTATGTTTTATGTCTGCACGTCAAGAGATTACATTGCTCCTCAGACATCTTGTATCCTTCAGGACAGGCTTGGTCTTAGGCAGGATTGTTTTGTTATGGATTTGCCTTTGGGCTGTTCTGGCTGGGTGTATGGCTTAAGCGTGATAACTGCTATGATGCAGAACGGAACGTTCAGGAAAGGTCTTCTTATTGCGTCTGAAACCAATACCGCTAACCGTAATCCTAAAGACCGTTCAGTCCGTCCTTTGTTCGGAGATGCTGCCACGGTTACGGCTCTGGAATTTGATGAAGAGTTTGAGAGTCCTTACAATTTTGTTTTTGGCGTAGACGGTTCGGGAGCATCTGCCGTTATGGCTCCCTACGGCGGTATGAGGAATCCTGTAAACGTTGAATCGCTGAGGGAAATTGAGGTGGAGCCAGGCATTTTCAGAAAAGGTACAGATATGATAGTCAAAGGAATGGACGTTTTCGGCTTTGCCATAAAGAGGCCGCCTATGTCTATCCGTGAACTGATTTTTGAATTTGGCATTAATCTGGAGGAGATAGATTTTCTCTTCCTTCACCAGGCCAATAAGTTCATAGACGAGAAGATACGCAAATCGCTGAAGATTCCTTCCGAAAAGGTTCCTTATTGCATTCAGGATTTCGGCAATGTTACCAGTGCGTCTATACCGCTTACAATGGTTACTCAGTGCGGAGAGGCTTTAAGGGGAAAGGCTAACCATTGCATTGCCTGCGGCTTTGGAGTAGGGCTTGCCTGGGCCAGCTCAGAGTTCTTCACGGCTCCTTTGATTGTTTCTCAATTAGTTGAATATTAAATAGTTTCGTTATGAAATTTCCTAATAAATACCTTAGAAACCTTAAGCCGTACAAGCTGGCTTCCCACAAGATTTGGGCGGTTTCTCCGGAGAAGCGGTCTGAGATTCTTAAACTGGACTGGAATGAGGCAACTGTTCCTCCTTCTCCTAAAGTCAGGGAAAGGATAATTGAGTTATTGAAAGAGACAGACTTCTTTAACTTGTATCCTAGTACAAAGAACGAGAGGCTTTTAGCTTTGCTTTCTAATTATACCGGCCTTCCGGTGGAGAATATTCAGTATTTTGCCAGTTCAGACAGTCTCCACGAGTATATATGCAAGGTATTTATAAGCGTGGGCGATCCTGTTATGATTTTGGGGCCTTCGTACGATAATTTCAGGCTCACCTGCCAGGCTAACGGCGCGGAAGTGCATTTTTCTGTAATAGGAGAAGACTTTAAGTTTGATCCGGCTCGTTTTGAAGAGGACATTCAGGCCAAGGAACCTGCGGTGGTTTATATCTGCAACCCAAATAATCCTACCGGCACGGTTCATCAGGTTTCATATATCCGCCATTTGCTGGAGTCCTTCCCGGATACGCTCTTCCTCATAGACGAGGCATATTATGAGTTTTCCGGCGTTTCTTGCAAAGATTTGGTGCTTGAATATGACAATATTCTGATTTCCAGGACAATGTCTAAGGCCTTTGCTCTGGCTAATTTCAGGGTGGGATATCTTCTGGGCTCCAAAGACAATGTTCAGTTTGTTAACAGGATTAGAAATCCAAAGAACTTGACGACGTTTGGCCAGGAGGCTGCAATTGCCGCTCTCAGCGATTTACCTTATATGTGGAATTATGTTGATCAGGTTCACAAGGGGATGGCCTATTTTGCCGAGGAATCTGAAAAGGTTAAAGACAAATATGTTCTTCAGCCAAGCGGAGGAAACTTTATGCTTCTGAAATTCCCTTCTTATGAGGAGAAAATGGGGCTTCTCAACTATTTGGCAGAGAACAACATTTTTGCAAGAGACACAATGCAGCATCCAATAGTCCACAACTGTTTCCGCATAACGATTGGCACGGTAGAACAGATGAAGACTGTGATGTCTGTTATCTTAAAATACTACGGCAGGTAATGAAAGTTGCTCTGTTTGACTTCTGTGAGACTCTTGTAGGTTTTCAGACCGCAGATGCGTATGTGAGGTTTGTTATGTCAAATTCTCAGAATACCAACCGGTCTGCAGACAGGACATTCAACTTCCTCAACAAAGTTCATCTGGTGGGTTTGCTCCGCCGTCTGATGCCTACCGCTTCTGTTGAAAAGAAGCTGAGGATCAAGAACCTTAAGGGAATGTCAAAAGAGGAGCTGGAGTCTTTGGCGCAGAGGTATTATACAGAGAAACTCAAACCGGCTTTCATTCTACCGGTTCTGGAGGAACTGAAAAAGAAAAAACAGGAAGGATATAAGATTTACCTCGTAAGCGGAGGATATGATATTTATCTAAGACGTTTTGCAGAAGAATTTGGCGTAGACGGCATTGTATCTACCCGTCTGGAGTTCAAGAACGGGATCTGCACCGGCAAGTTCGACGGGCCGGATTGTATGTTCTCCCACAAAATCAATTACATAAAGCAGCTGATTCCTGATTCTGACTACAGAGAATGGTATGCCTATTCAGATTCAGCCACCGATTTGCCTATGCTCAAACTGGTTGGCCATCCGGTTGCGGTATCTGCCGCTAAAAGCCAGAGTTGGGCAAAAGCTCAAGGATTTGATGAAATAATTTGCTAATCTGTTGATATATGGATGTTATCTCACTGAAAAACAAGTTGTCCAAGAATGAATTTACCAGAACCGTCTGGAGGCTGGGAAGAAGGGTTTTCCATTTCTTCAATTACACCATTTTGCCAGACGAGTATGTGGTAAAGAGAGACTTCAAGGGCATTCACGGAAAAAAGCTCAACCTGAAGAATCCACAGACCTTGAACGAGAAACTGATGTGGATGAAGCTCTACGACAGGGAAAGGTGGCATTCTTTCTATGCAGACAAATATGTCAACCGAGACTATATAGCCCGTGAATTTGGTGAGCAATACCTTGTTCCTCTGATTTTTACCACAAAGAACGTAGACGAGGTGCGTCCTGAAAACATAAAGGAGTTCCCTTGCATAATCAAGAGCAACCACGCTATGGCTCAGTGGAAAATTGTCCGTTCTCCAGAGGACATCAATTGGAAACATATGCGCCGAGAATGCCGCGACTGGCTGAGCCAGAACTGGTATAATTATTCAAAGGAATATCAGTACAAGTATATTGAGCCTAGGATTATTGTTGAAAAACTCCTGGAAACCAAAGACGGCAAGATTCCGAATGACTATAAGCTTCATTTCATTAACGGGAAACTGGCTTTCGTATATGTATCCTTTGATAGGGAGGGCAAGAACGACAGGTGCATCTATGACAAAGACTGGAACAAGCTTCCATTCTCCTGGGTTCCAAGGAATACCTGGCGTTCTGATATGAATACTTCCGATGTCCCACGGCCTTCTACCCTGGATGAAATGATAAGGATCGGAACCAAAGTCGCCGAGAAGTTTCCTCGTTATATCCGCGTTGATTTTTACGATGTTGACGGCAAATTGTATTTTGGAGAAATTACCTTCCACCACGGCGGCGGTTTTGACACATTCTTCCCTGAAGAGTATAATCTTTTCTACGGCAAACAGTTGACTTTGTAATTCTTCTTCACTATCCTATGATGCGCAACAAAGCGGAAAATACGATACTTACGGATGTGCTTCATAGGATTGCATACTCTACAGACGCTTCCGTTTACAGGGAGTTGCCTCTGGGAGTGGCTTATCCACAGACGGTTGAAGATGTGATTGACCTTCTGGAGGAAGCCAGAAAAAGGAAGACTCACCTTATTCCCCGCGCCGGCGGAACTTCTATCTGCGGTCAGGTAGTGGGAAGCGGCATAGTCTGCGACATCTCAAGGCACTGGAACAAGATACTGGAAATCAATCAGTCTGGCCGATGGGCACGGGTGCAGCCTGGTGTTGTACGCGATGAGCTGAATCTTGCCCTTAAGCCATATGGCCTTTTCTTCAGCCCGGAGACATCCACCAGCAACCGCTGCTGCATAGGGGGAATGCTGGGGAACAATTCCTGTGGAACCCACTCCCTGGTTTACGGCAGCACTCGCCATCACGTTCTGGAAGCCACAGTTGTTCTCAGCGATGGCAGCATTGAGGTTTGCAAGCCTTACACCATAGCCGAACTTGAAGAACGGTTTGGAGAGCGCTTCTGGGAGCAGTTTGGCAAAGGACCTCTTATAGAAAAAATATACGCTCAACTCGTATCGTGGGCTCTTGATCCTGAGACAGTTGCGCTGATACGCGAGAATTATCCGGATAAAACGCTTCGCCGCCGAAGCTGCGGCTATGCGATAGACGAGGTTCTTGAGAGTTTGGCCGAGCGGAAGATCAATCTCTGTCCGCTTCTCTGCGGTAGCGAGGGAACGCTGGCTTTTGTTACAGAGATTAAAGTTTCTCTGGATCCGCTTCCGCCGGAAGAAAGGCTGGTGGTTTGTGCCCATTGCAACAGCTTGGAAGACAGCCTTCTTGCAAATCTTGTAGCGCTCCGGCACGGCCCAGTTGCCGTGGAGCTTATGGACGGGCAGATTCTAAGTCTGTGTGAGGGAAATCTCGAGCAGCAGAGGAACCGTTTCTTCATAGAAGGCAATCCGGCAGCACTGATTATCGCTGAGTTTGAAGGTCCTCAGATGGAGGCAAAAGCCAAGGGGTTTGAGGAAGAAGTGAGTTCGCTTGCATATTGCTGCACAAGGGTTTACGGCAAGGAAATCAGCAGGGTGTGGGATCTGAGGAAAGCCGGTCTGGGAGTTTTGAGCGGGATGAAGGGCGATGCCAAGCCGGTTGGGGTGATTGAGGATACGGCGGTTGCTCCAGAGAGGATGCCGGCTTACATTGCGGATTTCAAGAAGATGCTTGATGGTCTGGGGCTTAGCTGCGTATATTATGGGCATATAAGTACGGGCGAGCTGCATCTTAGGCCGATACTGAATCTCAAGGACCCGGCGGACAGGAAGAAGTTCCGGCAGGTTGCTTATGAGACCGCCCTTCTGGTGCGCAAACACCACGGAAGTCTCTCCGGAGAACACGGAGATGGAAGGCTTAGGGGAGAGTTTATTCCGCTGATGTACGGGGCTGAGGTCTACGAACTTATGCGCCAGGTCAAGCGCACCTGGGATCCGGATGGAGTATTCAACACCGGCAAGATTGTTGATACTCCGCCAATGGACGAATATCTCCGATATCTTCTGAACCAAGATGCTTGTTCTGTAAAGCAATCAGATGCATATATTCTCCCTGAAAGTACATATTTCACCTGGAACGGGGAATTTTCTCACGGAGAGAGCAATCCTTACGCAATGCTCTGCAGCATAGAGCAGTGCAACGGTGCTGGAGCCTGCCGCAAGTTCACCTCTATGGGTGGAACAATGTGCCCGGCATTCAAGGCCACCGGAGATGAACTCTGCGTTACCCGCGCCCGTGCCAACGTCATCCGCGAACTTCTGACCTACGGTTTCTCAGAAGAAGCTGTAAGTATTTCTGCCTCAGGTAATAAGAAAAAGTTCGGAAAGAAGAGTTTCAAGCAGATAGTAAAGAGTCCGGAACTGGAGGAGGTTCTGTTCTCCTGTCTGGCCTGCAAGGGTTGCAGGAGCGAGTGCCCGTCTAATGTGGATATGACCAGAATACGCGCGGAACTGCTTCAGCATAAGTGGGATGCGCAGGGGACTCCGCTTGGAGTTTGGATGGTTGCTCGTATGGCGGCAGTGGAGCGTCTGGGGCATTTTGTTCGCCCTCTTTACAACTTCTTTGCCGGATGGAAACCTTCTGAACGCCTGATAAAGAGAGCCGTGCGATTTGCATCAGAGAGGCATATACCAAAACTCAGCAGATGGTCTATGCGTGCTCTTGTTGAGCGGGAAAGGCGTAAGAAAGCCGATTCATCTCAGAGCCCAAAAGGGAAGGTTTATCTCTTTGCCGATGAATTCACCAACTATCAGGAGGCGGAGCTTGGGCTGAAGTTTGCTCGCCTTCTTATAGCATTGAGATATGAGGTTGAGATTCCACGCCACGTGGAAAGCGGAAGAGCCTCAATATCAAAGGGTTGCTTGCGCCTTGCCAAGAAGTTTGCCAAGAAAAATGTTGAGCTTCTTGGAGGTATGATTTCAGAAGAAACTCCTCTTGTGGGCATTGAACCTAGCTGCATATTGAGTTTCAGAGACGAGTATCCGGATCTTGTGCCGCTGGAAATGAGGGAGAAAGCCAAGACTCTTGGACGCAATGCTCTGCTTTATGACGAGTTTATTGTCAGGGAGATGGAAAAGGGGAACATAACGGCTGATATGTTTTCAGATGTGGCCTGCGAGATATATCTCCACGGGCATTGCCATCAGAAGGCTCTGGTCGGGATTGGAAAAACGGAGCAGATGCTCAAGGGGCTTTTGAAGGGGGCAATTCTTCATACGATACCTAGCGGATGTTGCGGTATGGCCGGAAGTTTTGGGTACGAAAAGGCTCATTACAAGACATCTATGGCCATCGGTGAAACAGTTCTTTTCCCAGCTGTTCGCAAGGCAGTGGGGGCAATCAAGGAGTCTACCGCGGAGAAAAAAGAGAGTGATATTCCTGTTCTTGTGGCGGCTCCTGGAACTAGCTGCAGGCAGCAGATCCTAGATGGAACCGGCGTAAAAGCCTTACATCCTATAGAAATCCTTTTGACATTTATGAGATAACAATCGCTGAGGAAAGGCAATTATTCTTAATTTTATAGTCTAATTGAATTGAATATGCTGAATTTTGCACTGATTGGGGCGGCGGGTTACATTGCTCCAAGACATATCAAGGCCATCGCTGATACAGGGAACAGGCTAGTTGTGGCTTACGATAAGTTTGACAGTGTGGGAAGGCTTGACAGCAGCTTTCCTGACTGTTCGTTCTATACTGAAAACGAGCAGTTTGACCGCTTCTGTTCCAAAAGAATGAGGACAGATGATCCTCTGCATTGGATGAGTATCTGCACTCCTAACTACACTCACGACGCCTTTATCCGTTATGGCCTTAGGCTGGGAGTTGACGTGATTTGTGAAAAACCACTGGTGCTGAATCCATACAACATAGACAACCTTGTTGATCTGGAAAAGGAAACCGGTCACAAGGCTTACACGATTCTGCAGCTCAGGCTCCACGATAGTATAGTGGCTCTGAAGAAGAAGGTGGACGAGGGGCCTGCAGATAAAATCTATGATGTTGATCTAACGTACATTACATCTAGAGGCAAATGGTATTACACTTCCTGGAAGGGAGATGTTCACAAGAGCGGAGGCGTGGCCACAAACATAGGAGTGCATTTCTACGATATGCTCCAGTGGGTGTTTGGCCCGGTAAAGCAGAACATTGTTCACGTTATGAGTTTTGACCGCGTGGCAGGATATCTAGAGCTCGAAAAGGCCCGGGTCCGTTACTTCCTGAGCATCAACGCGGAATGCCTTCCGGAGAATGCCGTTCAGGGAGAAAAGCGCACATACCGCACCCTGAATATCGATGGAGAGGAGTTTGAGTTCAGTGCAGGGTTTACCGAGCTCCATACCAAGAGCTACCAGAAAATCCTTGCAGGGGAGGGCTTCCGCATCAGCGAGGCCAGGCCTTGCATAGAGATAGTAAGCCGAATACGCAATGCCAAGCCTATTGGCCTGGTGGGAGACTACCATCCTCTGGCCCGCCTTCCGCTTGCCAAGCATCCGTTTGGCTGGGACGATATGAAATTCTGATATTCTGCAATCTTTATAATCGGCTTTTATGGGAAATGACTTACATTTCAACCGGGAACGTTTCCAAAGGCGCAAGAACAATAGCGTAAAGAGTTCTATTGTTCTTGTTGTGCTTCTTCTGGTGCTTATTGGCGCCTGGATTTATCTTTCTAAGACCGCTAAAGGCAAAGATCCTCAAACCACTGAAACAAAAACAAACAGCAATATGAAAACAGTTACAGATTTCTTCCTGACTGGCAAGAACGGCCAGCAGATCAGCCTTGCTGAATACAAGGGCAAGGTCCTCCTTATTGTAAACACAGCTACGGGCTGCGGCTTCACTCCTCAGTACGACGAACTGGAAGCTATGTACAAGAGGCTTAAAGACAAGGGCTTTGAGATTCTTGACATTCCTTGCAACCAGTTTGGCAACCAGACTCCTGGCACCGATGCCGAGATTACAGAATTCTGCCAGCTGAAGTTTGGAACAGACTTCCCGCAGTTCAAAAAGAGCGATGTTAACGGAGAGAACGAGCTTCCGCTTTACACCTGGCTAAAGAGTCAGAAGGGCTTCGAGGGCTTTGATGCTGACAACAAACTGACTCCAATCCTGGAGAAGATGTTCGACGAGAAAGCTCCAGGCTGGAGAGAAACCGCAGACATCAAGTGGAACTTCACCAAGTTCTTGATCAACCGAAACGGAGAGGTCGTTGCTCGCTTTGAGCCAACCCACCCTCTGGACAAGGTCGAGGCCGCCGTCACCGCCCTCTTGTAGTAGGAGAATATTATGTTTTTTTATTCTAAAGGATGACAAAATACTGTCATCCTTTTTTTATTAAAATTTTGTATTACATTTGCAGTTGAAAGTATAATTATTGTATAACACATTGTGATATGCAAACAATAGAAAGAACAAAAACCAAGCGTCAGACTGCCTTCAGGCTAGATAATGCTTTGCTTGAAAGACTTAGGATTAAAGCAAAGCTTGAACATAGAAGTTTAAACAACTATGTAGAAACCATTCTATATAGTGTTGCTTATGATGAACCAAATGAATTGACCTTGAAAGCTATGAAAGAAGCTATGGAGGAGAAGAATCTGGAAACTCTAGATTTGGATAAAATTAAGTAGTCAATTTAAGAAGGATCTGAAACGATATAAGAACAATCCTGAGAAGTTAGTTGAAGTAAGAATTGTTCTTGAGCAACTTCAGAATAGAGGAACGGTTGATTCTAAGTATAAGTCTCATACGTTATCAGGTTCTTTCAAAGGTTATTGTGAATGCCATATTGAAAACGATTTTCTATTGATATGGTTTGATAAAACAGACAATACAATTGTTCTTGTAAGATTGGGGTTTCATTCTGAATTGTTTAAGCGATAGTATGGATATAGTTGAACATCCGCTGAAACCATTCATTCCGGAAGGGGCAAAGCTTCTGGTTCTGGGCAGTTTTCCTCCGCCCAGGGTCCGCTGGAGCATGGATTTCTTTTATCCGAATTTCATCAACGATTTCTGGAGAATTTGCGGCATTGTTTTCTTCAGCGATAAAGATTATTTCATCGCTGAGGATAAAGGAAAGAAACTCAAGAAGTTTGACAGGGAGAGGATTGTTGAATTTTGCCGTGAAAAGGGGATAGCGCTGTACGATACTGCATCTGCGGTTAGACGCCTCAAGGGCAACGCTTCTGACAAGTTCCTGGAGGTTGCTCGCCCAACGGATATCGCCTCCCTTCTTGCCCAGATGCCAGGCTGCAAGGCCATTGCCGTCACCGGCCAGAAAGCCCTTGAAACTTTCATCGATGCCAACCGCCCGTTGATGGCTTCCAGCACGCCTGAGCTGTCGAAAACTGATCTGAAGCCCCTTGACGTCAAGGACATCAAGATAGGGGAGCCTGTCGCGATAAAGATTCCAGCTGGCCGTGAACTCCTGCTTTTCCGCATGCCTTCAACCTCAAGGGCCTATCCGCTGTCTCTTGAGAAGAAAGCCGCCAGCTATCATAAGATGTTTGAGACTGTTCTCGTCTAAGCGGACACAAAAAAAGACACAGGCTTTGTAATTTCCTGTGTCTCAGCATATATTAGTGATTCGGTTGGGATTCGAACCCAAGACCCACAGCTTAGAAGGCTGTTGCTCTATCCAGCTGAGCTACCGAACCAGTCCCCCCCTTTAGTCCGCGTTGGCGGTTGGGGATGCAAATGTAACAATTTTTCTCAATTATAATATATTGAGGTCTTGTATTTTCTATTTTGTAGCTGGAGTTTGGTTCTTCTTTTCTTCACTGGCTTTGCTGCGGTTTGCCCAGGTTTCCAGGACTACAACTATCGCGATGCCAAGTATTGCCATTATTATGGCGGTGGCTATCTGAGGGTTGCAGCCGTTGAGGGCAGCGTACTTGGCTGGCAGGATAGGGTGAGTGATGGCCTTGTCTCCCTCTCCCTGGAGGATCTGCTGCCACGGCCATATCTTAATCAGCGATCCTACCATAAAGCCTGTCAGGAGGGCTATCGTCTGGTTGTACCAGTTCTTGAGCAGCCAGGCAAGGAAATGTGAGAAGGCCAGCAGTCCGGCAACGGCTCCTACGAGGTAGAGAGCCAGGCGAGGAAGGTTCAGGGAGCTGATGCTCTGCATAAGGTCTTCGTACTTGACCATCAGGACCAGGAGGAAGCTTCCAGAGATTCCGGGGAGGATCATTCCGCAGATACTGGCGGCGCCGGCAATCAGGATGAACCACCATGTGTCTGGAGTTTCAGAAGGGGAGGTCAGCGATACCCAAACGGCAATAGCTATGCCGAGAAGCAGGCTGAAGCAGGTGCCTATGTTCCATTTCTTGACATCCTTTATCACGTACCAGCAAGATACCAGAACAAGCCCGAAGAAGAATCCCCAGGTTGCAACCGGATGGTTGTGAAGCAGATAGAGCATCAGTTTAGCCAGGGAAAAGGCGCTGATGGCAATTCCCAGGATGATGAAAAGCAGGAAGACGATGTCTGTTTCCTTTGCCCACTGCTTGAACTTTCCCTGGAAGAGGAGCTTGGTGGTTCTGAAGTTGAAAGACTTCAGCGAGTTGATAAGCCTCTCGAAGATTCCTGTCAGAAAGGCAATGGTTCCGCCGCTCACGCCTGGGATGACGTTTGCGGCTCCAACGCCTATTCCTTTGAGTGTTAGGAGTGTATATTCTCTGATCTTGCTCATTTGATATTGCCTGTATTGTGTTTTGTTCAAGTTTATACTCCCTCAAGGTCTCCGGAGTCCTCAATGTCTTGGCGGTCTTTGCCGCTCTTTGGAGTCTTGCGGCGAGTCTGGAGTTTCTCCTGGATCTTCTTCTCTGCCTGAACGTCTTCAAGACCTCTCTTGGCGCCAGGATGTTCTGGGTTGAAAATCAGTGCCTTGCGGTAGAGGATTTCGGCCTGGTTCAAATCGCCGAGGAGAAAATATGAAAGAGCCTGTCCGCAGATTCCGTCTGGGTCGTTCTTTTCTAAGCGGTTGAAATCGTTGAAATGCTTGAGGGCTTCCTGAGGCAACTTGCACTCCAGGCAGAGCTGGCCCATATTGAACAGGGCGTGGATGTTCTGCGGATTGAGGGCAATGGCATAGCCGAATGCCTCGTACGACTTCCTGTAAAGCCTTTTCTTCTCATAGATTATGCCCAGATTGTGCCAGATGATATCGTTGAACGGGTCTATGTCCAGGCATTTCTGGTATAGCTCCACTGCCTTGTCTTCCTGGCCTATTTTCTCGGAGCAGAATGCGTAGTCGAACCAGAAGGAGTTAAGGTTCTCGTCCTTTTCCTTCTCGTTGTGCTTGGCGTTCCAGCGGGCAGTCAGTTCCGCAGTCCTGTCGAGATAGAAGATGGCTTCCTGCCACTGCTCAATCTCCATACAGTCCTGGGCCAGAGTGTGAACGGAATCGCAAACCTCCTCAGGGGTGCTTTCAACCGCAATGGCCATATCGTAGTAGCGGCGGGCACTTTGCAGATCTTTCTTTCCAATATATACCCTGCTGTATGACAGATAGATATCGGCATTTGGCGGGAAGGAATCCTTGTAATGGTCCAGAACCTGGAGCGCCTTGTCCAGCTCCTTGCGTATAACCATTGCGTCGCAATACCTCACCAGAAGTTCGGACGAATATGGGTACTTCAGAAAACCCTCCTCAGAAACCCTGTTGGCCATATCTATGTTGTAGAGGTCTACGTACTTGTCTATAATGTACTCATACTCATCCTCTTCAAATCTGTTTTCCTCAGCGATGAGATTTTCTTCTTTTTCCGGCATAGAAGCACCACGCCCCTTGCTGTTGTGCAGGGAGTCGTATCTCTCAAACGCCCTTCTAAGGCGCTCGTCTTCCTCTCTCTCGAACTCTTGGTCTTCTCTCTCTTGATCCATAGGGCGCAAATGTACGAAATTTTTGCCCAAATGAAGCGGTGGAGCGTTTTGCGCTCCACCATTAGTTTAGCTGATTACAAGGCCGCCATCTACGCAGTCTATGTTGATGGTGCTGCCTTTGGAGACCTTGCCGGCGATGAGAGCTTTGGCTACGGTGTTGATGACTTCCTTCTGGAGCAGACGCTTGATTGGCCTTGCGCCATAGGCAATGTCGAATCCCTTATTGGAGAGATAGTCCAGAGCCTTGTCTGTAAAGTTCAGCTTTATGCCCTGACCCTCAAGAAGCTTTTCTGCCTGGTCTATCTGGAGCTTCAGGATTCCGCGGATTTCTTCCTTGCCGAGAGGACGGAACATTATGATTTCGTCTATACGGTTGAGGAATTCCGGGCGGACGGTTCTTTTCATAAGAGCCAGAACCTTCTCCTTGCACTCATCCAGGAGCTGCTCGTTATGGGCGTTGTTGATTGCAAGCTGGGCATATTCGGCGCTGTTCTGAGGATCTGGAACCCCGTCTCCGTCTTTATCGGTGACACTGGCAGTTTCCAGACCTTTCATCTTGGACATATAGTCCTGGATGATGTCGCTGCCCACGTTGCTGGTCATTATAAGGATGGTGTTCTTGAAGTTGACCGTACGGCCCTTGCCGTCTGTAAGACGGCCGTCGTCAAGGACTTGCAGCAAGATGTTGAACACGTCTGGATGAGCCTTCTCGATCTCGTCGAAGAGCACTACGGAGTACGGTTTCCTTCTTACGGCTTCCGTAAGCTGGCCGCCTTCTTCGTAGCCCACATATCCTGGAGGCGCTCCCACAAGACGGGTGGCGGCAAACCTTTCCTGGTATTCGCTCATATCGATACGCGTCATCATATTCTCGTCGTCGAACAGGAACTCCGCCAGAGCCTTGGCCAGCTCGGTCTTTCCGACTCCCGTGGTTCCGAGGAAGAGGAAGGATCCGATAGGGCGCTTTTCGCTCTGAAGGCCTGCCCTTGAGCGTCTTACGGCATCGGCGACAGCTTTAATGGCCTCGTCTTGCCCTATGACTCTCTTGTGGAGTTCGGCTTCCAGATTGATCAGCTTGTTCTTTTCGCTCTGCATCATCTTGGAGACAGGAATGCCGGTCCATTTAGCCACTACCTCAGCGATGTCGTCTGGTCTGACCTGCTCATCGATCAGGCGGTGGTCGTTGGCTTCTATCTTCTTGTTGAGCTCGTCTATTTCCTTTTGAAGGCCTGCAATCTTTCCGTAACGTATTTCTGCAACCTTGGCGTAGTCTCCGTTGCGTTCTGCGTTGTCTGCCTGAAAGTTAAGGCTGTCTATCTCCTGACGTTTTGCCTGAAGACTGTCGAAGACGCCTTTTTCCTCCTGCCATTGCTTGTTCAGGACTTCCAGCTGCTTCTTCTGCTCTTCCAGCTGGTTAGTGATATCGGTGAGCTTAGGAGATTTGCCTTCTCTTCTAATTGCCTCTCTTTCAATCTCCAGCTGACGGATCTTCCTCTGCAGCTCATCTATTTCCTCCGGCACGGAGTTCATCTCCAGACGGAGCTTGGAAGCGGCTTCGTCTACCAGGTCTATGGCCTTGTCCGGAAGGAATCGGTTGGTGATGTATCGGTGACTAAGCTCCACTGCCGCAATAATAGCGTCGTCCTCAATCTTAACCTTGTGATGGTTCTCGTACTTGGTTTTCAGGCCCCTGAGTATGGAAATGCTCTCGGCAGGGGACGGCTCGTCCACCATCACCATCTGGAACCTTCTTTCCAGAGCCTTGTCTTTCTCAAAGTACTTCTGGTACTCGTCTAGCGTAGTGGAACCTACGCAGCGGAGTTCTCCACGGCTAAGGGCAGGCTTGAGGATGTTTGCGGCATCCATAGCGCCAGAAGTCTGGCCTGCGCCTACAAGCGTGTGAATTTCATCTATATAGAGAATGATCTCTCCGTCGCTTTCTACCACTTCCTTAACGACTCCCTTAAGCCTTTCCTCGAACTCGCCCTGGTATTTGGCGCCTGCAATCAAGGCTCCCATATCCAGGGAGTAGATAACTTTGCCCTTCAGGTTTTCGGCTACGTCTCCGTGCACGATCCTCTGGGCCAGACCTTCAGCGATAGCGGTCTTTCCCACGCCCGGTTCTCCTACCAGGATAGGGTTGTTTTTGGTACGTCGGCTAAGAATCTGGAGCACTCGCCTGATCTCGTCATCTCTGCCGATGACAGGATCCAGCTTGCCGTCCTTTGCCCTCTGGTTCAGGTTGATGGCATAGCGTTCCAGCATCTTTCCTTGTGCCTGATTGTTCATTACGTTCATATCTAATCCTCCTTTTTTTCTATTTATCTCGGCGATGTGCGCCAGAAGCATATATGCAAGATGTCCGCCATTCCTTTTCTAGGCTAAAAACGCCTCGTTATGTGCCATTATGTCAGCACAGAAGGCTTTCCCAGCCGGAATTCCCGGCTCTGCTCTGCCATAAAGTCAGCCAACTGGCGATGGTGCGTTGTAATGCGCTGAAAATCAAAATATCCAGAATATTACCTATGCATTCTCTAGGGGTAATAATAGGGGTGAGCTGAATATCAGCTACTTACAACACACCATCGCCGTTTCGTAGATAGAGTTTCCGGAAGGTTATTTCTTTAGGAGATTATTAGTATATTTGTAGGAATAAGATGAATGAGGGTATAACATATCCGTCTTTGGAGGGTGGTAAGAAACTGCCGCTTGTGGAGAGTTTCTACACGATTCAGGGAGAGGGCTTCCATTCCGGCAAGCCGGCCTTTTTCATAAGGCTGGGCGGCTGTGATGTGGGGTGCCGCTGGTGCGACAGCAAAGAGAGCTGGAACCCTGACCGATTCCCTCCGGTGGATATCGAGAGCATCGTAAGGGATGCGGCTGCTACTCCGGCCAAAGCCATTGTGATTACGGGCGGTGAGCCTATGAACTATCCGTTGGATCCTCTGTGCAAGATGCTGAAGGATTATGGTTTGGAGATCTTCCTGGAGACTAGCGGGAGCAGTCCACTGAGCGGAAAGTTTGATTGGATATGCCTGAGTCCTAAGCGGAACAAGCCGCCTCGGGAGGAGTTTTTCCCCATTGCCGATGAACTGAAGGTCATCGTTGAAACAAAAGATGACTTTGAGTGGGCAGAGGAGAACCGCCGCAAGGTGCTTGAGGTGCAGGCGCATAGCCTGTTCTACCTGCAGCCGGAGTGGAGCAGGATGAAGACTGTTGCGCCATATATAATAGAGTATGTGAAAGAACATCCTGAGTGGAACATTTCCATCCAGGCCCATAAGTTCCTGAGAATACCTTAAAGGCAGGGAAAGTAGCACCAGTGACACCAGGGATGGACCACAGGATGCATTTAGGCGGGGAAATATGAACGTATGGAAGAGAATGAAGTAGAATTTTTTTTAAAAATTAACAGATTATGAAATCATTGAAAGTTTTTGCCGCAGCGCTTGCATTTGTGTGCATGGCTTCTGCCGCTTCCGCTCAGCCGGGCGTTCCTCAGAAGGAACAGAGAAACGGTTTTGAGTTCACTACAGTTAAGGCTAATCCGATTACGGGTATCCGTAACCAGGGCAGCAGCGGAACCTGCTGGGCTTTCTCAACCACCTCTTTCTTTGAGAGCGAGGCTATCCGCAACGGCCACGCCGACACATCGTTGAACCTCTCTGTAATGTACACCGTTACAAAGAATTACATTGAGAAAATGCGCAAGTACATTCGTGTAGACGGCTATCTGTGCTTTGCAGAGGGCGGCTCGTTTGAGGATGTTTCCCATTCGTTCCAGGATTACGGAGTTGTTCTGGAGAAGGATATGCCTAACCTGCTTCCTGGCGAGAAGAGGATCAACTTCCGCGAGCTGACTTCTATCAGCACCGGTCTGGCAGAGGGAGCAAAGAAGGCTGGCGGAAAGGTATCGCCGAGATTTATGGAAGTTTACAACAGCATCCTCGAGACCTACCTTGGCAAATGCCCTGAAAGCACTACCTACAAGGGAGTTACATATACTCCAAAAGAGTTTGTGACCAAGGGTCTGGGCCTGAATATGAACGATTATGTTTCTGTTACTTCCTTCACTCACTATCCATTCTACACTCAGTTTGCGATTGAGGTTCCGGACAACTGGAGATGGGATCTGAGCTACAATGTAACCATCGATGACCTTATTGCAATTATGGACAACGCTATTGAGAAGGGCTACACAATTGCTTGGGGTTCAGACGTTAGTGAGACTGGTTTTACTCGCGACGGAATCGGTGTTGTTCCTGATATGGAAGAGATGCAGAAGAACTTTGTAGGCTCTGACCAGGCTAGATGGGTAGGCGGCAACAATCCGCAGGCAAGGCCTCAGATCAACGAGCCTGTTAAGGAACTGGCTATAACTCAGGAGATGCGTCAGGAAGGCTATGACAACAAGACCACTACAGATGACCACGGAATGCAGATTTTTGGCATTGCCAAGGACCAGAAGGGTACCAAGTACTATATGGTTAAGAACTCTTGGGGACCAACCGGACGCTACAAGGGAATATGGTATGTATCAGAGGCTTTCGTAAGGTACAAGACTATGAACATCCTCGTTAACAAGAACTCCATCCCTAAGGACATCCGCAAGAAGATGGGTATCTAGGAACAGATTTAGCGTCAATGCTGAGTTAGAAAGTAGATGCAAAAAATAATACTCTGGAGAAGTATTGATAATTAAGGAATTAAATTAAAGATTATATGAAAAAGTTATTCATTGCAGTTGCTGCTCTGTTCCTTGGAACCGGAATGCTTGCACAAGACTTGCAGACGAGCTTCCCGTTCTATGAGTTTACCATCGTGAAGAACAACCCCGCCACTGTTGTCAAGAACCAGGCCGCTACCGGTACCTGCTGGTGCTTTGCCACCACGTCATTCCTTGAGAGCGAGGCTATCCGCAAGGGTACTGCCGACACTTCCCTTGACATATCCGAGATGTACATTGTAAGGCAGGAGTACCTCAGAAGGGGAGCTGACTTCTACTATCGCAGAGGCAAAGGCCGCAGAGGACCTGGCGGAATCAGCCATCAGGAAACATACCAGATGGATAAGATGGGCCTTATGCCGGAAGAAGCCTACAACGGCATCAACTACGATTCCAAGACTCACAACCACGGCAAACTCCAGAAGGAGATCGACGACCTCCTGGACAAGGCTGTTGAGGAGAAGAAGGGCATTCCTTACGACAAGATGAACGAGATTATGGACAATTATCTCGGCAAGGTTCCTGAGACCTTCACCTACAAGGGCAAGGAATACACACCTATGTCCTTCAAGGAGAGCCTGAAGCTCAAGGGAGATGATTACGTGGAGATTACAAGCTTCCTCCATCATCCTTACTACGAGGAGTTCATCATCGAGATTCCTGACAACTGGGATATGGCCAAGTCTTACAACGTTCCTCTGGATGAGATGGACGAGATCTGCACCAGGGCTTTGATGAAAGGCTACACTGTTGCCTGGGATGCAGACATGAGCGAGATCTACTTTGCTCAGAACAAGCATCTGGCTCTGTTTACCCCTGATGTTAACCTCCGCGGAATGAAGGCCGTAGAGAAGAAGTACGAGGAGAATCCTATAGATCCTGAAATCCGTCAGGCAATGTGGACCGATTTCACCACCTCCGACGACCACCTGATGCACATCACCGGCATCGCCAAGGATCAGGACGGCGTTAAGTACTACATCGTGAAGAACTCCTGGGGCCCAGACAACGGAGACGGCTACATCTACGTATCAGAGAACTACTTCAAGGCAAAGACCATCCAGATCATGGTTCACAAGGACGCTCTGAGCAAGGATGTGAAGAAGAAACTCCACATCAAATAGGCGAGCGTTTTTAGCAAGTTGTTGATATACAATCAAATATGATTTCGTAGGGTGCTATTTGAAGGTACCCTACGATTTTTTATGTTATTGAATCTTAGCGATTTATAAAAAACGCCCCGCGATTCTCCTTTCAGATTCAACTATCTTCCTGCTGCCTTGTGGCGTAATCTGCATCCTTTTATTAACTTTGCAGAACGATGGGAATCAAAAAGCACATACCTAACGCCCTTACCTGCTGCAATCTGCTCTGCGGCTGTTTGGCTATTATCTGCTCATCCAATCCTCTTGCACCCCTTTTATTCGTTCTGCTGGCAGCTTTTTTCGATTTCTTCGATGGTCTTGCTGCCAGATCCCTGAAAGCTTACACGCCAGTCGGGAAAGATCTGGATTCCCTTGCCGATATGGTGAGCTTCGGTGTTGCTCCGGCCATTGTAGGATACAAATACATTCTTGGCCTTGGAATAAAGGCATTTGGATATGATCAGCCGTTGTCGGTTTATTTCTTCAGGAATTGGTGGCCGGTGGATTATATTGCAAATCAGCCGGCTATGAAGATTCAGGCAGATGGGGCTTTCCTTCCGCTTAGTGGCGGAAATATCACTCTTTTCCTTATAGCATTGATGTTGCCACTTTTTATTGCGGTCTTTTCGGCCCTGAGACTGGCCAAGTTCAACAACGATACTCGCCAGAGAGATAATTTCATAGGGCTTGCCACTCCTGCTTGCGCTATATTCTACATTTCACTCATTTGGGCATTATATCTTGAACTTACCCATAGGTATTTCTTGTTTACAGCTGATCAAGGTGATCCTCAAGGTTATCCAAATCCGGCTCTTTGGGTTACCAATTGGCTCCCGGCCGTCATCGTGCCGGTTCTGTGCTGGCTGCTGGTGAGCGAGATTCCGATGTTCTCGATGAAGTTCAAGAATCTTTCCTGGCCTGATAATCGCGACAGATATATCTTCCTGATGATAGTGGCTGTGGAGATAATTATGGCAATAGTAGGGAGATTCAGCTTCCCTGCGCTTCTTGTGGCGGTAATTACCACCTACATCATCATCAACCTTCTGATGCTTGCTTTCCGCAAGAAACCAAAGTTGAAGGAATGAATCAGAAGAATCATAGCATATGGAAAGGGTAAAACATTACGAATCCATTGTCAGGAAACGATTACGTGTTATTTTCCTTGTCTATGCGCTGATTGTTGCTGTGGCCTTGGTTCTGTTTCTGTTTTGTGCCGTTATATCTGTAGTCGGGCTTTTTAGAATGATGCGGTATGCGGCAGATTATAATATCAATCTTCTTCTGACACTTACGTTATTGGCTGTTGTGTTCGGCTTTAGTCTTTTCTTCATTATTTCTCCTGTTTTTGATTTTTTTAGGAAAAGAGAGACTATATCTGGGACAGAGATCTTTGAAAATGAATA
>JAEEQS010000018.1 GCA_016285455.1 Bacteroidales bacterium
TTCCGTGGTGGTCTCTGCTGAATACACGTTCAGAGCCCCACGAAAACAAGGCCCTGAGCCCTTCTGCCAAAACAGCTGCCGCAGCATCTGCGGCAACTTCCGTTACAGCCAAAATAGCCTGGCCTTCAGCCGTTTCTCTAATTGGCTTTGGTGGAATGTAAGAACTGCCGGGATGGTCTGCAAAGGTTACATAATGGTGGTCTCCTTGAGCATTGTAGTTATAGGATCCAGTATAGGCCTGGTATCCGGAATTGTTTGAGCTGTTCTGATTGCCGGTCCGTTGTCCTCCCTCATAATTCGGGCATCCCGGCTTGTGGGGTTCCCGTCTAGGAGAATCGCTTCTGTTAGCTCCGCAATAGCAGCAGACGGGGTCGCTTACCGGCGGAACGTTGATACGAGCGTTTCCGCCCATTGCCTTTAAGGTCTCCAAGGCACTCTGAGAGAAGCATTTATTGCTTCCAAAAGAAAGAACAGCAAACGTTCCGAAAAATATCACGGCGATAGCCGCGGACAGTTTAAAATGCGATTTCATAAAATTGAATGTTTTTTCAAAGATAACAATTACTGCAAAAATCATACTTGAGGGAACGAAATTTGATGTAACTTTGGTTTTGATAAAAGACAGAGTTATGAAAAGATTAGCAATAATTGCCGCTCTTGCAATGATAGCCGTGGGCGGCTATTCCCAGAACAGGCCAACGTTCAGAACACGTACAGGCGGCCAGACCACTACCCAGAATCAGCCATCGCAGACCAAAAACAACCAGCAAACGATTACTACCACAAGCGGTCAGAAGGTAAAAGTCGCTCCGCAAACTCAACATTTGGAGCCGGTTGAGATTTCCGGCAGCCTTAAGACTATGCTCAAGTCAGACTATATGACTTTCTGCAATATTCCGTTTAATCTTGATGTTGCCGAATTCGAGGACAAGTTGGAAGACGCCGATTTTGAATATGAGGATGAACAAACGGAAGATCTTTTTCTGGACGGATATGGCAATGTTGATGTTTTTTCCGGAATCTTTCCGTCAATGGCAGTTACGGCATATATCCATTTCTCGAAAGAAAAAAAAGTTTACCGTGTTGAGCTGCAGACCAATTCGAATTCAGATGAAAACTCAAGGATTCTGTTCAACAACTGGCATAAAAGACTGAAGGTTTATGTTGATGGCGGAGAGGGGGACAATGTTGAAGATCCAATAGCTTTTTCAAAGTCCGGTCCGGAAATGTACTATATAACTTTCTTCCCGGGCGATAACTGCACGGCAGATGTCAAGGGCTGGATTATTCTGAGAATTGTTTACAAGGATAAAACGGACTCCGATTACGACGAAAACCATTCATCCTTCGTCACTGTTGATTACATAGACGCCCAGATCATTCCGGCCGACGTAAAAAAAGCCTGGGGTTTCTAACGTTTTATATGTTTGAGGAGGCGCTTTGAGAAGTTGGCGGTGCCGAGGTCTGTCATATGGTTGCCGTCTACGGTGTCTTCGTTGCCGATGCCTTTTTCCTTTGACACATCAATGAACTTGAGATTCTTCAAAGGGCCGGTCTTGATTTCCTGTCCGGTTTCAGGATCTTTGATGGTTGTTCCGTGTCTTTTGAGCCTCTTGTAGATTTCCTTGATCAGGATGTTTTCCTGCACCATATCATCGTTGTTGCCCGGCAGTATGAACTGCTGGGGATATTCGAAATTGTTTACCAGATATACAGGAACACTAGGGTTGGAGTATGCTATCCAGCCTATGAAATAGTCTGAGCTGTCGCGAGTTGTGTTGTAGGTGCAGTTTGGAAGGCAGTCCAGCACTATCGCTGAGACAGGAATAGTCTTTATCCAGTCTGCCATATTGCCGTCCATTCTTCCGTTGCCGGAAAAGCCGAGGTTGATGGTAGGCACTCCGAGTTTCCTTTCTATGATTGCGGGGTAGGCCATTCCCGGCCTTGAAACGCAGCCGCCCTGGGTGATGCTGGTTCCGTAGAAGAGAATAGGAAGTCCGGTGTTTTCAGGCAGCAGCGCTCCGCTTGGGGCATAGATGGTTGCAGTGGAATCTATGCCGATTTCCATCTCTTCAACTCCGTCGTACAGAGGAAGATATATCATATACTCCTTCTTGCCGCCGTACATTTTTCTCACGAATATGCTGGCTGAATTCTTGCCGTTAGGGAAGGCGGTTCCTGCAAACTTCCACTCCTTGCCCCGGTCATAGACATACAGGTCCATTCCCTTGATGCCGGTGTATGCCATATGAGCCATTCCAAAGTTATAGGTCAGAGTCCACCTTGCTCCTATGCACTGCGCGTCTGTGGAAAAGCGGATGGCAATTCCCGCTCCGTCGCATCCCAGATCCCAGAGGTCTTTCCTTACAATTCCCTTCAGCTTGTTTGGCAGACGATAATAATAGCAGCTGTCTACGGTTGGCTTTTCCGCCTGACCTATCATCACCGCATCTCCCTGAGCTATAAGCTGTTTTACGTCGTAAAACTTAAGCTCTGACACTTTCTGGGCATTGGCATTTTGTGTGAAGGCAAACGCCATTACAACCAGGATTGAAAACACTTTCTTCATATTCTTAAACTTTTATCCATTCTATTTTAATTCCCCTGCGTTCCATTCCACGGAGCCAGGTCATCTGCCGCTTTGCAAACTGGTGGATTGCTATTGCCAGATGCTCCTTCATCCAGTCATATGAGATTTCTCCAGTAATGTATTGAGTCAGGAACTTGTATTCAAGGCCGTAGTAGATCAGGTCTTCCGGCTTTATGCCCTTGTTTAGCAGAGCCTTGACTTCATCCACCATCCCGTTGTTGAGTCTTTCTTCCAGCCTGCGGTCTATCTTATGGTTTCTCAGTTCGCGGTCCGGATTCAGCGCCAGGTAATGCACTTTCTTAGGACCTTCAAAAGATTCTTTTTTCTGAGGAATATTGTCGTAAGCCATCTCTATTTCAATGGCCCGGATGACTCTTTTCCTGGTGTCAAAATCCGTGTTGTTGTGGGGCTCTGTTCCGTGCTTGGTTTTCAAATCGGTGAGCATAGAAACTAGCTCTTCCATACTCTTTTGCTCCAACTCTTTCCTAAGATCAGGATCCGGCGCAACTTCCTTAAGATCATAGTCTTTACATACGGCTTCTATGTATAGTCCGCTGCCCCCGCAGAGTATCGGGAAGATGTTTTCCTTCTTGAGTTCCGAGTAAACTTTCTGGAAGTCTTTCTTGTAGCGGAAAAGGTCATACTTTTCTCCAGCCTCAGCGATGTCTATAAGATGATATGGAATCTCTCCGTACTCAGCGATGTCTTTGCCTGTTCCGATGTCCATTCCACGATATACCTGCCGGGAATCTGCGCTGATTATATGGCAACCGGAATATGGCAACGCTCCTTCTTTGCAAAGCGAGTTGATCCAACGCGCAATCTTAACTGCAAACGCCGTCTTTCCGGAAGCCGTCGGCCCCATCACAGCCAGCATATCGCAATCTGTCCACTCCCGTTTGAAAACAGTTTCTATCATATCACGTACCCAAAGATACGGATTATTTGATTTATACCCATCCTCGCAAATTTCTGATATTCTATAAAATTTTGTATATTCGCCTTGCCGAAAGGCAGACATACAGCGAAAGTGTTTTCGTTTTCCTTTGTGGGAAATGTGGAAGTTTTCAACAACGCAGGATAACGGATATACTAGGCGCTCGTGCATTGATTATGCGGTATCATCCCGTTCGGGGGAGTTACTCCATATAATGCCGAGTGTGGAGTATTATCTGGAGTTTATTGCGTTAAGGTTCTTCCACAACCCCCCACAAGATAAATGAAAGTGAGCTCCACACTTTCTTTTTGAAAACCGGTTTAGGAGCTCGGCCGCACAAACAAACAAGATGGAAATTGTAAAAGAAAAACAGGCCTATCTTGCTCCAAATTCAAAATCAATTATAGTTGAATATCAGGGAATTATCTGCGAATCCCCAACAGAGCCTATAAACCCAGGCACAGGCCACGATTGGTAACAGACAGCTTCTGACATCGGCCTTAATAACGGACAGAATACTGCCCCATTTCTTTTGTATGTTAAAAAACAATCAAATATGAAGACAAAAAAACTTGTAGCCCTCCTTTTCTCAGCGATTCTGATAGTGGCATCTTGCGGCAAGGAAGACGACCAGCCCGAAACCCCGATAGGTCAGGGTAAGTCCTCCGGCCAGGTTTTCTATGCCAGCACAGAAAGCCACAAGCAGCCGGGGACCAAGGTCTATGCAGATGAGAATATGCAAGTTCTCTGGAATGAGAACGACCACATCTCTATATTCAACAAGACCACATTCAACTCCGAGTATTTGTTCACCGGAGAAGATGGAGACAACTCCGGAAGATTTGAAGAAATCCCTGCCACAGGTTTCGTTTCCGGCAACACTCTGAGCAAAGTATATGCTGTTTATCCTTATTACAATAACAATAAGATAAATAATGCTGGTACTGCCATAACAATGACCCTCCAGTCTGAGCAGACTTACAAGGCTCACTCTTTCGGCATCGGCGCCAACGCAATGATAGCAGTAACGGAGAACAACTTTCTTGCCTTCAAAAATGTCTGCGGCTATTTGTCTCTCAGATTCTATGGCGACAATGTTTCTGTCTGCAGCATAACCTTGCGCAGCAACAATGGCGAGAAAATAGCAGGCAAGGCCTCTATTGCAGTATCCACGACGGCGCCACCAGTAACCACGATGGACAATACTGCCACAGACGCCATCACTCTTGTCTGTGATCCACCAGTACAGCTCGGCGCTACCGCAGAGGCCTACACCGATTTCTGGTTTGCCATTCCTCCAACCACCTTCTCAGGCGGTTTCACCATTACCGTCACCGATGCCCTTGGCGGCACCTATGAAAAATCCACTTCAAGAAGTTTCACCGTCACCCGAAACCAGATGGACTGGATGAACCCGCTGAAAGTGGAGATGACGTACGATGAGGAAAACACTTTTGTTCCATTTGAAGATGCAAACTTCAAAGCCTACTGCGTAAATAACTTTGACACCAACAGTGATGGCGAAATCAGTCTCGCTGAGGCAAAATTAGTTACAGAGATATCTGTTAATACTGATGAAAATCACGAGAACATATCATCTTTCAAAGGCATAGAGTTCTTTACAAATTTGACAATTTTTATTTGTAATGGATTTAATTCATCTGGGGTTATGTTGAGTAAGCTTACCTCATTGAATTTAAACCAGAATACAGCCTTGACGAGATTAGATTGCTCTTATAATCAGCTTACTTCGTTGGATTTAAGCCACAACATTGCTCTAACAGAATTGGATTGTTCGTACAACCAGTTTACATCTTTGGACGTAAGCCAGAACCCAGCTTTGAAAAAATTGGATTGCTATTCCAACCAGCTTACCTCTTTGGACATAAGCCACAACATTGCTTTAACAGAATTGGAGTGCTCTGACAACCAACTAAAGTTTTTAGATGTCAGCCACAATACCGCTCTCTCTTATTTTGGTTGCTCTTTTAACCAACTTACCTCTTTGGATATTAGCCAGAATACTTCGCTAAAAACTTTTGGTTGCATTTTCAATCAACTTGCCACTTTGGTTGTAAGCCAGAATACGGCTTTGATAAATTTGGATTGCTATTCCAACCAGCTGACTTCCTTGGATGTAAGCCAGAACACGGCTTTATCATTTTTGCGTTGCTCTTATAATCAGCTAACCACTTTGGACGTGAGCCATAATACGGCTTTAGATTATTTGGAATGTTCTTCCAACCAGCTAATCTCATTGGATCTAAGCCATAACACGGCTTTGACACAGTTGTATTGCATCTCCAACCAGCTAACCTGTCTAAATGTGAGTCAGAATACGGCTTTGATAAATTTGGATTGCTATTCCAACCAGCTGACTTCTTTGGACGTAAGCCACAACATGGCTTTAACTGATTTGCGCGCTTGGCCACAAGGTGGCACTTTGGAATCATTATATAAACTCAGATCCCAGGCTATTAGTTATAAAAATAAAGCGGGCAGCACCATTTCTCCTTCCGACTATGGTACAACCATAATAGAAGTTGACGAATAACATTATTGTGACAAAAACAACGAACAATAAGAATACGATAATTATGATAATGAAAAAGTCATTCTCTTTGTTATTAATCCTATTCTCTACGATACTTTTGCTGGTTTCCTGCGGAAAGGAAGATAACCAGCCGGAAACCCCGATAGGATTAGGCAAATCCTCAGGCCAGGTATTCTATGCCAGCACAGAAAGCCACAAACAGCCGGACACCAAAGTATATGCGGACGAGAATATGCAAGTTCTCTGGAATGAGAACGACCACATCTCCATTTTCAACAAGACCACATTCAACTCCGAGTATTTGTTCACCGGAGAAGATGGAGACAACTACGGCAGCTTTGAGGAAATCCCTGCCAGCGGTTTCGTTTCCGGCAACACTCTGAGCAAAGTATATGCTGTTTATCCTTATTACAATAACAACAAGATAAATAATGCTGGCACAGCCATAACAATGACCCTCCCGTCTGAGCAGACCTACAAGGCTCACTCTTTCGGCATCGGCGCCAATGCAATGATAGCTGTTACGGAAAACAACTTCCTTGCCTTCAAAAATGTCTGCGGCTACCTATCGTTAAGATTCTATGGTGACAATGTTTCCGTCAGCTGCATAACCCTGAGAGGCAACAATGGGGAGAAGATAGCAGGCAAGGCCTCTATCGCAGTATCCACTACCACTCCACCAGTTACCACGATGGACAATACCGCCACAGACGCCATCACTCTTGTCTGTGATCCACCAGTACAGCTTGGCTCTACCGCATCAGAATACACAGACTTCTGGTTTGCCATCCCTCCAACCACCTTCTCAGGCGGTTTCACTATCACCGTCACAGATGCTTTAGGCGGCACCTATGAGAAATCCACCACAAGAAGCTTCACAGTAACCAGAAACCAGATGGACTGGATGAACCCGCTGAAAGTTGAGATAACATACGATGAAGAAAATACCTTTGTTCCATTTGAAGATGCAAACTTCAAAGCCTATTGCGTAAATAACTTCGACACCAACAATGATGGTGAAATCAGCCTCGCTGAGGCAAAATTAGTTACACGGATATCTGTAATAACCGACGAGAATCACGATAATATTTCATCTCTCAGAGGAATCGAATTTTTTGTTAATTTGACATCTCTTCAATGCACGGGCTCTGGTTCATCTGGGACAAATCTGGGTAAGCTTACATTCTTGGATGTCAGCCATAACACAGCGTTAACGGAATTTAGGTGCTATAACAACCGTCTAACTTCTTTGGATGTCAGCCATAACACAGCGTTGAGAGTATTGGTTTGCTATCACAACCTGCTCAACTCTTTGGATGTAAGCCATAACACAGCGTTGGAATATTTGCATTGCTCTTCCAACCAACTAACTTCATTGGATGTAAGTCATAATACTGCTTTGACTTCTTTGTCTTGCGGGTTCAACCAACTAACTTCATTGGATGTAAGCCACAACACTGCTTTGACTTCTTTGTCTTGCCAGTCCAACCAACTAACTTCATTGGATGTAAGTCATAATACTACCTTGACATCTTTGAATTGCAACTCCAACCAGCTAACTTCATTAGATGTAAGCCACAACACTGCTTTGAGTTTGTTGTATTGCTCTTCCAACCAACTAACATCTTTGGATGTAATGCAGAACACAGCTTTGACACAGTTGTATTGCTATTCCAATCAACTAACGTCATTGGATGTAAGCCACAACACTGCTTTGACTTCTTTGTCTTGCGAGTCCAACCAACTAACTTCATTGGATGTAAGCAATAATACAGCTTTGAAATATTTGAATTGCGAAAATAATCAGTTAACGTCTTTGGACATTAGCCAAAACACTGATTTGATAAGCTTGTATTGCTACTCCAACCAGCTAACATCATTGGACGTAAGTCATAACACAGCTTTGAAATCTTTGTATTGCGATTCCAACCAGCTAACATCTTTGGATGTAATGCAGAACACAGCTTTGACACAGTTGTATTGCTATTCCAATCAACTAACGTCTTTGAATGTAAGCTACAATACTGTCTTAAATGAATTACGAGCCTGGCCGCAAAGTGGCAATTTGGGAACGTTGTATAAAGTCAGCACCCAGACTATTAATTATAAAAATAATGCCGGCAGCATCATTTCTCCATCAGACTATGGTACTACCATAGTCGAGGTAGACTAGCGGCTGGAGTTGTAAATGAGTTATAACCGCTTGCATCGCTAAGGATGTGAGCGGTTTTTATGTTGTTTTTTGGGGGCTTTGGGTTGAGTTTTTGGTGGTGTTTGGGTCCAAAGTATGAAAAAATGGCAGGTTTGGATCAAGATCTATTGATTCTTCTTTTTCCGTTTTTTGGGGAATGGTAGTTCTCCTGCGGGCTGTATATAATCAATGGCTTTTTCTGAGGTTACAACACTATGTCCAAGTCTTTTTTCAATATCACCACGGGTTGATTTGGCAACTTCAGCGCCCTCGTGAGCAACCCTTGCGTTTTCATTGAATCCAGAAGGATTACGTTCCTTGCTGATTTGAGTGGCGGTTTCTTCTGCAAGAGCGTTCAAAAGGAGCTCCATGTTTGTCATATTATCGCGGAGACTCTCTTTTGTCAAACCTTTTAGTTTTTTGTATTCCTTGGTTGTATAGCCGCTCCAGGTTTTGGACATTAAATCGGTAAGGAAAGCAAAGTCTATTTCTTGAGTAATGCCGCCTCTTTTCCATTCGTCGGTAAGTCCCTTCCTTATCTCAATGGATTTTATTCTGCGGTTAATCCAGGCTTCTGAATAACCTAGACGGCGATAATCAACTATGGCTTGATTGATACTCTTTTCCGGGTCTATCATCTGATCGATACGCTCAGAAGCTACTTTTGCCATCCATACTTTGAACGGTTCTGCCTTCTTAGACGGGATGGATTGGATGATGCGGAACATTTGCTCCATATCGGCAACATCCGTGAACCGATACTTTTCATCTGCGGCTTTCATCTTGAAAGCGCTACAATTTGTAGCGGTTTCATTTCCTTCTTTCTTAAGACGGGTTTTAAGAACACGCCAATACTTAGCAGGATCCTCACTTCCTGTTAGTACGGCAACAACATCCACCACGGAAAAGAACCACTTCTCCTTCTCTTCGTCCCATACAGAACGAATCTTTCTGTCTTCAAACAGTTGAATCTTTTCTCTTTCTGTCATAACACAATCATTTATTGTAGTCAAAGATACAGATTATATAGTTACATTTGCGCCGATGAAAGAGAAGAGAGCAAAAATAGATATCAGAAACCGCAGGGCTGGGTTTGATTACATCTTCCTGGAAACTTATACTGCGGGAGTGGTGCTTTACGGAACGGAGATAAAGTCTATCCGTGCCGGAAAGGCGTCATTGGCGGATACCTATTGCATCTTCGTTAACGGGGAATTGTATGTTAAGAATATGCACATCTCCGAGTATTTCTGGGCAAGCTTCAACCGCAAGGATCCCAAGAGAGACCGCAAGCTCCTTCTTAACCGCAAGGAACTCAACAAGCTGGAACGTTCTGTCAAAGAAAAGGGCTTGACAATTGTTCCAACCAGACTGTACATTGCAGACAACGGCTACGCCAAGCTGGATATAGCTCTGGCAAAGGGAAAGAAAGAGTACGACAAGAGGGAATCTATCAAAGACAAAGACCGCCGCAGAGCTGAGCAGCGGGGAGACGACTACTAGTATTTCAAGTCGTTTAAATCAACGAGCTTATTGATGATTGCATAAACCGTAATGCCGGATATGGAGTTGATTCCGGTTTTGCGGGAGATATTTTTGCGGTGGGTGGTTACGGTGTGGATGGAGATGTTCAGCTTGTCTGCTATCTCCTTGTTGGTAAGCCCTTTTGCAACCTCAGCGATTATTTCCTTTTCCCTGTCTGACAAAGAGTTGGAATCAGTGGTCTCTTCTCTTGCTCTGTCTTCTGAGGCTTGGATGTCAGCTTTGTTGAGCAACTTGTCTATTGCAGGAATCAACAGTTTGTCTTCTATCGCGGTATGTTTTTGAAGATCTTCAGAAAGAGAGTAAATATCCTTGAGAATACTTGTGTGGAGCGTTTGGGAATATCCGTGTGGAAGATATTTCAAAAAAGTGTTTTTCAGGTCAGAAAGTTTATCCTCAATATTACTGTGGTTTTCTGCAAAGAGTGTAATGTCAAACGGCACCGGTCTTTCCCATTCAATCTGAGCCTGCTCTTTCATAAACGGAAAGACAATATTCTCCTCAAAGAGGAAATGATGTTTCATCTCCTGGCTGTAGTCGTCGTAGAACTTATTGAGAATCTTTGCGTTGTTTTGGTCTCCTTCCTTAAGCAGACGATGGATTTTGCCATGGAGAGAAGGAAAGCTCTTTTTTGAATAATACTTGTGAGAAGTCTCAAGATACTTTATCAGTTTCAGGACGTCCTGTTTTGTCAGAGCTTTAGCTTGAGGCTCAAAGCTGTCACTTGCATAGATATTGAAAATGCTGATCAGAAGAGTTGAAGACAAACCGTATTCAGCGCAAATGTCTTTGACCGTTGCTTCATGAAAACCAAGGCGTATGTCCAGCCTCTCCAAAACAGAAAGAATTGCCGGATTGGCGTTTACTACATCTGCAAGAAGCGTTGAACTTGTTATAGGATAATTCTCATTCATTCCAGTTGCAAAAATACATCAAAATCAGCAAGCGTGAACAAAAAGATCCGGCCTGTATATCATTTCTGATACAAGGCCGGCCTCTTTTTACAATTAACCTTAATACAATTCCTTATCAATGGCAATGCAAAGGTATGGTGGTTGTTTGCAAGCTGCAATACCGGATTATAGGTATTTTACTCACAGTTGCAGACAAGGTTGCGGTCTCCGTAGCCGTCGTCAACCCTTGAAACTGCAGGCCAGAACTTGTTCTCCCTTATCCATTCCAGAGGATAGGCAGCCAGCTCCCTTGAATAAGGATGAGCCCAGGAATCCGCGCAGCACTCGTGAGCCGGATGCGGAGCCTTGGCAACAGGATTGTCCTTAGGGTCGAACTCTCCGGAAGCAATCTTTTCGCACTCTGCCTTGATGGTCTTCATAGCCTCTATGAAGCGGTCCATCTCCTCCTTTGGCTCGCTCTCCGTAGGCTCAACCATAAGGGTCTCGTGAACAGGGAATGAAAGGGTAGGAGCGTGGAACCCGAAGTCCATCAACCTCTTGGCAATGTCTGTAGAGCCAACGCCGTACTTCTTCAAGAAATCTCTGCAATCCAGAAGGCATTCGTGCGCAACTCTTCCGGTGGCGCCGGAGTAAACAGTAGGATATTCATTTTTCAGAGACTCGGCGATGTAGTTGGCGTTGAGAATGGCAACCTCGCTGGAAGCCTTCAGGCCCTCTGCACCCAGCAGTTTGATGTAAGCGTGAGTGATAGGAAGCAGCAGAGGATTTCCGTAGAGTGCGGAAGAAACAGCATCTTCTCCCTTGCATCCCTTTGCCTTCTGGCAGGTTCTGGCAATGCAATTCTCCTCTGGATGACCTGGCAGGTAAGGAGCAAGTTCTGCGGTGCAGCAGATAGGGCCTACTCCAGGACCGCCGCCGCCGTGAGGCATTGCAAACGACTTGTGGAGGTTCAGGTGGCAGATATCTGCTCCAATGGTTCCAGGATTGGTAAGGCCGATCTGGGCGTTCATATTGGCGCCGTCCATATAAACCTTTCCGCCAAACTTATGGATGGCGTCTACGATTTCCCTAATCTTAACTTCAAAAACTCCATGAGTAGAAGGGTAGGTGATCATCAGACCGGCAAGGTTCTCTCCTGCTGCCTCTGCCTTCTGCTCAAGTTCCTCAACGTTGATGTTGCCGTTTTCGTCGCATCCCACCAGAACAATGTCGAATCCAGCCATTGCTGCGGAAGCCGGGTTGGTTCCGTGTGCGGAAGTCGGGATAATCATAACCGTGCGGTTATCCTGTCCGTTTGCCTTGAAGAAGCGGCGGATGGTTGTAAGTCCGGCATATTCTCCTGCGGCGCCAGAGTTAGGCTGGAGTGAGCAGGCAGCAAATCCAGTGATGGTGTTCAGATCCTTCATAAGCTCATCGATAAGCTGCATATAACCCTCAACCTGGTCTTTTGGAGCCAGAGGGTGAACGTTTGTAAGTTCGCTCCAGCTAAGCGGCATCATTTCTACGGCGGCATTGAGCTTCATTGTGCAGCTTCCCAGAGGAATCATTGAATGGGCAAGGGAGATGTCTTTCCTTTCCAGCATCTTGATGAAACGCATCATTGCGGTTTCGCTGTGGTATGAGTTGAATACCTTCTGAGTAAGGATAGGAGTTTCTCTCTTCATGAAAGTCCTTTCAGCAGGGCAATGATGATGTCCTCCCTGGCCGTGGCAGCAGCAAGGCTCTATGCCAAACACCTTCAGGATCTTGTGAGCCTCTTCCTTGCAGCTGAGCTCGTCGAAGCTGATCTTGATCTTGCCGCACTCGGCGTAGAAGAAGTTCAGGCCTTCTGCAAGGGCTTTCTTCTTGATTTCCTCCTGGTTTGCTCCGCAGATCTCTATAGTGTCAAAAAACTCTTCGTTAGTAAGCTTATAGCCGGCCTCCTTAAGATGAGAAGCAACCCTGTGGGCAAAAAGTTCTGCGTTGCGGGCAATGGACTTCAGGCCTTCCGGTCCGTGATATACTGCATACATTCCGCTCATCGTTGCCATAAGGGCGGTAGCAGTGCAGACATTGGAAGTGGCCTTTTCTCTCTTGATATGCTGCTCGCGAGTCTGGAGGGCAAGCCTTACGGCCTTGTTTCCAAGACGGTCTACTGTTACTCCGATTATTCTTCCCGGAACGCTTCTCTTGTATTCTTCTCTTGTTGCAAGATATCCTGCTACAGGACCGCCAAATCCCATCGGGAGTCCGAGTCTTTGGGCGCTGCCCACTGCAATGTCTGCTCCCCAGGCTGCAGGCTCCTTAAGGACTGCAAGGGAGAGGATATCGCAATATGCGGTAACCATTGCTCCGGCCTCGTGCATCTTGGCGCAGAATGCGGAATAGTCTCTAACTTCTCCGTCTGCGGCAGGATACTGAATCAATGCTCCAAAGCACATTGGGTCAATTTCCCATTTGTCCCATTCGCCGAGGACAACCTTGATTCCAAGGCCTTCTGCCCTTGTTCTAATAACGGATTTTACCTGAGGGAATACCTCGTCGTCTACGAAGAGAACGTTCTTTCCGGCCTTCTGGGCATCGCGGCTGCGGAGATTGAACATTACTCTCATTGCCTCTCCGGCTGCCTGGCTGTCGTCCAGCATAGAGCAGTTGGAAAGGGAGAAGCCGGTAAGGGAGCTGATAACGGTCTGGTAAATAAGAAGAGCCTCCAGCCTTCCCTGTGAAATCTCTGCCTGATATGGCGTGTAGGAGGTATACCAGCACGGGTTTTCAAAGATGTTTCTGATGATAACCGGCAAAACTCCGGTTCCGTAATATCCCTGACCTATCAGAGAGCGGAAATTCTTGTTCTTTGAAACCATTTCCTTCAGGTGCGCCAGGTAGGCGTTTTCCGTCATTGGGGCATCCATCCTGAGGTCTTCCTTAAGCAGAATGTTTTCCGGAACGGTTTGCTTTACAAGTTCTTCCATTGAATTTACTCCGACCTTGGCGAGCATAGCCTTAATGTCCGCCTCTTGTGGTCCGATGTGCCTTTGGGCAAATGTGTATGACATAAAATCTTATTTAATTATTGCGTGATAAAATCGCTGAGGATAGCCATCCCCAACACAATCTACAAAGATAAGATTTTAATGAAATCTATAGCAGGCGTTGCTGCGGAAATGCCCAAAAGGGCATAATATTTAAATTTTGTATCTTTGCCACGATTTGACAATACTAAAACCTGATTATATGAGTTTGCTCAGCAAAAAAATTTCTGAATTACAGGAGAGAACCCAGCACGCTCAGCAGGGTGGAGGAGACAAGGCCATCGCAAAGCAGATCGCGATGGGAAAGCTTCCGGCCAGAGAGCGTATACGCAAACTCCTGGACGAAGGAACTTTCTATGAGTATGACCTCTTCATTCAGCACGACGCTCGTGAATTCGGAATGGAGAAGAAAGACCTGGCAGGTGACGGAGTGGTTATCGGCACCGGCAAGATCAACGGCCAGCCTGTTGCGGTTTATGCGCAGGACTTTACCGTTGCAGGAGGTTCCTTGGGCAGCATGCACGCCCGCAAGATTACCAAGATAATGGATTATGCCCTGAGGATGAGAATTCCTCTGATTGGCATCAACGACTCTGGTGGAGCCCGTATCCAGGAAGGAGTGAATTCCCTTGCAGGATATGGCGAGATATTCTTCCGCAACACCCTCAACAGTGGCGTTATTCCTCAGATTTCCGTGATTCTGGGTCCTTGTGCCGGAGGTGCTGTCTATTCTCCGGCCCTTACAGACTATGTGTTTGTGGTAGACAAGATCTCCAAGATGTTTATAACCGGACCGGAGGTAATCAAGTCTGTTCTGGGAGAAGAAATAGATATGGAAAGCCTTGGCGGCGCCAGGGTTCATTGCGAGACTACGGGCAACGCCCATTTCTTTGCAGAGAGCGAAGACGAGTGCTTTGCCCAGATCAAGAAACTCCTGTCTTATCTTCCGGCAAACAACCAGGCCAAGAGCCAGCCGGCAAAACCAGCACAGCCTCTGAAGAAATACAACATTGTAAAGACCGTTCCGGCAGATCCTACAGAGCCTTATGACGTGAGAAACGTTATCCGCGCCCTTGTGGACAATTCCGATTTCTTTGAGGTTCAGGAGATGTGGGCAAAGAACATAGTCATCGGCTACGGAAGAATTGAAGGCCGCACAGTAGGCTTTATAGCCAACCAGCCTCTCTATCTGGCCGGTGTTCTTGACTGCGATTCTTCAGACAAGGCCGCAAGGTTCATCCGCTACTGCGATGCCTTCAACATTCCTATCGTGACCCTTGAGGATATGCCTGGCTACCTTCCTGGCGTAGATCAGGAGCACGCCGGCGTTATCCGCCACGGCGCAAAGCTTCTGTACTCATATTCAGAAGCCACCGTTCCAAAGATTACCGTCATCCTCAGAAAAGCTTATGGCGGAGGCTACATAGCAATGAACTCCCGCCATCTGAGAGCAGACTTCGTTTTTGCCTGGCCAACAGCCGAGATTGCTGTTATGGGTCCTCAGGGAGCCGCCAACATTATTTTCCGTAAGGAGATTATGGAGGCAGAAGATCCTGAGGCAATGCGCAAGAAGAAGGTGGAGGAATACAAGGAGAAATTCGCCAACCCTTATGTTGCCGCTTCAAAGGGCTATATAGATTCCGTGATCAATCCTGCAGACACCCGCCAGTTCATTCTTCAGTCTCTTGATATTTCCCAGCAGAAGAACTCCGGCATGCCTAAGAAGAAGCACGGCATTCCACCGTTTTAATGGTTAGTCAAAGATTGAGTTATGGCAGAAAACGCTAACAACATACCTCAAGAGGAAGAACTCCAGACGCTTGCTCCTACAAACGATTCCACGGAGTTCCTCGTGCCTTCTCCTGCAAAGAAAAAACTCAGGGTTGCGGAAGAAGGCCACGAATACAAGACATACCTGACAAAGAAATTTCTTGAGCGCAAGCCTTGGAAGGCTCCGGATCCTTACCAGGTCCTGAGCTATATCCCGGGTTCGGTGATAGAGATTTTCGTTAAGGCGGGCCAGAAGGTCAAGAAGGGAGACAAATTGATGGTCTATCAGGCTATGAAGATGAACAATATCGTCTCCGCGCCTATGGACGGAGTCATCAAAGAAGTCAATGTCAAGGAAGGCGAGTCTCTTCCAAAAGGCGCTCTCCTGGTTACATTCAAGAAGCCGGCTAAGAAGTAGTGAATACAAGAACCACAGTCCAGAAGGGAAGGAGCGCAGAGGAGATAGCTGCATCTTGGCTGAGCGGCAAGGGCTTGACTATTCTTGAACGCAACTGGCGCCACCACCATCTTGAAATAGACATAATCGCTGAGGGTCCGATAATATCTTCAGGCAACCCTCAGCGATTTCTTCACATCGTTGAGGTAAGGTCAAGGGCTAACTCTTCTGTCGTTGAACCAGACCTTACCGTTTACGAGAAAAAGCAGAAATTTCTCATCAAAGCAGCAGACGCCTATATCCGAAACCACAAAATTTCTCTTGAAGCCGTATTTGACATCATCGGAATAGAGATGGATGCCTCAGGAGAAAAGATTAGTTTCCGTCCGGACGCTTTTCGTCCTTGCTGGTAAGGAAATGAAATTTCACAAATTCAGGGAATTTTATTAACTTGTCAAACTTTTAGAAGAATTATGGTTTCAGACAAGTATTGCATTATAATGGCAGGCGGGGTAGGCAGCCGTTTCTGGCCGGTGTCCCGCAATGCCCGTCCAAAGCAGTTTATGGATATCCTTGGAACGGGCAGAAGCTTCCTTCAGGCAACGGTAGACCGCTTTTCCAAGATAGTTCCGGTGGAGAACATCCTCATAGTTTCCGCAAAGCAGTATGAAGGCCTCATCGCTGAGCAAGTTCCTCAGGTTCCAAAAGACAACATCCTTCTGGAAAGCCGCAAGAGGAACACGGCTCCTTGTATAACATACGCCACATACAAGCTGCTCAAGAAAAATCCCAAAGCCACGGTTGTTGTGACTCCGGCAGACCATCTGATACTTAATGAAGATGTCTTTCTGGAGACAGTGGAAACGGCTCTTGACTATGCAAGCAAGACGCCTTGCCTTCTGACTCTGGGAATAAAGCCCACTAGGCCAGAAACCCAGTACGGATACATCCAGGCCAACAAGGCCAAGGCGGAAATCATCAACGGCCACGCATCTTACAAGGTGAAGACATTTACAGAAAAGCCGGACCTTGAGATGGCAAAGGTGCTTTTTTCCAGCGGAGAATTTCTGTGGAACTCTGGTATTTTCGTTTGGAATCTCCAGACTATAAAGGAGGAACTTCAGGCCCATCTTCCTGACATTGCCGTAGCGTTTTCAGAGATATCCCGGTTCTACTATACTCCTGAAGAACAGCAGAAAGTGGATGATGTTTACGACGGATGCTCTTCTATTTCCATAGACTACGGAGTTATGGAAAAGACCAGTCGGTGCAGGGTGTTTGAGGCTTCTTTCGGATGGAGTGACCTGGGAACCTGGGAGAGCCTCTACTCTCAGAGTCCTAAGGATGCTGACGGAAATCTGGTGAACACTTCCTCAGCGATGCTGGAAGGAGTGAAAAACAGCATAGTGGCATCTACAGAAAAAGGAAAATTGATGGTGGTGAAGAACCTTGAGAATTACATAGTAATCTCCACTCCGGACGTGCTTCTGATTTGCCCTAGAGACGAGAAACAGATAAAGGCCATTACCGCGGATCTTGCCATCAACAACCTTTCAGACTATTTATAAAAAACGAATTCAATCATATTTATGAACCCAGTAAAAGTACAAGTACACAGCGAAATAGGAAGACTTAGGGGAGTGATTCTGCATACCCCTGGAGACGAGGTGGAGAATATGACTCCGAGAATTGCCCAGAGGGCTCTATACAGCGACATCTTGAACCTGTCTATAGCCCAGAAGGAATATGCCCAGCTCCACGGAGTCTTGAACAAGTGGACTAAGACATATCAGGTAGCCGATCTTCTGGAGACAGTTCTGGATGATCCGGGAGACAGGGGAATGCTACTGAGGAGAATATGTACCATAGAAAATGTTCCGGAGTATTTCGACACTCTGATGAAGGCTCCGGCCAAGAAGTTGGCAAGGCTTCTGATAGAGGGTCTTCCTGCAAAGATAGAGACACTTACGGCTTTCCTGGCAGATGAGTACTATGCCCTCAGCCCGCTTTACAATTTCTACTTTACCAGAGACGCTTCCGCCTCCATCGGCGAGGATGTGCTAATCTGCAAGATGGCAAACAGGGTAAGGGTTCGGGAGTCTCTGATTATGGAGGCTATCTTCTCCAATCCAAAGCTTTTTGACTGCACCATCATAGACGCCAACGAATTCTCTAAGGAAATAGCAGGAGAGGGCGGAATTGCCGGCAGCGCGGTAAAGAACAACGTGAGCGTGGAGGGCGGAGACATCCTGGTCATAGACAAGAACATTCTTCTTGTGGGCAACGGCCTCAGAACTACCTCACAGGGCATAGATAAGCTTGTCCAGAGGTTCTGCCAGAATCCGGATGGAGAGCAAAAGCACATAATCGTGCAGCAGCTTCCTGACGACATAGAGAGTTTCATCCATATGGATATGGTGTTCACGATGCTGGACAGAGACGCCTGCCTGATTTACGAGCCGCTGATTCTTTGGGAGAACCAGTACCGTACGGTTCATATCACGATAGAAGGCGGAAGGGTTAAGAAGATCCGCGATGAGCAAAATATTCTTTCCACCCTGAGAAAACTCGGCAAGGATCTGGAGCCTGTATTATGCGGCGGAGACGAAGACGAGTGGAACGCAGACCGCGAACAGTGGCACAGCGGAGCCAACAGTTTTGCCATAGCTCCGGGAAAGATTCTGTCCTATGCCCGCAACGTACACACTCTCAACGCGCTGAGCCAGGCCGGCTTCAACGTTGTTGCGGCGGATGATGTAATAGACGGCAAGGTGGATCTGGAGAAAGAGAAAAGATGCGTAATCACCATTGAGGGCAGCGAGCTTCCTCGCGGCGGCGGAGGAGCAAGATGCATGACAATGCCAGTAGTCAGAGACGACATATAGCCTAGATTAAGTATATTTGCTCCCCGATAAAAACAAAGAAGATGGACAGGAAAGATATTGACCAGCTGCTGGACAAGATAGAACAGTTCCGCGCAGAAAAGCTTCAGGATGTTGAAGAGCTGAGAGTAAAGCTACTTGGAAAGAAAGGCGAGATCACCCGCCTTTTCGACGAGTTCCGCAGCGTGGCTCCTGAGCTCAAGAGAGAGTTCGGCAAATGTCTTAACGAGCTAAAGACCAAAGCTGCAGAAAAAATAGAATCGCTGAGAGATTCTTTTGCAGATATTCTGGAAACCGATACCAAGACAGACTTTACCAAGCCTGGCGACGCATTTGAGCTTGGCACAAGGCATCCTATATCCCTTGTAAGAGAGGAGATTCTGGATATTTTCTCCAAGTTCGGCTTTGCCGTTGCAGAAGGTCCTGAGATTGAGGATGACTGGCACGTGTTCTCCGCCCTGAACTTCCCTCCGGAGCATCCTGCAAGAGATATGCAAGACACTTTCTTCATCAATCCGGAGAGCGATGATCCTATTCTTCTTAGAACTCATACTTCAAGCGTTCAGGTTAGGACTATGGAAAGACAGAAGCCGCCTATCCGCGTGGTTTGTCCTGGAAGAGTATTCCGCAACGAGGCAATCAGCGCAAGGGCTCACTGCATTTTCCATCAAGTGGAGGGTCTTTACATAGACGAGGGCGTAAGCTTTGCTGACCTTAAGCAGGCCATCTTGCTTTTTGTCCAGGAGATGTTCGGCCCGCAGACTCAGATTCGTATGAGGCCTTCATACTTCCCGTTCACCGAGCCTAGCACAGAGGTTGACATCAGCTGCAACATCTGCGGCGGCAAAGGCTGCAACATCTGCAAGGGAACTGGCTGGCTGGAGATTATGGGTGCCGGAATGGTGGATCCTAACGTACTCGATGCCAGCGGCATAGATAGCAAGAAATACACTGGCTTCGCTTTCGGAATGGGCATAGAGCGCATTGCGATGCTCAAGTGGATGGTCAACGACCTGCGCCACTACTTTGAGAACGATGTCCGCTTCCTCAAAGAATTCAAGAGCGTGCTTTAGCGCACAAATACAACGTTGCTTGGAACGGATTTTTCTTTGCCGTTAACAGCAACCACTACATAGTTCTCCGCTTTTTCAGGGGCGGAGAATTTGTTTTCTGTAGTCTGCCCTACAAGGCCTCCCTCCCAGATTGCGGAAAAGCCGTCAGGAGAGTATCCGGTTATAAAGAGTTTGTAGATGGCGTAGCTCTTTGCGGCAGGAGACTTGTCCCAGGTCAAAACTCCATTGCTTTCAGTTACGGTTACTGGAGCCGGAGCAACATCTGAAGTTGTTCCGAGTTTAGGGATCAGGCTTGGATAAGGATAAATCTTTTCCTTCATATACTCCAGGAAATCAGGTCGGAACAGGCTTCTTGTAGTGAACCATATATTACCTTGGACAAAGTCTGCTTCTCTGCTTTCTTCTATCTGCAACCCAAACTCGTCCATAGATTCAAATCCCTTTTCCTTGTAGCGATAGGCTGCAAGGCCAGGCAGGCAAGGCACGCCTTTCATAATTGGCTCCCAGCTGTCCAGCACTAACTTGAAGTCCGCAATCCTGTGACCATGTTGCCAGTAAATCTGCGGGGCAAGATAGTCTATGCTTCCTTCTTCAATCCAGTACTGCGGATCTGCATAGAGTTTCTGGGTGTTGACCAGTCTTCCGCCCGGAGAAACGCCGAATATGGCTTCCGGCTTGGCATCGTGGACGGCACGGTGCATTGCCGCAACTATCTTGTTCACATTGTCTTCTCTCCATCTGCCAAGCTCCATCCCGTTTCCGTATTTCTGATACCAGGAAGCATCATCCCAGGTCCTTCCATCATCCATTTTCCTTATGGCTTTTTTTAGCTCGGCGATCTGGTTTTTGTCTGTCAGAGTCTTGAGACTGTCTTTGAGTTTAGGCAAAACCTCCAGCTTTTCCCTAAGCCCCTCCGGGTAAAAGAAGTCATCAATATGAGCTCCGTCCAGATCATAGTTGCTCATTACCTCGTAGATAAGATCGTATAGATATTGGATAACCTCCGGATTACCCGGGTTCCAGTACATTGTCTTGCCGTATTTGATTACTCTGTCCGGATGCTTCAGGCAAGGATGCTTCTTTGCCCTTTCCGTATCCACGCCGCCCACTCTCATAGGGTTGAACCATCCGTGGATCTGCATACCTAGGCTATGCGCTGTTTCTATCGCGAGCTTAAGCGGATCATATCCCGGATCTTCTCCCTGAACACCTGTAAGGTTGTGGTCCCACGGCAGAATCTTGGACTTGTAATAGGTCTCGGAGTTGCAGCACAGCTGCATAATCACAACATTGCAGCCGGTTTCCTTGATTTTGGTGATTACATCCACAAGGGCCCTTTTCTGGGAGTCTCTCTGGCGTTCTATCCTGAGCTTCTGGTCGTGCTTGGATTCACCCGGAAGCTTGCTGAGGTTCACCCTAAGTTTCTTTGGCCAGTCCGAGCCTCTTACCGTGGTTAGCCAGGCTCCCCTGAATTCGTGACGCACTTCAACCTTGTCTGTCAGAGGGTTGAATACTTTGCTTCGGTTGTTTGTCTGGGATGCTGCGCTTAACGGGAAAATCGCTGAGAATGCCAAAGCGCACAAGATGGTTTTCAGAGTTTTGCTTTTCATACCCCAAATTTAGAAAAAACGTTTCAACCAAACACGATTTTAGAAAATCGCGAAAAGGTGTATAAAAGCACTTGCTAAAAATCGCGAAAAAGTGTATATTTGCACTGCAGAAAATCTAGAAAACGTGATTATGAAGCGCAAAATATACGATAAACTGCTTCAGTGGAAGCAAGAAAAAAACGGCACCACAGCTATTCTAATAGAGGGTGCGCGCCGTGTTGGCAAAAGTTGGATTGCCGAGGAATTTGCACGCAACGAATATGAATCCTACCTTCTAATAGATTTTAGCAAAGCCCCGAAGCGAGTCAAAGATTGGTTTGAAGAGTATCTAGAGGATATTGACACACTTCTGCAGAATCTACAGCTGCACTACAAAAAACGTCTCTCACCACGCAAGTCTCTCATTATTTTTGACGAGGTTCAAAAATGTCCTCGCGCCCGCGAAGCGATCAAAGCTCTTGTGCAAGATCACCGCTTTGACTATTTGGAGACAGGATCTCTCATTTCCATCAAAAAGAATGTTGATAATATAGTTATTCCTTCTGAAGAGGAGGGTCTTGATATGTTTCCTATGGACTTTGAAGAATTCCTTTGGGCTATGGGAAATGAAGTGATGATGCCTTATATCAAGAGCAGGTGGGAGAAATTAAAGCCAATGGGAGACTTTCACCGAGAAGCTTTGCAATACTTCCGTCAGTACCTTATAGTTGGCGGTATGCCTCAAGCTGTTGCCGAATATGCGGTCTCGCGCGATTTCAAGAGAGTTGATGCTATCAAGCGTCAAATACTCCGCTTGTACACTAACGATATAAAGAAATATGCAGGCGGGGCGACTGCTCGCGTTTCTGCTATCTATGATGCTATACCTGGTCAGCTGCAGAAGAAAGAAAAGAAATTTGTCCTTTCTGCCCTCAAAGATGAGGCAAGGATGCGAGAGTGGGACAGCGCCTTCTTCTGGCTTGAAGATGCCAAAATTGCCAATATCTGCTACAATACCACAGCTCCCAATATTGGCCTGAGGCTCAATGAGGACAGGACATCGCTTAAATGCTATTTTTGTGATACAGGCTTGCTTATCTCTCTGGCTTTTAGCGCTCGAGGCATTGTCTCCAATGAAATCTATCAGAAACTGATGTTTGACAAGCTAGAAGTGAATGAAGGAATGTTGGTGGAAAATATAGTTGCCCAGATGCTGAAAGCCTCTGGCAATGATTTGTTCTTCTACTCCAACTCTGATCGGGAGGATGCAGAGAGCCGTATGCAGATTGATTTCCTAATACAAAAGGAAAGAGTAACCTCACGGCATAATATCTCGCCGATTGAAGTTAAGAGCAGCGCCAATTATACGCTATCTTCTATACATAAATGCGTCAAAAAGTATGGACAGTATCTTTCAACTCCTTATGTCCTGCACACGAAAGATGTTGAAATTGAAGAAGGCCTAGTCTATCTGCCTCTGTATATGACGTCTCTTTTATAGCGGTTTTTTTTTGCAGAACAAAAAAGATTGCTATATTTGCAGTCCCAAATGCGGAAATAGCTCAGTTGGTAGAGCACAACCTTGCCAAGGTTGGGGTCGCGGGTCCGAGTCCCGTTTTCCGCTCAAGGTTTTCATAATTTGAAGTGCTGCCTCTCAGTTTTTCTGGGAGGCTTTTAAAAGGCCCAGGTGGTGGAATGGTAGACACGCTACTTTGAGGGGGTAGTGCCAGAAATGGTGTGCAGGTTCGACTCTTGTCCTGGGCACAAAAGACCGACCAAAAGAAATTGGCCGGTCTTTTTTGAAAAGGAGCTCGGGTGGTGAAATTGGTATACACGCCGGACTTAAAATCCTGTGGACAGAAATGTCCGTACGGGTTCGATTCCCGT
>JAEEQS010000010.1 GCA_016285455.1 Bacteroidales bacterium
ATTGTTATAGATCTAAAAGTGTTATAAACTTAGTCTTTCAATAATCTAGATAACAGGGTATTACTGCTCTTTGCTTTCTCTTTGATATAAATCAGGACAAATGGTCCCCTTTGATGTTGAGAGATGATGCAGAAGATGATCTGCAAGGATTATTGAATACTTGATGTAGAAAGTGGATGGAGTAAGTCCTTGATGGTAATTTGCACAGATACCACTAAAAATATGTGTAGCTGCATAAAATCTTCTTTCTTCCCAGTTGATGTCTTTGTTATGTGTCATAATGTCATAATTTATCTGTCATTAAATATATTACAGATCTAGCACCAAACCCCTGGGGTTTAGGCAAAAATGACAAAAAAATATGATGGGTCAAGGATGTCTTCACCCTGACCCATCAATAATGAATATGGATAGCAAATCTATATTCTATGTGTTTCTATTGTGTTTCAAATAACTTCAATTAAGTCAAACCCCCTTCTTTCCCCCTGTTTTCTAGTGAGTTTTGACATCCAATATCTATGATTTTCCCATTCTCTATAATGTAATTATACAACTCTCTACTGATTAAAAACTCTCCATCCACTATACCTTCTGTTTCTTTTTCTATGTCTGTTTCAAACACAAGGTAAGTGAGATATTTCTGCTGTCTTGCTCTTTTCAAATATCTTTGTATGAAAGGATTAAAGATGTCATATGTCCCACCATTTTGGTTAGACAACCAGGTAAAACCATCTGTATAATTTCCTTCCTGTTCCCATTTTGAAGCTCCACATATGTAATCTAAATAACAATCAATATGCTCTGCATTACACCCTAGTTCTATACATCTTTGAGTTATTACAAAACCAAACAATTCAACAAGGTTTCTCTTATCTCCTTCTTTATCAGACTTTTCTACAACCCATATAGGTCTGTTTAACAATACTATTTTCCCCATATTCATTATATTTTTTTATACAATATTTATGGGTATCTTTGATTTATCATAAATAATAGTAGGAAAGAATAGTTGGAATAATTTCTGGGATCACATATAAGAGATTGTTCCAAATAAAGAAATATAACTTAGGATTACCAGAGAAAAGTAGAAGTGATCCCCTACTGAGTATCTGAGTAATCCTTTTTTAGTATATGAGTAATTTGTTTGAATATGACTACACCATTGATGCAGGTAATCTTTTTTATTTAGATGACATCATCAATAGTAAAACATATAAAACAATGTTTTGCAATAAGTATATCTCCTTCTTAAACAAAGGTTTGTGTGGAAATGGTGGAACTACTGGATTTGTTCAATATGCTCTAAAAAACAACAAGGGATGTTTATTGCTTGTTCCAAATAGAAGCATTGTGATGTCAAAAGAAGATGAGTATAAGGACAACAGAGAGGTTTGCTGTGTCTATGGTGGAAGTGGATCTTTTGATAGAGATGCAAGAATAGTTATTGCAACATATGACCAATTCCCCAGATTACTTTCTGAACTCTCTTATGGAGGCTTCACCATAACAGAGGATCCTTGGGATAGTGAGTTTTGGTCTGGAAGGACAATCATTCTTGATGAATACCATAAGTTGGTAGATGAATGTGGTTTTAGGGATGCTACTTGTTTTAAGATTACTGATCTAATAAAAAACACTGATAATGGAGTTGTTCTAATGTCAGCAACTCCACATTGGGGGTATATAGATTTTATTAGAGAACTCGTAAAGAATAGAGACATTATTACATTTAATATCAACTATGAGCAAGGTTATGAGAAGCTCATTCAAGTCTATGATGTCAAGAAAAAAGACCTTTCTGCAATATTGAATAAGGTAAAGAAAGTCCCTGAGAATAAGCATATTTGTGTGTTCTATAATAGTGTGAAAGGGGGGATTACTGATCTTCTTGATCAAATCGGAGAGGATGATTGTGAAGTGTTATGCAGTATTAATAATGAAAAGGATTTGGGTAATTATTTCTCAAAGACTTTCAATGATAATAAGAGGTTGCATTTCTTGACTTCTGCATTTTTCACAGGACAAGATATAAGGGTTCCTATTAGACAATGTATTATAATTGGTTCAAAAGAAAGTGAAAATATGTGTTTGGGGGAAAGAGATATCAAACAGATTATTGGAAGGTTTAGAAAAGGGGTTGAAGGAATACATCTATTCTATTTGGCAGCAAAAACACAACTAAGCAATTATCAGCCAGTCAAAGATAATTATGACAGAAACATCCAAATACTTGAAGCTCTTGGAGATAACTGGACAAGCAAACCAGCGACAATACACTTAAATCAAGACACAATTAGACTAAAAGATACCCTAGAAAGATTTGAATACTGGTCTTCAAAGCAAAGGCTTATCAAGAGATTAGAAGATTATGGTTATGTGGTGAAACCCAAAAAGATAGGAGATTATGAAGGAGTAGAGAAAAGAAGGAAGCTCACCTTCAAGGAAGCACAAAAGAGAATTGCAGATGGACAACAAATTACTTATGATGAGAATAAGTATGGGGGGCAAATAAAAGAATATATGAATGAAAAGGGTGTTGAAGAGATGTTGAATGCAACCAGGACAACAATTTTGGACTGGTATAAGATTAGGAAGAGTGTGGGCATATCCCGGTTGGATCTTCTTACCCCAGAAGAAAAGTTCAAAATCCTTGGACTAGAACATTTTGGAAGATATAAAGCAAGATATCTGATGAATTGTTTAAAATATCTTGGGGTCTTTTGTGAATATGAGCAACTATCAGTAAAAATGAGAGAAAACTTGGGTTGTTATGTGGCAAGATGGAAAGCAGACCCCAAGGGAAAAGCAGAAGGTGCAGTATATATAGTGTATATGAAAATGAAAGGTTGGGAAGCATCTCACAAAGGGACACAAACCAACATAGAGCATCTTCCTAAAATTGAGGGGGTTCCACATATGATTTCATATCAAACAGAGATCAAAAATACAAATTGTTATGGGAAGACCATTACTTTGAGAGAGGCTCCCAAGCAATACAAATCTCTATCAAAAATCTCTTTATATGAATGGGTTAATGAAGAGAAAGCAATGAGATTACCAGAGGTAAAGGGAGGAGAAGAATGGCAGAAAATAAAAAAGTATAGGCAAACCAAAATCAGTGAAATGTTCAAAGACACAGACACAGAATATAGATACAATAAGTCATCTATGGAATGTGTTGATTGTCTGATTATTGATGTGGATAATGGGATTACTTTTAGTGATTTTAAAGAGAGGTATAAGGATTATGTCTGGGTTGCATACCCTACAATTAACAACATTGCAAATGACTGGAACAAGTTCAGAGTGATAGTCCCCCTAAAAAGTAGATTAAAACTAAATGGAGAGTATAATCTGATGACACTTAAAATGTTGAGATCAATTTTCTGTTATTTTGAAGACCCAAATCATCAGCTTGCATCTTTCATTAATATAGAAGACTGGCTGAAAAGGAAGGGAAATGATGGGGTGTTATATGACATTTCACAAGAGCTGGTAGATGATATTATGCTGAGTATTAGAAATAGTAAAGAGTTAGTAATGTTGAGATTTGATGGTTCCCAAGCTGATAAGAATGTAAGGGGGTTGCACAGATCAAGCAAAGACTTAAATTGGGCAAAGGAGTATTTTAAAGCATCCTTTGAACTAGGTGATGGAGAGAGACATAAGAGATTGTTTGTTATTAAAAATAATCTAAATGACAAAGACAGAGACTTGTTCCAATCTTGGTTGGGGAGGCAATACCCATCAAGATATTTAGAAAAGTGGAAATCACATAAGGTGATGAAAAGGTCCTAACAACTTCATTATTAAAGGAGAGAAACAATGTTTTTCTCCTTTTTCTTTTTCTTGAAAACTCCATAAATAACATATACAAAATAATATGAATGTTATGGATAGTAAAAGGATTAGAACTTTCAAACAGTATCTTAAAGAAAAACTTAATGAAGAAAATATCTACTTGGAAATAGACTGGTGGGAAGAGGCTGAAATGGAGGTCTTAGATGATTTAACCAGAGAGTGTAATGGTCTTTTATCTTGGGAGGACTTAATTAGATATATCAATACTAAAAATGCTATTTTAGGAAAAGAGAGCAAAGATTTTGATCAAGATGGAAATCTGTTGAACCATATTAAAGAACTGATCTTCAACCATCACGGTGATAGTTTGTGTTTTGGTGATGGCATAAGAGGAAGTGAAACAGCAACAATACATAGCAAAGGGTTGGCAATAGAACAGCTAGCAAATGAGATTTTAGACAAAGTAAGAGAGAAGACAAAATCACAAGTAATTAATATCCCAGCAGCTACTCTTCAAGATGAAGAACCAGAACCATTTGTTAATGATGATATTGTGGATTATTATGAAGATCTACCTTTTGAAAGCAAAAAGGTCTTGGGGTATAAGGATTATTCTAAGCTCCTGAAAGAGAGCACAGAAAACTTTCAATTAAAAAACAAGAAGAAGGTAATTAGAGATACTTTAAATAGGTTAGAGCAAGAAGCTGGATCTTTGGATATAGATAAGATAACAGAACTGGTGTTAAACAAGAAAGGGGGGAAGGCAACCCCAGATGATGTAAAACAATATATCAAAGACATTGTTAGTGAGTTGATTATGAAGGAGGGTGATGTGATTGCATCTTTGCAAAAAAAAGAAGATACATATGTCTCAAAAAATGTTGCAAGGGGTTTAATTGACTTTATGGCAACATTGACATTGGAGGAGGTTTTGCATATAATTTTAAATAAAGAACAAGAACAGGAGGGGATTGGAAATGAAGAAGTTGAGTGAAGCATATTTTAGAGAAGACCCCACCAGGGATACCCCACCCAAGAGTGATAAGTTAATCCAGATAGAAGAGTTTGCAAAGAGCAAGGACAAGAGAGCAGAGGTCATAAAGGCTTGGACTAAGATTAAAGACCACCCAGAAGCAGAAGATATGAATAGTGATGTAGGGAGTGCTTTTGAAGAGAGTGATTTGGATGATGAGTTAAGAGCAGCATTTAAGGCTATTGGTGAAGGGGGGATGATTTATGCAAGTTTTGAGCAAAGCTTCTGGGTCAGGCATAATAATTTGTTAATTAGAGTGATGTAATATCACAACATATCAATTTTTAAGTTAATAATTCCCTTGGAAGGTCGCGGTCGCGACCTTCTCCTTTTATATCTAGGGGATGTGGATTTTGCTGACCCCTTTTTATTTCTTAATTTTGTTTTTGGCAGCAAGAAAATCCAAAATAATGGAACCTATTTTGAAATGGGTTGGAGGTAAGAGGCAATTACTTAACAGTATCAGCCAACACCTACCAGCTAATTATAATCACTACTTTGAACCCTTTGTAGGGGGAGGAGCTGTTGTTTTTGGACTTGCACCAGTTGAGGCAACAATTAATGACTTCAATCAAGAACTAATTAATCTCTACCTTGTTGTAAGAGATTTCCCAACAGAGCTAATCCAAGAACTTGAATGTGGTTTATATATTAACTCCCCAGAAGCATTCTATCATATAAGAGGGTGGGATAAAGATGAAGGTTTTCATAATCTAAATCCCATTAAGAAGGCTGCAAGGACACTATATCTAAACCATACCTGTTTCAATGGTTTGTTTAGGGTAAATGCAAAGGGGTTCTTTAACACTCCTTTTGGAAGGTATAAGAACCCTACTATTTATTCTGCAAAAGCAATTAGAGAACTGAGCACCTATCTAAAAACAATTAATATCTATACTGGTGATTATCACCCAATTTTAGACTTGGCAAAGGAGGGAGATTTTGTTTATATAGATCCACCTTATGCACCATTGTCAGCTACATCATCATTTACATCTTACATTGCAGGAGGGTGGGATAATGATGAGCAGGTATCATTAAGAGATGCTTGTAATATGCTAAATGAGAGGGGGGTGCTGTTTATGCAATCCAATTCATCTGCACAACTTATTAGGGATCTATATGCAGATTACACTATTGTTGAGATTGAGGCAAGAAGATCTCTTTCAGCAAGAGTAGATGGTAGGCATAATGTCATTGAACTTTTGATAACCAATTACTAGTTATGTCTGAATTAGAGAGAGTTTGGAACAGCATAGAGAGAGACTATCACTATTTAGATGTGATAAGATCTGAGGGTTCATTTGTCATCTCTGCACTGGAAATCAAGAAATACAAAGAACCTAGACTTGTAGCAAAGTTTGATACATCAGAAGATCTCCCAGATATTTTCAAAAGGAATAGGCTCTCTATTCTCCCAATTACCAGAGGCACTTATTTAATCTCAGATATTAAAACATTTTTACCACTTCAAGAGATATCTCAAAAACCAGTGGGTATTGCAGTCTCAGATGAGCTCAGCACTGCAAGAATGTCAGACATCTCATCTGAAAGCCAGGCTATTAACTATGCTTGTGGGGTTGGACTAATAGAACGATTTGTTGGAGAAACCGGTCTAAAAGCAACACTAGATGGAAGACAAGGTTCAGGAAGATTTGATTTCAAAATAGAAAGGCATTCTGGCGGTTTCTTGAACATCCAGGTGGATAATGCTCAGATTGAAATAGACAAGTGTCTTGAAGGCAAAAACTCAGTAGTTATCATTGAAGGTAAGAAAGACAGGATAATGCCCGATTTTATGGAAAGGCAGTTATTCTATCCTGCAAGGATGATCAAGAACATTTCAAGAAAATCAATCAAACCAATTTTCTTCTCCTATAACAATGGTATTATTGATATTAGGGAATATGTCATCAATGATTTTAAGGATTATAATTCAATGTCTTTAATTAAGCAAGGCAGGTTCTATCTATATGACAGTCTCTTCAAAATAACAAAGGATGTTTTATACTACCAGATGTCCAAGACACCAGTTGTAAAAGAACCTATTGATATTCCCTTTCCACAAGCAAATACTTTTGATAGAGTAATATCATTGTTGGAAAAATTAAGATTAGGGGATTGCACTCCCAATGAACTCACTTATCCAATAGGGGTCTCAACAACCAGACAATCAAACTATTATGGAGATGCAGCAGCATATTTGGGGCTGGCTTGGAAAAAGAAGGGGATGTTTGGTATTACAAAGGAAGGGAAAGAGCTTATGAAGAAAATGCCATATGAGAGATTGTTTTCTTATATGATTTTAATCTTATCCCACTATATTTTTAGAGAAGTTTTTATTCACTGGCTGAAAACAGGAGAACTCTATGAAGTTGCAGACATTTTACCTTTACTGATTAAAGATGAAGATGTTCAATCTCTTAAAGAAAATGTTTATGAAAGAAGAGCATCAACAGTAAGATCTTGGGTAAAGTGGATTATTAACAACCTATCATAAACCAATAACACAGAATGAATTATAAAAGGGGGGAGATGAATAATCCCCCCTTTTTTGTGGTCCTTATCAAAGCCATTTAATCCCCTGGGCACAAGGACCCAAAACCATAAGGATGGCACTAGCAATACAAAGATAATCATAATAGACACTCTTCTCCAAATCCTTTCAGACCCATCAAAGGGGACCATTTGTCCTGATTTATATCAAAGAGAAAGCAAAGAGCAGTAATACCCTGTTATCTAGATTATTGAAAGACTAAGTTTATAACACTTTTAGATCTATAACAATTATGGAAAGCAAAGCAATCATATTTACCAGGTGCAGCAGTTCTGGATCCTTGGAGACCAGACAGGACACCACAAGGCAGGTGGAAGACCTTAGAAAGTATGCAGAAAGCAAAGGCATACAAGTAGTCAAAACCTATGAAGAGCATATCTCAGGGGGGAAAGCAAACAAAGACAGGCCCCTTCTCAATGAAGCATTTACCTTTTGTCAGGAGAACCATATAGATATAATCCTTATCTCTGAGTTGTCCAGGTTGGGAAGGAAGTGTGATGAGATCTTGGAGAGCATTAAGTTCTTGAAAGATCACCACATAAACTGTTATTTCTTGAAAGAGCAGCTCTCAATCTTTTCACCAGATGGAAAGGAAAATCCATATCTGACCATTATGTGTGCAGTCTTGGGAACAGCAGCAGAACTTGAAAGGGAGACCATTTATTACAGGTTAAAGTCAGGCAGAGACAAGTATGTGAGAGATGGGGGAAGGCTGGGCAAACCAAAGGGGGCAGGCATAAAGACCAAAGAGCAGATGGCAGAAGAATACAGGAGTGTTATCAAAAACCTGAAAGCGGGACAGTCAATCAGAAATTGTTCTAAGATTACTGGCGTTTCACCTTGCACAGTCTTGAAAGTTAAACATCAATTTGCATTATAAAGAAGTATGGCCAGACCAAAGAAAACAGCATCTCAATACATCAATCAATACTGGGGTGCAATCAGGGAAATCCAGGCTGGGACCCCTTACAGGACTATTGCAAAGTGTTATGGAATAGGAGTTTCCACAGTCCAGAGACTTGCAAATATGGACCTCTATACATCTATGGACCACAGGTAGAGCTTGTGAAATACCCCCTATTTCTGGGATGTAATATTACCTCTCTTATTAGATAGACATCCCAATATTAAGGGGTATTCACACCCCCCCCTGGACCCTTGACTTATATGAGTTATGCAGCTATATTTGCATTGAAAGTGCCACTAATGTTCCACTATGGTGTCTTTTGATGCCCCATTTGGACCTATAACCACTTGGTAGATAATTGTTTAGAACAAGACTATTTAGAGCCCTTCTGGGCCCACAACAGGGGATTGTCAAGCAGATTAAACCTGACCTGGCAATCCCTTTTCCTATCTAAAATCCCCTTTCTGGGCGCATAGAACAGGGATTTTCTATCAAATCAGGTCATCATCTCCCTCTCTTCCCATCCACCCCAAAACTCCTGAAAAATGTGGGATTTTTTCCAAATCTGTCGCCTATGTGTCGCCAAAATTTCTATCTATCAACAGGGGTCTTTATGAACTTCCATTTTAGTTTGCTACTTTTGTGTTGATAGACAAACCCTGAAATGTCTTATGTCAAGGTTAAGAACCATAATAGTCTTCTTTTCTGTGCTGTCGCTGTCTTTGATGAGCTCAACTATAGTCAGGGCATCTTCTCAAGTGGGGGAAAGATTCATATATGATACTATAGTAATCGCAACAGATTCACTATACTCTGTGTTTGAATCTGGTCAGATGTCACAGGATGAGGTTGATAGATATGCCCTGCATTTCTGGGATGACAAGGATGTGAAAGTTCTTGGGAGGAAGCTGGTCTCTTCAGATGCAAGAGATGCGACAGAGTCGGGAACTAAGATGAACGACTTTTTCTTGGTGTTGTTGAAGGCAACTCCAGATACGGCTCGGAAGGCTGTGAATATCCTTATGGACAAGGCTATGAATAGGGATGAGGATAAATGGAGTGGGGATGGGAGTCCTTATGGATTCTTTATGCTATCCGCAGAGCATTATTTTTACAATAATCTGTATTTTCATAATCTAAATGGTGTGGAAATGCTGTTGCCTTTTCTGGACCATAAGATAGCCAGAGATGATATTCCTGAAGAGGAGAAGAGCAGAGAGAAGAATCTGGCTATGTTGATACGGCGAAATGCAGTGGGAAGTAAGGCGGAGAATTTTGAATATGCTGATTATGATGTGGTCGTAGATTTAAACGGTATTTGTGACAATTTGAGGTTTTATAGAGACAATACTCCCGAACTTAGAGGCCTGAAAATGCTGATGCTGGTGTTCTTTAATGGAGACAACAAGGAATGCAAGGATGGCATTGAAGGATTAGGTAATTCCAGGGTTGTAATGCGTTTGGCGGAATCATTTGTTCTGTCGGTAGAACTAATTTGTGTAGAAGGCTTTTATCGGGGATTAAGTTCAGAATTCAAGGAAAAGTACCCTTATCTGGGAATTGTTCATACAGATAGAAGCGACATCGTTAAGAATAATCTCTATGCTATGAGTCATTATCCGTCTATCTATATTCTGGATTTGAATGGAGTTGTGCTACTGAAGGACGCAAGCGTTTCCTCCGCGCTTCAGTTTCTTATAGAGCAATAGGAAAGAATCAGCACAAAATCAATCAATTAGGATAAAGCATTTTGGCGCACAACAGGGGATTGTCAAGCAGTTTAACACCTGACCTGGCAATCCCTTTTCCTTTGTAAAATCCCCATTACAGACACCTGTGACAGGGATTTTCTATCAAAACAGGTCCTCTTCTCCCACTCTTCCCATTCACCCCCAAACTCCTGAAAAATGGGGGATTTTTTCCAAATCTGTCGCCTATGTGTCGCCAAAATTCTGCCCTTTTAAAACAAAACACTACCTTTGATAGAAACTAATGTGCTATAAAAATGGGGAAGGGGATAGTAATTCACATAATAAACTTAAGCATTCTCCTTATGTTTTGTTTGTTGTCGTTCTGTTGTAAAAGACAGCAAACTTTTAACAACACGAGAGACAATTCGAATGATATCTCCTTCTATCAAGATACCATCAGTATTCTCATATCTGATGATATAAATGTTTTATGGAATGTACGAGAAAAGAATGTCGTTGACAACTCTTCTAATTCTACGCTTTTCTTTGAAAGACCCGTGGATTTAATTAATGCGATAAAAGACACAACGCCTGTTTTCTTTAATGATTATTCTATAAGAAAAGGAGATGTTGCTTTTTTACTTATTTACTCTTCTGGGTTCATCAAAATATTTAAGGATTTTCATATGCAGTTTGATGTAATTGGTCAAAATGGTGTACCAGAAGGACTGCTAGAGTATGTGAATAATAACAGGGATTATATATGGTTTGTCTTGGAAGATAAATACATCAAGAACAAGGGGTATTACTCATTTCCATAGTCTTCCTCTCCACCCTTGATAGAATCCCCCAAAAACTCCTGAAAAATGTGGGATTTTTTCCAAATCTGTCGCCTATGTGTCGCCAAAATTCTGCCCTTTTAAAACAAAACAGTATCTTTGATAGAAACTAATGTGCTGTAAAAAATGGGGAAGCGGATAGGTCACTCATCGATTATAAAAGTTGCTCTTTGCTCAATCATCTCACTGTTATTAATTGTTTTAGCTCTTTTCTCATTTACAAAGTGCTCTCCTTCTGATTTTTTTGGAATGGGGTATTATAAATTACCTAACAACACCTATTTAACGGTATGGAAACGGTATGTTCACAAAGAGGATTATCCTATTGGCGATGTTGTGGTTATTCCTGGGAAATATAAAGGAATCGTATTACCCAAAGATATCAGTTATATCTCCGCTTCATCTATTTCTGAGGTTTGTTTAATATATATCAAAAACAACTCCGACAATACTATCTATGTAGACACTACGAGATGTTACAAGATAGAGATTAAAAATAATGCCAAATCTAGTATTAGATTTCAAGAATACTCAGATAGTATGAATAATGTGAATGAACATCAGAAATTTACCGAAAGAATAGAAGTTCAATTAGATCTTCGCTACAATCAAGCTTTTATACGGCAACCCAGCTTCAAAATAATTAAGCCTTCTGTGTTTTAATCTTTCTGTTTAGGTATTCATCTCTCTTCTCCATAAACCCCATCCTTTCCGTATTCGCAGTCCAAGCGCGTTCGGAAAAAGTGTTCAAGAGCTTAATACAGGTTGATAGAATGGGGGTGGGAGTGGTTGGATCAGCTGTCGGTAGAATCTTTGATATAATTGAATACAGGGCCTCCAGAGTTGATAGATTTTGGGGTTTCCTTAAAACAGAGTATCTTTACAATTGACCACAAGATAGGAGCCAAATCCGTTTTAAAAGGATGAGAATAATCGAATATCTTTTAATTGATTATATCGGAGCTGGAATTCGCTTCCTTTATTTACGTTATATTAGGGGAGAGCAAGTTTCATTTAAGAATATTCGCGAAGGAAAAATGATAAACGGTATTAATATAGAAGGGTTAAAGAATTCTATATGTGGCATTTGTTCTATAATCGCGATAGTTTTCTTAGCCATTATGATAAAAAAATGGTTGTTTTAGTCTATCAAAACTCACTTGATTTTGTCGCCTATGTGTCGCCTGAAGTCATTTTTTTATCTCCGATAGGTCACACAAGCACTTGATAGAAAGAACTATCCTTAAATGCCCTAGTTAGCCCTTCTGGGCCCACAATTCAAAATCAAGCACTTGCGAATTATCGCAGGTGCTTTTTCTTTTATGAAAGGACTAACCTTTTCTCAGCGAATGGGGAGACTCGGCGATGGTGCTTTGCAATAGGTTGATTTTCAGGGCTTCTGAAATATTACCCCTTCTTTTTCCCGGGGTAATAATAGGGGGCTTTTGAATCTCAGGGAGTTACAAGACACCATCGCCGAGCAGCTTTCCACCTCTCTTAATAGAACCCCAGAAAGCCTTAAAAATGGAGTAAAATTGCCCAATCTGTCGCCTATGCGTCGCCAAAATTTCTATCTAAATAGACACTCTATTTTGACCCTCTGGTTTGATAGATTTTGGAGTTCCCTTAAAACAAAGTATCTTTACATTTGACCACATAACAACACAAGAATCTTATCAATCTGGATATCCTTGATCAAGAATGGGAAAGGTTAATGGATATACGTTTTTCTACTATTGTTTTTACCGGGAAGAGTCTTGGTATCAAAAACACCGCAGACTGACAGCACCATGGGATCAATCTTTGGTAGTCTCAGTATCATCAGTAACCTCAGCCCAATGGTTCAATCTGATGACTCTGGCAACTGTTGTAGGCTATTATTTCCATTTTAGGATTAATCTCATTTATATCCTTTGTATGTTGGTTACAGGCTTTGTTCTTCTGTTCATCAACTCGAGATTATTCACGGAGAAGAAATTTAAGAGTCTCAAATCAAGATATAAAAACGAAAAGCACAAGAGTTTGAAGGGTTATGGAGTTTTGCTATACGAAATAGGATCTTTCGTATTATGGATCATCTGTTTATTTGTGTTTAGGGCTAATTGATAGAAATTGGGAACCTTGCGGGAGAGACCGAGAACGGCTATATTCGCTGTGGATTGTCGCCTATGTGTCGCCAGTTTTCTATCTATCTGGAAAAGGGAAATCAGAAAAAGTATCCCACCCCAAGAGCAAGTTCAATGTTCTTGTACTTCGGTCTAGGACCGCCTATCCATCTGCCGGGGACTCTATTAAATACATCTGGACTAACACTGAGAGAAATGTTGTACCTATTGATTTTCAACTCAGCCCCAAACTTTATCTTAAGGTTGTTTTTGGATAAATTAGTAAAGTTTCGTTTTCTGCCATCGAGTTCTTTTTCTGATATCTTTAGGCTCCTCCTGTAAGTAACTCCGCCAAAAAGTCCTAAGTCTATGTTGTCTCTTAACCGGAAATCATAACCAGAAGATAAAGAAACACCAATGCCGGTTTCCCTCACATTTTTTACACCCCAAGCCCAATAGCTGTCTTTAAAACGTATTCCTTTTTTGCCTACGGGGTAATCCAGATGGTAAAACTCCGCTGCTTCTTCTAGGAACCAACCGCAATCTTTAAAAAAATACTGCCTGGCTCCCAATTCTACAGAAAGGCCACCGATTGATTTGTGAGGATCCAACAATTTACCATCGTCTTGTGGAAGATAAAACAGGTAGTCATAGCTCGTCCTGACGATCCAATGGTTTAAACGGTCATTCTGGGCAAACAACAGAGTCGCGCTCAAAATCAAGATTATCGATAATGCTAGTCGTTTCGTTTTCATAGGTCATTGCCTTAAATTGATAGTTCTTCAAAAATATAAAAATGGGGTAGAATCTCCAAATCTGTCGCCTATGTGTCGCCAAAATTGAAGCACAGGAGACTATCATTTGACCTTTCCCTGGGTTGATAGAATAGCTACAATTTAGCTATCGCCTTTCTTATTTTGGCTTTTACTGTATTCCAATCAGCAGGCGAGAGCATTACCGGCATAGGATCGCTTTCTGCATCCTCGAAATAAGAAAGACTTTTCATCGCGATGAATAAAGAGCCCTCAGGGTACTTCTGAATATACATATCCAGCATTTCCTGAAGAGTAAATCGCCGAAGGAGAAAGAACAGATCAATGAAATCCTTTTTTGTGCCCCTACCAATAACAGCATTGATTATCATTGCAGCAATATCCTTGATGCCTGCTAACACAACACCGTTATCATTAACGGGGGCATCTATCCACGAATATCGGTAATTGACAAAATCCACTTTAATACCGTCTATCAGATAGATATTGATATCCTTTGATTCCTGTACAATTGTGATTGAATGCGTTTCCGAAAAAATCCAGATCTATGGATTTGCGATGCCCCAATTGGAGGGCCAGCGCTGTTCCTCCTACCAGACGAGCCTCTTGAAGGAAGTGCAAAGACTGAAGCTCTTTTAGAAGTTTTAGCGTTCCTGGTTCTATAGTTTTGAATTGTAGCATCGGAACTGTTCTTTGGGAGTGTCAGAAATGGCGCAAATGAAGGACAGGGCTTTAGGTTCCAGAGTGCGGAGTTTCTTTGTGATTTCAACGATACGGTCAAGCCCATAATACGACAGCATTAACTTCCAATCGTTGATTTGCCCGTATTCCAGTACCCGTTGGACTACATAAGGGGCATTCTCGTTCAGATTTATTGAGAATCTGTCCGTATCCCAAAAGATGTAATTTGAAAAACCTTCTATGTACTCTTTCTCTGACATTTCTACAAAGTTCGGAATTTTTATCAAATAACGAAGCAAAAAAGCCCCCTCTCTTCCCATTCATCCCCAAACTCCTGAAAAATGGGGGAAAATATGCAATTCTGTCGCCTATGTGTCGCCAAAATTCTTTCTATCAACAGGGGGCTTTATAATCCTTGATTCTGTTGTCTTTCCTGTTTAATTGCTCTTAAATATGATCTTATGCCAAGATATGCAAGATAGAAAACACAGAAGTCCTGATAGAGATAGGAAAAAGTAACCTTGGCTATATGAGAAGATGATTCTGTTCCCCTAAAAGATAAACATCCGAATCCGGTGTAAGCCAAAATGAATGGAAGAAAAGCACCTGCCACTGCGAAGAATACAAGGCCCGTATTTTTAAAACTTTTGTTTTTAAATGGATTTAACCGAAGCAATCTCATTATGCAGATAATTAATACAGCAGCAACCGAAAAAAGCCAAAGAATTCCTGATGGATTATAGTCTTTTACAACAAACCAAAAATCCCATTCAATCATTCCCCATACTGCAAAGAAGCAGCAGAGAACAATGTTGATAATGCAAAAAATATCGCCGAGTACAGTCTTAATCCTCATAAAGCCAAAATTTCTATCATTTTCTGCGAAAATGGAAAATGAAAGGATAATAATCTTCAACGATCTTTAGTGCCTTGCCCTCCGAAATGTCATAATCATAATTCATAATAGCTCCTTGAATGTAATCAAAGACACTATTCCACAAAGAATCACGCCTCTGCCTTTCCAAGCTATTAGCGTATGTATCAAGAACCTGAAACTTTTCCGGGAATATGGCAAACAATATTGCCGTTCTATAACCTATATCTTCGCTTAGGCAAGAGTTGTAATTGTATAGGTAGAACGAAGATGCCAAAGCATATTCCTCACTTGCAGAAGACTTGTTATAGAAGAACTTGCAGTTATGTAGAGAATCTTCATATTCATCGAATCTACTTCTGTCCAGACAAAACACTCTATACTCTTCCAGCTTCTGCAAATAATTCTTAACATCAATGGTAATTTCCTTTTCTTTAAAATCACACTTGTCTATATATCTAGCAGTAAAGAAATCTCTGAAAATAGGAGGAATCTTATTGTAACCACTTTCTTCCCAACAACCTTCGATTAACTTATTGAAAACCAGCTGATGTTTTACTTCAAATTCATCCCTTGATATTTTGTCATCACTATCAGCCCCTGCTAAAATGTAGGTTGAAACTTTGTTTTTCTCTTTATCTGTCAGTATGTCCAGAACTTCAATAAAAGTACTGTCCCCAACTGATTCCAGTATCCGAATCAGATTCTCTCCATGCTCATAAATGACCCCCCCATCATAATCAAGGGTTGCAAAAGACTTGATAGCATTCATATCACCTTTCAAAGATTTTTTGAGTTCTTTGTGATAATTGACATGATGCTTTGTTCTTGCAACATAGCTCAATCCGTCTTCATTGACATAAAAGTAAATCAGAGTTAACCCTAAGATTCCCAATAAGAGCAACCCCAAGACTAAATAATTACGCCAGTGAAAGTAAGGTTGATATTGCATTATTATGTGTGCATTTATCTGTGTTTCTTATTCCTCTTCCACTGTTTGTATCCTACAGTATCCTTACGTAAGAAGGCTTTCCATTTATTGCCGAATCGTTCGGTAAGGTAATTGAATATCACCATATTGTAATCTGGCCAGTAATTAGAATCTGGTCCTCTTACACAACCTGGCACAATATATTGTATCCCGAACTTCTGCTCAAAAGTTTTTTCAACACCATAGATGATAGGCGGTTCTCCACCTTCAGCAAATATGACGGCCTCCCCTAACTCTATATCTCTTTTTGCTTGTTCAGCGAGATCACTGCCATTTAAATCTATGAAAAGTTCGAGAGACAAGTCATCTTCTCCAACATAAACGGGATATCGTCGGTTGTCAAGGAAATATCTCAATTCGAGAACATACTCTCCAGACTGGACATCGTTGAAACAATAATTGCCCAAACTATCAGTCAGCACATAAACGCAATCTATGGCAATGCTGTCTTGCTTGTTAATCAGCAAAACAAGCAAGTTTTTGTATTCCAAACTGTCATTATCATTTTTCATGACAGCAGTACCGGAGACTTTATGCCCCTGGGAGAACAAATTGCTGAAAGACAACAAACAAATGGCCAAAACTGTCAGCGATGTTTTCATACCGCTAAGTTATACATTTTGTTGTTATAGACGTTTTTGTTAATTGCTATATCTTTGCAGAAAAGAATTGAATCATTAACAATCTCAAGTGTTGCTGTGGAACGTTTTTCCGTGAAATACTGGTGGGGTTTTCCTCTGTTGCTGCTAGGTCTTTTGATAGCCTTGTTTTTTGTGACTCTCTCAACTTATGGCTTTTGGGAAATATTATTGGTTCTTGCTGTCCTTGCGATGGTTGTGTTAACTATAGTTTCTTGGGCTTTTTTGTTGGCAAACAAAAAATGGTGGCAGTTTGCCGTCTCGCTTATAGCTACTATTTTCATTGTTGTTGTTTCATTGCTTCCTTTGGGCATGGCGGCCCAGATGGGGCCAGACAGTTTTGGCAAGCACCCCATTCCAGAAGGGCTGGAATATAACGAGCCTTTGCAAGAGGACTTTGATGGAAATTATCCGGTTGTGGAAGTTGATTCTTTGGATTCCAGCACTTGGTTTCAGCTTCGAGGCACTTGGATTGAATATTCATACGACTTCTATTGCAGCAACCTTCCGAAAGGTGACATTTTTATCCGCGCCTATGAGGTAACTGAGAACATCCCTTTGACGGTGAGGCCTGGAATTGGAGATGACTTCTATGCGAAGATAGATTCTGTCAAGACTTTCACAAAGATTGTTGACAACAAGAGCTTTGTAATAGAGGAAGGTGACCCCGGCGATTCTTATGCGGCACGCATAGAGGTCTGGCATAGTGATGCGAAGACTGGCAAGGAAAGGAAGCTTGTCGAAAAAGTCTACAAAGTTGAAGGTTGGTCTTGGTAGTATTTTAATCGCAATCTCAAATCAGGTCAGTCAGGAATACCGCCAATTTTACATGAGTTTCTCAATCTACAGTCCAGAGGGTTACAAGATACCATCGCCGAGAATCCTTCCCCCTCTCCATCGCCTATGCGTCGCCAAAATTTAACCATCATTATCCCGGAGATTGCCAGGATTTTCAAGACAGACTAAAGCCACAGTCCTATTTTCTGGAACCACTACAACTTGCCTTAGTCATATAATGGGAATTTACAAAGGAAATAGTTCAAAGAATGAGAGACGTTATTGAGAAGACAAGTTGTTAACTTCAGTACTTTGAATAAATGACAGCACATTACGTTTAACTCTTTTAGGCAATTCAGACTCCAATAGAATAGCTTCATTTTTACATATCAGGTCGTACACGGAACAACGTAATTCTTCGTGATCTTGCCAAAAAGACATTGGTACTTGAAGAACAGAAGAGAGTAAATCTCCTTCATAAAAATCACCTTCCGCTAAAATATTTTGTGAGAGCACACATATAGCTTTTGGGATATATATATCTAAACCAATTTCTTGAAGAATAATAAACCTAAGATCTTCAACAGAAAAATCGTCATTATTTTTTCTGCTCAAGGAATAAAGTGTCTTTTCCACATAAGAAGCATCATCAGAAGGGATAGGCCCTTCCCACCGTTTTTTTATTACTTGTTCTTCTTTACTTAAAATATTTGGATTCATTTATTGCTTAATTAAGAATATTTAAGTATGTATCTTTTCTTTGAATAGTTTTAAATAGTGATTGGGCAGCACTTAATGCGTCTCTAGTGGGGATTTCAAATATGTCACCGATGTGTGTTGCGGGTGCTCTCATACTATTCAGATTTATCAGATACAAATATACTTTTAATATCTTTGGACCCCTTGTGCGATACGATTTTAACGGCTATATTCGCTCAAGTTTGTCGCCTTTATGTCGCCAGAGAGTCTTTTCTCTCCCATATAAGTAGGATAAGCACTTGATAGATAGAAATATGTAAAAAGTCCCTTGGTGGTTCTTCTGGGCCCACAATTCAAAATCAAGCACTTGCGAATTATCGCAGGTGCTTTTTCTTTTATGAAAGGACTAACCTTTTCTCAGCGAATGGGGAGACTCGGCGATGGTGCTTTGCAATAGGTTGATTTTCAGGGCTTCTGAAACATTACCCCTTCTTTTTCACGGGGTAATAATAGGGGGCTGTTGAATCTCAGGGAGTTACAAGACACCATCGCCGAGCAGCTTTCCACCTCTCTTAATAGAACCCCAGAAAGCCTTAAAAATGGAGTAAAATAGCCCAATCTGTCGCCTATGTGTCGCCAAAATTAGAGCACAGAAAACGATCAACTGGCCCTTCCCAGGGTTGATAGATTTTGGCGTTCCCTTAAAACAAAGTATCTTTACATCAATCCGAGAGTTCAATCATTGGGATTACTATAGGGTATAGGTAGTATTATGAAAAGGTTTTATATTTTCACCACTCTTTGTGTTCTTCTATCTTCTATTTCTCTATCTGCTCAGAATAATATAGGCTCAATAGAAGGAGGCTTGTTTGTTGGTCTTAATTATGCAACAGACAAATGTGGTTATGCTTCTGTTAAACCTGGTCCAGGGTTTGGATTAGAGATGAGATATAATTTTTATGGTTCTCCGATAGACTTGGGTATCCAGTATTCGTTTTCACGAACGAATAGAGAATATAAATCAGACCTAACCTATGGCGACAATACTGTAGGAACTAATTCATCAAATCTCTTAGTAGTCGGAGACTATAATTTTAGAATGAATAAATCTTCTTTCTTTATCGGATTGGGAGCTGGTTTGGCAAAGTTCTCAAATGCATCTCCAGCAGAAAACTTTTATAAAGACGACAAATTGATTTCTCGAGATTTTGTGGGCAATAATAAGTATTCAGTTTGCATACTGCCAAGAATCGGGATTAAACTGTTCAACCACTTACGTTTCTCGATAGAGTATAAAATTGAAGAGAAGGCCAGCAGCAATGTTGCTTTTAATGTTGGTTTTACAATTGGAGGGAAATGAGTGTATTCTTACTCTATCGGGATGTACATTGAAAACCTTCCGGTAGCTTTATAAAGGATGTTATTGCCATTTTTGTCCTTGGCAGGAAGGATTCTTGGGAAGTCTTTTATCTTTTGTGTCAGATAACTATCTAGTTCTTCATCCAATCCACGGATTATACTGAATGTGTTAAGGTATCCGTACATATTGATATAGAACTCAACGTGGAAATAGCCTTTTACAATGTTTCCGGAATAGCCTTCCGGTATTTTAACATTGTCTTTGCACCATTCCATAAAGCGTACGCAGAATGCTCTTTCTTGGAATGATAGAACATTGCTAATCGCTTGTAAGAAAATCGTGTCTCTGTTAAGAGAATCCTGAGGGAAACACGGCATTAATTTCACCTCGCTGTTAGTCATATCAATTCCTCCTTTGCACTTGAACCTATCTTCCACATCCACGGTGGAGTTCTTTATTGCAAAAAGGAAATCAGACCGCTTTTTCTCAGGAATCAGTTTTTTATACCTAAAAGCGTATTCTCCATCTTTACAGGTTACAATGTCATATTGGTCTGCTATTGTGAGTAAGCTATCGTTGAGCCTAATGTATCTATAACTGGATTTGAAGTCGTAGAAATTATTAGTGTATGCTATAGGTGCGTCAGCTCTTAACTCTTTCCTTGAATAACTACCCTTGAAGACAGGAATAAAAGAAAAGAAAACCTTATCTATATCTTTTCCTCTATAACTATGATAGCAGGTAGAAATGGAGTCTTTGGTTATTCTATAAACGATGCAGCTGAAATTGTTGTCCTGTTCCGGATTCTCGGTGTAAAAGTTAAAATGGCTCAAATACCAAGTGCCTTCGACTTTCTCTGCGTCAATGTTTTCCACCTTGACAGGAGGCAGTTTCCCCCTTTCAGAAAGCTGGGCGTATATGTTTTGCCCTGAAAGAAACAGAGCACAAACAAGAGTCAGAATAATATAGATTCGTTTCATAATTAATGACTTCTCAAATTTGGTGGCAAATTTATGTTTTTTTGCAAATGAAAGGGTCATCTAAACATTAAAATTATAATTAGAATTATGAAACGATCATACAAATACTTCTTATCATTGCTGTTTAAATGACGGCCATACCTTTTCTCTGCATTGCACAGACTCCAAAGAAACTGAAGAAAGCAGATGTTCTTGTTCGCTCGGACAAGCCGCATCTAAAGACAACTTTGGGAACAATATCGGAGACAAATTCAAGCATATTAAGGTTAAGAACAGGGACAGTCAATACAATTACTATAGCGATGATGTTAGACAGGAACAACGGTGGTTGAGACTCAAGGAAAAGGGAAGGGGCTGGAGTCCCGATATGAACAAAAAAATTGTTCCGGTAAGCCCAACACTATATCCAGATTATAGCTCAAGATCTGTCAAATAGGATAAATCTTTGGGTCCCTTGTGCGATATGTTTTTAACGGCTATATTCGCTCAAAATTGTCGCCTATGTGTCGCCAAAATTCTATCAAAAAGACTACCTTTGATAGAAACTAATGTGCTGATAAAAGTAGTCGAGATGTTAAGAAAACTCTTCATAGTCTTTGTCGTTTGTCTGATTGCTTTTTCCTGCGCTGTAATGCGTAATTCGAATGAGGCAAGCAAGAAACAGAAAACAGTTCCACCTGAGCTCCCAATTTTTCTGAACAAATATAGACCCCTTACGAACGATAAGTTGGCTGCTTTTATGGAAGATTGGTATGCCTGGTCTAAGAGAATAGACGCTTCTATGCCTAAATCAGATAGCCTTACCATACTGTTTGCTAAGGTGTTTCATCATTATCAAAAGGAGCTGCAAAGTGATATCAGTGAATATATAGTCTTGCCTTTTAGCGTGGATGTCATCAAAAACCGTCAAGGTAAAAGTGATACTACATATTTGTTCCCACGTTATATGAAAACAAGCAAGATCGAACCAGACCGAAAGGTATTGTACATAACTCCTGAAATCCACACCTATCTTTCTCATTTCCTTGGCCGGCTTAGACTGAACGACTCAAAAAAGTTGCCTCCGAAGCGTTCTCCGATAAATGAAGGAGGACTTTATACATTGGCGGGGTATATTCCAGTCCACGAAGGTCATTGGGGTGGATACTGGCACCTTCAGTCTATACCTATTGTATATAGGATAAAAATAAAAGATAATGGATATGAACTTGACTTAAGAACAAGTTGGTATTCAGGAGAAACTGCCTTTGTGGACAAAGCTATGAAGATTATGACCTATAAAGGATGGTGGATAGAATAAGTGCAAGGCTTTAAAGGAAAAACACTCTAATCTCTCTCATAGATAGCCTTCCATTCCCCATCTTTTCCGTATTCTCCCACCAAGCGCGTTCGGAAAAAGTGTTCAAGAGCTTAATACAGGTTGATAGGTTTTGGCGTTCCCTTGTCCAGTAGAAAATAATTATCTTTGAGTATATAAAACAGAAACAAGCTATGAAATATAGGTTATTAAGAAACTTTTTAAAGGGCTGTTCCCTGACAACGGCTTTGTTTGTATTTCAAGCCTGTTACGGCACTGCTCAGGGATTGGATTGGGAAGTTCGGGACATTAATTTCAGAGTTCTAAATACAGAAGGGGCCGCTCTTGAAAAGGCTAAAGTGCTGATGAAGGAAAACCGTACTTTCACGAAATGGAAAGACAGCGTGGAAACAGACAACAATGGTTTTGCCACCCTTACTTGCAACTATCTTCCCGCCTCCTCTCTCATGCCTTGTTTTAGAATTGAAGCAGAAGGCTATACTGGAAAAGATACTGTTGCAACCGCTAAAATGCTAGATGCAGATGAGGTTATAATTCGTCTGAAGAAATCCCCAACGTTTTAACGGCTATATTTGCTCAATTCTGTCGCCTATGTGTCGCCAAAATTGAAGCACAGGAGTCTATCAATAAATGGAGAAGAGACATTCTTGATTATTTGTTTAATTCCTCCAATAAAAAGCAAGGGAAATCTGGATGGGAAGAATTATAGAATCTGTAATGCAGTTTTGCCGGATAGCTATTCTTGATGTCATAGATCAAATATGTATAGGGCAGTTGATCTATTTCATTATTCAACTGTTCTATATCAATATCAAAAATTTGCCTTTTAATTATATATTTCATTCCAACTGCAAGAGAGTCATTGGAGTTATTGACAAGATGGCTGTCAATAATGGAGATAGCCTCGTTTAACAATCGTTTTGCTTCTATGGAATCTTTTTCCGAGTATTTGGAAAAAGCGTGTAATGCTGTAATGTAAGATAGCTTTCTATAGTCATCATTGAAATAGCTATCACTCACTTTAGCCAAGCAATCAGCCGCTTTATTGTTATTCCCTAACACAAAATTGATTTTTGCCAAACGGATTAAGCACCTATCATCATTTGTAGAGATAGTTTGCAAAATACTGTCAGCCATATATAAGTTATCCGGCTTTTTATCTGAAAAAAATGACCAGTACAATGAATCCGCAATTTTGATTTCCTGCAAATTCACATCAGGTTCTTCAGAGCAACCATAAACTGACAACAATAGTATTATCAACAAGAATCTTTTCATACAGTCCTTATTATCTGTGCTAAATTGTAAAGTAGCACCAGTTAGCACAAAGATAGGATAATCACTGGAAAGTGGAGTAAAATAGCACAGTCTCTATCTTCTCCCACTCATCCCATTCACCCCAAAACTCCTGAAAAAAGGGGGATTTTTTCCAATTCTGTCGCCTATGTGTCGCCAAAATTCTGCCCTTTTAAAACAAAACAGTATCTTTGATAGAAACTAATGTGCTATAAAAATGGGGAAGGGGAAACATCCATATGAGCTTTATGAGAATTCTTCAAATTGGAAGATAATAAAAGAAGCCTTGGAAGAGTTGGTTTTAAACAATGATGTTGAACTAATGACACCCAAAGAATATGTTATTGGGTATTTGTGCAAGGCTTTAAAGGAAAAACACCCTAACGAGAATTAGAACGGGACATTTATGATTATCCTTCAAAGGGAAGAGGTTTTTGGTGCAATGGGACAGTATATCCTGATTCCAGCGTTTGTGATATTGGGATTGTTCTGCGTTATCAAGATCATTCTCATAATAAGGGATATCTATCGGGAGAAGAAGGAGAAGAGAGAGAGGGGTGAAGATCCGAGATGGAGGAGATGGGGATAGGTTTTCTCTGTTCTGGATTAAACAAATGTTCTGTTAAAAATGGGGAAGAGGGAAGAACTATGATAATAAAAGACATCTTATATAAAAATGAAGATCTTGATTATGGATTAAACGTCATATTAAGATTGGATGATAATAGAAATCTCTTGTTTGATTCTGTTGGTTTCTCTTTTGTCGATGATTCTAACTTGCCGAATAAGCAATGGAAGCATTACCCATATTGTGATAATCAATTAGATATTGCAGGCATTTATGAAGATGAATTAACTGCTTATTTTGTTCTCTTCTCTAACAGTTATATATTATACATATATCAATATCTTGAAGGATATGGTGAAAGAATAGGACAAGCTTTCAATATTGTTTCACCAAGCGATTCTAATTATAAAGACATTTATTCTTATATGAATGAAGATTGGATAGATGTATGGTATAGTAAGTCAGATTCAATTGATAGAATTCCCAGAAAACCTTAATTGAGAGTATAATACTACAAAATCTATCATTTTCCGTATTCGCCCCTAAAACGCGTTCGGAAAAGTGTTCAAGAGCTTAATTCAGGTTGATAGAATAGGGGTGGGAGTGGTTGGATCAGCTGTCAGTAGCATCTTTGATATAATTGAATACATCCCATCCTGGATTGATAGATTTTGGCCTTTTCTTAAAACAGAGTATCTTTACATCTGACCTTCGGTGAGTTCAATAAAAGGGGTGTGCTAAACTTAATAAAAACAGATGTCTATGATTAGGTTGTATTTGTTCTTGATAATACTCCTTGTTGCAAGTTGTGGCTCCAGACAGAACAAGACCATTGAAGAACCCGCAATGAATTTGGATTGGGAGGTGGGTAATGTCCAGGTACCCAATGGTATATGTGAATATTATCGTTACCATTTATCTGAACCTAACAGTATAGATGACTTAATATCATTTATGGAGTACGTAAGTAGTCTGGATTCAAACTTAAAGTGGAATTATCATTACTCAATAGAGTATTTAAAGAATAATTATGACCATTTGACCTTTGAAAAAATCAGGGAGGACAAAAGCACTAGAATATCAATTTGGAATGATGGTGAATTAATTGCCGAAGAGGGCTTGTGTTTTCCAGATATTGACGGCACACAATTCCTGACACCTGTAATTCTCGACAGCTCCCAACAACGAATATACGGTGACAGTCTTACGGAGACTATTTCTAATTCTTTGATAGGGTTTATTAAAAAGAGAAGAGTTAGTTTAGAGCGCCAAAAGACTTCATCACAGAAGATAATAAAAGAGGGGATAATTTTTGAATTCAAACAGAATACTCTTTTGGATCTTATTTCAGGAGATACACTTGATATTAAGATGAACAGTTATTATAAGGATGTCTATAATTATTTTGACTCATTGGCTACAAATAACGGGTGGAATCGCATAGCTATTGTATTTTGGGATTTAAAGTATGAATAATGGCTCAGATGGGGAGTGATTTTACCATCCAGATTCACTTTGTTTTGTCGCCTATATGTCGCCTGAGGTCATTTTTTCTCTCCGATAGGTCACATAAGCACTTGATAGAAAGAACTATCCTGAAATGCCCTAGGTAGCCCTTCTGGGCCCACAATTCATTATAGTTAAGGGTTATTTCTCTTTTTGATCAGAGTCCAGCCGGAGGTGGTAATCGTGTCTTCGTTGAAAGAAAGTGTGTCTAGGCGAGGCAGTTCAATCCTGCGCCAATCACTTGTTACTTTCAGCGGATGTCCTTCTACAGAACCCCAGTCGCAAAAAGCGGTGCAGCCATAGATGACCATACTTCCGTCATCCATTTTAATCATGCCATCAGGGGAGAACTGAATAGAGAGATTTGGGCATTCCAGGGTGATAACATTATCGGGAGCAAACAATTTGCGAAGCGTCTCATTCCTCTCTTCCAGTTTGCGCTGAAAAGCTTCTTCTGCTGCATCAATGGTTTCAAAGTCATACTTGGCTTTTGTTGTTTCTACGGCTTCTTCCAAGTTTTCCGGAAGAGTTATTCCGTAAATCTCCATCGCTGAGGAGCCAAGATCACTGCCAGAGTTCATCTCTTTATGCCAAGAATGGTTGGACTGATCCAGAATCAGACCGTAAAGAGGTCCGGAAAGGTATGCAAAAGAGCGAGTCAGGTTGTCTGATTCATATAGGTAGTCAAGGTCTGAAAGAGACTGTAGATATTCCTTGTCGGAAGGGATTGCAATGCGCCTGCCGGTGTACTCGGCAAGTCCTTCCAGAACCTCCAGAGCGTTCTCTTCTGCGGCAAAGTCTGGATACAGGTGTCTTCTCCAGGCGCGGAAACTCAAGGCATCTTTAAGAGCGGTTTTCTTTTGCTCGCCATCATAAGATGCAGCAGCCTTCAGCGCGTTCCACTCCAGCTTCAGAAGCGTACGGGCATCTCTGTTGGAAAGATGAGAGTTGTTAGGATCTTTATCCACCCAAAGCCCAAGCTCCGGCTGGTGATAGTGAAACATCTCGTGGACAAGAACAATCAGCTGGTGCTTCTCGTCTCCGGACAGAGGCCACAAAACCGTTGTCCAGCGCTTGCCGTCCAGTTCGATTGTAGAATTTGCAACCGGCTTGTCTGAGGGATATGATTTTGGCGCGTCAGAGACATTGCTGACAATATTCCTCAGCGAATCCACTCCAAGAACAGGAGCATAGAGATTGATGCCCCAGAGTTTGCCATTGTCTTTATTGCACAGTTTCTCAACTTGATCAAAGATAGACACACGAGAAGTATGGCAACAGATAAGCAGCATTAAGGCCGCCATCAAATAAATACACTTTTTCATAAGAGCAAAATTACTAAACCTTTAAGATAATAGCATCGAAGGACTAACAAAAAAGCGCACCCGTTTAGGATGCGCTTTTATAGATGTCTTTGCGGTTTTCAACTATTCCTCAACAACAGTCCAGCCAGAAGGAATTCCGTGAACTCCTCTATAATCCCCCCAATCTGCACCTGCTTTTATTATGAAAGTTCCACTACTAGGCACTCCACTCATCCAGTCCTGAGAATATTGTTGGTGATCAGTATTATCAACAGTGTAATTTGTTGCCAGGCACCTTATAGACTGAATTTTTGTGCTTTTAAACATTGATTCGTAACAGTCATAAACTAACGTAGCAGCCGGCAGATCTGGTGCAACCGTCAATCTCGAGCACCCCTCAAACATTGAGAAAAAGCAATATGGCTCAAGGGTTGTTATGTGGCTCAGAAGATCTTGGGGTACACTTGTCAAATATCTGCTGTTCCTGAACATCTGCCTATAACAACTTACTGCAAGCTCTGTAGCCGGAAGAGCGGGAACTTCTGTCATATTGCAATCCTCAAACATTGACTGGCAGCAACTTTCTGCAAGCTTTGTAGCCTTAATAACAGGAGCAGACTGTAGAGCCGTGCACCCCTTGAACATACCGTTGCAGCAGAAAGGAGCCATTTCTTTAGCTGATATAATAATATGTTTTCCTGTTTTAATGGATTTATTCTCCCGGAACATATTCTGGTAGCAATTATTCGAAAGATGCTGAGCGGAAAGCACAAAGTATCTTTGCTGGTGTATTCTAATAAATTTATGGTTGTTATAGATATTATCAGGATCTGACGTTTTGTCCCAAAAAGCCCCCGCAAACTCATATTCAGAAACAGTTGTTCCTCTGATATATTCGCCTTCTTCTCCGGTGCACTTCAGGCTCATGATGTCTCCATATACGAAAACAGAATCTGAAAAGGTAAATATTGGTTTGCCTCCAGCTTTTGGCCATTCATTTGGATTAGTAGGACTTGTCTGATTCTTATAATTAGCTGTCCTTTTGCTTCTGAAAAGCACTACAGTTTCAGCGTCTTCAACAGTTAATACTTGATTTGGAGCATAATCAGTCCAGGCAGCGCTTCCCATTTTATACTGTGCACAATCTCCTTCAGATACATAATTAAATCTAATAGTTGTATTGGCATTTCTAGTCTGAACGGCAAATTCGCTAGATGAAATTCTTGAAACATTATATTTCTTGTTTCCTGCCAAGGTTGCATTCGTAAGGTAAAAAGGCCTTTCTGGATAATCTCCGCCTCCAACCTGAACAGTAATAATCGCTTTATTCAGGACTGTTCCGTCCGGGAAAGCGGCCACAAAATTTGTAACGATATCTTCGGACTCCTCTTTAAGCACCATCGATCCTGAACGGGCAGAAACAGGATCAGTAGTGTGGCCATCATTTAGATGATTGGTAAAATTTATTGCAACAGTCTTCTTATCCGTAGATTCATCAAGAATTGTCTCCGGAAGATCCACATACCTGACTGTGAAGTTCAGGAAAGCAGAATTCTGATGGAGGGTAAAACTCTTTTTTGCGTATTCGCTCTCTGCTGTAAAATCGCTGTACCACTCAACAGCTTCCTGCAAGGAAGAAGCAATGGCATCTACAGATGTAGGGTAAACGGTTGCATTTACAAATCCCGGGTTGGTTGTAATATCGTGTATCTTGTCTGTGGCGCTGACAAGCGTAGCGTTAATTATCAGCGTTGGAGAAGGTTCATCTCCTGATGGATAGGAAAGGTCTCCGGAAAAAGTGGCTGAACTGGTACCGGCACCGCTAACAAGATTCAGTATTCCATGAACATTGCCACCGTCTCCTGTAACATACAGTTTATCCTCTGCCTGGAAAATATAGGATGTTCCGTTCAATGAAGCACGTGTTGCTGTTCCATCTTTAACAGCTACGGTATAAGCAATTGTGTTTTCCTTTAGCTCAGGTTCTTGTTCCGGGGTATAACGGTCTTCTTTTGAGCAGGAAGCGGAAAATATTGCCAAAAGCAAAGCGGTGTATAATAATACTCTTGATTTCATCTTCATCTTCTTTTTAAGTAAAACATAAACAACAAAAAGACTAGAGATCTTCTCCATCTTCCAGGCCAGGTTGATCGAATCCGCCGGATCCGACGCAGACAATAGCTTCAAATTGGTAACTCAGTACCTTAATTTTAGGTGAATCATAAAGCTGCTTTTTCATATTTACCCTTTGATATTATAAAGTGGTGACTTTTATTTTCAAATGTTAATTTGTTGATTCTGAGGCCGAATCGGCGTTTTTTTTTCGGCCGAAAAACTGCGCAAAGATAATACATTCTTTTAAAATAACAACAAAACAAGAATTATTCCATAAAAAAGCGCACCCGTTTAGGATGCGCTTTTATAGATGTCTTTGCGGTTTTCAACTATTCCTCAACAACAGTCCAGCCAGAAGGAATTCCGTGAACTCCTCTATAATTCCCCCAATCTGCATCTTTTTTTATTATGAAAGTTCCACTACTAGGCACTCCATTCATCCAATCCTCAGTATATTGTTTGTGATCAGTATTATCAACAGTGTAATTTGTTGCCAGGCACCTTATAGAGGTAACTCCAGATAGTTTAAACATTGATTCGTAACAGTCATAAACTAACGTAGCAGCTGGCAGATCCGGTGCTACTGTTAAGCTCGTACACCCGTCAAACATTGAGAAAAAGCAATATGGCTCAAGGGTTGTTATGTGGCTTAGCAAATCTTGTGGTACACTTGCCAAATTTGCGCTGTTCCTGAACATCTGCCTATAACAACTTTCTGCAAGCTCTGTAGCCGGAAGGGCGGGAACTGTTGTCAGATTGCAATCCTCAAACATTGACTGGCAGCAGCTTTCTGCAAGCTTTGTAGCCTTGATAACAGGAGCAGAGGTAAAGGCCGAGCACCCCTTGAACATACTGTTACAGCAGTAACGAGCCATCTCTGAAGCTGCTATGATAATGTGCTGGCCAGTTGTAATGGAAGTATTCTTCCGGAACATATTCTGGTAGCAAAAAGGCTTAAGATTCTGAGCGGAAAGCACAAGGAATCTCTGAGGGTGGATATCAATATTATTAATGCCCCAGAAAGCACCGGCAAACTCCCTTTCATTCTGAATAGTGGTTCCTCTGATATACTCGTCTTCTGTATCTCCGGTGCACTTAAGACTCATAATGTCTCCAAATATGTAAACCTTCTTGGAGAAAGTAAATATAGGATTGGTGCCCTGTCCCGGCCATGCATCTGGTTCAGGTTTAGAAGGAGTCGTCTGGTTCTTATAGGTACCTGTCCTTTTGCTTCTGAAAAGCACTACCGTTTCAGCATTTGTAACAGTTAATACTTGACCTGGAGCATAATCAGCCCAGTCTTCGTTTCCCATTTTATACTGTGCACCATCTCCTGCCTCCACATGGTTAAACTTGATAGTTGTGTTGGCTTCTCTAGTCTGAACGGCAAATTCGCTAGATGAAATTCTTGAAACATTATATTTCTTGTTTCCTGCCAAGGTTGCATTCGTAAGGTAAAAAGGCCTTTCTGGATAATCTCCGCCTCCAACCTGAACAGTAATAATCGCTTTATTCAGGACTGTTCCGTCCGGGAAAGCGGCCACAAAATTTGTAACGATATCTTCGGACTCCTCTTTAAGCACCATCGATCCTGAACGGGCAGAAACAGGATCAGTAGTGTGGCCATCATTTAGATGATTGGTAAAATTTATTGCAACAGTCTTCTTATCCGTAGATTCATCAAGAATTGTCTCCGGAAGATCCACATACCTGACTGTGAAGTTCAGGAAAGCAGAATTCTGATGGAGGGTAAAACTCTTTTTTGCGTATTCGCTCTCTGCTGTAAAATCGCTGTACCACTCAACAGCTTCCTGCAAGGAAGAAGCAATGGCATCTACAGATGTAGGGTAAACGGTTGCATTTACAAATCCCGGGTTGGTTGTAATATCGTGTATCTTGTCTGTGGCGCTGACAAGCGTAGCGTTAATTATCAGCGTTGGAGAAGGTTCATCTCCTGATGGATAGGAAAGGTCTCCGGAAAAAGTGGCTGAACTGGTACCGGCACCGCTAACAAGATTCAGTATTCCATGAACATTGCCACCGTCTCCTGTAACATACAGTTTATCCTCTGCCTGGAAAATATAGGATGTTCCGTTCAATGAAGCACGTGTTGCTGTTCCATCTTTAACAGCTACGGTATAAGCAATTGTGTTTTCCTTTAGCTCAGGTTCTTGTTCCGGGGTATAACGGTCTTCTTTTGAGCAGGAAGCGGAAAATATTGCCAAAAGCAAAGCGGTGTATAATAATACTCTTGATTTCATCTTCATCTTCTTTTTAAGTAAAACATAAACAACAAAAAGACTAGAGATCTTCTCCATCTTCCAGGCCAGGTTGATCGAATCCGCCGGATCCGACGCAGACAATAGCTTCAAATTGGTAACTCAGTACCTTAATTTTAGGTGAATCATAAAGCTGCTTTTTCATATTTACCCTTTGATATTATAAAGTGGTGACTTTTATTTTCAAATGTTAATTTGTTGATTTTGAGGCCGAATCGGCGTTTTTTTCGGCCGAAAAACTGCGCAAAGATAATACATTCTTTTAAAATAACAACAAAACAAGAAGAATTCCACACATTTTTTTGCGCGGAATCTTGAGATAAAAGAGGAAGTTGCAGAAATGTTGCTAAATACTTATAGATACGTCCACGATACTCCTTCCCACATTGTAAGACTTGTTTGCCTGCAGAGTATTTGAACTGCCAAACGAAACCACCTTGTGGTAATTGTTTGGAGAAAGAAACCAGTTGAGAGAAATGTTGGCATCTGCATCCAGCTTTGTTCCACCAGGGAAGGCTGCGGTAAACATAATCTTCTTGTACGATCCTGGCTGGACAACTACAAGAGAAGCTGAACGGCTTGTTGAAGGATCGGAATTAGGGGTAACGGCAACATCTACGATTTGACCCAGAGAAATCTTGTCTCCCACTTCAAACAAAATAGAAAAGGAGACAAAAGCAGAACTTTGCTGCAGAATGAAACTCTTGGTACCATAGAGGCCCGTAGAAGTAAAATCGCTGAACATGCTTACAGCTTCAGCCAAATCAGCGGCAATGGAAGAAGGGTAGGTAGTGCCCGTTATTGTAAAACCGTCTGAAGAAATGGAGTGAATCCTATCGTTAACACTAACCAGAGTAGCCTTTAAAGGAGTGTTGTCTGCCGGAGTGAAGCCATTCTTGGAATAGAGTGTGCCGTCGAAAGTAGCTGAACTGGTGCCTTCTCCAGTTGCGATGGTCAGATAACCGTAAACGTCTCCCTCATGGCCGCTGTCTGTGTTTTCTACGAAGAGTCTGTCTCCGGCCTGGAAGATATACTTCTTGCTGCTGTTTATTGTAGCGCGAGTTTGGGGAGCTGTAGAAGAGCCGGTATTGTCGCTCCCTACGGAAGCGGTATATGGAATAGCTACAACCTTTGTTTCAGGTTCTTCCGGATCCTGTACAATAGAAGACTTGCTGCAGGATTGGAAAGAAATGGCAAAAGCCGCTAATGCAGCACAGCAGGCAACTGATTTAATAAGGCTGACAGTTTTCATGGCATTCCAAATTTGTGAAACAAAAATAACAAAAAGATGTTTGAAACGACTGGCTATTCTGAAAGTTCTTTAAGAGCTTTCTCAGCGATTTTCTTGTACTGCGGATCGGTAGTCTTTGAAAGCAGCTTGTAATACTCGAGAGCTTTTGCCTTGTCTTTCTTAAGCTCATAAGTATAAGCGATGTTGTTGATTACAACAGGATCTTCCGGATCTATCTTGTGAACCTTGAGGAAGTTTGCCAGGGCTCCGTCAATGTCTCCTGCAGTGTAAGCAATTACAGCTTTGTCGTTGAGGAAAATAACATTGTTCGGATAAAACTCCAGAACCAGGTCTGCAATCCGGTCGGCAAGGTTCAAGTTTTGTTCAAACACTTCCGAGAAATATCCCTGGAACGTGCTAAACAATTCAGCCTGACCGTCTCCCACCTTTTCGTCAAAGGTCCAGAGCCAGTTGTTCTTGTTTGCCACGGAGCGTTTCAGAATATCAGAAAGCACTGCTATAAAGTCATCGTCCTCATAGAAACTCATTACCATATATGCCTTTCCAAACCACAGGTCAAGCCTGTCTGGATGTTTTTCAACTCCTTTTCCCAAAACATCTATGGACTTGTCTATCCATTCCATATCAACATCCAGCTTGCTGTACATATAATACTCCTTGCCAGTAGAGTCCACCGTAACAAACACTTCTTCATCTTCAGGCTTTTCCGCAGAAATAATTACGACCTCCTTTTCTGCCCTGAGCGTGTAAAGATTTGAATATAAGGCACATATTTGAGCATCCTGAGGATAGAGCTTTTCCCATTCGCCGATAATATTTTTAACAGAAGCAGAATCTTTTTCCTGCATTGCGCTTGTGAATCTGTCATAAAGTTCCTGCCTTGTCTGCGCTATGCAAACACTTGAAAATAAAAATGCCGCAGCGGCAAACAATAAAAACTTTGTTCTGTTCATAATGATATCCCGTGTTGTTTTTCAGAAAGTAAAATTACAATAAATCTATTAACTTTGGGAAAACAAAAGCAACGTTTCTATGAAAAGGTTTTTCCTTATATGCATAGCTCTGTGTTTTGCCCTGACGGCAGGAGCTCAGAAAATAAAGACTGCTTACCTTGCTCCAGACGGGGCGGACCAGACGATTTTTTACTACAAAGTTCAATACAGCACAGATCTAAACGTTCATCTTTACCGCAAAGACGGAAAGCTGATGCTCAATCTCTCCCATCCGCACGTAAAACGTCCGGAAAAGATTGTCAGATTGCTTAACCCGGACGGAACCCTGGAACCCCTGCCGGATACTCTTAGGGGAAAGGCAAAGGATTATGTAGATAGAGTTGTGTTTGTGGATGATTCCGTTGAAGTTACGGTAAGGCGGATGATAAAGCATATGAATACGCGCAAGTTAAAGCCTTACTACGATAACAAATACAAAGACAACGAAATACAGCCAACAGGAGGATCTTTCTGGGAACTGCTGTTCCTGGACAAAAAAGACAAAGAACATCACAGCGGAGGCCGCTTCTATGTTAATTCAGAGAAGCTGCAGAAAGAAATAGATTCTTATATGGAAGTAATCCGCGGAATTACCTTATACCTTTTGTCTGTTGACGTAAAGTATTGTCCCCAGGAAGGAGATTCCGGAAAATTTTAGTAGTACTTGTAGAACAGGGCGATTGACTCCATTCCCCCGAAGAACTGCTTGAGCAGGTAGCTTTCGTTAGGGGAGTGGATGGTGTCTCTTTCAAGCCCGAATCCCATAAGTAGAGGATCTGTGCCCAGAATCTTCTGCATATCTGCCAGAACGGCGATGCTTCCGCCGCCGCGGCTTGGAACAGGCTCTATTCCCAAAACTTCTGTCATAGCCTTGGAGGCAGCCTGGAAAGCAGGAGATGTGATAGGAATCAGGAATCCGTTTCCGCCTTCCTTTTCTTCTACCTTCACTTTCACGTATTTTGGAGCAATAGAAAGGAAGTGCTGCTTGAATAGCTTGGTAATCTTGGCGCTGTCCTGGTTAGGAACAAGTCTCATAGATATCTTGGCGTGAGCCGTGGAAGGAAGCACGGTCTTGGCGCCTTCTCCGGTGTAGCCGCCCCAGATGCCGCAAACATCCAGGCAAGGCCTTATACCGGTCCTTTCCATAGTAGTGTAGCCCTTTTCTCCCTTTACCTCAGCGATGCCGAGGAATTTCTTGTACTCCTTCAGATTGAAAGGAGCTCTCGCGAGCTGGGCGCGGTCTGCCTTGCTGAGGTTGACAACATCGTCGTAGAAGCCTTTCACCTTCACCTTGCCGTTTTTGTCTATCAGGCTTGAAATCATATCGCAGAGCACATTGATAGGATTTGCTACAGCTCCGCCGTAATGGCCGGAGTGGAGGTCTTTGTTAGGGCCGGTGACAGTAACTTCCAGATAGGCAAGGCCTCTCATTCCGCAGTTGATGGAAGGGACTTTCTCGCTGATCATAGTGGTATCGGAGACAAGGATCACGTCGCTGGCAAGCATCTTCTTGTTCTTCTTTACCCAGGCCGGAAGAGAAGGACTTCCGATTTCCTCTTCTCCCTCAAAGATGAACTTTACGTTATGCTTGAGCTGCTTGGTCTTAACCAGATATTCAAAGGCCTTGATGTGCATAAAGAGCTGGCCCTTATCGTCGTTGGCGCCTCTTCCCCAGATGGCCCCGTCGTGAATTTCAGGCTCGAAAGGATCTGACTTCCACATCTCCAGCGGCTCTGCAGGCTGCACGTCATAATGGCCGTAAACCATTACTGTCTTGGCTTTAGGGTCTACAATCTTCTGGCCGAAGACTACCGGGTTGCCTGCTGTAGGGTAGACGTCTGCCTTGTCTGCTCCCGCCTTTTTCAGAAGCTCCACAAGCCTTTTGGCACACTTCAGCATATCTGGTTTATGCTCTTTCTTTGCGCTGATAGACTGGATTCTCATCAAAGAGAAAAGCTCGTCAAAGAACCTTTCCTTGTTCTGCTCGATGTATTGTTTCATATCTTATTCGTTTTTTGTAATTCTCAGCGATTTAGAAGCTCCACTCAAAGCCGAAGTTGACGGCGGCATGGTGCTTGGTGCGGACTTTGACTCCGTCTATGATCTTGTTGCGGTGAGTCATTCTCCAGAAGACATCTACGCGGAAGACTCTGAGGATGTTGGTTACGCCAACGCCCATTTCTATGTATGGCTTTCTGAGGGAGCTCATGCCTTCAGGGAAGAGCATAGGGGCTTCCATTCCTTCATACTTTTGTCCGGGGCCGGTTCCGGGAATTGGGCTTAGAGGGTTGCCTATTTTGCCGTCTGTGATGCCGTTGTTTGCCTTGGAAAGGGTTCCGTAGCCGGCTTTCAGGGTAAACACCTCTCTCCACTGAAGACGTTTCATAAGCGGAATCTTTCCAAGGAAGAATCCCTTGAAGTTATGCTCGTAGAACAAAGTGGCCCAGGTGTCGGAAGCAAACTCGTAGAAGTCCATGCAGGCAAAGGAGCTCTTGTCCAGGAAATAAGTTCCGTTTCCTTCGTGGAGCTTGAGAAGCGGGTATGGAACTTTTCCTATGATCTTTCCGCTGGTAAGATGGAAGGTGGAAGTTCCAGCCGGAGGAAGCGGCAGGGTATAGTCTACGGTAGCCTCAGCGCGGAAATAGCCAAAGTCGTTGTCTGCAAAGCCCTTTACTCCGCCAATCAGGTCTATCGTTACAATTGGGTAGTGAGTCAGCACGTAGATCTTGTCAAAGGTTCCGCGGGTAACCGTCTCATCCCAGGAGAATCTTGCAGAATAATGTATCTGGTTAGAAGCCACGCTGGTAACGTGTGTGCTGTCTGGCGTGAACATAGGCACGTAGCGGTTGGAGTAGATGCGGCGGCCTTCTATGGATATGCTGTTGTTGAAGCCCTCGTTCCATTCGTGAACATATCCAAGGGTATATTCGTTCACCGGACTGATTCTTTCGCTGTTGCCTTTGTTGAGCAAAGAGGACATAATGTTGGCTTCTGTGAGGGCGTCTGCGCCCCTTCCCATCTGCACCATATCCCTGGAAGCGCCGACTATAATCTTTCTGGTAGGCATATTGGAGAACATATATTCAGCCATAAGCCTTCCCTTGAATTTCTTGTCTTTGGTTCCGTAGGCTATGTGACCGGAGAGCCTGATTTTCTTTGAAAAGTCTTCTGTGGTCCTTCCTCCGAACTGGAATCTGGCGCCCTCCAGATTGTTGAAACTGAATAGTTTGAAATATGGGCCCACTCCAAAGTAGTCGAAGTTGTAATAACCGTTTACAAAGGTGTTTACAATAGTGTAAAGATTGCGGTACAGCGGCACGTTCTTGATGGAGTCCACCATCTTGTAGATATTGCTTTCTTTCTGGCTGAGGGCGTATGGGCGGTGCTGTTGCCAGTAGGCCTCGTCGTTGACAAGAGGATTTGCATTTGCCGTGGTAACGTTGCTCATAAGGCGGGCTACGCTGTCCGGCATAGGAGTGTCAAATCTCGGGTCCAGGTAGTCGCACTGCCTTCTGCCCAGGAAAGACATCAGCTTGGATGAATCTCTCATCGTAATAGAAAAGTCTGCGTACATCCTGTCTTGTTTGAAGAACCAGAGGGAATCCCTTCCCTGATAAGAGCCTTTTCCGCCAACTATCTGGTATTCTGAATCCAGCACAAGGTCTCTAATCCAGTTTACGTTAGAGCCTTTCTTGAGTTTGACGTGTATTTCCCTAACGGCCCAATCTTGAGCGTCTATCCTCATCTCTCCGTCAAAGGTAGGGGAAGAAACCATCTTGGCAGGATGAAAACGTATATGGTAGGTTTTTCTTCCGTCTATGTTGAGGCTGTCTATCAGGAAATAGTCGTAGAAAACATTAGGGCCGCTTACAGGAGACGGAATCTGGATGTTGAACAGGTTGATGAAATCGTCGTAGAAATTAGTGCGGATGTGCATATTTCCAGTAAACTGGGCAAAGGTAGCCTCGTCCTTTACTCCGGAAATGCGGCTGGCGTTAATTATCTCCTTTGTTTGAGACGGGTCTTTCTGCCTGTAGAACATCGAGTTGTTTTCGGAGATCATTATAGGCAGATAAGGCTGGCCGGAAACAACAGACGTGTCCATATAGTCGAACACAAACCCGAAGTTTTTCCTCAGAAGCTTGTTCTTTATCTGAGTATCTGCATTAACAAGGTCCAGTTCCATCTTGGTGTAGAGGCGGCACTGGTAGCGGTCTCGTTTTTCGGGATCGTTGAACTTCTTGTTGTTCTCTATGTTAGACAGAATCCAGCGGATGTAGCGGTAGTCTGGTTTTACCACAATCTGGCTGAGGAGATTCTCCTCTATCTTGAGGGCAAAGTCTATCTGGTTGAACGCTCCTTTTTTAACAACCTTTTCCTGGGCTGTGTAGCTTACATATTCAACCCTGAGCAGTTCCAGGTCCAGATTTCTGGTTTCCAGCGTGTAGTATCCGTCGTCGTCTGTGGAGACTCCGGTGGTGGTGCCTTTGAAATAGACGTTGGCAAACGGGAGGCCTTCTCCGGTATCGGCATCGGTGACACGGCCTTTTACTCTGGTGCTCTGGGCGTTGGCAACAGACGGCAAAAGGAGAAGAGCCGCCAGCATAAAAGCCGGCAGAAGCTTAATTAATCCCCGTTTTTGCAGTTGCCGCATTGCTCTGATTTATTAGTAGTTGAACAGTTCGTCCGGTATCATCGTGTTGAACTCCTTGTCCAGGGTGTTCCAGGTGGTTGTATTCCCGTTTTTCTCCGTAAGGGTGAAGACGCAAAGGGAAAGATCTTTCTTGCTGTAAGATGCTGTAAGATGGTTCCATCTTCCCTTGGCGTGCTTTGCCACGTTCATTTCAAACACATAGTACTTGTCGGAGACAGTCATCTTTATGTCTGACTTGTTGATTTCCGCGGCTTTTTCAAGCTGGCCCTTGATGCAGTAAATCAGGGTTCCGCGGAGAATCTTCATATTGTGGTCTGTCTTGGTGTTGAAGACGTTGCGGGTTCCGCCGTTTATCATCGTAACCTTATCTCCGTTTATGATCAACTGGTTTTCCTTGTCTTTATGTTTTACCCTGTCGTGGACAAGCTGCATAGAAAGCTTTTCGGTAGAGCGCACAAAGTACATCTTGCCCTTGCTCTCCACGTTCTTCTTCATTCCCTTCATAGTCTTTACCTGCGTGCAGCTGGAGGTTACGGTCTTGTATGTCTCGTTCTTCTTGAGAATATCGGCCAGAACTTTTTCCTTGCTCTGCCCCAGAGCGGCTATGCATGTCAAAAGACAGCAGGAAATCAAAACAAATTTTCTCATAACAGCACAAAGTTACTCCAAAAACGGTACCACCGTCTCTTTTCCCAAAATTTCTGAGCAGGTAAGAAGGGAAGTCAGAGAAACTCCCAGTATTCCGTGAAGGTTGAGGTTCTGTCCGGTAAAGAAAAGATTCTGGAAAGGAGTTTTGGGAGTAAGGAGCGTTCTGGTAGGGTCTTTGAAGTCTTTTCTTATGCCGTAGGCGGTGCCCTTGACGGCTCCGGTATAGTTCAGATATGTAAGAGGAGTGCTGGTGTAGCAGGCCTCAACCGCATCGCTGAGATTGGGGAAACAATTCTGTGCCAGGGCTATGCACTCTTCTGCCTTTTTAGCCTTGAAGGCTCTGTATTCTTCTCCGCGATGATTAGGTATGGTGTCTTTCCACCTGCTGACCTCTGAAAAGCTCATTGGAGTCAGAATGTCCATCTGGGTGGCAAAGGATCCGCTTTGCGGCACTTGCTGGCTTATCAGAATTCCGCAAACCGGCTTTTTTTCTGTGTTTAGGGCAATGTCCCATACCGAATCCGTTTCAGGAGAATAATAGTAAATATTGCGGTTCAGGTAAGGAATTCTGCCTTCCTTGAGCTTGAGATTCACAGTAAAGAAGCCGCAAGTCTGTTCCAGGGAATTGATGCGGCGGCGGAAAATCGGCCGGATATTTGGACTGTCTTTTAGAAGTTCAAGAGTAAGCTGAGGACTTAGGCCCGAGACAAAAAGATTGCCCTCAATTTTCTCGGAAGAGCCGTTGTGAAGGATGGTTGCGCCGCAGATTCGTCCGTCTTTTTCTTCCAGGGAAACTACCTCAGCCCTTGAGAGAACCGTTCCGCCCATTTTCCTGATGCCCTCCGCAAGGGTGTCCGCTATCAGGGAACCTCTGCCTTTTAGCTTCCAGGCGCTTTGGATAAAGGAGCTGTTGATCTGGGCGAATGTATAAAGCGGAAGGCTTTCCGAGCACAGTTCCAGCTTCAGAGAAGATGCGCTCACAATATCTGTCAGAAGCTTATTTCTCAGAGTGTCAGACAGATACTTGTAGGCACTTTGCTCGAAAAGGGAGTTGAATGTGTAAAAACCTTCTTTGTCTTCAAGAATAGGCTTTGCTATTCCCTTGCCAACTTTTTCCAGGAATGAAGAATAGCTTTTCAGCCTTTCTCTGCAGCGGGGAAAGCTTGCGGAAAGCTGGTCTGCAAATCTTTCGTATCCGTTGGCCTGCAGATAGCTTTTGTCTTTGAAGAACACTTGGTCAAACCCGTCTGTATCCAGCTGGTGCCAAGGAAGATCCATAAGTCCAAGATGGCTGAATATCTTTTCCAGAATCTGGCCTTTGCCTAAAGCTCCCACATAATGGAAACCAGTATCGAATTCGTCTTTTCCCCTTCGGAAACTCTGGAGACAGCCTCCAAGTGCGGCGTTCTTTTCCAGAACGCAAACGTTCATACCGCATTTAGAGAGTATGAAGCCGCATTCCAGCCCTCCCAGGCCGCTGCCTAATATGACTGCGTCGAATTTCATTTATGTCTGAAAGCCTCCCACTTGTAGAACAGGTAAGGCTGCAGGGTGAAGGTTATCACGATGGTGGAAATCATTCCGGCCAGGGTGGAAAGACCGATGGAGGAAATAGCCGGATGCACCGCAAACAGCAGGCTGGAAACAGCCAGGATCAGCATAACGGCTGAGAAGAAAATGGCGCTGCGGTGGTAGCGGAGAAGCTCGTTCCTTTCCTTTCCCTTGATCAGGCCGTCCATCACGAATATGCTGTAGTCCACTCCCATACCAAAGATGAAGGTGGATATTACCATATTGATCAGGTTGAACTCCATATTGAAAAGCCGCATAAAGCCAAGCACCATAAACCAGCTCATAAACATAGGCAGGAAGGCTATCAGAGCGTGGATGATATTCCTGAACGCCAGCAGCAGAATCACCAGAACAAAAATGGAAGAAATCAGAAGCACGGTGTTGAAGTCGCTCTCCATAATCTCCAGCATATTAGTGGTGTAAAATAGCGGGTCTATTACTATGATGCTTTCAGAAAGAGCCTTGTCTTTGTCCGGGCCTCCTTTAGCCAGGATTTCGGAAGCCTGCCACAGGCTGTCTTTGTCCTGAGCCTTGAGGGTGGTGAATGCCAGATAGGTTCCGTCTTCGTTACGCTCTATGAAATTGCCCATTATCTCAGGCGGAACCCCTCCGTTGGAGAAGACATCAACCGGGCTGTATTCTTTGTCCAAAGCCTCGTAAAAAGGCTCAAACATATCCGCCTCAAATCCGTTCCTCTCTGCTGCCGCGGCGGTCATTTTCTTGACCTGTTTTTTCTTTTCAGGAGTGAAATATGAATTCCACTCAGCGATTCTTTCTCTCTGCGATGAAGACGGCAGAAGAAGGTTGGAAGCCGAGTTGAAGGAAGCCAAAACTCCTTGTTCCTGAAGCTTCTGGCATTGCTCTGCCACAATAGCGTTCAGGGCAAGAGCACTGTCCAGATCCTTGGAAAGCACAGCCACGTGCTTGGTTTGAAGCCCGCTCTGAAGTTTATTGTCGTACACCTTCTCGGCGGCAACAAGCTTAGGGTCGTCGTAGGCAAGGTGGAAAAGGTCCGTGTCAAAGTTTGCCCGCCCCCTGGTAAAGATTACGCTGAGGACAAACAGCAGGACTACCAGAATTATCACCCAGCTGTATTTGTGGTACGGACGGGTGGTTATCTTCTCAATAGCTTCAAAAGCTTTGTCGTTTTTCTTTCCCGTAGAATTTTTGAAGAATTGAGGCAGGAAGAATATGGCGGCAAGCGTTGTTCCCACCATCACCAGAGAGGCCATAAGGCCAAAATCGCTGAGGAGAGAAGATTTTGTAAAGATCAGCCCCAGCAGGGAGCCTACGGTTGTGATGCAGCCCAGGGCCACTGGCTTTGCCTGGTCTTTGATTACCTGCTCAACGGAGGCGATGTACTTGTGGTGGGTGATTATGTGTATGCAGTAGCTAAGCGCCACGCCTATGACTATGCAGCCTATGCCCAGGGCTATGAAAGACATCTCCTTCTGGATCAGCCACACTGCGGCTATTGCAGCCACCACTCCCCATACAAGCGGAAGCAGCATATACAGCAAAGTATCTTTTGTCCTGAAGCAATAGCCTATGATGAGTATGATGACAAAAAGAGCGAGGCTGACCGTAAGCACCAGGTCTTTCTTGATTCTTCTTGCCGTATAGACGCTCTTTGTGGATTTGCCGCTGATGAGAACTTCAACCTGCGGGCAAACTTTGGAAAGCTCTTCCGCCTCGTCTTCAATCAGACCGATAAGCTTTGACCCGGACTTGCTGTCCATAGCCCTGAAAGCCGGAGACACCTGAGCCAGGGCAACGGTGCTGTCTGAACTCATCAGATGGAAATCTGTAAGCGTCATCTTTCCGCTTTCCTTGTGGGCGGAACCATCGGAGAGCCCTCCGCCGGCAGATGCCAGATTCTTCATTGCAATGCTGCGGAAAGACAGCGGATCTTTGCAGACAATGTCGTACCACATTCCGGAAGCGTCTTCCGCCAGCAAGTCTGCATTTGCCTGCATCAGGGAATCCAGAGATTCCGCATTCAGCAAACCGTCCAGCGCCGGATAGAAAGTGCTGTCCAGAAAGCAAGGGGCGTTGTCCAGAATGAGAAAGGCTCCGTCTTCCAGAACGGAAGGGTCTATCCTGTTGAAGATTTCTTCAGCATAACCTTCTGTGTCGTGGGCTTTTAGAGAATCGCAGAGCCTGTCAGAGGCGGATATCAGGGTATCCGTCATCTCTTGAGCGCTCATAGAACTGTCCGTTATGCATAACTCCACAAAAATTTTGTCTTTGACCTTGAGTTTGTCAAAGACATAGCGAACGCGGCTGTTTTCTTCTGTGGCAGGCAGGAGTTTTGTAATGTCTTCCTCATAGTACATCCGGCCGGCCAGAAAAGCCAGCAGGATGAAGCTGCCCAGGAGAGTTATGTAAAAGACCGCGCGCCTTTTCCTGAAGAAGCGGTAAACGGCCAGAGCCAGAGCGGTCATTTATTTTGCTGAGATTCTCTCGAAGAGGAAGTCGTAGAGTTGGCTGAAGGTTGTGGTCTTCATAAGGTCTGTGCCCTTGATCTTTATGTCGAAAGTTTCTTCAATCAGGGCAACAAGGTCTACCAGAGAAAGACTGTCCAGATCCAAAGTTTTCTTGATGTCTGCATCCGGAGCAATGTCCTCTTTCTCTACTTCGAATTCTTCTGCCAGAATATCAATGGTCTTGGCAATGAGTTCTTCTTTTGTCATATTGTTGGTTTTAGTTTGTTCCTAGAGGTTTTTGATCACAAGGGTGGAGTTGGTTCCGCCAAATCCGAAAGAGTTGGAAAGGAAGGTGTTGAAGCTTCTCTCTATCCTCTTTGCCGGAATGTTCAGGCGGGCTGAGTCTTCATCTGGCTCCTCAAAATTCACATTGGCGCCGATGAAGCCGTTTTTCATCATCAGGATGGAGTAGATTACCTCGCTGGCTCCAGCCATCCACATCTCGTGGCCAGTCTGGCTCTTGGTGCTGGTTACAGGCGGCATATTGTCTCCGAATACCTGGTAAATGGCCTTTGCCTCGTTCTGGTCTCCCACCAAAGTGCTGGTGGCGTGGGCGTTTATGTAGCCTATATCTGCCGGAGTAAGACCGGAGTGCGCAAGAGCCATCTTCAAAGACCGGGCCGGACCGTCTACGTTAGGCACGGAGATGTGGTCTCCGTTGGAAGAAAAACCGTATCCAAGCACCTCAGCGATGATAGGGGCGCCTCTCTTTACAGCGCTCTCGTAGTCTTCCAGAATAACCGTGGCCGCTCCGCCGGAAGGAACCAGTCCGTCTCTATGCTTGTCGAACGGGCGAGAAGCTTTTTCTGGCTCGCTCTCCCGCTTTGAGAAAGCTCCGATGCCGTCGAAACTGCAAACGGAGAACGGATTCACTTCTTGGGCTCCACCGCAGATTATCATATCCTGAAGGCCGTTCTGGATAAGCATTGAGCCCCAGCCGATGGAATGGCTTCCGCTGGCGCAGGCTCCTGATACTGTGAGGTTTATTCCCTTGAGCTTGAAGATGCAGGAGAGGTTCATAGTTACGGTGGAATTCATGCTCTTGAAGATTCCGCCGCTGCCAATCAGGGAAGTGTCTCCCTTCTGTCTCATAGAGTCCACGCTTGCCACTACGGGATCAGCGCTGGAGTCGTTTCCGTAGAGAAGTCCCACTTCGTGGCTGTCTAGGTATTCCTGGTCTATCTTTGCATCGCGGAGAGCATCTGCCGTGGCGCAATATGCATACATTGCCTGTTCCGGCATATATACTCTCTGATTGCGGCTGAGGATTCCTTTCAGGTTAGGAATTTCCACGTGACCCGTAAGGGCAGACAGAAATCCCAGGTCCTTTCTGGCCTGGTCGAATACTATGCCGCTTTTTCCGTTATAGAGGGAATCCCTGACCTCGTCCAGAGACTTTCCGATGCAGGAGTAGATTCCCATTCCCGTTATGACAACTCTTCTTTTCATATCTTGAACAAAGACCACAGCCGGTCTTCCAGTTTTTCGCTTTCTTTCCTTAAAAGTTGCAAGATAGCAATTTTTGATTTTTTATAAAATCCCAAAAGGCGCAAATCCTCTTTCAAAGAGTCAAACCACTCTGTATAATACCAGCAGAATAGGGCCAGAAGAGGCATCATAAGCACATAAAATACAGCCATATAGATTGTTAGAAGCCACCATACCATAGCAAATGAAATTACCGCAAACAATGGAATGGCAATAACGGCATTTACTCCAAGAAGGAAGGAAGAAGACAGCATTTTGTCTCCCACTCTTTTTGTCAGCCGCTTTGGAATGTTGTACAAAAGGAAATTCGGCCACAGCGAGAAAATCCAGACTGGAAGCAGAAGAATCATTCCAACAATCTTCAATATCGCTGAGCTCCAGGATACTTTTTTTCTCAGCGATTTGACCTTCAGCCTGTTTTTCTCAAGCTCAGCTCTCAGATTCTCCGTCTGGGCATAGAGAGATTCCCTGGTGCCGTCTTCCAGATTTGCCAGGGCTGAGACAAACTCTTTTTCCACTTCCAGTTTCTGCGGAAGGCTGCCGTATTCTTTCTTGTGCAGACGGGCAAAGTTCTTTCCGTAATTGACTCTCAGGAAATCTATGGCGCTGTAGTTGTCCAAGTCCTGGATATCCAGCATCATAGAAGAGATTGCTTCTCGTACCGCGCTGTTGACCTGGCGCATTGCGGTACGGGGCTTTTCCTTGTAGAGCTCATAGTATGGCTTGAGGGAAATCGGAGAAGAAAACATCACGCACATTTCTCTTCTCATTCCAAAATAATTGGAGTAATGGTTGGCTACGGGAAGTATGAAGATTTCTTTCTCAAAGCCGCTTTTTTCAGCTGCCTGGAAGGCCATTGTTGTATAGCCTGCGGTAAAGTGCCCCAGATACCTTTTGTCCTGATGACCGGCCTCGGGGAAAATCATCACGCTCTGGCCGTGGTTCAGCAGGTGGAAACTGTCTTCAAAAGAAGCTCTATTCTTGCCTACATTGTCCAGCCCTTCAAAATTCATCCTGAAGGCCGGCATAACGCCCAGGAACCTGAGATATTTTTCCAGCAATTTGCTGACTGCAAAAATATCTGCCCTTGCCCAGAAGCGGGGCTTCCTTCCCGCGCCTTTGAAAGAGAGCATTACGGCAATGGCATCCACCAGGCAGTTCTGGTGATTGGATGCAATTACCTGCGGAGTTCCATCCGGAAGAATGTTTTCCGTTCTGATGTAATGTACCTTCCTGTACAGAAAATGATTGAACAGGAAACGGATGAATTCCTTGAAAACTATGTAATAAAGCCCTCCCTTCATTGTCCTGGAAAACAGATTATTCCTGGTTAATCCAGTCTTCTATGTCAAACGGAGTCTTGTCGCCGAGGAAAAGATTCAGCACCTGATTAGCGATTTCGTGGCCGGCTCCGCTGTTTGCAAAATAGATTACGGTTTTCTTCTGTGCCGGCAGTATCACGAACAGCGCCTTGGTGTTGCCGTTGTCTCCCCAGTGCCAGAGCACCCTTCCGTAATGAGGGTTCTCCTCTATGCCGATTCCAAGACCCCAGAATATGCTTTTCTTCTCGTCTATTGGCCTTACCTTAGGAGGGAACTGCGTTGCAGGTCCGCTGCAAGGGGTGATCATAAGGGCGTGAGTCTGTGGCTTGAGGCCCGTTCCGTTTAAGATAGCCTTCAGGAATTTTGTATAATCTATGGCGTTGGTCCTCAGGGTGTATGCCACGTTCTGCCTCGGGAATTGCCTTACGCCCTGGCTTTCTCCGTTTCTTCTTACAGATGCTGTTGTTATGCCCTCGAATTCCGGAATCCACTCGTAGGAGGAAAGCGGCATATCCAGTGGTTCAAACACATACTCCTTGGCTATGGACTGGATGTCTTTTCCCTTGATTGCCTCAACCGCTCTCTGCAGAAAAGCATAGCCTTCTCCTGAATAGCCAAAGATGGAATCTACAGGGAACGTGAACTTGATAGGAGAAGTTGGCCATTCGTCTGAAGACGGACTTGCCGCCCAGTCGTCTATGCCGCTGCGGTGCATCAGAATCAGCCTTGCAGTCAGCTTCTTGGCCATATCCTTGTCTACAAACCTGTCTATATCCGTATACTCGTACAGCGGACGGTCTATGTCTATTTCCCCGTTGTCGTACATCTTGAGCACGATGTAGGCAAATACCACTTTGCTCAGGCTTGCGGCCTGGAATACAGCCTCTTTCTCGTAATCCGGCTTGCCGGTTTCCTTCCAGCTGTACTTCAGCTTGCTCCATTCTTCTGCCCCAACAGCGGCGGAGTCTATTGCCACGGGCTGCTGGTCAGACCACGGGGTTACTCCCACTTGGCAGTATATGCTGTCATCCGGAGCGGTGTACTTTGCCTGAATCATAGGAATGTTGTGCTCCCTGATCATTGTCAGGAGAGAATCCTCATAGACTTTCTGCCTCTGCTGCATAGCCTTTTCCTTGTTTTTGCATCCCGACAGGCTGAATACAAGAGATGCGCCTGCCAAAAGCAGACCTGCCAGGCAAAGCGCTTTTCGCATTTGTACCATAGACTGCAACAAATTCTGTTTACAGGATTATACCAACGGAAATGTAGCTGAGCTTAGGACCGTACTCCTTCTGGAAGAGAGAGCTAGGGGCGCACTTAACATACAGCTTAACTTCCGGCAGACCAATGGTCAGACGATATTCAGGAGTGAATTTCTGAGTCTTCCAGTGCTTGTATTTAATTTTTTCCTTGGAGCTGCCTTCCTTGTACTTGGTAACTCCCTTTGCAGAAAAGTTGTAGTTTCCTAAGACATCAAATCCGAGCTTGAGATCATCCATAACCTTTACCTCATAGCCAATAGCAGCGCCGAGCTCAAATACGTCCAGTCTGGATTTTCTCTTGCTGTGATTTATTGCGTCCAGAGACAAGACCTCAAAAGGAACAGCTTTGTAAACACCGCTTGGCTCACCAGGAATCCCATAGTAATAAGAGTTGGTTATCACATTCTTGTGGCGAGTTTTGAAGAACCTTGTTCCAAAGTTCAGGGCAAATGAAATCCTGTGCTGTTCAGCAGGCTTGTAGCTGAGGTTCACGATGTCGAATCCCAGTTCCCAGGACTTGAAGGCCTTCAGGCCCATTTCCTTTGGAGAATCCAGCGGAGCAACACCTCCGAAATAGAAATTCTCTCCGAATGATAAATTGACTTCTGATGTCTTTTCGTCGTCCGATACAGGAAGCACGTCAACATCTACAATCTGTGCCTGGAGGCTTGCAAACGCAAAGGCTGCCAGAGCGGTTAAAAACAGTTTTTTCATATCTTTTTTAATGTTGTTTTCTGCAAATAAACTCAATCGTGCAAAGATACTCTTTTATGCTTTTCAAGGCAAATTCCGCAAAATTGCGGCAAGCTTCCCGCAATTTTTCCATAAAACTGCGGAGAATATTCCGCAATTTTTGTATATTTGTGCCGGAAAAATACCGCAATTTGTTATGCAATCACTTTATGATCAATTTAACAGGCTGCTGGAACTCACTCCTATGGTTTTCTTCCGCGAGCAGCATAAAACCATAAACTGGAGAGTCCGGATACTGGGTATACTGGGTCAAAAAGGCGTGGGCAAATCCACTCTAATTCTCCAGCACATCAAAAGGGAAGGCCTGGAAAAAGAATCGCTCTATGTTTTGGCAGATGATATTTACTTTAGCGCTCATACTCTAGTTGAACTTGCCCAAGCATTCTTTGCTCGCGGAGGAAAATATCTCTATATCGATGAGATTCATAAATACGACAATTGGAGCCGCGAAATAAAGAATATATACGATACTTTGCCATTGCTGCATGTGGTTTATTCCGGCAGTTCAATGTTGGATCTTAAGCAGGGTGGCGCAGATCTTAGCCGCAGAGTAATTGAATACCATTTGCCAGTTTGGTCTTTTAGAGAATACCTCAATCTCCTTAATGGCTGGAGTCTTAAGCCTTCAACCCTGAATGAGATTCTCAAGGGAAAGGTTGATTTCCCATATGGCAAGCATCGTCCACTCAAGTATTTTGATGATTATATGAAGAAAGGTTGCTATCCTTTCTTTGCAGATGAAGAATTTGAGACTCGTTTGCGCCAGATAATAAATACAACTGTTGAACTAGACATACCCAAGTATGCCAAGATGACAATCGCCGCTACCCAGAAACTCAAGAAACTGATGTTCTACATTTCCAGAAACGTTCCTGTAAAAATTAACTTTTCTTCTATGGCTCGTGATCTTGATCTTGATAGAGATGACTTGCCCAAGTATCTGGAATATTTGGAGAAAGCAGAATTGGTTTCTGTGCTTAGAATTAAATCAAACGGAGATGCCGTTTTGCGCAAAATGGATAAGCTTTATCTCCACAATCCCAATATGGCATATGTTCTTTCCGCTCAGAATCCAAATACTGGCAACAGCCGCGAAGCCATATTCTTCTGCTGGACAAAACAAAAGTTTGAGACTCTTGAATCAACGGTATCAGACTTTGAAATAGAAGGCAAGACCTTTGAAGTGGGTGGCCGTTCAAAAGGCAAGAAGCAAATAGAATTTGTCCCCGACGGTTATATAGTCAAGGACGATATCGAATATGCTTATGAGAACCAGATTCCACTCTGGATGTTCGGATTCCTTTATTAAAAAAAGAAAGAGAAAAGCCAAACGACTTTTCTCTTTTTTGTAGGAGATAGGAGAATCGAACTCCTATTTAGGGAATGAGAATCCCTTGTCCTAACCGTTAGACGAATCTCCCGATATGTTTCCCGATAGGGACTGCAAAGATATGAATTTGTTTCAAATCTGCAAAAAACATCAAAAATCAGGGAAACAAGCGATGAAAAAAGCGGAGACCGTGCAGCCTCCGCTTTTTGAATTCAAAACCCTGGCAGGGGTTTAGAAAGCTAATGCGGCAAGAACATAGCCGCCATATAAAGTCTTTTCGCCATTGCCGGCGTGGCCTGAATTTGAGCTGGCTACAGATATATATCTCCATGCGTTGCCTGAGGAATATTCTGTGCTTGTCCACCAATCAGTCTCTCCGCCCCAGCTTGTTATCAAATCGCTGCCGGTAGCATTTTTAACGCAATTGGTTAAATAGTAGAAACGTGATGTGTTTTTGCCAGTTGTGCCCAGGTTGTCATTAGTTCCGTTTACGGACTTGATGATCTGATTCCATTGGAAAAGAGAAGGAAGGAACCAGTTGCTTGTTCCTGAAGAAGGCTTGGCTTTAGTAGTTCCGCTGGCAACGGAAGTTATGTTGTTGTTGACTGCGTTGTAGAATGCCGGGAAATTTGTTTCGTCATCCTTTCCGGAACACAATGCAGAACCTGATTCTTTGGCAGCCAAAGCGCTTGTGATGTCTGTATATTGAGCCGGATTCTGAAGCCCTGTCGCTTCAGCCCATTTTTTTGTGCCGCTGCCTGCTGCTTTGGTAGATACGGCCAGCCCGTGCTTGTAGCCGGTTTCAGCTGTCTCATCGCCGAGGTAAACAATTACAGCGGAAACCAATGTTGAAGCCGCAACAGCATCGGCTTTGTCTTTGTAGAACTTGCCGTTGGCGCCTATGACATTTCCAATAGTTGCCATTTTTACGGTTGGAGTGTAGAACTTGCCGGCTGTAAGGCTGGCGGTTCCTTTGGCAACATATGGCTTGTCCGAAGCAGTTGCCTCAAACCACATCAAATCGCTGGAAGCAGGAAGAGATACATACAACTCATTGGTTGCAGAGCCTGGAGTAACTGTGGTGATAATATTGTCTGAAGCGTCTTTGATTACAAAACGGGTAACGTCAAGATCGTTGGAAGCGTCTACGTCCTTAACGGAGAACTTGCAGATTGCATATTGTGCAGCCAGGGTTGCTCCCCCGTTCAGGGTTGCGTCGGTGCCGTCTACGGAAATGGTTCCGGTTCCCTTGCGCACGTCTCGGTTGTTGCTGAGGGTTCCGTCTTGAGAAGAGAGAACTGTTGAAAGGATGTTTCCTGTTGTTCCGTCGGCTGCGCTGGCCGGATAGATAAGAGTTACTGCTGTGCCGTTTGTAATTCCGCTTTGCAGGGTAGCGGTAATGGTAGCTGTTCCGCTGCTGTTTACTTCTTCAACCGTTGCAGTTGAGTTATAAGCTGTTCCGCCTACAGAGTAAACCAGAGCTACTGTTTCATCTACAGCCCAGGAAGATCCTATGGAAGTGCCGTTGTCTGTAAGAGCTTTTGTTGAAGGAGCCTTTACTGTTGCCTTGAAAGAAACGCCTTTGATTTTTTCAGGAACAGTTTCATTTTTTGTGGAGCAAGCCATTGCCAACATAGCAACAGCTGCAATGCTCAAAAGTAATCTTGCTTTCATTTTGCTGTTCTTTTAGTTGTTTGACAATGTCTTTTAGAATGTGAATCCATCTCCGTCATTATCGTAATCATCATTATCCGGGATAGAATTTGGACTGGTGATTTGAAGCAGGTTTTCTGTGTTTACTTGATAAACCCTGACCTGGGGTTTTAGGTAATTGAGTAAGATTTTTTTCATTTTAGATACGTTTTTTAGGTAGATATGTTTTTGTAATCTCAAAATTACGAAAGGTTTAACCTAAAAAACACTATCCTTTGGTATAGACTTTTGGGGCGGACAAGCAATCTTTTGGATAGAAATGGGAGAATTTTACACGAAGGCGAAGGCCTTGGAGACGGCAAAGGCTACAATCCAGGCAAGGATGAGGGTGTAGCAGACGGTGAAGATGGCCCATTTCCAGCTGCCGGTTTCTGTCTTGATGGCGCCGATTGTGGCAACGCAAGGGAAGTAGATAAGAGTGAAGACCATAAAGGCAAGGGCTACGGCCGGAGTAAGGACATTTGCAATGATGAGCTCTCCGTTAACGGTGTAGAGCATATTCATTGTGCTGACCACGATCTCCTTGGCAGCCATTCCGCTAAGAAGGGAAACGCTTTCCTGCCAGTGGAAGCCCAGAGGAGAGAGAATCGGGGCTATGAAGTTTCCGATCATTGCCAGATAGGAATGCTCCAGCCTTGCTGCCGGATCAGGATCGCAGGTCGGGAAGTAGCTCAAGGCCCAGACAATAAGGGTTCCGACAAGGATAATGGTAGCGATCTTCTTCAGGTATTGCTTGCCTTTGTCCCAGGTATCTCTCAGAAGGGATTTCCAGGTAGGAATCCTGTATGGAGGAAGCTCCATCACGAACGGAGTCTCGTCTGAGTTGAAAAGCGCCTTGCTGAAAATCTTTGCCATAAGAGCGGCAAGGAGAACTCCGCCAAGATAGATGCAGAAGATTACTAGACCGGCATTTTTGGGGAAGAAGATTCCTGCAAGCAGAAGGTAGATAGGAAGCCTTGCGTTGCAGCTCATAAGCGGGTTGATGAGGATGGTAATCATCCTGGCGTTGCGGTTCTCAATGGTACGGGTAGCCATAACCGCCGGAACGTTGCAGCCAAAGCCCATCATAAGCGGAATGAAGCTTCTTCCGTGAAGGCCTATCAGGTGCATCAGCTTGTCCATAATGAAAGCAGCCCTGGCCATATAGCCGGTAGCCTCCAGAATAGAGATGAAGAAGAAGAGTATCAGGATGTTAGGCAGGAAGACAAGTACGCCGCCCACTCCCGTAATTATGCCGTCTACAATCAGGTCTTTCAGCCAGCCGTCGCTCATAAGCTCTCCAACTTTCTCACCGAGCCAGCCAACTCCGGCGTCTATCCAGTCCATCGGATACTGGCCTATGGAGAAAGTAGCCTGGAAAATAAGGTACATCGCAACCAGGAAAATAGGGAAGCCCAGCCAGCGGCTGGTAACGATGTTGTCAATTTTTTCGGAGAGGGTTTTGCCGGGTTTTCTTTCTCCTCTGCGATAGGTTTCTCTAAGGGCTCCGTCTATGAAGCCGTACTTGGCATCCATTATGGCGTTTTCAGGACTGTCGCCGAGCTCCCTCTCTATTGTTTTTGCCTCGCGGTCTCTGACGGCTAAGATTTCCTCTTTGTTGGAGAAGGTGTCCAGAATCCGTTCTATCTCCCTGTCTTTCTGGAGGATACGCAAGGCTATGTAACGAGGTGTGAACTCGTCCATAGCGTTAGGGTTCTTGTAGATGACTTCCCTTATGGCGTCTATGCTCTTTTCTATAACCGGGCCATGGTTAACGTGGATGTGCTTGAGGATGCTGTGAATGGAATCCTGAGAGCTGGTCTTTCCCTTTCTGGAGTTTTGGAGTGGATATTTTCCTGAAGCATCTGTGCTGGAAACCTCGTCTCCCTCTTCGTAGAGTTCTATAATTGTGCTGAAAAGCTCAGCGATGCCCCTGCCGTTTACCGATACCGTTGGAACCATAGGAACACCGAGCAGCTTTTCCAGCTCCTTGTAGTCCAGGGCGTCTCCCCTGTGCTCCAGCTCGTCGTACATATTCAGGGCAATGACCATCCTCAGGTTCATATCTATAAGCTGGGTGGTCAGGAAAAGATTTCTCTCCAGGTTGGAGGAATCCACCACGTTGAGTATGACATCAGGCTTGTCGTTGATTAAGGTGTGCCTTACGTATTTTTCCTCTGGACTGTAGGCGGAGATTGAATAAGTGCCGGGAAGGTCTATCAGGTTGAAGCGGTAACCCTTGAAATACATCTTGCCCCTTACGGCATCCACGGTAACTCCTGAGTAGTTTCCTACTCTCTGGTGGCTTCCGCTGGCGCGGTTGAAAAGGCTGGTTTTGCCGCAGTTGGGATTGCCCACAAGCGCCACGGTGATTTCCTTGCTCTTTTCCCTGGCTCCGCGATAAAGGGCGTCTTCCTCTTCTGTGGTGTGCTGAAGGGAATCCCTGAACTTGCAGTTTGATTCAGAGCAGCCGATGCAGCTGGGAATGAAGTTTCCGGTCCTGGGGTTATGCTCCTTGGCAAGGTGCTCGGCCTCTTCCACGGAAATGACTTCTATCTGAGACGCTTCGCTGAGCCTCAGGGAAACGTTGTAGCCCATTATCTGATATTCAACGGGATCCTGCAGGGGAGCCTTGTGGACCACTTCCACCTTCTTTCCCTGGATAAAGCCCATCTCAATAATCCTCTTGCGGAAGCCTCCGTGGCCCCGGACCTTGACGATGACGCCTCTTTCACCCGTGTTCAGATCGCTGAGTTTGCCCATAAAAATAGCAGCGCCGATTTTTTTCAGCGCTGCAAAGGTAATGCAATTAGCCTATGATGTCCATACCCAGTTTTGGGTATGTCTTCTAGTAGGTCTTTTCGTCCATAGGTATAGGCTCCATCTCCTTGGCTATGGCATCCAGCCATTTCTGAGGATAGCCAGGCTGGGCCGGCATAACTATGTTGTCCTCATTATGGATGGTCTGGAAGCTTCCGTCTGGATTCTGCTTCTTGATGTTGCCGTCCATATACTTGACAAGAAGATATTCGTCGAGTTTCTTGAACCGCTTGAACATCCTGTCAGCAAACATATTGGACCAGTCTGTCAGGTAGGCTTTTACCTTCTGCTCGTCTTTGCTCTCTTTTAGAATTCTCTGGGCGTTGGCGTCTATTTCCGGAATTATCCTCAGGGCTCCGTTTTCGTGCTCGTCTATGGCGGCCCTGACTTCAGGGGCTATGTCCATATAGCGGCTGTAGGCAAAGTTGGCTATGCGGTTGAAGAGCCAGAAAGCGGAGGTTTCAGAGTATTTGGTCATGCTGCCGTTTCCAACCCTGAAGCAAAGCGGAGCCTCCAGGCCGCTGGAATAAACCGGAGTGAGAGAACTGGTGGCGGTATCGTCTACTCCAAACCAGATGATTCCTCCAATGATATCCGGAAGCCATCCTCTGGCCTGGCCGAGAAGCCAGAATCCGGTCTGCTGGGTAGCAACAGATCTTTCAAATTCGTATTTCTTGCCGTCTGAAACAAAAGACATAGGCCTCCATCTGTAAGGGTTCTGATAAGGGCCGGCGCCAAGGTCATAGCGGAAATCAAACGGAGTGTCTTCAAAGTGGTCTCTCATTGCGTCTGCAACATCCTTTACCGTAAGCGGATGAGAAGGCTTTATGTACAGAGGCATTTTGTTGGCAGGATTCTTTCCTGCAGCGTAATCTACATAGAAAGAAGCGTCTTTGTCTCCAATCTTTCCGCCGCCGAGGATGTTGAAGAAGCTCCATACTCTGGTTTCGCAGCCCCTAAGGGTACCAAAGCTTGCTGGAGCAAAGGCATCGCAGAAACTGAACTCGTTGTCCGGCCCGTCGTAATAGCCGTTTTCCTTGGCAAACTTGACTATATCTTTGGAATACAGGCAGTTTTCGGGATCGTTGAGCGGGAATGTGGAGATTCTGGAGCAGTTGGCGTGGCCGGAAATGTAGCCGTCTGGAATACGGATAGCCACCCAGTTTGCTCCCTTGTTCAGGTTCTTTCCGTCTTTGCCCCGCTTTACACCCTTGCCCACAATTTCCATTATCCAGGCCTCGTCTTTGTCTGCTATGGAGAAACTTTCACCTTCTGAGCAGTATCCGTAGGTTTCCATAAACCAGGCTATGGTCTTGATGGCTTCCCTTGCGGTCTTTGCTCTCTGGAGGGTAAGGTAGATGATGGATCCGTAGTCTATGCCTCCGGTAGTGTCTACCAGAGACTCCAGGCCGCCGAATGTGGTCTCTGTTATGATGAGCTGGAACTCGTTCATATTTCCCATCGTGGAATAAGTCCTGGAAACCTGCGGAATATCCATTATGTAACGTCCGGAATCCCACTCGTAGACTTTGATCATAGTGCCTTTAGGCCAAAGGCCTCCGTTGTGGTGGTAGAGCTCTCCGTACTGGGTATGGGAGTCTGCGGCGTAGGTCACCATTACGCTTCCGTCTTTGGACGCGCCCTTGGTAACGATGATGTTGGTGCAGGCCTCAGAGATTTGAGCGCTTCCCAGACTCAGCAGCGCAGCTGCCATCGCGATAATACTGATTCTGTATTTCATAATTTTAATAACTTTGTTTCGCATTATTTTTGCATTAGCGGAGTAAAGATACAATTTTAAATATGAAAAAGATTATACTTCTCTCAGCGATATTCTTCCTGGCACTGGGAAGCGTGTCTTCTTTTGCGCAGAACAGCGACAAGCAGCCGACACCGGAGGAGATGGCCGAAAAGGAAACCAAGAATCTGGCCAAGAGACTTAATTTGACGGAAGCCCAGGAGTTTTACGTAGACTCCATCTTAGTGGCAAACTATGTGGGAGTTGTGGCGGCTCTGGAAGATCTGAAGAACTCTGGAATGCAGGATCCTGAGACCTACCGCAGAGTCAACGAACAATGGCAGCAGAAGAATCTGGCAGCTTTGAAAAAAGTTCTGGACGAGCAGCAATATATCGGGTACTTGCGCTACATAGGCAAGGGCAAGGATTACAAGAAGGGCAAAGACGGCAAATGGTATCTGAAATCCGAACTCAAGAAGCAGAATAAGAATTCTCAATAGCGAGCCTGAGCTCCGTGATGGAGTTTATGGTCTTGATTTCCCCATCTTTTACAAAAGAGATGCCTCCGGTTTCTTCTGAAACCACTATTGCCGTGGCATCTGTCTGTTCGGTAACGCCAGCAGCTGCCCTGTGGCGCATTCCGTATTGTGGCGGAATGTTCTGGTTGTCAGACATAGGCAGGGTGCATCTTGCCGCAATCAGGCGGTTGGTATCCATCACCAGCGCCCCGTCGTGAAGAGGTGAGTTCTTGAAAAAGAGATTCTCTATGAGCCTGCGGTTTATAGCGGCGTCTATCCTGTCTCCGGTTTCCGTAACGCTTTCAAGCGGAGATCGGTGAACCATAACTATAAGAGCTCCAGTTTTGGTCTCGGACATTTTTCTGACGGCCTGGGTAAGTTCGTCCAAGGTGGTCAGCGGAACGCTTTTGCTGTTGCTGCCAAAAAGCGTGCGTGTAAGGAAATTGCTGTTGCGCTGGAAAGAGTTGTTTCCAAAATGTATGAGGAACCTTCTGATTTCCTGCTGGAAAATAATAATCAGGGCAAGCACTCCCACTCCCAGAACCTGGCCCATAATGGCGCTCATAAGTTCCATATGAAGAGTCTTGACCACCAGCCAGAAGAAATAGAGTATGATAATGCCAATGAATATACTCATAGCGGCCGTTCCTCGTATCAGCTTGTAAATCTGATAGATGAGCAACCCCACAAGAAGGATGTCTATAATGTCTATGAGATGTATGTTTATGAAATCCAGCATAAAATGGCATTCTTTCCGCCGGCAAATGTAATAAAAACGGAGGAACTAAGGGACTGCGGCTAGAGTGGCAATGCTGATTCTGCATTTGATGGACTCGGCAAGCAGGCTGGCGCAGGCATCCAGGGTTGCGCCTGTAGTCAAAACGTCATCAATGATTAAGAAATGCGGAATAGTGTTATTTTCAGCTAATTGCAAGGCTTTTTCAGGGTTCACGCGGAACGCGTCCCGTACATTCAGCCAGCGGTCTGCTCTGTCTTTACGGGTTTGGGTGGTCGTGAAATCTTTCCTTTCCAAAAGCCTGGTTTCAATCTTTGCCGCAGGATTCTTTTTTCTCAGCGCCTGAAGAATACCTCTTCCTATTATCTCAGACTGGTTGTAGCCCCTTTTTCTCTTTTTCCTTCTGTGCAGAGGAACGGGAATAATGTAATCTATACTTTCCTCAGCAATTACTTCTCCCAGCATTTTTCCCAAACGGATTCCGAGACGGATATTGCCCTTGTACTTAATGGAATAGACTAAATTGCGATATTTGCCTTTGTACAGGAAAAGGCAGGTGACTTTCTCTATTTGGCATCGGCCCCAGAAGGTCTTGTCTGCAAAAGACGTGTTGGAACTCCAGGTATAGGAAAGTGGAATTTCAGAAAGGCAAATAGTGCATATTCCGCTTTCAAAGGATTCCAGAGGCCTTGAACAGCAGACGCACTCTCTCCTTATGAAAAAATCTGCCAGGCTTCTTGCCCAAGACAGCAGATCCTTTTTAAGTCTCTCTTTCAGCATCACGGGGGAAAGTTGGCAAGAAATAAGTATTTTTGCACGCCAAACGGTAAAATTGACTCTTTTGCATGAGGTTTTTTGTTGATACGCATACTCATTCACAGTTTTCTCCGGACAGCAAGGCTACGGTAGAGGATCTTCTCCTGCAGGCGAAAAAGTGCGGAGCGGCTGGAGTTTGCATAACAGACCATCTGGACCTGGACGCTCCCAGAGATCCGGGACTGTTTGTGTTTGACATTAAAACCCAGCAAGAGGAAATAAAAGATAAAAACCTCCAAATCTTTCCTGACGGATCCTGTAAAGTCCTCAAAGGTATTGAGATAGGGCTGACTCCTGAGAACCTAGCTCATTCCAAAGATTATGTTGCCGGCCATAGCTTTGATCAGATAATAGCGTCTATACATTTTGTAGACGGCAAAGATCCGTACTACGGAACATATTACCAAGACAAAGATTTCCGTCTGGCTTACGGCAGAGTGCTTGAACTTGCTTTCAGAATGGCCAAAGAATTCAGAGATTTTGACATAATGGGCCATTTTGATTTCGTGGCACGTTATGCTCCGTATCAGGTAAGAGATATCCGGTACAAAGATTTTCCGGATGAATTGGATAGTTTGCTCAAGTTCCTGGCTCAAGAGGGCAAGGCTTTGGAAATCAATACCAAAACTTATGACTGGCAAAGAGATCATCTTCAGGTGCTGGATAAAGATGTTCTCCGACGCTTCAAGGAACTTGGCGGGGAATTCGTGACTCTGGGAAGCGATTCCCATTCTGCAGACCGCATTTGCGACAAGTTTGAAATTTTTGCCGAGATTTGCAGGGAATGCGGATTTGCCCGCCTGACATATTTCGAGAATAGAAAACCGGTGCTTTACCAATGGAAAACAAGATAGGATTCGGCTTCATAAGAGAAAAGGTCAAGAACCGCTGCTCAACCTTGTACGCAATGCAAAGGGCTGAGCTGGAGACCATTTCTACAGATCCGCAGGAGATAATGCGCCGTCAGTGTCTTGTTGACGAGATGATCCAGATCCGCTCTTTGGAGACCAAGTTCCCGCAAGGCGGATTTACAGACTGCACAGGTTTTCTTCCGGCTCTGAAAAAGGAAAGCAGTTCCATTTCCGTGGAGAATATGAGAAAGCTGTCTGCCTTTATGGACAATCTAAGGCAGGTCACTTCTTTCCTGAACGGTACAAAGGAGGGCAAATATCCTTGCCTGAAGGCTTTGGCTCTTCCCATCCAGTATTTTCCAACGGTAAATACCAGAATCGGCAACATCCTGGATAAAAACGGAGAGATCAAAGACAATGCTTCGGCTGCCTTGCAGAAGATTTCTTCCGAGCTTCGCCAGGCCCAGAGTTCAGTCAGCCGCAGGATTGAGTCCATTTTAAAAAGAGCCAAGGCAGACAATATAACAGATGAAGATGCCACCATTTCCGTCCGCGACGGCAAGATGCTCATTCCTGTAAACGCTACCAGCAAAAGAAGCCTTGCTGGCATAGTCCAAGACGAGAGCGCCAGCGGAAAGACTTTCTTCATAGAGCCGATGGAGGTTGTGGAACTCAACAACAACATCCGCCGCCTGATGTTTGACCGCCAGAGGGAAATAGCCAGAATCCTTTTTGAATTCACGGAATTCCTCCGGCCGTATATTCCTGAATTGATGGATGGTGCGAGGTTCATAGGTGAAGTGGACTTCATAAGGGCAAAGGCTGAATGCGCTTCTCAAATGAGAGCGGGAATGCCTGTTCTTTCAGAGGACGGAAACCTCAGGATCTACGAAGGCAGGCATCCGCTTTTGGAGTCAGCCCTTGAAAGGGAGGGCAAGAAGATAGTTCCGGTGGATCTTTTCCTGACAAAAGACAAGCATATCCTGGTGATTTCCGGCCCTAACGCCGGCGGCAAGTCCGTGGCACTGAAGACTGTAGGAATCTTGCAGTATATGTTCCAGTGGGGAATGCCAACCTCCTGCAGCCAGAAGAGCGAATTCCCTGTCTTTGACAACATCCTGATAGACATCGGAGACCAGCAGAGTCTGGAAAACGACCTTAGTACCTACAGCTCCCACCTTCTAAATATGAAAAATCTGCTCAAGGCCGCTTCTTCAAAGACTCTGGTTCTGATAGACGAGTTCGGAAGCGGAACCGAGCCTGCAGCAGGCGGCGCCATTGCCCAGACAATCCTTGAGGAACTGGAGGAAAGGGGAACTTACGGAGTGATCACTACCCATTACACCAACCTGAAGGTTTATGCAGAAGGCAGCAAGGGCGTGGTCAACGGCGCTATGCTTTTTGACAGCGTGAATATTGCTCCGCTCTACAAGCTGGAGATGGGGGTTCCGGGCAATTCCTTCGCTTTTGACCTGGCCAGGAAGATGGGACTTCCGGAGCATCTTGTAAAGAAGGCTGAGGAAAAGGCCGGAGAAGATTTCATAGATCTTGAAAAGCAGCTCCGAACCATTTCCAAGAACCGCCGTAAGCTGGAAGACAAGCTGGCCCGCATCCGCAATACAGACAAGACTCTTGAATCTGTCACCGAGAAGTATTCCAAAGAACTTTCAGACATCCGCCAGACTAAAAAACAGATAATCGATCAGGCCAAGGAAGAGGCCAAACAGATCATCGCCGAGGCAAACAGGAAGGTAGAGTCCACCATCAAGAAAATCAAGGAGGCTCAGGCTGAGAAAGAAGCCACCAAGAAAGCCCGCCAGGCCCTGAAGGATGCTGGGCAGAACATAGAAAACAAGGGCCTCAGCGATCAGGACAAGAAGATTGAGGCCAAGATGAAATCTCTCCAGGAAAGACAAGCCCGCAGAGAAGAAAGAAAGGCCAAGAGAGAAAATAAACAGCCACAAACAAAGGCGGAAGAGCCTGTAGCCCTGACTCTTGAAGTTGGATCCAAAGTCAAGGTTAATGGCAGCGGCCTGATAGGGGAAGTCATCAAAATCGAGGGCAAGAACGTTACCATTTCCGTGGGAGACATCACCAGCCGAGTCAAGAAAGATTCAATCACTGTCATATCCAACAAGGAGTTCCAGAGTCAGGCCGCATCTAAACCTTCCTCATCGCTGAGGAATTACTCCGTAACCTTAGACGAGAGCATCAGCAAGCGCAAACTCTCCTTCAAAGACGAGATAGACATAAGGGGTCAGAGGCTTGAAGAAGCGCTCATTACAGTTTCCAAATTCATAGATGATGCAACCCTTGTGGGCGCTTCAACGGTAAGAATTCTCCACGGCAAAGGCACCGGAGTCCTCAAGGAAGAAATCCGCAAATGGCTCAAGACAAATCCGGCCGTTAAAAGTTGCCAAGACGAAGACGTGCGCTTCGGCGGAGCAGGAATAACTGTCGTTGAACTTATCTGATCCCGAAATACTGTCTGATCTTATCAACAGAATCTGTCAGCTCCCAGCCGAAGAACTGCACTTTCTTTCTGATTTTCTTGCCATCGCGGAGAAGGGTAATTTCCTTTGTATAAGGCTTTCTTCCCATATGGCCGTAGGCGGCGCAAGGCTCGTAGATAGGGTTCTTGAGGCCGAATTTCTCTATAATCTTTGCGGGGCGGAGGTCAAAGATTTTTCCCACTGCCTCGGCGATCTGGCCGTTTGTCAGAGTCTTGCCGTTTCTCTTGACTTTGGCGGTGCCGAAAGTGTTGATGAAAATGCTCAGAGGCCTAGCCACTCCGATGGCATAGGAAATCTGGATTTGCACCTCGTCTGCCACTCCAGCCGCAACCAGGTTCTTGGCGATGTAGCGGGCGGCATAGGCTGCGCTGCGGTCTACTTTGCTGGCATCCTTGCCGCTGAGGGCTCCGCCGCCGTGGGCGCCTCTTCCGCCGTAAGTATCAACGATAATCTTCCTTCCGGTAAGGCCGGTGTCTCCGTGAGGCCCGCCGATTACGAACTTTCCGGTAGGGTTCACATAAAGCTTATAACCTTTGGTGAAGAGCTTTTTAATGTTCTCAGGCATCTTCTTGAGCATCCTCGGGATAACGATGTTCTGGACGTCTTCCCTGATTTTTCTGAGCATCTCGCTGTCCTTTGCAAACTCGTCGTGCTGGGTGGAGAGAACTATGGTGTGCACCCTTATAGGTTTGCGGTCGTCTGAGTACTCTATGGTGAACTGGCTCTTGGCGTCTGGCCTGAGGTAAGGCATCAGCTTTGTATTCTTGCGGATATCGGCGAGAGTTATCAGAAGGTTGTGGCTCAGCCATATAGGAAGAGGCATAAGGTCTTCAGTCTCTTTGCAGGCGTATCCGAACATAATGCCCTGGTCTCCGGCTCCCTGGTCTTCTTCATTTTTGCGGTCTACTCCGCGATTGATATCGTCGCTTTGCTCGTGGAGGGCGGAAAGAATGCCGCAACTGCTGGCGTCAAACTTGTACTCTGCCTTGGTGTAGCCGATACGCTCGATTACTCTTCTGGCGGTTTTCTGGATGTCTACATACGCTTCCGAACGGACTTCTCCGCCGATTACTGCAAGACCGGTGCTTACAAAGGTCTCGCAGGCCACTTTACTGCTAGGGTCCTGAATGAGGAACTGGTCTAGTATAGCGTCTGATATCTGGTCCGCAACTTTGTCTGGATGCCCTTCAGACACTGATTCTGATGTAAATAAATATGCCATAACAATAATATTTTAGTGTTAATGGCGGCTGATCTGACTTAGTGCTCTGGAAATAGGAAGGAAGAAATTCCGTTCCCCGTTCGTTTTAGCATTTTTTAGCGTGGTTGCAAGCAGTCAAATCTGTCCACCGTTGTCTATAATCGGCGGCAAAAATATCATATTTTTACACATCAAACAAGCAAAACAAGTTTTTTTTGATTTTTGTGTTTTTTCCTTGATTTCTTCTTGGGAAATGTCTTTGACATTTTGTATTTTCGCCTTGCAGAAAACAAACATCAAAAACCTTATATTTTAATCTTATGAGAAAAACAATTAAGCTGTTTGCCTTGGCTGTTCTTGGCATGTTCGTTGCCTCAAGCGTTTACGCTCAGGTTACGACATCCTCAATGAGCGGCAAGGTAACCGAAAAGGACGGAAGTGCTGTTGCCGGCGCAACTGTGATTGCCACGCACACCCCTTCTGGAACAAAGTACTACTCCACCACCGACAACAACGGTAATTACCGTATTCCTAACATGAGGGTTGGAGGTCCTTACGAAGTTACTGCTTCTCTTCTCGGCTATGCAGATGCAAAGACAGGCGGAGCTTACCTGAAACTGGGTGAGAACTTTGTCCGCAACATCACAATGACCGAGCAGTCTGTAGCTTTGGATGCTATTGTTGTAAAGGGTGCTTCAAATAATCCTATGCTGAACTCAGACAAGGATGGTGCTTCTACCAACATCAGTACCGCACAGCTCCGTCAGCTTCCTTCAATCAGCAGGGGCATCACCGATTTCACCAAGCTGACTCCTCAGGCCAATGGAACATCATTCGGCGGAAGAGACAACAGAATGAACACCGTTACCATTGACGGTGCCGCTTTCAACAACAACTTTGGTCTTAGCACCACCCAGATTCTTCCTGGCGGACAGGCTCAGCCTATCGCCCTGGATGCAATCGAGGAAATTACCGTAAACCTGGCACCGTTCGATATCCGTCAGAGCCAGTTCACAGGAGCTTCCATCAACGCTGTTACCAAGAGCGGTACAAACAAGTTCACGGGCAGCGCTTACACCTATTTCAGACCTAAATCCTTTACAGGAGACAAGGTTGGAAACAGCAAAGTTGCCGGTGCACACGATTCCAAGTCACAGACCTTTGGCGTAACCCTCGGCGGCCCTATCGTAAAAGACAAGCTCTTCTTCTTCATAAGCGGAGAGCTGGAGAAGACCACCAAGCCTTCAGGCGCTTGGGAGCCTGGCACCAGCGGAACCGCAGACGCATCTACAAAGACTTCCAGAACTCTGGTTTCAGATCTTCAGAAGATGCACGACTATCTGCTCACTAACTACGGATATGAGGCTGGCCCTTACCAGAACTTCCGCAACTTTGAGGAGAAGAACCACAAGATTCTGGCTAGAATTGACTGGAACATCAACAAGAACAACAAGTTCACCCTCCGTTACAACGAGGTTATAGGAACATCTGACAACCTGACAAACTCAACTTCAGCTCCTGGAACAAGAGGATCAGGCAGAAGCTCCGCTCAGTCTGTTGCTTTCCAGAACGCCTGGTACGGCTTTGAAAACACCGTAAGAAGCATCACAGCCGAGTTGAACTCCAACTGGAACAGGGTTTCCAACAACTTCCTGGCTTCCTACACTATGATAGAAGACAAGAGAACTTCCGATTCAGACATCTTCCCGTTTGTTGATATCTACAAAGGCGGAGACCAGTATATGTCTTTCGGATACGAGCTCTTCTCCTACAACAACGATGTAAAGAACAACACCCTCACCATTAAGGATAACCTGACATTCTCTCTCGGAAACCACAACATTACCGTGGGTGCAGGTTATGACCAGCTCTACTTCAAAAACAACTATATGAGAGAGGGTACTTCTTACTACAGATACGACTACAACAACACTGTTGACCCTGCAACCGGAATCAGGTATGCAGATGGTATGGAAGCTTTCTACGCAGGAGCTACTCCTACATCATTCGGTCTTCAGTATGCTTACACCGCTGGCGAAATGCCAGGCGTTGAGCTGACATTTGGAATGGTTTCTCTGTACGCTCAGGACGAGTGGAAGCCAACAGACAACTTCAAGCTGATATACGGCCTGAGGGCTGAGCTTCCTCTCTATCTCAATGACCTTGAAACAAACGCCGAGGTAGATGCTTACAAATTCAACAAGTGGAACAACAAGTGGGGAGACCATTACGGAATTGGAACCGCAGAAAAGAACTACAGCATCGAGAGCGGCAAGTGGCCAAAGAGCAGATTCACCGTTTCTCCTAGAATTGGTTTCAACTGGGACGTTCTTGGAGACCGCAGCATCCAGGTTAGAGGTGGTACGGGTCTGTTCACCGGCTTCCTGCCATTCGTATGGTTCACCAACCAGCCTAACGGCTCAGGTATGATCCAGTCTCCTGAGGTTACCATCACCAGCCTCAAGACTCTGGCAGACAACCACATCACCTTTAATCCAGATTTCCGCAAGCAGATAGACGCCAATCCTACCCTTCTGCCTACCACACCTGGCAAGCTTCCTAACAGCCCTGCTTTGTGCGAGGTTGACAAGAAGTTCCGCATGCCTCAGGTTTGGAGAACCAACTTGGCCGTTGACTTTGAGCTTCCGTGGAATATGGTTCTGACTCTGGAGGAAATCTACTCAAAGGACATCAACGCCGTAATGCAGAAGAACATCAATATGGAGTATCCTGCAGGCTACTACACAGGAGCTGACCAGAGACCTTACTGGACAACCCAGAAGATTAACTCACGCGTTGGAAGCGCAATGCTGCTTACCAACACCAATAAGGGATTCCAGAACTCTCTGACCGCCCAGCTGACCAAGAACGCCAGCAGAGGATTCAGCGGAAGCATTGCCTATACCTATACTATAGCTAAGGACGTTACTTCCAACCCTGGTTCAACTGCAGCTTCTGCCTGGAGCTCCAACCCTGTAATCAATTACCTCAACGACCCTGAGCTGAGTTATTCCAACTTTGCAGTTCCTCATAGAGTTGTAGGTAACATTTCCTACAGGTTTGAGTGGGCCAAGCATTTTGCCACCACCGTTTCCCTCCTCTACACGGGAAGCGCTCAGGGAAGATGCAACTGGACTTACTCCAACGATATGAACAAAGATGGCTACACAGCCGACCTTATGTACATTCCTGGAAATCCTAGTGACATAGAATTTGTTGATTATACATACAACTGGAAAGACGGCTCAGGTGTTACCCATAAGGTAACCGTTCCTGCAGATTTGGCAAAGGCTACTTTCTGGCAGTATGTTAACGACACCAAGTATCTGCGCAAGCACAAGGGACAGTATGCCAAGAGATTCTCTTATGTTGCTCCTTGGCACAACCGCTGGGATTTCAAGATTATGCAGGATATCTTCTCCAACTTTGGAAGCAACCGCAGATTCACTCTCCAGGCCAGCCTGGATATCGTGAACATAGGCAACCTTCTTAACAAGAAGTGGGGCGCTTACAAGAGCATGACAAACCAGAGCTACGACAACCTTCGTCCTCTGACCTTCGTCAACAACACAGGCGGAATTCCTAAGTTTAGACTCAACGCTAGCGCAACCGCAAATGATCCAATGAGCGTAGTACAGAACTTCTACGATTCTAACTCTTGGAAGAAGACGGTTTCAACAAGCTCTACTTGGGGAATGATGTTCGGACTGAGACTCATCTTCTAAGAAGAGTTTCAGCCTAAAAGAAAAAATGGACCGGCCACAAGCCGATCCATTTTTTTATTGCATCGCTGAGGATTGTTATTGGTCATTCAGAATGGCGAATACAAGCTCCAGCGTAGGATAGTTAGCATGAAGCGGACCGTTAATCTTTCCTACAGAATAGGATGTGCGTTCAAGAGAATAGGTGGTGGTAGATGTTGTTGAATAATAGCTAGTTGTGGTGTTTTCTGTAACATTGCAGTACCACATTGCGTATTTTTTCCAGTTGGACGCTATTTCCGATCTTTCCTTGCTGCAGAGTTTCTGGACTTGGCTTGAAATATCACCTGAATAACAGCTGAGAGATCTGTTGGCCTTGCCGGTGTTGTTGCCGTTTGAATAGATGTCCTCCAGAGGAGTATAGTAATAATATCCACTGGTATCCTTCTCTTTGTAAAAAGGATAGAGAGAGGCAGGGAAGTAACTGTTTATGAAATCTACATTAGACTTGTCTGTTATAAACGGGATATTGTAAGTTGCTTTACAGATGACGGTTTTCTTTGGATCGTAGCCGTTTTTGGCCATCCACTTATCTAGGGTGTCCTTAAGTTTTAGAGGATCTGTGTAAGCCTTGAGTCCGCCAAGACCTTCTACAAGGAGATATTCTTGTGCATCAGGATTCTCCATTGGTTTAGAAGAGTAGGTAGAGAAATTCTGGGTGTAGGTGTTTTCTCCGAGAGGAAGCATTATGATGGTGTCTTTACGGGCAGCCTGCCAAGTTGGCTGGAAACTGAAAACCACATAAACATAAGCGCTGCTGGTGGTGAATACGTTAAGCCTTCCGCCAGTGGATCCTTCCTGTGGAGGGTCGCAGGTAAAAAGCAATGCCTTGAAGCGGTCCATAAATGCAGAAGATGAATCCAGTTCTCTCTGGGTTGCGCTCAGGATCTTCTGGCCCCAAGTGTTCTTGAGCCAGATCCTCAAAGTGTCTCCTCCGGTATATATAACGCCGTTTGTGTCTATTGGCGTATGATCGTATTCCGAGTCTTTCAGCTGGCAGTTGTACTTGTAGGTGGTGTCTACTACCCTGTTCATCTGATAGACGTGGATATTCTGAGGCAGGCCGTCCTGGCCTGGCTCCATTATTTTTGTGGAACTTAAATTGATGGTCAGGTACACTTGCTTTATTCTACGGTCTGTTCCAAGGTTCACGCTCTTGGTTGAGTAATGGTAGAAATTGGTGGCAAAGCTATGTGTGGTAAGGCCGAATTCAGGAGTGCGGAACGCTCCCAGAATTGCTGTGCCGCTGCTTAGAGACTGCATGCTGTCCAGCATCTTGGTCTGGAGAGGAAGCCTAAGCGTGGCAGTCTGAAGCTGGAGGGCGAAATCGTCTGGGATGTTATTGACTCCTAAGGTGTTGTCTACATTTATGCAGGAAGAGGCCGCAAAGGCCAGGGATATCGTAAGGGATAAGGCAGCTGCACGAAATCTTGAACGCATTACTCTTTCAAAAATTTTCCGTAAAACTTAATGTATCTGTTTGCGTATGCCGCATCGGTGCCGGATGTTATTTCCGAGAACGATAGAGCAGGGACTTTTTCCTTAGCCGCATAATCCAGAACTTCTTTGTTCAAGGTGCGGCTGGCCACTATCACGCCGTCTGCATACTTGACGGCAAGTTTTGCAAGATTTATGCCAGTAGGAGTGTTGAGAAGCTCTACGTCCGCAGGTTTCAGGGTACCTGTAAGCGCCTTTTTTGCAAACGAGCCGCTGAAGCGCTCCTTGGCAACCTCGTCGTAAAGAGATACAACAACCTTGCAGTCTGTAAAGATAGGATCCGCCTTGTAGGTCTTTTTCAGGTAAAGCGGAACCAGATGGGAAAGCCATCCGTTGCAATGGACAATTGTAGGCTGCCACCTGAGCTTCTTTACGGTTTCAATCACTCCGCGGGCAAACAGAATGGCCCTTTCGTCGTTGTCCTGGAAAAAGGCGTCTTTTTCATCGCGGAAGATAAATTTCCTCTTGAAATAGTCTTCGTTCTCTATGAAATAAACCTGGAGACGCGCCTGAGGAATTGAGGCTACCTTGATAACCAGCGGCCGATCCACATCGCTGACCACGATATTCATTCCGGAAAGGCGGATAACCTCGTGGAGCTGGTTGCGGCGCTCGTTTATGCAGCCGTATTTAGGCATGAAAGAACGGATTTCCATTCCGTTTTCCTGAGCGACCTGGGGCACAAACCTGCCAGCCAAGGCCACAGGGGTCTCGGGAACGTAAGGAGTAATCTCCGAACTTATGTACAAAATCCTTACAGGCGCTTTCATCCTAAAATAGTTTATGCAAAGATAACAAAATTTTTTAACTATTGCTTCATTTTTATAACTTTGACGGTCGTATCTATATGGACAGGAAGGAAAAGAATACTCTCAGGAGGCGTTTTTGGCGCTCATACATATCCTCAGTGATAAGCATTGCTCTGGTGCTTTTCATAGCCGGATTATTTGCGGTGCTTCTTATCAGCGCCCGTAAGGTTTCCGCCTATTTCAAGGAGAACGTGAAATTATCGGTGATCCTGTCTGACAAGGCAACGCCCTCTCAGGCGGAACAGTTTTCGCAGAACCTGGCCAAAATGCGGGAAGTCTCGTCTTCCGAGCTTATAACCCAGGAACGGGGAACGCAGGAGATGAAGGAGTTTCTCGGCGATGATTTTCTGGATGTTTTTGAGTCCAACCCGATACCTGCTTCTGTTGAGCTTCAGCTCCGCAAGGATTATTTTCACGCGGACAGCATAGCTCGCCTGAAAGAGAAGCTCTGTGAAGATCCTATGGTGGATGATGTAGTGTACCAGGAGGGAATCATCACAACCATCAACCGGAATCTGGGGCGTGTGGGTCTTATTTTCGCCGGATTTGTGGTTCTTCTGGCCATAATCTCCATAGTTCTGGTAAACAACACGGTAAGGCTGAATATTTTTTCTAGGAGATTTGCTATCAGGACAATGCAGCTGGTAGGAGCAACCAGGTCTTTCATCCAGAGGCCTTTCCTGGGGAACGCAGTTCTTCAGGGAACGTTGAGCGCTCTGATAGCCATTGCGGGGCTTTTCGCTTTCGGGGTAGTGGCCAAAAAGCAAATTCCACAGCTGTTCTCTATCATCGGAACGGAATCTTTCCTATATTGCGCCCTCGGACTGCTGATCCTGGGAATACTGCTTTGCTGGCTGTGTACTTGGGCAACCGTCAGGAAGATGACATCTATGTCAGTAGACAAAATGTATAATTATTGAATTGGATTTAAGGAAAAGATATGGAAGAAAAGAACGGATTTTTTGCTCTCCCAAAGAAAAACCTTGTATGGATGATAGCGGGATTTGCTGTTATGGTTCTGGGATACCTGCTGCTTTGCGGCGGGGCCAGCGGAGATCCTTCCCGTTTCTCTCCTGAGATCTTCAGTTTCAGGCGCTTGGTAATTGCTCCCATCGTTATTATAGCAGGTGCCGTAGCTATAACAATCGCGATAATCAAAATAAAGAAATAGAATATGATGGATTGGTGGCATGGTTTGATTTTAGGTCTGGTGCAGGGATTCGCAGAATTCCTTCCTATAAGCAGCAGCGGACATCTAACCATAATGCAGGAAACTTTGGGCATAAGCGGAGAAGGAAACCTCGCCTTTGACGTGGCCGTTCACGTGGCTACGGTGCTTAGTACCCTGGTGGTGTTCTGGAAGCCTATTTCCAGAATCGGCAAAGGTTGCCTTTCAAAGGGAATGAACAAGGAAAAAGACTATGTCCTGAAGATACTTGTTTCTATGATTCCTATACTTCTCGTGGGCTTGCTGCTGAAGGATTGGGTAGAGAAGATCTTTAACACAAAGACAGTAGCCGCCCATACTGGAAATCCTCTTCTTGTTGTGGGCATTATGCTGATAATCACCGCGGTTCTCCTGCTTGTATGTGAAATTATTTCTGCAGTCAGAGATCTCAAGCACGGCAAAGACGCCGAGGACAAGGAGCAGAAAATTGCGGACAGGATGACAGTAAAGGAAGAAATGACCGGGCCGGAAAGGCGCCGCATTTTCTCCCTTCAGAACGGCATCAACTACTGGCAGGCTTTCCTGGTTGGCGTGGCTCAGAGTTTTGCTGTTCTTCCTGGACTTTCACGTTCCGGCGCCACAATAGCTACCGGTCTGATGGCCAAAGTCAAGAAGACTTCCATTGCCCAGTTTGCATTCCTTATGGTTATTGTTCCAATCTTAGGAGAAGCTTTCCTGGAAATAGTCAAGGGCCTCAAGGGAGCAGATATGAGCAATTTCTTTACTGTTCCGGTTTTGTGCGGCTTTGTTGCGGCATTCCTTTCTGGTCTATTTGCCTGCACTACTATGGTTCAGATACTCAAGAGATTCCGCCTTTGGGGCTTTGCGGTTTACTGCTTCATAGTTGGAGTTTTGTGCATCGTTCTTCCGTATTGCATCGGCTAGATGGGCCTAAGTTATTTCATAGCAGACACGCATCTGGGGCTTGACTATCAGGATCCGGTAAAGAGGGAAAAGCAGTTCGCCTCTTTTCTGGAATCTCTACCGCAAGAAACCTCTCAGGTATTTCTCCTCGGCGATATCTTTGATTTCTGGTACGAATACAAAGACGTGATTCCCCGCAAATTCACCCGCACGCTGGGAGCCTTGGCCCGCCTTGCAGATCGCGGAGTAAAGCTGTTCTTCATAAACGGAAATCACGACATCTGGACATACAGCTACCTTCAGACAGAAATTGGCGTGACTATTCTCAAGCAGCCGCATATCGTTGATATAGATGGCTCTAGATTCTGCATTGGGCACGGGGATGCCGTGTGGTACAGCACTCCTATGTACCGGTTTATGAATGCAGGTTTCAAGAACAGGGTTCTGCAGGTGATGTTCAGCAGCATACATCCGCGGTGGGCAATGATGCTGGGCCACGGCTGGAGCCGTCACAACCGCCTTACCCGCTTCAAGAGCGAAGACGACAAGACACGTTCAGAATACAAAGAGGCTCTGGTCAGAGACGCTTCCGCCTGGGCCGCTTCTTTCCAGAAAGATCTTGAGGCTAAAGGAGAGAAAAAGGCAGACCACTTTATCTTTGGCCATTATCATATTCCTCTGGATTTCAATGTAGAAGGCGGAGGAGACTTCTCCATTCTCGGAGACTGGATCCACAATCCGGACTATCTGGTTTTTGACGGGGCAAATCTAAAGAGAGAAACGCCTCATTTCGAGAACATAGAGTAGTACAGGGAGTCAAACGCTCCCATATTGTAAAGCATTATCAGGTCTTCCACCTGACGGTCTTCCCCGAATTTGTCGTATGGCTTTTTGAGATCGTTTCCGAATAATCTGGCCACCGTTTGCCAGAAACCGGCAGATAGCCTTCCCCTGTATTCTCGTATAATGTAGAAAGAAGTGCGTCCAAGTTCCCTGTCGATGAGCTTTAGAAGAAGCCCTCCCTGAGAAATAGTGAGGTCTCTCATTGGCTTTTCAAATTGCTTGAAGAGTTTTTTCTGGTACTCGGCGATGTATCTTTCCCGTTCCGCTTCAGAAAAGTCGTTAACTGCAAGAACGCTGTCTGCCTCTCGGATTATATCTCTGGCCTGCAGGGCATAAGGATAGGTCTTCTTGAAGTTATAGACTAGGCGGCGGTACTGCCTCCAAGATTGGCGGCTGCGGTTCCCCTTCATTCTGGCGAACTTGAATATCGGCGGAAGCTGGTCCAGGAAAATAGTGTCTCCCTCAACCACCTGATAAGTCATCGCGTAACAGGTTCCGGTAATGCCGGCTTTCTTTTTCTCCATTTCAAAACGGTTTTGCCGCTCCTGCCTGCGCTTTATCCTTTCCTCTATAGCTTTTTTGTCTTGCTGGATTCTTTCCAGTTCGCTCAGCGATTTTTTGATAGTGTCTCTTCTCTGAGAAAACGCTCCCGCGCAGCCCAGAAACTGGGCCAGCAGCGCTATTGCCAGAAGTCTTGTTATGCGAGAGGAAGTTTTCACGACTCAAAAATACTGCAAAACTTGTGCATTTTTGTATATTTGTGTTTGTCTGAAAAATAGGCTATGAACGATTTTTTCCATTTTCAGGGCTTTACGCCTTGGGTTTTCCTTGTGGATATGGGCTTTCTTTTTGCCCTGATGCTCGTTGGCAAGTTCATAAGGGTTAAGGTTAAACTCATCCAGAAGCTTTTTATTCCGCCTAGCCTGATAGCCGGTCTGCTCGGACTGGCGCTGGGCCCTCACGGTCTGGGATGGATCCCGTTTTCCGGAAATCTTTCCTCTTATGCAGCCGTGCTCATAGCCCTGGTGTTTGCTACCCTTCCTTTCTCCGCCCAGAAGGCTTCAGTCAAGGAGGTGGTCACAAGAGTGGGCCCTATGTGGGTTTACGCCCAGCTTGGAATGCTTCTGCAGTGGGGAGTGATGGGCCTTCTTGGAATCTACCTGTTTAAGACTATCTGGCCTGATCTAAACCAGGCGTTCGGCGCTATGCTTCCTACAGGATTCTACGGCGGTCACGGAACGGCTGCGGCAATCGGCTCCGCCTTTGAAAACCTGGAAGGCGGCCTTAAATGGGACGATGCAATGACTCTGGGAATGACCACCGCCACCGTGGGCGTGATTATGGCCATCGTATTCGGCTTGGTGATAATCAAATGGGGCGCAAGGCACAAACACACCAAGTTCATCGCCGATTTCAAAGATCTTCCTCCGGAGCTGAGGACAGGGCTTCTGCCTGAGGGAAAGAGAGATCCTCTGGGGCAGGCCACCACTTCTTCCATCTCCATAGAACATCTGACTTTCCATTTTGCCATAGTGTTTGTGGTGGCGTTTCTGGGATATGTACTGAGCGTGGCAGTCAAGAACTGGTGTGCCGATCTTCCCGCTCCTTACAACGGGCTGGAGCTTCCGGTATTCTCCTGCGCCTTTGTGGCTGGCCTCATCCTTAAGAAGTTGTTCGATGTAACTAGGGTCTCAAGCTATGTCAGCCGTCAGACTGTCCAGAGAGAGGGCAGTTTCTTCACGGATCTTCTGGTTACCTGCGGCGTAGCTTCCATCAAGCTGGGAGTGGTAGTCCAGTACTGGCTGCCGCTGCTGGTTCTGATTCTTGCCGGAGTTGCCGTGGTATTTGCCATAACGTTCTACTTCGGAAGAAGGCTCAGCCCGAGTTACTGGTTTGAGCGTTCCATCTTCTCCTGGGGCTGGTGGACCGGCACTATGGCTATGGGAATCGCCCTCGAGAGAATCGTTGACCCTAAGATGGAGAGCAAGACGATGGACGATTACGCTCTGGCCTATCTTCCGATTGCTCCCGTGGAAATCATCCTCATAACCCTTGTCCCTATTGCCTTCACAGCCGGTTGGGGCGGCCTTCTGATGTGGATTTGCCTTGCCCTCAGCGCGCTTCTGATTCTGCTAGCCTTCTCTATGAAATGGTGGAGGCGCAAAGGCCAAAATTGATAAAAACTTGTAGTTATGAAAAGAATATTTGTCATAGTTGCAGCATTGAGTTTGCTGTTCTCTTACTCCTCCGATGCTCAAGAGCATTGCGGAAAATGCAAAAAGAGCGGCGCCCTCAACCTTACAGACGAGCAGTATATGGCTCTTGCGGACAGCATCCACAAGGTTGCCATATCATTTGACACGCACGTGGATACTCCTACATACTCCCTGCATCCGGATGGCCATTATACCGTAGCCAAGGGGCAGGTGAGCTTTGAGCTGATGCGCCAGGGCGGCCAGGACGGAGCTTTCTTTGCCATATATCTGGATCAAGGCCCGTGGCAGAACCAGAAGTCTCTGGATTCGGCCTATAACTGGTGCGTAGATGAACTTTTGTCCTGGAAGAATTACGTGGAGGGCAGCCACAGCCAGGAAGCGGGCATTGCCTACAGTACGGATGATGTCTATCGCCTGAAGAAAGAGGGCAAGCGGATTGTAGTGCTGTGCATTGAGAACGGCTATCCTGTCCGCACACTGGAAGACCTGGACGAATTTGCCAAGATAGGCGTCAAGTACATAACCCTCTCCCACAATACTCCAAACCAGATTTGCGACGGCAGCAGGTACATTAACTCTTACTACTGGTATCCTTCTACCGGTCACGGCCTGTCTCCTTTCGGAGAAGAGGTTGTTGAGAGGATGCAGCAGCTAGGCATAATGGTGGACGTTTCCCACATTTCCTCAGAATCCCTGGTGGACGTGCTGAAGATAGTCAAGGCTCCTGTTCTTGCATCGCATTCTGGCTGCAAGGCCCTCAAGCCGTCCCAGACCAGAAACCTCACAGACGACGAAATCCGCGCCATCGCCGCGGTTGACGGCGTGATTCAGGTGGGAACCGGACGTTTCTTCCTCAGCGATGATCTTCCTTATTACAAAGTTGGCGTTGCCATCCTGGCAAACCACATAGACCATATCAAGAATCTTGTAGGCTACCGCCACGTAGGTCTGGGAACAGACTTTGACGGCGGCGGCGGCGTAATTGGCCTTGATAACTCATCGCAGATGAAAAACCTCACCGTAGAACTCCTCAAAAGGGGCTGGACGGCAGAAGAGCTCAAAGCCTTCTGGGGCGGCAACCTCCTCCGCGTCTGGAAAGCCTGCGAAGACTACGCTTCCCGCTTCAAATAGAGATTTTTTTCTCCAAGAAATCCAAAACATAGCTTTAACTCAGAGTTTGCAAATTCATAAATCGCTGAGATTGGCGGTTTTGACTATCAAAAAAAATTAGCCAAAACTTTGAAAAATTTTAGCGAAAAAATTTGCAGATTCAGATATTTGTTTTACCTTTGCACCCCAACGCGAGGTTCCGTTACAACCTAAGTCGTTGAAAATTAACAAGATAAAGCTAAAAGCTATGTTACAACCAAAGAAAACCAAATTCAGAAGGATGCAGAAGGGCCGTATGAAAGGACAGGCCCACAGAGGAACTCAGCTTGCATTCGGTTCTTTCGGAATCAAGACTCTGGAGTCTTGCTGGATGACCGGTCAGCAGATAGAGGCTGCCCGTCAGGCTGTGGTTCGTTATATGAAGCGTGAAGGATATGTTTGGATCCGCATTTTCCCGGACAAGCCATTCACAAAGAAACCTGCAGAAGTACGTATGGGTAAGGGTAAAGGTAGCCCTGAGGGATTCGTAGCCCCTGTAACCCCTGGTAGAATGCTTATCGAGGTTGAGGGTGTTCCTATGGAGATTGCCAAGGAGGCCCTGAGACTCGGAGCCCAGAAACTCCCCGTTTCTACTAAGTTCGTAGTTAGAAGGGATTATGTTAAACAGTAAATGAGATTTAGATTATGGATACCAAAGAAATACGCGAAATGAGCGAGAAGGACCTCAGGGAGAAGATTGAAACCAGTCGTGCTGCCCTCAGTCAAATGCTTCTCAACCACGCTGTCTCTCCATTAGAGAATACATCTCAGATTAAAAAGGCCAAGAAAGATATCACCAGGATGCTTACAATCCTGACTGAAATCGAGAACAAAAAACAGAGCAAATAATGGAAAGGAAGCTTAGGAAAGTAAGAGTAGGTGTTGTAGTCAGCAACAAGATGGACAAGAGTGCCGTTGTAGCTGTCAAGACCAAAGAGAAACACCCTATTTACGGCAA
>JAEEQS010000019.1 GCA_016285455.1 Bacteroidales bacterium
TACCACCACCAGCGGCGCGCCAGGTGCATCTACCAGCGTCGTTCTGCGTAGCGTAACCTCCATCTCCGGAAACAACCAGCCTCTCTACGTAATCGACGGTGTGCCAATGAACAACACCACCATCGACCCACGTAACTCATTCGCGATTGATGACCTCGATGCCGGTGGAGTCAAGTTCTCCAGCTTGTACGACGACTTCTCCTCCAGAGGAAACGACCTCAACCCTGAGGACATCGAGAGCATGACCATCCTTAAGGGTGCTGCAGCTGCAGTGCTTTATGGATCAGATGCTTCCAACGGTGCCATCGTCATCACCACCAAGAAGGGCCAGGCCGGCAAGGGCAAGGTTACCTACAGCAACAACCTTACCTGGAGCAAGAGCTACGGCTATCCTAAGTCCCAGACCGAGTTCGCCAACGGACAGTACGGTATCACCAACTACTACTACACTTCCCGTTTTGGAAACAGGTATCCTTCAGACGGCAGCGTAAAGCTTTATGACAACGTTAAGGCCATCCTGCAGACCGGTTTCAGCCACCAGCACAACCTCTCCGTAGAGGGCGGTACAGACAAGGTTACCGTACGTGGCGCAGCTTCCTATCTGGACCAGAAGGGAACTGTAAAGACCACCGAGTACACCAAGCTGAATCTCACCCTGTCCGGAAAGGCACAGGTAACCAAGTGGCTGAACTTCGACGCCATGATGGGCTATACCGAGACCACCAACCACAAGGCCCGCAAGGGTAACATCGGTGTTCTCCGCAGAGCTTACATCTGGCCTATCGTAGACGATATGAGCAAATATCTGGATGAAGACGGAGTGCAGATGAAACTCCCTGCCTACTACACAGATAAAGACCTCTACAACCCACTGTACGACTTGCACAAGAACGTCAACTATGACGAGACAAAGAGATTCTTGACCACCGTGGGCGTGAACATCACCCCAACCAAGAACACCTTCCTGACTGCCAAGCTGGGATGGGACAACTCCAAGTCTACTTATCAGAACCACTACCATCCATACTTCGCCAACCGCGACAATGGCTCTTACGGCAATGGCGGAGGTTTCAACCTCTCCAAGTATGACATGTCAGACAAGTCTCTGAACATTCTGGGCGGTTACAACAACGAGTGGGGAGACTTCTCCCTCAGAGTACAGGCTGGTTACCACCAGCAGGAGAACTACACCGAGAACATCGCCACCTACGGCACCAAGTTCATCGCTGTAGATTTCTACTCTCTGGCAAACTGCGACCCTAAGACTGTTGTAACTCGTACTTATCACGCCAAGAGAAGAGTCCAGGGTATTTCCGGAGCCATCGAGCTCGGCTGGAAGAACATGGCCTTCTTGAACTTCAGGGGACGTAACGACTGGTCATCCACCCTTCCAAAGGACAACCGCTCATACTTCTATCCTGCAGTTGAGGCATCCTTCATCGTAACGGAGCTTCCGTTCCTGAAGAACAACGACTACATCTCTTACTTGAAGCTGAGAGCCAGCTTTGCAGAGGTAGGTAAGGATGCAACTCCTAACGCTATCTATCCTAAACTGGAAGCAACCGAGAACATCGGCGGCGGTTACAAGTACGGCTACACCGGCCCTAACCCTAGGCTGAAGCCGGAGATGAACGACGAAGCCGAGGTAGGCTTTGAGGCAAGACTTCTCAACGACCGCGTGAATATGGACTTCTCCTACTACTGGAGAAAGTGCAAGAACCAGTATGTAACAGACTTCCGTCTGTCTTACGCTACCGGATTCGTATTGAACAATATGAACGTGGGTACCTTCAAGACCTGGGGCTGGGAGTTCCACATCGACGGCGACATCATCCGCAACTCTTCAGGTTGGAGATGGAACGTCGGCTTGAACCTCGACCACAACGACTCCAAGGTTACCTACCTGCCTGAGAACGTTTCTGAGTACTACAACCCTTACACCTGGATTCTCAACGGTGTACGTAACGGTGTGAAGAAGGGCTACCCTATCTACGCTATGACCGGTTACGATTATGAGAGAAACAACAAGGGTCAGGTACTGATCGACGCTTCTTCCGGTATTCCTATTACCAAGGCTGACTGGGTATACATTGGCGACCGTAACCCTAAGCTGAAATACGGTATCACCTCATCCCTGAGCTGGAAGAACTTCCGCTTCTCTATGCTGCTGGACGGCCGCTTCGGCGCCTCCATCATCAACGCCACCAAGTACAACATGATGGTTAACGGTACCAGCAAGGAGTCTGTTGAAATGCGCCAGAACGGAAAGTACATCTTCAACGGTGTGCTCAAAGACGGCAACGAGAACACAGACAATCCTACTCCAAACAACATCATTGTTGACTACTCCATTATGCCTAGCTACTATGGCGGAGCAGACATCTCCTGGTTTGAGAAGCACGTGAACTACCTCCGTCTGAAGGAGTGCAGGTTCCAGTACACTCTCCCTAAGAACTGGCTGCAGAGCGCAACCCACAACCTGCTGAGCGCAGCAAGCGTATGGATCAGCGCAAACGACCTGATCACCATCACCAACTACTCCGGTATCGACCCTGTGGGCAACGCCAACTCAGCGGCCCTCGGAGGAACCGGCGGATTCGGAATGGACTGGTGGGGAACCCCTACTCCTAGGAGCATAACCGTAGGTATCAACTTAACCTTCTAATCGCAAGGAATATGAAAAAGATATATACAATAATTCTCATCGCAACCCTGGGATTCTTTATGGCAGGTTGCGACCACTATCTGGATGTCAACAAGAACGTTGACGCTCCGGACGAGCAGCAGGTGGAGGACTACATGTACCTGGCAGGCATCGAGTCTGCACTGCAGGGCCTCTACTGGGATATCCGCGCTACGGGCGTTCTCTCCCAGATGATGGGTACCTCTTCCTACACGGGCTTCTGCAACTACTACTGGACTCCTTCAGACTCCGGTGGAGAAATGTGGAGGGTAACCTACTGGCTTCAGGGAATGAACCTGGAGAACCTCATCAAGTATGCCGTTGAGCACGAGAGATGGACAGTTGCCGGTATCGGCTACGCCCTGAAGGCTCACTCCTGGGACGTTACCACCAAGGAGAACGGCGAGATGCCTCTGGAGCAGGCCTTTGTTCCTGGAGTGCTGGCGTTCGACTACCAGTATCAGGACGAGATCTACGACTCCATCCAGACCTGGGCTCTGAGAGCCATCAGCTATCTCGAGATGCCAGACGCTACCAACTATGGCAATCAGCTCAAGAACTATGACATTATCTACGGCGGAAACAAAGACAAGTGGCTTATGTTCGCCCACGGCGTAATGTGCCGCAACCTGGCTTCTCTGACAAGAAAGTCTGACTTCGTTTCCAAGTACGCCAATGACCTCATCGCGCACGGAAAGCTCGCTATGCAGACCGTGGCAGACGACTGCATCCTCCAGACCCCTGGCGAAGGAGCCGATGCACAGTTTGGCGCATCCAACAACTTCTGGTGCCCTAGAAGAGGCAATCTGACCAACAGCTACTGGCAGGGAGACTTCATCGTAAAGATCATGACCGGTACTGTTCCTCTGTATGACCACGCCACCGGAGATATCGTAAAGACCACGAAGGACGACAGCCATTCTGCTTACTATCCTTACCAGCTCAACCCTAACCAGATCATCACAGATACTCTGGTTGAGGAGACCGGACACTATGATCCTAGAGTTGCAGCCAAGCTGGCTACACGCGACAATATGACCTATGAGGACATAGACAAGGCTGAGGTTGTGAAGTACTACAAGTACTATGGCGCACAGTTCACCAACGTTGTTGGATATCAGGGATGGACTACTCCTAACTTCTACACAGGAAGAGCAGGATATGCCTACAACCTTGATGTTGACGGAATCGGCCGCTGGCTCTACCGCGAGAACGCACCTTATATCATTATGACTTCTGCCGAGATCCAGTTTGAGATGGCTGAGGCTTACTGGTATATGGGCGACAAGGCTAACGCTTTGGCTTGCTGGAAGAAGGGTGTGGCTCTGGATATGGAGTTCACTGAAAAGTACCTCTATCCTGGAGTTAAGGAAGCAAAGGCAGACGGTTCTGGATACAAGGATTATGGTTCTAACCCTGGAGGAGACAAGATTGCTACCAAACTCTTCCACAATCTGGGTCAGGAATATCTTGCAGGACCTTATGTTGCCGGCATCACCACCGGAACACTTACCCTGTCTCATATCATGATGCAGAAGTACGTTCACCTCTTCCCTTGGGGAGCTTACGAGGCCTGGGTTGACCTCCGCAAGTACCACTATGACATCGACTACACAGGAGATTATCCTGGACAGGGCAACGGATGGACCGTTACCGCTATAAACCAGAAGTGGGACGAAGACGCCACCAAGGTTTACAAGGGATTCTATCTGAAGCCTGCACAGGTTGAGGGAAGAAGAGGCACATACCATCAGGACAACCTCGGTTCTCCTGCTTACCGTATGACTCCTAGATACAACTCCGAGTATATGTGGAACAAGCCGGCTCTGATGGCCCTCAAGCCTATACCTGGCCTTATTCCTTCTGAAAACGGAGGATCTGCATACAAGAACTACCATATCTCCATGCCTTGGTTCGCTTATCCTGGAGACATGCCTGAATCACTTCCTTATTAATACATGACAGATATGAAAAAGATATTATTTTCAATATTGGCTGTTGCCGCTGTGTTCGCTTTGACTTTCTGCACCAAGCACAAGATTGAGTATGACGCTGAAGTTTATAAAGGTGGAGAAGCAGAGATTCAGCTGCACTATATGGAGCCTATCAACAACGTGGCCGCCAACAATATAGATTCTACCTATATCAACGGCGTACTGTATGCGAATGTTAAGGGTGGAGGTACCCTGTATCCTTACAACGGCCTTCCTGGAGGAGCAGTAGGAAGATTCTACCGCGTTCCTGCAGGAAACGTAAACATCACGTTGATGAGAGGCGGTGTCGAGGTTTATAACAGGAACGTTACCCTGGCACAGGGCAAGCAGAATGTTATTATCCACAACCTCAACGAGGATCCTATTGTATTGGACAACAAGTATCCTTACTGGAACACTACCGCTCCTGCACACGTAGACAACTGGGGTACTGACTCAGTTTGCAAGGTGATGTTCATCAACCTCCTCTATGAGACCAGCACTACCCCTTATCGTGGAAAGCTCCAGTATCAGGGCATTCGCCAGGGTGAAGAAGCTGCTGGATACTTCAACGTAGGAGAGCCTGTAGGATTCGGTGAGGCTACAGACAGAGTAGAGATTATTCTCCACAAGTCTGTATTCAACTCATCCGGTTACCAGAGGATAGACTACAGAATACTCACCGAGACTGGAGACGAACTGATGAAGTGGAACGGATCCAAGATGGTCAAATACACAGACTACTGGAACGGATACATCGGAAGAGTGTATATGCACTTCTTCAGAGGCGTCAGAACCGCTTCTCCTGTCTGCAACGTTTCTCAGTGGACATCTCTGTAGGATTTTACCTATGTTAATGAAAAAGGGGTTGGCTTATGCCAGCCCTTTTTTTTATGTGGAACGAAATTTGATAAGTTTTAAGAATAGAGTATATTTGTGAAGAAATTAACTTTAAAACATAAACTAAGATGAAAAGATTTTTGATTCTTGCAGCAGCACTTATGATTGTGCTTCCTTCTTTTGGCCAGAAACTCTCAAAAGAGGAGAAGGCTGCTCAGCAGAAGGCTCTTTATGAAACTATGATCAAGGCTCTCGAGGAGAAGGACTGGGCCATTGTGCCTACTTCCTACATAGATGCTGACGGCGTGGACAACCAGCTGACAGACAACAGCATATTTATTTCCTACGAGAAGACCAATATGTTTATGCAGGGCTTGAGAGTTTGCGGAAACTCCTACACCAACATTGCTGAGGCAACTGAATATACTCTGAACAAAGACAAGAAGGGAAACATCAAGAATGTGATTATCCGTGTTCAGGGAAGACACATTCAGGGCACCTACAAGATCACCCTGCCTAAGGTTGACAACGGAAATGTTGTGGATGTGATTTTCACTCCTTCTTCCGGCACTACCCGCAAGTTCCAGGGTCCTATCGTTCCTTCAAAGGTTGCAGGATTCTACAAGAAATCAAACCCTGAGTAACAGACAGATATTTCCACCTCGGAAATAATTCAAAGCAAAGGATGGCCAAAGATTTTTGGTCATCCTTTTTTCTTTTTATGGAGGAATGCCTAACTTTATAACCCAATCGCGGAGAAAAATTATTAAAAGCGCAATATTATGTTTCCAAAGAAAGTTTATCAGACAAGGCGCCAGCTTTTGGCAAAGGATGTTGAAAGCGGCATTATTCTGCTTCCGGGCAACAGCGAGGCTCCGGCAAACTACAAAGACAACTGCTACAAGTTCCGTCAAGACAGCACTTTCCTTTATTTCTTCGGTATCAATGATCCGGATTTTGCCGGAGTGATAGATGTAGACAAGAATGAGGACATCATATTCGGCAACGATGTAAGCATAGACGACATCATCTGGATGGGCCCTCAGAAATCTGTTGCAGACAAGGCCGCGGAAGCTGGAGTAAAGAAGACCAAAAAGCTCAGCGATCTTCCTAAGTACATCAAAGCTGCCATCAAAGCCGGAAGGAAAATCCACTTCATAAATCCTTACAGATATCAGGTAAAGCTTTGGCTCAGCGATATGCTTGGCATTCCGGCAGCCGCACTGGAAAAGCAGCAGTCCGTCAAGCTGATAAAGGCTATCGTATCGCAGAGAATCGTGAAAGACAAATATGAAATTGCCGAGATAGACCACGCTTGCGACATTGGTTACGCGATGCATTATTTTGTGATGCAGAACTGCAAGCCTGGCATCTCCGAGCAGCTTCTTGCCGGAATGATGGACGGCCTTGCCCTGAGCAACGGAGCCGGCGTTTCATTTGCCACCATCCTTTCTCAGCACGGAGAAACTCTCCATAACCACGATCACAGCGGTATCATCACAAAGGGCAGGCTCCTTACCGTTGACGCAGGAGCTGAGAACAACAACAATTACTGCTCAGACTTTACCCGCACGATTCCTTGCAGCGGAAAGTTCACCACCCAGCAGAAGGAAATCTACCAGATAGTTTGCGATGCCAACAACCTGGCTCTCAAGCTCGCAAAGCCTGGCGTTGCCTACTTTGACGTTCACGTTGCAGTCTACAGGCTGTTTGCAGAGAGGCTTAAAGCACTCGGCCTTATGAAGGGAGATATAGATGAGGCTGTTGAAGCTGGCGCTCCTGCTCTGTTCATGCCTCACGGCCTTGGCCATAATATGGGCCTGGACGTTCACGATATGGAGAACTACGGAGAAGACTACGTTGGCTACGGAAGCGCTGCAAAACGCAGCAAGAAGTTCGGCTACGGAAGCCTCCGTATGGCCCGCAAACTGGTTGAAGGCAATGTGATTACAGACGAGCCTGGCATCTACTTCATTCCTGCCCTGATTGAGAAATGGAAGAAGGAGAAAATCAACGCCCAGTTCATCAACTTTGGCAAGCTGAAAGATTACTATAACTTTGGCGGCATACGTCTGGAAGATGACGTGCTGATTACCAAGACCGGCAACCGCCTGCTTGGGTCAAAGAGACTTCCTATCACCGTCAAGGAAGTTGAAGCCGCAATGAAAGGCTAGCGAATCTTCCTGAAGTCTGAGACATCCTCTGAAACAATCTGTATCAGAGTATCTGTCGCAGGTTTTGCAAGAATAAATGTAAGAGAGGCTTGTTCTGTCGTATCCGACAAGACGAGCCTCTCTGCTACATCATATCTGGCTTTTCCGTGTCCGAAGATAAATGTATATACTCCGCTCTTTGCATTCTCTGAAGAGAAATGCCATGTAATGCTCTTTCCGTCTCCATTGAAAAATAGAGTATCGCTTCCGCAGGCAAACACTCCTGATAGGGGAGCCGGTTCCGGAGTTCCTGGATCAGGAGGCAGGTTTGCATTCTTGCACCCTTCAAGTATGGACGCAAGGAAATACAGAACAATGATAACCATCAGGATAATCAGAATCCAGCTGAAAAAACCTCTCTTCTTTTTCTGCGGTGCGGCAGCCTGCTGGTAGCTCTGTTGAGGAGGTTGCTGGTAGTTTTGACGTTGAGGTTGCTGCCGTGGCGGCGGAGTAGGCTGTTGGTATGAAGTAGCTGTTTGATGTTGGCTTGGAGGCGGAGTTTGCTGCTGATAAGTATGCTGCTGTTGCCTTGGGCTCTCCCAAGAGGAAAGAACAACTTCTCCGGCTGTTTCTGTTGCTGCAAAATACTCTTCCTGAGAGCCGTCTGGCTTGCCGGCTTGTTTTGTGCGCTGAGCTGCTTGTCTAGGCTGCGCTGCGGGTTTCTTTGGCGCAGCAGCTGGTTTCTTTGGCGCTTCTTGCTTTGTTCCGCAGACAGAACAGAATCTGGCGTCATCGCTGAGCTGGGTTCCGCAATTTGTACAGTATTTCATAGTTTAGAGGTATTCGTTTATTTCTTTTATTGCCCCGGCGCATTCTTCCACAACCTGCTCTATTGTGCAGCCATACTGGTCTTGGAGCACAAGCCTGGCTTCTTCCAAAGTGGTTGGGAGAATGTCTTTTGGAGGAGGATTTCCGATAGATTCCAGTATGCGGATTTTCTCGTACAAGACGCTGTAGTCTTTGGCTACTCCCTTTGCGTTAAGGGCGGTAATCCTTGGATCGAGAATACGCTTGAACTGCTTGACGTTCTGGCGGATGCCTTCTTCTATGAGAGCATCTCCGTAGCCGCGCACGTGCATAGCCTCGTCTATCATTCCCATATTGTATAGCTGCTCGGCCTGATTCTGGCAAGCTTTGCCCTGGCCGATCCACTCCTTGCATTTATACTCGAAAGTCTTGGCCACTCTCTCAGGATCTTGCAGCTTGGCGGTCTGAAGCTCTTTCTTGATAATATTCTCCAGATCTTTTCCGTAGGATTCCGCTCCCAGTTCTCCGTGCACGGTTGCCTGGTCGAATTTCTTCAATGTCTTGAGAGCTTGCTGCTTGTCTGCCGGCATAAATCCGTAATGGTATTCGTTGAAGGCCTCTGCATAGGCTTCTTCCATTATATCTTCCTGGATGTCAACCCACTTGCCGTCTTTGCCTCTTACCTGGAAAGTAACGTCTCTGTCTGCTCCTATCTTTTTTCCAAGATAAAGATCCTTTCCTGCGTTTCCGGTAGCTCCTTTCCACGGCTGTATATCTTTTTCAGGAACTCCGAGTTTCTTGGCCAGTTTCTTTATGGTCATAGGATCCACTTCTGAGTATATCTTCTGCATCTGGGCGTTGTAATTGGCTCTGAGAAGATCAGAAGGGCTGTTGCGCAAGATGTTCTGGGCGTTTTTGTTGCCCTGAAGTGCCAATGTTGCACGCCTTACCTCTTCAGGAGATGCGTTAGGATTGTTCATTACCTCCTTGAAGTCGTCATAAATCTTCTGGGCGTCTTTACGGGCTCTCTTTGAACATTCTTCTGCAAACTTGGAGTCTTTTGTAAAGACGGCATCGCCTTTCATCCTTGTCTTGCGGATGGCGTCGTTGGCTTTGGCAACAGAGGAGGTCTTGGTCTTGCCCGCTTTCTTTCCGGCATCCTTTACCTTGTTGGCTATCTGGTTGGTGCTGAAACTCTTGCCTCCAGATAGATTTTTGGTTGCATCCTTTCCTTCCTTTGTCTTTGTTACATAATCCTTGATCTTTTTGTAGCCTTCCTTGAGTTTGCCCCAGCCTTCCTTTGCCTTTGAAACCGCTTTTTTCTCAAGCTGCTGGCCAACCTGGGTTCCTCTTGCCCACTTGAGAGCCTTTCCGCCTACATAGAAGACTCCTTCCCAGAAGAATACTTCCACGCTGGCCACCACAAAGCCCTTAAAGGCGCTGTCTCCGCCCTTGTCCACATATTCCTTCATCTTAACAAGGCCACTGTACGGCATAAGCACAAGCTCAGAAGCTCCGGCGGTAAAATAGGCCAGGGCAATTCTAAGGCCTATAACCGGAATGGATTTTTCCATTGAAGCAAAGGTTGCAACAAAGGCGTTGAAATTCTCGTCTGCTTCTGTCCAGTCTGGAGACCATACCGAGTCATTCACGAAGTAGTAACCGAGCTGGCCGGAGCAATACTTGTTGAAGATATCCATAATCTTCTTGTAGTCAGGCTCGTATATACCAAACCTGTTGTCATAGCCTTCTATCAGCGCATCTACCTTGTAGTAGAACGGCATCAGATAATTGAACCTTGGATCAAAGGCAATCTTGGAGCGGAGGCTTATGAGCTGGTCCAGCTTTTTCTGGTCTTGGTTGAGAGCGTTGCTATATTCTCTGTTGTCTGCTATATCCCTGAAAGGCTGAGATATAATCATCACATTTTCTGTGTCTTCATAAGTCTTGCCGTTGTAAGTTACCTTAAGGGTAATTTTTGCCTTGGCGCGGTTAGGCGGCAGAAGTCCTCCGCCTCCGGAATGTATGAAGCCAACTACCGTGTTGTCTGATCTGACCTCTTTGCACTCCCACTTGAAGTTCATCAGGCCGCAAGGGTTAGGAACGCTGTTTCCGAATTTGTCTTTGAACAGCACGTTGCCTTCAGGCATATCTTCAAAGGTAAAGACAGGCTCGGTATCTGGCAGAACGCTTCTGATATCTCCGGTCTTTTTATCCTCGGCGATGAGCTTGAACGTGATCTTGCTCTCTCCCCATTTCTTTTGCGACTTAGGACTGACTTCAAGAATATCATTGTCCATAGTGCTGTTAATATCAACCAGATACGCCTTGAGAGCCCTGATGCTCATAGTTACGCCGAGGTGCATTCGGTAGAGGTCGAACGATGATTCCAGAGGATCCTTCACTCCATCAAGAGTCACGGACACGTAGCAGGTAAAACGGTTGGCATCTCCGGCAATGGCGTTTTTCTTTTCTTCTTCGCTGAGCTTACCGCACTCGGTGATGTTGATTCTGAACTTGACCGGAATCTCCTTGTCCTGTTCTGTTTCCGCGCTGAAATATGAAGCTCCCGTCTTGTCAAGAGAAACATTCACTCCCAGCACTTCTGCAGGGCAGTTATTTATGCCAAATTCCATAAACTGTGTCTTTCCTCCACCTGCTTCAAAGGTAAGGGCTTCTCCGATTACGATCTCAGGAGCTGCCACTACCTTGAATATCACGTGGTTGATAAGTGTCCCGGCGTGTCCGTTGAACACGAATCTAACCTTGGCGGTTCCTTCTTCTCCCTCTGCCGGAGCCTTGTCTGCCACAATGCCGCAGCATTTGTACTTGCCGTGCATCTGCTCATCGCCGATGGTGCAGTTCTCCTCTGCAAAGATTGAAATCTGAGCCGTCAGATCCGGCCTGTTTATCTTTTCTCCATAGACGTCTATCTCCTCAATTCTCGCTCCAATGGTCTGAGGCTTAGAGCCTACGGTCAGAGTATTTCCGAAATCCTTGTAAAGAATCATACGGAATCGGCTCGGCCCCTTCTCTTCTTCTTCCTTTTTCTCTTCCTTCTTGGACTCTTTCTTTTGCTTGCCTGTCTTTGTCTTCTTCTTTTTTCCGCCGAGAAGAGCAGCACCGCCGGCTACAGCTATGCCTCCCCCCACGATGTAGATCCAAGGTATCTCGGTTCCTTCTTCCTCTTCTCCAACCTTGTCTGAGGCTTCCGTGGTTGTTTCCGTCAACTGGCCCGGCCCGCGATATGCATAGGTATATATCTGGTAAACGGTAATATCTCCAACGGCTTGGATCATAGACGCTTTTACCATTATGACCAATCTGGAGTCTCTTCCAGGATTGATATTTTCAGATGCAAAGTGTTCGTAAGGCCTAAGGATTTTTCCGTCTCCGCGAAAATATGCCTGCGCATAACCCGACGACATTAAAGCTCCCGCCTGATAGACAAGCTTCATTGCTTTCAAAACTTGGGGAGTGAGATTAGGGTCAAAGCTTCTTTCGTAATGAATCTCTACATTGTCCTCTTCCCCGAACTTGATCTTTGACGGCGGATCCTGCCAGGTGATGGTAACGCCGCCGTTGTTTGTCTGGGCAAAGTTCTTCCGGATATTCCACAGCCGTTTTGTGTCCTTGCCGCTTCCGTTGAAGGAAATGCCGGCGGAATTTTCCTTAATCTCAGAACTTACCAGCACCCAGTAGCCTTCTTCGGCATAGGCAAAGGAAGCTGTGCACAGGAAAAGCAGCAGGGTGGCGAGCCTTGTCCAGAAATATCGCTGAGACAGATTCTTTAAATACATTGCAAATGGTATTACTTCTTAACTTTAGGGCAGCGAGACTTGATGTAGTTGTACACAAAGTCAAAGTCTTTCTTTGGCACATAAATCTGGTTGTGCTCAAACGGCTCGTGGACCTTGATGCATTTGAGCCATCTGAGAGGCTTTATCCTGCGCACCACGGAGTAGGTGGATATAGATGACTGCTTGCTGGCGGAAAGGATACCTATTCCGGTAGTGGTCAGATTTCCTCTTGCTGCGCCTGTCATAGCGGTTATCATACCCAGAAGCTGGGCCTTCTTGTACTGCTTTGGCATCTGGATATGTTTTATCTGATTCTCATCCATCTCAAACAGAACGCAGTAGCTGCCGCCATAGGAAATGTTAAGGATAGCAATGCTGATGAAGGTAAGGACAAACATTCCAGCCAAGACAATCAGCAACACCTTTCCCATTTCCAGTATCTCGCCCCAGTTTCCGTGAATAGCAGCTGGAATAACTCCAAACACCAGCATCATTCCCACCAGAATCCAGAAAAAGATCTTCATTACCGTCAGCAGGATAACAGGATTGGTCAACATATTTAGCTTATAAACCCAGCGGTAAACGCCATCATTGCAGAGCTTTATTTCTTCGCCCTCATACTTTTTGTCAGGAACTTTCTCTTCCTCCTTCTTAGGTTCTTCAATAGGGGTGTTCTTCTTTGCGGCTTCTTCCTGCGGGGTTCCGCAATTGGTGCAGAACTTTGCGTCATCGGTCAGCTGAGCTCCGCAGTTTGTGCAGTATTTCATAATATATTTTATTATTTGTTTGTATCACGATAATTAAAAAAAGAAATAGCTGTCAGGAAATGTCTATTCCGCAGCTTCTGAGCCCTAGCAGTACAAAAATCAGCAAGGCGGCAGATAATACAAGGGTGATAAACATCAGAAGCCAGTTCTTTCTATCTTTCCTGTGTGATAATAATCTGGCTATAAACACCAGACACAAAACAAGGATTGCAACCACAATCCAGTTCATGGTCTGGCTGAGCGCAAGAATCGTTTTCATAGGTGGGACTTTGATTATAACAAAGCACAAGTTACGAAAAATACTTTTTGTGCCAAAAGTGGCTGCAGTTACACAAATCAGTATCTTTGTACAAAATAAAGATTAAAACAGTATGACAACCCTTCAAATTCTGATTATCGCCATTGCAGGCGTAATCCTTCCAGTACTGATTGTCTGGCTGGTGATGAGAGCCAAGCAAAATGAAATCATTAAGAAAGCTGAAATCATCCACAAAGCCATTGAAGCAGGCATTCCGGTAGATGTGGATAAATTCATCGCTCCCAAGAAAAAACCGGATACACAAAGCAAATTAAGCGTCAAGAAGGATCTGCTAGGGAAACTATCAGGAGCCGGCATCTTCTTTTTCATGGGCCTGGCTTTCCTGATTCTTTATTTAGTAGACCAGTTTGGTCCAGGCATTCCAAACGGCCTATGGTTTATGGATGGTCTGGCAATGGCCGGTGGTGTAATGATGGCTATTGGAATCAGCCTATTCATCACTTACTTTGCCGGAAAGAAACTGCTGGCCAAGGAGATGGAGGAGAAAAAAGATAAATAAATCGGAATTTAACTATATGGGCATCCCTAATGTCATACTCCTTTCCCTGCAGCATGCTGACAGGGAGCAGTTCATCCTGGACAACCAATGGGCGTTCAAATATGGAGCTCAGCAAGAGTTCGGGATGCGGGATGAGCGTTGTGAAGAAGGTGAAGAGGTTATCTCCCGCAAGACTATCGAGGATTCAATTGATGGTGAGAATGCCGAGACTTACCGGATTGTGCTGGACGGCAAGAAGGTTGGCGGTGTGGTCCTCCGCATCAACAAGGAATCAGCTAAGGGGGAGCTGGAGTTGCTGTTCGTGCTACCGGAAGTTCATAGCAAAGGCATCGGCCAGGCGGCATGGAAGGCGGTGGAAGTCATGCATCCAGAGATCAAGGTCTGGGAGACCATTACCCCTTACTTCGAGAAACGCAACATCCATTTCTACTTAAACCGATGCGGCTTCCACATCGTGGAGTTCTGGAACAAGTACCAGCACGGTCCGGCTGTTCCGGAGGAAGAGGAAGGCAACTGGAGCATGGACGATGAGATGTTCGTGTTCAGGAAGGAAATCACAGAAAAGTAAATTCTGATTATTGGATAAAAGAAAAGTTCCCTGAAAACTTCAGGACAGTGCCTCTTTATAGAAGTATGTACAACTGCTTTCGCGGCCTGCGATGAAAGGCTAGCGTATCTTCCTGAATTCAAAGATGGCACCCTTATCTGCAATGATTGAGATAAGGGTGTCTTTTGTAGGTATTGACAACATAAGGTAGGTGTTCTGGAGGGAATCTTTGTAGATGAGCAGGTTTTCCGCCACATCGTATCTGGCCAATCCGTGTGAGAACAGGAAGGCATAAGTTCCAGAACCCTGAGTTCCCAAATCCTTTACACTGCTGTCAGAGGTTAAATGCCAGCTGACGGTCTTTCCGTCTCCATTGAAGACCAGTGTGTCATTCCCGCAGACGAAAACCCCTTCATGAGGCTCGGGCACGGGCGTTCCGGGATCCGGTGGAAGGTTGATGTTCTTGCATCCTTCCAGTATGGATCCAAGGAAGTAAAGGGTAATGAGAATCAGCAGGATGATTATCAGCCAGCTGAAAAAACCTCTCTTCTTTTTGGGTTGCTGCTGTGGAGGAGCAACGGGTCTCTGCGGAGGAGCCGTGTATTGTTGCTTTGGAGGTGCTGTGTATTGCTGTTGTCTAGGCTGTGTCTGCTGCTGTGGCGGCGCTTGTTGCTGCCGTGGCGGAGCTTGCTGTTGCTGGTTCTTGGGACTTCCCCAGGAGGAGAGCACAACTTCTCCTTCTTCTTCAGTTGCGGTGAAAAACACTTCACCGTTATTGTCAGGTTTAACCTGTTGTGATGCCGGCTTTCCTGGAGCTGCCGGTCTCTTTGGCTTTTCAGGCTTTGGCTCAGGTGCTTTCGGGGCCTCCTGTCTTGTTCCGCAGACAGAGCAGAATTTGGAGTCGTCGCTGAGCTGGGTTCCACAATTTGTACAGTATTTCATGGCTTATAGGTATTCGTTCACTTCCTTTATCGCTCCGGCACATTCTTCCACAACTTTTTCTAATGTAGTGCCGTACTGCTCCTTAAGGACAAGCCTCGCTTCTTCCAGGGTTATAGGAATGACATCTTTTGGCGGCGGGTTCCCGACGGCTTCCAGTATCCTGATCTTTTCGTACAGGACGCCGTAGTCCTTTCCAACTCCCTTGGCGTTGAGGGCCGTAATCCTCGGGTCGAGAATACGTTTGAACTGCTTTACGTTCTGTCTTATTCCCTCTTCTATGAGAGCCTCTCCATAACCCCTTACGTGCATTGCCTCGTCTATCAGTCCCATATCGTAGAGCTGCTTTGCCTGGTCCTGGCAAGCCTTTCCCTGTCCGATCCATTCCTTGCACTTGTACTCGAATGTCCTGGCCACCCTCTCAGGATCATTGAGCTTTGCTGTCTGGAGCTCTTTCTTTATGATGTTCTGCAGATCCTTTCCGTATGACTCCTTTCCGAGCTCTCCGTGCACTGTTGCCTGGTCGAACTTCTTCAGTGTCTTTAGGGCCTGCTGCTTGTCTGCCGGCATAAACCCGTAGTGGTACTCGTTGAAAGCCTCTGCATAGCACTCTTCCATCAGGCTCTCGTCAATGTCCACCCACTTGCCGTCCTTTCCCTTTACCTGGAAAGTGACATCCCTGTCGGCTCCGATCTTCCTTCCCTTGAACAGGTCGTCGCCTGCGTTACCTGTAGCCCCGTTCCATACCTTTATGTCTTTTTCCGGAACTCCCAGCCTCTCAGCCAGCTTCTTAATTGTAGGCGGATCCACTTCGGAGTAAATCTTCTGCATCTGTGAGTTGTAGTTTGCCCTGAGCAGGTCAGACGGGCTGTTTCGCAGAAGGTTCTGTGCGTTCTTGTTTCCCTGTAGCGCCAGTGTGGCACGTCTTACTTCCTCCGGCGTGGCGTTCGGGTTGTTCATCACTTCCTTGAATTTGTCGTAGATCTCCTGTGCGTCCTTCCGTGCTCTCTTTGAACACTCCTCAGCGAACTTGGAATCCTTTGTAAATACGGCGTCGCCTTTCATCCTTGTCTTTCGGATGGCGTCGTTGGCGTTCTTTACTGAAGTCTTCTTTGTCTTTGTCACCTTCTTTCCGGCGTCCTTTACCTTGTCCGCTATCTTGTTGGTGCTAAATCCCTTTCCGTCTGCAAACTTCTTGGATGCTTCCTTTCCCTCCTTGGTCTTGGAAACATATTCCTTGAGCTTTTTGTATCCATCCTTTAGTTTTCCCCATCCCGCCTTGGCCTTTTCCACCACTTTCTTTTCAACCTTCTGTCCTACCTGGGTTCCCCTTGCCCACTTGAAAGTCTTTCCTCCTATATAGAATACTCCTTCCCAGAAGAACACTTCGACGTTAGCCACCACGAATCCCTTGAATGCGCTGTCTCCACCCTTGTCCACGTACTTTTTCATTGCCACAAGTCCGCTGTACGGCATCAGCACAAGTTCTGAAGCCCCTGCGGTGAAGTATGCCAGGGCGATTCTCAGGCCGATGACCGGTATGGATTTCTCCATCGATGCGAATGTCGCCACAAAGGCGTTGAAGTTCTCGTCCGCCGCCGTCCACTCCGGCGTCCAGGCCGCATCGTTGACAAAGTAATATCCGATCTGTCCCGAGCAGTACTTGTCGAAGATGTCCATCATCTTCTTGTAGTCCGGCTCATAGAACCCGAACCTGTTGTCATATCCTTCTATCATCGCGTCTACCTTGTAGTAGAACGGCATCAGGTAGGCGAACCTTGGGTCAAAGGCAATCTTGGAACGCATGTTTATGAGCTGGTTGTACTTTTTCTCATCTTCCCTGAGCGCACGCGCAAATTCCTGATTGTCTGCTATCTCCCTGAACGGCTGAGAGATTATCAGAACATTGGTGGTGTTCTCATAGGTCTTTCCGTTGTAGGATACTTTCAGGGTAACCTTTGCCTTGGCCCTGTTCGGAGGGAGAAATCCGCCGCCACCGGAATGTATGACACCCATTACGGTATTGTCTGTATATACATCCTGGAGCTCAAACTTGAAGTTCATCAGGGCGCAAGGTGACGGGACGTCATTTCCGAACTTGTCTCTGAAGAGCACGTTTTCTTCCGGTATGTCTTCGAATGTGAAAACGGGCTCTGCGTCAGGCAGTACGGCTCTGATATCCCCGGTTTTCTTGTCCTCGGCGATTAGCTTGAATGTAGTCTTGCTCTCTCCCCATTTCTTCCTTGCCTTCGGGTCGCTGACCAGGATCTCTTCCTCCAGGGTGCTTTTGTAATCCACCAGATATGCCTTGAGGGCTTTGACATTGAGCACCACTCCCAGATGCATTCGGTAGATATAGAATTCTGCCTCGAGAGGTTTTTCCTTTCCGTCAACTTTTACAGATATGTTGCATCTGAAGCGGTCAGCATCACCAGGAACCGCATTCTTCTTTTCTTCTTCGCTGAGGACTCCGCATTCGGTGATGTTAATCCTGAACTTTGCCGGTATTTCCTTGTCTTTGAGAAGTTCTGTATTGAAATACTTGTCTCCGCCTCCATCCAGAGAGATGTCGATTCCAAGCACTTCAGATGCCAGATTATTGATACCGAACTCCATGAACTGGGTCTTTCCTCCTCCGGCCTCGAACGTGATACCTTCGTCTACGACGATTTCAGTGGCTGGCGCAACCTTGAACACAACGTGGTTGATGAGAGTTCCGGTTTCCGTACTGAAGACAAACTTGACTTTGGCCTGCCCCAGCTCTCCTTCCTCCGGAGCTTCGGATGCTGCAATGTGGCAAAGCTTGTACCTGCCGTTGGTTGTGGCTTTGCTTACAGCGCAATTCTCTTCCGCCTTGATGGTAATCCTTTCAGTAAGGTCCGGCCTGTCTATCTTCTCTCCATATACATTTATTTCTTCGATCCTGGCACCTATTATCCTTGGCGGATCTCCCGCCACGAGGGTGTCTCCGAAATCCTTGTACAGAACCATCCTGTAGCGGCTGTGGTCCTTTTCCTTCTCTTCATCCTTTTTCTCTTCTTTATTTTTATTGGATTGTGTGGTCTTAGACTTCTTCTTGTTATTATTTTTCTTTTTCTTTCGGCTTGTTCCGATGATGACGGCGCCGCCACCACCAATAACTGCCACTCCCACTCCAATCCATTTCCAAGGAATCTCAGTGCCTTCATCTTCGCCCCAGGTATCAGAGGCATCTGTGGTTTTTTCTATGATCTGTCCGGTTCTGCTTTCCTCCACGTCATCTTCGTCTGCGCTGGTTTTTGAAGCCTGACCATCCCCTTGGTAGACATACCGGTATTTGTAAGCCACATATCTGTTGTCTCTCCTTGTCCTGTCCCAATAGGCGTATATGGTGATAAACAGTTCAGATTTCTTGGCATAGTAGTCATCTTCTTCTATTGGAAAGGCTCCGTTAAGCACCAATTTGCCTCTTATGACCTGGTCGTTACCTTCGAAATGAGATGGCTCTGTGATTTCTATTTTGAAAATCGCACTTGTTCCGTCTGTCCTGTGAATATCGCCATACATTTCCCAAGTTCCGCTTGCGGCCCTGTCATTTCCTCTGCGGTTTTGAATGTTGTCAAAAACCAATGTGTACGGGATGACGATGTCATTCTCCTGTCCAAATAATATTGTTGCAGGGGGATCGTCGAAGAGAAAATAAACACTTCCGTTATGCCAGTAGAACTTGTTTTTGTCTGCTTTCCAGTATTTGTTGTTGCTTTCCAGGGTTTTTTCCTTAAAGACCCACTTTCCCTGCGCTGAAGAAAAGGTAACTGTCGCGATAAAGATCAGCAAAAAGAACATTCTTCTTGCAATGCGACTAGAGAGGCTAATATAAAGATCGTTCATAACTATCCGCAAGTTAGTAAAAAAACAAATGACCTTATAGACAATAGTGGTATATTTGTATCAACTAAACACAAATCAAATTTGCTGTTGTAGCCTCCCCCATTCTTCGGGCAGATTATAAGTTTACAAATAAACTAATTTTGCAATATGAGGAAAAGGAGATTTGCGGAGAAAGAGACGGTGTGCAAAATCTGGTTTGCCCCCCTTCATCCGTTTTAAAAGTGACTCCTCTAATTCCGGAAATGACAGGTTGTCACCAATAAGGGCAACCTCAAAATGTTGACCAAAAAGTGACCAATTTTGGGGGATAAAAAGGAAAAGACTTTGTATGGTGCTTGAAAATGAGCAACTTGCAAAGTCTTTTTGTACCCACGGAAAATATTTTTTCAAACCAATTTCTTGAAGACTTGGATAGGATATGGGCGCTGAGGGATGATATTCCAGACCCAACGGACCCATTATGCACATTCAAAAAAGATACTTCTCAATTACTTCCGAAGCGATTACCAAAACAGAGGTTATGAGAAAAGAGACAAGGCATTTCCACCATTTTCCATGGCTGAGCAATACAATCCAAGAACCTGCAAGTGCAACCATTGTCAAAAGGTTTAATTTGATTAAGAATAAGAGGATAATTATCACCCAAATTGTTAGAGAAAAAGAAACAAAATAAACCACACCAATATACATGCCCAATAAGAACCTCTCCATTACTATTTCTTCAGTTTCCCTATTCCCCAAAGCCCCACTTTCCAAAAAAGAAAAACAGCAATAACTGCGATAGTCAGGCAGACAATAGATGCAATGATGTATGCTATGCGCCGTTGGCTCCAGTAGAAGGAGTTGTTGTCTTGAAGTACCAATTCCTCAAGATTATACTCTTGCACTAGTTCTTCTTCAGAATCAAAATAAGATATCTCACCTGTTTTTGTGTCCAGCGCAAAGTATTTGCCAATGTTCTCCACCTCCACCATCTCTTTATAGTTTATGAAACCGAAAACATATTCTTCAGAAACAGCCACATTTGTAATACCATTGACAATTGTTCCTGAAGAGTTCTGTTTGTCAATGGCACCATTTTCAGGCATATCTATGGAATAGAAGTGATATCCATTGGGTAGTTTTCCTCTCCAACTATCCCCAATCCCGATGTCAATATCCAGTATTATCGCAATAATTATCATCGCGATGAAAGAACTAACTGTATATGTACCCAATGCAATCCCTGGTGAAAAGAAGCCGAGAACCATCTTGCGTTTTCTCTTTTCCTTCTTACAGCATAGTCTGATGATAAACATTACAATCAGTCCAAGAAAAGCGGAAAGAATGGCAAGAATTATTAACCAGAATACAAATGTGAAAAGGATACCCATACCAAATAGTTTTCAGTAAAGATAGAAAAAAAGAAAAGTTCCCTGAAAATTCAGAGAACTTCGTATCAGTACCCACGGAATATATTTTTTCAAACCAATTTCTTGAAGACTTGGATAGGATATGGGCGCTTAGGGATGATATTCCAGGCCCAACAGACCCATTATGCACATTCAAACTGATAGAATAAAGTCGTATTATCTTGTCAAAATAGAGAAATCTATCAATAGTTAAACTGTTCTTTATTATCCTTGGCGAATTTAACGCAAAGGGCCGTAATATAATCTTTGGAAACATAAAAGGCTTCATCACATTCATTCAGTTCATTGATAGGTTCATCTTGGTCGGAGTGTTCTGAATAAATATCTAATGCTTTCTTGCATAAATTGGCTATGTCATAGGCTTTGATGGCTTCAGCAGAGGAAACCAAAATGTCATTCATTTTATCATTGGTGTTGAAGAAGAACTGGTCAAATCCGCCATTATTAACTTCTTGTTCCAATTTTGCCATAGTGATAAATATCTTTTCACTGTCGTTGAGTGTAGATAAGTCGGTACAGTAATTACTCTTCTCAAGCAATTTATCGAAAAGATACAAGAATAGAGTTTCATCATCTTTCTGCCAGAAACTTAGATTTTTGCTATTGTTCGACGAGGCGCTTTTGCAACTGCTGCAACGGCCGAAAAAAATCAGGCTAATTGTGAAAAGAATTGATATAGCAACGAATAGGATAGATTTTTCACTCATATAATTCATTTATTGGATAACTATAAACAAAGGTATGGAAAAAATTATCGAACCAACGAGTTCAATAAAGTGCTTGATTTGATATTTCAAGAAACCAACAAGTTAGAAGGGTGCAAAAAAGAAAAGTTCCCTGAAAATTCAGAGAACTTCAGTTCAGTACCCGGAGCCGGAGCAGAGGCATCGGTGGCAATCGTGTGTTGTCAATTTCTATTTAAGGTATTGACAGACCGTATGTTAGGTTCTGATTCGGTGGGTTGAAATAACTACCGGAAATGGTGACCGAAAGTGGCCGAATCAGAGGAGAAGTGACCGAAAGTGACCGAAAGAATCTATCAAGCTCTGCTATCTCCAGAGAATAATGATTATCTTTATCAGTTAGATAAATCGGAATTTATGGTTATACTGATAACAGGTGCATCACATACAGGTAAAACGCTACTGGCCCAGCGGATGCTTGAAAAATACAAGTATCCTTATCTGTCTATAGACCATTTGAAAATGGGCCTTATTCGAAGCGGCAAGATAACTCTCACACCAGAAGATGATGATGCCC
>JAEEQS010000020.1 GCA_016285455.1 Bacteroidales bacterium
TCTTGTGCTAGAGCAAGTTCCAAAAGATGTCACCGATGCATCTGTACATGCAGATTTATACAGTTTGGTAGCAGTTTATTTACGAGTTTTGCGTACCACTTTTCTACCACGCCCTTTGTAACTCATTAATTATCAACGAATTTAACATTCTGCATCGGCAAGTAGTCGGCTTATCCAACTACTCTATCACGAAACTCCTGGGAAAGTAATCGCTGTAGAAGCGGCCATCGATGGCGGTGAATTTCAGGACGCAGAAGTTCGGATCGGTGACTCCGCCCGGGTAGTACTCCTCGTCGCCGTCGCGCCAGATCATCTCCTTCGAGGCGGTATCTGTCAGCACTTCCATCGTACCACGAAGCATCATACCCTTGAAGCCCTCGGCATCGCAGAAATAGATACTGGCCTTGGGATTAGACTTGTAGTGGGCCACACGCAGCGAGAAGGTGTTGGTGGTGAAGTAAAAAGTCTTGATGCCCTCACGGACGCGCGGCGACAGCATCGCCTTTGTGCAAGGATAACCCTCAACATCCACTGATGAAATAAAGGCAACGGGCAGTGTGTCGGCCATTTTGCCGATGAGTTCCTTTACCCCGGCTAAAGCGGGATTCTCCGGCACTGCATCCGAAACCGTCAATTCCTTGCGCCAACGCTTCAGACGCGGAAAGTACATCTTCATCTGGCCGATGTATTCTTCTTTCGTGATGGGCTGTGGCAGGCCTTTGTTCACCTCGTCCACGAACTGGGCGCAGTGCTCGATCATTTCATCCATCGTGCAGTCCTGCAGGAATTTACCATCCTTATAGCAGTATATGCAGTATTCTTCATTCTTGCTTCCATCGGCATTCGTGCCGAGGACTTCCGGGGTGAGCGGCATTCCGCAACTCTGGCAAAACTTCTGTTCCATATCTTTTTCTATCGTTTGATTTTATCTTAGTTATCGTTTGTATCGCAAAAATAAATCCCCAAAAATGGCCTCAAGATCAGGGTGATTCTCACGGAAAAGGATTTCCCCTGTGTTCCCGTCTATAAGCAGGAACATCGGGACAATATTGACAGCATAGGTTTCCCAGACTTTACTCTTCCGGCCGCCTCCTTTGTTATCCAGCACATTTATCCACTCATTGCCGTTTTCCTTGAGGAAAGACTCCCACTTTGATTTACTGGAATCGATTGATACTGAATATATCTCAAGTCCTTTTTCGTGATATTTGGCATAAACTTCCTTCAGCTGTGGCAAATACTTGACGCAAGGACCGCACCATGTAGCCCAGAAATCCAGCAGGACATATCTGCTCTTGGGATTATCGACAACGGAACTCAAACTGACCGGATTCCCTTCAATGTCACAGAACTCCAAATCAATGTAATGAGGCTTATAATCATCTCTTGGTTCCGTCTTTACAAGTATCGAGAGTTCTTCCTTCAGTGCAGCAACAAAAGGGAGGCTGGCCAAATCAGGAGACAATCTATCCAAAGCATCCAACACCTTATTGCTTGGCCTGTAATAACGGTCTGCAAATAGAACAGCCAAAGGCCCCGTTTGAGCCAAAGAAAGGACAGAATCAACCATAGCATTTGCAGAGTCTTCCTGGCCACTGTCTCTCAACCTGTTGTACTTCAATAAAAAATCATTGGAAGGCGTTCCATTGGCGTTACGAGAATATTCATCACCTTCTTCCGCATTCACGTCAACGACAATTGTCCCCGGTTCCAAAATGAAATCTTGCAGCTGCAGATCTCCTTGATACATATACACATGCGTAGGAGCTGTCACTTTAGGATGAAATTCAAATTTACCATCCTCGACAACTGCAGTGCCGACAACCTTGCACCTGTTCCAGCCATCCTGCAATTCAAGCCTGGTGCCATCGCTGAGACCCTTGATGTTTCCTTCTACCACACAGTAGTCAGTTTGAGTAGATTGGCATCCGCTGAATGCAATCATCAGCAGTACCAAAGATGTGCCTAAAGTAAACAATGCCCTATTCATACTAAAACAATTTAATTTGACCTCAAAAATACTAAAAAAAGACGTCCTTCCTGGATAGCAGCGAAAGTTGCCACAGCAGTCACAATTGAAAATAGCCACGTAGGAATCTCCACCACAGGCAACAAATTGATATGACATTCGGCAAATGCTTCACACCTCAAAGTTATAAAATCACAAAATGACAACCATAGAAAGTGGCATGAAAATTGAAATTTGCCATATTTACAAAAAGAATATTCTAAGAATATGAAAAAGAAGATTTTATTGATTATGGCAGCCTTCCTGTTTTTGGGCGCCATATCAGCATCCGCACAGAAGAAAACTGGAATGAGGCTGGAAGTTGCCGAATCAGAGACAGACCACGGAGCTTACTCTATCTTTACCTATCGCGATGAAGACGGCTCCTTGTCATACTATATGAGTCTGGCGCGGACAGGCAAATTCCTTGGAGGCGATGAGATTCTCGGCATGGAAGTCAAGAACTACAAGGAGACAATCATCCGGCTAGGAAGCACTACCGATGAAGCCTTCAAGACAATTGACTATATACTGGATTTATTTGACAAGGATTTGGAAACCACTGCGGAATTTCAAGGAAGGGCCGCCACTTCCAGCGAAAAGCTGGGTGAGCCTATTACAACCCAATGTATTGTGGTGAAGAAAACTTTGGGCGGTAAGCGGCTGGAGTTCACATACACAGTCAACGGTCATCAGGTTCATACATTTCTGACGAAATCCACTCTCAAGGAGCTGTGCAGAGATTTCAAGTTAGACGTGAAACTGCATCCAAAGCAGCACGTCAAAAAGTGAATCAGCAAATGATTCACGCCTTCAGATTCTACTCCGAAGGCCATACATTGCTTAGCTGCTCAAACACTTCCGGAATGGTAGCCCAGCCAATGTTGTCCTCGCCGATCCTAACCATAATCAGTCTTTTGTGCGGGTTGACATAAAGGACCTGATTACATATGCCTATTGCGTAAAAACCAGGATACTGTCCGGTTTTAAAGCCTTCAAACCTAACGTCATACCAGCTGTAATGGTAGCTAGATTTAGGATTGAAATCGGTAGTCAGGTGTATCCATTCCTCGCTCACAATGCGTTTGCCATCCCACATACCATTGTTCAGATAGAGGCGGCCGATCTTGGCCAGATCTTTAAGTGTGCAGGTGATACCGCCGAAAGCATGGGCTGCACGATGCTTGCGGCTGTCAATATTGATCAGCGCCACCGACTCCATCTGCAGCGGCTTCCAAACTTTCTCGCTGAGATAATCGGCAAAATGCCTGCCCGTGGCACGCTCAATGACCACACCTAGGATGGCCGTGGTCATGCTCTCGTATCGGAACTTGGTCCCTGGATCGCATCGGAATTTCAAGCCCCGGATCTGTTTTATCAGGTTATGCCCGTAATTTAATCTTGCAATGGCGTTGACCGTCTTCAACTCCTTGATCTTGAACTCATATTCATCATCAAAGTCCAACCCGCTGAACATGCATAGCAGGTAACGGATGGTAAGCATCTCCCACCTGGGGTCTCTCCCCTTTAGTTCCGGCAGGTATTTAGTGACGGGATCGTCGATGCTTTCTATATAACCTTCATCTACTGCGATGCCACACAGCAGCGATGTTATGGATTTGGATACTGAGAAGATGGTCGCCAGACGGTCAGCCGAAAAATCGCCCCGGTACATCTCGTAAACGATACTGTCGTTATGGATAATCATTATCCCTTGCGTGGCGCTTTTATTTGCCAACGCTTCCGGGAAAGTCTGATTTATACAATGTGGAGGATCATTGTAGAAATGAAGCGTATCAATCCAATCGGCCCTTGATTCAGCTACTTTGAATTGGAACACCTGCTCACCATTGGGAATAGTATCGTGGACGTGGTGTTCAAAGCTGAATATGCCCGGGCCATTCAAACCGTCTGCGCAATATCCTCTTATCATTGAACACGACGACAATAAAATCCCAAACGCAACTAGAAATAAAGTACTGATTATGCGGTTACAATTCATTAGCGATTCTTTTCAACGGTAAACAACGATTTATCGAAACAAATGTACAGATATTATTTGAGACTTATGCTCGAGAAATACAGGCACACTCTTATTATTCTTCCATAAACAGTTCTCCTTTGAGATAGGCTATTCTATCGGTAGCAAATTCATAGCCTTTGGTGCCTGGCTTGGCAACAGCCAGGTACTTCTTATACCAGGCGATAGCCTGCTTGTAGTCTTTTTTCTGCTCATAGCAGTATGCTATAGTGGTAAGGGCCTGAATATACTTGGGATAATACTTGTAAGCCTCTTTATAGTGCTCAATTGCCTTGTCCCAGGATCTCATTGAACGATAGTAACCCAGTCCATACTGTTGGTGGATGCGATACATTGTGGCTGAATCCGGCAGAATCATTTCCAATGCCTTGTCCAGCCAAGGCTTGACCTCCCCATCAAAAGACCGGAGCGCTTCCTGCTTCACGGCTGCGATGGAATAGGCCAGATTAAAGTCGTTGGAATCAATCCGCCAGGCAGCGGTCAGTTCCTTCTCGGCCTGGGCAATCATATTTGTATGCCAATAGCTCTGGCCCAGATAATAGTGAATCGGGTAAGTGTCATTGCCGATATCCTTCTGCCTTTGGAGAACTGAGATTGTTGATTCATAATCTCCCTTGCGGTAATGGGCAAGGCCTTGAAGCTGGGCTATAACGTTATTGTCAGGATCTTCCGCCAGGAAAGGCTTTGACTGGTCTATGGCCCCGTCATAGTCTTCCTCATTAATCAGGACAATCATCGCCTTGGACAGAACATTCTCATTCATCGGCTTGTATGCCAGAGCTCGCCTGTAGTACCACAGGGCTGAATCAGGTTTTTCAATCTGGCGGAATCCGTCGCCGATTATGCTCAGAACAGCCGGGATGGTGTCCAGCTGCAAAACCTCCTTCCCTGCCTGGATACACTGCGGCCAGGCTTTGGTGCGGGAATGTATCTGCATCAGGCGGATCTTGTAAAGAATGTTGCCGGGAACAGCGGCGGAAAGCAGGAAGTAAGTACCCGCTGCCGTCTCATAATCACCGCTTTGGAAATGGCAGTCTGCTAGCTCCGAAAGAACCTGTTCGTCAAACTTCTCCGGATTAACCAAAGATGAAAGCTTTTCTATAGCCTCATCTGTCTTGTATATGCTCTTGAGATAGCGGGCTTCCGCCAGCACTCCCTTCCGAACATCCAGGGAATCCGGAGTCTGAGCCTGGGAAACACAAAGACTTCCAAGCAGTAAAAGACCAGTTATAACAATTCTATTCAGAAGGATTTTTGTCATAAGGCAAATTTACAAAATCCTTCACACATAGACTTTATTGGAGAAAATATTGGAAAAATGGATATATCTGCCCATATTTGATATGTAAAACGGTATTATACTGGATGAGAACTATTTCCTATATTTCCTTGTCGCTAACCCTAGCCTGGGCTTTCTGCCTTTGGCTTCCCAATAACTTGGCTTTTGCGATTATCTGGTTTTCATCCTTTTTATTGCCATTCTTAATCGCAGGTGATGTCTTTGCAATATACTACATGTGCCGTCATTGGAAAGAAAAAGGAGTTAAAGGCCTGGCTGGATTACTTGCTGCAATTATCGTCATTGTAGCTATAGGCCTCCATTCTCCCTGGAATTCAGTATCGGACAGAACTATGTCAAGACATTTCCACAAACATGAAAATGACTTGCGAGAATTAGTAAAATACGCCGAATCCCTAACAGATTCTGTCAGCCTCTCATTTCCATCTGATCCGATTCCGCAGGAAATACAAAAAGACGAATACGATCAAGTCATTTTACTGCTTGGGAAAACCAGTTGCAAGAAAATAACAACGTTCTCATTTTGGGATAAATGCACTTTAGTCTACTTCCGTCCTGCTGGCTTCAGCAGCCATGGATATCTCTTTCTCCCTGACGGTACCGTTAAAATACTTCATTGGGATCCTCTTGGATCAGATTGGAGCGGTCTATACGACATTAATTAGCTCCGCGATGCCACATATTATACCAGCCTCGGCGAAGCCTTGCCCTGAAGCCCTGGCCCCAGAGTCCATAGTCATGATGTTTCTTGATTATCCCTTGAAACAATGCCTCCAAGTCATAGCAAACAAATTCTTCACCATCGTTGATTACTCCATAAAGTCCAATAACACTTGGCACCCAGAAATCTACACGATTTAATTTGACAAGCCTGTCAACCACTTCTTTAGACTCGCCACATTGATCATCCTTCCAGACGAATAATTTTCCTTTAGCATCAATCATCCTGTTTGGCATTAGAGTAAAGTAATCAATCTGAACATCTTCAAGCGAATACGTCGTTTCAAAATCTCCTTCGGAATAACAGGATTGAGTAACCGTCATTATAGTATCTGAAGTCTTGGACACCCAAGTCCAAATAACACAATTATCATCGGGTGAAGTCATATTCGGCTTGATGGTGGTATCCTTTGGGCTTACTATAGCACGGTAGTTATTGTGATCCCCATCATTTGCCTTTGAGCAAACACTAATTAGTTTATTCCCAATACTGATATCAAACACTTCAGAAGTAGAAAGAAAACGCTTTTCGTGGCGGATCAGGTCATTGACCACTTGTGATACCGCACGGTCAATACTATCCCGAGACTGTGCATTGCAAACCGCTGAGCACAAACACAAAAAAGACAATATGGAAAGTGCTCTTCTCAGATGTATCATAACAGGCAAAGAATTAGTGAGGCAATACTCTAATCACCAGCATAGTAAGGTCATCGCTCTGCTCAGCTTCACCGACAAATGCTTCAACTGCTTCCCTTACATGTGCGGTAACGTCTTTGGATGAAGCGCTGACTTTGAGACCGGCCAGAGAGGAAAGAACTCTATCCTCTCCGAAAAGTAAACCGTCGGAGCGAGTGGCCTCTGTAAGCCCGTCTGTGTAAAGCAAAAGGATTGTTCCTGGAGAAAGCACTGTCTTCTGATGGGTGTATCTCCAGTCAGCGATTATGCCTACCGGTACATTAGCGTCTGTCTTAAGCACTTGCGGTATGCCATCTCTGAGTACGATTGGTGCGTTATGCCCGGCATTGCAATACTTCAAGTCCCCGGTTTCCAGGTCAAGTTCGCCTACAAAGAAGGTGACGAACATCAGATTATCGTTACGGGAAGCCATGGAAGAATTTATTGCTGTAATCAGTTTGTCCGGACTGTCTGCAGAAGCAGATAGAGTACGGAACATAGAGCTGATAACGGCCATCACCAGAGAAGCCGGAACGCCTTTGCCGGAAACGTCACCGATGCAGAAATACAGCTTGTTGTCTCTTATGCAGAAATCATACAGGTCTCCCCCTACTGCCTTGGCCGGAGTAATACTGCCCCAGATGTCAATGTCATTTCTGTCTGGATATGCTGGCCAGGTCATAGGCAGCATAGACATCTGGATATTCCTGGCAACATCCAGCTCGCTTTCCATAGAAGCCTTCTGGGCAGTGGTTTCGGTAAGATCCGCAATGTACTTGGAAAGAGAGTTCTGCATATTGTCGAAGGAATCGCGGAGCAGACGTATCTCGTCCTCGCTCTTGATTGCAGGGAGCTTTGTGTCAAACTTACCGTGGGCAACTTCAGTGGCGGAACCAGCAAGCTGCACCAGCGGTTTTGTAAACCTCTTTATTGCTCTGCGGCAGATTCTTGACACGAGCAGCAACCCCAAAAGCATGAGTATGAGGATGAGGCACCCCAAGGTGATAGCAGGCCCCAGCAGACTCTTTATCGGCACTGCTATGGCCATAGACCATCCTGTATCCGAAACAGGTGCGTAAAAGACGTCATACCGGCGGCCGTCCATCTTGACCATCTCTTCACCTTTCTGTCCAGCACACATAGCTTCCCCTAACTCCCGGTAATTATCTGATGTACCTTGGTCTGCAAAATCCATGAAGTAATAGGCTCCAAGATAACGCTCCATATCAGGATGTGCAATGTATTCCCCATGTGGCCCCAAAATGAAACTGTAAATGCCCTGTCCTTTCTCCCTGACCGACTTTGGCAGCACGCCAACATTGTTTTCGCTAATGTCAATGTCGCGAAGAAGATTGGCCAGCCAATCAAGAGATATGTCAGCGCCGAAAACTCCGGCAAGCTTTCCTTGAGGATCAGTTATCGGCAAAATGTAGGTGCACAGCAAAGTGCCCGCACCGTCTTTGTCCAGGTAAGGGCTGGACCAGCTTCCACCTTTAGAAGACAAGCCCGTCTTGAACCATTCAGTATTGTGGTAGTCGTGTGAAGCGGATCCAATATCGTGAACATACGGCTTGTTATCAACAATTTGCGCATAAGGTTCAAACCACCTTCCTTTGCTTGGGAAATACTCGGGAACAAATCCAATCCCGCATCCTGTAAGATTGCGGTTAACGTCTATTTCATACTCTAGCGTTTTTATGATGAGCTCCGGAGATGTAATATGCCATTTAACCTCATCGGCTATATTCAAGCCGGAGATTTCCACTTTCTCAAGATTCGCGGTAATATTGCGGCTAATATTTCCAATTGCATCGGCAAAGTGCTCTTTATAAGAAGAATAGACGCCGGCTATTGTTAAAACAGAAGCCAACAACGAAATGATAATCATTATAACCAGGAATATGATAATTATAGTCCTGGTCAGTCTGCTGGAGAAGGATTTCAAACGTTTGCCCATAGGTAAAGATGGTTACAATATAACAAATATATTCAAAATCCAGCTCAATACCAATTATTGAGTATTGCCCGGATAAGTCAATGTAATGAACTTTGCCTTGTAATCTGATAGCAATTCAAAATAGTATTGATATGGGACTTTTAAGCAAAATTTTCAGCAATGCCAGAAAACCTGAAGGCTTTTTGGGGAAAAGGTAAATGCAGAAGCCATAGCAAAAGGCCGTTGTAATGTACTGGAAGCCAATGTGTCTTCCCTCCCTTTTAAAGATGAAAACTTTAATGTAATTACTGCCTTTGAGACCGTTTACTTCTGGCCGGACATTGTAAATAGTTTCGCAGAAGTGAATAGAGTTCTAGTTCCTGGCGGAGTTTTCCTCATAGTCAACGAAGACGACGGTCTCAGCGGTGCAAACCAGAAGTGGGAGAAAATGATAGATGGCATGCACACATACACTCCGGATGAGCTGAAAGCTCACCTATGTGCAGCTGGTTTTAATAATATCCTTATATACAGAAAAGAATCAAAGCACTGGCTGGCTGTGACTGCAGAGAAGAAAAATATTTGAAATTTCAGTATTATTCAGCGATAATGAATATATTGCAATAGTATTTTTCTGTATTGTTAAATTAATATGTTTATAGTTACCATCATTATCACTGCAGTATTGGCTATTCTGGGCATCATTATTCTTATAGGCAAGGGGGATATGCTTATTGCCGGCTACAATACGGCCTCAGAAAAAGAACGGAAAAAATATCACATCAAGCGCCTGAGGCTGATTTTTTGCATACTGCTTCTCCTTCTGGCAACGACTTTTTTCTTCTTGTTCGGAAGTGATTCAGTGGAAAATCATATATCATTTGTGGTGCTGGCTACTTTGCTGGCAATAGTATCACTCGTACTGGCAAATACCTGGGCTAAAAAGAAATACAAAAAGAACTGACTATGGAAGACATTATAATGAGAGAGATTGACCACATCGGCGAGATGATGCTTCAAATAGCTCGCCGATTGGGACTTTTCTCCAAGGCTTTGCCTAATTACACTCTGAATGATGTCAAGAAAGAATCGGTGGCAGCAGAGCTTCCTTTCAGCATTGATAAAATTCTTGAGCAAGAGCATCCAGTTCTGTATCTTGTTGAAAAAGAGAAAATCAGCGACAACGCTCTTGAAACGTTTGTAGACATCCTTATCCATTCAGATATGGAAGAGTCTAAGAAAAAAGCTATTCTTGCCGATGCAATCACATACCTCGACAGCAAGGGTAGTTTTTCATTCAAGCTGCATTCACTGAGCAGTGACGGGCAGATCTAATTCTTGATAGTCATAACAGCCGAGCACGTCTCATATCAGAACTGGTTCTTTACAGCTTTTTTAAGGGCTTTGGGCAATGCATTGCGGTTGAGGAAGATGTATGTGGTATTGAGGGCAATATAGTCGCGAGACATATACCAGATTCCGTTATAGTATCCGCTTTTGCCCCAGGAGTTTTTCACCAGATAAAAAGGCTTTCCCTGATCATCGATGGCCTTGCCGTAGATCAGCATCACGTGGTCGTAGGTAAAGCGCCAGTCGTCCCACTGTTCCTGACGGAGCTCCTGCGTAGGAATCACGCCGTCAGGCAGATCGGCAAGACCCTTGCGGGAGAAGTCTCCGGAAACGTCTCCGCCCCATGCAACCGTATATCCTGCGTCAAGCGCCTTGTCCAGAACATCCATCAGCTCATCAATTGGAATGTTGTAGCTTGGCCTGAGCCTCCACTTGTATGGTGATTCGATCACAAACCACTGGTTGAAAGGATGATGAGTGAAACTGGTCAGGCTTACATAATCGCTGAGATTAAGCCCAAGGCTCTCTGCAAAAGACTTTGGCGTGTAGGTTTTGCCCTCATATACAAAGGTTTCAGGGCATTTGCCCACATATTTTTCAATTACAGCCTGGACACTGTCTTTCCAGCCGGGCAGAGGCTCTTTGGCGCTGTATCTTACTATACTGCGAACCTTGTTCTCCAGCTCAGGGAAAAAGACCTTGAAATTGGCAAGCGAATCCCCTGTAAGCGAGCCAGGTGCAGGCATTGCATTCTCAGGGCAGATGCCGTATTTGCGGATCACTTCCAGCACGTCTTCACAGGAGCCGCCCTCGGAAATCTGGCTGTAGCCGTGCATACGCACATAATGTGTGGCGCAGTCCAGATAGTCTTTGCTGACCACGAACATTTCGCACAGGTCGTATGTTTTGCCTGTCTTCCTGAGTATCTCGCTTTCAAAGTATCCCAGTGTGGCAAAGTCCCAGCAGGTACCGCTGCGGTACTGGTTCTTGACGCTTGTAACCGGATTTTTCTTGACCGTGGTAAATGTCTTTACATCCTGTGCCGAAGCCGAAACTGCTAACATCAGCAATCCCGCAAAAAACAGTATTCTCATATTTCTATTCATTATAACTTATTTTCCATTGTAAGTGAAAAACTTCGGAGTGACTGAAAGCATCAGCCATCCCCAGTGAAGGCGTCTGCGGTCAGAAGATCGCTTGAGGACAACCATTGTTCTAGTGCCCCACATGAAAGAATAACCTGCACTTAGTTTGCAGTCTTTGAATAATCGGCTCTCTTGTGCCCTGAGGCCAGCCGAAAGAAACAAAATGACAATCAGGCAAACGTATCTCATTTTAGCACAAAAAGGCAATATATTCTTCATAATATGCGAATTTACTCATAATTTCATAACTTGCGCCATATATCGAAAACAGCATTCAGTTTAATTAGTATTATGGACATTATCAAGTCACAATACAAAGTTCCCAAGATTGCAATTTTGGGAATCAAGACAGAGGGCATAATCTGTAATAGCCCTACCGGAACCGATAGCGGTCCGGATTTTAACGGATTTGATGAAGAAGAGGACTGGTCATAGGAGGAATGATTATGAAAAAGTATCTGGTTATTATGGCCGTGGCTTTCGCCACATTGGCCTCCTGCGGAAAAGAAAACTTGAGTCCTGATAATGAAATCGATGAGCTCCCCCCTATTGTCTTTAATCTTACAGCCAAGCATCCCGACGGCACAAAGGTGGTGAAAACCGGTTGGGAAGAAGGAGATGCTATATTCGTATTCTTCAACAATGTGGCTGCACCAAAGTATCTGAAAATGGTATTTGACGGGGAGAAGTGGACTTCATATGAGAAAAACGGAGATACCACGTCACCTGGATGCCTTGGCCTGAAAAATGGCGATTCTGGCTCCATGCGCGCCATATATCTGCCTTTCGGAGTTAACTCGTCAGTATCTGCACAAGGCTCCAGTTTTGTGTTCGACAGAGTCTCTTACTCCTATTATCTGACAGCAACACTTGCCTATACCGTCGTTGACAATATGGTCAGCGGAGCATTCAATATGCAGATTCCAGATGGATATGTGCAGTTCTTTATCGAGGACCCTAATGTGAACACCAGTCCTATTTACTGGCTGGCAACAGACGCTGTCATTCCAGTTGGCGTGGCATCCGTAGATGCTAGTGGATCCATAATGGAATCATCTGACAAAGTTGCAGGAGACGAAATGAGAGGCTACCCGTACAAAGGCGGATGGCTTTTCAGCGGCGTCCTGAACAACGAATATGCCTATAAAGGTAGATACTACTTTGCAAAAACAAGGTATTCTGACAATTTCCGCCAGGATTTCTTTATAACCGGCAAGACTCTCGCCAGCCACAATGCAGTTAAACTGCCCGCCATTGGCAGCAGCAAATGGCAGACAGTGGGAAGCGACGTTACAGTAACCCTGAGAAAGAGCGACAATACAAGTCTCGGAACCTGGTACACCTGCAATTATCAGCAGAGCGCTCCTGAATCTCTTGGAACACTATGTGATTTTTACTCTGCAAATGCAGAAACCCAATATAAATTGCCTTTTAAAGAAGATTTCGAGGGAATATTCAACAACTGCACCTGGACACGTGTATCTGTAAAAGGCAAAAACGGATATGTAGTCGAGGCTGCACAAGGATTCATCTTCCTTCCTACCCAGACTGTAAGTGGCGAGTACTGCTATTATTGGACATCAGAAATACACGAAGTAACCGGAACCTCGTACGCCTGGCACCTTGTCTATCCTAGCAGTGAAGGCCTTTACTTTATTTCAACAGGACAGGATTTCGCTGTCAGGTGTATAGTAAAATGATTATTCTGTCTTTACCACAAAACCTTCACGAAGCCTGATATCCGAGCTGTTACACCTCCAGTGGATGGTGTATTGCTTTACACCCTGTTCTTCGGCAAACTGCTGGAGCATATCATAGTTATCGGTAAATGTTTTCTTGGTTGCCAAAACGTTAGCATTAATAACCTGTATGCTGGTTGGTGTTCTGTCGCAGAGAGATATCTCATCTTTGAAGCAGGAGAACTTGGTGCGGAGGCGGTCCTCAATCTTGCTGGCAGCACTGCCTGCAGGACCTCCGTCTGCCATCTCGTCAATTGTAACATACATCCTCCATAACTGCATAGCTCTGAAAGGATCCAAAAGGGTATGGCTGAGGCTGTTCTTTTCCCAAGTATGGGTTTCCTCCAACTTGTACTGCATGGCAGAATATTTTTTCCTGTTTCCATAAACATACATCAGAGCTCCCGTATATGGATCCGAAGTAACATCCAAAGTATATTGCCCGGAAGGATTGCTGACAGACCAGATTATCTGATTGTCCAGATTAATATCAGATACAATGGCTTTAGGAGCAATAGAGTGATTATAATATGTTGTACTGCCTATGGTCGCCACACTGAAGGTTGGAACAGCGCCTGTATATGTCCATGTCACTTTGTTGTTAACAGTGTTCTTGGTAACGGAAATATCATTGTCCACATGCGTGCTGCTGACTTCAAAGTAAGTGCCTCTTGTGGTTCCTACAGAATACTCTCCTCCAACACTGGCACTGGCTTCCATATAGCCCGCTGTAAATCCCCAGGAAATACCTATCGTTTCAGTTGTGCTCTGCTCGGTGCCGATATTTACAGTCCTGTAACCTGTACTGTTGTCTGTATAAGGCATGGCCTCTTCCAGTTTAACAGTGCCTTTTCCCGTCAGATCCATAGAAGTAAGATAACGGGAGAAAAACGAACCATACCAACGGTCAAAGTCGCCAAAACCAGTAGCTGTTATCCAACCATTTTCACCCTTTTCAAAAAAAATGGTATTCTCACCCTTGCCAACTCTGATAAGAGTGCTTTGCTGAATGTAGTAATAATCCTTATTGGTTACCATATTATGAACTCCCCAAGAATAGAAATTATTAACCACACTATTCTGGCGCCATCCCATTGAGTGATCCCAATATCTGAAATAAATCGGACCGCTCAGGGTAAATGTTTCACTCGCATTCATCAGTTTGTTCAGAGACTGTGAGCCGTCCTCTGCCTTGGTAGCGATATATTTGGTCATGGCTTTGGTTTTTTGGCGCTGCTGTTCTATTCCGTTAAGCCAGTACGCCACGCCATCAGCAACGAGGCCGCAATTATATGCGTTAAATTCTATTGTCTCATTAATCTTTTCTGTATCAGAGGTAATGCCATCCTGGTCTGTTGAGATACTGCCAAAACTGATTTCACCATCGCAAGGCTCCTGAGTATAATACTCGCGATTTGAAAAAACCAGTATCTCTGTCAACGGCTGGTCAGAACCGGTTACGCCAGCCTTGGTTGCAATGCTCCGAATTGTAGAAAAACGGGCATTATAGCGTGCTGCAATCGACTCACGGATATCGGAAGCAACATCAACGTCAGATCCAAAAATATAGTTATCTTCGATATAAGCCTGCTGGCGGCGTGTTTCTATATCAATAAACTTTGCAACAAAATAAAGGAAATTATTGGCCGAAGGTCTTGTAATGGCTATAAAGCCATCGCGATAGATAACATCTATCATACGTTTGAAAATGTCATCGCTTATATTTGTCAGATCGCTGCCCTTCACCAGAACCATCAAAGTATTATCTCCTATTGTAGTTGTAGGTGAGTTCAAACGTTTTACAAGGGAAGCTCCAACGGTATTATCTTCATAAATGCCTAAAACAGCCGTTGGAATATTGGCTGTCACCCTCACGTTCAGCTGGTCTGCAGTGGGCAAGACATCCTTCTGACCCGGAGTTGAATCATCGCCCCTGCCCTTATGGTCGTCTTTTGTACAGGAGACAGAACAAAGAACCATTCCGCAAATGGCAATAAGGGCGGTAATCATCGAAAATCTTTTCATTATATTCAATTTATAAGGTAACTAACAATGTATTTTTGCAAATATACTATTTTCGTTCCAAACAGACTGCTTTACTTGCTACCACTGTTCCCAATGGATGTGCTCTGGTTTCCACTTGTCTTTTGGATTTGGATTCTCGGCAGGAACTCCAATAGGGATAACGCAGAGAATCTTTATGTTATCAGGAATTCCAAGTGCCTGAGCGATAGGAGCTATCCTCTCTTCTGCAGGATAGCCTGCCGTCCAAACTGCGCCAAGCCCTAAAGCGTGAACTGCCAGCAGAATATTCTCAGCAGCGGCTGAGCAGTCTTCGTACCAGAACATGTTAGGCACTTCTTTTTCAGGAGCGTCAGACTGGCCGAAAGGTCTTCTCATTACGGTTGTCTGGCCGCATACAACAATCACAGCGCCTGCTGTAGTGAACATTCTGCTTCTTGGGCCTGCGCCAAATACTTTGGCCATCTTGTCCTTGTCGGTGACAACAACAAAGCGCCAAGGCTGGCCGTTCATTGCGGTAGGAGCCGCCATACCGGCTTTCAGAATGGTTTCCAGATTCTCCTTTGAAACAGGATCTCCGGTGAAACTGCGGACACTGGTCCTGGACATAATTACATCCAGAGCACTCTTGTCCTGTGCCTGGGACTGGGAGCCGCAAAGCAGCATTACTGCCAAGGCTGCCAACACGCTAATTCTTCTAATGGTTTTCATACACTTGATATTTAAATTGTTACATTATTATCCAATCTCATTACCCTTATCGGACGCTTGTCTCCCCCATAGAGGAAATTGCAAAACTGAGTTTTTCCGGTATCCTGGAATCCGCATTTTTCCATCACTCTCCGCGATGCCGGGTTGTCTATGAAATAGTCACACCAAAGTGTTCGAAATCCTTTTTCGTTGAAGCAATAGTCAATCATCAGATTCAAGGCCTCGGAGCAGATGCCCTTGTTCCAGTACGGCTTGGCCACCCAATACCCCGCTTCCACCTCGTCATCGTTGAGTTCTATATTGCTCTCACCTTTAATCATATAGCCAATGCAGCCGATAATCTCGCCGGTTTCCTTCAGGACAATGGCCCAGGTGCGGTCGTTGCTGAAAAAAGAACGGATGACCTCCAGGCTGTCCTCCACGCTCTTGTGAGGCGGCCAGCCGGCACGGATACCAATCTCAGGCTCAGAAGCGTACTTGAACAGAGCCTCAGCGTCTGATTCTTTCCATAAGCGGAGCAATATTCTTTCCGTTTCCATCTGCATATTATTATCTTTGTAAATATAGTAAAGATTTGTTTTTGTTTATAACATTGGAATATGAAAAGGCTATTCACACTTTCAATCCTCCTGACTGTTTTCACTACGGCCGTTGCACAGCCATCAAAGCAGTTTATAACAGTTTATGCTGAGCCAAATCATTCAGACTGGACATACAAATGCGGCGAGACTGCGGAGTTTACACTGTTTGCCGTGAAGGAAAACTCACGTATGCCTTTGACTGAGATAGAATACAGCTGGGGCCCGGAAAAACTCAAGGCTGAAAAGACCGGAAAAGTTAAGACAGACAAAGACGGATTTGCCAGGATAAAGGTGCAAGGACGCAGTAAGCCCGGCTTTACAACAGTGAATGTCAGCGTATTCTATGAGGGAAAGAAATACAGCGGAATGACAAATATAGGCTTTGATCCATATAAGATTGAACCTACTACAACCCTGCCCGAAGATTTCGAAGCCTTTTGGAATGAATCCAAAGAAAAGGCTGCAAAAGTGCCTATGCTGGTTAGAGAGCGCTATGCACCCGAAGAAAGCGACGACAGAGTAGATGTCTATTATGTCAGAATACAGTCCTACCGTAAAGGCAACTATGTTTACGGCGTTCTTTCCGTTCCAAAGACTGAAGGAAAAAAGCCAGCCATTCTGCGACTTCCAGGGGCGGCTGTAAGAAAGTTCAGCGGCATAGATCCGCTTGCATACGAGGGATTTACAGTGTTGAATATTGGTGTTCACGGCATTCCGGTAGACCAGGATCCGGAGATGTACCGCCAGCTGGAAAACGGGGCAATGTCGGGCTATGTTCTCAAGGGAATTGAGAATCGCGATACCTATTATTACAAGCGTACCTATCTGGGATGCGTCAGGGCAGTGGATTACCTGTGCAGCAGGGAAGATGTGGACACTTCGAGAATCGCTTGCTATGGTGGAAGCCAAGGCGGAATGCTGTCAATAGTAACTGCGGCTCTGGACAAGAGAATCAGCGCTCTGTTTGCCTATTTCCCAGCCTTCTGCGATGTTACCGGCTACTATTACGGCCGCAGCGGCGGATGGCCTCACCTGTTTTTAGACCGCAACGACCCTCTCATTGAAAAGAAGGTAGAAGTCTCAAAATATTACGATGTGGTAAACTTTGCGCGTTTTCTTACTCAGCCTGGTTTTTATGCTTGGGGGTTCAACGATATTGTTTGCTGCCCTTCTTCCACGTTCTCTGCCTACAATGTGATCAGCGCTCCAAAGACACTGCGCGTGGCACACGACACTGGACACTGGCTGTATCCTTGGCAGAGTGCTGAAGCTCTGAAATGGCTTAAAAACCAATTCGGCTTGCAATAAAGCTATCTTGCAACTTTTGTAAAGACTGGAGCCTTGCCGTCTTCAGCGAGCACATAGACCGTGATGGTCTTTTCAACAGGTTCCTCATTGCCGAATCTGGAAGTATCCTTTGCGGTAAAGATATACTCCTTGCCGCCAGGGATATCTCTTAGACGAACCTCGTCTGCCTTGGCTTTAATCATAGGATAATCCCCTACTGCTGCGTCAAATATCGCCGCTTCTTCTTCTGTTGCAGGAGATGGAGCGGAGAATGCCTCAAGCGGTTCTACTTCTCCTTCTATGAACTTTCCTTCCTTGAGGAAACGGTCTATTTCTTTTGGAACAGCATCGAGGCGGGCGGCTCTCACGCCGTATCCCGGAAGTATTTCCGAATTCGGCAGCTTAGCCTTCAAAGCCTCTGCGCTGGTCTCAAGCCCGCCGCTTCCGAAGGTGCAGAATGGCACAACCTTCTTGCCGCTGAAGTCTGCAGAATTGATGAGCGTTTCAATTGGAGGAGCATAGGTTCCAAACCAAACCGGAAAGCCCAGGAAGATTATGTCATAGGATTTGATGTCTTTGGAAAGAGGCTGTATTTCAGGGAAGGCTCCTTCATCCATCTCCTTTCTGCTTCTCTCTATAGTAGCCTGGAAGTCACCATCGTATGGAACAACCGGAAGGATGGCCTCAATATCTGCACCTAAGCTAGCCTGAAGAGCCTTGGCTACAACTTCAGTATTGCCGGTCTGAGAATAATAAAGCACAAGAGCCTTTGGCGCTTTACTCTGTGTGCAAGATGCCGCAAGTATAGTCATTGCCGCAATTGCTAAAAATCGTTTCATTATGTTATTGTGTTTGGCTATTTGTACAAATAGCGCTTGATGCTCATCTTTGGAGTCTTCTCAAAAGGCTTGTCTACCAATTCTACCCTATTGATCTGGCTGTATTTGGCGAGGGAAATGTTTGCCAGAGTGCAAATGGTTTCAGGAAGATCCTTCAATGTTTCTTCACTCAGCTCATCCTTGTTGGCAGGATAAACCAGAGCCACAATCTTGCCGTCTCGGTCAACCACCACGCTTTCTTCTACATACGGAATGCTGGAAAGCACTGCCTCTATCTCTTCAGGATAGATGTTCTGGCCGGATGAGCCCAGGATCATAGACTTGATCCTACCGCGAATGAAAACGTTGCCGTCTTTGTCTATAATTCCGAGGTCTCCTGTACGGAACCATCCGTCTTCCGTGAAAGCCTGGGCGTTAGCCTCTGGATTCTTGTAGTACCCAATGGTTATGTTGGCGCCGCGGGCCTGGATTTCTCCAGGAATATGCTGTGGATCCGGGGAGTCTATCCTGACCTCGTGGACAGGTTTTCCACAAGATCCCGGAACAAATTCCGTCCACCATTCGTATGCGATAAGAGGGCAAGCTTCGGTCATTCCGTAACCCACAGTGTAAGGAAGGCGAATCTGCTTCAGACAGCGCTCTACCTCAGGCTTCAGCGGCGCTCCGCCCATAATGAAGCAGCCCACGTTTCCGCCGAAAGCAGCCATTATCTTGTTGCGCACTTTATTGTAAATCAGCCTTCTAATAATAGGAATAGCCAGAAGTTTCCTCACCTTTGCCAAAGCCGGTTTTATAGAAGTGGCATAAATCTTCTCCATAACCAGAGGAACTGTGATAACCATATACGGCTTCACTTCTTTCATTGCAGCCAGAAGCGTGGTAGGAGAAGGAGCCTTGCCCAGGAAGTAAACAGTAACTCCGTCTACATTCGGGTGTATATACTCAATGGCTAGGCCGTACATATGCGCAAGAGGCAACATAGAAACCATAGTCTGTCCAGGAGTATTAGGGAAATGGGCGTTGGAGAACTCGTCTGTGTCGCTCATTGCCCCGTATGTGAGCATTACGCCCTTAGGGTCTCCGGAAGTTCCGGAAGTATAGTTTATTATAGAAAGATTGTCTTGGTTGTCAATCGGATAAACCACGTTTTCAGGCTTGAAACCTTCAGGATATTTGGCGGCGATAAGGCTCTCCTTCTGTTCCCAGGCAGATGAAAAAGACTCATCCCTTGACCAAAGCATAGAGAAGTCCATCACATTCACGGCCGCCTTCAGAAGCGGCATAGCCTCAGGATCCATCTTACTCCAGATCTCTGTATCGGTGAACAAAAGAATGCTTTCAGAATGGTTAACAAGTCTTGTTATGCTGTCCGGATGAAAATCTGCAAGAAGCGGAACAACAACAGCCTCGTATGTGTTGACTGCCCAGAAAGAAATGGCCCAGCGGGCTGAATTTCTGGCACATATGGAAATGCGGTCACCTATTTTGACTCCTGCTTTTTCAAAGAAAAGATGGAAGGTTTCTACATAAGTGGCAAGATTGCCGTATGTAAAAGCCTCTCCTCCGTAATCGACTACTGCAGGTAAATCCCAATGGTTGTGGATTGTCTCCTCCAGCGTTTTCAGGTAATGCTTCATCTATTTGCGGTTCAGGTATAGTATTGTGCAAAAATACTATCTTTATGGAGTAAAACAAAAGAAATCGCAAATGCATATGTTAAATTTCAAGGTAATCCAGACCTTGGACAACTACATAAAGGATGTGCCTTTCCAGGTAATCAGGCACGAATTGTACTCAGCGCAAGAGCTTTACGAGGGGTTTGACCCGGAAAATGATGCTACGCAGGCCACTTGCCGCGACTCTCTTGTCTACAGCCATTACCTGGAAAAGGGCAAGCAGCCTGAAGACATCAGAGAATCATTGTGCCGGTCTATCCACGACCACGATATGCATATAAACCTTAAGAACTTTTTCAAGGACCATGACTCCCGTAAATGTGTCGGAATAATGGGCGGTCACGCAAATTCCAGAACAGACAAGATGTTCCGGGAAGTGGTCCTGCTCAGCAAGAAGTTGACTGAGAAAGGATTCGTTATGCTGTCCGGTGGTGGCCCAGGAGCTATGGAAGCCACTCACCTGGGAGCCTGGATGGCCGGAAGGAGAGTAAAAGACGTGGATGACGCGCTCCAGATGCTCTCCGCAGCACCTACTTTCAAAGACAAGGGATGGCTTTCCTCAGCGATGAAGGTTAAGGCCAAATACCCGCAGAACAAATACCACAGCCTGGCCATACCTACCTGGCTCTACGGGCACGAGCCTTCAACTCCATTTGCAACTCACATAGCCAAGTTCTTTGAAAACAGCATCAGAGAAGACAGTATCCTAACCTATGCCTTCGGCGGAATCGTATATACTCCGGGTAGCGCCGGGACAATGCAGGAAATCTTCCAGGATGCCGTCCAGAACCACTATCTGTCCTACGGCTTCGCGAGTCCTATGATTTTTATGGGAAAGCAGTTCTGGACAAAACAAATGCCAGCCTATCCGCTTCTGGAAGAGCTTGTTGCAAAGGGCAGATACAAGAATCTGATAATGGCCCTTACAGACAGCATCAACGAAGTCGTGGACAAGCTGACAGAGTTCCAGCAGACCTTTTCAAAGTAGCCTATTTCATCTGCTCGGCGAGGACTTTTTCAAGATCCTGACGGTTAATGTTGCCGTCAATGCAGATAAAAGTGGTCTCTTCCTGGTCAATGGCGTACATCACGAAACTGTTCACGGTCTTCTGGTCTCCCACCGTGTACATCTTCATTGTCTGCCCGTTATCCTTTGCTTCCATCAGAAGCTCGTATTTCTTGGACGAGACAAACTTCTTCACGTCATTTGCCAGAGCTTCCCTGATGGCAGGATTCTCGCTGCTGAGGATGTACATCCCGGTAAGGGTCCTGACCACTGGAGCCAGGTCCACGGTTCCGTCCTCCACATCTGCTTTTATTTCAGGGAGTTTACCAATAAGGCGGAACATTGCCGGAGAAATGTAGACGGCACTCACGCCATCGTTGTCAGAATACTTCTCATAGATGTTCCTTCCTGTCTGGGCGAAGGAGGTGATTGTTATAAGCAGCATAGCTGCCACTG